>NZ_JGYN01000008.1 GCF_000741165.1 Bifidobacterium biavatii DSM 23969 | reverse complement strand
CCGACCACGCCGGCCAGCACGTCGCCCGCACCGGCCGTGCCCAGCCAGGCGGGCGCACGACCGGCCAACAGGACGCGCGGCTCGTCGGACGCGTCCGTATCGCCCTCGTATTCGATATCGTCCGCATCGTCGCCGCTGAGCGAACCCGCCGCCTTCGCGCGCGTCGCATCCGCCGCGTCATCCGGGCCATCGCCGACGACGATGCTGATCGCGCCCTTCAGCAGCACGGTCGCACCGGTCAGCTCGTGCGCGCGCATCGCCCAATGCAACGGTTCGAGCTGCACGTCGCGCGCGTCCACGTCCTCGCCGCGCAGCTCCAGCAACGCAGCGAGTTCGGCCGCATGAGGCGTGATCACCACCTGAGGCGGCACCTCGTCCGGCAGCAGGTCAAGCGCGCCCGCATCCACCACGATCGGCGGCATCTCATATGCGAGATCCGGATCCTCGTCATCATCGTTCAACGCGTAATGCGACAGCAATTTCGCAATGGTCTGACGCTGCACATCGGCGTCGTCCTCATCCGTCTCGCCGTCCGGCACGCCGGAACCGACCACCCACGACTGGACACGCCCCTTGCCGATCACCGCCTCCGGCACGGCGTTCAGCACCATGCCGCGCGTGCGTTCAGGGCCCATGTACCGGATGAGTCCCACGTTCGTGCGCGCCGCAGCACGGCACGACAATACGGCCGCGCCCGGATAGCGCACCGAACCGGTGATCAGGCCGGTCACGCCGCGCGCATACTTCGCGTCGGCCAGACGCGGCAGACGAATCGCCTCACTTGCGCTGTCGCCGGACACCATCCGGACGAACGGGCGCACGCCCTCGATATCGAACCCGAAATCGACCAGCGTGACCCTGCCACACGCGTACGAGGCCGGAGGCAGCATCGTGCACGGCTTCAACGCGCCGAACGTCACCGTCACGTCGGCCGGAATGTACGGGCCGGTGATCGAACCATCGTCCACGCCCACACCGGACGGCACGTCCACCGCCACGACGAACGGGAACTCGCCGGCCGTGTCGCCGTCCGGCAACGCCGTACGATCCGGCACCGTACCGTCCACTCCCAACGACGACGCCATCGTGCCAGCGATGCCGCGCAACGCGCCCTTAAGCCCGATGCCCGTCATCGCGTCGATGATCACATGCGAATGCTGCGCCAGCTCGACCGCGGCGCGCAGACGTTCGCCGGCTTCGCCCGCACTGAAACCGGCCGCGCAGCCGGGAATCTCCGAAGCGGGATCGAGCACCAGCACCTTGCCGCCGGCGCGCACGAACGCGGCGAACGCCTCCTCATGCACGCTGCGCCCCACCGTCACGGCTGTCACCGACGCACCGTTCTCGGACAACGCGGCCGCAGCGTACAGGCCGTCTCCGCCATTGTCGCCGGCTCCGGCCAACAGGACGATGCGCGCATTGTCCAACGCCAGTCCCTCTTCTTCGAGCAGATCGGCGGTCGCATGGGCCGCCGCGGTGGCCGCCATGCGCATGAGCGGTACGCCGTCGTCCAGCAGGGGCCGTTCCATCGCGCGCACGTCGTCGGCGCGGTACGCGGCGTGACGCAACAGATGCAGCCTGTTGCCGTCGTTCTGCACGTTCATGCTTTCAGCCATGATGAACCTCCCTGAAATCGGCGGAACGATATCCGTCTGCTCTACTTTACCCGCGTTTTCGGCTCGACGCCGGCAGTTCGCCGACAGTGCGCGCACAGTGTGTCCAAGGTGCGCCGGGCATTGGCCGGACGCAGCCTGTACGTTGCCCGAACGCCGCTCGCGACGTATCTTGCAGCGCGTCCTGTGACGTTGCCCACAACGCGGCCGTCGCACTGGCCCGATCGACCATGGGCGGGTATGCTTAGATACCAAGTTGGATGGGAAGACTTCAGTTCCGCTACGGTGCGGAACGCTCGCCCGCTCGGGGCGCACGCCGCCGGTGCAACGCCGCATCGCACGGAGTGTCGCATGTTTACTTCAAGCGCTTGAAGTCTCTAATGTTGCCGGTATGAGCACCAGCACCACAACCACATGGCACACCATCCGCGAGGCGTCGCTGATCTCCGGGCTGCCCGAATCGACGCTGCGCTACTACGAGCAGATCGGCATCATCGACCCGATCGCCCGCGATCCAAGCTCCGGGCATCGTGCCTACTCCGACGCGGATCTCGAAGCATTGAGCACCATCTCATGCCTCGCCGCCACAGGCATGCCGCTCGAGGCGATGCGCGCGTATCTGAAGAACCGCTTCGACGGGCCGGAAGGCGCGCGGCGACAGATGGAACTGCTCGACGCGCAGGCGCTGCGCCTGGCCGCCAAGGCGGAAAGCATCCGCATGCAGCAGGCGTACGTCTCGTTCAAAACCCTGTACTGGCGTGCGATTGCCGAAGGACGCGAACGGGACGCGGAACAGCTGCTCGAGGACAACCGTGACATCGTGGAGAAGGTCAAGCGGTTGCAGGTCGGCAGCAAGGACGGGCAATGACCGGCATGATGCCGGCGAATGCAAGCAATGAGTGATCGATGAGCTGAAGGAGCGATGATGTTCGACGGATTGCGCAATGCGATGAACAAATTCTGGAACGGCGACAAGACGCTGGCCGAAACCGACCCGGAGTTCGTGGAGCTCTTTTCGAACTTCGCGTACGACGAAGTGATCAACGAGCCGGGCGCGAACCATCCGGATCTGGACGACGCGACGCGTGCGATGGCGATTCTCGCCACGCTGATCGGATGCCAGGGTATCGACGAATACGCGCTGATGCTGCCGGTCGCGTTGGACGCCGGCGTGACGCCGATCGAGACGAAGGAGATCGTGTATCAGGCGGTCGCCTATCTTGGCGTCGGCCGCGTGCTGCCGTTCCTGAAGGCGACCAATGACATTTTCGAGGCGCGCAACATTGCACTGCCGCTCGCGCCGCAGTCGACCACCACGCCGAAGAACCGCGCCGAGGCGGGGGAGCAGGCGCAGATCGACATCTTCGGCGAGCACATGCGCGGCTTTGCGCAGTCCGGTCCCGCCGAAACGCGGCACATCAACAAGTGGCTGGCCGGCAACTGCTTCGGTGATTACTACACGCGCGGCGGGCTGGACCATCGCCGGCGCGAGATGATCACGCTGTGCTATCTGGCCGCGCAGGGCGGGTGCGAGCCGCAGCTCGTCGCGCATGCGGGCGCGAACCTGAAAGTCGGCAACGAGAAGACGCTCCTGATCGCGGTCGTCTCGCAGTGCATGCCGTACATCGGCTATCCGCGCACGCTCAACGCGATCCGGTGCATCAACGAGGCCGCGGCGAAGGCCGCCGAAGCGTAACCTTTTAACGAAGAAGCCTCCCGGCCGGATGACCGACCGGGAGGCTTCTCTTCGATGCGCGAATGGTTTGCCCGGTGACGCGGCTTGCACTGCATCACCGCGATGGTGCAATCGCGTTTTGAGGCTCAGCCCCAAACTTCCTTGGCGATGGACTGGACGAGCGCGATCTTGGCCCACTGCTGTTCCTCGGTGAGCTTGTTGCCCTCCTCGGTGGACGCGAAGCCGCACTGAGTGGACAGGCACAGACGGTCGAGCGGCACGTACTGCGAGGCCTCGGCGATGCGCTTCTTGATGATCTCGGGGTCCTCCAGCTCGGGCTTCTTTGACGTGATCAGGCCGAGCACGACCTTCTTGTCGCCCGTGACCTTGGCGAGCGGAGCGAAGTCACCGGAACGGTCGTCGTCGAACTCGAGATAGTAGGCGGCGACGTTCTCCTTGCCGAACAGCACGTCGGCCACGACCGAGTAGCCGCCGGCGGACGCCCACGTCGAATGGTAGTTGCCGCGGCAGTCGTGCGTGGTGACGACGAGGTCGGCCGGCAGGTCGGCGATCGCCGCGTTGTTCATCGCCGCGTACTGCTCCTGCATGGCGGCGAACTCCTCCGGCGTGTAATGGGAGTTGAAGTTCGGATCGCAGAACATGCCCCACGTGCAGTCGTCGAGCTGCACGTTGCGGCAGCCGGCTTCGTACAGGGCCATGATCAGGCCGTGGAACGCGGCGGCCGTATCGTCGGCCAGCTGGTCGTAGGCGGCCTGGTCGCTGCCGTAGAACTCGTGCACGGATGCGATGTTCTCCGGACGGAACAGTTCGGCGTACAGCTGCGAGGGGGAGGGGATGGTCTGGCGGGCCACGACCGTGTCGTCTTCAAACTGCTTGAGGAACTTGAAGTGGTCGACGAACGGGTGTGTGCCGTCGAACGCGATCTTGCCGGACAGTCGGGCGGATTCGGCGCGGGTCACCTCGTCGTGGAACACGTAGCCCTGGTCGATGGCGACCTTTTCCACGCCGGCGAAGCCCCACATGCAATCGAGATGCCACCAGCCGCGGCGGAACTCGCCGTCGGTGATGACGTGCAGTCCGGCGGCCTTCTGCTTGGCGACGAGTTCGGTGATGCACTGGTCCTCGACGGCCTTGAGCGCGGCGGCGTCGATCCTGCCGGCCTCATAGTCGGCGCGGGCGGCCTTGAGCTCGGCCGGACGCAGGTAGCTGCCGACCACGTCGGCGCGGAACGGCGCGTTGTGCGAATATGCCATGGTTCCTCACGATCTTGCGCATCGATTGCGCATTGCGATTCGGTTGATACGTTGCGTAACCTTACCGCAACCCGGCCGACGGCACCCGCAGGAGTCCATTTCCTTTCGACGACGGACGGATTAGGCGCGCGCCGACGCGCCGCGGTGCGCCTCCGGGCGGAAGATGTCGGGTTCGACGTAGATTTCGAACCGATACCACGGCAATGCGCCGCGCACCGCACGTTCGATCTTGTCGACCGTTTCCACGTCGTAGTCGCGGTCGAGTTTCGACGTTTCGACCTTGAGGCACAGCAGGATGTCGTCTTCGGACATGTGGATCGTCTGCATGTTGAGCAGCCGGTTCACGCCGGGCGTCGACGTGACCGCAGCGACGATCTCGTCGCGCGTCACCCGGTCGACGGTCTCGCCGAGCAAGAGCGAGCCGGATTTGAACGCGAGCAGCAGCGAACCGGCGATCAGGACTAGGCCGACCATCAGACCGCCGATCGCATCCCATAGCTCGTCGTCGAGCACGATCGCGAGTCCTATGCCGGCGCCGGCGAACGCGAGGCCGATCAGCGCGAGCGTGTCCTCCATGATGACGGAGGCGAGTTCGGCCGACTTGGTGCGCCGCCAGAACCGGAAGACGCCCATGTGCGGCGTGCGCGTGCGGGCCATGCGCTCGTTCGCCTCCTTGACGCTCGAGTGCAGGCCGTAGCCTTCGAGACATGCGCTGACCGCGACCACGACGAGTGCGGCGACCAGTTCGATCCGGTTGGCGTCGCGCAATGCCGGATCGGCGACGACGGCGACGATCTTCTTGACTGCTTCGGAGGTGGAGAAGAAGCCGCCGACGAAGAACAGCAGCGTGGCGACGACGAACGAGGCGAGGTATTTTGCGCGGTACAGGCCGAACGGATGGTCGCCGTCGGTGCGGTGTTTGGAGAAGCGGCCGCCGATCATGAGGACGATCTCGTTCGAGCAATCGGCGATGGAATGCACGGATTCGGACAGCATGGCCGACGAACCGGTGAACACGGCCGCACACAGTTTGGCGATGGCGACGCCGATGTTCGCGGCGAGCGCCGCCTTGACGGCAGCTCCCGCATGCTTGGTCTGCTGTTGGACGGCTATGTTATTGCTATCGGCGGTACTGGCCGCAGACCGGTCTTGCGACTCGCTCATGATTCCCCTTGCCCATGATGTGTTGAAACACCACACATTGTAGGAGCATGAGGGATCAGAGGATTACTCCTCGGCCACGAGTTCGAGGTAGGAATCGTTCCACAAATCCTCGTCGCCGTCGGGCATGAGCAGCACTCGCTCCGGGTTGAGCGCCTGCACCGCGCCCTCGTCGTGGGTGACGAGCACGATCGCGCCCTCATATTTGGCGATGGCCTTCAAGATTTCGTCGCGCGAGGCCGGATCGAGGTTGTTGGTCGGCTCGTCGAGCAGCAGCACGTTCGCGCGCGACGTGACCAGCGTGGCGAGCGCGAGTCGCGTTTTCTCGCCGCCGGAGAGCACGCGTGCGGGCTTGAGCGCGTCGTCGCCGGAGAACAGGAACGAGCCGAGGATGGAACGCGCCTGCGTGTCGTTCAGTTCCGGTGCGACGTGGGTGAGGTTTTCGAGCACGGTCGCGTCGAGGTCGAGCGTATCGTGCTCCTGCGCGAAGTAGCCGATCTTGCAGCCGTGGCCGTATTCGACCACGCCTGTGTCGGGCTGTTCGATGTGCGCGAGCAGGCGCAGCGTGGTGGTTTTGCCGGCGCCGTTGTAGCCGAGGATGACCACGCGCGAGCCCTTGTCGACGGCGAGGTTCACTCCGGCGAACACGATGTTGGAGCCGTACGCCTTGGAGATGTCCTTGGCCATGATCGGCGTGCGGCCGCAGGGCGCAGGTTCGGGGAAGCGGATGTCGGCGACTTTCTCTTTTTTCTGTGCCTCGGACGTGTTCTCGAGGAGTTTTTCGGCGCGACGCATCATATTCTGCGCGGCCACGGCCTTGGTGGCCTTCGCGTGCAGGCGGATACCCTGCTTCATGAGGCGTTCGGCCTTCTTCTCTGCGACCTCGCGTTCGCGGCGGCGGCGCTCCTCGTCCACGGCGCGCTGGTGCAGGTACGCCTTCCAGCCGAGCGAGTACATGTCGATCTGGCCGAGCTGCGCGTCGAGGTGCCACACCTTGTTGACGACCTCGTCCAAGAGTTCGGTCGAGTGGGAGATCACGAGGAAGCCGCCTTCGAACTTCTTCAAGAACCCGCGCAGCCATTCGATCGAGTCGGCGTCCAAATGGTTGGTAGGCTCGTCGAGAATCAGCGTGTCCGCGTCGGAGAAGAGGATTCGCGCCAGCTCGATGCGTCGGCGCTGGCCGCCGGACAGGGTGCCCAATTCCCGGCCCATCACGTCCTGTGGCAGACCGAGGCTGTCGGCCATCGCGATCGCCTCGGACTGCGCCGCGTAGCCGCCGGCCTTGTCGAAGTCCTGCATGATTTTGTCGTAGCGGTTCATCGCACGCGTCATCACGTCCGGATCCGGGTCGGTCATCTCCTTCTCGCACTTGCGCATGCGGGCGATGATCGTCGCGATGTCTCGCGCGCTCATCATGCGGTCGAGCGCGGTCTGCGTCTGGTCGGCGGCGTGCGTGTCCTGCGGCAGGTAGCCGAGTTTGCCGGAGACGCGCACCTTGCCGGCGGACGGCAGCATGTCTCCGGTGATCACGCGCGTCAGCGTTGTCTTGCCGGCGCCGTTGCGGCCGACCAGACCGATCTTGTCGCCTTTGGCCACGTGGAAGTCGGTCGGATGCAGGAGCGTGCGTGCCCCGATCTGAATTTCAAGTCCCTGCGCTTCGATGGCCATTCCCGTCAGCCCGCCTTCCGTCTCGTACCCGTTGTCGTGATTCCGTTTTTCTGCGTGCGGCCGATCCGTGCCCATACGCCGTTCGCCGCGAAGTCCAACGCTCCACTATAGCGAAAGGGTGCGGATCGTGCGGCGAAACCGGCCGTCCGGCGGTAGTCTGGACACGACAGGCCTGCGTGCCGCCCGTGATGCGCGGTGCTGCGGACCGGCAACCCAGACATGCGATGTGATGAAAGAAGACCGATTATGTCCGACAGCAAACGCACGATCCTCGTCACCGGGTTCGACCCGTTCGGCGGGGAATCCGTCAATCCCGCGTTCGAGGCGGTGAAACGATTGCCCGACGACATCGCCGGCGTGCGCGTCGTGCCGCTTGAGATCCCGACCGCCTTCACGCGCAGCGCGCAGGTCGTCGAAGCGGCGATCGAACGCGAACGGCCGGACTGGGTGCTGTGCGTCGGTCAGGCGGGAGGACGTGCCGCGATCACTGTCGAACGGGTCGCGATCAATCTCGCTGAAGCGTCCATCCCCGACAATGACGGAGAACAGCCGTTCGACGCGCCGCTGCGCGAAGACGGCGACACCGCATACTTCGCGACACTGCCGGTCAAGGCGATGGTCCGGAACATCAACGCGCACGGTATTCCCGCCGCCGTCTCGTACACGGCCGGCACCTACGTGTGCAACGCCATCATGTACCACGTGCTCTACTTGCTCGATCGCAAGTTCCCCGACGTCCAAGGCGGGTTCATCCACGTGCCGTTCGCGGTCGAACAGGGCGTCGGCAAGCCGGCCGCCACGCCCACGATGGAGATCGCGACGATGACGAACGCGCTCGCATACGCGATCGAGGCGATCGTGGACGACGGAGCCGGCAGGGTGAACGACAGGCACGGTGCGCGCGACGCTGCCGGCACGATCTGCTGATTCGTTCTCGCCGATGCGCCGGTCCGATGATCTCGCGTCGTCTTTCCGGCATACGCCTGCGACATCCCGTCGTCTTCCCTGATGTTGACCCCTAGGGGTTTCGCCCCGAGTCATCCCCAAGAATCAGGGTACTGTCTGTCTGGCTTCATCCCGCCGGCCGATGGTACGCAACGCTTGGAATTCCTACGATTGACGGCATGAACAGCAGGGGGCGCGCGACATGCGTCGTGCTCTCCGCACAGTCGAGGGGAAGGACGACGACATGGCATCCCGCATTGCAACGGACACGATTCCGCCCGCATCCATCGCAGGAGGAGCTGCATCCCGCGCGCCCCGCGCGGGAGCCGTCCGCAGCTTCGCCCGTTATCGCAGACAACGTGCCGCAAAAACGCTGATCCGCCTGATCGCCGCGTTACTGGCCGCGCTTGCGATCGTAGCGGCGGCACTGCTCGGCCTCGGCCGCATCGCCCACTGGGGCCCGTTCACGCCAGGATTGCCTGAAGCGACCTATACCGCCGACTCGTGGAACACGATCGTCGTCAATCAATGGCAGCGCATCCCCGACGACTGGCCCACGCCGGATCTGACGCAGCTTGCCAACGGTCAGCAGATCGACTCGCGCGTCTATCCGGATCTGCAGCGTATGTTCGACGCGATGCGCGCTGACGGGCTGAACCCCGAAGTGACCGCAGGCTACCGCACGCACGACGAACAGCAGCAGCTGCTCGATGACAAGACGTTCCTGTACGAAAACAGCGGCATGGACGCCAAGGACGCCGAAGCGAAGGCCCGACTGCAGGTCGCCCTGCCCGGCACCAGCGAACATGAGCTGGGCCTCGCCGCTGACATCAACGCCGTCGGCGCGTCCGACGCGGACGCCAACCAGCGCGTCTACGACTGGCTCGCCGCTCATGCGTGGGACTACGGGTTTGTGCTGCGTTATCCGCAAGGCAAAACGAACGTGACCGGCGTGGAATACGAACCATGGCATTACCGGTATGTGGGCGCCGAAGCCGCCAAGACGCTCCATGACAAAGGCGAGGTGCTCGAGGAACTGTAATAGTGCACAATTACATCATCGTTGCCATCGCCTGGTTCCAGCCCGCCTCATCAGACGGGCTGGTTCGTGCCTTGTGGATTGCGACGACGGCTATCAGACCGGAAACGTGATCGTCGCCCGGAACGAGCCTTGTTCGGGCTGAGCCAGCGCGAGCGTCGCGCCCATCGCGTCGCAGGCAGCACGCGCGATCGACAGGCCCAATCCCACGCCGGGCGCGGCGCTGATACGCGAATGTTCGCCGCGATGGAACGGCTGGACCAGTTCGTTCAGATCGTCGGGTAGCGTTTCGTCGGTGGTGTTCGTCACGGTCAGCGTCACTCCCGATCGCGTTCCGTCGCCGGGCGCAATTGCGACGTCGACCGAACCGCCGTCCGTATTGTGCACGACGGCGTTGCGCATGAGATTGCCTACGGCCAGTTCCAGCAGCGTGCGGTCCGCGATCACGTTTGCCGCGGGCAGATCGTCGGCATGCACGGTGATGCCGCGCGCCGTCGCGTCGTCCGCAATGTCGTCGATCATGTCGTTCACGCAGCCGGTCAGATCCGTGGACTGAACCGTGGGATCGAAGCCGTTCGTCATGGTTCGGGGACTTGTCCGGCGATCGGGAACAGTCGTATCCGTCGTGCCGTCGGACGCGGCCCGTACTTGCCGCTGCCCGCCGAACGCACCGTTCTGGATACGCGACAGCGTCAGCAGCGCCTGCACAAGCTGCGCGCCCCGCCGGTTCGCCGCGAGCGCGCGGCGCACGGACGGCTCCACATCAGCCGGGAAACGGCCCTGTGCGAGCGGCGCATCGAGATTCGTCTCCACCGCGGCGATCGGCGTGCGCAGTTCGTGCGACGCGTTCGACACGAACCGCTTCTCCGCTTCGGACGCCGCCTGCACGCGGTCGAGTAAGCCGTTGATGGACGCGACCAGCCTGCCGATTTCGTCGTTGCCGTGCGCGTCGGCGATGCGCACGTGCAGATCGTTCGGATCGAGCGCTTCGACCTGCCGTCCCACGCTGGCAACGCGTGTCGACAGTTTCGTGCCGACAATCCATGCGACGCCGAGCGCGAGCAAACCGAACACGATCATCATGACGATGGACGCCGCGCGCATGGTGTTGACGAACGAACTGGTGACCGCATCCACGGTTTTGGCCAAGCCGAACGAGTACTGGGCCGAATCCGATTGGCCGAACACGTCGATGCTCGCGCCGCTGCCGAGCGCGGCCGTACCCTCGTCGCACGAACCCGACGCCGACAGCGCGTCTCCGTCAGCGGAGCCGGCGTCGGCGCCATCGGACGATGGTGTGTTCGCGGCGACGCACATAACCGTCATGTTCTGCTCGGCGGCGACGCGCGCGACGATGAGGTTCTGCGTGACGATGACGGCCGTCATCATGAGCAGGGCTATGGCGGCGATGGACAGCACCATGACCGTCCTGAACGTGCGCGGCTTCAGCCGTGCGGCAAACGTGCGCAGACGGTTCATCGCAACCGGTATCCTTCCCCGCGCGTCGAGATGATCGCGTCCCGGTCGGCAAGCTTGCGACGCAGCGAATATACGGTGGTTTTGACCACGTCGGCCGGTTCCGCGGCGGTCGGATCATCCCATACGGCCTCGTAGAGTTCCGGCACGCTCACATAGCCGCCGTCGGCGCGCAGGAGTTCGAAGAGCACGCCGTATTCCTTCGGCGTGAGCTTGACGAGCGTGCGTCCGTGATCGCGGAACGCGAGCCGTCGCGTCGTGTCGAGCGTGATGTCGCCGCGTGCCAGCACTGCGGCGGTCGCGTCCGTTCTGCCCGCACGACGTTGCAGTGCGCGGATACGGGCGAGAAGTTCGGGATAGGCGAACGGCTTGGTCAGATAGTCGTCCGCGCCAAGATCAAGGCCGCTGACCCGGTCGCTGATTCCAGCCGCGGCGGTGAGCATGATGACGGCGACGGGGATGCGGTTTGCGGCGATCGTCGCCATCACCGCGTCGCCCGACAGCACTGGCAGATCGCGGTCGAGCAGCACGATGTCGACGTTCCGATCGGCGAGTGCCTGCAACGCTTCGGTGCCGGTCGTGGCCAGGCTCGTCGCGTAGCCTTCGTAACGCAGCGCGTCGTCCAATGCGGCGGCCAGTTCGCGGTCGTCCTCGACGATCAGGATTCGCATGTCATGCCCTTTGCTGTCGATTGTGGGGTTGCTTCGTTCATTATCCTGCGCCTGCCACGGTAATGCGAAGGTAATGCGATCCCTCACCGACACGCCACCGGCGGCACGGTTGGATGGTGTGCGACACCGATCCCAAGGAGGAACCATGAACCGTAACCGACGCATTCTGGCCGTCGCCGTCGCATCCACGCTCGCCCTGTCAGCACTCGCTGGCTGTTCCGCGCCGTTCGCCGCGAACGGCAGCTCGTCGAACACTGCGACGGCCGGCAACGGCGGCGACGTTTCGGCACAGACCGACGCGAACGTCAAGAAGTTCATCGCATGCCTGACCGGCAAGGGCATCGAAGCGCAGGCCGCGGCCGCCCCCGACATGTCCGGCTCTGCGGACTCATCCAAAGCGCCGACGGTGAAGAACGCAGTCGAACTGCGCATGATCGATACGGCCGGCAACCCCGTCAAGGTCAGCGGCGACTCGAACGGCATGACCGTCGACTCCGACGCCCAGCAACTGTATGCGGGCGCGACGTTCACCACCGTGGAGGACGACAAGGTGTGGGTCATGTTCAAAGACGCCACTGCGCTCGCCGGCAGCCCGTACGCATCCAAACAGCAGGACTATGCGGCGTGCCAGGCGCAGGTGCCGGACTTCACCCAGCCCGTGCAGGACGCGAACACGCAGACGGCCGTCTCCGACGCGCAGAAGCAGGCGGCGCTCGACTTCGCCAAGAAGGCACGCGAGAAAGGGTACAGCTGGGTCGCGGACCCGGACGGCGACAATCCGACGACGATCATGATTCCGAAAACCGTGAGCGAGGAGGAGTTCCGCCGCTTCCTCAAGGACTGCCCGGTCGGCGAGACGGGCGTTTCGTTCGGATTCGACGGCACGCCCGAGGAGTTCGGCTACGACTACACGCAGGTGATGCGCGACGCGCAGTGAATATGTTTCCGATATTTGTCATTTCGAGCGAGCGCAGCGAGTCGAGAAATCCTGCGAGCTGTATGTGCGAGGAAAGATGTCTCTGCTCCGGCTTCGCCTCCGGTCGACATGACAGACACTGATGATCAAGGAGCAACGAATATGACACGAACGGAAACGCGACGGTTCGGCAGACGGCGCAGGTTGGTTACGGCGATCATGACGACCATCGTCATCGCCGGCCTGGCCGTGACATGTGTGGCGACGAAACCGTGGAACCTGATCGGGCACCTGACCGCGGACGGACAGTCGGCGTCGGCGTCACGAAACGTCGACGTGACCACGCTGCGCACGCAGCCGGTCACCAAAGGCGTGCTCAACGCCGAAACCCGGCTTGGTGCGACCCTGCAATACGACAAGGCGAGCGATTTTACGGCCGCGACCGGTACGATCACGCAACTGCCGATCGCCGGCAAGCAGATCAACACCGGCGAACAGGTATACGAAATGGACGGCGTGCCCGTGCCGCTGTTCCACGGCGAGCGCCCGTTCTGGCGCACCCTGCAGACGGACGTCACGGACGGACCGGACGTGACCCAGCTCGAGCAGAACCTTGCCGAGCTCGGCTTCTTCGGTGGCACGCCGGACGCGCATTTCGACTGGCTGACCCGAGAGGCGGTCCGCCAATGGCAGCGTTCACTCGGACTGACCGGTGGCGCGGCGGACGGCGTGTTCCAGCCGTCGTCCGTGGCCGTCGCCGCGTCCGTGCCGATCCGCATCACGCAGGTCAAGGCGAAGCTGGGGGAGTCAAACGTGAGCCCGGCCAGCTACACGAACGTCACGTTGCATGTCGAAGCCACGCTCACCGCCACGCAGGCCGCCACGTTCAAGGCCGGCGACAAGGTGCAGGTCGTGTTGCCCGACAATACGACCATCGATACGACGCTCTCCTCCGTCGACCAGGGCGGCCAGTCCACCGGTACGGACGGGCAGGTGACCTCACCGTCAGCGCGCGTCGACTTCCCCGACCAATCGAAGGTCACGAAGTTTGGGCCGGTCTCGGTGAACCTCGTTATTCCGAACACGTCCGCGTCGGCGAGCGCGGAGACGCTGATCGTGCCGGTGACCGCGATCGTCGCGTCCGCCGGCAACACCTATGCGGTCGACGTGGTGCGCGGCGACACGCTCGTACGCGTGCCGGTCGAGATCGGACTGGTCGCCAACGCGCAGGTGCAACTCACCAAGGCCGACGGGTTGCAGGCCGGAGACAAGGTGGTGGTGTCGTGACGGCGGCTGCGGGTATGAGCCCCCTCGGTCAGCCGATGGTTGGCGGCTCTCCTTGGCAGGGGGAGTCGGAACAAACCGGAGACGGGTTTCTCTCGCTGAGGGGAGTGAACGTTTCCGATCCTGCGGATGCTTTGCTGACGCTCGAGAACGTCACCAAGGCGTTTGCCGGCAAGGACGGGACGATGACACAGATCCTGCATCCGACGACGCTGACGATCGGCCGAGATGAACGCATCGCGATCGTGGGACCTTCCGGCTCAGGCAAGTCGACGCTGCTCTCCCTGCTTGGCACGCTCGACATGCCCACGTCCGGCATCGTGCGATACGACGGCGACGACGTGACGGCGATGAGCGAACATCGACGCAGCGACCTGCGCGCCGCACGCATCGGCTTCGTATTCCAGCAATTCCATCTCATCGCCAGCGTGTCCGCACTGGAGAACGTGATGATCGGTCTGCAATACACGGCCCTGCCGCGCGCGGAGCGACGCGACCGTGCGGCCACCGCATTGGAGCAAGTCGGATTGGGACATCGTCTGCGGCATCGGCCGTCGCAACTGTCCGGCGGCGAACAGCAGCGCGTCGCCATCGCCCGCGCGCTCGTCAAACAACCCGACATCATCTTCGCCGATGAGCCGACCGGCGCGCTCGACACCGACACCGGACACACGATCCTCAACCTGCTGTTCGATGCGGCCGACAGCGGCGCGAGTCTCGTCGTCGTCACGCACGATCCGAACGTGGCAGCACGGTTCCCGCGGCGACTGCACATCCGTGACGGCATGGTACGCGAGATGACGGGGGAAACGACGACGGAATCTCCCCAATCCGACGGAATCGGACAGCTCCCCCTGACCGAGGACGCCGAACGAACCGCAACGACACGAGAGGAGGACAACCATGCCTAAGCCGCTGCGCACACGTATCGCCGACCTGCTGCACTCCGCGTGGATCGGCGCGACCGGACGCGTCTCGCGCACCGTGCTCGCCTCGCTCGGCATCGCGTTGGGTGTCGCCGCCTACGTGGCGTTGTCCGGCATCGCGGCTTCCAACCAGGCGGCGCTGCTCGACCGGCTCGACGCGCTTGGTGCGAACCTGCAGGTCGTCACCCCCGGACAGGACGCCGCCCGCCAAACCATCCCACTTCCCGACTATGCGCCCGAGACGATCGCCCGCCAGTCGGACGTCGAACAGGTCGGTGTCTTCACCACGCCGCCCGAGAAGATCCAAATCTTCAAGAACCAGCTCGTGCCGGCATCCAACGGCAACGCGCTCGCCCTCAACATCACGGCGCCCGGCGCATTGGACGCGATCGGCGCGGCCTACGCACACGGCCACGGTATCGACCGGAACAACGAACACCTGCCCGTCGCGGTCCTCGGTTCGGAGGCCGCATGGCGGCTCGGCGTCACCGACGTCGGCGACCGCGTGCTTATCGACAACGAATGGTACGGGGTCATCGGCATCCTCGATCCGTTGCCGCAGGCCGCGACGTTCAACACGTCCGCCATCATCGGTAGAGCATGGGCGATCGCGCACTATCCCGACCAGGCGGCAAGCATCGCCAAGATCAACGCGATCTACGTACGTACCACGTCCGGTGATGCGGAAACGCTGCGCCGCACGATCGCCCACGCGGCCAACCTCACGGGCGGCAACGTGAGCGTGACCGCCTCCGCCGATCTGTCCAAGGCGCGCAACGCCACCAACGACTCGCTAACCACGCTCGGCCTCATGATCGGCGTGATCGCACTCGCCGTGGGCGGCATGAGCATCGCCAACATGATGATCGTCACCATCATGGAACGCCGCGGCGAAATCGGCCTACGCCGAGCCCTGGGTGCCACACCTGGCAACATCCGCATGCAGTTCGTCACCGAAGCGGCCATGCTTTCGGCTCTTGGCGGACTGGCCGGCATCCTCATCGGCACGGGCACGGCCGGCGGCGTGGCGTTCGCGGCCGGTCAGCCGTTCGTCTTGGACTGGGTCGGTCTGCCGCTTGCATGGGGTGTAGCTGTGACGGTCGGCATTCTTGCCGGCCTTTACCCGGCCTCGCGCGCTGCCCGGCTCACCCCGACCGAGGCACTGAGAAGCGAGTGAATGGGTTCCCGGGATCGCCGCGGCGAATACCGGGAACCGGCATGATAGCCTTGTAAGTTGCGGCAAGGAAAGCGAGGCTGGGTTCATGGGCGATGTCAGGCGGGAAATGGAACGGCTGCGACCGGTCTACGAAACCGGCGTGCTCCGCCTGCTGCTGCGCAAGCACTCCATGACGTACGTGGCGCTGCTGCGCGCCGCATTCAACCCTCTGACCGGCGAACTGCCCCGCGAAATCCTCGAGGAACGGTTCGCGCAAAGCCTGTCAAGCCTTATCGACGCTGGCGAATACGCGCTGGAGGAAGACCAGGACCTCATCGGCGCCGCGCACCAGATCCTCGTCGACCTTACCCGCGAAGGCAACGGCGACTACGCGTGGCTCGCCAACTCGCTCGACATGGCTTCGCACCGGTTTCTCTACCGGCTCACCGCCCGCGCACACCGTGCCATTGAAGCGTTGGACCGTCTGCAGGACACCACCAGCTCGCTGTCCGGCGCCCAGGCCAACAGCATCATCATGGAGATCGAGCACGCGCGCATGCAGCTGACCGCCGATCCAAGCGAACGCATCCGACTGCTCAAAGCGGAGATCGCCGCACGCGAACACGAAATCGAACAGATCCGGCAGGGACGGCAACGCGACCGGCTCAGCGACGAACAGGTTGGCGACATCATCGCCGTCATCCATAAAACACTGCGCGACGTGCCGATCGACTTGCGCGAACTCGCGCTCGCCGAACGCGACAACGGCGACGCGCTGCGCCGACGTATGCAGGCCGGCGACATGGACGTCAACGACAACCTCACCTCCTACCATGACGCGTTCCGCCGCTCGTTCAGTGAATCCGACTCCGGCCGCCGGTTCAACGACGCCTTCCAGGTGATCATCACCGACGAAGGACGCCAGCAGATCGACGACGCCGTCGCGGCCATCGCTGCAACACCGTATCTGGCCGGCGAATCCAGCGTGCTGCTCGACCAGGTCACCGCCGAACTCGAACGCATCTACGACGGGATCGAAGCGGTCCGCCAGCAGATACGCGTCTCCGACGAGGCGATCAGCCGACTCGTCCGCCAGCAGACCGACACCAGATACCGCACCATGCTCGTCACGCTCAACCGCCTGTACACCACGATCAATGCGGCGGCGAGAACGCATCCGAACGACGATACGCGTCCCTACCGCACGGACGTGGGCGACGTCACGTTCGCCGGGCTGCCGACCCGGCCGGCACGATCGATGTCCCGCGCGGCCGTGCCCGGCCTCGACGAGCATGCCACGCCGGTTAACATCCCAGAACCGGACATCCGCTCCATGATCGTCGGAGGAGGCCCGCGCATACGGCACATGGTCCGGCTCATCATGCGCGACCCGGTCACCGTGAGCGGGCCGAACGGTTCCGAACTCGTCGATATCGCCGCCAGCTTCAACCGGCTGCCGGCCGACGAACGACGGGAAAGCGAAATCGTCGGCTTCCTGTCCGCGCTCGCATCGGTCGAAGGCGACGATACGGTCTGGCATTGCATCTCGCTCGACGGCACGCCGCGCGACTGGACAACGAGACGGGTCACGGCCGGCATAGACGAACTCAACGAGACGATCAAGGAAGGATGACATGGGCGACGACAACGCGACCGCAGCACTGTTCGAAGGCGACACCGGCGACATGAGCGCCCCTGCCCGCATGGCCGCCATCGCGCTCAAACGCGACCGGTACATCAGCGGAACCGCCTACGACACCGCAATGGACAACCTCGACCAGGTGACCCGTTCGCTCAACAACGACATGCTCGAACTCGTCGTTAACGAACGCTACCGGATTATGTACGCGACCCCAGTCCCCGACGCCGACCAGAACCCCCGGTCGCTCAAGACGCGCGTCAGCCTACGCCGCGAGGAGGCGGCGCTGCTTGCGTTCCTGCGCATCCGCGTCCTCGAATACGAGAACCTGCACACGCCCGCAGACGAATGGTTCGTCAGCTTCGAGGAGATCCGCGCGGCGCTCGCCACCGGCGCCGGCTATCTGGCCTCACGCAACGACGAGGAGGGCGTGCTCAAGCTGATCGGCGCGATTGTCTCGTCCCTGACCACGTACGGGTATCTGGAACGTTCGGCCGACGACGAGACGATGCTGCGCATCACCGCGCTCGTACCCGTCGTATTGGACCGCGATCTTGCGCAGACATGGCTGGACGGCCGGGACGAGATCGACGACGAAGATGCGGACGCTGGTTCGGACGCTCCGGCCGGCGACGGAGGAATTGACGATGCGAACGGCGCGGCCGGCATGGACGACGCGGACGATGATGCCGGCGACAAGGAAGGGGAGTGACATGACGGACACCATGAGCGAACCCACGATGCCGGACGGCGTGCGCGACATTCAGATCGTTCCCGACCGGTGGATGATGGAAAGCCGACAGCTCGTCAACTGGGGCTCCTACGACGGATACCATGTGTTCCGCCCGTCCACGGACGACAAGCTGCCGGTGACATTGCTCGCCGGCGCCAGCGAATCGGGCAAATCCACGCTGGTCGACGCGCAGATCTCCCTGCTGTACCCGTCCGGCACGCCGTTCAACAAGGCGTCGAACTCCGGGCGCTCCGAACGCAGCGACTACACGTACCTGCGCGGCATGATCGGCGTGGGCGACACTGACGACGCGCCGATGTACCTGCGTGGCACCGACGCGGACGGCATGCCGCACAGCGTATGGGGCGCGATCGTGGACACGTACCGCAACGCCACCACCGGGCAGACGCTCTCCTGCGGCAAATTCCTCTACCTGATGCCAGGCGAGGGCCGCGGCGACGTGCGCCGCCAGTATGTCACCTGGAACCGCACCATCGACCCACGCCTCATGGACCAGTTCCGCGACGGCCCGTTCACATCCACCCAGCTCAAGGCAACCTACGAGGGCTGCTCGATCTTCTCGAACGCGAACGCGTTCCACGCCCGCATCTGGGGCGTCATGGGCCTGACCGAAGAAGCATGCCGACTGCTGCACAAGATCCAGTCCGCCGACGCGCCGTCACGGCTGGACGACATCTTCAAACAGGGCGTGCTCGGCGTGCCCGCGGCGATCGGCAAAGCCGAGGACCTGGTCGGCGACTACGAGCGGTACGCCGCCAACTTCAACAGCATGGAGGAGAAGGCTCGTCGCATGCAGATGCTGCAGGGCATCCGCCAATCCCACGAACAATACGACCAGGCGCAGGCGAACGTACACGCGTTCGACGTCGTCGACCCGAACGGCGAACGGGGCCGCGCAGCCATCCGCCGCTGGGCGCTAGCGCACATGGCCGAAGAAGTGACCGCCCAACTGCCGCACGACGAATACGAACGCGACCGGCATATGCAGGACGCCGCCGCGGAACACGCGCACGGCGACGAAATCACCGCGCGCATCGACGCGGTCAAAGCGCAGATCCAAGGCGTCGACGGCGGCAGCCTCGCCCGGCTCGAACTCGACCTGACCCAAGCCCGGCAGACCCTGCACGCCGTAAGCGACAGCCACGATCGGATCGCCCGTCAATTCGCGACCATCGGCGAAACCATCCCCGACACCCGCGACGCATGGCAGGAACGGCAGGAACAGGCCGCACGATTCGTCACGGACTACGAGCGGCGCCGCACGCAGCTCGACCACGACCAGTATGAAGCCGCATCCGCGCGCTCGCAAGCCAACGACGAACTGAACCGCCTCACCCGCGACTACGAACGCCAACGCACCCAACGCACGCGCATCTCCCAGCAGATGGACGAAGAACGCGCCATGCTGTGCCGAGCCACCGGCCTGAGTGCCGAAGAACTGCCCTACGTCGCCGAACTCATGGACGTGCGAGAGGACGAAGAGACATGGCGCACCGCGATGAACGTCGCCTACGGGCCGATCGCCCGCACAATCCTCGTCGACCAGCGCCACGAACAGGGATTCGCCGCACGCGTCAGCACCATCGACCCGCATCTCATGTCACGGCGAACCTGGCGGTTCGTGGACACGAGCCGCGACTACGGACATACGAACACCGCCGCAGTCCACACAGGCGACGAGCCTTGGCTGTCTGGTAAACTGCGCTACCGGGAAGACTCCCCGTTCGCCGGATGGCTGCGCGAACAAACCGCCGACAAACGATACGACGCGGTGTGTGTCGACGCCATCGACGACGCGGACGAACAGACCCGCCAAGTCCAGTGCGACGGCCAGATCAAATCCGGACGCCACGGCCAGCACGGTATCAAGGACATCCGCCAGGTCATCGGATTCGTCAACCAGACATATCTCGACGAACTGCTCCGGCAGGCACAGGACGCCAAAACCGCGTTCGCCGAAGCTGACCGATCGTACGAGACGATCCGACAGCAGGCCGAACGATTGCGTCGCGAACTCGCGCTCGCCGAGAACCTGACCGAAACAGACTGGGACAGTGTCGCCGTGCAGGAGGCCGAACAGCGCATCACGCGCATCGAACAGGACATCGACACGATCCGCCGCGATCCGAAACTCGCCGAACTCACCGCCACGCGGGAACGGCTGGAACAGGAGCTCGAACGCAGCAACAGCCGCCGGTTCAAGGCGCAGAATGCCGCGGACTCATGCGCGCAGGCGGTCGACGCGGCCCGCGCATGGCTGGAACGCAACGCGGTGGCCGACAATGCGACAACGGACGGGTCGGCTCGGATCGTGTTCGGCGACGACGTGGCGGAACGCCTGGGCGCCGCATATGAACGCCAGTTCGCAGGCCAGACCGATCCGGCCACGCGCGCGCATCTGATCATCGGCGCCGGGCGAACGGACGTGGCCGACGACATGCGGTTCGAGAACATGATGGTCGACCAGATCGGCAAGGAGATCGACTCCCGCCGCACCATGCTCGCCGAACAGGCCGACGCGGCGCGCAAGACACTCGAATCGCAGATGCAGGCGTATCGCGACGTGTACGCGAAGGACGACGACGCGTTGACCGCCACCGTCGCCGACTACCGCTACTACGAGCAGGAGCTGGACAGTCTGTCGCATCTGGCGGCCAGCGACGCGACCGAAGCTGAATACGCCAACTGCCTGCACAAACTGTACTGGGACGCCCTCACCCTGCAACGCACGCTCAAATCCGACGAGGCGACCATCAAGGAGCAGCTGTCGCGCATCAACTCGATGCTCACCGGGCAGCAATTCGGTCCCAAGGGCGGCCGCCTGTCGCTGAACGTCACCGTGCGTCCTCCCGAACGCGCGTTCGGCATGGCCTTGCGACGCATGAGCGAAACGCTCACCGCATGGGAGCAGCAGCCCGACGCTGATGTGATCGCCCTGCGCAAGACGTTCGGATCCTGCCGTCCGTTCATCGACATGCTGCACGACCAGCTCGATCAGGTCAAGGACTCCGGCGGCATCAAACAATACGGTGCACGCGATCTCGACCCGCGCGCCCGATCCTCGTTCTACGCGACCGTGCACCACACGGATGGGCCAGACGAACGCATCACCTCCACCGGCGGTCGTTCCGGCGGCGCATTGCAGGAACTCACCTCGTTCGTCTACGGTGCGGCGCTCATCTACCTGCTCGGCGAAGGCAGCGTGACCGGGGAGCCGTCGTATACGACGCTGTTCCTCGACGAGGCGCTCATCAAGGCGGACGGCCGATACACCAAGCGCGCACTCATGGTGCTGCCGCGGCTCGGATTCCAAGTGATCGTCTCCGCGCCCGAAAGTAAGACCGGCGAAATCCTCGACGTGTCCACCAAGGCGTACGTCACCTACAAGGACCCGGACACCGGACACACCACGCTGCGCGAGGCCAGCCTCGACACGACCGGCGCGGGGGAGTGACTGATGCGCACGGTCAGGGACATCGCGGCGATGATCGGCCGACGGCTGTCGGCAAGCAGATACGCGGACGGCGACGCGTGGCCGTACACGGTGTCCGTGCAGCTGCCGTCCAGACAAAGCGATCTCGAGGATGCGGCGCTTGCCGTGCACACCGACGGCAACGTGCATGCCAACAATAAGGCGATTCGTGACTGGGCGGCGAGGACCGGCTGCGAGACGACCGTGCAGCGTCGGCTCATCGGCAACGTGACGGTCGAACTGATCTCGAACGTCATCGTCGGGGATGAGACCGTCGCGCTACGGGTCGTGGACCGTGCGACCGCGGCTGATTATCGTCGTGCGAGGCGGCGACTCGAACGGATTCATGAGCGGTTCGGTCACATCCCGGCAACGGATGCGCTGACCGCCGCACGGATGACGGATGCGGAGGACGACGTCGATTTCGAACTACTGCTGCACGTCGCCGCATACTGCGCCTCGCACGACATCGCCGGTCTGCGGCCGCGTGCGGTGCCGCTTGCCGGGTTCAGCGCGAAATGGCTGGATCGCAAGGCCACGAAGCGGCGCAAGGCGGTGGAACTGCTGTGCGGCAAATCATCGCTGGCATTGGACGAGCGGCCTCGGGAACTGCGGTTCCGGCATCTCGACCCGACGCGCGTGCTGCTGCCGGATGCGGTGGCCGTCCGGCCGTGGGACGACGGCGTGGCATTGGGGATTCGCTGCGTGGTGATCGTGGAGAACAAGGACACGTACCAGCTGATGCCGCCGATCCGGGACGGATTATGCGTGTTCGGCTCCGGCAAGGCCGCGGCTGACGGCCTGACGCTGCTGTCGTGGCTGTTCGACGAGCGTGCTGCGAACGTTCACATAGTGTACTGGGGCGACATGGACTCGGCTGGATTCGAGATACTGTCGGCCGTCCGACAGCTGGGGATCGACTGTGACTCACTGTTCATGGACCGTACGGCGTACGACCGATACGGCATGTTCGGCACGAACGATGGCCCCGACGGCAAGCCTCTCGCACGTCAACAGCCGAAACCGCTTTCCGGGCTGCGTGACGACGAACGAGAACTGTACGAGGCGCTGTGCACGGGGGAGGACGTAGCATACCTGCGGCTTGAGCAGGAGCGTATTCCGATCCCCGACGCGGCGGCTGCGTTGCATGACATGGGGATTCCCGTGGTAACGGATTGAGAACGGCGGTCAGTCCGCTGCCTAGCCATCAGTGCCTTTGCTCATGTTGATGTCGGCGTGTCGCTTGTCCGCACTGTGGCGGCTATGATGCCCGTGACATTGCGCCGGAACGATGCACGGCGAACCCCGGGAAGAGAAGGGACGACACACACGCATGGATAGCGAACTGTTCGAAAAGGCGCCGGTGCCTAAGGCGTATTTCTCACTGGCGATGCCGGTGGTGCTCGGCATGCTGGTCACGCTCGTCTACAACATGGTCGACACGTATTTCATCGCGCACACCGGCGACACGAGCATGGTCGCCGGAGTCTCCCTGACCGCGCCCGTGTTCACGGTGATGATCGCGCTCGGCGACATCTTCGGCCTCGGCGGCAGCTCGGTCATCTCCCGCCTGTTCGGCCAGCATCGCTATGCGGACGGCAAGCGGCTGAGCGTGTTCTGCTTCTACGCGGCCATCGCCACCGGCATCCTCATCCTCGGCCTCGGCCTCGTCTTCCGCGACCCGATGCTCACGCTGCTCGGCGCGACCGACGACACGTGGCGTCATGCGTCGGACTTCTACACGCTCATCATCGTCGGCTCGCCGTTCATCATCGTGTCCATGACGCCGGTCAATCTGCTGCGCACCGAAGGCCACGCCGTGCAGTCCATGATCGGTTCGATGGCCGGCACGCTTGTCAACATCGTGCTCAACCCGCTGTTCATCCACGTGTTCGGCTGGGGCGCGGCGGGATCGGCCGGCGCGACCGTGATCGCGAACGTCTGCACCGACCTGTACTTCGTCTGGTTCCTGCTGCGCCGCAGCCCGAACCTGTCGATCGACCCGCGGCTCATCCTCGACCGCGTCGCGTGCAGGCTACGCGTCACGGCGCGCGAAATCCGCGGCATCTTCGCCATCGGCATTCCCGCGGCCATCACCAACCTCACGCAAAGCGTCGGCATCGTCATGATCAACCTGTTCCTGCTGCCCTACGGCACGGACGCGGTCGCCGCCATGGGCATCGCGCTCAAAATCATCATGATCGCCGTGCTGATCTTCGTCGGCTTCGCGTTCGGCGCGCAGCCGCTCATCGGCTACAACTACGGCGCGCGCAACATGACGCGCCTGCGCGCGATCATGCACTTCTCCTACACGTTCCTGTGCCTGTTCGCGCTCGCCATGACCATCCTGCTCAGCCTCGCCGACCGCATGCTCATGCGCTTCTTCATCGCCGACGAGACGATCGTCACGCTCGGCGCGGGCATGCTGCGCGTCCAACTGCTCAGCCTCGTGTGCGTAGCCGTGGTGATGGTGACGACCTGCACGTTCCAGTCGGCCGGCAAGGCGCTCGGCGCGTTCGTCCTGTCGATCAGCCGTCAGGGCGTGATCCTGGCCGTCACGCTGTTCGCCGGTTCGCGCATCGCCGGCTATGCCGGCGTGATCGCCGCGCAGGCGCTCGCCGATCTGCTCACCGCGGTGCTGGCGATCGTCTTGTTCGTCGTGATGTTGCCCGAGTTGCGCGTTCGCCGCAGCGGCAAGGCGGAACCTCACGACATGACGGAACGGTCGGTGTGACGCCTGAAGCGCACGATTCCATCATGTCATTGCGTCACATCACAGTCCGATGACATTTCGGCTGGAATAATCGGGTGATATGAGTCATTTCATTTCCCGTTGGCTGGTGCTGACGATCGCGGCGGGCGTCATGGTCGCCCTGCTGCCCGGCATGGAGGCGGTCGGTGAGCCGCCGATGCTCGGCATCGCCGCGTTCTCGCTGTTTCTCGCGCTCATCAACGCGTCGATCAAACCGGTCGTGCATCTGCTTGCCCTGCCGATCTCGATCCTGAGCTTCGGCCTGTTCGCGCTCGTGCTGAACTGGCTGTTCATGGAGCTCGCCTCGTGGCTGGCGCTCACGCTGTTCGACGTGGGCGTGGTCATCCACGGCTTCTGGTGGTCGGTGCTCGGCTCGATCATCATGGCGATCGTCTCCGGACTCGTCGGCGACGTCATCGGCGAATAGCCGGCGAATGCCAAAGCAACCGGAGACACAGACGATGAACGACAAATATGAACGGATTGCACGGTTCGCGTCCGAACACGCGGACCGCGCGCGGATCATCGAACATGAGACCGCGATCGTGGATCTCGCTTCCGCGGCGACCGTGTTCGACGTCGACCGTGCCGCGGCGACATACGTTGTGGAATCGAAGGAGGGCGTTTTCGCGGTGATCGCGCTCGCGTCCGGACATCTCAAATGGCGTGCGCTCGGCCGCGCGCTGGGATTGCGGCAGCTGCACCTCTCCGCGCCCGTCACGGTGAAGGAACGCACCGGCTACGACGTCGGCACGGTCGGTCCGCTGTTCCTCGGCATCCCCGCATACATGGACCGCCGGCTGCTTGCGCACGACAAGGTCTACTGCGGCACCGAGGACGCGCATCACACGCTCGCAATCGACCCGCAGCTCATCGTCGAGCAGAACGACATCGCCGGCTGGTTTGACGGCGGCGAGTTCGTGCAGTCCGTGCAAGCGGCTGGGTGAGGCGATTCGCGGCTGTCCGATGGCCGCGCATCTTATCGTTGACGGGGTGTGGAGGCTTTGTTCGCAATATGACGAGCCCTGCGAATCCTATGAAGACTCCGTCGTATCCGGGCCGAATCATGGCTTCGCGTGAACGGCGGTGTGTGCTACACTATTACTTCAGCGTTGTAGTTACGTGGTTGGCACGACCGCGCGGCGCGATGCGAAGGAGAGCGGAACCATGACGCGAAGAAAACGAAAACCCAAGCCGGACATCACACCATTCAACCGCAGAGAAGCGCTGGCCTACGGATTCGGCGACATCGGCGGCGGATTCAGCTTCACGCTGTCCACCAGCTATCTGCTGCTGTACTGCACCAACGTGCTGGGCGTCGACGCGGCGATCATCGGCATGATCCTCTTCATGACCAAACTGTGCGGCGCATTCGTGGACCTGGCGCTCGGTCGGTATCTCGACTCGTTGCCGCTGACGCGAACCGGCCGCTACCTGCACTGGCTGTCCGCGATCAGCTATCCGCTGGCCGCGTCGATCGCATTGCTGTACTGCCCGCTGGCCGGACTGCTGCCCGTCAACGGCCGCATCGCATGGGTGGTCGTCGCCTATGCGCTCATGAACCTGTGCTTCGCCGTCCAGCAGATCTCATATGGCTCCCTCGCCTCCGTCGTGTCCGAGCGGCCGTCGGACCGAGAATCCGTATCCGCGGCGCGCGGCGCCGGCTCGGCCGTCGGCACGATACTCGGCAGCTGCACGATCCCGCTGGCGGTATACGTCACGGTCGACGACGTACGCCAGATCTCCAGCCTGCGGTTTTGGCTGGTCGCCATCCTGTGCGCCGCGCTGATCTGGATCTGCGCCCAGGTCGTCGTACATACGATGCATGAGCGTATACGTTCCGAACGCTCCCGCCGCGAACGCGTCCCGTTCCCGCGCATGCTGCTCGGACTGGTGTCCAGCCGGTCCATGATCGGCATCGTACTCGCCACATTCGCGGTGATGCTGACCGGCGTGATCTTCTCCTCGGTCAACACGTACGTCTTCGCCGACTATTTCCGCAATCCCGGCGCGCTCGCCGTCGCGCAGACGGTGCCGGCGCTCCTGTCGCTCGCCGTCGCGCCGGTCGCGCCACGCATCGCCGCGCGATTCGGCAAACGCGAGTCGAACGCCGCAATGCTGCTGGCAACCGCCGCGATCTACGTGGTCATGTATCTGATGCGCATCCGCGACGCGTGGACGTTCGTCGTCATGCTGGTATTGGCCAGCGTCGGCTCGGGCTACTTCGGACTGATGACCTGGTCGTACATCACCGACGTCGTCGACGATCGACAGGTCGCGACCGGCAGCCGCGAAGACGCGACCGTATACTCGGCCTACCAGTTCGCGCGCGGCATCGGATCGTCGCTCGCCGGCGGACTCGGCGGAGTCGTGGTGACGCTGTGCGGATACGTGCCCAGCGTCGCCGGCCATGCGGTGACACAATCCGACGACGTGCTCGAACGGCTGTACGCGGTCGACACGCTCGTCCCCGCAGCCGGATACGCGCTGGTCGCGCTGACGCTGCTTGCTGTCTATCCATTGTCGAAACGCCGATTGCAAGACAACCAACGCATACTCGCCGAACGAAACCATCGCGAAGGGAACACGGCATGAGCAAGATAACGCCCGTCCATGCGGGAATCATCGGATGCGGAGCCATCAGCGACGCCTACCTGAACAATCTGACCGGGCGGTTCTCGTCCGTCCGCGCCGTCGCCTGCGCCGATCGGCATGAGAAACGCGCCCGGGACAAAGCCGAACGATACGGCTTGCGCAGCATGGCATACCAATCCATGCTGGACGATCCTGACATCGCCATGATCGTCAATCTCACGCCGCCGGCCGAGCACTACGACGTGACGCGTGCGGCGCTGGAACATGGCAAGCACGTCTTCAGCGAGAAAATGATCGCCGTTGATCTTGAGCAGGGACGCGAACTCATGCGTTCGGCGGATGCGCATGGCGTGCGATTGGGCGTGACGCCGGACACGTTCCTGTGCGGCGGCATACAGACATCCCGATACGTCGTCGACCATGGTCTGATCGGCGACGTGACCTCTGCAAACGTCGCGGTGAACCGGAATCTTGCCATCTACGGCGACATCATGCCGTTCTTGGAACAGCCGGGAGGCGGCATGCCGTTCGACTACGGGTGCTATCACATGACCGCATTGGCATACCTGCTGGGGCCGGCCGTACGCGTGTCGGCATTCTCCCGCGTCCACGCGCCGTCGCGCATGCGCATGTGCACGGATCGGGACACGTTCGGCGAAACGGTGATGCTGACGGAAAGTGACGTTGTCACCGCAACCGTCGAATACGCGTCCGGAGCACTGGCGACCATACAGTTCAACGGCGCGTCCAATGTGGACGAGCACCCCATCATGGACGTGTACGGCACGCGCGGCATCCTGCACACGGGAGACCCCAACGTGGCGGGCGCGCCGGTGCGGCTGCGCAAGCCGCTGCAGGAGGAGATCGCCTTTCCGTTCACGCACGGATTCCTCAACGAGTCGCGCGGCGTAGGGGCTGCGGAGATGGCGTGGGCGATCGCCCGGCATCGTCCTCACCGCGCCGGCAAAGAGATGGCGTTCCACGTGTTCGAGCTGATCCACGGCATGATCATCAGTGCGCGTACGGGTGAACCTTACCGGTTGTCGTCCACGTTCGTGCGATCGGCTGCGCTGCCGGAGGGATATCTTCCCAACGGCGCATGGGGGCCAACCGAAGAGAGCGCGCTGGCGGCGGAATGACCGGCAGCGGTGTCGCGCGGCATGGCCGCGCAATCCGGATCACGCCGGATGAATCGTCGTGGCTGAATCTTGAACGGGATTGAGCCGGCTCGGGGCAGTGCGGAGAGACGCGGGCTTGGCCTGCCTCGCGGGGCCCTGTTCAGATCAGGATGCCGTCGCAGTGGTCGATCTCATGCTGGATGATCTGCGCGGTGAACCCCTCGAACACGGCGGTGGCTTCACGGAACCGACGCGTCCGATAGGCGACGGTGATGCGTTCATACCGGACTGTCTTGCGCATGCCGGTCAGCGACAGGCACCCCTCTTCGGTTTCGTATTCGCCGGAACGCTCGACGATCCGCGGATTGAACATGACCATGTTGCGTCCCGTCGCCTCATCCGCGAACACGATGATCCGCTTGCTTACGCCGATCATGTTCGCCGCCATGCCCACGCACGAATCGGCGTGCGCGGCAAGCGTGTCCGACAAATCGGCGGCCACACTCAGATCGGCTTCGGTTGCCGGTTCGGAAGGTCGGCTCAGGAATCGTTCGTCGGTCATGATCGGCTGCTGCATGGTCGTTCCTTTCCCCGCGAATGCCGCGTATGACATGTAAACTGCATGGTACCAGTCACCACCACTCGCGGGCTGCTCCATCGGCAATCCTGTCAGTAGTTGATCATTTCGAGTTCCGGTCCCATGTCTTCGGTCTGGGTGCTGCCGGTCTCGTGGAAGCCGATGTGCCGGTAAAAGCCTTGCGCGTTGTCGTTGAAGGCAAAGACCCACAGCGCGAGCCGGTCGTTGCCGATGGCTTGCTTGCCGGCCTCGACCAACATGTGTCCGACGCCTTGCCTGTGCCGGTCGGCCAACACGTACAGCGAGGCCAGCTCTGCGGCTTGGGGACATTTGATCGGCGGGCGTGGGGTGCGCAAGAGTTCCGCAAACCCGATTACGTGATCGTCGTCGAGCGCCACCAGCGTGACCTGATCGGGATCCTTGGCGTGGGCTTCGGTGAGTTTCAGCGCGAACTGCGGGGTGATGGCGTCCACGATCTCCTGCGGGATATGCCCCTGATTGAGCTCCCGCCACGTGCGCGACTGCACCTGAGCCTTTTCCTCGAACCATCGCGGCTCGATCGGAACGATACGAATCGTCATGCCATGCTTCCTTCCTGAGGTTTCTTCCGGAGTCGTTCCGTGACCTTGAATCGTTCGAGCACGACGAGCGTATCATCGTTGACTGGAAACGTTGGGTCGGCGAAGTAGGAACGGTATTCGGCCGAGTTCCAGTATGCCTCGTGCGTGCGTCTCCATTGTGCTGCGGTCGTGTCGACTTCGCCTTCGGCCAGCGCGTGGCTATTGGTGACGTCAGCCAGACGGACGACGGAGACGTCGGTGGTGGTCAGCATCGCCACGCCGTGCTCGTCGGAATCGACCAGTATGGAACGATCGCCGATACGGGGCAATGGGTCACCGCACTCGGTATAGTCGATCAACAGCGCGGCGGTTGCGGTCTTCGTGCCGTTGAGGATAAGCCTTACCAGGCGGTCGCGTTCCGGCCCGGGTGCCATGAATTCGGCCTTCGGCAGATCCGCGTATTCCGACGGCAGAAGCAGGCTTGGCCTCGTCGTGTCGTCACTCATCGCGCGTCGAGCCCATACTCGTGTTGATGCGCGTATAGTATTCCCGTTCGTCCTCATGGTCGATGCGCGCACCGCAATGTCGCTGCACGGCGAGGCTCGACGGATTGGTTTTATGCACGCACAGGTACGCTTCCCTGATGCCGAGTTCGCGCGCCTTGGCAAGCGTAAGCTTCAATCCGGCGGTCGCGTAGCCGCGGCCGCGGTATTCGTGGGCGATGCCGTAGCCGATATGACCCGGGCCTTCACGCAGGAAATCGGTGAGCCGGTGGCGCAGGTTGAAAATGCCCACGTACTCGCCTTCGTCGTTGACGAGGATGTATTTGGTGGCCGGCACCCAGCCCTCCGGCAAGCCGATACCCAACGCCTCGTCGCGCAGACCCTGCACATAGGCGGCGAACCGCTCGCGGCTCATGCCGGCGGCGGGGTTCTCGAATCCCGTTTCCTCCGTCGGAAACTTCGCGAACAGGTCGAACGTGCGCTCCCGGTCCGCCAGCCATGTCTCGATCAACTGCATGGATTCCTTCCTTGTCCGTATGATGCCGGTTACGTTACTACGATTCGTCGCGAAGATCGAACCATCGCTGCCCTTGTCCGTTCGATGTGTCGTCTCCGACTTGCTCTGTACTCGATTAGCTTTTCGGTTTGACGGCCGAATTTCCGACTTCGTTCTCGTCCAGGCCGACGGCGGTGAGGAAGCTGTTTTTCAGATCGCTGCCGTCCATCTGCCAGAGACGATCGTTGATGGTGACGGTGGGCGTGGAGAAGCCGTTCTTGCCCGGCGCGTAGAGTTCCGTGCGGAGGATCGTGTAGTCGTCCGCCGCTTTCAGCCATGACCGGTACCGGTATCGACCGTCGAACGCCGCATCCGCCGTCGTGCTGTCCACGCCGGCGTCGAGCGCCTGCTGTTTGAGCTGGTCGTCGGTCACACTGTGGTATTCGCTGAGTTCGCCGGGCTGGAAGTCCTCACGGTAGATGTTCATCAGATACCCGAGCAGATGGTCCGGATTCGGGTCCCGTTGCGCGATCGTGACGGCCGCGTTGAACGCGCGGGTCGAATACTCATCGCTGCTTTTGTAGTCCTGGAACGTCATGAAATGCAGGTCGAGATTGATCTGCCCCGCGTCCAGCATGCGCTTGATCGTCGGATCGAGCGTACGACTCACCAGCGCGCAACCCGGGCACAACGGTTCTAGATACATGCCGACGGTCGGCACGCCATCGACCTTGCTGCCGTACCCGTTCTTGGAGACCAGGATTCCGCCCTGATCATCCGCGAACGACGGTTTGACTTTGATCTTACGCAGGGCGTCACGCGCGGCCTGTTCCGATTGCGGGGCGTCCATCGTCGCGGAACGATTGGCCGCCATGCTGCGATACAAGGCAACGCCGCACACGACCAGCAGGGAGACGATGATCGCGACGGTCAGCATCCCGATGATGGTCTGCTGACGACGTTCCGCCGCCGAAACCGCTGTATCGTTTCGAGAATCCTGCTGTTGCGTATTGCTGCGTTTCATTCCTCCATGATGATCGCCCGCACGGGATCAAGCTAATCGAAGGAGTATTTGTCATCCAAAGACGACATGAGATGGCGGTAATTGTTGTTCGTCAGGGTTACACATCACGAAAACAAGCAGCTTCTCATCGGGATCAGAGTTTTTACCCTTATGCCTGTGATTCTAGATAGTGTTTCCTGGCGTCGAGATTTGCGATGACTCCGCATATGACAAGCCAAGCGACGAGGATAATGGCGAGGGCGAGGAGTATCCACCACCAGATCATGCTCATGTTGTTGATGTCACGGGTCGCGATCATGCCGACCAGCACGTCCACCGGCATCAGAGAGCCCAATACACCACTGCCGAGGAACACGAACGCATACTTTCGGTGTACGTATTCCCATGTCTCGTCCGAGGCGATGGTCCAACGGGTCTTGATGCCCATCTGGTAATTCCTCTCTAGCTGACCATTCTTCGCGAACCCATACATGGAGAAACACCACTGAACTATCGGCAGGAAAAGAGCAATCAGGCAAAGAAGCATAGTCTGGAATCCTTTCTGGCGCTACACCATTTCAGAGATAGTTAGACAACGGGCACCGGCATCATTGGTTTGTCCCCACCAGCTGCGCGGCATCAGATTGTAAGCAGCTCAAGGTGACGGTTGTAGTCTTGGAGACGCACAGGTTGACACGCAGACGACGAATGTTATCGGCCATGACCAGCCTCCTCTTCTCAAGGCCCGACACTTTCCCATACAACCATAATGGCCGTAGAAAGGGAATCGCGCCACTTATAGGAATCCCTGTCAACCAAAGACGACAACGGTGACGTTTGAAGCCGCCTGTGATACGAGTTCCATAGTGACATGCATCGCGTGCACATACAACGTGCTGTCAAGCAATCGCATGACAGCGGAGTCAGGATCCGGGAATCGTGGGTCTTACTAATGAGATGAATCAGACGGCAAAGTCGCGTGCAGTATCCACGTGCTGTCTTCGGCGGACGTGCTGATCGAGCCGCCGAGAGCGGCGAACCGGGTGCGATGCAATGCCAGTCCTTTGCCGGAATGGGGTTTGTTGGGCAGGAGCGAGTGCTCGGCGATGTCGTTGACTTGATCGACGGACAGGCCGTCGCTGTTGCGGCGCACGACTACACGGTATTCGCCGGATGGGTCGCCGTGCACGGCGATGTTGGTGTACAGCTCACGCAGCAGGTCGATCACGGCAGACTCACGTTCGCGAGTGACGTCGTCCGTATCCGTCAGCTTGTGTTCGGGCAGGTTGTCGATCATCGTGGAGTCGCCGGTGAAGCCGAGCTGTGCGAGATACCGGTCGCCGTGTCCCAATACGTCACGGACACGATCGGGGAACGTGATGCAAGACGAAGACGTCGCGGCCGAGCTTCCGATTTCGGTATCGTCGTCGCCGGTACGTTCAGCGTCACCGTCGTCAATGTTGCTTCGCGGAGAGACGCCGCTGCTGCCTTTTCCGATGGAATCATGTCCCTTTCCGGTATCAATGTCATCGTCGTTCCCGTCGAGCATGTTGATGACCGTGCGCACCTCGCCGAGCGTGTCAATCGTACGCCGGTACAGGTCATCGAGCAACGCAGCATGTTGTTCATCATCATCCGTCGAACGTGACCGTTCGTAGTCCAGGCGCATGGCCATGTACGCGAGATCGCTCGTCACCGCGTCGTGGATCCGGCTCGCCGCTCGCGCGTCGCGGCGCATGGCATCCACCCGTTCACGTTCCCGCTCGTAGCGCAGCCGGTCCCGTTCCGCCTGTATGGCCGTCGCCCTCCACGACATCGCACGGCCGAACATGTACACGACGAAGAACGACAGCAGCAGCGTCGCGTAATCGCCGAACGGGATGCCGGCGCGGGCCGCGACCATCCACCGCACCGCGGCGATCAACGGCGGCATCAGCCACCACCAGCGCGACCTGCCGTACCGGCCGACCGCCGCCAACGCAACCCATATGCCATAGAACAGGCTCGCACCGCTCATATCCGGCAGGAACGCGCACGCCACATACGTGACCGCGACCGCCACACTCATCGGCAACGGATAGAACGGCAACACCAGCAGACACAGGACGTGCACGACCGTGAGCACCGTGGTGGCCACGAGCTGCGCGGGATACTCGAACATCTCCAACACCGTCAGCCCGGCGGACAACAATACGACGCACCACATGACCGGCCCCACGCCGGCGGCGCGGACACGCTCACCCGCCCGTTTGATCAGTCCTGCAACATCAGCCATTCGGCCACCGCCTGCGTCCGATTCCTTGCGCCCAGTTTCCTCGCCGCACGCATCACATACGTCTTCACCGACGACTCACCGACACCAAGCATCTCGCCGATCTCACGGGAACTGCGCCCCTGCGCGCACAGGCGCATGACCTCGCGCTCACGATCCGTCAACGACGTGATAGCCGCAATCGTGTCCGGTGGCGTTCCGGAAGCGTCAGCATCGGCTTCGCTGTGTTTCACGAGCAGCGCATGCGATTGCGCGGCGGTCATGTCGGACACGTACCGGGCGCGCGGTGTGTGTCCGTTGACCAGTGCGACCGCCGCATCGCAGATATCCGCCACCCGCGCCTTGTCCCTCACGCACTGCGCGCCAGCGGCCAACGCGTCGGCCGCATAATGCTCCAGCGAAAACGACGTGACGCCGATCAACACGACATCGGCCGTCGCCGCGCGAATCCGACGGCACACCTCGACGCCGCCCAATCCCTCCAGCGACATGTCCACCAACAGCACATCCGGACGCGACTCGGCCGACAGACAACGGGCGACCGCATCCCGGCCGCGACGGCACGCCCACGTCACGTCGACCTCGGGGAGATCACGACGGACCAGCAACGTCAGCATCTTCACCGTCAACGGGTCGTTGTCCACCACGGCAAGGCTGAAACGTCTGCTGTCGTACATATGCCACTCCTCGAAACAATTCAGTCCCCGGACATCATATCGTCAGTGGCGTCCGCAAGCACCATCCGCGGGCAGACCGGATCGCGCGCCGGATCGTCGCCGCCGTTCATGCCAAAAGACGCCGATGAGCAACGCGTTACGACCGTAACGGACTTAACGGATGGTTTTGTACCTCGTCGCCCAATCGTCGGCGGTGATGATGCGGAGGGTCTCATCGTGGTATTCGTTGATCAGCGGGAAATGGTTGTGTTTTGATTCGCCGGCGACCTGCATGCCGCATTTTTCCATCACGTGGCCGGACTGCGTGTTGTCCGCGTAGTGGGCGCCCCACACGGCGTCCACATGCAGCGTGTCGAACGCGTAGGCGAGCACGGCATGCAGCGCTTCGGGCATGTATCCTTTACCCCAGAACGGGCGGCCGATCCAATAGCCGAGTTCCAGGACGTCGCCGCTGACGTATTGGATGTAACGTTCGTCGAGCGCGGAGTCTGAGCCGTCGCTGTCGCCGTTGTTGCCGATGTGACGGAGTGGCTTCAACTCGATGCAGCCGACGGGTTCGTCAACGCCGATACCTGCCGCCGCGGCGTCCCGAATGGTGACGGCCCAGTTATGTTGGACCGAGAACACATCGCGAATGACGCGCATGCTCTCTTTGACATCCTGATGCGGCGGCCAGCCGCACAACAGTCCGATTTGCGGGTTCGAAGCGTACCGGAACAGGGTCGCGGCCTCGACGCGATCGTCGATCTTCCACGGACGTAACAGTAGTCGTGCGGTCTCGATGATCTCGCTCATTGGGCCTCCCGATTGATTGGCGTGTGCGGATTCTTGTTGCCAACGCTATCTCAGGGTGGTCATCGAACGTGGAATGACTCCGTTTTCCGCATGTGGGGAGTCGCGAGAGTCGGATGCATCGTTCTTGCAGATGATACGCGCGTTCATTCCTTTGCCCGATGGAGGACCCCGGCGGAAAGGGGGAGTATGGGACCATAACGTTCGCCACGAGGTTGCGGCGGGAAGGGGAACGGCATGAACAGGCTGTTGAAGGTCGCCGTCTGTATGTTGACGGTGGTGTTGGTTTCGTTGTCCGGTTTGATGTCGGTGTTCGTGTTGGGTGACGGGTATTTCACGGCGATACGCGAGTATCCGAAGCAGGGCCGCCTGTTGTCGTTGTCCGATGTGCCGCAGGACCGGTCCGACCGGACCCTGAACGCATTGCTGGACGCGGCCGACACTGACGTGCTCCTTGCCGACGAGCCGACCGGCGTGCTCGACCATACGCTACGCTCGCCCGGCACGTCTTCGACGAGATGCTTGCCTTGCAGCACGAGTACGGCAAGACGCTGATCGTCGTGGCCCACGACACCGGCATCGCGCAGCAATGCGACCGGGTGCTGGAACTACACCACGCGGCATGACAAGGAGACTGTGATGCGAGGCAGGATTATTCGGCTTGCGATACTGGTGGCGGTGCTGGTCGCCGTTGTCGGTTCGTTCGTGATGCTCAGCGGGTTGGATGCCGTGGCGCCGTTGGGCGTGCGGGGCACGGTGCAGGTGTCGGGGTCGACGCCGTCCAAGCCCAGTTCGTCGACCATCGCGGGAGTCGAACGGACGGCTGGTGACACGAGCGCCGACATCGTCAAATTGGTGGAGGATATCAAGGATCCGGGCGGCGCGAGGTCCATGTATGTGGCTGTCGGGGACAGGTCGGGGGAGCTGGCCCGTTGGCTGGCCGACGGGTATTCGGGGTTCACCCGTTCGATGACGACGACGGTGCTGCCCTTCGACCGGCTTTCGGGGCAGGATCCTCGCGGCAGCTACTATGTGTACGGCGATCCGGCCGCAACCTGGGCGTTCGCCGAGCGGTTCCGCACGGACGGGTACGAGGTGGATGTCAAGACCGACTACACGGCTTCGTACGCTCAGTGGCTGGGCAATCAGCCGCTGGGGGTGAGCTTCGCGGTGACGATCCTGTTGTGCGCGATGCTGGCGGGCATGTTCGCGTTGATGAACGTCAAAGGGTATGCCGTGCAGCGTCTGCAGGGCAACTCCAGCTGGAGCGTCATCGCGCGTGACGTCCGCGCCAACATCCGCCAGGCCCTGGCCTCGATCCTGACTGTGCTGCTGGGGTTCACGGGATTCCTGGCCCTGTACAACCATGCGTCGCATATGGGCATGGCGCTGGCGTTGGCGGCCGGCGTGTTCGCCGTGTTTCTCATGGTGATCGTCGTGGCGTATCTCATCGGGTTTATGGTGGCGTCCCGTTCGTCGCTGCTGGCATCGCTCAAGGGGCGGCTGCCGGCGCGTCTGGCGTCAGGGCTGATCTACTGCGTGCGCGTGCCCGCCGTGATCCTGGCCGTCTGGGCAGTCATCTACGCGGGGATGGTCGCAAGCCAGGCCCTGGACCAGGCCGAAGCCCAACAGGCATGGGCCACGGCGGGCCAAGCCAGCGCCATCAGACTCAACCCCCGGCTCTCCCAGGATGAGCAGGACCGGTATGCGGCCGCGACGGGCCAATGGCTGATCTCGCAGGAACGACAGGGCCGTATGATCCTCGCCGAGGAGGGATACACGCTGGAGCAGCTTTCCGCCGTTGCAAGCCAGACGGGATCGCCTATGGACGGCGCGGCTTCCCTGTCCGGGAACGTGCTGGTGGTGAACTCGAACTATCTGCACGCGCAGACGGTGCAAGACGCCTTGGGCCGGCGGATCACACGAGTACCCAACCAGGGGGTGCTGGTGGTGATACCCGCCTCGAAACAGGACCAACGCGAGCGGATCGAGAACGTCGTACGGGCGTTCATCGGCTCGCAGAGCCAGATGCATGGCGTCGCGACGCCCCGGATCACCGTGCTGACGGGCAAGTCCGGCCAGTCCCTGTTCGGCTACGGACAGCAGAACATGCCGAACCAGAAGACCCTGTTCCATGACGCGGTGCTCGTCGGCGTGGATTCCGACACCGGAATATTCTCGCCCGACGACTACACGGCTTACGCCTCCGCGGGCAACGCCATGCTCACCGACCCGGACCAGGCGCTCGTCTCGCTGCGCGAGGCCGGACTGCAACCGTTCATCTACGCCGTGAGCAGCGTCAGCGCGAAGGCGGCCGCGGACTTCGCGAAGCTCCAGGCGAATCTGCGCATCCATCTGATGAACGTGCTCGTCGCCATCGCCATCCTCATCGCCTCGGCCATCGCCGCCGCCCAGACGCATGTACGCGGCGGCGCCCAACGCATCTTCGCCCGCTACGTGCACGGCTGGAGCTTCCCGGCCACCCACCGGCTCGCGATCACCATGGAAACCATGCTGGCCCTCGCCCCGATCCTCTTCTCGACCTACCAGATCATCCAAAGCGGACTGCGCGCCGGAACCCCCACGGGCGCCCAGAACGTCGCCGACATCTACCTGCTGGGCGGTTGGCAGCCCGCGTTCATCGCCGCCGTCACCATCGTGAACATACTCATCTACCTGCTGGCGACCGCACGCTATGAGCGCATCCTCGCCGCCAACCACTCCAGAGAGGAATAAACCATGCACGACCACCACTGCCTGCCCGGCGCCCCCGTCATCGCGACCGGACTCGGGAAGACCTTCGGGAAACGAACACTGTGGCACGATCTTACGTTCCGCATCGAACCGGGACAGATGATCGCATTGACTGGACCGTCCGGCTCGGGCAAATCGACGTTGCTGAACATCATTGGCCTGCTCGAACACGCCACCGCCGGAACCCTGAAATGCGGGCCGGACGACCTGACGGCCATGAACCCGCGCCATGCCAGACTGTTCCGCAAACGCACCCTGGGCTACCTGTTCCAGGACTACGCGCTGATCGACAACGCCGACATAGAACAGAACCTCGACGTGGCAATGCACGGCGCAGCCAGCCGGCAGGACAGGCGAAACCGAATCAGCCGGGCATTGGACCGCGTCGGGCTCAAGGGCCGTGAACACGACCCCGTCTACCGGCTCTCCGGCGGCGAACAGCAACGCGTCGCGTTGGCGCGACTCATCGTCAAGCGTCCCGGTGTCATCCTCGCCGACGAACCCACCGGCGCCCTCGACCACGACAACGCCGACATGGTCATCCACACCCTGCGCAGCATGGCCGAAAACGGCGGCGTCGTCATCATCGCCACCCACTCCGACCACGTGGCCGAATCATGCGACCGGACCATCCAACTGTGATGCGCCGGCACAAGAATAAGAGCAAAGAGGTCGGATCGTGTTTCGTGAGGGAAGCCGTATACGATGGGATGCGTGATACTTTGTAGGTTGATTGTGGATTACGGAGGCTGTCGTGGCGAGGATCGGCATGAGTAACCTGTTGGAGGCCAACGGTCTTCGGCTGGGGTATACGGCGAGAACGGTTACGGTCACCGAACCGGCGACCGGGTTCAAGATTGTGTTCAACAACGATGGCACGGTGCGCAGCAACACGTTCCCGTCCGAATCGCTTCCCTTGGTGGAGGGCTATTTCAAGCGTTCCTATCCGTTTGTGGAGGATGCGCGCGAAGTGGATCGCGAATATGCCTGAGATATGGTTTGAAGACGTCGCCGGATACGAGTTCTATGTGACCAGCAATGACGGCGGTCACGGCGTGCATTTCCATATCAAACGCAACAACTCGTATCGGCTTGCCAAGTTCGTGCTGACCGCCGACGGGGATGTGGTCGTAGACTCGACCACGTTGGATGCCAAGACGACGCGGAAGATCCAGCTGTACATGCGCCGCAACTGGAACGGCCTTGTGCAGGCATGGCGCAGTTTCTTCGGCAACTGCCACTTCGACAAGTAACGAGTCCGGTACGAGACTCGTCCTACTGGTGTAGCCCACTGTCCGACCTGCACGGGATGGCGGCATCCAGTTGCCAGTGTCGCTGTTCCGTGCGGATGGCGAAGCTGCCGCCGGCCGTTTCGATGATGGTGCGGTAGCGGTCGAGGCCGCTGCCCAATCCAAGTTTTCCGTCATGTTCGGCGCTGGTGTCGCTGACGGAGATGCGGATGTCGTTTGCGTCGAAGCTGGTGGAGATGGCGTACCATTCGGTCGGGTCGGCGTGTTTGGCGATGTTCGCGTACAGTTCGGTCAACAGGCCCGTGAGCAGTCGCATCATGTCGGGCGGGAGCGGATGGCGGAGTTCGCCGAGCAGGTTGTCGCCGGTGAAGCCGAGCGATTCGAGTCTCGTCTCCTCGTCGTCGATCAGGGATTGCAGTTCTCCCTGTTGCGCGGATACGGGATCGTCGGCTGGAATCGGTGCGGGTGTTTCGTCTTGTGCTTCCGACGGTTCCGGCTGCGGCTGCGGTTTCGGCTGTGTTTCCAGTGAGTCGATGACCGCGTGCGTGTGGGTCATGGCGCGATCGGCTGCGTCGCGTAGTTCCCGGAGCTGTTGCCGGTATTCGGGTTCGCTGTTGGGCATGCCGTTGGTTTCGGCGTGGTCGATGCGCAGGATCAAGTAGGCGAGGTCGTTGCTGATGGTGTCATGCAGGCTGCGGGCTGTGTCCTCGCGTTCCTGCTGGCGGCGCAGCAGATACGAGTCATGGTCACGTTGGCGCATCATGTGCAGCAGCAGGCCGGTCAATAGCGGGAAGCAATAGAACGCGAGGTTCTGCAATGTGGCCACCAGCAGGCGGCCGCTGTTGGGTGCGACGCCGAACGTGGTGGAGATGAGCAGCATGCCGGTGGCGATCGCACCCGACCAAGTGTCCAGGTAGGCGAGGAACCCCGTGCAGGTGATGATGACGGCAAGCGGCGTGATCATCGGCATCGCCAGCATGAGCATCTCCCCGGCCACAAGCGCCGCCCACAGGAACCATCGCGGGCGGAACATGCCGCCGATCAGACCGACGAGTATCACCAGCACCAATGCGAGATGCTGTACGCTCACCGTTGAGGAGGCATCCGTCGTGGCCCGGGCCATGTATTCCGCGATGAGGGCCGCAGCCAGCAGCACGCAGGTTACGGCGATGACCGGATGGTCGTTGCCCGGACCGGCTCGGCTGATAAATCGGTTTACAGCAGATCGTATCTGGCGCATGCTTCCAGCACCTCCCTGCGGCTGGTCACGCCGAGCTTGTCGGCCGCGCGATGCACGTACGTGAACACGCTGCCCTTGGCGATGCCCAGCCGCTGTGCGATCTCGTCGGTGGTCAAGCGTTGCGCGTACAGGCGCAGGATGTCCTTCTCGCGCTCGGACAATGAGTCCTTCATGTCTTCGGACATCCTCGCCGGCACTGTACCGGACAATGCCGCGTGCGCCGATGCCGCGTCACGGAAGCCCAAGGCGGCCTGTGCTGCGGTCGGCTTCCCAACGGCCGCCCGCCGCACCGCGTCGGCGATGTCGGCTTTGAGCCGTTCCTTGGCGAGCAGTCCCTGCGCGCCCGCTTCGATCGCCTCATCCCGATAGACGTCCGTCGAATACGAGGTGACGCAGATGACGCCCACCTTGCTCGTTCTGCGGCGGATGCGCCGGCACACGTCCGCGCCCGTGATGCCGCCCAACGCCATGTCCAATACGAGCACGTCCGGCCGTGTATGCGCGTTGTGGCAGTGCTCGATCGCCACCGCCGGCGAACCCGTGCCCCACACGACGTGGAAATCCCGGGACATGGCCGCGATCATCGCGCACATCGCGTCCAACGCGAACGGATCATTATCCAACACGCCGATACGGATCACACTCGCCGCGTCCGGCTCGCTTCCAAGTTCCATGACACCCACTGTACCGCCGGCGGCCATTGGTTTTCCGGCATGAAACGGCGCCGCTGTCATGCGATTGCTTGACATGACGTTGCGGCTGCGATGCGCGAGGGTATGTAATGCATTGAGCTGGCCGGATCGGTCGATTTGATATCGATCGGTGTGACGGCTGTCATGTTCCGGCAAAGGTTGGAGGACGTTGCATGGATGGGTCATCTCCGAATAGGTTCCGCGTCTCCGTCGCCGTGGTGTCGTTGTTGTTGGGTGTGTTGTCTTCGTTTCTTGCGTGGGCTGTGTACTGGAGCGTTCTTGATTGGCGTGGCTCGCAATGGGGCATGTCCGATGCGAGGACGCAGCTGGTGCTGACCGCGTCGGCGGATGCCGGGCACGACGAAAGAAAGAGTCTTGAGGCGACGCGTGATCTGGGCAGGTATCTTTCCGGTCACGGTATTTCCCTGTTGGAGGGGTCCGTGGGGGACGGCTGGCCGGCGATCGTGTTCCAGTCGTCGGGCTCCTCCATCGGATGGGCCGATGCGCTTCCGCACGGATGTCGGGACATGGACAGTCGCATGGCCTGTGTGATCGAGTCGTCGTTCTCGGCCGGGCAATGGCGCGAGCATGGGGATGCCCCGCTGCTGCCCCAGGGGTTTTCCGTCGGCGGGGTCGTCAGGGTTCCGGGGGTGAACGTGGGTGGCAATCTGCAGTATGTGCTCCCGTTGGGGGCGGTTCCCTTGTTTCCCGGCAGTGTGTATGTGAATACGAGCGACCCGCAGCGGCTCCGGGAGATCTCGGACCTGTTCGCGCGCTGCGGCATGGACGCGACCCGGCCGCAGACGCAATCGTTGTGGTCGTCCCTTGCCGGGGACTCCTTCGTGGGCATCACCTTGTTGTTCCTCGTACTGGCGTTGGTCTGCGCCTGCGTGTGCGTGACGACGATGGAGACGGCGAGAAAGGCCGACCTGCACGTCAGGCGACTGTTCGGCGCTACCAGGAGACAGGTGTGGGCGGGCCGGGTGCGCGGGGCCGTTGTCCCGATCGTGATGGGCGTGCTGGCGGGAACCATGTTGAGCGCCGTCCTCATCATCGTGGTGTCGGGCAGGACCGGCATCGGCCCGGCCGTTGCGTTCGCCGCGGCCTTCACCGTTGGCACGATTCTGACGGTGTGCGCGACGGCGTTGGCCGAGTGGTTCGGCATACGATCGAATGACGAGGTGGAACGATGATCCATGAACTGATGACCGGCGTCCGTATGGGATTGAGGCGATGGGGATCGATCCTCGGCATCACGCTGCTCGTCGTCTTCACGGGCAGCGTGTTCACGATGACGCTCAGCGACGTGCTGACCGAGTCCAGCGTGATCAGCGGCGAGGCCCGTCTGCGGGCCGCCGACGCGGTCACGTTCTCCCCGCAGTACCTCCTGCAGTCCCCAAGCAAGACGGACCCCAAAGTGGCGGATGGCCTGCGGGACATGCTGGAACAGGGTAGGGGGTACGCCGCGATCATCAACAACATCGAGATCGACGATCCCGGGTTCGCCAACGGCATACCGACCATCATCCTGATGGGCAACGTCGACGACGTGTTCCCCCGATTGGGCCTGTGCTCCCACGCGCCCTGCGCGTCCATCGGCTATCGGGTGGACCGGACGCAGGCGCCCGACAGCGTGCATATCGCCGGCACCGACATCAAGGTAACCGGCACGCTGCCGGCCTCGGCGGCCATATTCGACCCGAACACCGCCGGCATCAACCTGGACCGGTATCTCGTCATCCGGCTCAACCCCGGCTCGTTGAACCGGCTCAACGACATCGAACTCGAAGAAGCGGTGACCAAAACGGTCATGTTCAACCCATCGCGGACCCGGCTCGACGAGTTCATCACGGGAAGCCGCGACGCCGGCCTGATACTCGTGCCGCACCGATTGAACACGGAACAACCCCAACGGGACAAGGACCTCATCGTACGCGCGCTGATGTACCTGCTCGGACTGTCCGCCTTCCTCGCGCTCACCGTCATCGTGATCATCCAAACATTGTCCGTGACCCTCGCGAGGGAACGGCCGTCGATGCTTGTCCGCCGGCTCTACGGCGCAACCGCCGTGGACGAGGCGATCCGCGTCGCCGGGCTCATCCTCGTCATGCTGCTGCCCGCCGCCGTGGTACTGGCATGCTTCCAGCTGATAGGCGAACCGGTGGCCGCCGCATCCCGGACGATGATCGCCGTCATCCTCGTCACGGCGATCCCGGTCTGGACGACCGCCGCGCGACGGGCAACCACACACATCCAATGAAAGAAGCACCGACCATGCCACAGACGACCATAGACGCCCGACACCTGATCAAACGATACACGGACGGGCAGGCGCAGCTCCTCGCCGTGCACGACATATCCCTGCACGCCTTGGCCGGGGACTCGATAGCCATCATGGGACCGTCCGGATGCGGCAAATCCACCCTGCTGCGCATGATCGGACTGTCCATGAAACCCACCTCCGGCTCCCTGCTCCTGCAAGGACACCCGGCACCGGAAAACGACACGGACCGGTCCGCATGGCGCAACCGCATGTTCGGCTTCATCCCGCAGGACTACGCGATCCTTGAAGACGAACCGGCATGGGCCAACGTCGCCATCCCCATGGAATACGCGAACCCCCGGATCGGACGCGCCGAACGCAGGCAACGCGCCACGGCCGCACTGGAACAGGTCGGCCTCGCCGGCAAGGCGCAACGCATGCCCGGGCAATTGTCCGGCGGCGAAAGACAACGCATCGCCATCGCCAGGGCGACCGTGATGCACCCGGCCATCATCATCGCCGACGAACCCACGGCCGCACTCGACACGCACACCGCCGACACCATCATGACCATGCTCCTCACGCAATGCAAACAAGGCACCACACTCATCCTCGCCACACACGACCCACGCGTCGCAGCCCAATGCGACACCACACTCACCATGCGAGACGGCGCATTCCTCTGAAAAACGGCAACGTCATGTCATGCGATCGCTTGACATGACGTTGCCTGTACCGTTGCCAACGGATTAAATGAGGCCAATACCGAAAAGAAAGGAAGCCGACAACGGACACGCTGCTCATCATCGACATGCTGCCCACGTGCGGGTTGCTGTGCTGCTTACTGGTCAGCATTTGCGTCACGCTGGCGTTTCACTGGCTTGCACGTGCGTGCGAAGACCGGCGGCGACTGCGTTTCGCCGTCATCACACTGCTGATCGGCTCGCTATCCGTCGCTCTGCTCGCCGGCTGCGTGTACACCATCGCGATGCCATACGCACAACCGGACGTGGTTGATTTCTACCGCACATATCGTCCCGCCGCGTTCGTGTTCCTCACTGGACTGTTCTGCGTACAGTCCGTGTTCGGCATCGTTGCAGTACAAACATCCCGTAATCGGCATAATACCGGCAATGGATCCGATCATGCTCACCAATGTGAACCGTTTTGCCGGCATGACGATGCGCATCGCTCCGGTCGAACCACGGCAGATCACGGAGAAGGCGCGAAAGCCAGCGTTCAGAGTATCCCTGTATCGTCCCCCATACCCTGAACGACGATTAAGGGCTGAATCAGGGGCGATACAGGCATGTTCCGCGATTCGGTGAACGCACACTGGAATCGTATCGGACGCGGGTCGCATGGCAGGCGCAAGGCGGCGCCAACCGCGGGGAAGAAGGCAGTATCATGGGCAATCAGCAGCATCCGCAGCAGTGTCGTACCGCGCATGCTTCTGCGGAACGCGAATCCCGCAATATAGTGGATTCCGCGGGCGGCGCGTGTCCTGACAGGCAAGTCACGTTGTCCGTCGTTGTGCCCTGCCATAACGAGGAGGCATGTCTGCCGTTGTTTCTGTCGGCCGCAGCACAGGCCGTTCGCGAGATTATCGTAGCATATCCCGGCACGACGGCCGAACTGGTGTTGGTCGACGACGGTTCCACGGACAGCACCGTGGCGCTGCTGCGGCAAGCGGCGACAAGCGGCGACGGGCACACCGCCTTCCCGTTCGTGGTTCGTTGGCTGTCGCTGTCGCGCAATTTCGGCAAGGAGGGCGCGCTGCTCGCCGGACTTGACGTGGCGCAAGGCGATGTCGTGGCGGTGATGGATGCGGATCTGCAGGATCCGCCGTCGTTGTTGCCGCGTATGTTCGCGATGCTGGCCGATGATCCGACGCTGGATTGCGTGGCGACGCGGCGCACCACGCGCGCGGGCGAACCGCCGGTCCGTTCCATGTGCGCTCATATGTTCTATCGGCTGATGAACGCCATGTCGCCGGTCGCCGTGCCCGACGGTGCGCGTGATTTTCGCATGATGCGCCGTCGGGTCGTCGACGCGCTGACGTCGCTGACCGAACGCAACCGGTTCTCCAAGGGACTGTACGCGTGGGTGGGATTCCATACGGAATGGATCGACTATCCGAACACGCGCCGAGCCGCGGGCAAGTCAAACTGGAACTTCTTCTCGCTGACCCGTTACGCGATCGAAGGACTGATCTCATGCTCCACGGTGCCGTTGGCCGTGGCCTCCTACATCGGGTTGCTGCTGTGCGCGGTCGCGTTCGGCGCGACCTGTTTCATCGCGGTGCGCGCTGCCATGTTCGGCGACCCGGTGGCTGGTTGGCCGTCGCTCGCGTGCATCATCACGTTCATCGGCGGACTGCAGCTGATGTGCCTGGGCATCATCGGCCGGTATCTGGCGAACACGTATCTGGAGTCCAAACGCCGGCCGAACTACATCGTGCGCGACGGCAACATCAGCATTCGTGATGCCGGCAATACCCGTTTCGACCATCTGGCACATGACAGGGAGATGCTGTCATGATCACGAACCACAAGACCGCCGGTCCATACGTCGAGCACGCCGGCGGACGCGATGGTGATGCTAGTGTCGGTTCCGCCGTTGCCATCCACCACTTGGTTCCCGTTCCCGTGTTGGCCGGCTGCTGTGCTCTGGCGACAACCGTGTTGAGCTGGCTGATGGGACGCGGCCAGTCGTTGTGGTTCGACGAACAGTATTCGCTGATCCTGGCAAGCCGACCCGTGCGGGAGCTGATCGCGCTCACCGCCGTCGACGCGCATCCTCCGCTGTACTATCTGCTGCTCAAGGCATGGATGCCCATCGCCGGCGACGACGTCGCACTCATGCGGATGCCGAACTGCGCATGTCTCGGCCTTGCCGTGTTCGTGCTGGTCATGCTGATGCGCGATCTGTTCGGCGACCGCGTCGCAGCGGCGTGCATGCCGATGCTCATGTGCGGCGGTTTCATGTTGCGCTACGGTTACGAGCTGCGCATGTACTCGCCGGCGATGCTATTGGCCGTGAGTGGCACGGCGGTGCTACTGTGCGCTGTCGGGGTGATCGGACCGCAAAGGCGGCGCCATCGGAACATGGACGACGGACATAATGATCGACCGGATGATCGTCGTGCCCGCGACGGACATCGTCATACCGCGTGGTGGTGCGCGTACGCCGTGACCGTCGCGCTCGGCATGCTGACGTTGTATCTGACCGCGTTCGTATGGCTGACGCACGCAATCTGGCTCGCCGCGCGATCGTGGCGCATGCGACGACTGTCCGCATGGCGTTGGCTGTTCGCCTATGCTGTGTCGGTCATACTGTTCCTGCCGTGGATGCCGGCGCTGCTGGGCCAGCTCGGCGGAAGCTCCGTCTTGCCTCCGGTGCGGCGGCGTACGAACATGTCCGGCGTGGCGAACGCATTCGACATCATGTTGCTCGGTATGACGGAAAAGGAACTGCCGTCGATCGTCTCGCTGCTGGTCGCGGCCACGATGACGCTGATCGTCGGCATATTCGTCGCAGTATGGCTGCCTGCACGGCAACAGTCAGTCGGAACACTGGCCTCGCAACAATCCGCCGAAGCTGCATGGCTGATCGTCATGCTGTTCGCCGTGCCGACGACGCTCCTGATGATCTGGTCCGCTGTCAAGGAGCTGTCCAGCGGCGGCTACGGTATGTTCTCCGTACGCTATCTGAGCGTGGTCGCGCCGTTTTTCTACGTCACGCTCGTGCTGGCGTGCGTCATCGCGTATCGATTGCGCAGCCGTCGCGCGGCGATCGTCTACGTTGTGGTTCTTGCAATGCTGGTTGCGGGGACGATCGTGTACGGCGTGCGCGGCAACCATAGTTTCGACCGCAACGATACGCCCGGATCGGCCCAGCTCAGCCAACATGTCGTCTGCTCGGCCGAGCGGCCGGTCGTCGCGCAGGACGAATACACGTACATCGACGCATACTGGTACTACCGTGACTGCCCGTACTACTACTTCTTGGAATCCGGGGATGTTTCCGAACGTGGCGGATACGCGCCGCTGCACGATTCGACGGCACAGTTGAGGACCATCACCGACCTTGATGCACAACAGTTCACCCTGCTGTCATGGTCCACGACGCGTCACTACGGCAGGCTCCTCGGCGACGCAGCGGGACAATGGACGCAAACCGGCATCATCACACGAGATGCCAACGCGGCCATCGCCTACCGTCGATGACATCAATGGCACATCAACGATTTGCAGCGTCCGTTGTTTTGATTGACATCATGGACAGCGATTGCGGAGCGGTGTGACATTGATGCACGCAACACTAGTGGTCGATATCTCCACTCCCATTGTCATCGACGTTAGCAATGCAATGCGTAGACCTGCTGCGGCTGATCCGACAAATAGTCTGTTTGCATAGACGCTGGTTCAACGGAGGCGGTGGACATGGAATTCAGTTGCGATGCCGAAGAGCCACCAATCGAGGTCGCATCTGCTATGGGCGCCTGTGGTTCCGTGTCTTCTGCCGTCGCACCGGCATCGGTCAACGGTTCAAACAATGCGCTGAGCTGCCGTTGCGTGAGCCCGAACTGTTCGCCGATTTCGCGGCGTGACATCCCGTAGTCGCGGGTGTAGTCCTGGACTAACGGTCGTGCGGTGTCCAATGTCCTGGTGAAATCGATGAGCGCGCCATACAGTGCCGTGGTACGACGCTCCCGTTCTCTGAGCTGCGCCTTGTATTCTTCAAGTAATTTGCGCACCCAGTCGGCGTGCTCCTTGCGACGGTTCCCGACGGCACCCAATACGCCCTCAACCAGACCAGCGACAATAAGGGCCTGCCCGACATTGACCAGCTCATCGCCAACGGCAAATCCACCGGAGCCCTCACCAGCTTCGCCTTCACCGTCTGCGACGTGAAATGACGATGCTGGAATCATCGACGAAAGACCGCAGGATTTCTTCCTAGGACAATCTATAGTCCGGTTTCCCGCGGTTCGTATTCGAGCGCGAGTTTCATCTTGCTGCTGCCCATCAGCCACGCATGCAGGTCACGGTCCAGTATCATCGCCAAGTCGAAACATGCCTGCACCGCGTCCGCCAACGTGATGCGCCGGTTCTCGCCGGGAAGGGGGGATGCCGTTGACGAGCGGCTCGTGATGGGCGACCCGGTTGCGTAGGGCGTGCACCGTCTTGACGATGTCCAGCGCGTAGCGTCTTGTCCAACGTTCTCCCATCGCACGCGAATGCTGGCGCCCATTGGAGAACGTCTTGTCAAGCCCCTTGCGCCAGAAGTCGTTCTCGTAGTCGGCGCGCCTCTGGTCCGGCCACTTCGTATGAATCGTGCCTCCGTCCTCCAGAAGGTTGCGCCAGAAGCCGAACGTCAATGAGGCAACGAGATGACCGTGCGTATGAATTCCGCGCTGTTGCGGGGTGAGATGGTTCCATGCCTCGCGGATCTGGTATTGGGTGCGGTCGTCGAAGTTAAGCCCCGCCATGTACCAGTCTTTGGTGCCTGCCTGTTCCGAGGAAATGAGGGACAGCCGCCGGTCCATGTGGTTGCGCAGGGCGACTTCGAGGATGGCAATGTCGCCCATGCAGGCGCTGGCCATGTCATGGTCCCACAGGTACAGTCGCAGCGCCGGGCATGAGCGCCGCTGCGCCTCGCGATCATAGGACGCGAGCCGTTCGTCGGTGATGCACGCGCGCAGCGCCCTCTCCTGCGGACTGCCCTTGCGAGGAGGTTGCGAGAGGGAATCGGGCGCTGGGTTTGACTGTCGACTCATAACCCACTATCATATTTTATGGATTCCCCCAATGGGCCTCTCCGGACGGTCTTTGACTCAGCCGTGATGCACTGGGGGTTCTTCTGTTCAAGGACGTGGTCCGCCATACCGGCATCCGTGACGCCGACGCACTGGAGCGGGTCATCCGATACGTGCTCGGCGAGGAGGGCCATCTGATCACGTTGTCGAACATCGCCGACTATATGAAAAGCGAACATCGCAAGATCTCGTCGGAAACGATCGCCGGCTACCTGAACGCTGCCGCCAAGGCTTTTCTTATCTATCGTGTCCCGCGCGAGGATGCCGTCGGCAAGCGCACGCTGAAGATCAATGAGAAATACTATGTCGTCGATCAGGGATTGCGGCAGGCGACCGGACTGAGCAACGCCAACGCCATCGACCAGGTGCTGGAGGGGATCGTCTGCATGGAGCTGAAACGGCGCGGCTATGATGTTCGGGTCGGCAAGGTCGGTAACAAGGAGATCGATTTCATCGCCCGAAAAGGCGGTGAGACCGAATACTATCAGGTCACCTATCTGATGGGTTCCCAACAGACCGTCAATCGTGAGTTCGGCGCGTTCTCCGGGCTTGCCGACAACTGGCCGAAGACCGTGTTGAGCATGGACGAGTTCCCCCGGACCAGGGACGGCATCCGTGGTAGGAACATCATCGACTGGCTGCTGGGACGGTGATATACAGCCTTGCTGTGGGGATTCGCGATGACTCGAATGCCGCTGATATGCTCCTGACATACATGAGGTGAAGTCAGGAAGGATTGACCATGAGTATGGAAAATGACGCCAACAGGCCGATCGGCGGCGTGCATCGGCCGAAGCGACGCGACGACGAGCGCACGATCGCCGGCGAACATCGCAAGATGCGGCGGGCGGACCGGGAAATCGTTGATCCTGCGCAGATAGCCGATATTATTGACCGTTGCGACATCGTCGACATGGCGTACGTCGACGCCGAGGGACTGACGATCGTGCCGTTGAATTTCGGATACGACTACGACTCCGCGACTGGCGACCTCACGCTGTGGATGCACTCGGCTCCGCACGGGCGCAAGCTCGACGCGATCCGCGCGGCCGGCAACCGTCTGCCGGTATCGTTCGCCATGCGAACCGACTGCGAGGTGATCGAGGGACGCACGGCCTGCAATTGGGGCGAGACGTTCACATCGATCGTCGGCAACGGCGTCGCCTCGATCGTGGACGATCTCGACGAACGCCGCCGCGGCCTGCAACTGCTCATGGCGCATCAGGCGCATATGCCGCACGTCGAATTCACCGACGCGCAGGTCAACAGCGTCACGGTCTGGAAAATCGCATCGACCTGGCTCACGGCGAAGGCGCACGCCAAGCCGAATCGTGCGCACGCTGGGATTGCGGCCAACGGCAACGATACGAGCGCGAAACATCGCACGAACGGATCGACCGCGGACGGAGGCACGGCATACTCCGTCAATTAGGGACGCGGATGTGCCAATATCTCGGCAATTCCGAATTCTCGCCGCCGGACAGAAGATATGCGGAGGATCCGCGTCTTCCGCGGTAGCGCTCATGGCCAAGCGTCAATGTGGTTGAAAGTTTGTAAGATGGCTAGCCCGTCTCAGTCGGCATCCCGTTCGTCCCGCGCTCGCCGCCGCTCCAACGCGTAATAGCCGGCATAGCAACAAATCACGAACGGAATCATGCAGTACAGCGTCGAACGCTGCGTCTCATCTAACACCACGAGCACCAGAGCGCCGACACACATCACGATGGCGAGCCAAGGAAGCAGCGGGTATCCGGGCGCGCGATAACCCAATTCGCCAACGGAATGTCCGCCCCGCGCCCATTCGCGGCGGAACCGGATATGGCACACGCACACCGAGAACCACACCACCAACGTGGCCAGTCCGGAAACGGCCACCAGCATCAAGTACACGGTGGACGCGGCGATCACGGAGGAGAGCAGCGCGAGCAGCGAACCGGCTATGCTGAACAGCACGGCCCACACGGGCACGCCATGAAAATTCGTCTTGGCGAAACGCGCCGGGATCAGCTTCTCCTTCGCCAACGACCAGACCATGCGCGAGCATACGTACAGGCCGGAATTAGCGGCCGAAAGCACGGCGGTCAACACCACGAAGTTCATCACGTCGCCGGCGAACGGCATGCCGATCGACTGGAACACCAACACGAACGGGCTGGTGTCCACGCCCGCTTTGTGCCAGGGGATCAGCGAGGCCATCACCGCGATCGAACCGATGAAGAAGATCGCCAAGCGAAGCACCGTGGTGTGCACAGCCTTCGGGATCGCGCTCGACGGATCCTTCGTCTCGCCCGCGGCCACGCCCACCACTTCGGTGCCGGAGAAGGCGAACACCACGGTGAGCAGCGTGGAGAACACCGGTGCGAAACCGTTCGGAAACCAGCCGTCCGCCGTGAAATTGCCGAACAGCGGCGCGTGATCATATCCGGCGATAGGAATCGCGCCGAAGACCGCCAGCAGTCCGATGACGATAAAGGCCAGAATCGCCAGCACCTTGATCGATGCGAACCAGAATTCCGCCTCGCCGTACAACCGCACCGACATGATGTTGAGCGCGAACACGACCGCGATGAACACGGCCGACCACACCCATGCCGGCGAATCCGGGAACCAGCGTTGCATAAGCAGACCGGCCGCGGTGAATTCGCTGGCGAGCGCCACCGCCCAGTTCAGCCAGTACAGGATGGCGATGGTGAACGCGGTGCCAGGACCGATGAACCGTTTGGCGTACAGGTGGAAGCTGCCGGCGTAGGGCATGGCCACGGACAGTTCGCCGAGCGAAACCATCACGCAGTAGACTAGCAGCGAGCCGACCGCGTATGCGAGGATCGCGCCGAGCGGGCCTGCCTGGTGAATGGTGTAGCCGGAGCTAACGAACAGACCGGTGCCGATCACGCCGCCGAGCGAGATCATCGTCAGGTGGCGTGATTCCATTTTTCGCTCGAGTCCGGTCTGTTCGTCGTTCGCTGTGCTGGGTTGTTCTGTGCCGGCATCCGCCATGTTCGGACTCCTTTGGTCGCGCGTGGCCACTGTTCGGATTGTGACGAACCAATGATACCGGCAGATGGGATGGACGGTGCGCCGTGTCCGCTACTTGGCGAACGGTTCGGATGCCTTGTCGAGCGCGGTGATCTCGTCGGCGGCCAGGTCGAGCGACACCGAGTCGAGCAGTGCGGGCAGCTGTTCGGGCGTGCGGGCGGAGGCGATCGGACCGGCGACCTGCGGACGATGACGCAGCCACGCCAGCGCGACCGTGGCGATCGCGGTGCCGTGCGCCTTGGCCACCGCATCGAGTGCGTCGATCAGCGCGAACCCGTCGGCGTTGAGGTAATCGGCCACCATGCCCTGACGCGCCTTGCCTTCCGCGTCGGCGGCGGAACGGTACTTACCAGTCAGGAATCCGGCTGCCAGTGAGAAGTACGGGAACACGGCGAGGTTCTCGCGTGCGGCGACGGGCGCGAGCGTGCGCTCGTAGTTGCCGCGGGTCACGAGATTGTAGTGCGGTTCCAGCGCGACCGGCAGCGCGTAGTCATGCTCGCGAGCGATGCGGAACCATTCTTCGATGCGGTCGGCCGTATAGTTCGACAGACCGATCGCGCGGATCTTGCCGGCCTTGACCAGCTCGTCGAACGCGGCGGCGGTCTCCTCGAGCGGCGTGCTCTTGTCGTCGAAGTGCGCGTAGTACAGGTCGATCGCGTCGACGCCGAGGCGCAGCAGCGACTCGTTCGCCGCGGCGATCACATTGTCGTGCGTGAGGCCCTTGTATTGCGGGTGCTCGCTCACCTTCGTGGCGACGACCACCTGGTCGCGGTTGCCGCGCACGGTCAGCCAACGGCCGAGGATGATTTCGGACTCGCCGCCCGCGTTGCCCGGAGCCCACGCCGAGTACACGTCGGCGGTGTCGATGAAGTTGCCGCCGGCTTCGACGTATTCGTCGAGCACCTTGCGGCTGGTCGCCTCGTCGCTCGTCCAGCCGAACGTGTTGCCGCCCAGAACCAGCGGGAACACCTCCAGATCGCTGTCGCCAACCTTCACACGCTGATCGGTCATGATGCCGTCCTTTCCTGCGTACCTGACATATCTGCACATATCCGTCGTACGGAATCATCGCGACGCGTCACGGTCCGGCGGCCCGGCTTGGAACGCAAACGGACCGTACATCCCGAGATCGCGTCTCCGTTATTTTCCCGCACTCCGGCGCCCGCGCGCGAGACCATTCCGCTGCCGGCTGAGCGCGCGGCGAATGTCGCGGGAGGCTATCGTTGACGCCGGAACATTCTGATTCCGATGGGTTTTCTTGACGAGAGGAGTGCGGCATGTCTCTAACGAGCGAACAGCGAGCGGCGACCATTCGCGAGTTCCGCGAGAACATGGCCTTGCTTGGGCTGACGGCGGAGCGGATCGGCGCCGATTTCGGCGTATCCGGTGCGACCATTGAGCGCATCGTCAATCTGCGGTCCGGCGTGCTCGAGTACCCATGGATCGTGCGACGCTACCTGCTCGACAAGGCCGCCGCCGAGGGCGTCGAACCGGTGCCGTTCAGCGCGTTGCGCGGCGACCCGCACGACTACTGGTTTCTAGACGATCGGGTCATCGACGCGAACCGGCTTGACTGAACCCGTGCCGGCCGATGCCCTGGTCGTTCCGGTCGACGGTTCCGGTCGGCGAAGGACGCCGGAACGAAACCGGCTTGCGGGTCGCCGGGTGATACGCTGACGTCATGTGCAGATGCTTTGCGGCCGACTTGGACTGGGATGCGATTGGGGAACGGTTCGACGTGGATGCCGACGACGCGGATCCCGCCGTGCTTCCGCAGCCGTCGTACAATCTTCGTCCCAAGCAGACCATCGGCATCGTGGCGCAGGGGAGGGACGGTCGGCGTCATCTGACGGGCGCGTACTGGTCGCTGATCCCGGCATGGAGCACCGACAGGGAGCTGGCGTATCCCACGTATAACGCGCGCGTCGAATCAGCGTGCGTCAAGTCCACGTTCGCCGAATCGGCCAAATCTATGCGCGCGATCATCCCCGCCACCGGCTACTACGAGTACCGCGGCCGCCGACCGTACTATTTCTACGCGTCGAACGACGCCCCGCTGTTGTTGGCCGGCCTGTTCTCGTGGTGGCGCGCCCCGCAGCCGCAAGGTCCGGTATCGTGGCTGCTGACCGCGACGATCCTCACCTGTCAGGCGGTGGACGGCCCAGCCACGGTGCATGACCGGATGCCGCTGCTCGTGTCGCACGACATGACTGACGCATGGCTTGACCGTTCAGTCGACGGCGTGTCTCTGGTCGCCGGCATGCAGAGGAGCGGCACCGAACTGTCCCGTGGCCTTTCTTTCCACGAGGTCGCCGCATTCGGTCCGGCCGATGACGGGCGCACGTTGATCCGTCCGTTGCCGCAAGTCCAAATGTCCAGCCTGTTCTGACGCAGGGTGTCAGGAGGAATCGTCGTGATTACCGTTTGCCGAGGGTGACGTATACGCCGAGGCTGTCGCTGCTGAGGATGCTTTGAATGGTGTCGCGTTCGTCGTCGGTGGCGTAAGTGACGCGCAGGTAGCCGAGTCGTTCGGCCGAATCCGGACAGTCGGCGGCGACGGGGGTGACGCTCACGTCGGCGCCGACGTGCCTGATACGTGCGATGATGCCGGCTTTACGGTGGACTGTGGCTTGCGCCTGCTCATAGGAGGTGAGATTGTTGCAGGGGACGCTGTCGGTGCGACGGAACGTGACCGTGCCGGTAACGGCCAGTGCCGCGGCGATGAGTGCTCCTGTGAGGAACGCGGCCGCCACGGCGATGACGATGGTGCGGGGACGGGATGCGATGGTCATGATGGATGCTCCTGTGTGTGACGAATGGTGGGTGATGGGGGAGAGACTGTCGGGGATGTTGCTCGGTTCGGGTTTGCTCAGCCAGCTGCGCTGACGGCTCCCCGCGGAGAGGAGGCTTGAGACGAGATACGGTTATGAAGACGGGGCGACTTGGTAGACGTGATCGCAGGCGTCGACGAGCACGGGGTCGTGGGTGGCGAGGATGACGGCCGCGCCTTGCGCGGCGCGTTCGCGCAGGAGGCGGATGATGTTGGCGCGGTTGCCGGCGTCGAGCGAGGCGGTGGGTTCGTCGGCGAGGATCACGGATGCGTTCTTGTAGATGGCGCGTGCGATGCCGAGCCGTTGTTTTTCGCCGCCGCTTAAGTGTGATGCGGTTTCGTCGGCGCGGGAAGCGAGTCCGGTCAGGCGTAGGGCGTTGCGGATGCGCCGCCGGTCGCCGCCGACCGCCAGTCCGAGAGCGTTGAGTCTCATGCTGACGTTGAAACCGACGGTTTCCTCGTCCATGATGCCGTAGTCTTGCAGGATGAACGCGGCTTTGTCCCGCCAGAACCGTCGGCGCTGGCGCTGGTTCCAGCCGGTCGCGTCGATGCCGTCGATGGTCAGCGTGCCGGCCGCCGGGGTCTGCAAGAGGCCGATGGCGTGCAGGAGCGTGGTTTTGCCGCAGCCGCTCGGTCCGGTCAGTGCGGTCATCGTGCCGGGTGTGACGTCGAGGTTGATGTCGCTGGTGATGGTATGCCCGTTGATGCCGGTTGCGAGATTCCGGCAGATGATGGTGGTCATAATTGTGCTCCTTAGGGATTTACAGTGTGCGGTCGTTGATCGCGCGGAACCGGCTGGCTGTGGCCGTGCGATGGCAGACGGCGGAAAACGGTGCGGCGACGGTTGCGACGATCAGGGTGATGGGGGTGCCGCCTGACTGCTGTGCGACGAGGATGATGCAGACGATGCCGGCTGCGGCCAGTGCGAACAGGGTTTCCGTGAGGATTATCGGCGCGGCTAACCGGCCGGGCGCGTATCCGTCCAACAGCAGGGGATAGTCGTGTCCGGCGCGCAGCGTGGCGCGCACGTCGGCGCCGACGAGGGCGACCATCGTGAACGCGGCCAGCAACAGGACGATCGCGGCGGCCTGTATCCACGCGAAGTACGCGGAGAACTGTGCTCGCAGGATCTGCGCCTCGGCGATGTACCGCACCGATATCGCCGCGCCCAGTCCGGCTTGCGTTGCTTGCCGTCGAGCGTCGTCGAGTCCGGTCAGAACGATGTTGCGCGAGGAGAGCGCAGGCGTGAGAAATCCGGAATCGGAGAATCCGTTCAGGTCCGGTACGACGATGATCGTCGCACGCCGGGAGAACAGCATCTCGTCGGAGCCGCCCTTGAGTAGCGGCACGGTCACACCGTCCACCACGTAATACTTCGACTCGTTGCGCAATCGTCTGGCCTGAGCGTCGTCCGTGGCCCATGTTGTGAACTGGTCAACGATCTGCCGTGCCTGCTCGTTCAGCCGGCTGGCATCCACCGGCGTGATGCCGGCCGTGGTATCGGGGTTGATGCCGACCAGATCGAGCCAGGAGTGGGTCACGATGCCGGTCACCGGTGTGTCCGCCGTAATCCGGTTCTTTTGCTCGTCTGTTTCGTCCGTGAACGTGTACGACAACGCGGCCTTGCCCTGCCGTTCCATCGCATGAACCAATTCGGCCGCTCTCGCATCCATGTCGGTGTGGTCGGGGCCGAACGTGACCGATACGGACACCTGATCGCGCAACCGTTGCCATACGGACTGTTCGCGCGCCGCGTCGGACGCCTCACGAAACGAAAGCATCGACGGGGCGATCACGGCCAGTACGGCGATGAACACCACGGCCTTGACCAGTATGCTCACCCGCAGCAATCCCCGCGGCATGGGCTGCCGGTCGGCGATCATGCGCACGGACGGCCAGCAGACGGCCGACAATACCAGCGTGAACGTCAGCAGACAGGCGAATACCGTCGTCTCCAACAGCAGTATCACACGCAGTAGATACGGTATGAACGCCCCTCCACGCGACATGAACACACCCAGTGCAACCGCCGCATCCACGATCACGGCGACCGTCAGCATCGGCAGCATCAGTCCGACCGCGTCTTGAACGACAACCAGAACAACACCAGCACGGCCATCAGCGCAACCGCAGCCCCCACAGCGACACGGAAACTCGACTGGCCCAGCAGCATGCGCAGATCACCCATCAAATCATCATTGCCGTAGTCCAGTCGCATGCCGGCATCGGTCGCCCACGTATCCAAGCCTCTGTGGGCGGAGCCGTTCCACCGTCCGCATATCAGATACTGGCCGCCGGCCGACGCGCTCGCCAGACGACTGGCGTCGGCGATCCTGCCGTCGGGAATCCGTCCAAATCTGCGGATCGCCGCCCCGGCGTCCAAACCCTGCAGCGTCGTACCGGAGAGCGGTACGAACACCTGCGCGTCGGTATTGCGCTCCATATCCGGCACGATCTTCACCAATCCCAAACCGAGTTTCCTGTTCAGCTCGGTCAACTGGCGTAACGTGTCAGCATCGTCCATGCCATCGGGCAACGTCACCGTGACCACGACGGACGGATGCAACTCCTGCGGCAGGGAACGGTCATGCAGGTCACACAGCACCCACGCCACGAACACGACCAACGCGCACATCAACGCGGCCGACACCACCAACAGTCTGCGATGCATGGCATTCTCCTTTCGCATGAGACGATCGTTGTTGCGATTCCCCGGTGATCGCGCTGCCGGTCGGGAACTGGCTTCACCGTACGCGCGACGAACATCAGGTTCCAGCAATGTCCCCCGGTGAGGGACACCACGTGCGTACGTAATACGACGGTCGATAATGGAGGCATGCAGACGAATGGAATCAAGGCGCCGATCGCGGTGGGCGTGGTCGACAACGACGCGCTCACCCTCGGCGCACTGCGCTCGCTGCTGGCCCGCATGGACGGCATCGACGTGACATGGACGAGCACCGACGGGGCTCACGCCATCGACCTATGCCGAAACCCGCACACCCGGCCGGATGTCTTGCTGGTCGACATGTCCATGGAACCCCTGCCCGGCACCGAAGTCTGCCAGCGCATCCATACTGCCGGACTGAATGTGGGACTGGTGTGCATCACGTCATTCACGCTGCGGACCTATGCGGCGCAAGCCGCACGCGCCGGCGCACAGGCCATCGTGTCGAAAACCGACCTGCCGGGCATACGCAACGCCATCCTGCACGCCGCGCACGGCAAATCCAACCTTTCGCCAGTCGCCGGCGTTGTCTTTCATGACGTCGATACGACCGACAGTAAATCGGTCTCTGACGAGACGAACAACGGTGCGGTGACAGGTCAGGCCGGCGCGCCGTCACCGGTCGTTACCGTTGCCGATCCTGCGACGGCCATGCCATCGGCTCGCGAACTGCAGATTAGCCGCATGCTCGCCGACGGCATGGAAACCGACGCCATCTCGCAAGCGCTGTCGCTCAGCCGCTACACCATCGCCACGTATCTCAAACGTGCATGCAGTAAACTCGGCGCACGCAACCGCGCCAACCTCATCGCCATCTGCGAGCGCCGAGGACTGCTATGAGCGACCGCATCACGAAGCACCACGTCGTCGTCATCGATGCTGATGATCCGCGTGACGACCGCACCACGCATCCGCACTCCGCCGCCGACCATAACGATTTGCGATATGCTCGCACGGTAGGCGGGACGGACGACAGTATGCGCAGTGCGGTCACGGATCATCTCGCGGCGCTGATCGTTGCAACCAGCATCGGCCTGACGCTGACGTTCGCCTTCATGGCGCTCGCGGCCGGGGCTGTCGCGATACCGGCCGCGCTGTCGATCGTTATTGCCTGTGCGCTGACCATCGTCGCGTATTGGCATCCGTTGTTCGCTGGCTATACCGTCACATCGGCGTGGGCGTGGGCGTGCCTAGTGCCGCCGTTGGCTGGGGGAGTGACGCTGATGTCGCTGCCGGTCGCATGCTGCGTCATGCTGGCCACTCGGCGCAACGCGCGGCATGGCTTTATGATGGCCGGCGCGCAACTGCTGATGCTTGTGGCGGGAACGGTGCTGGGCGTTGTGCGGCCGGCCGAAGATTTCGCTACGATGGCCGTGCTCGTGGCGATTCCCGCCGCGCCGGTCGTGGGACTGCTCATGGCTTGGAAGCAGCGGCTTGATCATGCCCGGGAGGCCGAACGGGAACTGGAGCAACGTCGTCGTGCCCTCCTTGAACAGGAGCGTCGTGCGGCGGCGGCCACGCGCATCCACGATCGGGTCACCAACCGGCTCGCCTATCTCATCCTGCGTCTTGACAACGATCAGGCCGAGTGGACCGCCGATACGCCGGACGCGGCGCGATTGCGTGCGGAACTGGCCGACCTGTCCGGCATCGCGCAAGGTGTGCTTGACGAAACCCGCAACGTCATCGGCATCCTTGACGGCAGTCGGTCGCCGGTCACCGAGCTGACGCCGATCCGGCCGGGGAAACCGTCATGTTGTGCGATCATCTTCGCGAGACCGCTGACCGTCTCGAAGCGCTCGGATTCGTCGTGGACGCCGATTGTTCCGGTTCGCTGCCGCAACGCTACGACGTGGATGCGGTCAACGTACTGCACGATCTCATCGACGAAACCGGCAACAACATCGTCAAACACGCGCAGCCGCACACCGACTGCAGCATCCACGTCATGCTCGACGGCCGGCAGGCGACACTAGTCTCCAGCAACCGTATCCGCACCGACGGCGCTGGCTCCGGCAACTCCGGCACTGTCATACGTCCTGGAACCGGTCTACGCACCAAAGCCGAACAGCTTCACCGTCTCGGAGGCACGCTCGACCACACCGCACGCGGCACCACATGGACGCTGTCCGCATGTCTGCCGTTACGTTCGACAAGCCATACGAGTTCAACAACGCAATAGAACAGACATAACCGTCGATCAGGAGTGGCGGAGGGTGATGCCGGCGGCGGTCATGTCTTTGCGGGCGGTGACGCCGAGCTCCTCGCTGACAGGCACGGTGAGATCCTCGAACACGGCGACCTGATAGCCGAGCTTGCGCGCGTCGAGCGCGGTCTCCTTGACGCAATGCGATTCGGCGATGCCGACCACGTCCACCTGCGTGATATCGGCTGCCTGCAACATGTTGGCCAGCGTATGTCCGGCCTGTTGCGCGGCCACCACTTCCTCTCGTGACTGGATGAGGTTCGTGTTGTCCTCGATGCCCTCGAATCCGGAATACGCAGCCGAATACTGACCCTTCTTGAAATGATGCGCGATATTCAGCGCGCGGATCGCCGGATGCAATTCGGCGTTCGGCGTGCCGGCCTTGCCGTGCACAGGCCATGTGTCCACAAAATCGGGATGCTCCGACCAGTGCGCGCCCGGTTCGATATGCCAATCCTGCGTCGTCGTAATAACCGCGTATGCGCCGCGATGCGCGGTCACGTACGCGGCGATCCGTTCGGCGACCGCATTGCCGCCGTCCACGCCAAGCTCCCCACCCTCGCAGAACGTCGGCTGCACGTCCACGATGATCAACGCCTTCCCAGCCATGATTGCCTCCTATTGCACCGGATGCCGATATGCCAGTATCCACTCTAAATGCTCGAAACCGGAACCGCATCCTTTCGAAACTCAATCGGGACATACGCGCTACAGTGACAGTATGCTCGATCATCTAACGCTCAAAGTACGCGACATCGACCGCAGCATCGCGTTCTACACAAAAGCGCTCGCACCACTCGGCTACATCGCCAAAGCCCACCACGAACCCACGATCGGGTTCGGAGTCAACGACGGCACGCCACACTCCGACTTCTACGTGTCCCCAATGGACGCACCGGCGGGGACGTCCCAATCCGACGGCACCTCGACCACCAGTCAAGGGCGGGACGCAACGACCGCACCGTCAGCCTGCCTGGTCACCCACATCGCATTCCTCGCCGACAGTCCAGCCGCCGTCTGCGCCTTCTACACGGCCGCACTCGCCGCCGGCGGACGCGACAACGGCGCCCCCGGACCACGCGCCTACCATCCCGGATACTACGCAGCATTCGTCCTCGACCCGGACGGCAACAACATCGAAGCCGTCACCGACTGGAGCGGATGGCCCGACGCGTTGCGACAAAAACAATCGCATGAATCCGTTCCGGATGAAACGTCTCCAACCAGAAGCACGGCATCAGACGATAAGACGAATGGTCCAAAGCAACATGTCTCCGACGTGCAAGGCGAGTCGGAGCTTCAAACACTTGCGACGATGCAAGATCCATTGCCGAATCGTTCCGCACAGGACGTTCAGGAAACGATTCCTGATCCTTCGCAACAAGGCGATATCGGGAATGAACATATCACCGCGCATAGTTCGCCCACGTGCAAAGTGCGATTGTTTCGATCATTGTTCCGTGGCCGTGATGATGTGTATGCGCATGGGTTTGTCTCCAAGAAGACAGGCAAGATCGGATATGCTCCGGCCGCATGGAATGAGTGGACGCAACTGGCGGATGGCAGGCGCATCCCCACTCCACCGGAACGGCGACGATGCAAACCATTGACCGATCAGGCTCTCTTGGACCATTTCACCAAACGCGACGACAGATTCACCAACGTCGTCGGATTGTATCCGATGTCCAAGGATTCGAAGGTCTGGTTTCTGGCCATTGATTTCGATGATGACGGTTGGATGCGTGAGATCTCGGCGGTCAGACGAGTTTGCGAACAACATGGTCTGCGACCGGCCGTGGAGCGTTCCCGATCCGGCGATGGAGGACACCTGTGGCTGTTCTTTGCCGAACAAGTCGACGCGGCGCAGGCGAGACGCATGGGCTCACTCCTGTTGACGCAAGCGTCGGATCTCACGCATATTGCGTTCCGATCGTATGACCGCATGTTCCCCAATCAGGACACGATGCCTGCCGGAGGCTTCGGCAACCTGATCGCATTGCCCTTGCAGCGCAAAGCGCGTGACAACGGCAACAGCGTTTTCGTGGACGACCAATTCAAACCGTATAAGGACCAATGGTCGTTTCTCTCCTCGGCCCAACGGGTCACTTTGGAGCAAGTCAATGCAATCACGGCACTGGCATCGCGGTACAACGGTCCGTTGGGCAAGCTCATCAATCCAATTACTGAAACAGCCGACACCTCCAACATCACTTCGGCCATTAACACGACGACTGCGCAAACAGACAAGCATGAAGCCCGTAGCAAGTCGAATAGTCCCCGAACAGGGCACTTCCGGTCCGGGAACACGATAACGTCATTCGACGTGCCGGAAACCATCGACATCATTGAACGCAACATGCTCGTTATCCCCAAAACCGGCATGACGGCAGTGGCACTCAACGCGATACGTCGTCTCGCCGCGTTCGCCAACCCTGACTTCTATCGGGCGCAAGCCATGCGTCAGCCCGTATACAACAAGCCGCGCATCATCTACCGCGGGGAAGAAACCGAAGACACGATACTACTGCCACGAGGATGCAAGGAGCCATTAACATCCCTGCTTTCCTCCGCAGGAGCATCCGTTGCCTATTTGGACAAACGCAGCGTCGGAACCCCCATCCGCGTGAAGTTCACCGGAGCACTCCGGCCGCAGCAGTCCACTGCAGCCCGATCCTTACTCGCGTGCGACAACGGCATACTCGTAGCACCAACCGGCTTCGGCAAAACCGTCATCGCAGCCAACCTCATCGCCGAACGAAAAACCAGCACGCTGATCGTGCTGCGCTCATCCGCTCTGCTGGACCAATGGAAAGAACAACTCGGCCAATTCCTCAGCATCGACATGTCATTACCGCCAAAACTCACCAAAACCGGTCGCATCAGCCGCAAACAACCCAGCATCATCGGTCAAATCGGAGCAGGACGAAACGAAGCAAACGGCATCATCGACATCGCGCTCGCGCAATCCCTGTTCGAACGCAGCGACATACCGGGCGAGAAGCACGTCAAGGAGCTCGTCAACCACTACGGTATGGTGATCTTCGACGAATGCCACCACGTCGCCTCCGTGGATACAGAAACCATTGCACGCGCAACCACCGCACAATACGTATACGGACTAACCGGCACATTCAAACGAGACGACGGCATGCAACCCATCACCATCATGCAATGCGGGCCGATTCGATACACCGTCGATGTCAAAGATCAAATGGCCTCGCAACGGTTTGTCCGACGATTCATCCCCCGCTTTACGGCAGTCAACCTCGACCTCATCGAACCATTCACCTATCACGACTATCTGCAAGTCGCATGCGACAGCAAACCACGCAACGACATGATCCTTGACGACACCATGACCGTTATCCAGGCAGGAAGAACCCCGCTCATACTCACCAAACGCATCGAACACGCGCGAGCGCTCGCCGACGACCTTCGACATCGAGGCTGCCAGCACGTGATTCTTCTCTACGGCGCAGATCCAAAGAGCATACGACAAGAAAAACTCCAACAAGTCACCCACATTCCCCCGGATGAAAGCCTTGCCGTTGTAGCGACAGGCAGCTACATCGGCGAAGGATTCGACCAAAAACGATTGGACACGCTCATGCTCGCCGCACCGGTCTCCGTGGAAACCGCTGTTACCCAATACATCGGTAGACTCCACCGAGACAACAACGGCAAACAAGAGGTGCGCATCTATGACTACATCGACGTAACTGTACCCATGTCCTCAACCATGTACCGCAAACGATTGAAAACCTATCTCAGCCAAGGATACGAACCGTTACTGGCAGACGAACTATCCAACAGCATGCTGCGCCAAGCCAAAACCGACGCCCTGCTGTACCGCACAAAAACGCTCATCTCCGACGACAATACACGACCCGATGCGCAAAACGACATCGTTACCGCAAACGATTTCCTCAGCACATTCAGCAACGACATCATGCATTGCAGTCAGTCGATAACCATCAACGCAAGCTACCTCTCTCAACGAGGCATTACCCAGTTCGACAACGCAATCATGCAAGCAATCAATCGGGGAGTGGTCGTAACCATCACCGTACGTCAACCTGATACAGCAACCGAAACGTCACGAGCAAGAACACAACGAAACATCACACGCCTACGGGCATTAGGTTGCCAGGTACATACGGTCGAATCATGCAACGAATTCACCATATTCGACGATACACTCATCTGGTTCGGAACTATCGAACCACTCGGCAACGCAAAACCCGACGACTGCTCACTGCGCTTCCACGACCCAGCATTAGCACGACGCTTCAAAGAAGCGCAAGACAATCAAGACAATGATAAATAGACACGTACACCGTTAAGACAGGCAATCAACACATGCAAGCACAGAAAGGCCCAAATATGATAACACTCCTCATCGGATCACACCTATCCACGGCAGGCGGATGGAACAAACTCATCGAACGCTCGCACAGCGAAAGCGGCACCACGTTCGCATTCTTCCCGCGCTCGCCATACGGCAAGAAATCCACATCACTCAACCCCGACGGTGCAACCGACTTCGCACGCCAACTCACAGCCGAACACTACGGACCGCTCGTCGCACATGCGCCATACGTGTACAACCTCGCCGCCAAAGACGACGCCAAACGCGAATTCGCCATCCACGCGCTCGCCGAAGACCTGCAACTGCTCGCACCCATCCGACAAGCCGGACAAGAGATCTACCTCAACATCCACCCCGGATCCCACGTCGGACAAGGAGCCGCGGAAGGATGCCGACTCATCGCCGACGGGCTGAACCAAGTATTCGACCTGCTCGCCGACACGGGCAATGCGAGCAACACCGTGCCCATCCTGCTCGAAACCATGGCCGGCAAAGGCACCGAATGCGGACGCAACTTCACAGAACTCGCCGACATCATCAACCACGTCGACCACACGACCAACCTCGGCATCACCCTCGACACCTGCCACGTCTACGACGCCGGATACGACCTCCTCAACAACTTCGACAACGTCCTACGCGAACTCGACGACACCATCGGACTTGAGCGCGTCAAAGCCATCCACGCCAACGACTCACAATACGGCCTCAACTCACACAAAGACCGCCACGCCAACATCGGCCAAGGACAACTCGGCACCACATTCTTCACTCAACTCGTCAACGACCCACGCACCAACACATTGCCCATGATCCTCGAAACCAAAGAACAAACCCCAACCACGCACCGCGACGAAATCACACTGCTACGCGGACTATGCCACGCCTGACCGCCAACCCGACCGAACAAGTTACACGCGACTATCATAAACAACAGACCGTGAGCGATAACACCCGCGGCAAAACCCGCAAACCAAGGAGATCGGCAATGGAAACCACCACCAAACGCGCCGTCGTCACCGGCGCATCAAGCGGCATCGGCGCCGCAAGCGTCCGCGCACTCGTCAACGACGGCTGGACCGTCGTCGCACTCGCACGACGCGAGAACAAGCTCAAGGCGCTCGCCGACGAACTCGGCGACGCGGTCAGCTACGTGGTGTGCGACATCACCGACGAGGCAAGCACCCGGGCCGCCGTGGACAAGGTACTGGCCGGAGGTTCGGTCAAGGCGCTCGTCAACTGCGCGGGCGCGGCATTTGGCAAGGACCCGGTCGCCACTGCGAACCTTGACGACTGGCGCAACATGTACGAGCTGAACGTGATCGGCACGCTGCGCATCACGCAGAAGCTTCTGCCTGCGCTCAAGCAGGCGCCCGGCGGTGGTACCGTGCTCGTCATCTCCTCAACGGCCGGCATCGAACCGTACGAAGGCGGCGCTGGATACTGTGCGTCGAAGTTCGCAGAGAAGGTGATGGCGCGCGTGCTGCGGCTCGAGCAGATCGGAGAGCCGGTGCGCGTGATTGACATCGCTCCGGGCATGGTGCATACCGACGAGTTTTCACTCAAGCGCTTCGGCGGTGACGAGGCGAAGGCCGCGGCTGTGTATGCCGGCGTGCCCGATCCGCTGACTGCCGAGGATATTGCCGAATGCGTGCGTTGGGCGCTGGGTCAACCCGACACGGTGGACATTGATTCGATCGTCGTGCGACCGCGTGCGGAGGGCTCCTACACCAAGGTGTACCGCGAGCACTGAGCTGGCAGACCGTTGCGTTGCCGCCGAAACACGCCGATCGAACATGCGTTCGAAATCTGTCTGGAATTCAGGTATCCTAGGGCACAGTATTAAGCACACACAGCGAACGAGCAGAAGGCGGCGGCGATGGCAGTGAACCGGAAAGACCCGAATACCGGGAAAAACGGCGACGTGGTGGTCGAACGCGTCATGACCAGCGACACATTCCTGTCGAGGGAGATCAAGAAGGCACCGATGCGCCGCACCGACACGTCATTGGTGGCGGACATCTCGCGCATCCCCAACGACCTGAAAATCACCATTCAGGGTGCCCGCGAACACAACCTCAAGAACGTAGACCTGTCGATCCCGCGCAACCGCATGGTCGTGTTTACGGGCCTGTCCGGCTCTGGCAAGTCGTCGCTCGCGTTCGACACGCTGTTCGCCGAGGGACAGCGGCGGTATGTGGAGTCGCTTTCCGCGTACGCCCGCCAGTTCCTCGGCCAGATGGACAAGCCGGACGTTGACTTCATCGAAGGACTGAGCCCGGCCGTGTCGATCGACCAGAAGACCACGAACCGCAACCCGCGTTCGACGGTCGGCACGATCACCGAGATCTACGATTACCTGCGACTGCTGTTCGCACGCACTGGCATCCCGCACTGCCCGGTGTGCGGAGAGCCGGTTAGTGCCCAGACGCCGCAGCAGATGGTCGACACGCTGCTCGCCAATCCGGAACGCACGCGTTTCCAGATTCTCGCGCCCGTGGTGCGGGGCCGTAAGGGTGAGTTCGCCGATCTGTTGGAACTGCTGCGAGGCGACGGCTACGCCCGTGCGCTCGTGGACGGCGAGATGGTGCAGCTGAGCGACGACATCAAGCTCGCCAAGCAGAAGAAGCACACGATCGAAGTGGTCGTCGACCGTCTTGTCGTCAAGGACGGCATTCGCCAGCGGCTCACTGATTCGGTCGAAACCGCGTTGAAGCTCGCCAAGGGCGTCATCGTGGCGGATTATGTGGACCGTGATGAGAACGATCCGGCGCGTCGCCAGCCGTTCTCCGAAAAACGCGCCTGTCCGAACGGGCACCAGCTCGAGCTCGACGAGATCGAACCGCGCACGTTCTCGTTCAATGCCCCGTACGGTGCCTGCCCTGACTGCACGGGCATCGGATACTCGCTGGAAATCGACCCGGAACTCGTCATCCCCGATCCGAGCAAGACACTCAATGAAGGAGCGATCGAACCGTGGGGACTGACCAAGGGCACGGGGGAGTACTACCGCCACGTGCTTGAAGGCCTCGGCGAGGAAATGGGCTTCGATCTGGACACCCCGTGGCAGGATCTGCCGTACGAGGTACGCCACGCGATCATGTACGGCCGGAACTTCAAGGTGAAGGTCTCCTACCGCAACCGGTGGGGGCGCATGCGCGAGTATTCGACCGGATTCGAAGGCGTGGTGCGCACGCTCATGCGCCGGCACGACGAGACCGATTCCGACCAGATGAAGCAGTATTACGAGTCGTACATGCGCGAAGTGCCGTGCCAGACCTGCAAGGGACGGCGCCTGCGCCCCGAAGTGTTGGCCGTCACCGTCAACGGCAAGTCGATCGCCGACGTGTGCGATATGTCCGCCGAGGCAAGCCTCGCATGGGTGAACGGTCTCGAGCTTACCGGATCCGCCGCGCAGATCGCTGGCGAAGTGCTCAAGGAGATCCGCGCGCGGCTCGGCTTCCTCAACGACGTCGGCCTGAACTACCTGACCTTGTCCCGAGCCGCGAAAACCCTGTCCGGCGGAGAGGCTCAGCGCATTCGACTTGCCACGCAGATCGGCTCCGGGCTTGTCGGCGTCATGTACGTGCTCGACGAGCCGTCCATCGGCCTGCACCAGCGTGACAACGAGCGGCTCATTGAAACGCTGCACCATCTGCGTGATCTCGGCAACACGCTGATCGTCGTCGAACACGACCAGGAAACCATCGAAAAAGCCGACTGGCTCGTCGACATCGGACCGGGCGCCGGCGAACACGGCGGCGAAGTCGTTTATTCCGGTCCGGCGTCGAAGCTCGTCGATGCGCCGCGGTCAATCACCGGCGACTACATCGCCGGCCGACGCGCAATCACCGTGCCCGACCACCGCCGCAAAACCGACAAAACCCGGCAGCTGCGCGTCGTCGGCGCACGCGAGAACAACCTCAAGAACCTCACCGTCGACTTTCCGCTCGGCGTGATGACCGTGGTCACCGGCGTCTCCGGTTCGGGCAAATCCACCCTCGTCAACCAGATCCTCTATCCGGTCCTCGCTGACAAGCTCAACGGCGCGCGCATCGTACCCGGCAAGCACACGCGCGTCGAAGGCGTCGACCAGTGCGACAAGGTCATCCACGTCGACCAGAACCCGATCGGACGTACGCCGCGATCCAATCCCGCCACCTACACCGGCGTGTGGGATAAGATCCGCACCCTGTTCGCTAAAACCCCTGAAGCTCAGGTGCGCGGCTACGGTCCGGGCCGCTTCTCGTTCAACGTCAAGGGCGGTCGGTGCGAGGCCTGCCACGGAGACGGCACGCTCAAGATCGAAATGAACTTCTTGCCCGACGTGTACGTCGAATGCGAGGAATGCCACGGCAAGCGGTACAACCGCGAGACGCTCGAAGTCAAATACAACGGCAAGACCGTCTCCGACGTACTCGACATGCCCATCGAGGAGGCTGCGAAGTTCTTCAAGGCGTATCCGTCGATCTCCCGCTACCTCGACACGCTCGTCGAAGTTGGTCTCGGCTACATCCGCCTCGGCCAACCCGCTCCCACCCTGTCTGGCGGCGAATCGCAGCGCGTCAAGCTCGCCACCGAACTGCAGCGGCGTTCCACCGGCAAAACCGTGTACATTCTCGATGAACCGACCACCGGTCTGCACTTCGAGGACGTGCGCAAGCTCCTGCTTGTGCTGCAGGGATTGGTCGATAAGGGTAATACCGTGATCGTCATAGAGCACAACCTCGACGTGGTCAAGTCGGCCGACTGGATCATCGATCTCGGGCCGGAAGGCGGCGACGGTGGCGGCACCGTCGTCACGCAGGGAACGCCCGAGCAGGTCGCCGAATGCGCGGAATCGTGGACCGGCAGGTTCCTCAAACCGATGCTGGAGCATGTCCGTTAGGCACGGTGTCCGCGTGGGGTCGGGATATGCGATATCCGACACGCTCCGGGCTGCTCTGGCCGAGTCTTTACGGTCTGACATCGCATATCCCGACCCCACGCTCGTTTGCAGCCTCGACTTACGTTTTTCTCTGAGGAACCAACATGACCAATGACATTGAACGGCATGCGCCGGATGTGTGGCGCAGGACTGCGGACGCCTTGCAGAAGGATATGGTCGGCGTCGACACGTCCGCGGGCGTCAACAAGAACGGGGCTCCGTTGCTGGGGGACACCCGCGACCTGTTCCGTCCGAAGACGGGAGATATTCCGGCGCAGCCAGGTGTGTACAAATGGCGCGACGGCGAGGGCCGCGTGATCTACGTGGGCAAGGCGAAAAGCCTGCGCAACCGTCTGACCAACTATTTCCAGCCGCTATACCTGCTGCACCCGCGCACGCAGACCATGGTGCTCACCGCGCGCAGCCTCGAGTGGACAGTGGTCGGCACCGAGCTCGAGGCGCTCACGCTCGAATACACGTGGATCAAGGAATTCGACCCGCGGTTCAACGTGCAGTTCCGCGACGACAAAACCTACCCGTATCTGGCGGTCTCGGCGGGGGAGCGGTTCCCGCGTGTGTGGGTGACGCGCAGTCGCAAACGGCGGGACACCCGCTATTTTGGCCCCTACGCGAAGGTATGGGAGCTGCGCAAATCGCTCGACCGCTTGTTGCGGACCTTCCCCGTGCGTACCTGCGCCGAGGGAGTGTATCGCAAGGCCGAACTGACGGGCCGGCCCTGCCTGCTCGCATCCATCGGCAAATGCTCCGCGCCATGCGTCGGACGCATCGACGCGGCGGAACACCGGCGCATGTGCGAGCGTCTGGTCGGCGTGATGACCGGACGGCTCGGCAAATCATACGTCGCGCAGCTCGCGCGAGACATGAAGACAGCCAGCGCCGAACTCGAATTCGAGAAAGCGGCCCGGCTACGCGACGAAATCCAGATGCTGCAAACCGTCATGCAGCAGAACGCGGTCGTGTTCGACCAGGACGTGGACGCCGACATGTTTGGCATGGCGTCCGACGAACTGGAGGCGTCAGTGCATGCGTTCATCGTTCGCGACGGTTCGATCCGCGGCGAACGCAACTGGAGCGTCGAACGGGTCGAAGACGTGGACGACGCCGAACTGATCGCAGACCTCATCGTGCAGGTCTACGCGGATGCCGGCGCGGATACGACCGCAAACGGATTTGTCAACCGGATTGAGGAACGTCGAGACGCAATAGGATCGACGCAGTCGCTGACCGCCACCGATGCCGCATCACGCGCGCAGGCGACACGTGAACGGCATGAACGGCAGGAACAGACCGGTCGTGCGGACTTGTTGGCACCGGTCTCGCCGATACCGCGTGAAGTGATCGTGCCGGTCGAACCGGCTCGCCGCGAAGAACTCGAATCATGGCTGGGCGGGCTGCGCGGTGCTGCGGTGACGATCCGCACCGCCAGTCGTGGCGAAAAGAAAGCGCTGATGGACCGTGCCGCGGAAAACGCTGGACAGGCGCTGCAACGCAGCAAGATGAGCCGCATTAGCGACATGGGCGCCCGGTCGGATGCCATGAACGACGTGGCGAAGGCGTTGGGTCTCTCGCAGGCCCCCCTGCGCATCGAATGCTACGACATTTCCAACACCGTCGGCGGCGCATACCAGGTCGCTTCGATGGTGGTGTTCGAAGACGCGATCGCCAAAAAGTCCGAATACCGCCGCTTCGCCATCCGGGGCAAGGACGGCAACGGCGCAGTCGACGATCTGAGCGCCCTCTACGAGACGCTGACCAGAAGGTTCCGTCACGGCAACATCGCCGGCGACTCCGGCGATAGCATGGACAACGAGCGCCGCGAACGAGACGCCCTTACTATGGCGAATTCCTCAACTTCGGCACGAGACGTCGGCAATGTCGATGCCGATATCAGTGTTCAAAACGATATTGGCAGTGATAAGACGTCCGAAGCAGTGGTGCAGCAGAACACTGACCGGCGCAGGTTCGCCTACAAGCCGAACCTGATCGTTGTCGACGGCGGACAGCCACAGGTCATGGCCGCAGCCAAGGCTCTGGCTGACTGCGGCGTGGACGACGTGGCACTGTGCGGGCTGGCCAAGAGGCTTGAGGAAGTGTGGGTGCCGGACGACGATTATCCGATCATCCTCAAACGCCAGTCGCAGGGCATGTACCTGCTGCAGCGGGTGCGCGACGAATCGCACCGCTTCGCCATCACCTACCATCGGCAGACGCGCCGCAAGGGCGCGCTGCGCTCCGCGTTGGACGACATTCCAGGTATCGGCGAAGCATACCAGAAACGCCTGCTTGCACGATTCGGTTCGGTGCGCGCCATGAGAGAGGCCACGGTCGAAGACCTGGAACAGGTCAAAGGCATTGGGCATGCCAAGGCTGAGGCGATATACCGCGCATTGCATACGCAGGAACAGGACGGTTGAACCGCAACGGGAACGAGGGATGCTTCGCAGTGAACAATACAGACGTGAGGGAGTAAAGAGGAGATCCACGAAAGGTACCGGACGGCAAGGCCTTTACTATTTTGGAGATCGCCTCGAACGAATGGTCGTCGGTCGGCGTTCGGTACGGTACGATGAATGAGGATGTGAAGGAGGGGTTATGACCCAGGTCAATCACCGTTGCGCGGTACTCGGCAAGCCCATCGCCCACTCGTTGTCCCCGGTGCTGCATGAGGCCGCGTACAAGGCTCTCGGCCTCGACGATTGGGCATACGAACGTCACGAAGTGGGTGAAACCGATCTCAAAAGATTCCTTGACGACCTCGACCCGACATGGCGAGGACTCAGCCTGACCATGCCGCTCAAGAAAACCGTGCAGCCATACGGTACTCCGAAGGACGCGTGGGCCAAATCCCTCAAGGTCGCCAACACGGCGGTGTTCGACTGGTCCCATGCGGCGGAACACGACGGCAAACCGGATATCGCCCTGTACAACACCGACGTGCCGGGCATTATCTATGCCTTCGGCCACGCCTGCGACGTGAGCGACGGGCCGTCGCTCGAAGAACGCGACCTCAAACGCGCGACGGTGATCGGCAATGGCAACACGGCCGCATCGGCCGCCTGCGCGATCGCTGTCATGCTGGCGTCCTCGGGCAACGGGGAAGAGCGTGGCAGAGGCGAAATCACGGTGGCCGCACGTCACCCGGGCAAGAACCCGGACATTACGCGCATCGTTGCCGAAGAGGACAGTGCGGACCTGCGCGAAGTCGATCTGGAACAGGCTGTCGAATCGCTGCGCGGTGCGGACATCGCCGTCAGCACGATTCCGGGCCATGCGGCCGACGTGATCGCCGAAACCATCGAAACCGACGACTCGTTCTTCCCCCGCGGCATCCTGCTCGACGTGGTCTACGACCCGCGTCCCAGCGCGCTTATCCGCGCATGGCGGGCCAAGGGCGGTCTGGCTCTGGGAGGCGAGGAAATGCTGCTGTATCAGGCCATCCTGCAGGTGCGTCTCATGACCGGAGCGGAAGGCGAAGCCGCTCTCGCCGGCCGGGATCCGATGACGACATTGGAACCGCCCATGCGGCGGGCGCTTGAGGAGGCATTGTGATGGACGGGGCCAAAACCAACGGAGCCGATACGGCCAACGGTGCGGATGCACACATGAACGACAGTCTTCCAGAACCGGCCGACGGTTTCGAAGTCCTGCTCATCACCGGCATGTCCGGTGCGGGACGTTCCCATGCGGCCGACAGTGTGGAGGACATGGGGTGGTACGTGGTCGACAACCTGCCGCCGAAACTGCTCGTCCCGCTGGTCGACATGATGACGCAGGGCGGCGGCAGATCCGGCAACGGCGTACACAAGCTCGCTGCCGTCATCGACGTGAGGTCGCGCGAATACTTCGACGACCTGTCCGCGGTGCTCAGTCACCTGGACGATCTGGGCGTCAAAACCCGTATCTTGTTCCTCGACGCCAGCAACGACGTGCTCATCAAGCGCTATGAATCCGTGCGTCGCCCGCATCCGCTGCAGAGGGGCAACCGCCTCATTGACGGCATCAAGGAGGAACGCGCGCTGCTGATGAACCTCAAAGAGCGCGCCGATATGGTGATCGACACGTCCGCGCTGAGCATTCACCAGCTATCGACCAAACTGTACGAGGCGATGCTCGGTTCCGGCCCGAAGACCGTTGCCGTGCACATCTTCAGCTTCGGATTCAAATACGGCATTCCACTCGACGCCGATTTCGTGGCCGACGTGCGCTTTCTGCCGAACCCGTTCTGGGTGCCCAGCCTGCGCGAACTGACCGGACAGGACAAGCCGGTGGCTGACTACGTGCTCTCCAGCAAGGGGGCGGCGGAGTTCCTTAACGCTTATGAGCGCGCGATCCTTGTCGCATTGGAAGGATATGCGCAGGAGGACAAGCATTTCGTCACCATCGCCATCGGCTGCACGGGAGGCCAGCACCGTTCGGTGGCCATGAGCGAAGCACTGGCCTCGCGTCTGCGCGCGCACGGTCTGGAAGTGAGCGTCTCAGCCCGGGAACTGCAACGGCGAAGGAATGAGCGGTAGTGTGGCGACAGTGTTTGACGTTTGACCGCATCTTTGGCAATCGTATCGATGGCCACATAGCGGGCCAAAGCTGTCCAATGGACGGGCAAACATGATTGGCTTGTCCAAGTGATTCGGTATCACAGTAAGCCGGCGGCAAGGCATGGTTCATGCCCGGCAACCGGCCAAGCATTGAGGAGAACGGGACATAGGAGGTTGGCTCTTGGCTCTTCTGGATGATGTCAAAAGCGAACTCGCCGCAATCGATAATGAATTGCCCGCCGCCAAAAAGGCGCAGGCCACGGCGATGATCCGCTTCGGCGGCGGCTTGAAGCTCGTGCAACGCCAGATCATCGTGCAGGCGCAGTTCGATTCGTTGGAAGCCGCGAAGTGGCTTCAGGACACCATCAAGGATCTGTACGGCCATGAGGCGGTGCTCACCCAAGTCTCCCGCCAGACGCCCAACGGCGTCGTGCAGCGCTATCTGATCCATGTCGACCGCGGCGGCGCGGCCCTCGCCCTGCAGACCGGTCTGCTCGACCGTCGCAAGCAGTTGGTGCGGGGTCTGCCCGCGGAAATCGTCAACGGCAACATCGCGCAGGTCAAGGCTGCGTGGCGTGGAGCTTTCCTGGCGCACGGCGGCCTGTCCGACCCGGGCAAGGCCAGCTATCTGGAAATCACCTGCCCCTGCAACGAGGCAGCCCTCGCGCTGGCCGGCATCGCCCGGCGTCTCGGCATCAGCGCCAAGCCGCGCCAGCTGCGCAGCTCCGAACGCGTCACGCTTAAGGATCCGGATGCGATCGAACGCATGCTCAATCTCATGGGCGCACCCCGTTCTGCCCGCGAATGGACCGGCAAGCGTTCCGACGGCGAGGCTCGCGGCAAGGCGAACCGCCTCGCGAATTTCGACGACGCGAACATGCGCCGCAGCGCCAAGGCTGCCGCGGAGGCGAGCGAAAAGGTCCGCAAGGCTTTCGAGATCCTCGGCGACGACATCCCGGACAATCTCAAGGCCGCCGGCCAGCTGCGCCTCGACCACGGCGACGCCAGTCTCGAGGAGCTGGGACGTCTGTCCGATCCGCCTATCACCAAGGACGCCATCGCAGGACGCATCCGCCGTCTGCTGCAGCTTGCGGACAAAACCGCCAAGGCTCGCGGCCAGTCGCTGTAACCTGATTTTCTGAATTTTTCAATACGCGAAACACCGCCTCGCATTATGCGAATGGCGGTGTTTTTGTTCGTTCTGGCCTGTATTATCACTAGTGGCGTATCCACGTCACCACTCTTCCCGTGCTACGGAGCGTCATGCGACGCAGCACGCGGTTAGGAAAGGATATTCATGAAGACACTCAAGGATCTTGGAGATCTCAAGGGCAAGCGCGTCCTGGTTCGCGCCGATTTCAACGTTCCGCTGGACGGCACCACGATCACCGATGACGGCCGCATCAAGGCCGCCCTGCCGACCATCAAGACGCTGCGCGAAGAAGGCGCTAAGGTCATTCTGATGGCCCACCTCGGCCGCCCGAAGGGCAAGGTCGTCCCCGAGCTGTCCCTGGCTCCGGTCGCCGCCCGTCTCGGCGAGCTGCTTGGCGTCAACGTGCCGCTGGCCAAGGACACCTACGGCGAGGATGCCCAGGCCAAGGTCGCCGCCATGAACTACGGTGACGTGGTGCTGCTCGAGAACGTGCGATTCAACCCGGAGGAGACCAGTAAGGATCCGGCCGAGCGCGCCGCCTACGCCAAGAAGATCGCCGCCCTCGGTGAAGCCTTCGTCTCCGACGGCTTCGGTGTCGTGCACCGTGCGCAGGGCTCCAACTACGACGTGGCCGCCGATCTGCCGGCCGCCGCTGGCCTGCTGGTCGAGAAGGAAGTCAAGGCCCTGTCCAAGGCCACCGAGAACCCGGAGCGTCCGTTCACCGTCGTGCTCGGCGGCTCCAAGGTCTCCGACAAGCTCGGCGTCATCGAGAACCTGCTCGACAAGGCCAACCGCCTCGTCATCGGCGGCGGCATGGTGTTCACCTTCCTCAAGGCCAAGGGCTACGAGGTCGGCACCTCCCTGCTTGAAGAGGATCAGCTCGACAAGGTCAAGGGCTACATCGAGACCGCCGAGAAGAACAACGTCGAACTCGTGCTGCCGACCGACATCGTCGTGAACCCGGGCTTCCCGAAGTCCGACGCCGACGTCGCCCCGGAGGTCGTTCCGGCCGACGCCATCCCGGCCGACAAGATGGGCCTCGACATCGGCCCGGAGTCCCAGAAGCTGTTCCACGACAAGATCGTCGACTCCAAGACCGTCGTGTGGAACGGCCCGATGGGCGTGTTCGAGATCGCAGCCTTCGCCGACGGCACCCGTGCCGTGGCCCAGGGTCTGGTCGACGCGACCAAGGCCGGCGCGTTCACCATCGTCGGCGGCGGCGACTCCGCCTCCGCGGTGCGCAACCTCGGTTTCCCGGAGGATGGCTTCTCGCACATCTCCACCGGTGGCGGCGCCTCCCTCGAGTTCCTTGAGGGCAAGGAGCTGCCGGGCCTGAAGGTGCTCGACTGAGAATGATCTGAACGTCGCGCCCCTCTTCGCGGAGGGGCGCTTCGTTTTGTGAACAACACACATCGCATCCGAGAACGGATCCTACGGGAAGGGAACAACGGCATGGCGTCGCGCACACCGCTGGTGGCGGGCAACTGGAAGATGCACTTCGACCATCTGGAAGCCACCTATTTCGTGCAGAAACTCGCGTGGCTGCTCCGCGACGCGCACTTCGACTACAAGCGCTGCGAAGTCGCCCTGATGCCGTCGTTCACCGCGCTGCGCAGCGTGCAGGTGCTTGTCGAAGCCGACAGGCTGCCCATCCGCTACGGCGCGCAGTCCGTGTCCGTCACCACGCAGGGCGCGTTCACCGGCGACGTGTCCGCCGACATGATCGCCGCGCTCGGCTGCCGCTACGTCATCGTCGGTCATTCCGAACGGCGCAAGTATCATCCCGAAGACGACGCGAACATCGTCGATCAGGTGCGCGCCGTGCTCGCCGCCGGCATGCAGCCCATCCTGTGCGTCGGCGAAAGCTTCGAGGAACGCCGGCAGGGCATCGAACTCGACTTCGCGGTCGGCCAGGTCCACGACGTGACACGCGACCTGTCCAGTGATCAGGCCGCCAAACTCGTCATCGCCTACGAGCCGGTATGGGCCATCGGCACCGGCATGGTCGCCACACCGGAATCCGCGCAGGACGCGGCCAAGGCGATACGCGACGATCTTGCGGCCACGTTCAGCCGCGACGTCGCCGACGGCGTGCGCATCCTGTACGGCGGTTCCGTCTCGTCGAAGAACGCGGTCGAACTCATCGGCGAGCCGGACGTCGACGGCTTCCTGATCGGCGGGGCCGCGCTCGACGCCGACGAACTCGCGAAAATCGCCCGCATGACGCTCAAGGCGACGTCCGGACGCTGAACATGGCCGAACGTAGCCGCGATTTCGGCGGTTTCGCCCCGTTGTTCACCACCTTGGGGTATGGTATAGGACAGCACTTTATGAATTGGAGGTTCGCCCGTGTCCGCTATGGCCATCGTTAAGCTCGTGCTGCAGATCATTCTCGTCGTCTTCAGCCTGCTGCTCACCCTGCTCATCCTCATGCACAAGGGTAAGGGCGGCGGTCTGTCCGACATGTTCGGCGGCGGCCTCACCCAGAACGCAGGCTCCTCCGGCGTGGCGGAAAAGAACCTGAACCGCTGGACCGTCATCATTGCGCTGCTGTGGGTCGCGATCATCATCGCCCTCGGCCTGATGGCGAAGTTCAACCTCGTCTGATCGCCGTTCATCCGCAATGAGTTCGTCATGAGCCATGACCGCTTCGGTCATGGCTCATTTTCGTGTCAGGACATCCCGCCGCGCAATTCCATGACAGAATATCGGTGGCATACCGTTAGGAAAGGAAACGCAACCACATGGTCACCATGAACCGCAACAAGGTCGTCATCGTCGGCACCGGGCAGGTCGGCTCCACCGCCGCGTTCGGCATCGTCACACACGGCCTGTGCAACGAGCTCGTGCTCATCGACCACTTCGCGTCCAAGGCGTTGGGCGAGGCGCACGATCTCGACGACGGCAGCGAATTCCAGGACCGTCACGTCAAGGTGCGTGCCGGTGATTACGCCGACTGCAAGGACGCCGACATCGTCGTCATCACCGTGGGGCGCAAGCCGCCGGCGAATTCGACGCGTCTGGCCGAACTTGGCTTCACCATCGGCCTCGTCGGCGACGTGGTCGACAACGTCATGGCCTCCGGCTTCGACGGCGTGATCGTCATGGTGTCCAACCCGGTCGACGTGATGGCCTGGTACGCGTGGAAGCGTTCCGGCCTGCCGCGCACGCAGGTGCTCGGCACCGGCACGGCGCTCGACACGTCGCGGCTGAAAACCATCATCGGCGAGGAAACCGGCCTCGACCCGCGCAACGTGGGCGGCTTCGTCATGGGTGAGCATGGCGACTCGCAGTTCACCGCGTGGTCCACCGTCTCGCTCGGCGGCAAGCCGTTCGCGCGTTTCCTTGCGGACAACCAGGATCGTTTCGCGTCGGTGTCCACTGAGGAGATCGAGGCGAAGACGCGCATGCGCGGCAACGAGATCGTCGCCGCGAAGGGCGGCACGAACTTCGGCATCGCGTCCACGGTCGCCGGCATCGTGCAGACGATCCTGTGGGACGAACGTCGCATCGTGCCCGTGTCCACGCTGCTCGACGGCGAATACGGCGAGCATGACGTGTTCCTCGGCGTGCCGACGGAACTGCGTGCGAATGGCGCGAACGAAATCGTCGAACTCGATCTGGCCGACGACGAACTCGCCAAACTGCATCGTTCGGCCGACATCGTCCGCTCGTACTGCGAGGGCCTGCTGTGACGGCCGCGGAACGTGCGGGCCGTGCAAACCGAACGGACCAGCCGCAGAACAGCCGCGACGACGTCCGGCTCGTCGTTGCCGATCTCGACGGCACGCTGCTGCACGGCGGCGCCACGTTCGAGGAACGGTACATCACCGACCGTTCGGTCGAGACCATCGAGCGGCTGCACGACGCCGGCTACCTGTTCGCGATCGCCACGGCCCGTCCGGTGAGCACCGGACTCGCGTTCGCCGACAGGCTTCCGGCCGACGCGGTGATCTATCTCAACGGCGCGCTCATCGACTTCGATCCGGCGCATTCCGACTTCGACCTGCTCACCGGCGCGCGGCCGGCCGCGGAGGGGCATCTGGAGAAGATCGGTTTCCCGTCGTCTCGCGCGTGCGAGGTGTGCCGGGGCTTCCTGCGCGAACTGCCGGGCCTCAAGGTCGGCATCGTGATGGACGACGTGCGGTATACGAACTTTGATGTGAGCGTCTACTGGAAGACGCAGACGTGGCGCCTCACCGACTTTGCCGACGGCGACGTTCCCGACGGCATCGCCGACAAGATCATCGTCTTCCCCGACGCCGAACAATGGAAGGCGTTGGAAACGCTGGTGCCGGACGATTTCGACGTGCACATTTCCGAAGGCACGATGTGGATGCTCATGAGCCCGCTGGCCAACAAGGAGCATGCGCTGCGCATCGTGTGTGGCCGGCTCGGCGTGCCGTTGGCGCAGACCGTCGCGTTCGGCGACGACGTGATCGACATCGCGATGATGCGCGAGGCCGGACTCGGCGTGGCCGTGGCGAACGCGAACCCGGACGTGCTGGCGATCGCCGACGAAACCTGCCCGGCGAACGATGACGACGGCGTGGCCCGTTGGATCGAGGAGCGTCTGCTGTCAGGGACGCGCGACTGACCGAACGAAGGACATGACGCATGCGACGGCGGTCCGTCTGCTCGCGATTCGCGAAGTTCATGCGATTCCGCCAAATGGAATCGCATGAACCGGCTGTAACGGCGGCACGCTAACCTGTATGGCGGTAAGGCAACCGCACGGAACAGGAGTGAATATGTCGCTGGCCATTCGAGTCATCCCATGCTTGGACGTCGATGCGGGACGCGTGGTCAAGGGCGTGCACTTCGAGAATCTGCGCGACGCCGGCGACCCGGTGGAGCTGGCCGCCGAATACTATCGTCAGGGCGCCGACGAACTCACGTTCCTCGATGTGACCGCGTCCAGCTCGCACCGGCAGACCATGGTCGACGTGGTCGCGCGCACGGCCGAGCAGATTTTCATCCCGCTCACCGTCGGTGGTGGTGTGCGCACGCCCGAAGATGTCGACTCGCTGCTGCGTTGCGGCGCGGACAAGGTGGGCGTCAACACGGCCGCGATCAACGATCCGACGCTGATCAGCCGCGTTGCCGACAGGTTCGGCAATCAGGTGCTCGTGCTGTCCGTCGACGCCCGCCGCGAGCGGGGCGAGCAGCACACGCAGTCCGGTTTCGAGGTGACCACGATGGGCGGTCGCAAGTCGACCGGCATCGACGCGATCTGGTGGGTCAAGCGTGCCGAGGAGCTGGGCGCGGGGGAGATCCTGCTCAATTCGATGGACGCCGACGGCACGCAGCAGGGCTTCGATCTGGAAATGATCCGTGCCGTGCGCAAGGAAGTGAACATTCCGATCATCGCTTCCGGCGGCGCGGGCAAGGCCGCCGATTTCCCGCCGGCGATCGAGGCCGGTGCGGACGCGGTGCTCGCCGCGTCGATCTTCCACTACGGCAAGGTCACCATCGGCGAGGTCAAGGACGAGCTGCGACGCGCAGGCTATACCGTGCGCTGAGACGAGCGCGTCATCGATCGGCCTCTGCAGCTTGGACTAGGCCGCCACAGACATCGCATAACTGAACGAAAAGGACACACAACAGTCATGGAATACGACAACAGCACGACGCTCGACCCGCGCATCGCCGAACGCCTCAAGCGCGACGCCAAGGGCTTGGTCGCCGCGGTCATCCAGCAGTACGACACGCACGAGGTGCTCATGGTCGGCTACATGAACGACGAGGCGCTGCGCCGCACGCTCACGACCGGGCGGGTCACGTTCTGGTCAAGGTCGCGGCAGGAATACTGGCGCAAGGGCGACACGTCCGGTCACATGCAGTACGTCAAGTCCGTCTCACTCGACTGCGACGGCGACGCGTTGCTCGTCGAGGTCGATCAGGTGGGCGCCGCCTGCCACACTGGCAAGCGCAGCTGTTTCCTCGAAGGCGGCCCGCTGCCGTGCGTCGAGGGGCATCGCACTCCCGACCAGGCGGAACAATCGGCAGCTGACAAGGCCGGCAAGGAACAGGAGGAACAGGCATGAGCGAATGCAGCGTCGAACATCTGACATGGGGCGCGACCTGGCCGAGCCGCGAACAGTTCCACGAATTGGCCGACGAGGGCTATCGCGTGATCCCGATCGTGCGCCGGCTGCTCGCCGACTCGCTCACCCCGGTCGGCTTCTATGAGCGGCTCGCTGGCGGACGAACCGGTACGTTCATCCTCGAATCGGCCGAATACGGCGGCACGTGGAGCCGCTACAGCTTCATCGGCGTGCGGTCGATGGCGCAGCTGCGCTCCAACGGGGGCAAGGCAGACTGGCTGGGCAAGGTGCCGGCCGGCGTGCCGACCAGCGGCGACGTGATCGAAGTTGCGCATGCTGCGCTCAAAACGCTCAAGGCCCCGCACGTCGCCGGCTTGCCAAACCTGACCAGCGGTCTGGTCGGCACGGTCGGGTGGGACGCCATCCGCCATTGGGAGCCGACGTTGCGCGCCGAAGCCCCGAACGAGACCGGTCAGCCGGAAACCGTGCTCGCGCTGGCGACCGACATCGCCGTGGTCGACCATGTTTCCGGTTCCGTGTGGCTGATCGCGAACGCGGTGAACGTGGACGACAAGCCGACGCGCGCCGACGCCGCCTACGACGAGGCCGTCGCGCGCCTCGACCGCATGCAGTGCGACGCGGCGACCCCCACCGTGGGCGAGGCCCGCGTCAACGTCCTCGACGAGTCCGTGCCGCAGCCGCCGCTGCGCTTCCGCACGGAGAAAAGCCATTACGAGCAGGCCGTCGAGGCCGCCAAGCGGCACATCGTCGACGGCGACGTGTTCCAGGTCGTCATCTCGCAGCGGCTCGACATCGACTCGCCGGCCGATCCGTTCGACGTGTACCGCGTCCTGCGCACGCTCAACCCGAGCCCGTACATGTACTTCATGACGCTCACCGACGCACAGGGCCGCGATTTCAACGTGATCGGCTCCAGCCCCGAAACGCTCATCAAGGTCGACAACGGCCACGCAATGACGTTCCCGATCGCCGGTTCGCGCCCCCGCGGCAAAACCCCGGAGGAGGATGCGCGTCTCGCCAAGGAATTGCTCGCCGATCCGAAGGAACGCAGCGAGCACATCATGCTCGTCGATCTGGCGCGCAACGATCTGAGCCGCGTGTGCGATCCGACGACCGTCGAGGTCGTCTCGCTCATGGACATCAAGCGGTTCAGCCACATCATGCACATCTGCTCGACCGTCACTGGCCGTGTGGACCCGCATCTGACCGCGTTCGACGTGTTCACGTCCGCATTCCCCGCCGGCACGCTGTCCGGCGCGCCCAAGCCGCGCGCGATCGAGATCATCGACGAGTTGGAGCCGGCCGACCGCGGCATCTACGGCGGCACCGTCGGCTACTTCGACTTCTCCGGCAACCTCGACATGGCCATCGCGATCCGCACCGCGTTCATCCGCGACCATGAGGCGAGTGTGCAGGCCGGAGCCGGCATCGTGCTCGACTCCGTGCCCGCGACCGAATGGCAGGAGACGCGCAACAAGGCCGAGGCGAGCGTCGAGGCGGTGAAGATCGCCGCGCAGCTGCGCGAGCTGTGACGCTGCTCGGATTCGTCGAGGGGCCGATGCGGCGCCGGCCGAATCGGGCGAGACCGTGAACGGGTCCGTGCCGGCCATACAGTTTTTCTGTATGGCCGGCACGGACCCGTTCGCATGAGGAGTACAGTATGGTCCGACTGCGGACCCGGAAGCGGCGGAAGGATGATGTCATGGCGCGACGCATTGCGGAACAGGACGGTCAGGGCCACAACGGTCCCATTGACGTTCGTGCACGGCGTGGCCGTCGTCGAGGACTCGGATTGGTGCTCGTCATGCTGCTGACCGCCGCGATCGTCGGTGCCGGCGCGATTGCTGTACGCCATATGACCGGCATGCGTGGCAGTCGCTGCTGCAGTCGTCAGCTGGCGGTGAATCGTCGGTTATGCCGCAAGCTGACAGCGAACGCAAGTACCCGCGCAAGGCGAGTTCCATCGACTTCAACGGCAACGGCGTCGACGACTACGCCGACATCGTAGCCGGTGCACGAGCCGATGCAAACAACCATCCGCGCTATGACAGTGGCTACTATGAGGGCGGCTATCCGCCGGCTGATCGCGGCGCGTGCACCGACACGGTGTGGCGCGCGTTCCGTCAAGCCGGCTACGATCTCAAGGCCATGGTCGACGCCGATATCGCCTCTGATCCGGAGTCCTATGCCGCGGTCGCGCCCAAACCGGATCCGAACATCGATTTCCGCCGCACCGGCGTGCTCGACGTATTCCTTTCCAAATACGCGCAGACACTCACCACGGACATTGCGGATCATGCGCAATGGCAGGGCGGCGACATCGTGGTGTTCGAAACCAACCGCCACATCGGCGTGATCTCGGACAAGCGCGACCGCGATGGCACGCCGTACGTCATCCACAACATGGGCCAGCGGCAGCGCGAAAACGACTATCTCGCGTTCCGCCGCCACATGTCCGTCACCGGCCACTATCGGTTCGATGCTTCGAAGGTGCCTCAGGACGTGCTCAAGGCTTGGCAGGGAAGCCGATAGTTTCCGCGCTCGGGATCACTCGTCTCCATCGTTCGTCTTAGGCCCGGCTGCCTCGCGTTCCATCATGCAGCAGTGCCTCGGTGTCCTCCCAATCAAGTCCGGTGTCCTTTGCTCGTCCGTAGAAGAATCGGACCAGCCCCGGAAAATCGGTCCGGTAGGAGCCGAAAGCGTCGATGACCGCCAGTCTGGTTTTCGGAGAATCAGGCCTTCGCGCCTCGTAGATCGAAATCGCGCACGGGCGCCATGAACCGCGTACTTTGGCGATTCGCGTGACGATCATGCCGCCTCGGGCGCCGTCGTATTCCGCCGCCTTGCCCGGCGCCGACACGGTGTACTCGCCGCCGTTCATCGCATCCTCAAGCCGCATGGTTCTGCGTGCGGCGCTGGCGTTGCGGATCCAGAACACGGATGTGAAATTGGTGTCATCCGTTTCGCTCATGTCGTCAAGCTGACGGTCGGATATCTTTCCGTCGTTGTGCAGCACCCGTGCCAAGGCGAGATACGGCGACATGCCGTCGTCGTACTGGTTGATTTCGAGTTGTTCGCCGTCGGAGCCGGACAGTCCTATGCGCCTGTCGAAGGCCAGCCAGTCCCAGAACATCCATTCGATGAAATGCAGCGTGTCCTTCGAATGCTTTTTGAACGGGTGCAGGTTCACTTCGCTGTAGAACATTCGCCGTGATTCCTCGTAGAATTCCGGTGCGTGCACCTTGAGCGTGTCGGCCACGTCTTTCGTGTCCAGCATCGCCGGAGCTGTCTCTTCGTCGTCGATGCCGATCATCGTGCTCGTCATGGTCGTTTTTCCTTTCCGAATACCGCCAACCGTGTCGTTTGCGGTGTGGCACACTGTATGGGCAATATCGCTTCCGCGCAATCGAATTCGACAAAAAAGTGGATATGTGGAGAAAAAAACGTCATGACGAGAATGCAAACGTGGGCTATGAATTGCGCCATTCGGCGAGTGATTTGAACATGTGTTGCATATCCGGTGCAACTCTTGAAATATACTGAAACTTCAACGAAAGTATCTTCATTGAAGGATGGGTTCCGTGAATGGTAATGATGCCATTTGCAGATTCCGCTACCCATTTTGCATCGCGACACGCCAAAAATGTGCATACGATTGCAATTTGACGGTCGGCGCCGGTCTGTTCTCCGACGACGGTCTGCGTCAGATGCGTGCGGCCTGGCCGCCCAGAATGTAGGACGACGAAGGCGCTTGTCGGACACGGTGGCTTACAGTGACGCATGATCGACCACGAACAAAGGGAGGATCATGTCGGTTCTGGACGAATTGGTGGCGGGCGCACTGGAGGACCAGCAGACCCGCGAGCGCACCGTGTCGCTTGATGATGTGAGGAAGGCCGCGCTGGCGGCCCCGGCCCCGATCGACGCGAAGCGATGGCTCAAGCGCGCCGACGGCATCCCGGTGATCGCCGAAATCAAGCGCGCGTCCCCGTCCAAGGGCCATCTGAGCGACATTCCCGATCCGGCCGCGCTGGCCCGCGAATACGAGGCCGGCGGCGCGAGCGCGATCTCCGTGCTCACCGAAGGCCGCAGGTTCCTCGGTTCGCTCGACGATCTTGACAAGGTGCGCGCCGCCGTGCATATTCCGGTGCTGCGCAAGGATTTCATCGTCACTGACTATCAGATCTTCGAGGCGCGCGCCCACGGCGCCGATCTGGTGCTGCTGATCGTCGCCGCGCTCGACGACGCGAAGCTCAGGCACCTGCTCGACCTCGCGCACGAGCTGGGCATGACCGTGCTCGTCGAGACGCACACGCGCGAGGAGATCGAACGCGCGATCGCGGCGGGCGCGAAGGTGATCGGCATCAACGCGCGCAACCTCAAGGATCTCAAGGTCGACGTGAACAAATACAACGAGCTGGCGGCGAACCTGCCGGACGACGTGATCCGCGTCGCCGAGTCCGGCGTGTTCGGCGCGGTGGAGGTCGAGGACTACGGCCGTGCCGGCGCCGACGCGGTGCTGGTGGGCGAGGGCGTGGCCACGGCCGCCGATCATGAACTTGCAGTGGAACGACTAGTAAAGGCAGGAGCAAGAGTGAAAGCATCCGAAACCACTCCGTTAAGCGAGCATCAGGGACCGTACTGGGGTCAGTTCGGCGGCCGGTACGTGCCCGAGGCGCTCATCACCGCGCTGGACGAGCTGGAGCGTGTCTACGACGAGGCCAAGGCCGATCCGGAATTCCACAAGGAGTTCATGACGCTGCAGCAGCGCTACGTCGGCCGTCCCAGCCCGCTGACCGAAGCGCCGCGCTTCGCCGAGCTGGTCAAGGCCAAGACCGGCCTTGACGCGCGCATCTTCCTCAAGCGCGAGGATCTCAACCACACCGGCGCGCACAAGATCAACAACGCGCTCGGCCAGGCGCTGCTCGTCAAGCGCATGGGCAAGACGCGCGTGATCGCCGAAACCGGAGCTGGCCAGCATGGCGTGGCCACCGCGACCGTGTGCGCGATGCTCGGCCTCAAGTGCCGCATCTACATGGGCCAGATCGACGCCCGCCGTCAGGCGCTCAACGTCGCCCGCATGCGCATGCTCGGTGCCGAGGTCGTGGAGGTCACGCTTGGCGACAAGATTCTGAAGGACGCGATCAACGAGGCGCTGCGCGACTGGGTCACCAACGTCAAGGACACGCACTATCTGCTCGGCACAGTCGCCGGCCCGCACCCGTTCCCGGCGATGGTGCGCGACTTCCAGAAGATCATCGGCGAGGAAGCCAAGGAACAGCTCAAGGACTGGTACGGTATCGACCATCCGGACGCGATCTGCGCGTGCGTCGGCGGTGGTTCGAACGCGATCGGCATCATGAACGCGTTCCTCGACGACGAGCGCGTGAACCTGTACGGCTACGAGGCGGGCGGCAACGGCCCCGAATCCGGGCGCCACGCGATCCGCTTCGCTCCCGGCACGGGCCAGCTCGGCATGTTCCAGGGCGCGAAGAGCTACCTGCTGGAAACCGACGAAGGCCAGACGCTCGACACGTACTCGATCTCCGCCGGCCTCGACTACGCGTCCGTCGGCCCGGAGCACGCGTGGCTCAAGGATATCGGCCGCGTGAACTACAGCTGGGCGACCGACGACGAGGCGATGAACGCGTTCCGCGACCTGAGCCAGACCGAGGGCATCATCCCCGCCATCGAAAGCTCGCACGCGGTCGCCGGCGCGTACAAGGCCGCCGCCGACCTCAAGGCGAAGGGCTACGACAAGGCCGTGATGATCGTCAACATCTCCGGCCGCGGCGACAAGGACATGGCCACCGCCGGCAAGTGGTTCGGCTATTTGACCGACGAGCAGGCGGCCGCGCTCGACGTGACCGGCGCGCACGGCGACAACGTGGCCTGAGGAACGAGGGGAGAACATACCATGACGAATACAGCAACCACGCCGTCCGGACAGCCGCTCGGCATCAGCCACAAGCCCAGCCGCACCGAGGCGATGTTCGACGCGTTCAAGGCGGAGAACAAGCCCGCGTTCATCGGCTACCTGCCGTACGGCTTCCCGAACCCGGATGTTTCGCTCGATGCGCTGCGCACCATGGTCGAGCACGGCGTCGACGCGGTTGAGATCGGCCTGCCGTACTCCGACCCAGTGATGGACGGTCCGGTCATCCAGGCCGCCAGCCAGATCGCCCTGAACAACGGCGAAAGCATCCACGGCGTGTTCAAGGCCGTGGAAACCGTGGCGAAGGCGGGCGGTGTGCCGCTTATCATGAGCTACTGGAACCTCATCTACCACTACGGCGTCGAACGGTTCGCCCGCGACTTCGAAAACGCGGGAGGTGCGGGACTTATCACCCCGGACCTCATCCCGGACGAGGCGGGGGAGTGGATCGAAGCGTCCGACCGCCACGGTCTCGACCGTATCTTCCTCGTGTCCCCCGACTCGGCCGACGAACGTCTTGAGGTCGTGGCGAAGAACGCGCGCGGATTCGTGTACGCCGCGGCCCGCATGGGCGTGACCGGCGAACGTGCGACGATCGACGCATCCCCCGAAACGCTGGTCGAACGCACCCGCAAGGCGGGCGCGAAGAACGTGTGCGTCGGCATTGGCGTGTCCACGCCGGAACAGGGCGCGAAGGTCGGCGCGTACGCGGACGGCGTGATCGTCGGATCCGCACTCGTGCACACGCTGCTGAACGATGACAACCGCACCGCCAAGGACCCGGCCGAAGGGCTGAAGGATCTCGCTGCGAAGGCCGAATCGCTCGCCGAAGGCATCCACAACGCGCGATAGCCCGCAACGGACGAACGTGTTCGTGTCCGGAAGGAACCTGCGCTCAATCATGCGGATTCCTTCCGGACTGGGGTAGGATGACAGCGGCATACACGAGTAGAGAGGCGAGCATCATACGATGAACTTGGCTTATATTCCGTCACCGACGTTCTCATATTTCCAGATCGGCCCGGTGACCATCCGCATGTACGCGATCTGCATCCTCATCGGCATTTTCGCAGCCGTCACGATTCTCACCAAACGCTGGAAGCGGCTCGGCGGCACGTTCGACCAGGTGCTCGACACCACGCTGGTCGCCGTGCCGTGCGGGCTCGTCGGCGCGCGCCTGTACCACTGCATCACCACGCCCGATCAGTACTTCCCGCCCACCGGCAACCTCGTCAACATCCTCAAGGTGTGGGAAGGTGGCATGGCGATCTTCGGCGGCATTTCCGTCGGCGCGCTGGCCGCGTTCCTGTGGTGCCGGCACAAGCGCTACCCGTTCGCGCTGTTCGCCGATGCCCTGGCTCCCGGACTCATGGTCGCGCAGGCCATCGGACGTCTCGGCAACTGGTTCAACCAGGAGCTGTACGGCAAGCCGACGACCCTGCCGTGGGGTCTGAAGCTCAACGATGCGGACGCAATCGGCAAAACCGAGATCTGCTACAACGGTCAGGCGTGCCCGACTGGCACGCTGTTCCACCCGACGTTCCTGTACGAGCTGATCTGGAATCTGATCGGCGCGGCGCTCATCGTGTGGATCGGCCACAAGCTGTGGGGCACGCTCAAGGCCGGCCAGCAGTTCGCCATGTATCTGATGTGGTACGGTCTCGGCCGCACGTGGATCGAAATGATCCGCATCAACTACTCCACGATTATCCTCGGCCTACGCATCAACGTGTGGACCGCGATCCTGTGCTTCATCCTCGGCTGCATCCTGTTCGTCGTGCTCTGGCGCTTCGGCGGGGATTCGGAACAGCTGTCCCGCCGGCTCACCGCGGTCACCGCAGACGAGCTGGAACGCGAGTCCATGGCCGAAGCGCAAGCCGACGCCTCGCGCAAGAAGAACAATCAGTGAACAACCGCGACGAGCGCAACGCGGCGTCGCCGCTCGTCGCTCAGACTCCATAGAATGACAACCATGACTATTCAAATCGCACCCAGCATCCTGTCCGCCGACTTCTGCAACCTCGAGCGCGACCTCAAGGCCATCTCCAACGCCGATCTCGTTCACGTCGATGTGATGGATCACCATTTCGTGCCGAACCTGACCTTGGGTGAGCCGATCGTCGGCCGCATCTGCCAGGTCACCGACCTGCCGGTCGACGTGCACCTCATGATCGAGGACCCGGATCGTTGGGCCCCCGAATACGCCAAGCTCGGCGCCGCCTCCGTTTCCTTCCACATGGGCGCCACCCACGCGCCGGTGCGTCTGGCCCGCCAGCTGCGCGACATGGGCTGCAAGGCCTGCTTCGCCGTGCGCCCGGCCGAGCCGGTCGAACCGATCTTCGACATCCTCGACGAGTTCGACATGATTCTCGTTATGACCGTCGAGCCTGGCTTCGGCGGCCAGAAGTTCCTCGACAACCAGATGGCCAAGGTCCGCCGCCTGCGCGACGAGATCACGCGTCGTGGCCTCGCGACCAAGATCCAGGTCGATGGCGGCGTGAGCCCGAAGACCGCCCACATCGTGGCCGAGGCGGGCGCCGACGTGCTCGTGGCGGGCTCCGCCGTGTACGGCGCTGAAAGCCCGGCCCAGGCTATCGACGACATCCGTGCTAAGGCCGAGGCCGCGTTCCGCGCCTGACCCTCATATACAAGAAAGCGACACGTATCACATATGAAGACTTTTGAATCGCTGTTCGCCGAGCTGAGCGAGAAGGCTGCCACCAAGCCGGCCGGATCCTTGACCGTAGACGAACTGGCCAAGGGCACCCACTTCATCGGCAAGAAAATCGTCGAGGAGGCCGGCGAAACGTGGATCGCCGCCGAATATGAAGGCGCCGACCGCACCGCCGAGGAGATGAGTCAGCTCATCTACCATCTGCAGGTCATGATGATCGACCGCGGCATCACGCTCGAGGACGTCTACAAGCACCTGTGATCATTGTTCGCCCGGCCGCGCCGACGCGCACGACACGTCGTCACGCGGCCGGGCATTCGATAAGGGAGGAAACGATGTTACGTATCGCCGTGCCCAACAAGGGCATGCTGTCTGAACCGGCATGGAACATGCTGGCGGAGGCAGGCTATCGCCTGCGCTCCAATCCGCGCCAGCTCGTCGTCGAAGATCCGGACAACGGCATCGAGCTGTTCTATCTGCGTCCGCTCGACATCGCCGTGTATGTGGGCCGAGGCACCATCGACGTCGGCATCACCGGCCACGATCTGCTGCTCAACTCGGGCACGGAGGCGAAGGAACACATGCAGCTCGGCTTTGGCGCGTCCACGTTCCGCTTCGCAGCTCCCAACGAATCCCCGATCAGCTCGCTCGAGGACATTCAGGGCAAGCGCGTCGCGACCTCCTTCGACAAGCTTGTGCATGACTATCTGGTCGCGCACGGCATCGAAGCGGAGACGATCCACCTCGATGGTGCCGTCGAATCGTCCGTGCAGCTCGGCGTGGCCGATCTGATCGCCGACGTGGTGTCTACCGGTACCACGCTGCGCAACGCCGGTCTGCGCATTTTCGCCGACCCGATCCTGCACTCGGAGGCGGTGCTGATCCGCTCTCCGCGTCTCGACGAGCAGGACGAGCGTCTCATCAAGTTCTCCCGCCGCCTGCAGGGCGTGCTCACCGCGCAGCGCTACGTGCTCATGGACTACGACATCCCGGTGTCCAAGGTGGCCGCCGCAGTAGCCGTCACGCCGGGTTTCGAAAGCCCGACGATTTCCCCGCTGCACGACAAGCAGTGGAACGCGGTGCGCGTCATGGTGCCCAAGGCGAAGGTCAACCAGCTTATGGACCAGTTGTACGAGGTCGGCGCGCGTGGCATCATCGTCACCGCGCTGCAGGCTTCGAGAATGTAGCGTCACCAGTCGCATGAAGTTCAAGCTCAACGAGAAATTCAGGAAAAAATACAGTCCGGAGGCGCGTGACATCTATTTCACCGTCCCGAATCTGATCAGCCTGCTCAGGATCATTTCGATTCCGATCATCGCCGTGCTGGTGTCCCGGCACCAGATGATTGAGGCGCTTGCTGTGCTCGCCGTCTCCTCCGTGTCCGACGGAGTGGACGGCGTACTCGCGCGTCTACTCAACCAAGTCAGCAAAGTAGGGCAGATCCTCGATCCGATCGCGGACAGGCTGTTGATCTTCTGCAGCATCCTCGCCCTTGGTGTGGCCGGCATCATCCCGTGGTGGATGCTCATCATCGTCGGACTGCGCGACCTGCTCATGGGGCTTGAGGTGCTGGCTCTGGCTCAATATGACTATGGGCCGCTGCCGGTGAATTTCGTCGGCAAGTCGGGTACCGCCATGCTCATGATCTCCATCACCGCATTGATCTTCTGCGACATCTGGAACAATCCTCTGGTCGATCTGCTGCATCTGGCCGCATTGGCCGCCGGCATCTGGGGCGTCGGCCTGTACTGGCTTGCCGGAGGCATCTACTTGCGGCAGGGCATCCGACTCATCCGCGAGGCGCGATGAGCGGCATAGGCGGCATCGACGGCGTGGCCGGCATCAGCGACGGGACGGACGGCACGGCATTCGCAATGACAGTGGCCCCGTCGTTCCCGGTCTCGCCTGAATCGGCGACGGTGCGGCGCCGGGCTGCGTTTTCCTCGTCGTTCGCTGGTCTCGAATCCCATCATGCGTCGCTTGCTGCGGCCAGCGGACACGCATCGCGGCGCCGACGTAAATCCAACGATGATTCGCTGAGATTGATCGACGACCTGACCAATCGTCCGATGGACCCGTTGTTTTCCGATTCCCGTCTTGCGCAGCGTCGCGTATCCGCATGGGAGCGTTGGACGACGCGCATCATCGTGTTCATCATCTGCATCGCCGTGGGACTGTACGGCAGCGCGTTTGTGCAGCAGCTGCACACCGATCCGCGCAAGACGGTGCGTCAGAACTGGGCCAGCGAACTCGAGTCGATCAACGCGCAGTTCGACAAGCTGACGGCCGAAGTCGGTAGCCTGCAGGCGCAGGTGACCGACCAGTCAAACAAGCTCGGCGACGTCGCCCGCAGCGACACGCTGACGCAGGAGGAAATGATGAACGGCGCGGTGCCGGTCACGGGGGAGGGCATCACGCTGACCCTCGCCAATCCGATTGCGGCGGACGGCAACGACGACGGCACGTATCATCGCGACAACACCAGCAGTCAGGTCCGGGTGGTCACCGACGCCGATCTGCAGATGCTGGTTTCGCTGCTCTGGCAGTCAGGGGCGGAAGCGATATCGGTCAACGGATATCGGCTGGGCGTGCAAACGTCGATCCGCACCGCCGGCCAGACGATCATGATCGGCGTCAACCCGGTGCAAAGCCCCTATGCGATCGAGGCGATCGGAAACCGGGAAAAACTGGCCGACGTGGTGAGCGCCAAACAGCAACCCGGATTGTACGAGTCGTTCGCGGCGGCAGGCATCTATCCTCAGGTGTCGAAATCGAAATCTATTACACTGGAGGCGGCGGCAAGCGGCAACCTGTCATACGCAAGAAAGGACGAGTAGCATGGCGGCGGTTTTGGGATTGATCATCGGCGTGGTCGTCGGTCTGTTCGTCAAGCCGGCCATTCCTGTCATGCTGCAGCCGTACCTGCCGATCATGGTGGTCGCCGCGCTTGACGCGTTGCTGGGAGCTGCCCGAGCCTACTTCGAACGCAGCTTCTCCGACAAGGTGTTCGTGATTTCGTTCTTCTCCAACGTCATCACCGCAACGCTGCTTGTATTCCTCGGCAACCAGTTGGGCGTCGGATCCCAGCTACAGACGGCCGTGATCGTCGTGCTCGGCATCCGCATCTTCTCGAACGTGTCGGCCATTCGCCGCTTCATCTTCAAGGGGTGAGCCCATGGCCCGTCGCAGACAGCCACAGGATGTGCTCACCAAAATGCACATCCAGCACGTGCAGGACAAGGCCAACGATTCCACCGACACCGGTTCGTTCCCCGTCGTGCGCCGCCGCAGCCGCAAACGTTCTCTCAACGCGAACGCGACCCGCATGAGACTGCTCACCAGCGCGCTGATCACGGTGATGTGCGCCCTGCTCGCCTTCGGCTATATGGTGCAGATCAACACGAAATCGAACTACGAAACGATGAGCGAGGACGAGCTCGTCAGCCTTATCAGCCAGACAAGCACGCAGGTGCAGAATCTGGAACAGCGCAAAAGCGAACTGACAAGCCAGCTCGACTCGCTGCAGGCCACCGCGGACAAGCAGGCGGCGGCCGAAAAGATCGCCAAGCAGAACGAGGAAACGAACGGCATCCTTTCGGGCCGTCTTCCGGCCAAGGGTCAGGGCGTGGTCATTCGCATCACGCGTGGCACCAAAACAGACGTCGACGCCTCCACCATGTTCACGCTGCTCGAAGAGCTGCGCAACGCCGGCGCCGAGGTGATCGCCGTCAATTCGGTGCGCGTGATCACCAGCACGTACATCAGCGACACGGACAGCGGCCTGGTATGTGACGGCGTCGTGCTGAGCACGCCGTACATCATCAAGGCGATCGGGGATCCGCAGGCGCTGGCGAATGCGGTGAACATTGCCGGCGGCGTGGGGTCTCGTCTGAAAGTCAAGTTCGGAGCCAACGTCACCGTCACCACCGAGAACGAGGTGCGCATCACCGAGGTGCGCGAAACACAGCAGTACCAGTACGCGCAGACCGTGGAATGACGGCATCCGACCCGGCGACGTCGTGTGGTGCCCCGGCAACGTCCGCGTGTGCTGCGTCAAAACCCGAAACGGCGATATTCCGCCACTCTTCATGGATATCCCACCATTGCCGCCATCGGTGATGTAAAATGTGTGACTATGACTGATCCGATTCCAAGCGCGGGCGAAACGACCATCATCGGCCTGCCTGCCATTACCATTCCGATTACCACCACTGGGGACCGTCCGCTGACGCAGGAGGATCTCGACACGATCGCGCGCCTGTCTGAAGGCACGGCGCTGCTGATCTCGACCAGGGGAGCGGTGTCCGGTTCCCGCTATCTGCTCGACGAGGACGAGATCACCGTGGGCCGTGATCCGCGGGCGGACATTCTGCTCGACGATTCGACGGTGTCTCGTTCCCACGCCGTGTTCCGTCGTGTCGGCAACGTGTTCCAGGTCATCGACGCCGGCAGCCTGAACGGCACGTACGTGAACCGACAGCGCGTGGACAGCGCGACGCTGCGCAACGGCGACGAGATCATGATCGGCAAGTTCCGTCTCGTATTCTTCACCAAGTCCGCGGTCATCTCCTGACCGTGGTTTTTGCGTTCCGCGCACGCCGTCGCGGGAACAGGCGGGCGCGGACGAATCGTTCGACATTGGGGGAGCGATGACCGCTGACATGCTGACGACGGATGCGCGTCTGCGCGTCGTCTCCGGCTACGATTCGCAGGCCGGGGACGATGCCGCGAGCGGCGTTGACGTGGCGGTGCAGGGGGAACTGTTCCCGGCCGACGATTCCCAGAACGTCAAGCGCGGATATCGTGGAACCGTGGCGTCGAAAGTCGCAGGCATCACGTACCGGCAACTGGACTATTGGGCCCGCAAGCAGATCGTCGAACCGTCGATCACCCCATCGCACGGTTCGGGATCGCGACGCCTGTATTCGTTCAAGGACGTGGTGATTCTCGCTGTGTCCAAAAAACTGCTGGATGCCGGCGTGAACCTGCAGAACGTGACCACGGCGATCGGCTTTCTGTCGCAGCGCAGCGTGGCCCGTTTGGAAAATGTCACCATCATGTGCGACGGGCAGAACGTGCATGAATGCACGACCAGCGAGCAGATGCTCGATCTGCTGCAAAGCGGCAAGGCGGTGTTCGCGATTTCCGTGGGTTCGCTGTGGCATCAGATCGATGCCGCGCTCGAACACGAGGATTATGTCGATCTGGAGTCCATGCCTCCGGTGTCGACCACTGCGGTGCGCCCCATCGACGAATTAACCGCGTTGCGCATGCGCAAGAAAATAGCCTTGCAACGCGCCCAGCGGGCCGCGCAGAGCATGGATGCGTGAAGTCCTGTCTTGCGTGCTCCTTTTGCACGTGTTTTTTGCTGCCCGTGGCACAGGATTCGTCGCGACATGGTGCGCTAAGGATGTCGGCGCAAACGGCTGGTATGTGTGAGAAAAGGGAGGCCGACCACCATGACCGATGCGGTGCCCATGCTGTTGTGGCTGTTTTCGTTGGCTTGGTCCGGGGGAGTCTGTCTGATTACGGTGATTCGAGGGCGTTTCCTGTCCGGCGAACGGCATCCCGATGTCGAACCTGTCAGCTGGAATGTCGTCTACGCGCAGGTTGCGTCCGTGGTGCTTTGCGCGGTGCCGTTCATGGCGTTCATGCTCATGCAGCATGATATCGGTGACGGCATGCGTGATTTTTACGAGCGGTATCTGATCGTCGGTGCCGGCATCGGCATTGCGATGGTCGTGCTGGAATGGTCACTGATGTTCGCGCAGGCCAAACGCGCCGAGCGTGCGCAGATGGATCGCGTGTTGCGCGGCGGCATCGGACGCAAGTAGAGACGATAGGGGCTGTTGCAAGCAGGATGAAGTATTGCCCATTCATCTTTTCTGACATAACGTACATTATCGGCTTATTATGCATGCAGATGGATTTGACGATGCATGTGATATACGCGACGGCATATATGATACGCGGCATTTGCTTCGCGGATAAGACGAATGCGTTGTTCTTCCAACCGTTGTCATCGACATGCACATTCCAAGATTGTCCGGTTGTATTTGGTGAATAGAATTGACGACGGGAAACCTGTTGGGGTTTCCGGAAGGGACGGCGATCATGCCGGTTGAAACGAATACCGCCGTGAGCATTGTCGAAGATGTGAAGAACGTTCCGGACATGCAGCCGGCCGAGCCGGATCTGCCTGATTTTTACGGCGGCGACGGTCCGACGTCGTGCATGTGGGAGGACGGCTGGTGCGATGAGCTCGCCGATCATTACGTGCTTGACTATTGCGACTACGAGGATTGCAGGGACGATCATTCCACGAAGTACTGTCTACGACATTACATTTTGCGTTTGGGTCTTGTACTCGATCATCTGAAGGAATGCCCGGGCATGCGCGATGCAACGTCGCCCGATGAGATTCGGCACTGCGCGCTTGAGCATATCGCCGGTTTCGGCTCGTTCGAGTTGAACGATGATCGTCCATCCGTTCAGCCGGTTGCGCAGGACAACACCCCGTTGTCGGTGGACGAGCTGAACGCGAGCATCGAACGCATCAGCGAGCAGACTGCAATGAGCGCCGGCGACTGGAAGGAACTGAAGGTTGGCAATGTGCTCGACCGGTCGACGATCGAGTCGTGGTTGAGCACGTTGGAACTCAACCATTTGGATTTCCGCGTCGAATGGTTCGGCGAGGGCGGCGATGACATCGCGCAGCCGGTCGTCCATCGGTATGACGAACGCATGGAACAGCCCGACGACTGGTCTCTCCCCCATTTAGACGACGCCTGGACGTTCGATGACATGAACCGGTCATTCGACGCCGGCGACTTCACGCCCATGGTGAATGCGACGTTTGATCCCGACGACGGGCATGTGACCCGCTCGTATGCCAGCGATGTTCTGGTGCCCGACTGGGCTGGCCGGCACCACCAGATCACTGCGGATCCCCGGAAGGCGCTTGAATGGGTGATCGGCATCCGTGAAACCAGAACCGACAGTCTCATTCCGATCTACCCGGGTACGTGGATTCGTTGGCGGGCGGAATACGACGGCGATTTCAATCAGCTTGACGTGCAGAACTGGAACGTGTACCGCAGACGTATCGCCCCGTATCTCGAATACTGGGATGCCAGCAAGCCGTTGAATATGGTCAAAGCCAAGGCGAAGGCTCATGAGCTGGAGTCCGCATTGAATCGGATCATCCGGGACGGCGTCAAGCCGGGCAACTGATCAATGCAGTCACCGCACTAGGAGATACAACCAGTGGTCATGACGACGGAGCGGTCCGCTCGCCGCCATGACCACCGTCTCCCCCGGTTGTTGTCCGGCGCTGTCATCGGCTTGCCCATGCGATGGCCCAATCCTGTGCGTCCGCCAGATCGGGAGACGCGTGGTGCATGACGATATTGGTCCCCACGCGTTCGCCTTCCGCATCTTCCGGCACTCGATCAATGGGCATGATGATGGTGGCGATGAATGGCAGGCCCGGCGCGATGCGCACGATGCGCGCCTCCACGCCCTCGGGCATGCCGATCAGGCGTTCGGTGTGATCGAACGGATTGTTGTTGTCTTCGATAAAGCTGATCATCGTCGCTCCTTTCGTCTGATTCGATGCTCTGCGATGCAAAGAAAAGCCATCTTACCGGAATGTGCGACAAACAGCGTCATGCGCGAATCATACGCGCACACCATACGCACATCCTTGACCGCATGAATCACGGGCCCAAGCAACCGTGTCGAACGAAAAGCGACGATAATCGCCGAACAGTCAGCCGAAGTATGCCTCGACGGCGCCGGACAATTCATCGACCCGGTCGATGATCCGATACACGCCATGGGCTTTAAGCTCGCCGGCCTCCGCATAGCCCCAGCCGCAGCCGAGGCAGTCGAGCCCGCACGCCGCCGCACCGTCGGCGTCGGTCCAACGGTCGCCGACCATGAGAGCCCTGTCCCCCGCCTTCGCGTCGAATCCGATGCGATCGAACGCGTAACGAATCACCTGATCCTTGTCGAGACGTGAACTGTCGCGGCTCGCGCCGTACACGCCGTCAACCATGCCGGTCAGGTGGAAATGATCGCAGATCGGCACGGCCTGATATTCGGGCTTGCAGGTGGCGACGGCAAGATAATAGCCGGCCTCGCGCAACGCGGCAAGCTGCTCGGGGATGCCGTCGTACAGGCGGTTGTAGAAACGGCCCGGAACAAGGTGTCCAGGATTGTTCGGGTCGTCGAACACGTTTTCATCCGCATAGTACTTGCGGTAGATGGCCACAGCCTCGTCGAGCCGATCCGCGGGAACACCGTTGCGGGCCAGTGATTCCTGAATGGCCGGGCCGATGAACCGGTGCAGTTCAGCGTCGTCGGGAACCGGCATGCCCAGTTCCTCGAACGCTTTGATGACGGACGCGATGATGCCGAAATGCGATTGGGTGAGCGTGCCGTCGAGATCAAGCAGTACGACGCGCATAGGATGCTGGGTCATGTCCTCTCCCCTGTCTTGCCAACGTGAACAACGTGGATGGCGAACCAAAAACGATACAAGTATGCCCGATCGATTCGACCGGGCATGAGTTCATGTGTCGTTCAGACTGCGTCATGCAAGACGCAACGTACGCGCGGCGGGGATCACTCGTAGTCGGGGATCCAGCCGTCGCGGTGCATCTGCAGACGCTTGTCAAGCAGGGCCTTCAGCTCCTCTTCGCTGCGACGTTCGAGCAGCATGTCCCAGTGGGTGCGGGTCGGCTTGGCGATCTCGTCAGCCTCCTGATCGTTTTCTCCCTCACGGTGGGCGACGGCACCGCAGCGGCACTCCCATTCGTCCGGGATCTCCGCGCCCTCCGCGAACGGCAGGATTGTACGGTGGCCCTTCGGACAGACGTATGCCACGTCCGATCGTGCCGCAAAGTCCACGTTTTCGTCGGACTCCAGCGACTTCGCGCCAATGCTCATGCCTCTCAGGCTGCGTTCCGCCATTGTTCCTCCTTGGATTCGTATCTTGCTACGTTATCGAACAGTTCGGACGTGCGTTCTATTCCCGTATCCGGCTTCCGCGTCTGCATGTTCGGCAAATCCGTGTTCAGCCGTTCTGCCCGTACCCGCGCAGATCAGTCGACGCCGGAGTATGCGACGACCCCACGGTTGACCAGATCGGCCGCCTCATGTGCGGTGCGGGCCAATGTTTCGCCCTTTTCTCCAAGCATCGGCGCGGCGGTCGCGATCTGCTGCAGCACGTCGGCCAAACGCTTCGCGTTGCGCACGAAGTCGCCGCCAGTCAGTTCCGTGCCACGCAGCACGTCGGCGAGGTCCCTGCCGTCAGCCCAGTCGTACATGACGTCGACGATGCCGAAGTCAAGCTGCGGGGGCGCCTCAAGGCCATCGTCCTCACACTGCATGCGTATGGCGGCCTGGATGCCACGCAATTCCTGCGCGGCCCACGCGACCGGCCCCTGCATACCGCCCGGATATCGGCGGGGCTCTCCCCCGCTGCCGCGACGTGCCTCGTACACCAGCGACGACAGCACCGAGGCTAGGCATTGGGCCGGCAGCATGTCAAGCGTTCCCGCGCAGATCGCCTGAGCGAGCACCAGATCCTGCTCGCTGTACAGCCGCCGCAGCAGCTGACCGTGTTCGGTCAGACGGTAGTCGAGCCTGCCGTCCGCGCCGTCGTGCCGTTCAAGATAGCCGAACCGTTCGAGGATCTCGCAAATATGGTCGAATTGCCGGGCCACGGAGCCGGTGCGCGAATCGTACCGTTCGCGCACGCGTTCAAGTTCGCGCGTCTCGCGCATCCAGCGATGTCCCCATTTGAGGTGCTGCTGAAGGTCCGGGCATCGACGGCACGGATGGTTCTGGTCCTCCTTGCGCAGTTCGGCGATGCGTCGGTCAAGATCGGTGAACGCCCGGGAACGTTCCTGATCGGTGCGGAACCGCGTCTGCTTGAGCTTGCGACGCTCGTTTTTCTCAAGGTCGGCGAGTTTCATGCGGATGCCCATGAGCTCCTTGAAATCGCCGTGATCGCAGGCGAACGCATCTTCGTATCCGGCGATGGCCTGTTCGAGCGTGCCGATCTGCGACTCGAGCTGCCAGGCGGATTCGTTCGCCTCCCACTGCGCGAACGAATGGTCGAGCGTGACGCGCGCGGTCTCATAGTCGCTGGCGTTGAGTAGGTTGACGGCCATGTTGAACGTGGGGCGGAAGCTCGAATGCAGCGGATAGACGCGCTTGCTGGACAGCGCCGCGGCGGTCGCCGGCACGAATCCGCGGTGGTCAACGACGACGGCGTGGCCGATCGTGTCGATACCGCGACGGCCGGCGCGCCCGGTCAGCTGGGTGAATTCGCCCGGCGTGAGCTGCACGTGGCCGGTGCCGTTGAATTTTTCGAGCTTTTCGACAACCACGCACCGGGCTGGCATGTTGATGCCCAAGGCCAGCGTTTCGGTGGCGAACACCACTTTGACCAGACCTTCCTCGAACAGCCGTTCGACGATCTGGCGGAACAGGGCGATCATGCCGGCATGGTGCGAGGCGAAGCCCTCTTCGAGCGCGAAACGGAATTTGGCGAACCCGAGCGCCTTGAGATCCGTGGCCGTGAGCTGTCCGTCGACCATCTCGTCGACGATGCGGCGGATGCGGCGTACCTCGTCTTCGCTGGTCAGCTCGAGTCCGGCGTTGATGCACTGCTCGACGGCCTGGTCGCAGCCGTTGCGGGAGAATATGAAGTAGATGCCGGGCAGCATGTCGAGATAGTTGAGCTCGTCGACGACGGCCCAGCGCTTCGGCGTGTGCCGTTCGGGCTTGCCTCCACGTTCCGGACCACCGGCACGGCCAAACCGTCCATGACCGCCTTTGCCTCCACGTTTCGACGGACGGTCCTCGCCGCGCCTTCTCGCCGCGCGCCGGTCGAGCTGGTCGAGGCGGTTGACGAGTTCCGCATTAAGCTTGGTGGTCTGCCGACCCTGATCATCATGCCGGTACAGGTCGATGAGTTCGGGTTCGGTATGGTCGTCTGCTTGTACGAGCACGTGCTGCTCGAGCGGCACGGGGCGGCGTTCGGAGACGACCAGCGTGGTTTCGCCGCGCACGGAAGTGATCCACTGCGAAAAGTCCTCGACGTTGGACACGGTCGCAGACAGTCCGATGATGCGTACGGACTGCGGCAGGTGGATAATGACCTCTTCCCATACCGGTCCGCGGAAACGGTCTGCCAGATAATGGACTTCGTCGAGGATCACGTAGCTGAGCGCGGTGAGTGTGGTCGAATGCTCGTAAAGCATGTTGCGCAGCACTTCCGTGGTCATGACCACGATGTCGGCTTCGGAGTTGATGGACGTGTCGCCGGTGAGCAGACCGACCTTGTCCGGCCCGTACACGGAGACCAGATCATGGTATTTCTGGTTGCTCAACGCCTTGATGGGCGTGGTGTAGAACGCCTTGACGTTGCGCTCCTGCGCCAGATAGATCGCAAAGTCCGCCACCACGGTTTTTCCCGCGCCGGTGGGAGCCGCCACAAGTACGTTATGGCCGGCTTCCAGCGCGTCGTTCGCCGTGCGTTGGAAATCGTCGATGTCGAAAGGCAACGTGGCGGCGAATCGCGCGGCAGCCGATTTCGCGTGTTCGCGGGACTTGCGGAATGCCACGTACCGCTGCGACGGCGACGAAGCCGCGTTGGAGTGCGAGGCCGATGCGTGACGACGTGGCATGATCAGATCGTTTCCTTTACGTGATGCGGCACTTGCGTATTCGCAACGTGCGGCGGTGTCGTGTTACGAGCGATTCCACCGGGCCCACGTGCGGGCGTGGCGTTCCCGTGTCGCCTGCTGCCGCGTGATGATCTCCGACTGAGCCTGCGCGTACCGGTCGGCGGCGGTTTGCAGCGGTTCGGTGAACACGGGAGCCTGCGGTGCGCGGCTTTGCGGCTGCGCGTCCTGCATTGCCGCAAGACGATCACCGATGCGGGAACCGATTTCTCCGGCGGTTTTCAGCCCACGTATGCCGTGAACGGCCGCATAGACGATGCCTGCCACGATCATGGCCAGCATGAACAACGCCAGCAGCAGCCATATCCACCAAGGCATGGCGTCCCCTTTCCTGTATGCGGATTCGTGCGCATCCCACCGGCGGCGGTCGCGCACGAATAGTCGTCAGTCGCGGTCCGTGTCCTCGTGTTGTCCGACGCTCAGCTCGCGCTGGGCGCGCGCAACGATCATCGTACGCAGCGTTTCGGGTGCGACGGCGCTGATGTGCCGGGCGTGCGCGATGCAGAACGCCACGAACCACGAATCCGAGGATACGGTCAGATGCACTTTCTGCCCCGTGCCGTAAGGTTCGATAGTCGCGCCCGACAGCGTCTTGGTGAAGGCGAGATCCTGCTCGTCGGTGATGAACACCGCGGCGGTGCCGTTGTCGAAGCTCCACTTGCGCAGCTCATTGACCGGCACGTCGGGAATCTCGATCGCATGTTCCGGCTTGACAAGCTCCGCATGTTCGATGCGAGCCAACCGCAGCACCTGCCAGATGCGCGGCTTGCCGGTGGCGCGGTTGATGCGCGTGTCCTTCTGCACAAGATGCTGCTTGTCCTTCGGCGCGACGTCGGCGACGTCAGTCCAGACGGCTGCATAATACACGCCTTCGTCCACAAAGATCTTCGCGGGGGCGACCAAGCGGCGACGCGTGCGTCCCGCACCGTCCGTGTATTCCATGTCCAGCAGGGAGTCGGTGGAAATGGCGCGCTTGACCGCGGAGAAGCTGCGCGGCTCCAGCTCGTAGCCGGTCAGGCTCAGCCACGGCGTCTCGCCCGGCACGACATGCGCATGCAGGCGCTCGTACAGCGAACGCGCCTGATCACGCTGCCCCTGCGGCAGCAACGGTGAATGGGCCAGATAGCTCACCGACGCCGTCAGCAAGCTCAGATACTGCGGCGAAATGCCGGCGAGGCGCTCCAAGCCGAGCGAATTGGTAGCGGAGACGATGCCTTCCGCGTCCAGCAGCGACCAGTCAATGTCGAAGAACTGACTGCCGGCCATTTCGCCGTCGTCGGACACGGTGGTGAGCGTGTTGATGTCCTTGTGGATCACGTTCACGAATTTCTTGAGCTCGTCCTCGCTTTTCGCCTTGCCGATGAAACGTTCGGCCAGCTCGGCAAGCGAGTATTCCTCACCCAGATGGGCCGACAAGAACAGCATGAGGCGCAGGCGGCGGTCTACCTCGCTGCCAGTCTGGAACGATGTGCCTTTCTTCTGATGCGCCTTAGCTGTTTCAGGATCGTCCTCGTCGTCATGGTCGTGGTGGCTGCTGATCGCCGAGGTGACCACTGTCGCACCGTTGTCGCCCGACGATTCGTCGGCCAGTGACAGGTTCACCGCGGCGTCGAGACGACGGTTGAACGCGTCGACCGCCTCCTGTGGGCTGACGATGTATGCGCCGGGATGCTCGAGCACGAACATTGCGAGGTCGTCGGAATCGGTGTAGGCGACGTTGATGTGTTCGCCGTCCACGTCCACGGTGGCGGCGAATCGGCGGGAGTCAATGACTTTGACCAGCGTCTCGGGGATGGTCTGCGTGCCAAGACCGGGAGCGATGGAATCAAGACCGAGTCCCGGAATGGGGGTCTGCGGCACGCGAGGCGTGGTGCGCGAGGCATGCTGCGCCGGCTGCTGCTGGTTGGAGGACGACATGGAAATCGACCGGGCGAGATAGTTTGCCGCGGCCAGCACGGGCAGGTCCTCCTGCGCGAAATGCAGGCGGATGCGCGGTTCGTCGCCGAGCTGGAGACGATACGAGGCGAAATCCTGTCCTTCGGACTTCGAGGAATACTCGGGCTGGCGGGACTCGATAGCGATGCCCATGGCCGCGAGCTTGGCGCGGTCTCGCTGGAACTGCTTTGCGAACGCCGCCTTGGCCGCCTGATCGGCGAGCTCACCGTACGAGTCGGCGTACGCCTTCACGCGCTGAGCGATCTGCCGGGAGGTGAGCCATTGCGGGAATGCGGATGACAATACGGCCAGCACGTCAAGTTCGTGCTTGCCCCATTTGTCGGAAAAACGCCGCCTTCCGTTGGTACCCTCTGCCATTAGTCCTCACGTATCGTTATTGTTTCGTTTATATGTGCGCATCGTATTGAAGCGCCACGTTCTATATTAGAGGCTATTTGTAGCCGGCGTGTTCATTTCGAGAAAAAACGCCGTTCTTTTTTTCCCCGTTCCGCTTGGCGCGAACCGTTCGGGCCGTTCAGCGATGCCTCAAGCGATGCTTCAGCAACGCCGAACGGCCCCGTCCATCTGTCAGACCCAGTCGTCCGGTTCGATGCCCTGAGGTCCGACGTATTCGCCGTTCGGCACGTAGCTGGGTTCGCCCTTGTCTTCAAGCACCGCATCCGAGAACATGATCACGTCGCGTCCGAATGTCCAGTCGCCGTTGATGGTCACCGAGTTTGCCGCGGCCAGCGACGGCACTGAATACGGGAACCGTTCGTCGAAGTCGTTGATGTTCTTATAGTAGCGCGGGTCGAGCTGCACGTTCGGGAAGATGTAGTTGCCGTCCTCCATCTCGTACGAGTCCGTCAAATGGAACCGGTCGGAACGCATGATGAACAGGTCATCGGTGGTCTTGACCGGCAGGAAGCGCATGCGGTCGACCTGCACGCAGATCGCACCCTCGAACAACGAGACCGCGGCTCCCATCGCCGTTTCCAACTGGATCACCGGCGTGGACGACGGGTCGGTCGGATCCACGGTCTTGTGGTTGCGGATCACCGGCAGCGGCAGCACGCCATTGTATTCGGCGAGCTTGGCCTTGAGCGCGTCGATGCGCACCCAGATGCTGTTCGTGTTGAAGTAGGGATGCTTGTCGATGTTCTGCGCGTCCGCCTTGTCGTCCGGGTGTACCTGGCTCATTTCGCGCAGCATGAGACGGCCGGTGGCCTTGTCGCGCACGATATGGCCGCCCTTGCGGTCCGCGTACGTGCGGGTGGCGACCTCGATCATGAACGGCGCGCCGGTGTTCTCGAAATGCTGGGCGAGTGTGCGCGACGGGCGCGCGCCGAGATTATCAGAATTCGAGATGAACAGGTATTCGAATCCCTGGCTTTCCAGCGTGTCAAGCAGGCCGGACTCCCAGATCGTGGAGTACAGGTCGCCGTGCCCCGGCGGGCACCATTCCAGTTCCGGATTGTCCGGGAACGAGACCGGTTCGCCCGTGGCGGCGACGATCTTCGGCTCCTGATGCTGCACGATTTCCATCGGCACGTCGGTCTGGTGGAATTTGCGATTGCGCTTGAGCACCTTCATCGTGTCCTCGGACGTGCGGAAGGAGTTCATGAGCGTCAGTGGCAGGCGCACGCCGAGACGCGTGCGGGCGGTAATGACCTGGCCGAGGATGATGTCGATGAATCGCACCTGCTTGGCCTTGTGTCGGCGCACGGGCAGCAGCGACTTCGCGCATTCGAGGCCCATCGACGTGCCGAGACCGCCGTTGAGTTTCAGGAACGCGGTCTTGGCGAACGCGCCCACAGCCTCGTCGTGGTCGATGGTCTTGTACACGTCGTGGAAGCTAGGCACGTCGGTGAGCGGTTCCACGGACGACTCACGAATCCAGCTGCTGGCCTCCTCGTTGCGCCACACGTCATACAGGTGCCTGAACTGGGCAATGGCGACATCGCTCATGCCGGCGTCGTGCATTTTGTTCGCGGACAGTTCGAACACGTCACTCATCGGAACCAACTTTCCTTATGTTTCCCTATGTGTCTTTCCAGGTCCTGTCTAGCCGCTGGTTGGCGGGGCAGACAACCAGTCTAACCGACTTTCGACTGTTCATGCCCCCTTCGTCGGCGTGTGCCGGGAATAATCGGCATGAACAGTCGGTAAACTCAACGACAATCAGCAGAATCGGCTCATCGGTCAGCGCCCGTAGAACAGTCGATCGGTCACGTCGCGCGCCTTGCGCATGGCCGACAGCAGATCGTTCTCGAAATACTGGCCGCGATGCGCGTCGTAGCCGAGATACACGGCGATGCCGCCGAGCGAGTACATGTCGTCGGGCAGGATATCGGCCTGCGAGACGCGTCCGTTCCACAGATAATTGCCGTTGCGTGCCGCCGTGCACATGCGCCACGCCTTGCGCAGCACGATCGCGTCGGCCGCGCTCACGTACTTCATGCGTTCCAGCTCGTCCAGCGCGTCCATCGTAGAATTCAGTCGCAACGCAGCATGATCCCCAGCGTGTTGCAACTGCAGCAGTTGCACGGTCCATTCCACGTCGGACAAGCCGCCCTTGCCGAGCTTGAGATGGCGTTCGCGACGCACACCGCGCGGTAGGCGCTCGGCCTCCATGCGCGCCTTGAGCTTACGGATTTCGCCGATCTCCGCTTCGCTTAGCTCGGCGACCGGATAACGCAGCGGATCGGCAATCTCGCGCAGAAAATCCTCAGCGAGCACCTTATCGCCGGCCGCATGGCGCGCGCGCAGCAGCGCCTGGTGCTCCCACGTGCTGGCCCACGACGCGTAGTATTCGCGACACGAATCGTAGGAGCGCACGAGCGGGCCGTTTTTGCCTTCCGGCCGCAGATCGAGATCAAGCTCGATTTTTGGTTCGAGCGTGGTGGGACCCTGCAGGATCTGACGCAGCGAGTCGCAGACCTTGCGCGCGAACAGGTTGGCGGCCTGTTCGTCGCCGAACTGCGAGGATGACGGATCGGAGACCGGCCGATAGATGAGGATGACATCGGCGTCCGAGCTGAAATTGACCTCGCGCCCGCCGTAGCGGCCCATCGCGATCACCGTCATGTCGATGGGCGGCGAGGCAAGTCCTTCCTCGTCGCACTGGTGCCGCATGGCCCATGACAACGACGCATCGATGATCGCGTCGTACACGTCGGTCATCCCCTTGAGCGAGTCGGCGTCGTTCATCACGCCGCTCATCCAGGCAAGGCCGATACGTTCGATCTCATGGCGGCGCATGGCGCGCATGGACGTGGCGAAGTCGTTGATGTTCGCCGCGTTGCGGGCCAGGGACGAAGCGCATTGCACGTCGAGGCTTTCACGCGTGCGCGCCTTGAGACGCTCGTCGTCGCCCAGCCAGGTGACGGAGACGACGGACTTGTTGAGCGCGTCGCCGAGGAACCGCGAGTTGGACAGGATATGGCACAAGCGTTGCGCCGCGGACGTCGAGTCGCGCAGGAACCCGAGGTATTCGCTGCCCGATCCGAAATTCTCCTCGAGTTTGCGCCAGTTGAGCAGGCCCATGTCCGGATTCTGCCCCTGACCGAGCCATTGCAGCACGGCGGGCAGCATGATGCGGTTGATTTTCGCCGCTCGCGATACGCCGGAGGTGAGTGCGCTGACATGCCGGATGGCGGCCTGCGGATCCTCGAAGCCGATGGACGCGAAGCGCTCATGTGCTGCCTGCTCGCTCAATTCGACGCCGTCGCCGTCGGCGGAGGCGGCGATGGGCAGCATCGGCCGATAGTAGATGTCCATGTGCAACCGGCGTACTTCGCGACGCGTCTCGTCGTACTTGTTGACGAGTTCTTCGGGATGCATGCCGAACGCACGAGCGAGCCTGCGCAGTTCGGAGTTCTGGTTGAGCGCCTCGTCGCTCACGTTGCGTTTGCGGTCGAGCCCGCCCACGCTTCCCTGCCCAAGGTCGGGAAACAGATGTGTGCGCTTGAGCGACCACATCTGCTGCCGATGCTCCATCACGCGTTCGAAGCGGTAGTCCCAGGAGAGTTTGATGGCCTGCTTGCGAGACACGTATCCGCCGTCGGACAGTCGTTGCAGTGATTCGAGCGTGGATGACGTGCGCAGCGATTCGTCAGCGCGGCCATGCACGAGCTGCAGCATCTGCACGGTGAATTCGACGTCGCGCAGGCCGCCCTTGCCGAGTTTGATTTCGCGGTCCTTGAGCGGCGCGGCGATAAGATCCTCGACGCGTTTGCGCATCTTCTGGCAGTCATAGACGAAGTTGTCGCGCTTGGAGGCGGTCCATACGAACGGTCGGGTCATGTCCATGTATGCTTGGCCGAGCTGCTTGTCGCCCGCGACCGGACGGGCCTTGAGCAGCGCCTGGAACTCCCAGTTTTCGGCCCACTGCTCGTAGTAGCCGCGATGCGAATCGAGCGTGCGCACGAGCGGGCCGTCTTTGCCTTCGGGGCGCAGGCCGCCGTCGATCTGCCACAGGGTCGGCTCAGCGACACCCATGATGACGGACTGGCAAACGCGCTGCAGCATCGTGCCCATTTTGGTCCCGATGCGGGTGAGTGTCTGACGGTCGACGTCATGGTCGGCCGGTTCAACCACGTAGATCAGGTCGACGTCGGACACATAGTTCAATTCACGCGCGCCGAGCTTGCCCATGCCGATGATGGTGAAGCGCACGTGCTCGCTGCCGTCGATCTCGTGCCGGGCGATGGCTAGCGCACCTTCCAGCGCCGCGTCGGCAAGGTCGGACAGTTCCTCGCTGATGCGAGGCTGGAGTGCGATCGGATCGTCCGCGGTGGTGTCCTGCGCGATGATCGCGGCGAGCTGCTTGCGGTACGTGCGGCGCAGCGCAGTGGTCGCCTCGGCGAGGTCCAGTGCGGCTTCGGGCGCGTCCTGCTCGTCGGGATCCGCGCCGACTGCCTCCAGCACGTGGGCGCGCCGTTGATCGTGGTTGAACAGGTGCGAGTTGCAGCCGTCACTGGCGGCCGCCTCTACGAGGTCCATGCGGAATCGCATGAACTTGCCCATCGCGTCGGACACGCCGAGCACCGCCACAAGACGGCCGAACGCCTGCTCGTCCGGCAGGATTTCGGCAAGGTCCCGTCCCTGGCTTTGCAGGGCGTTCACGATGTCGACCAGATTGCCGAGCGCCACATCCGGATCGCACGCCTTGTCGAGCGCCCCCAACAACATGCGCAGGCGCGCGTCGTCGACGCCGTCGGCGGCGAGCCTGTTGAATTGGGCGCGTGCAGCGTCCAGATCCTGCAATCCCGCGTGGATGAGCTCCCGCGCTCCGACGGTGAATTCTCGCGTTTCGTCCATACAGCTAATCTACTACGTTGGGGTAGCATGGCATGGCTATGTGTCCCCGATTCGCAGTCTATGGATGGTTGGTATGAAGCGTAACGTGACTCTCAAGGACGTGGCCGCGCTGGCCGGCGTCTCGTTCAAAACCGTGTCCAACGTGGTCAACCATCGCGACGACCAAATGACCGCGCAGACGCGGGAGCGCGTGCTCAAGGCCATCAATGAGCTTGGATATCAGACGAATCATTCGGCGCGTTCGCTCAAACTGGGCCGCACCGGCGTGATCGGCCTGGCCGTTCCGGGCTTCGCCCAGCCGTTTTTCGGCTATCTGACGGACGAGGCGGCGGTGGCCGCGCAGGAGCATGGTCTGGAGCTCATCGTGAGCGTCTACGAGCATCTCAACAACGGCCTGGACACGTTTGTGCGCAAGGCGCCGCAGCTGGGCGCCGACGGATGGATCATCTTCAACGACCAGCCGCTGCCGCCCACGGCGTCCCTGTTCCATCAGAGCTTTCCGATCGTTGTGTCGGGCAACCGGTCCGTCCACGGACTGCTCGATCTCATGTCGACGCCGAACACGCAGGGCTCACGTCTCGGCACGCAATGGCTGATCGACGGCGGCAACGACATCGTCGCGTTCATCGGTGCGCCGAAGCCACTGTTCGACATCGACGACGAACGGGAACGCGAGCAGGCGGTGCTGGACGCGACCGACGAGTCCGCCATCCTGCATCTCAAGGGCTATATCCAGGCGTTGCACGCACGCGGACGCACGGTCGACTGGCGGTACGTGATGCCGTGCTCGACGATCAGCACGCCTCCGGGCGAACGCGCCGCACACCGTCTGCTCGAACGCTGCCGCGACGCGCGCATCGCCGTGCCGAGCGCGATCATGTGCGCCAACGACGCGGTCGCGTACGGCGTGATTTCAGCCGTGTCGCAGGCCGGCCTGTCCATTCCCGGCGACGTCGAGATCATCGGCTTCGACAATCTGCCCGGCAGCCAGTACGTCGTGCCGCCGCTGAGCACGATCGACCAGCACGTCGACCGGTACGTGTCCAAGGCGATCGACCGTCTGCTCGCGCGCATCGACGGGGATGATTCCGAACCGCGCACGTACATGCTGGATGCGGATCTGATCGAACGCGGCACGACGCGCAGGCACGGCTGACGCTGCGCCATTCGGCTATTCGACGATGACGGTGAGTGTCACGTCGCGCAGCCGCGGATCGCAGTCCCGTTCCGGCGTCATTTCGAGATACGGGTAGCCGCTGGCCGCCCAGTGGACGCGGCGGATGCCCGTGTGGCGTTCCTGCGCCACGTTGCGCTCGTCATGCGGCACGGCATGGTAGACGAGCAGGTCGTCGCCCGTATCGGGGTCGGTGACGAAGCTGTTGTGCCCGGGGCCATACTCCCCCGGCACGCTTTCCTTGGTGAGGATCGGGTATCCGAGCTCGCGCCATGACGCCGGGTCGAGCAAATCGCTGCCGGCCTTGGCGTGCAGCAGGCCCACGCAGTACAGGTCGGCCAGCCCGGTGCTCGAACCGGACACGGTGACGAACAGGTCGTCTCCGTGCCGCAGCAGGTACGGGCCTTCGTCCACTTCCGTCTCGCAACGGTCCCAGCCGTACAGCGGCCGCATCACGCACACCGGATCGCTGGTCAGCCGCCACGGTTCGGACCGGTCGACGGTGGCAATGTACACGTTGGCCGGATACACGCCGTCCGCGCCGGAGGTGCGGTCTCGGAACCGCCTGCCGGACCACATCACGTAGCTGACTGATCCCACTTCGAAATAGGTCATGTCGAGCGAAATGCCGCCGTGCGCGAGCAGCGAACCGTCCGGCCGCACCACGTGGCGTGCGGGCTCCCACGCATTCGGATCCATCGGGTCGCCGTCGCATCGGAAGACGACGGCCTGCACGCTGCTCCAGCCGTCCGGCCCGAGCGTGGTGAACACGTATGCGGTGCCGTCGATGACGTGCATTTCCTGTGCCCACACGTTGTCCTTGCCGTCGGAGGACACGGTGACGATTCGTTGCGGCGCGGCGGCGGCCAGTCCGTCGATGGTGTCCGCGCAGCGGACGACGATGCCGTCGAGCTGGGAGCCGGTCAGGTAGTAGCGTCCGCGGAACCGGCAGATGCACGGGTCGCCGAGATGGTCCGGTATGAACGGGAACGGGCGTTCGCGCATGATGATGCGGCCGCGCACCGCATACGATCCCGGCACGGTCATGTCGATGCGGGCGAGGTCGTCGGCGTTCCACACGACCTGCTTGGCGTGCGTCGACCCGTCTGAATAGCGGCAGACGACGGTGTGCGGCACGGCCAATGACGTCGTGCCGGTTGCGTCCACGTCGCCGCCGTGCGCGCCCAGGTGCAAGGCACGCAGTCGTACCGTCGGCTGGTCGACGGCGGCGTTGCGGATGACGCCCAACCTGCCTTCCACGGTATCCAGCGTGCGTTCGTCGACGGCGATCGCATTGCCGGCGATCGCGCCGTCGATGCCCAGCGCATCGTCCGGAATCGGCTGCAGCGTGAAGTCGCTGATCGTCCACACGTCGCCGATCGAACGCAGGTCAGCCGATTCGGCCTGCCGAACGCCGCGTTCGTCGCGCCATTCGATCAGATATCGCCCGGAACGCCGGTTCCACACGCATCGCGGGTTGCGGATCGGCGTATCGGACAGACGCAGGTATCCGTCCGGCTCATAGTCGACCAGATTGGCGGAACGGAACAGCATTGCGTCGCCGGCGTGCCGGTCGTCGGCGCCGTGCCGGTTCCGGCGCACGGCCATGACCATCCATCCTCCGTCGGGGCGGGCGACCAGCCACGGATCGGCCAGCGTTTTCGTGACGCCGCGCGGACGCTCGTCGGTCGGCTCGTCCGCAACCGCAAACAATACGGCCGTATCGTTGCGCATGGGCACGAACGGACCGTCACCGCGTCGGACGGCGAGATGCATGGCGCATTCGAGATCGCACAGCTCGCCCGCCCCGGCGAACGCGGAATTCGTGTACGTGCCGTCGCCGGACTTGGTGTAGACGGCGACAGTGCCGGTCGTAGTCATGATGGTGCTCTTTCTCCTTGTCGTTCGGACGATTCCCGCGACGATTGGCTCATGCGAAGACCGGTCGTCCCGAGGGGCGGCCGGTCTTCGCTCGGACTGGCGGCTGCGTCAACCGTTACGGCGTGACTTACCGGAACTCGCCGGCAACGTCACTTCGTGTACTTGTCGTACCACTTCTGCCACAGTTCGACGTTCTGTTCGACGCCGAGGTTCTTCACGCCCTCGACGTAGCTCTTCCACGACGCGTCGTCGAGTCCGCCCTTGGCGATCCACGAGGCAATGATCGGCGTGGCGTAGTCGAAGATCTGCGTGTTGTTGTTGGAGATGGTGGTCATGTCCTCGTCGCTGGGCACGACGTAGTTGGGCAGGTAGTCGTCGCTGTCCGTCGCGGCCTGCTGGTCCTTGTAGACCATCCAGTCGCGGTTGGAGCGGTCGACGTCGTCGACGCCCTCGATCTTGATGCCTTCGGGCAGGTAGGCGAGGCCGTGGTTGTACAGGGACACCTGCACGGTCGGGTCGGCCTGGCCCTCCGGCTTGATCGTGTAGTCCAGGTCGCCGTTCTTGGTCACATACGTGTCAAGGTCGCCGTAGTACGACTGGACGACCATGTCCGGTTCCAGCCACTTGTCGATGATCTTGTACACCTGCTCCTTGTAGGGGCTGTCGGCCTTGACCGCGGCGCCCGCGTACACGTCCGGCTGGCCGGTGGTCCACGTCGCCTTGTCGGCACCCGGCGCGACCGGGGCCGCCATGGTCACGTACTGGTCGTTGAAGTCCGTGCCGAACGAGTCCAGCGTGTTCCAGCCGAAGGCCACGCCGACGGTGGGCGCCTTGCCGTCGCCCTTGAGCTCGGCGTAGTACTTGTCGTCGGTCTTGGTGATCGCGTCGGACGGCACCAGGCCGTCGGCCATGAGCTGATGCAGGTATTCGGTGACCTGACGGAACTGGTCGGAGACGATGTAGTTGCCGACCTTGCCGTCCTTGACGTAAATGCCCGTGCCGCCGCTGGTGGTGACGGAGTATTCGATGCCGGTCGAGTTCATGAGCAGGTACGGTCCCCACCAGCCGAAGCCGCCGGTGCCGAGCGCGCGGATGTCGAACGGGATTTCGTCGGCCTTGCCGTTGCCGTTCGGGTCCTGCGTCTTGAACGCCTTGAGCACATTGGTGAATTCGTCCCACGTGGTCGGCACCTTGAGACCGAGCTTGTCGAGCCAGGTCTTGTTGATCATCATGGTCTGGCCGCCCACGAGGTTGGTGTTGCGCGCGGACACGTCCGACGGGATCTGCAGCAGCTTCCCTTCCAGATTGGTGGCGTACCTGCGCGCGAAGTCGTCGGATTCAAGGTACTTCTTGGCGTTGGGCATCTTGTCCAGATCGTCGGACAGATCCTCGAAGATCTGGTTCTTGGCGAAGTCGTCGGCCGAATAGGCGCCGATGCTCAGGTCGGCGATGTCGCCGGAGGCGAGGATGGCGCTTTTCTGCTGGTTCCACTGGGAGTCGAGCGTGGTCTGCCATTTGATCGTGCAGTCGCAGGCGGCCTCGAGCTTCTTCCACCAGTTCATGGTCTTCATCTGCTTGGTGGCCGAACCGATGATCACCTGCACCTTCACCACCGGCTTGCCGTCGGCGTCCTTTTCGCCGGAGTTTCCGGCGCCGCATCCGGCCAGCGCCATGGCCATCGCCAGCGTGCCGGCGGTGATTGCGGTGATGCGCTTTCCGGACCTGAGTCCGGCTCCTGCTGCGTTGCGACGAATCATCGTCCTGCTTCCTTTCTCGAGCTTCGTTGCCTTACGATCACCTGGAATGAACTTCACCGTTCCAAGCGTTGCCATCACTATACTTCAGCGTTGTAGTAAAGCGCAAGTCGCGACACACCGGCAGCAGGCGTCCGGGAATGTGCCGATGCCCGGACGCCCGCTGCGCAGTCGGCATTGTGAAACACGTGCCAAAACACGAAAACCGCATCCGCGAACGTCAAGGTACGTTAATGTACGTCGATACGACGTCGCGAATGCGGCTTCTTGGGAAGGATTCCGGCGTTTCCCCCGGTTCCGGATGCGACCGTCAGCGGCCGAACAGCGACTCCACGTTGTGCCAGATGCGCCGGGCGTTGGCCGGGCGGTTCATGGTGTACAGATGGATGCCGTTCACGTCGTTGGCCAGCAGATCAGTGATCTGCTGCGAGGCGTAGTTGACGCCGGCCGCGCGCAGCGACGGCAGGTCGTCGCCCCACTTGTCGAGCAGGGAGACCACGTACTTAGGGATTTCCGTGCGGTTCTTGGCCGCCATCGCGTACACCGACTTGGCGGAGGTGATCGGCATGATGCCCGCCTCGATCGGCGCGTGGATGCCGGCGGCACGCGCCTTGTCGACGAACTCGTAGAAATTCTCGTTGTCGTAGAACAGCTGGGAGATCAGATGCGTGGCACCCGCATCGACCTTGGTCTTCAGGTGCTCGATGTCCTCGTCGAGCGACTTGGATTCGATGTGACCTTCCGGATAGCAGGCGGCGAAGATCTTGAGATACGGTTTGCGTTCGTGGATGTAGGCGATCAGATCGCTGGCATGGTCGAACACGCCGACCGGCTCCAGCCCGTCGAGATGATCGCCGCGCAGAGCGAGCACGCCGCTGACCTTGGCCTCCTCGAACAGGTTGAGCGCATCATCGATGCGTTCCTTGTCCGAATACAGGGCGGTCAGGTGCGCCACGGCTGGAATCTGGTATTCCCCTTGCGGATCGTGTTGGCGATGCGCGCAGTGGCGGTGCGGTCGGCGTGTGTGCCGTGGCCGTACGTCACCGAGATGAAGTCCGGCTTGATGCCTTCGAGCCCGTCGAGCGCGTCGTAAATGGTACCGACCGGAGCGTCGCGCTTCGGCGGGAACACTTCAAGGGAAAAGATCGGATTGTGCATGGGTTCTGCTCCTTGCACGCCCGTCGCACGTTGCGGCGGTCGAGTTGTCCTGTGACGGTTTATGGATGGCTGCATATGATTACGGCTCCCCCGGCACGAACCGAAGGAGCCATAATTGCGTCATGCGATTACTGTTTGCAACCTGTGTCGGCTGTCAGGCTCACGCAAGCTGAGCGCGCACGGCCTTGGCCGCGGCGACCAGATGCTCGAGGCTCGGCCAGGTTTCGGCGTTGCCGCGGGTCTTCAGACCGCAGTCGGGGTTGATCCACACCTTCTCGACGTCCATCTTCTTGAGGATCTCGTGGATGCGCTCCTCGATCTCCGCTTCGGACGGGATGCGCGGCGAGTGGATGTCGTAGACGCCCGGGCCGGCCTCGGTTTCGAAGTGCGCGTCGTGGATCGCGTCGAGCACGACCAGATCGCCGCGGGACGCCTCGAAGGAGATCACGTCGGCGTCCATCGCGTCGATGTCGCGGATGATGTCATTGAACTCCGAGTAGCACATGTGCGTGTGGATCTGCGTGGTCGGCTTAACGCCGGAGTGCACGAGACGGAACGCCGGAATAGCCCAGTCGAGGTACTTCTTGTGCCAGTCGGTCTTGCGCAGCGGCAGCTTCTCACGCAGCGCAGCCTCGTCGATCTGAATGACCTTGATGCCGGCGGCCTCAAGGTCGAGCACCTCGTCGCGGATGGCGAGGGCGAGCTGCTGGGTCTGCTGCTCGTGGGTGATGTCCTCGCGTGGCCAAGACCAGTTGAGGATGGTGACCGGTCCGGTGAGCATGCCCTTCATGACGTGGTTCGTGCGGCTCTGCGCGTATGCGGACCATTCGACAGTGATCGGCTTGGCGCGCGAGACGTCGCCCCACACGATCGGGGGCTTAACGCAGCGGGTGCCGTAGGACTGCACCCACGCGTTCTTGGTGAACAGGAAGCCGTTGAGGTTCTGGCCGAAGTACTCGACCATATCGTTGCGTTCGAACTCGCCGTGGACGAGCACGTCAAGGCCGATCTCCTCCTGATGCTTGATGCAGGCGTCGATCTGCTCCTTGATGAACGCGTCGTACGCTTCCTTGGTGATCTCGCCCTTGCGGAAGCGCGCGCGCTCGGCGCGGATCTCCTTGGTCTGCGGGAAGGAGCCGATCGTAGTGGTCGGCAGCAGCGGCAAGCCAAGCGCCTCGCGCTGCTCCTTCTGGCGTTCGGCGCGGGCCGGCTGGCGGACGAAGTCGGCGTCCGTCAGCTTGGACAGACGATCGGCGACGGCCGGATCGGCGGCGACGCGCGTGCCGTCAAACAGCGCCTGGTTCGCGGCGAGTTCGGCGGACGCCTTCTTCTCGTCGTCGCTCGCATCGGTCAGCTTGGCGATCTCGACCAGTTCGCCGACCTTTTCGACGGCGAACGCGAAGTGCTTGAGCACGGCCGGGTCGAGTGCGGTCTCGCCTTCGGTGCTGAACGGCACATGCAGCAGGGAGGACGCGGTGGACACGGCCACGTTCGGCGTGACCTGCTTGAGCGCGTCGATCAGGCCGAGGCTGACGGCGTAGTTGTTGCGCCAGATGTTGCGGCCGTTGACCACGCCGGCGAAGATCGTCGTCGCGGAGTTAACGCCGTGCTGCTGGACGGCGGCGAGGTTCTCGTCCTTGCCTTCGTTGAGGTCGAGGCCGATGCCGTCGAAGCCGAGCAGGTTGACGGTCTCGTACACGTCAGCGATGTGGCCGAAGTAGGTGTTGAGCAGCACCTTGACCTTGCCGCCGCGGGCGGGCAGGATCTTCGTGTACAGGCTCTTGAACAGTTCGACGTCGCCCGGCTCCTTGTCGAGCACGAGGTACGGCTCGTCGATCTGCACCCACGCGGCGCCGAGTTCGGCGAACTTGACAAGCACTTCGGCGTACACGGCGGCGACCGCGTTGACGAGGCCCTTGTCGTACTCGATCTCCTCGGCCTGATCGTTGCGGGCGAGCTTGAGGAACGTGTACGGGCCGATGAGCACCGGCTTGGTGTCGATGCCGAGCGCCTTGGCCTCATTGAACTCGTCGAACGGCTTGGTGCCGTTGAGCTTGATCTCGGTGGACGGTTCGATTTCCGGCACGAGATAGTGGTAGTTGGTGGTGAACCACTTCTTCATCGGCAGAGCGGTCACGTCGCCCTTGTCGCCCTGATAGCCGCGGGCCATCGCGAACAGGGTCTCCTCCGGGTTGTCGAAGGCGAGGCGCTGGTAGCGCTGCGGGATCACGTTGAGCAGGATCGCCGTGTCGAGCAGCTGGTCGTAGTAGCTGAAGTCATTGCTGGGGATCAGGTCGACGCCGGCGGCGGCCTGCAGCTTCCAGTGCTTGGCACGCAGCTCCTTGGCGGTCGCGCGCACATCGTCGAGCGAGGCGGCGCCCTTCCAGTAGGCTTCGATGATCTTCTTCAGTTCGCGGTTCTGGCCGATGCGCGGAAAACCGGAAACGGAAGTCAGTGCGGACATGGTTCCTCCCGAATCTTACGAATGCAACCCGGCAAACCTATCACAGATCGGCCTGCCATAAGGCATCAGGACAACTTGGGTGTCGTTATAAAGCTGATCTATAACTCTAGGACCGGCTGGAAGGCTTGAAAACCGTTGGAATTCTGCGGAAAATACGACATTGAACGTCTCAAAACCCGTTGTTTTGGCGATTTTGAGAAACGTTGATTTTCCGCCGTTTTCCACCCACTGTACTCCCGCATAGAGTGGACTTTAGAGTGTACTCCCAACCAGTCAGGGAGGGTATCATGGCAGCCAACGCGAGACGCACCAAAGGCGCCGGCGGCGCGTTCAAGGACAAGAACGGCACGTGGCATTTCCGACGCGAGATCGACCCGGATCCCGCCACCGGCAAACGCCGATACATCGAAGCGACGGGCAAGGTCAAGTCCGAAGCACGCGCACGCTTCGACGAAAAGGTCAGCGAATACGAGCGCACCGGCATGATCCGCTCCACCACCAGCCCCTACGTGCGCGACTACGCCAACCGGTGGATGGAAGACCACCGCAAGGACGTCAAACCCAACACGTGGGGCAACGAGAACAGTTGGATGCGCGCCATGTGCGAGCACATCGGAGGAATCCGCCTGGCCGCGCTGCGCGCCGACGACATCCAGCGCATGATCCGCGGCCTGCAGCGCGGCCGTTCCCAGTCGACCATCAACTGCTATCTGAGCGTCCTGTCCGCCATGCTCGACGACGCCGAATACGAGGGGCTGATCGACATCACGCCCATGCGGCACGTGAAGCGCAGGAAGAACCGCAAGCGGACGCGCGCCGTGCTCTCGTCGGACGATCCGAAACGCCTGCTCGCCGCCGTATACGAGTACCAGAGCGCTACGGACACGGTGGAGGAACGGGACATGTGGCGGCTCATGTTCGAGCTCGCGTTCTCGACCGGCATGCGCCCGGGTGAACGGTACGCGCTCATGCCGTTCCAGTTGGAACGCCGGCATGGCGTGCCCGGCATCAACGTGTGCCAGCAGATCCAACGGTACACGGGAGGCGAGCAGGCCGTCATCCCCGCATGGCTGACGGCGACGCACCTGTACGGCTGCCGGTGGTTGACGACGCCGAAAAGCGAACGCGGCAACCGGTTCATTCCCATTTCCGAAGACCTGTGGCGTCGCCTGTGGGAGCATGTCGCCTGTTGGGGTATTGGTGACCGTCAGTTGATGTTCGCGAACGCGTATGGGCGGCCGTTGATGGGTGAAACGGAGCGGAAGCGGTGGCGGCGTTGTTTGGAGGCTGCGGGCTTGCCTTCTGTGGACGTGTACAGTGCGCGGCATTGGCTGTCGACGGTGATCGGCGAGTCGGGCGCGTCGGATGACGAACGGATGCTGATCATGGGTCATGCGGATATCGAGACGACGGCACGGTATACGCATTGGTCGCCGCAGGCGTTGGCGCGCACCATGAGCGCCGTCCCCGATCTGGGAGCATGAACAACGGGGGCGTGTGATCGGCGATAAGGCCGGTCGCACTCCCCTCTTTTTTGTGTTTAGAAGTCCAGGTCAATAAGACTGCTGCGGTTGATGGTGGGAATGACGTATCGTCGATAATGTTCGACGATTTGGGTGGTGACATTCAACGCGTCAGCCATGAGCGTGATGTCGCCGTCGTACGCGTGTTCGGCGATGATGTAGTCGTCGAGCCGGATGAGCATGCGCGCGGTTTGCGCTTGGCATTGCCGTTCGGCCTGCCCGCCGCAGCGTCCGCGACTGGTGTCGTCCCGATGCTGCCTGTGGACGAGCTCATGGACGAGCGTGCAGCGCTTGCGCGTGTAGTCCATGCTCTTGTCGATAACGATCAGGTCGAGGTCGAGCCGGTAGAAGCCGGCAAGATCGCCGGGCAAGTCAAAACTGCGAATGTCGGGATGATGCGGCGTTTCGTAGATGTTCATGCGCATCATCCCGTACGACCAGCCGGTTGGCACGTGGTCGGCGAGCATCCCATACTGGTCGAGGATCGGCGCCGGCCCATACGTGGGCTTCACGGCGGCAACAACACCGACCGTAGGATCAAACAGCATGTTAAGACCAAGTGGGGAGCCGGCAGGCGATTCCGATTGACTCGCCGCTTCATCGCTCGTATTCGGAGCTTCATCGCTCATGCCGACTCCCCCGCTTTCGTTTACTGCTTGGACCAAGTGCCGCAGCGGCTTAGCTTCAACTGCTGGCCGTCGCTGACGGTCACCTGCGGATAGCCGCCGCCGGGAAGATCATTGTCGACGATGTTGCCACCGGACGAAATCTCCCAATAGCAGCCTTCGGGCACTGAGTTGTTCGCCCGATAGGTCCCGGCTTCAATGTCGGAGCCAACCTGCCACACTCCGGAGCCCACGGTGCTTTTCTTCGCGGTCTCCACTTGGCCTTGCAGCGATGTGAGCTGGTCCTTGGCGGTTTGCACCTGCTGTTCCAGATCGCTCTTCTGGGTCTGCAGATCCTTGATGTCGTTCTTCAGGTATTCCGCGTCGGAGATCACCTTTTTCGCGTCGGTGTATTCCATATTCAGGTCGTTGATGGTTGACTGTTTCTCGCTGACCTTTTTGGACAGATCCTGATATTCCTGGTCCAGTTTTTGCTTTTTGGCGACGATGGACGCGTCGGCGGCTTGATTGCGTCCGACGCCGTATCCGATGCCGCCGACGAGGATAAGGCAGGCTGCGAGGATTGCCGTGCCGGCCGCCAGTGTCAGCTTGGGGATGCCGTGGAATGTTTGCTTGCTCCATGGCGTTTTCGCCGCGTCGCCGTCCGGTGTGATTGGCGTCTGGACGGGGGCTGCGGGCTGGATGATCGTGGGCTGATCATTCTGTTCGGTCATGGTTGTTTCTCTCTCCTCTCGGAATGATTGGTTTTGGTTAGGGGAAAACTATTCGCCGTCGAATTCGTGGGCGTGCTTGTTGGGGTCGTGGTTGGCGGCGATGTCGAGGTCGCTGCGCTGTAGGTCGTTGATCGCGGTTTGCAGGTTCGCGTCGGATCGGGCGGCCTCGCCGGTTAGGCCTTCCTGTTGCTCGAGCTGCTTGGCGCGAACAGTAATGCGACGGAGCGTTGCAACCGGATCGGCGTGGCAAACATCGCAGATCGCGAGAAACTCAAACAGGCGAACAGGGGCCTTCACTCCATTGCGAATATCTCCGATGCGAACATGGCTAACAACGCCTCCCATGCGGTCCGCAATCGCCCGCAGAGAAAGCCCGGAGTCATCGATTATTTCAGCTAATTCATCTTTTGCTGCGTAGTCGGTCGCAGTCCATTCAACTCTACTTGCCATAGCTACAGGCTACATGTAAGTGTGTGGAGACACGCCGACGCTTGACAGTGTGTAAGCGTGTGCTTACCTTAAGAGTGTTGTCAGCGAGAGCTTACAGAAAGGAACCTCGAGATGAGCAAGATGCCAGACAGGCCGGCCACGGTCAGCGAGCAGGAATGGCGCGAATACAAGTGGGAGGCCACGGTCGCCCAGGGCGAGCAGGCGCGGCGCCGGCTCGCGGCTCGCTGGAACATGCCCGTCATCCCGCCGGACGTCCTCGCCATCTAACAACCGCCCCGGTTGGCGGCCTTCACGTGAAACCGCCTGCCCCAGCTCCCCGAAAGGAAAAACCAGCACCATGACCAATTACGACTACCTCGACGTCGCCAACACGCTCGCCAAGAACACGCGCGACCTGCAGCTCACCACCAAAACCCCGCGCAGCAGCATCGCCGAAGCCGTCGGCCTCAACCGCGGCACCATCAGCAAATACCTCGACCACAGCGGCGGCGACATGCCCCTCAACGTGTTCATCGCCACCCAAGACCTCGCCGGCGGCGACCCCATCGCAGCCCTCGCCGACGCGCTCGTCACCTACGGCATCGGCCAACACCACACCAACAACAACACTAGCGAGGAGGCTGCGTGATGAACGCTGATATCCGACAATTTGATTTCAACGGCAACCAACTGCGCACTTTGACCGACGAGCATGGCGAACCGTGGTTCGTCGCCAAGGACGCATGCGACATCCTTGGCATCAGCAACAATCGCGATGCCATCCGACAGCTTGATGACGACGAGAAAAGTTCCGTCGCTATTTCCGACGGAACCTCGGGGAATCCAAATAAGACAATCGTTTCCGAGCCGGGCTTGTACAAGCTGATCATGCGTAGTCGTAAGCCGGAGGCGAAGGCGTTCCAACGTTGGGTGACGCACGAAGTCCTCCCCAGCATCCGCCGCCATGGCGGATACATGAACGGACAGGACAAGATGAGTCCGGAGGAAATGCTGCAGGCGTCCATGCAATGGCTGCAATCCCGCATCGACCAGCAGCAGAAGCAGCTCGAAGCTCAGGCGCCGAAGGTGTTGTTTGCGGATGCGGTCGCCACGTCGAAGCGCAGCATCCTGATCGGTGAAATGGCGAAGATCCTCAAACAGAACGGATACGACACCGGACAAACACGATTCTTCAAGACGCTGCGCGAGGACGGGTATCTGATGAAACGCAACGGCAGTCCGAACATGCCGACGCAGAAAAGCATGAACCTCGGCCTGTTCGAAGTCAAGGAAACCGCGATCCAACACAGCGACGGACACACGACCGTGAACTTCACCACCAAAGTCACGCCCAAAGGCCAACAGTACCTGATCTCAAAGTATTTGGGCTGCACACCACTGAACGTAGAGGAGACGGAACAATGACCACACTGCCCGCATTGGAAGCCCATCATGATCCCGGATTCGTGCTGCGTGTCGACGAGAATCCGTTGAACGAAGGCGTACTGGTCGTGTTCGACACCGTCATGCCTGAATTCAATCTGAGCTTCGCCGTTTACGTGTTCCCCGACCGGGACGTGTCGATCTGCTTGCAGCCGGCCGCCTACTCGTTCGACGAGATCCGCACGGCGGACGAGCTCAGCGAACTGGCTGATCGTTGCGACCGATTGCAGGAATGGTTGGACGATTGCGCGACCGTCGTCGACTGGACGCACGAAAACCTTGCGGAACTGGCCGGGAAGGCAGGCCTCCGATGAAACGCCATCACCCGTACACGTTCACCCTGCTCATTCTGCTGCTTGCCGTGGTCTGGTTGTTGTCGCATGAGGCGTGCGCGCATCCGATCGGCAATCTGATCGCCAGTCTTGTCGCGTTTGGTTACGTGCCGTTCCGACTCCTGTTCCTCCTGGAGGCCCACGCATGACCAGCACGTTCCTGATGACAGCAAAGGACATTCGCACCGCTGAGATCGACACGCATTGGATCTGGGAAGGCTACGACATCCAACAAGTCGACGACCTCCTCGACCGGATCGCCGTCAGCATGCAAGCCCAACAAGACCGAATCGTCCAACTCGAACACCAGTTGCAAGCCATAAGAAAGGAGAACAGTCATGCCGTTGACCAGTGAGGAAATCCGCGTCGACAGCAATCCCGTTCCCCTGTGGGAGCGGGAAACCCTCACCCTGCCGCAGGCCGCCCAGGTGTTCAACCTCGACTACGAGGGCCTGCTGCACGCCGTGAACCGCGGGGACGTCGACACATTCCGCCCGCCGAACAAGCGCGGTGATCCCGGCCGCCGCCGCGTACGCAAAAGCGAAATGATCCGCTGGATCAAAAGCATCGAAGAATAACCCGAATTCCCCCAAAAAATAACCAACAAGTGAAAGGAATTATCACCATGAACGACAAGGATATTTGCCCGAAGTGCGGCAAAAACCACAAGGAGGAAATGATCAAGATCATCGCAAAAATGTTATACAACGAAACGCTCGAAAATCCTGATTCCGCGATGTCTATCGTCGAAAACAACGACTCACAATTCAAAGAAGCCATTGAATCAGACGATTCAATTCGTTTCGAAATATATCGCAGATTCTGTCGCTCTTCAATCAAGGGTCTCAAGCAGATTATCTCGTTGAGCATTGATAACGATGAGGAAGAATTCATTGTCAGAAACGCCTTCGATGCTCTTCGAAAAATCAAAGATATCCCCTATTTAATCGATGCCATTGAATCCGACGATGACGAGGATGATGACGATGACGACATGGAATAACCTCTACGCCAGCGCGCAGCGCATCGACCAGTTGACCGAGCTCACGCCCGGAGACATCGCGTTCCTCACCGGACCACACAACATGATGGTCGCATTCCGCATCCGCAAAATGCTGCGCAAGTCTGACGGAATCACGTTCCTCTGGGTCACCGACATGCGCTCCTACCAGCTCGGCGGACACAGTCCACTCCGATTCGACCACGCGCTGCGAGACGGGAAAACCATCGAATGAGCCGGAAAACCATCACGCTCCTATGCCTGATCCTCGCCATCGAACAAGCCTGCGCATGGCTACTGCTCGCATTCGCCGACATCATCACCATGCACAAAGCCATAGGACTCAGCATCACATTCAGCCTGATGGCCATCGGGATCATCCTCATCACCAAACCACCCACTCGGAATGGAGGCCGACATGCCAGGTAACCGGTTCACGCTCACCCTGCCCGGCGATCCCGTCGCCAAAGGACGCCCCCGCGTCTATGGCGGTCATGCGATCACGCCACGAAAAACCGTGCGCGCGGAAGAACGCATCTTCGCCGAATTCCGCCGCAAATACCCCAACATGAAACCCTTCGCCGGGCCAGTGTCCGTATATGCGGAATTCTGGATGAGCCACCGGGGAAAACCCGACGTCGATAATCTCCTGAAAACCGTGTTGGACGCGTTGAACGCGGTCGCCTACATGGACGACTCGCAAATCATCCACACCACCGCAAAAAAATACGTTCCCGACCAGTTGGTACGCGGAAAACGAGATTGGAGGAAACGCCGAAAAGAAGACCCCTACATGCATTACGGGCACGAATACGAACCGCATCTGTTCGTGCGCGTCACCGAAATACCCGAATGGAATCCAATCGAAAAAGAAAGCGAATAAACCATGACCGTGAAAATCACTCCCGAGTACACTGTGCAGACGCTCGTCGACGATGAAGACCTGCGCGCCGACTTCGCCGATCTAATCCCCAAGGCCAACGACATCACCGACGCGGCCAGTAAATTCATCAGCGCCGCGGACAAAATGTTCGGCGGCAAAAACCAGGTATACGGCAACGATGCGCTCATTCTCGGCAAGACGGTCGAAGTCGCGCAGAAAGCCGTGAAATACGGTGCCGCGATTTCGAAGCTGCTACGCAATCCGATCGCCTCGCGTGTCCAGTTGGGCGTCGACCAGCCGGCACAACCGACTCAGGGCACTGTGGACGATGAGGAAGTCATCGCCGAAGTCGTCCACGAAATCACCAGTGGCGGAAGCGGCCACGATGAGTAGTCGCCTGTACATGCCCCGCTGCCCCGTATGCGGGCCGCTCGCCCCACCGACCACGTATGAGGCGGCATGGCGGGAGTGCGACAACCACATCCACGTCGACCAAATGCCCGCCGCCAGCCATAAAGCCCAACCCATTCCGGTCCATTCGGATCATCCAGTGAAAGGAACCAGATCATGACACCCAGCATGCCGAGCACCATGCAGGCCCTCGACCAACTCAACACCTCACAGGCTCCCGCAGTGTCGGACGAGCAGCGGCGCCAGCTGCTGCTTGAACGGCAGGCCATGCGCATCAAAGACCTGCAGGAAACCGTCAAACGCTGCGAAGAGGAAATCGACCAGCTGAAAACGCAGATCCTCGACGCGTACCCGATCGGCGACTATCAGGCCGGCCCCCTGTGCGTCAAGGTCAAAGCCGGCGCCAACCGGCTCAACACGGCGAAGCTCACGGCCGCGTTCCCCGCGGACAAGTACCCGCAGCTCTACGAGTCGAAACTCAGCACGAAGCAGGTTCGCAGCCAGTTCGCGCCCACGGCCCTCGCAGATTACATGACCATTGGCACTCCGCAAGTGATGGTCGCATGATCGCGCAAACCGGCATCGCCACCATCATCGCCAGCACCATTCAACGCCACGACCAAGCCACGGATCTGAGCGACGACCTGTACATCCTCAAAGCCAGCGACTTGGAACACGTGGCCGACGAAGCCGCCCGGAAAATCGTCGACCAAAGCCTCCGCCTCGAACGTCACAACAAGGAGCCCATCGAATGAGCGACGCCATCCACTACCAGACGCCGGCAAAGTCAACGCTCCCCGTGTTCGTGCCGCCGGCACCACCCATGGTACGCACGGACACGTTGGAGCCGCCGGACTGGTGGCGTGAAATCCGCAATCGGATCGAACACGATATCCACTCGGCGCCACGCGAACAACAACGCGAAATCGGACCAAGCGAATTAGGCGTCGACTGCGTGCACTGCCTCGCCGCAAAACTCGCAGGCTGGCCAAAACGCAACGGTCGCGACAAGGGTTGGACACCATTCCTCGGCACCTGCCTACACGAACATTTGCAACACCTGTTCGACCAGGATACAAGCGTGATCGTCGGATCCGACCTGCGACGCTGGCACGCCGAAATGCGCGTCCACGTCGGCCAAATCAACGGACTCGCCGGCAGCACACGAGTCAACGGCAGCATCGACTTGTACGACCGGCTCCACGGGCGGACGATCGACTGGAAACTCGTCGGCAAATGGAGCCTCGACCACAAACGACGCCACGGCATGCCCCAACAGTACGTCATCCAAGCCAGCCTCTACGGCATCGGCCTGCAAAACACAGGCCTACCCGTCAACCGGAATGCGATCGTCGCCCTGCCGAAGATCACACGCAACGGATTGGACGACGCGCTCATCTGGGACCAACCATTCGACCCAAAGCCCGGCCAATGGGCGTTAGCGAGAGCTTCCACCCTGTGCGTACTGCTCGACCTGATCGAAACACAGGACGGCACCGAAGCACGCGACGCATGGATCACCAGCCTGCCCAAAAACGCCGAGGACTGCTTCGACTGCCACGACGACACCTACCAGACCAAAGACCTGGACGGCGACATGTGGCTCGCAAACCATCCGGGCCGGCTCGACCGGTACAAGCCGTTCATCGACCTGATCCCATCCGCCTATCCGAACCTCACCAACAACAGTCAAGGAGAATAACCATGTACGGTCAAAACACCTACCAGCAGCCCTATCAGCCGGCAAACTACCCGCAGGGCTACAACCAGTACCCTGCGCAGCAGAACGGCCCACAGCAGGCCGGATACGCGCCCCAGCCGGGCATGGTACCCCAGCATCCCATGCCCGCCCAGTCCGTTGCACTCCCGTCGCTCGATCAGATGATGAGCGGCGGCATCCCCAGCGCATTCGGCAAAAACGATCCCATCGGCATCAGCGTCACCGGCGAAATCCTCGACATCCACGCCGACCAGCAGCGCGACTTCGACAGCAAAGCCCCGCTCTTCTGGGACGACGGCAACCCCCGCATGATGATCGTCATCACCCTGCAAACCGCCTTGCATGATCCCATGATCCAGTTCGACGACGGCAAGCGCCGCATCTACGTCAAGCAGGGCCATCAGAGCACGGCGCTCGCCCAGGCCGCGCGCATGGCCGGCGTCGGCAACTATCCGCGCGTCGGCGATACGCTGACCGCCACGTTCTCCGGCACCACGCCCGCCAAGAAACGCGGCTACAACGACGCGAAGAACTACACGTACCAGGTCAAGCCCACGGATCCGAACAAGGCCGGCCTCGACGCGGTCATGGGACAGGCGGACCCGTACCAGTCGGCTCCGCAGCAGTCGGCGCCGGCGCAGCAGCTGCAAGGCTCATTCGCTCAGCCGGCCATGCCGCAGCAGCCCTTACCGCAGGTCGACGCACAGCAGATCCTGCAACTGCGTGCCGTCGGCAAGAGTCTGCCGGAAATCCAGACGCTGACGGGCGCGCCGGTCGCGGAAATCAACCGGATCCTCGACCAAGCCAGCCAACAGCAGCAGCCCGGCACGACGACGGGCAGCACTGAGGAGCCTGAATTCTAGCCATTCCAACGCCATCGGGTGAGCCGCTTCGAATCTTCGGATTCGGGGTGGCTCACCCAGCCAAACTAGCCATACGCGATTACCAAGGAGATGACAATGCAGAACGTACGACAAGTCGGTTCGAGCCTCTCCCAATGCGCGCCGATCACATCCGATGCCATGAACTCATACGTGACTTACGCACACTTACGCAGTCAACGTAAGCGGGTTTTCGTTGGAATTGCAACGTTTTTTACTATATATAACAACTATTACGTATGTTTTTCTTATATATATAAATGTGGTGTTAGTAGAGGTGTGTTTATATGGCGTGTATGTAGTAAGACCTGCAAGGTCGTGGTCGCATGAGCTTCGACGCCCGATACAAGGACTACGAGCCGATCGAAACGGACACGCTCCCAGCCAAATTCTTCGGCTGCTTCAAACTGCTCGACCTCACGTTCGCGCCGGCGAACGATTACACGATCATCCGCACCATCGACGGACACAGCCTCGAACTCGTCTGCGACGGCGACGACGACGGCAAACGCAAAAAACAACCCGTGGTCGACGCCGGATACCAGAAAGCCATCTGGGAACTACGCGAACACCACCTTCGCTACTGCCCGTCACAAGACAGGCTCTGGCGGCGCGACGTCGACGACGAGGACCATCCGGGCCCGCGGCGCATCCTCAACTCGTGGCATCCGGTCAAGAGCATCGAGGACGAGTACGGGATCGGGTCGCGCAGCAACGACGGGCGCCGCAATCCGAACATGAGCGCGGCGATCTTCCGGGAGGCGAAACGGTCCCGCTGGTTTCCGCAGGTCGAACGCGGGTTGCGCTGCGACCCGTGCGTGTGGATCCGCCAGAGCGGGAAGATCGTGGAACTGCGCAATGAGAACGACATTGCCGTCACCCAGACCCTCGACCCGAGGGGCATGGGTAACGCGGTCGTCGACCAGGCATGGCAGATAGCCCGATGGTTGACCGTTGACGAGCATTCCGCGCGCAACCTGATTCGACTGTTTGCTACTCCGTGGTTGGAGGCGTTCAAGCAGCTCACGTTCGTGTTGTCCGGGCATGGCGGCGACGGCAAGACGCTGATCATGCGACAGGCGGTCATGGGCGTATTGGGTTCGGAGCGCGTGTTCCCCGGCTTCTCGGTCGCGCAGTATTGCGCGTCCGGTGGGTACACGTTGAACCGTGAGTCGATGAATGATGCGATGGACGGGAAGGCGTTCGCCTACGACGACGAAGCGTGCGAGGTTAGCGAGCCTATGTTGCCGTCGTTGCGTGCGTTGTCGACTGGTTCGGAGATGCAGGCTCGTGTGACGGGCGGCAAGTATCGGACGGTGACGCCGACGGCGACGATGGTCATATTGACCAACATGGCGTTCGCCGACTCGACTGAGAATTCGGATCGGCGTCGTTTCGTGAAGATCGAGATGCATCAGGCTGCGGGTCGTTCGTATGACGAATATCATGCGATCGAGCTGTTTTGCAAGAAGCATCCGGCCGCGTTCTATGTGGCGTCCGCTCGCTTGTGGGCGGAGTCTGAGGAGCCGGACATGGTGAACCTGTCGCCGGCCCGGCAGATCAGCGACGAAATGTACTGGCTCATCACCGAAATTCAGGACAACGAGTCTCAGTACGGCCAGCCAATCGCCAGCCGTAACGGGTACCGCGACCAGTTCCACACGTCGATTCCCGCGTCCCTACTGGATCTGCTCGGATTGAAGAATTCAACCACTACAGTGTTCCCGGGTGGTCAGCAGCGTGTCGTGCGCGTCGCCGACCAAGCTCGTTTCGACGTGTACGCAAACGCGTTGGCGTCGGATGTGGACGAGCCGGACGAAACCCAGTCGCTTGCCGTGCAGGCCGCCGCGATGCCCGGTGTGGATTCGTTGCAGCCGATTGAGATCGGCGGTGACACGTGCCGGGACAATGCTCAGCTCGTCGAAAGCCTGTGTGGCGGTCAGGTCGGTTTCGCGCCCTGCGAGGGCAGGGAGAAGAAGGCCGGCGAATTCGACGAGAAAGTATCGCTCAGCTGGAAGCGGTTAAACCGTGATATGGAGCATCGCAGCAGCGCGGATACGGTGCGGCTCGATCAGACACGGTATTGCGTGCCCCTGTTGGGTCGCATGTTCGTGATCGACTGCGATGATGCGAAACAGTCCGGCGAACCGCATGGTTTCCAGGTGTTGCAGGCGCAGGTCGGCGAATACGGTTCACCAGCACTGCCGTCAACGTTGGCGGTGCGTTCGCCGCACGGCATGCACCTGTACTATCAACTGCCCGCCAATGTGGATATCGGCCGGTTGAAGAACGCGGTTCATCCCGACGGCCTGCCGATCGACTTGCGCGTGAGCGGCAAGGGGTACGTGTTGGGTCCGGGCTCCGTGGCAAACGGCGGTCGTTACCAGTTGGTCGACGTGCCGGACGACGGCGAACACGTGCCCGAAGCAACCCCGCAACTGTTGCAGTTCCTTGAACGCGAGTACATGGATTCGACACAGTTGCCGGCGAGCGCTGCGACTGGTAATCGTGTGTTGCCGGGGTTGGATGAGATTATGCGAGCGCCCGCATCGGTGCCGGTTGGTCGTCGGTCTGGTGGTCGGCCGGATATGTCGCCGGTGCCGGAGGGAGCACGGAATGACACGTTGCATTCGTGGGCGTACGGCCGGTTGCTGCATCATCCCGACAATGAGCGTCAGATCGAACGTGATCTGTACGAGCGTGGCCACGCTTCCGGTTTGCAGGATGCGGAGTTGGCGACGATATGGAAATCAATCAAACGACATCAGGGAAAGGCATAAGGGCATGTGTGCGATAGATCATGTGCAGCTCGCGTTGAACGATCTCGCCGACGTGGGCCTCGGCAACGACAGTCCGGCCGAGGCGTTCATTATCGGCTGGCAGGCCGGATGGGATAAGTGTCTCGAATACGTGCGTTATCTGGAAAGCAAGCTCGACAAGGAGGATCTTGATGGCGAATGAGGTCAGTCCGCGCAGGTTTGTGAAGCTGCGCGTCAGCGGGCTCATGTCGGATGGCGTGACGGTGGAGTTTGGCACGCTCTCCGATACCGATGCTGGTGTGGCGGCGACCTGTTGGCGGCGGCTCCTGTCGGATAAGCGTTGGAGGGAGATCGTGTTCAACGCGTTGTTCGACTGGATGAACAGCGTGCTGACCGAGGTCGATCAGCGGAAGGAGGAAGCATGATGATGAATCGTCGAATGAAGCTGCTGCTCGCAGTGTTGTGGCTGGCGGTCGTATTATCGCCGTTGTTGGCTGGTTGTGCGGAAGGCACGTATGAGGATCCTTATGTCGTTGGTGATCAGGCCGATGATTATTCGTGGTCGTATGTCAAACTGCCCGACGGTCGACTGGTTCCCTGCATCACAGGAAATAGCGGCGCGATCTCCTGTGATTGGGCGCATGCCGACGGCGCCGACAAGGGCTGGTCGCAGTGAAACCGGTCGAACATAAGCCCGCATGGTTGCGCGAGTTCATTCCCAACGGGAATATGGGCAAGCTGGACGTGTGCATGTGCGAGGGGTGCGGCCGGTACGTGATTCGCCAGCAGCTCGGCGTGTGGGATTACTACGATCCGGGCATCATCCAGGATGATGACCTGATTGTGGCGATCATCCTGCGCCGCGCGTTGGCGCGGATCCGCTGGGACAACACGTTTCGTCAGCCGGTTCTCTACACGGTCAGCGGAACGGCCGGGCTCAAGGCGGACGGTCAATACCTTGCCGAGCATGATTGCCGGCTGGCGCGCATCACCGACAGGGCGTTCAAGCCGCCGCGCCGCGAGCGCACGCCGGGCAAGCCCATGTTCGACGCGAAATTGTCGAAGGCGGACGTAGCCGAGTTCGCGCGCCTGTGGCACATGCCGCTGGCGGCGCTGCGAGCGGAAGTTCGGGCGCGTCCGCCGACGCTCTTGTAAAATAAGAAATCGTTGGAATATCAACGTTTTGGGACAATCGGCGTCGGGATTATCGGTTACTCGCCAAATAAAAGAAAGCCCCATCTTTCGACAGGGCAGGTACGCAATCATCCAGCATAGTCGAAAGGATCCGGGCTCGCCATGTCATGCCAGTACTGCCGCCAATCTTGCGAAAACGACTACACGCTCTGCATGCACTGCGAGCTGCGATTCTTCCATGTGCTCTACCAGCTCGCCGCGGACGTGCAGCCGTTGCATGATTCGCTCGACGCGACGCTGCATCCGGGCGGGCATGCGCCGACGCGCATCCAAACAGCCACGCCGCCCACTCCCCTGCGATTGGACGTGCTCGACCTGATCGACCTGCTTGACTCGACCGCCTACGAACTACTGCGCCGATTGGGTGGCACCGATGCGCACCCCGGCACGCGTATGCGCCCTTACGAGGATCTCGCGTCCACACTGCGCCGCTGCGCCAGCTCACCACAGCTTGCCTTGCTGCCGGACGCCGGCATGTACCTCTATCAATTCACGCGCTTGGCTCGGCAGACTGACGTGACACTGGATCCTCCGGAGCATCGGCGCGAAATCGGCCCATGCGAAAACTGCGCGACCATGCTCACGGCCGGGCCTGCTGACCAGTGGGTGACGTGTCCGGTCTGCGAGCGCGAGCAGCGCGTGCAGACGGTCAAACTGCGCAGGTTGGAGCGCTTGTGTTTTGACGATTCACGGCGTGGAAGCGCGGCCGAAGTTGCGCGCGCCTTTACGGATGCGGGGATTGTGGTACGGGCCGCGACGGTGCGTAAATGGTTGGAGCGGGGCAGATTGGCGCGTTCGCCGTTGGGCGTGGCATATTGCGACGTGTACCGGCTTGTCGTGGCCGGCGCGGCTTGACAAAATCGCAACTGTCACGCATGATTGCAAGTGGATTAGTGTAGAAAAACCCGGAACCGACGGACTGGCTCCGGGTTTTCCCGTATCTGGTCCGGGCATCGGTAGGCTCAGCGGCTAGAGGGTATGGCCACGGTCATAAGGTCGCCGGTTCGAATCCGGCCTGATGCTCGACAACAGGAAAGCGGCGCCCGCGAAAAACTATCGCGGGCGCCGCTCACGTTGATGGTGTTACGCGTTGACGAGTTGGTGCGCGCGCTGGTAGGAGATGCCGAGCATGGTGCCGATGTCGCGCAGGGTGACGCCCATGCCGTGCAGCGTTTTTGCCGCCAGTCGGCTTTCCGCCGCGGCCTTTCTAGATGATTCGTCGGCGAGCTCCCGCTGTCTTTTTGATTCGGCCATGTGCGCTTCGACCGTTTCGGGCAGCTGCACGTGCACGTCGAGTTGCAGGGTGTCGACTGGTTCCTCGGTCATGATGTTGATGAGGTCCTTGGCCATGGTGTCGACTTCCTTGAGGTTGAGCGCTTGGGTGACGCGGTGGATGGCGGGGACTTCCACCATCCACGCGTCTTCGTCTCGCGTGACGTTGACCTTGTAGATGTGCATTACTTCCACCAGTCCTTTCCGAACTTGGGGTCGCATTCCCCGTAGATGGCTTTGGTTGTGTTCTCTCTGATCTCGTTGTGGCGAGGCAGGGGGATGATCATGCCGTCGACGATCATCTTGGAGTGGTTGCCGCCTTCGATGATGTCGAACGTCAGGCCGTGACGCTTGGCTTCGGCCTTGATTCGTTTGATGATGTCCTTGCGCTTCGTCATATGTTTAGTCTATCAGACTAGACAAGCTATGTCAAGTCAACTAGACAAAAGGTGGTGCATTTGTGGGCTGGCGCGTGTGCTCGACTTCCTCATGCCCGCATCTCGTCCAGTCCCCCGCATCCAAATGCGAGGAATGCCGACGACGCCAGGAGGACCGGCGACGCACCAGAGGCGCCAGCCCGTACAACACGGCGGGCCATCGCCGCTTCCGCGCCCAAGTGCTGGCGCGCGACCCGTTCTGCGTATGCCCCGGCGACATCGGCAGCGGCGGCTGCGGCAAACACCACGGCATGTGCGGCCGACGGTCGAGCGTCGCCGACCACTACCCTTACGAGCGCGTCGAGCTGATCGACATGAGCCTCGACCCCGACGACCCGCAATACGGTCGCGGACTGTGCGCCGCATGCCACAACGCGAAGACCGCCCGCACCCGCCCGGCCGGCTTCCGATCTCAATGAGAGGTCGAACCAATGCTTTCAACCGATTCAAACGGCGGATTTTAGTGGTGGTTGCAACACTTGGGGTGTTTGCCGCTCTTGATGGCGGTCTTGGAATGGTGTGATCGTATCATGCGGCGTTGATGAGTTCGAGGATTTTCTCGGATGGTTTTTGGAATCCGAGGGTTTTTCTTGGCCGGTCGTTGAGTTCTGCGGCTACTGTGTCGAGATACTGTTCGGGGTACTCGCTCAGGTCGGTGCCTTTTGGGAAGTACTGGCGCAGGAGTCCGTTCGTGTTCTCGTTCGTGCCGCGCTGCCATGGTGAGTGCGGGTCGCAGAAGTACACTTGCATGTCAAGGGCCGTGGA
>NZ_JGYN01000007.1 GCF_000741165.1 Bifidobacterium biavatii DSM 23969 | reverse complement strand
CCCACCACCACAAACAGCAGCAGGCGGACAACAAACTGGCAATCAAAACATTGACTCTAAAAAGTAGTACAAACACGCTCTTGAGTTCTCAAACCACCACCACACACAAGCCAATCAGGAAACCAACCAACAGGAAGCAACCCAACCGCTCAGCGGCAGCGAGTGAATAACTTACACCACCCCAACCCCAAACGCAAACCCACCACACAAAAACACCCCAAAACCACTGAAAACACAAGCAACCATCGGCGTGTCGAAAACAGGCGAAAACACCCCACAAACCCACACCAACCCACACCACCACACAACCCACACCACCAAAAAACAACCACCACCAGCGTGTCGCACCACGATCCGGAGCTGGCACCGCCCACCGTAGCCATAACGATCAGTACAATCGACCTCAATCAAGCAGCATTTTTGGTCATCCACAATGGGCAGGCAATCATGCGACGAACGGCAATCGATCCGCGCACCGTCGCGTTCCCGGCATCGGTCAGACCGTACATCAACGATCACGGCCTGTTCGACAGCAGTTCGTCGCCGGAAGCGCGCGTGTACTACTCCGCAAAAGACGCCGGATACTTCATCAAAACCGCTGCCGCCAACACGCTGCGGCACGAGGCCGAACTCACCGCCTATTTCCACGGCAAAGGACTTTCCGCACCGGTTCTGCGGTACTGCACCGACGAATCCGGGCACGATTGGATGGTCACTCCACGTATTCCCGGCGAGGATTGCGTCACATCGCGATATCTGCACGAGCCGGCACGGCTGGCCGTACTTCTGGCGCATCGGCTGTGGGCATTGCATGAACTCGACTTCACTGGTTGTCCCGACCGGAACCGGCTACGCGATTATCTTGCGACTGCGGCGCGCAATCATGCCGCAGGCCATTGGGACGTATCGTTCTATACGGAGCTCTATGGCGAGGCATCCGTTGATGGGATCTATGCGGTCGCGTGCGGCAACCGGTCACTGCTACGTGCGGATACGCTGGTTCATGGGGATTACTGCCTGCCGAACGTGATCCTGAACGACTGGCGGTTCAGCGGTTTCGTTGATATGGATTGCGCCGGCGTGAGCGACCGGCATGTGGATGTGTTCTGGGCATTGTGGACGCTGCGGTTCAATCTGCATACGGATGCATACCGCGAGGTATTTCTTGACGCATACGGGCGTGATCTCGTCGATGAGGATCTGCTGCGGACGATTGCGGCGATCGAAGTGTTCGGATAGGGACGCACGTGGCGGAAAACACTCACTGAACGGCGTTCAGCGAGTGTTTTCCGCCACGCGAATTATCCGATAACAGGCATTATGTTCGTACGATGCTAGGCGCAGCGGGTACAAGGATCGTCCGGCAACGACGCCATACAACGATTCAGCTCCCGCTGATTGCGGACCACGACGACGTTGCCGCTGTAGTCACGCATGACGTTGCGGTATTCCCGCATATGCCCGGCATCACAACCACGGTGCAGGATCCACCATACGAATTCCGCATCCATGCGTTCCTCGCATCCATTAGCCATGGACGGGCGCGACTGACCGCGATACCTGCACAGACGTCTGAACGCTCGCCAGAGCCGCGACAAACGGTTGAACAGCATGATCACGATGAGATCCGACTCATCAAGACGCCGACGATACGCCAGATTGGTGTAATTGCCATCGATGACCCACGAATCATGGTCGTCGAGGAAGGCGCGCACCATGGCTTGTTGCTCTTCAACGGGGCGGGTGCGCCAGCCGGGAAGAAACTGCACGGTATCCAGATACAACGTGGGAATGTCGTAATGCTCACCGCAGTATCGGGTCAGCGTCGACTTGCCGCTACCGGAGAGACCGATGATGGAAATGCGCATGGCACCGATGATAGTCAAAGGCAGATGCCGTCGCATGACGTGACGCAATACGCGTATGCGGTTTCCCGACTCCTTGCAAGGGTTCCTAGGGACGATTGGAATGCGCGGGATCGGCTGGTACGCCCGTCAATTGCGGAAGGGTTGAAGGTTATTCGTGTGTATATGAAAAAAGGATCCCGGGAGCTTGTTGCTCTACCGGGATCCTTGATAACGTGTGATGCGGCGGTGTGCTACTCTCCCACACTCTGTCGGGTGCAGTACCATTGCCGTGCCAGGCCTTAGCTTCCGGGTTCGGAATGGAGCCGGGCGTCTCACCTGGGCCATGACCGCCGCAAATCTTTAATTAACAGTTAAACAAGCATGCTCGTTTAACCGGTATTCGTGATGGTTTGGGAACCGGAGAGTGAACGCGAGTGTTTTTCGTATGGTGTTGATCGTGTGATCGTGAGTATTCCTTGTCACCTCACAAGATCTTGCATGGTATCGATGCGTGTCACACTCATACGAGTGTGCATAGTTGGTTGCTGTTCCCTGTTAGTACCGGTCAGCTCCACCGCTTGCACGGCTTCCACGTCCGGCCTATCAACCACGTGTTCTTCATGGAGGGTACAAAGGCTCAAGGCCTTACGGAATCCTTATCTTGGAGCGGGCTTCCCGCTTAGATGCTTTCAGCGGTTATCCCTTCCGAACGTAGCTAACCAGCCATACCCCTGGCGGGATAACTGGCATACCAGAGGTTCGTCCACCCAGGTCCTCTCGTACTATGGGCAGGCCTCCTCAAGATTCCAACGAGCGCAGAGGATAGAGACCAAACTGTCTCACGACGTTCTGAACCCAGCTCGCGTGCCGCTTTGATCGGCGAACAGCCGAACCCTTGGGACCTGCTCCAGCCCCAGGATGCGACGAGCCGACATCGAGGTGCCAAACCATCCCGTCGATATGGACTCTTGGGAATGATCAGCCTGTTATCCCCGGGGTACCTTTTATCCGTTGAGCGATGCCGCGCCCGTGCGCCGGCACCGGATCACTATCTCCGACTTTCGTCCCTGCTCGAACCGTCGTTCTCACAGTCAAGCCCGCTTGTGCGATTACACTCGACACCCGATTGCCAACCGGGCTGAGCGGACCTTTGAGCGCCTCCGTTACTCTTTAGGAGGCAACCGCCCCAGTTAAACTACCCGCCAGGCACTGTCCCAAACATGGATAACATGTCGTGGTTAGACGTCAAACGAGAACAGAGCGGTATTTCACCTTACGACTCCACATGAGCTGGCGCCCACGCTTCACAGTCTCCCGCCTATGCTACACAATCCGCGCCTAACGCCAATACCAAGGTATAGTAAAGGTCCCGGGGTCTTTTCGTCCTTCTGCGCTTAACGAGCATCTTTACTCGTACTGCAATTTCGCCGAGCTCCTGGTCGAGACAGTGGGGAAGTCGTTACGCCATTCGTGCAGGTCGGAACTTACCCGACAAGGAATTTCGCTACCTTAGGATGGTTATAGTTACCACCGCCGTTTACCGGGGCTTAAATTCACCGCTTCACCCAAAGGGCTGACGGATCCTCTTAACCTTCCGGCACCGGGCAGGCGTCAGAGCGTATACAGCGGCTTACGCCTTCGCACGCTCCTGTGTTTTTGGTAAACAGTCGCTACCCCCTGGCCTGTGCCACCCCCAAACGCTCCACGCGTACACGCTTCACATTCAAGGGTCTCCCTTATACCGAAGGCACGGGAGTAATTTGCCGAGTTCCTTGACCAGGATTCACTCGATCGCTTTGGTATTCTCTACCTGACCACCAGTGTCGGTTTAGGGTACGGGCGGCAACAGCCCTCACACCGAAGTTTTTCTAGACGGCATGGGATCACCGAATTCAAGCCAAAAGACTCCCATCATCACGCCTCACCCTCATGCACCCCGGATTTACCTAGGATGCGGGCCACACGCTTAACCACGGAAAACCACCTCCGCAGTCGGCTACCCTTCCGCGTCGCTCCTGTGCTCACCTACTACCACTACAGTCCCAACAAACAACCCATCACCAACCCGAAGGCAGGATCAAGATCATCCGGAGGTTAGTACTCATGGATTCAGTCTGATCGGTCTACTACCGGTACGGGAATATCAACCCGTTCATCCATTCGACTACGCCTGTCGGCCTCGCCTTAGGACCCGACTCACCCGGGGACGACGAACGTGGCCCCGGAACCCTTGGTCATCCAGCGGCGGGGATTCACACCCCGCTCTCGCTACTCATGTCTGCATTCTCACTCCCACACAGTCCACCATAGGCTTACGCCACGGCTTCACCCCGTGCAGGACGCTCTCCTACCCAACAACAAACGTTGTTGCCGCGTCTTCGGTGGCGTGCTTGAGCCCCGCTACATTGTCGGCGCGGAACCACTAGACCAGTGAGCTGTTACGCACTCTTTCAAGGATGGCTGCTTCTGAGCCAACCTCCTGGCTGTCTATGCGACTCCACATCCTTTCCCACTTAGCACGCGCTTAGGGACCTTAGACGACGATCTGGGCTGTTTCCCTTTTGACGACGGAGCTTATCCCCCGCCGACTCACTGCCAGCATACACGCCACGGGTATTCGGAGTTTGGCTGCTGTTGGTACCCAATACGGGCCCGCAAGCATCCAGTAGCTCTACCCCCCGGACGCAATCAACCGACGCTGCACCTAAATGCATTTCGGAGAGAACCAGCTATCACGGAATTTGATTGGCCTTTCACCCCTAGCCCCAGGTCATCCCCCCGGTTTTCAACCCAGGTGGGTTCGGTCCTCCACACGGTCTTACCCGCGCTTCAACCTGCCCAGGGCTAGATCATCCCGCTTCGGGTCCAGGACACGCGACTCACACGCCTTTTAAGACTCGCTTTCGCTACGCGTACACCACACGGCTTACGCTCGCCACATGCCACTGACTCGCAGACTCATTTTTCGATAGGCACGCCGTCACCCCGAAAGGCTCCGACGGATTGTAAGCGCACGGTTTCAGGAACTCTTTCACTCCCCTCCCGGGGTGCTTTTCACCTTTCCCTCACGGTACTAGTACACTATCGGTCGAACAGGAATACTCAGGCTTACCCGACGGTCCGGGCAGATTCACTCGGGATTCCACGAGGCCCGAGCTACTTGGGAAACACAATCACGAGACCCAGCTGCTTCGACTACGGGACTATCACCCACTACGGTCCGGCCTTCAAACCGGTTCGTCTCCAACAAGGTTTTATCACTCGCGCCCGCCTCATCGGCGACGGGACACACGCTCCCACGACCCCCCATACGCAACCCCCGACAGGTATCACACGCACAAGGTTTAGCCATCATCCGCTTTCGCTCGCCACTACTCACGGAGTATCCTTTCCTGCAGGTACTGAGATGTTTCACTTCCCTGCGTACCCCCCGGCCAAAGCCGGTGACCACCCATAACGGTGGCCGGGTTCCCCCATTCGGAAATCCTCGGATCAAAGCCCGCTCGGCAGCTCCCCGAGGCTTAACGCAGCCCGCAACGTCCTTCATCGGTCCTGTCCGCCAAGGCATCCACCATACGCCCTTGCAAGCAACCAACCACAACAGTCAGTCACACACAAATTCCATAGCAAAACTGCTTGACGACAAATCATCACACTAACGATCACAAAACGATCAAACACCCAAAACAAACCAAATTGTCTTGAGCTCAACGAAAAAACAAAACATGAAACAAACATTTCATATTCTGCTCGCGTCCACTATCCAGTTCTCAAACCACCACACACACCAGCCCACGCACCAGACAACAGCCCAGCCATGCGACCAGAGGCACGGAACCGCACCAGGAAAACCCCTGGGGTGACGGTCCGGGAACCCAAAAGCATGCCCATACCACAAGCCAACACTCTAATCTCTTCCACACCAGCAACCCCAACCAAACCATGACGATCATGGCCGTGGGGCACACACCAGCTTCCAAACAGAAGCCTGAATTCTCCGTAGAAAGGAGGTGATCCAGCCGCACCTTCCGGTACGGCTACCTTGTTACGACTTAGTCCCAATCACGAGCCTCACCTTAGACGGCTCCCCCCTCAAAAAGGTTAGGCCACCGGCTTCGGGTGCTGCCCACTTTCATGACTTGACGGGCGGTGTGTACAAGGCCCGGGAACGCATTCACCGCGGCGTTGCTGATCCGCGATTACTAGCGACTCCGCCTTCATGGAGTCGAGTTGCAGACTCCAATCCGAACTGAGACCGGTTTTCAGGGATCCGCTCCATGTCACCATGTCGCATCCCGCTGTACCGGCCATTGTAGCATGCGTGAAGCCCTGGACGTAAGGGGCATGATGATCTGACGTCATCCCCACCTTCCTCCGAGTTAACCCCGGCGGTCCCCCGTGAGTTCCCACCACAACATGCTGGCAACACGGGGCGAGGGTTGCGCTCGTTGCGGGACTTAACCCAACATCTCACGACACGAGCTGACGACGACCATGCACCACCTGTGAACCCGCCCCGAAGGGAGGTGACATCTCTGCCACTGTCGGGAACATGTCAAGCCCAGGTAAGGTTCTTCGCGTTGCATCGAATTAATCCGCATGCTCCGCCGCTTGTGCGGGCCCCCGTCAATTTCTTTGAGTTTTAGCCTTGCGGCCGTACTCCCCAGGCGGGACGCTTAACGCGTTAGCTCCGACACGGAACCCGTGGAAAGGGCCCCACATCCAGCGTCCACCGTTTACGGCGTGGACTACCAGGGTATCTAATCCTGTTCGCTCCCCACGCTTTCGCTCCTCAGCGTCAGTAACGGCCCAGAGACCTGCCTTCGCCATTGGTGTTCTTCCCGATATCTACACATTCCACCGTTACACCGGGAATTCCAGTCTCCCCTACCGCACTCCAGCCCGCCCGTACCCGGCGCAGATCCACCGTTAAGCGATGGACTTTCACACCAGACGCGACGAACCGCCTACGAGCCCTTTACGCCCAATAAATCCGGATAACGCTTGCACCCTACGTATTACCGCGGCTGCTGGCACGTAGTTAGCCGGTGCTTATTCAACAAGTACACTCAACAACCAAAAGGCCGCCTTGCTCCTTGATAAAAGAGGTTTACAACCCGAAGGCCTCCATCCCTCACGCGGCGTCGCTGCATCAGGCTTGCGCCCATTGTGCAATATTCCCCACTGCTGCCTCCCGTAGGAGTCTGGGCCGTATCTCAGTCCCAATGTGGCCGGTCACCCTCTCAGGCCGGCTACCCGTCGAAGCCTTGGTAAGCCATTACCTCACCAACAAGCTGATAGGACGCGACCCCATCCCATACCGGTAAACCCTTTCCCACAATCGCATGCACTCATGTGGAACATTCGGCATTACCACCCGTTTCCAGGAGCTATTCCAAAGTACAGGGCAGGTCAGTCACGCATTACTCACCCGTTCGCCACTCTCACCAGAGTGCAAGCACTCCAGATCCCGTTCGACTTGCATGTGTTAAGCACGCCGCCAGCGTTCATCCTGAGCCAGAATCGAACCCTCCACAAAAAAAAACTTGCAAAGAGAACCAACAATGACTCTCATACATATTGACGGAACATCCTATAAGGAAGGACATTCACACAAAAACCTTGCCATCCATTACCTGCTCACACAGACCCACCACCACAAACAGCAGCAGGCGGACAACAAACTGGCAATCAAAACATTGACTCTAAAAAGTAGTACAAACACGCTCTTGAGTTCTCAAACCACCACCACACACAAGCCAATCAGGAAACCAACCAACAGGAAGCAACCCAACCGCTCAGCGGCAGCGAGTGAATAACTTACACCACCCCAACCCCAAACGCAAACCCACCACACAAAAACACCCCAAAACCACTGAAAACACAAGCAACCATCGGCGTGTCGAAAACACRCAAAAACACCCCACAAGCCCACACCAACCCACACCACCACACAACCCACACCACCAAAAAACAACCACCACCAGCGTGTCGCGTGCTGCATCACGCACGCTGCCTCCTCCAGTGCCATCCACACCACCTCGGTCTGACGCCGAAATGCAGCACCCATACCCCCTACTTATCCACACCTGTCCGGCGTGAGTACGAAGCCGTTTGTTGAAAATACTGGGTTTTCTGACCTTTCGACCACAGGGGTCGAAATTTGGTCGGCAACGCGGCGACTTCGTGTATGCTCGCCTCACCCGTCCCGAACGCCGCACGGAATGAGCCATACGACGATCGGACAACCAACCGAAGGAGGTTCCCATGCAGCATGGCAGTGCAGCATCCTCGACGATCACATCCGTCCAGCCGACGGGTGAAATCCCGTCCGAGCGTCCGCCGATGTTGCCCGGCTGCACGTTCATCCGTGCGCTCGGTCGCGGGAGTACGGCGGACGTATACCTCTATCGATTGCATCACGACGATCGCACGGTGGCGGTGAAGGTGTCGAGAGGCAGGTTGGACGAATCCACCGGCCAACGAATGGTCGTCGAAGCCCGTGCACTGGCCGAACTTGGCGGCCATCCACATGTGCTTGCCATACATGATGCCGGTGTGTCTTCGGACGGTCGGGGATGGTTGATGCTTGCCTATGCGCCGGGAGGATCGCTCGCCGACCTGATCGCCCGGCACACACTTGGGGCAGTTCAAGTGGCTGATTGGGGCGTCCGCCTTGCCGGCGCATTGGCCGCCGCGCACCGACTGGGTATCGCCCACCGCGATGTCAAACCCGCGAACGTGCTGATCGACGAGGATGGCATGCCGATGCTCGCCGATTTCGGCGTAGCCGCCGACGTGTACCGTCCCGGGGAACAGACAGGACATTCGGCATTATGGGCCGCCCCGGAGGTGACGGACGGCGATCGCGGCGGCGATGAATCGTCCGACGTTTATTCTCTGGCGGCCACGCTGTTCGCGGCGTTTGCAGGTCGATCCCCGAAAGTGTGCGCCTTGCCGGAGCATATGCCGCCCGTACTGTCCGACGTGTTGGTCCGTGCGCTTTCTCCCGTTGCCGATGACAGGCCCGGGTCGGCCGTGGAATTCGCCCGCGCCCTGCAAGAAGCGCAGCGTCGCATGACCGGCCGGATGACGCCGTTGGTTGTCGAAGGATCGTCACCGTTCCCGGAAAACACCACGGTGGCTCAGGCCGACGCCGAAACCGATGCCCGACCTTGCAAAGAGATCGGCGCTCAACCTGTCGCGCACAATGAGACAAGGCCCAAGGCAGCACTGCGACCAACGACCCCCCGGTCGATTCGCGCCGTGCGCGATACCCCAAAACGTCCGCAGGCGGCACGCCCGTCACGATGCCGGTCACGTTCCCGTGGCCGTCACGCGACGGTCACCCGTCGCATTCCCGGCCCCGCCATCAGCATGGCCATGCTGGCCATGATCGCGATGGCCGGCATGCTGCTTGCCGCCCACAACGGTACAGACGCGGCGAATACAGTGGAACACACGCCGTCGGTTTCCGTATTTGATACGGTTTCGGTTCCCGATGACGCCGTTGACGTTGACGTGGTGCCGACGCCTGATCGCCTGTCCGGCACCATGCAAGAAGACGCGATCACGTTCACTTGGTCCAATCCTGATCCGCAGGATGGCGACTCCTATTTGTGGTCGCCTGTGGATGACGCCGACGGACCGCAGGAGGCAGCCATGGTGTCGATCGAGGACACGACGCTCACTTTGCGCGGGGACGACGCCGCACCGTGCATTCAAGTGAGCATCATGCGATCGAACCGCAGGGCGTCGGCACGTCCCGCGGTGGCTTGCGCAACCCACCGATGATCAGCTGCCAACAGACACGATGGGAGTTTCCGATGTCGCATCACCCAGTTTCACCGTTTCGCCGGTCCGGCAGGCAAAGGTTGCCGAATACCGGCAGGCTACGGCGAGTGCGCTCGCTTCTTCCGATTCGCCGAATCGCGGATGCAGGTGCCTCGCATCGTCACGCCGGAAAACACCGCGATTTTTTGCCGTTCCAGGGAGCCTTGCTCTGTGTGCTCGCCATCGCGTTCGCCGCGATATGGGCGGTGTCAGTGACCAGTCATCAGGTGACGTTGGATGACGGCACGGTATGGGTAACGTCGTTGAAGGATCGCAAAGCCGCACGGTTCAATGTGCTGGCTGAGGAAACCAATGCCTCGTTGTCCGTGGATGCCGCACGCTTTGACGTCATGCAGCATGGCGACGACATGCTGCTCACGAACGGCTCGACGTCCACACGGATTTTGGCTTCATCGTTGTCGGAGGACGGCAGTCTTCCTGCCGACGCCAGAACCAAGACGCTATTGGGAGGCGAAACGGTTGCAATGATCGACACCGCAACCGGCCAAGTGTGGTCCGGGCGGACGGATGCGCTCGAATCTATCAGGCCGCGGACTGGGGAACCACAGCTTACGTTGGGCGACGGAGGTCGGGCCGTGGTCACCCATGACGGCTCATTGTACGGGTATCGACCTCGGGACGGCGACGTGCTGCGCATCGCCAAGCCCGGCGGCCGGGCGCAACGCATCACGGCAATCGATGTCGGCGCTTCCCTTCCGGTGGATGGGTTTACCGTGATTTGCGGCGTGCCAATCGTCTCGATCGGCGGCGACGTGCACTGGCCATCCGGCAAGGCCAGCACCGGAGAGCAGCGTCTGCTCCTGCAATCCCCTTCCATTGACGGAGAACAGGCATGCCAGGTTGCGGCCGCCGGACGTGACGGGTTATATCTGATCGATCTGTCCGAATCAGGCGAAATGGACACCATGACGGCCGGAATCCCGGCCGAGCCGGCGCAACCGGTGTCCGTGGCGGGCTGCATCCATGCGGCGTGGAGCCGTGTGGGCGACAATTATCTGCGTGTTTGCGATCTCGACGACGTTGCTGCCGGCTCCTCCAACGGCGCCGGGTTTACGACGCTGGAAACGGTCGACGGCACTTCCGATCTGGTGTTTCGTGCCAATCACCGTCACGCCCTGCTCAATGACGTGGCCAACGGCGTTGTGTGGAATCCCGCAGCCTCCACGCAAGCCGTCAGCGTCCAGTGGAACACCACGAGCGCCGACGAGTCCAAGGATCGTACCGGCAACGACGCTTCGGCCAATGGGCAGCGGGAATTCTCGTCAACGTGTTCAGCTGAATCGGGGTCGATTCGCGCCATGGACGATGAGCTCGGCGCCCGTGCAGGTGGTATGCAGATTCTTGACGTGCAGCGCAACGATGAGCAGACCGACTGTTCGGTGCTGCGCATCGCCGCGGTGAACGTACCCGCCGATGCCGCGTTTGCCGTACAGCCGATTCATGGCGGACGGTACTTGCAATTGGACGCAAGTCACGCCGAAGCTGGTACCGCGTCATTCTCGTATACGGTCGACGACGGACGGGGGCAATCATCCACAGCATCCGTAACGTTGAATCTGACCGACGCGGACGACAATCACGCGCCTGTGCAAGCCGATGCTCCCGCGGAATACGATGTTGAACAGGGAGCCATCTATACGGTGAACGCGCTTGCCGGTTTTCTGGATACGGATGGCGACCCGTTGTCTCTGGTCGCCGCCGCGCCACATACAGAAGAAGGCAGGGTATCGGTATCCGTCCGCGCCGACGGGCAGCTAATTTTTGACCCGGGTTCAGTGGAATCAGGAAGAATCGGCGTCGAAGTGATGGTGTCCGACGGTCGGAACACCTGCTTTGGCACGGTATATTTCTCCGTCCATCCCGCCGACACCTTGGCAGCGACCGTGGAGGCGGTCTGCGCGCAGGCGACGCCGGGCGTTCGCACCATCGTCGATCTCGAACCGCATGTGCGAGCCACATCGAGCCGTCCCGTGTCATTGATTGCCGCCGAAGCGCCGGACGGTGCCAGTGTGACGTTGGATGCGGGACTGTCGTTCTCGTTTTCGGCAGCACAGGAAGGCACTTACTATGTGCCGTACACCGTTGTCCAAGGCGAGGTGCCGACGATCGGGTTGGCTCGCGTCGAGGTGGCGGACGTCTCCGGCGAGGCTGCGATGCCCGTGGCCGCAAACGATGTGGCGCTCCTCGGCAATGACGGAACCGCCATCGTCGAACCGTTGGCCAATGACATCGATCCGATGGGCGGCGTACTGAGCGTCACGTCGGTGCGCGCCGACGCGGATTCCGGCATTTCCGCCGGATTGGTGGCTTATAAGCGCGTGTACCTGACCGCAAGGAGGATTCCGACGGCTCCCGTGCGCATATCCTATGTGGCCGCCAATGCCGCCGGGACTGCGACGGGAACCATCATCCTGCACCCGCCGGCTTCAGCCGTGTCCGAGGTCGCGCCAACGGCTCCGGATCTCAGCATGCGGGTGCGTACCGGCGGCATCGCATCGGTTAACGTACTCGACCGGGTCCTGCACTCGAATGGCGCCGGCATAACACTGCTTGACGAGCTGCGGTATGACCGAGACCTGTTTTGCGGACTGGCATTCGTGTCCGATGGGAGCATTCGCTATCAGGCCGGTCATGAACCCGGCACGTATCAGCTGACCTACACGATACGCGACGGTTACGGCAACGCCGCATCGGGGCGACTCACGATAACTGTGCATGCCGGCGATGCAGAAGGCAAAGCCGCGCCCATGCCGCGTAACGTGGAGGCGCAGACCGTTGCCGGGCATACGGTGCACGTGACGATTCCCCTGTCCAACATTGACGCCGACGGCGATGACGTCATACTGCTCGGACTGGGCAATACCGTGCCTTCACTGGGCCGGGTCGTCGAAGTCGGCGCGGACCATCTGACTTACGAGGCGTATGCGGATTCGGCTGGAACCGACACGTTCTCCTATGCTGTGGAGGATTGGACCGGGCAGCGGGCGCAGGCAACCATTCGCGTCGGCATCGTGCCCAACGCGGCAAGATCCGGCGTGGTGGCCCGAGATGACGGAATCACGCTGCGTCCCGGCACGCGTGCCTTGGTTCCAGTCACCGCTAACGACATCGCGGCGGAAGGAGTTGAGCTGTCGTTGGACGAACGGCTGGAAACGCAGGGCATCGATGACGCGCACGTCAACGGCTCATCCATCGAGCTGATCGCGCCACGTGTTTCCGGCACGGGGTATGTGACCTACACGGTCAGGGATCCGGCCGGGCTCAGCAGTACGGCAACACTGACCGTCACGGTTGACGAAGAGGCCGGAATCGAGCCGCCAACGGCTTACGACTATCGTGTGCCGGCGTCGGCGACGATCGACCGGCAAAGCGTGGAGATCGATGTGTCTCCCTGGATCGCGAATCCTTCCGGTTCTCCCGACGAGCTCAAGGTTGCGGTCGCATCGTCTGCAGCCGACCATGCGCGGATGATCGGCGACGGTTCCACGACAATCAGCATTGATCTGGTCGACGAGGCGCGCGCCGTGCCCTACACGGTGACGAACACGACGTACGGCATTGTCGCGACCGCGTTCATCCATGTGCCGGCATACGGCGTGTTTCCTCCGATGTTGCGCCCCAAGGCGCCGGCATTGGCTGTGAATGCAAGGGAGACGATCGTCATCCGTCTTGCGGACCATGTGCGCGTCGGTGCAGGTAAAACGGCGTATATCAGTGCTCCCGAACTGGTCAGCGCTACCAAATCGGATGGGGGCGATCTGGTCGTTGACGATCAGACGCTGCAGTTCACTGCTGCCGCTGGCTATGCCGGGCCTGCTTCGATCACGTTCACGGTCACGGATGCGAAGTCCGACGACTCGGCGCGGATCGTTAATTCCTCCGTGCTGACGCTGCCCATCACGGTCATCGGCAGGGAGACGCCCGCTCCCGCATTCACGGCGGCATCGATCGAACTGGAGCCCGGCGAGCGCCAGGATATTGATCTTCGCGAGCTGACCACGGCACCTATCGGATATGCGGCGGCCGGGAAGGCGCCCGAATACTCATATTCCGGAGGCATGACGGCGAATGGCCTGGAGGCAGCGGTCTCCGGCTCCGGGTTGTTGTCCGTCACGGCCGCCGTTGATGCGAAACCCGGGACCACTGTGGCGGTGCCTGTATCCGTTCATTATGCGGCCGGCATCGTGTGGTCCGAGATGACGGTGCAGGTGACGGCGTCCAAACGCCCGATGGCCAAAGTGCAGGATGCTGCCGTGCAGGCCGGGGCAGGCGAGCGTGTCCGGATTGATCCGTTGGCAAACGCGTACAATCCGTTCCCCGATACGCCGCTGAAGCTTGTCGGATGTGATCCGGGACAAGACTCTCCGCTGATTGTGGACGGCTGCGACGGATCCGGTCCCCTGTTCGTTCGCGTGCCTGCGGATAGCGGTGCGGCAGCGTATTCGATACGGTTCACCGTCGAGGATGCCACGTGTGATCCGGAACGAAGGGTGGACGGCACGATCAGCGTGTCCGTGTCCGATGTGCCTGCTCCTCCGCTGCCTTCACCAGTTTCCGGAGAACCGGCGGACGGCATGGTCAGCCTATCGTGGACGCCGGGAGCGGCGAACGGCAGTCCGATCGTCGAATATGCGGTGTCTTGGGATGATGGCGAACGATCGTGCGGATTGGCGACCGTATGCAGCATCACCGGTTTGGAGAACGGAAGGACGTATGAGTTCACCGTTCGCGCGCGCAATGCGGTTGGCTGGTCTGAACCATCCGCAGCGGTTCGGGCAACTCCCGACCGGTTGCCTGGAGTACCCGTCGATGTGACGGTGACTGCCGACTATCACGGCGTTGTCGTGAAATGGAGCGCCCCCGATTATTCAGGCAGCGCGCCGGACGAATATCGGGTGACCTTGTCAAGCGCTTCGGGCAGCTATTCGGCTGTGCAGACCGTAACCGGATTGGAAGCAGCGTTTACGATTCCGGACGAGGCGATTACAGATGGTGCGTCGTTTCGGGCCTCGGTCGCAGCAGTCAACCGTGTGGGAGTCGGCAACCATGGCGAGTCCATCGAGTCGGCGCTTCCATGGGGAGACCCGGTGCCCATTGCCGTTTCTTTGGAATCGACGGATCGTAAGGGCGGGATGCGTATCGTCGTTACGCTTGGAGACCTGCGCAATGCGGGATGCGGAGGCATTTCGGTCAGTGGGGATGCGACCGTTGACATGGATTGTGCGTCACCGTCTACGTCGTTCACGGCTGACGCATCTCAGTGGGGACGGCGGCTGCGCGTTACCGCAACGCTGCGTCCTGCCCGGTCCGGTGCCGCCTCGGTAACAGCTTCCAGCAACGAAGCGGTTGCCGGATACGATGTGGAGGCCCCGTCGTCACCGTCGTTTTCCTGCGCGGATGCCGTCTGCACAGCCTCATGGAGTGCGGAGGGGGCGTTCGATTCGTTCGTCGTGTCGTCGCCCGGTTTTTCCGACCGGACGGTGACAGGGACTTCCGCAACTTTCGAGTTGAAACCGTGGCAGACGTTCTCCGGTTTCCGCGTGCGGCAGCTACTCAACGGCGTGTCCGGACCGGAGGCCGCGGGTTCAGCGACTCCGTACGTGTATCGGGTGCCGGCGGTCATCGAGCTGCCCGGCAATGTGTCGTGGAGCGCCGACACCGCCGATCTTATCGACGTCAACGGAGGCGGCATCGAAGCTTGGGGCCGGGATGTCTCCTCGTATATCGTGGTCACGCCCGAAGGTGGATCTTCCTGCATGGTGGCGTGGAACGGCGGCAGTCAAAAACTGGATGTTGCGCAGTGCCGGCTTGAACGGGCCGAATCGTATACGTGGTCGGTTCGTGTTGTGTCCAATGCCGGGGAAACCGGCATCGAGCACGAAGCGAACGGCGGGTTCGTGCAAGGGTTTCGCGCAAATCCGAACAAGGAGGAAAGCAAAGACAAAGACGACCGGAAGGACACAGACGATACAGAAGACAACGAGAATAAAGAGGAGGACAAAGACAAGAACGACAAGAACGACAAGGACAATAAGGACACGGAGATAACTGAGGGCAACGGCGGCAACGACAAAGACGCCGGCGATGCGGGTTCGGGCGCCAAAAACCAAGAGGGCAAAGGCGCTGGCGGTGGTGACGGGGCCAAGGAGCCATCCAACGCCGACTCCTCCGACGATGCCGTTCCCGTCGATGACCGCGGCGAGGAGGCTGACTCCGAACGAAACCGCGGGCAACGTTCCAGCAACCGGAACCGTTCCAGGATCGTTGATCCGCTGCGGGAATCCACGACGGGCGAACATCCGAATCGACACACGGCGAAGACGGCCACTGCGTCAGCACTGCCGTCCACACGGACTTTTTCGGCATTTGCCGTCGCAACGTTCAGCGAATCCGTCCTGGGACGCACCGCTTCCGATCGGCCCCTCCAGCGGGCACGGGTGCCGCCGACGAATGCTGTCTGAAGGCAAGACCCGCCCGTTCCGCCATATGCCGCTTTCCGATAATGCACGTGTAATGCACGTGGCCGAATACGTAAAGGAGCGATCATGGACACCAGTTCTCCGTTCGACGACATGACACGTCTGTCTCCTCCGACCAGCCCGTCCGATCAGACATGTCTGTCGGATCAGACGCGTCTGACGCCTCCGCGAGCCGCAGCACCGACAAAGCAGGACTCCCCGACAGCCCCGCCATTGTGCCGAAACGCGTCCCCGCGAAAGACCCGCGCATCGGAAACGGCACGGCATGGCGGCATGTCACGGTTCAAGGAGTCGTTCGACTTGCTGACCGACACCGTGGCAGGCGTGCTGGTAGGCAAGCCGGAGCCAATACGGCTGTGCATCACCGCGTTGCTGGCGGGAGGACATGCGCTCATCGAGGACGAACCGGGCACCGGCAAAACCCAGCTGGCACGCGCCCTGGCGCATGCGATACGGGTTCCGTTCAAACGCATCCAGTTCACGCCTGATCTGCTGCCGTCGGACATTACCGGCGTCACGATATACGACGGCGAAAGCGGCAGGTTCTCGTTCCGCGAGGGCCCGATATTCGCATCGGTGGTGCTTGCCGACGAGATCAACCGGGCTTCGCCGAAAACGCAGTCCGCAATGCTGGAGGTCATGGAGGAACGTCACGTCACGACGGACGGGGTATCTCGCGCCGTGCCGAACCCGTTCTTTGTGGTGGCCACGCAGAATCCATCCGATCAGTTGGGCACTTACGGCTTGCCAGAAGCGCAGATGGACCGATTCATGATTCGCACGTCGATCGGTCATCCCGGGCATGAGGCTGGTCTGAGCGTTCTTCGTCAGATTGACGTGGCAGATCGTGCGGACGAGGTGCAACCCGTATGGACCACGGCTGACGTGGCCGATATGCGGGCCGCCGTGCAACGCGTGCATGTGGAAGACAGCCTGCTCGAATACGTTTTGCGCTTGGTCGAGTCGATTCGGCGATGCGAGCAGGTCGCGTCTGGCCCTTCGACAAGGGGCGCGATCGCCTTGATACGGTGCGCGCGCATTCAGGCCGCCTCGCAGGGCCGGGCATATGTGCTTCCTGACGATATCAGGGATCTGTCGGTGCCTGTACTGGCCCATCGGTTGGCGGTGTCGTCCAAAGCCATGTTCGAGGGGACGACCGGGCGGTCAGTCGTCGAACGCACGTTGGAGAACGTTCCCGTGCCATCGTCAAGGTTGACGGCGGGTCTGTGACCGGCAACGCACGAAATCAGGTGAGGAGGATTCCATGAACGTCCGCCACCGGCTCCGGCAACGTCTTGGCCGATCTCAGCGTCCGTCGGTGTCGCCACTGGGGTGGCTGGCCTTGACGTTCGGAGCCGGCTGTCTGATGTCGTTCCCCTTTACCGGTTGGTCGGGAGCGCTGTCGGCGGGCATCGCGCTGGTTTTCCTGTCCGTCATGGCCTTTGCCTTGTCAAGCAATGCCGTGTGCGGGGATGTCTCGATCGTCGTGTCCGCGTTGCGACTGACGGCAGGCGAATCCCTCGGCATCAGCGTGACAGCGAAGAATCCTGGCGTTTCCGTCATACCGCCATGCCGCGCGCTGATGCCGGTCGGCTCGAATATGCACCGTATCCGTTTTCCGCGTCTTGGCATTGGTGGCAGGGAATCGATCCGGTTGGAGGTCGAGTCGCGGTCCCGCTGCGTGCTGGACATCGGTCCTGTCCTGATTCGTTCGGGTGACCCGCTAGGGCTGATGCACGGGGAACGTCGGGGCACGGATGCTTGCCGCGTGTTTGTTCATCCGCGTACCGTGCGGTTTCGCATGCCGGATGTGGGCGCGGCCCATGATCTGGATGGCGAGCCGAGTGGCCGCATCGTCGACGACGATTTCGACTTCCAGGGGCTGCGCGAATATCGACCGGGTGACGATCTGCGCGGCGTGCATTGGCTGAGCACGTCGCGTACGGGCAAACTGATGGTGCGGCAACATGATGCGTCGTGCCGGGTCGATACCGATCTGCTGATCGATGCGGATGGTTCCGGTTATGCCGATGATGCCGAATTCGAGCTTGCGGTCAGCATATTCGCCTCCATCGGAGCTCAATGCCTGCTGTCGCGCCGACCGTTGACCGCGCAAGCCAGCGGCGAATGCGTTCGTCCACGGCATGCCGATGAGTTCCTTGATTTTTGCAGCACAATTGCAGCGGTTTCCGAACCGGCTCCCGGTGCAGGATTCGGTGCCGGACGATTCGATGCGCCGTGGCATCGATCGTTTGCGCTTCGCACCGGCCCATCCGTTCTGCAGTGCACGGTCATTGGATCCCGGCATGATCCCGCAACCTATGCGCATGTCCCAACATTCCGTTCCGGAACCGATCGCCTGGTGGTGCAGACGCAGCCAGAACCGTCCGATCACGAGACGTACGGCCGGCACGACGGAGCCCGGTCCCGCGTCATGAGCATGTATGGCACAGTGGTGGCTCGCATCGGAGCGCTCGATGAGCTGCCCGTGATCATGGAGGTCCTGTCATGACCATTTCATTCCCACCGTCGAACGGAGCACGTCATCGTCGTGCTCGAAACTCGGCCCGGTCACAGGGCGGGAAGCGGCGTTCTTTTTCGATTGTTCGACGTGGCTCTCCGCGCCCCGTAACCGAACCGGCGCCGTTTATGCCCGCATCGGCGTCGGCGTCGCCGCGCACGGTCGTCGCCGGTGCAGGATGGAGTGCACTTCCCGTCGCAGGCGTCATGGTGCTGTTGGCCGCGTCGAATCTCATCGACGTGTATGGTTCCGCCATGCTTTGGGCGTTCGCGGCCCTGCCGTCCACAGGAATCGGGCTGCTCGCTGCTTGGGGAGCGAGCGCCTCATGGGGCGTCTGGCGAACGATCGCCTTGCTTGCATCGGCGCAGGGGCTGTCCGGGCCGCTGTTGTCGTTGCTGGACCGAACGGACGCCGGTGCCGGCATGTCGGGTTCGGGCGGATTGCCCGCCGTTGTCTCATGGGTGGCTACGGCGTGTTCGGGATGGACGGATGCGGTGGCGTCGTTCAAGTATCTGATCGCCGTAGAGCCTCCGATCGGCGCGTCGTACGCATGTCTGTCGGCCGTATGGACGATCTGCATGTGGGGATCGTTCCTTGTTGCCATATGTCTGGCGGGCACGGACGCCGGCTCACGACTCATGCTGACGGTCGGCTGGACGCTCGACATGACGGTGTTCGTCCTGTGCGCGCTGCTGGGTACGTCGAATGGGGTGCACCGCACCGCCGCAGGCGTGCTTGCGGCCATCGTGCCTCTAACGTGGTGCTCGTATCGCCGGCATGAGTTGGATTCCGGTCGACTGCTGACGGCAATGTCCATGCTGGTTGCCGCCGGTTTGCTGGCTGCGGCCGGAGGATGCGCGCTGTCTCCGGCGCAGAGGCTGGTGCTGAGGAACCGGTACGATCCTCCTCCGGAAGCATATGGTCAGACCAGCCCGCTCAACGGCATGCGTGGCTTGTTGAAAGATCATCACGATGACGTGTTGCTCGCCGTCACCGGCCTGCCGGCGGGGACACCGGTCCGTCTGGCGGTGATGGACGCTTTTGACGGCAATGTATGGCATTTGTCCGGCACGTCGGACGGTGCTCCCGCCTCATCCCGGTATCGGCTGATCGGTGATGGCATCGCTTCTTCCGATGACGTGACGGTCTGCACTGACGGTGAAAAAGACGGAAACGGCGTCATGAATGCGGCTGCGGGGAACATCGTCGGGGAAACGACAACGACCGGGTGCGTCCCGTTTTCCGCCGTGTTCGCCGTGGAGCAGGAATTGCGGGACCATTGGTTGCCGCTCGCGGGCACGGCCCGTACCGTCAACGTTGTCGCCGGCGTATCTTCCGATGATTCGGCGGCGAGCGGATCATCCTCGGACGACAACGGCACGGCCGGATCCGGGTCGGGCGCAAACGTGTATTACAACGGTGAATCACGTTCCGCATTGCTGTCCGGGACGTTGTCGGCAGGGCTGGTCTATGAGGAGACCGGGGTCACCGACCCGAATATCGACAATGAGACGTTGGCTCGGGCGTTTGCCGACGATATGCGGCAAACGGCCGTGCTTGACGTTCCCGACTCATTGAGTGCATGGGCAAACGCGACCGCCGCCGGGCACGATACGGATGGTGCCGTGGTGATGGCGTTGGCGAACGCATTGCGGTCCAATGGCTGGTTTTCCGACGGTTTGGCGGATGACTACCCGTCGCCTTCCGGTCATGGACATTATCGTCTGTCGATGCTGTTTGGCGGCGACATAATGGTTGGCAACAGTGAGCAGTATGCGTCTGCAATGGCGTTGGCCGTGCGTGGTCTTGGCATGCCGTCTCGCGTGGTCCTTGGATTTTTGCCGAAGGACGAAAGCGGTGCGATCAGCGAAGGGCGCACGGTCCGGCAAGCGGACGGTTCGACCGTCACTCGGTTTACCGGCGCCGATGCGGCGGCGTGGGTGGAAGTCAAATTCCGCGATTTGGGTTGGGTGGCCGTGTACCCGACGCCGCCGGAAACCCGCATTCCAGACGATTCCGCTGGTGCGGCTCCGCCGGACCCGCTCACGTTGGTTCGGCAGCCTCCTCCCCCGCTGACGGATCCGTTGCGGGATGAAATGCGCAACCGCGGCACCTCGACGGTGTCCGGGCAGGACGCCGAGGATCCGTCCAATCCCCAGTCACAGGGATTGTCCGTGGGACGGATAGTGATGCTTGTTGCCGGGTATGGCAGTCCACTGTGGATACTCACAGTGGTATGCGGGGCCATTCTAACGGGCAAATCGGCGATGCTCTGGCGACTACGGCATCGGGGTCCGCCCAATCGCCGCATCGTAGCCGGCTGGTCGTCGCTGCTGACGTTGGCTCGGCAAAGCGGCGTCGATCTGACCGGCACCAGACGGGCTCAGGCCCGTTCGGCTGCGCGGAGGTTTGGGATCGACGAGATGTTGCTGCGGTCGCTGTGCGATACGGCGGATTATGCGGAGTATTCCGGCGGTCCGGTATCCGCGGCGCAAGCTGAATCGTATTGGCGGGCATTGATGCCGGTCCGTCAATCGCTGCTCGCATCGCTGCCATGTGCGAAACGATTGAAGACAAGACTGTCGTTGGCACGACGACGAGCGCCGCACCAGTCAGATCAGACACATCGGCAACGCCGGACGTCTCGGCTTCGCATTGCGCGTCCTGGACATTCGCCGCATGTTGGTTTGCCGATGAGTGCATTCCGATCGCTGCGATTCCGCTGAACATCGCCGGTCGAACCGCACAAGACCGGCATGCCGCCCGCCAGCTCCAAGGAATGAACCGTGTCCCGCAACACGCGCCAGCTATCCACTACGGCCAGACACTCCGAGGAATAAACCACAAGAGACGGTTCTTGGCTGAAACGATTGTGGCCCCGATCCCGCATGGGGACCGGAGCCACAGATCATCGTCCGTCGTTCCCGCCACGCTTCATCGGCAACCGACTGGAAGCCTCGTCATGTCGGGCGAGGCAACCATTCGGCTGTTCTGGCGCAGTTGGCGGCAACACGGGTCGGCCGTCACTCGACGTCGTCCTGGCCGCCCTGGTCGTCCAGGAAATCGTCCGGGTTGAAGTCGTCGCCGAGCTTCAGATCACCGAAGTCGAGGTTCGCGAAGTCCACGTCGGACAGGTCCGCATCGGAGAAGTCGGTGTCCGCGTCGGTGCCGCCGCCCAGACCAAAGTTCGGGTAGATGGTGTCGCGGATCGCCTTGTCGGGCTCGACCACGGCGTTACGGTAGCGGGCGAGGCCCGTGCCGGCCGGGATGAGCTTACCGATGATGACATTCTCCTTGAGGCCCTTGAGGTCGTCGACCTTCTGGCTCAGGGCGGCCTCGGTGAGCACGCGGGTCGTCTCCTGGAAGGAGGCGGCAGACAGCCACGAATCGGTAGCGAGCGAGGCCTTGGTGATGCCCATGAGCTCCGGACGTCCCGCGGCCGGCTTGCCGCCGTTCTTCACGGCTTCCATGTTCGCTTCCTTGAAGCGCGCCTGATCGACCAGCTCGCCCGGCAGCAGGTTGGTGTCGCCGGAGTCGATGACGGTGATGCGGCGCAGCATCTGGCGCACGATGACCTCGATGTGCTTGTCGTGGATGTCGACGCCCTGGGAGCGGTACACGGTGTGCACTTCTTCCACGATGTTGACCTGCGCGGCGCGCGGGCCGAGGATGCGCAGGATCTTCTTCGGATCGACGGAGCCTTCGGTCAGCTGCTGGCCGGCCTCGACGTGCTGGCCGTCCTTGACGAGGAGCGGGGCGCGACGGGTCACCGTGTAGACGATCGGCTCGACGGTCTGATCGTCCGGGGTCAGCGTCATCTGGTAGACGTGGTCGGCTTCCGCATCGGTCTTGATCACGCCCGGGAACTCGGCGATAGGCGCCTCGCCCTTCGGGGTGCGGGCTTCGAAAAGCTCGGTGACACGGGGAAGACCCTGGGTAATGTCGGAGGCCGCCGCGACGCCGCCGGAGTGGAAGGAACGCAGCGTCAGCTGGGTACCAGGCTCGCCGATAGACTGGGCTGCGACGATGCCGACGGCCTCGCCGACGTCCACCAGCTTGTTGGTGGCCAGCGACCAGCCGTAGCACTTGGCGCACACGCCGCGCTTGGACTCGCAGGTCAGCACGGAGCGGGCCTTGACCTCTTCGACGCCATGCGCCACGAGATCCTTGAGCACGTCCATGCTCAGCGCGTCGCCGCGCTTGTACAGCACGGTGGTGCCGTCAGCCGGATCGACCACGTCGGAGGCGAGCAGACGGGAGTACGGACCACCGTCGGCGGCCTTGACCAGCGTGAGCGTGCCGTCGGCCTGGCGGTCGGCGACGCGCATCGGCAGACCGCGCTTGGTGCCGCAGTCCTCCTCGCGCACGATCACGTCCTGGGAGACGTCGACCAGACGACGGGTCAGGTAGCCCGACTCTGCGGTACGCAGTGCCGTATCGGCCAGGCCCTTGCGGGCGCCGTGCTCGGAGATGAAGTACTCCAGGACGGACAGGCCCTGACGGTAGTTGGACTCGACCGGTCGCGGGATGACCTCGCCCTTCGGGTTGTTCACCAGGCCACGGATGCCCGCGATCTGGTTGATCTGGGTCATGTTGCCTCGTGCGCCAGACTGGACGATGATGGCCAGGTTGTTCTTCGGGTCGAAGTGCTTGACGACCGCGTCCGACACCTTTTCGGTGCACTTAGTCCACTCGTCGATGATCGCCTGACGACGCTCCTCTTCCGTGAAGAAGCCGAGGTCGTACTGCTGGTTGATCTTGTTGACCTGCGCCTCGGATTCGGCGACGAGCGCCTCGCGCTCCGGCGGCTCGGTGACGTCGGAGAACGCGAAGGTCACGCCCGACCACGGAGCGCGGGTGAAGCCGAGATCCTTGAGCGCGTCCAGCGTGGCGGCCACCTGGGCAGTCGAGTAGCGGGTCGCGATGTCGTCGACGATGCGCGAGAGGACCTTCTTCGGGGCCTGCTCGTTGACGAACGGGTAGTCGGTCGGCAGCGTCTCGTTGAACAGGAGGCGGCCCATCGAGGTGGCGAACAGCACGGTGCCGTCGGAGAAGCGCTCCTCATGGACGACGTCGGGGCTGCCCGGCTCCGGATCCACAACGGTCACGTCGCCCGGCTCCCAGCCGGTCGGCAGCACGAAGTCCTTCGGCAGGCGCACGAGCACCTTGGCCTGCATGTCGATCTCGTGCAGGTCGAGCGCCATCTGCATCTCGGCCAGCGAGGAGAACACGCGGCCCTGGCCCTTGGCGCCTTCGGTCACGGTGGACAGCCAGTACAGGCCGAGGATCATGTCCTGGGACGGCATGGTCACGGTGTGACCGTCGGCCGGCTTCAGGATGTTGTCGGACGCGAGCATGAGCGAACGGGCCTCGGCCTGTGCTTCTGCGCTCAGCGGAAGATGCACGGCCATCTGGTCGCCGTCGAAGTCGGCGTTGAACGCGGCGCAGGCGAGCGGCGGCAGGTGGATGGCCTTGCCTTCGACGAGGATCGGCTCGAACGCCTGAATGCCCAGACGGTGCAGCGTAGGCGCACGGTTGAGCAGCACGGGATGCTCGGCGATAACCTCTTCGAGCACGCCCCACACCTCGGTGTCGCCGCGGTCGACCATGCGCTTGGCGCTCTTCATGTTCTGCGCGTAGTTGAGGTCGACGAGGCGCTTGATGACGAACGGCTTGAACAGCTCGAGGGCCATCGGCTTCGGCAGGCCGCACTGGTGCATGCGCAGCGACGGGCCGATGACGATCACGGAACGGCCGGAGTAGTCGACGCGCTTGCCGAGCAGGTTCTGGCGGAAGCGGCCCTGCTTGCCCTTGAGCATGTCCGAGAGGGACTTGAGCGGGCGGTTCGACGCACCGGTGACCGGACGGCCACGGCGACCGTTGTCGAACAGGGAATCGACGGCCTCCTGCAGCATGCGCTTCTCATTGTTGAGCATGATCTCCGGCGCGCCGAGCTCGATGAGTCGCTTGAGTCGGTTGTTGCGGTTGATCACGCGACGGTACAGATCGTTGAGGTCGGAGGTCGCGAAGCGACCGCCGTCCAGCTGGACCATCGGGCGCAGATCCGGCGGGATGACCGGGATCACGTCGAGCACCATGGCCTCCGGCTTGTTGCCGGTGGTCAGGAATGCGTTGACAACCTTGAGTCGCTTGAGCGCGCGGGCCTTGCGCTGGCCGGAGCCGGTGTCGATTTCCTCGCGCAGCTGCTTGGAAGCGGCTTCGAGGTCGAAGTCCTGCAGGCGCTTCTTGATCGCCTCGGCGCCCATGCAACCTTCGAAGTAGTCGCCGTAGCGGTCCTCCATCTCGCGCCACAGGTCGACGTCGCCTTCCATGTCGCCGGCCTTCAGGTTCTTGAAGCGGTCGAACACGGCGTTCAGACGCTGGATCTGGTCGTCGTAGCGCTGGCGGATGGCCGCCATCTCGCGCTCGGCGCCGTTGCGCAGCTTGGCCTTGTTGGCTCCGGTCGCCTCGCCGGCGGCCTCGAGCTCGTGCAGGTCGGCCTCGACCTTGCGGGCGCGGTCCTCGATCTCGTTGTCGCGGCGCTTGGCGAGGTGGCTGATCTCGGTGTCGAACTCGTCCTGCAGGTCGGGCAAGTCCTGATGGCGCTGCTCCTCGTCGACCTTGGTGACCATGTACGCAGCGAAGTAGATGACCTTCTCAAGGTCCTTCGGCGCGATGTCGAGCAGGTAGCCCAGTCGGGACGGCACACCCTTGAAGAACCAGATGTGCGTCACCGGGGCGGCCAGCTCGATGTGGCCCATGCGCTCGCGGCGCACGCGGGACTTGGTGACCTCCACGCCGCATCGCTCGCACACGATGCCCTTGAAGCGCACGCGCTTGTACTTGCCGCAGGCGCACTCCCAGTCGCGGGTCGGGCCGAAGATCTGCTCGCCGAACAGACCGTCCTTCTCCGGCTTGAGGGTACGGTAGTTAATCGTTTCAGGCTTCTTGACCTCGCCGTGGCTCCAGCCGCGGATGTCGTCGGCGGTGGCCAGGCCGATACGAAGCTTGTCAAATGCGTTGACGTCCAGCACTCTATTGTCCTGTCTGTGAAACTGTCTGTGAAACTATCTGTGATGTCTGTGTCATAGGGCCGCGCGCATTACGCGAGCGCGAGGCGCGCGGAGCTTGCGACCGCCGGTCCGACCAGTCCCGCGCAATCGCGACGGAACCGGTGGCAGCCGGCGGCCGGCTGATGAATCACTGGTACTCGGGCTCCGGAGCCTTCTGGTCCTCCTTGGCGGCCGCGTCGGGGCGGGCGCCGATGTTGAAGCCCAGATCGTCTCCGGCGGAGACCGGATCGTCGTCCTCGTCCTTCATGTCGATGGCCACGCCTTCCTCGTTGAGCACCTCGACGTTCAGCGACAGGGACTGCATTTCCTTGAGCAGCACCTTGAACGACTCGGGGATGCCCGCTGGCGGCAGGTTATCGCCCTTGACGATCGCGCCGTAGGCGCGCACGCGGCCGTCCACGTCATCGGACTTGGTGGTCATCATCTCGTGCAGCGTGTAGGCGGCGCCGTAGGCCTCGAGGGCCCACACCTCCATCTCGCCGAAGCGCTGGCCGCCGAACTGGGCCTTACCGCCCAGCGGCTGCTGCGTGATCATCGAGTACGGACCGGTAGAACGCGCGTGGATCTTGTCGTCGACCAGGTGGTGGAGCTTCAACATGTACATGTAGCCCACGGAGATCGGCTTGCCGAAACGCTCGCCGGTACGGCCGTCGAACAGCCACGCCTTGCCGTCCTCGCCGACCATCTGGTCGCCGTCGCGGTTCGGCAGGGTGGACTTCATCAGGCCCTTGATGACTTCGGGCTTGACGCCGTCGAACACCGGGGTCGCGACCGGGGTGCCCGGCTCGCCCTTCTCGGCGCCTTCCGGAATGTACTTCTTCCATTCGGCCTCGAGATCCGGGTCGAGGGAGATGTCCCAGCCGGAGTGCGCGATCCAGCCGAGGTGCAGTTCGAGCACCTGGCCGAGGTTCATTCGGGACGGCACGCCCAGAGGGTTGAGCATGATGTCGACCGGGGTACCGTCCGCGAGGAACGGCATGTCCTCTTCCGGCAGGATGCGGGAGATGCAGCCCTTGTTGCCGTGACGGCCGGACAGCTTGTCGCCGACGGTGATCTTGCGGTGCTGCGCGATGTACACGCGGATCATCTGGTTGACGCCGTTGGGCAGCTCGTCGCCGTCCTCCTCGGCGTCCTCGCGGGTGATCTCCTTGACCGCGATGACGGTGCCGGTCTCACCGTGGGGCACGCGCAGCGAGGTGTCGCGCACCTCGCGGGACTTCTCGCCGAAGATGGCGCGCAGCAGACGCTCCTCCGGGGTCAGCTCGGTCTCGCCCTTCGGCGTGACCTTGCCGACGAGGATGTCGCCGGCCTCGACCTCGGCGCCGATGCGGATGATGCCGCGCTCGTCGAGGTTGGCCACCGCGTCCTCGCCCACGTTCGGCAGGTCGCGGGTGATCTCCTCAGCGCCCAGCTTGGTTTCGCGGGCGTCGATCTCGTATTCCTCGATGTGGATGGAGGAGAGCGTGTCGTCCTGCACGAGGCGCTGCGAGATGATCACAGCGTCCTCGTAGTTGTAGCCGTTCCACGGCATGAACGCGACCAGCAGGTTCTTGCCGAGCGCGATCTCGCCCTTCTGGATGGCCGGGCCGTCGGCCAGCACGGTGCCGGCTTCGACGCGCTCGCCGCTCTTGATGATCGGGCGCTGGTTGTAGCAGGTGGTCTGGTTGGAGCGCTGGAACTTGGACAGCTTGTAGCTGGACTGCGTGCCGTCGTCGTTCATCACGCGGATCAGGTCGGCGGACACGTAGATCACGACGCCCGGCTTGTCGGCGATGATCACGTCGCCGGAGTCGTATGCGACGCGCCATTCGGAACCGGTGCCCACGAGCGGACGCTCGGACTCGACCAGCGGAACGGCCTGACGCTGCATGTTGGTGCCCATCAGCGCTCGGTGACCCTCGTCGTGCTCGAGGAACGGGATCAGCGAGGCGCCGATCGACACCATCTGGCGCGGGGAGACGTCCATGTAGTCGACGGAGCTGACCGGAACGTCGACTGCCTCTTCCTCGTCGGCTCGGGCGAGCGCGACGTCGGAGACGAACTTGCCGCTCTTGTCGAGCTTCTGGTTCACCTGGGCGATGACGTGGTCGTTTTCCTGGTCGGCGGTCATGTACTCGACCTCGTTGGTCACCTGGCCGTCGATCACCTTGCGGTACGGCGTTTCGATGAAGCCGAACGGGTTGACGCGGCCGAAGGTCGCCAGCGAGCCGATCAGACCGATGTTCGGGCCTTCAGGGGACTCGATCGGGCACATGCGGCCGAAGTGGGACGGGTGCACGTCTCTCACTTCCATGGAGGCGCGGTCGCGGGACAGGCCGCCGGGGCCGAGGGCCGACAGACGGCGCTTGTTGGTCACGCCGGCCAGCGGGTTGTTCTGGTCCATGAACTGCGAGAGCTGCGAGGTGCCGAAGAACTCCTTGATGGTGGCGTTCACCGGGCGGATGTTGATCAGCGACTGCGGGGTGATCGCCTCTGAATCCTGCGTGGTCATGCGCTCGCGCACGACGCGCTCCATGCGGGACAGGCCGGTGCGCAGCTGGTTCTGGATCAGCTCGCCAACCTGGCGGATGCGGCGGTTGCCGAAGTGGTCGATGTCGTCGGTCTCGACGCGCAGGTCGACGTCCTGGCCCTTGCGCTTGCCCGGGAACGTCGCCTCGCCGGCGTGCAGCGTCACCAGATACTTGATGGTGGCGATGATGTCCTCGCGCTTGAGCGAACGGTCGTTGATGTCGTGCTCGAGGCCGAGCTTGCGGTCGATCTTGTAACGGCCGACGCGCGCCAGGTCGTAGCGCTTGGTGTTGAAGTAGAAGGAGTCGAGCAGGTTGCGGCCGGCCTCCGGCGTGGCGGTGTCGGACGGGCGGATCTTGCGGTAGAGGTCGGTGAGGGCCTCGTCCTGCGTGTCGACGGTTTCCTTCTCGAGCGCGTCGAGGACCAGCGGGTAGCCTTCGAACGCGTCGCGGATCTCCGGCTTGGTCATACCGATGGCCATGAGGAAGACGATCGCGGACTGCTTGCGCTTGCGGTCGACGCGCACGCCGAGCACGTCGCGCTTGTCGATTTCGAACTCGAGCCACGCGCCGCGCGACGGGATGATCTTCGCGCCGAAGACGTCCTTGCCGGAAGTGCGGTCGGTGGAGCGGTCGAAGTAGACGCCCGGGGAGCGCACGAGCTGGGAGACGATGACTCGCTCGGTGCCGCCGATGATGAAGGTGCCGTGCGGGGTCTGCAGCGGGAAGTCGCCCATGAACACGGTCTGGGACTTGATCTCGCCGGTGTCGCCGTTTTCGAATTCAGCGTTCACGTACAGCGGCGCGGAGTAGGTGTAGTCCTTCTCCTTGCACTCCTGCACGGTGTGGCGCGGCTCTTCGAAATACGGGTCCGAGAAGGTCAGGGACATGGTCTGGGCGAAGTTCTCGATCGGGGAGATCTCGTTGAAGACCTCGTCGAGGCCGGACATGTGCGGCACGGTGGTGGTGCCGTTCTTTTCGTCCTCCTCGACGCGCTTCTTCCAGCGGTCGGAGCCGATCAGCCAGTCAAAGCTGTCGGTCTGCACGCCCAGCAGGTAGGGCACATCGATGGGCTCGCGGATGGAGCCGAAGTTCACACGGTCCGACGCCTTGTGCAGATCAATGTCGTGCTGGTCGGCGCGTGCGATCATGGTGGTGGTGTTCGTCGTAGCTTCAGTAGCCAATGGACGTTCCTTATCGCTCGCTTGTTCGTTCGATACTGTTGTTCCACGACAAGCGCCTTGCAGGCCGCCATATGCCTAGAATTGCGGGCGCTTCGTCTTTGTCAGCATGCCCGCCATATGACATGCATATACGCAAACATTGAATGATAGCACAATTGCGAACGTTGAGCAATGTTGAGTAACGCCGCGTGTCGCCACATGCCGATGACGATCACGCCCCGTGAGATCGAGGGAACGATGTTCCCGTTTGCGCTCCAGAATCGGCGGGTAGGATACAAGCAAGCGCTCGACGCCATAGGCCTGCGGCGACGTATGCCGCGACGAACACAGGAAAGATGAGGTGCGATGGGGTTCGACCAGTCTGAAGGTTCCGGGAACGTATCGGGAAACAATCGGCCGGTGCCGGACGACGATGCCCGGTCGGTGAACGTTTCCGTCCGCGACCTGCTGTCCGGCGACCTGCGCGCCGTGCTGCCGGCCGGACGTCGCCGTCTCGTCGTCCCCGACTATCAGCGGCCGTACACGTGGACCGAACAGAACGTCGGGGAACTGATCGACGACATACGCGCGTTCGCGCTCGACCATGACGAATACCGCATCGGCACGGTCATTCTCTGCGACGATCGCGTCAGCGGCAACGGAGACGTTCCCGACAACGGCTCAGCCGACAGCACCGCCGACGACGATCCGCCGGCAGCTCCCGGCATCGATATCGTGGACGGGCAGCAGCGCATCGTCACGTTCATCCTGCTGCTTGCGGCGATGAGCGAACTCGACGGGAGGAATCCCGTCGGCGCCGGCGCGAAAGCAGCGGAGGAAACCGCGCGGTACGGCGACAATCTGGTCCTGCGCAACGGCTCGCGGACCGGCAGGCGCAACATTCTGGACAACCACCGCACAGCCGTCCGCCTGCTCGGACGGTTCGACGCGGACGAGCGGAGCCGGATGCGCAAGGCGTTGCTGGACAAGTGCACCGTCACGGTCATCGTCGTGCACCGGCTCGACGAGGCGTTCCAATTGTTCGACTCGCAGAACGCGCGCGGCAAGGCGCTCGACCCCACAGACCTGCTCAAGGCGTTCCACATCCGCGAAATGGAACGGGACGGCGTCTCCCCCGGGGAGGAGATGCAGGTCGTCCGCGACTGGGAGTCCATACCGGCCGAAGACATGCAGCGTATGTTCGCCGACTGCCTGTACCGCATCCGCAAGTGGAGCGCCGGCGAATCCGTCGACGAACACGGGTTCACCGCGAACGAGATCGACATGTTCAAGGGCATTCGCCTAAGCGAGGACCATGCCGGCGACAACTGGGCCAAGGTGTTCCTGTATGCGAAGAGCCTGGTGGACGAGGACGCGCTACTACGCGGCGCACTAGCCAGATCCGGCGTGGCCGAACGGCTTGCGTTCCCCTACCAGATCAACCAGCCGATGATCAACGGGCGTTCGTTTTTCGAATTCGCCCGCCACTACTACGACCTGTGCCGACGGCTGCGGATATTGGGAGTATCCGCCAAGGACGACGAAGGGGACGGCGAACAGAACGGCGATCGTTCGCTGTCCCGCGATTCCCTGATCCACGAGTTCGAGCGCATCGTGCAGCGGTGCGGAGGACGGCACGGGCGGCTGAAATGGGCGAAAACACTGTTCGACTGCCTGCTGCTGGCGTATGCCGACCGGTTCGGCACGGCCGATCTTGACGCCCCGCTGGACAGCATCGCACGCTACGCGTCGCTGATGAGAATGAACCGCGGATCGGTGTCGTTCGACTCCGTCAACCGTTACGTGCTTGCAGACGATTTGTGGCGGGACGGGGAGATGCGATTGAAGAACCCGTTCCGGACACTGACGACGACCTACTCGGCCGACGGGTTTCCCGGCTTCGCCATTGCCGACGCGTCTGAAAGCAACATCGCCGATCGGGCGCGGAACGCGAAAAGCAATAAAGACAGCAGCCTCAAACCGTTCTGCGACTGGTATAGGCAACGTTATCTCGCGCCGCGTCCGGAACGGGAGCCGGGACCATCGCCGGAGCGCTCCGAGCAGGCCGAACGGTTGGATGCTCAAGACGCCGATGCCGGTCAGTCGACCAGGCGCCTCATCATCAAGTTCGCCCAATTGGGCGTGCCTGCGGCGGGAATCTACGAGACTTTGAAATCCATGGGCATCGTCACTCAGTCAGCATCGGGAGCATGGTGGAGGGCCGACGGATTGGACGGTCACGGGCAAGGCAATTTGATAGACGAAATCGCAGGCATTATCGACGAAGAGAACATGAACGGCGAGGCGAAGCAATGAACGGCGACGAACGGCTTTCCATCGGCCAACTGTTGGGAGACAGCGGCTCACGATATGTCATTCCCATCTACCAGCGCGAATACGCGTGGGGTAAACGCGAGATCGAACAGCTGCTCGACGACGTGCGGGACATGTTCAGGGCGTCGGCGCAACACACCGACCGCACCCGATACTATATCGGCAGCTTGGTCGTCCATAAGACGCAGGGCTCCGGCACCGCCCATCGAGATGAATACGAGGTGGTCGACGGCCAGCAACGATTGACCACGCTGTTCCTGATCCGGTGCGTGGCGGAACGCCTGTGGGGATACGGTTTTCTTCCCGAGCCTCCAGCAGGAATGCTGCGGTTTGACTGCAGAGAGGAGTCAACCCGGCTTCTCGAGGCGCTGGGATCGCTAGGCCACGATCCGCAGGCCGCCGACAACGGCAAGAAGACGGACCAGGAGTTCGACAGGCTCGTCGACAGGTTTGCAGTCCCCTGCGCCGGCATCATCGCCGGATACGAGACCATTCGGGTATGGCTGAAGCATTCCGGCGGCATCGGCGACGCCGAACGGGAAGCGTATTTGCGGTTCCTGTTCTGCAACGTGATCGTGTTCCGTTCCGAACTGCCGGAGGACACCGATCTCAACCACTATTTCGAGATCATGAACACGCGCGGCGAACAGCTTCGGCATCACGAGGTCGTCAAGGCAATGCTCATGTCCCGTCTGTCCGACGATACGGACGCCCGCACCGCGTTCGCGACGATATGGGACGCTTGCGCCGACATGAATCGGTACGTGCAGTCCTCCATTCCGCCGTCGGTTCGCGGCCGTCTGTTCGGCGACGACTGGTGCACTCCACAACCGGATTGCCTCGACTTCACGTCTCTCGAAAGGGCGTTGGTCGCCGAACGACAGCCGGACGGTCCCGAACGGGAGTCTGATGGTTCAGTACGAGACGGTTCAGTACGGAACGTGTCGATCCGCAATGGGTTAGGACAAGCACATGCCGAACCGGCCGTTCCGACACGCGCCAATTCGAGACGCATTGACTTCCCTCGGGAGGAGACGCTGCGGGATGTGCTGGAGTCCCCCGACGCGACCGCCGACGTCGAGCGCGAGCAGGCCGAAGCGCCGCACACAGGCGAAGACGGAAGCCGGTACCGTTCCATCGTCCGTTTTCCCACGTTTCTGCTCATCGTGCTGCGGCTGTTCCTGCATTCCGTCGACGATCAGGTTACCGCCGGAGCGCAACCTGACGATATCAGCCTGGACGACAAGAACCTGATCGGTTTCTTTCGCAAGGCGTTTCCTGCCGGACACGGCGGGGACGCACAGTCAGCCATGGTGAAGCGGTTCGCCGCGCACCTGCTGCGCTGCCGTTTCCTGTTCGACAACTACGTGATCCGGACCGAAGACACGGACTCCGTTGCGGAAGACGACGTGCAGTGGAGCCTGCGACGCTACCGGCGATACGGGAAACGCTCCGGCAGGAACGGTTTCTCATACGCGTACGTGAGCTCCTTCGCCGGGAACGACGACGAAAACGGCGATTCCGACGAGGAGATTGACGGCACGCTCAACGACCGGATACGCACCCTGCAATCCATGTTCCAGGTCACGTATACGGCGCAATCCGCCAAAGGTTTCGTCTCAACAATGCTGGACATTCTGCTCAACCAGACTGATACGGCAGCGGGTAACAGCGCCCGTCCCGACGGAAACGAATTCCTGCGCGCGTTGCAGCGGTACGCTCATCGCCGTTTCGCGGATGCCGTGCGGAAAGGCGCGCGCCGCGGCGAAGACGACGAGAGTCCGTCCGAAAGCATCGTAGACCGCACGACGATCGCCAACGTCGCCCGTTTGGGGCAGGGGACGCCGTGGATCGTGCTGAACTACATCGACTACGTGCTGTGGGTCCTGTCGGGCAACGTTCCCGACGAGGATTCCGCCGACGGTTCTGACGGCGTTTCCGCGGGAGTTGCCGTGGGCATGCCGGATCGGACCGGAGCTAGAAACGGGCTGATGGCATGGTTCCGGACATTGCACGGGGATTCTGCCGGATTCTCGCCCACGGACTACAGGTTCCATTACTGGGATTCCGTGGAGCATTTCTCCCCGCAGCACCCAGAGAACGCCGACCCCGTCGACAACGTGGACGAGATCGGCAACCTGTGCATGATGACGCGCAGGGAAAACTCCCGACGGAACAACCTGTCCGCCATGAGCAAGATCAGCGAATTCGACGGCCCGTCGAAACGATCCTCGCAAAGCCTGAAATTCCAGTACATGGCAGCCATCGCCAGACGACGCGGAACATGGGGCGGCGACGAAATCAGCCGGGAGACGCTTCGCTTCGAACGCCTGCTCGAACTGTTGCTCCGCGAGACCCCGTTCGACGACAACGAATCATGGTCCAGGAATCATCAGGGATAAATCCTGCAGACATGCTCCGCACGGTTTCCGCACGGACTTGGAAGGACCCTGTTTTTCCCCTCCGCCGAGACGATCGGCGGGACTCGGCGAGCGATCAGCGTTCATAGCGGTCGAGCAGGATGTAGCCAGCTCTGCGCAGTTCGTCGCGGATTGACTGCGGTTCCAGCACGGTGATGCGCACCTCGCTGGTGGTGTACTGCAACGCCCACCAGATCGTGGCCCACGGCGTCGCTTTGACGGTCACCTCATACACATCGTCGCCAACCCGGGTGGCCTTGGCGTCGGGAAACCAGTCGAACACCGGCTCTAGCCCGCCCTCGACCCGCAACCGCACCGGAATCGCCGGTCCGGGCGACGGATAAGGCCGTTCCGCCAGGAACGCCGTCAGATCAATGGGATCGCCGTGCTCGTCCCTAAAACTGTCGAACGTGCGCTCCAGCGTATGGTCCTCGCCGTCGACGGTCAGGTCGCGGATACGCTCGACATGCAAATAGGACAGCTTGTCATACGCGCCCAAATGGCAGATGAGATAGTACTTCTCGTTCTTGTAACGCAGATCATACGGATCGGCCGTATACTCCCTCGGCTTGCCGTCCGGTCCGAGACGAGGCACGAGCTCGCCGCTAACGTCATACGTGCAGTAACGGAACCGAACACGACGCTCGTGCGCGATGGCATCGTTCAACCGTTCGATGTTGCTGAGGAACTCACGATTGTAATGCCTCGGCGTCGGCAGCGACCCGCGCACGCCCAGCTGCCGGGATCGGCCCGCGAACGCGTAGATCCTGGCGATGAGATCCTGCAGGTACTCGCCGTCCGAACGCGACAGGGCGGCACCGTCGGCGAGCAAGCGCATCTGCGCCGCGTCGAACACGGGCTCGACGTACCAGCCGGGACGCGGATCCGGGCTTTCGGCATGCTTGAGATCACCCCGTTCGATGCGATCCACCCTGCGACCGAACGGACGCATCTCTCGCAGGGCGTACAGGTGACCCCGAACCGTTTTCACGGTTACGCCGAGCCGATCGGCGAGCCACGCGGCCGTAACCCCGTGCTCACGATCCGTGTGCTCGTCAAGCAGTTCAAGAATTCCGAGGCCCACCTCCGAACGGGCGGCGCCACTGCCGGCCTTTTCCTTCTCCATTGGCGCATTCCTTCCGACATGATCGTTGTCACGGCACCGTCAACACACAACAGCATCAGACTGACGGGTAGAAATCTACCCACTTATTGTACGGCTTCCGTCCCGCCTCACGTCGCAGGCAAAACCTGCCGGGGGCACGGATCATCCTGTCCAAGCTCCAATGCGCCCCGGGCAACGCCATGTATATCCCGATCAGGCCGTTATCGCCTGCTCCAGCCGGCAATATCGCCGCGTTCCCGATGCATCCCTCGCTGACGACCGTTCGGCAGCCAACGCGAATCTTCCGTCTCCGGTCCGGCACGACATGCCTATGAGGTAGATATCTACCCGCTTACTCTTGGCTCGCCGATGATGGGGAACACCGCAGATGATTTCCCGATAAAGGCAAGGTGACAACAATGCAGCGCGTGACAACAAGCAAGGAGTTCGTGCATCTCCACGTGCACAGCTCGTACTCGATGCTTGACGGCGTGGCCACGGTCGACGATCTGGCGCAAGCCGCGGCGCGCCTGGGACAACCGGCGCTCGGACTAACCGATTACGGAAGCGTCGACGGCCTGATGGCCTTCCAGGAAGCCTGCCGCCGCCACGGGGTCTATCCGATTCTGGGTCTCGAGGCGTATGTGACCCCGGGAACCGATCGGAGCGATCCCGAGCGCGTCAGCTGGGACAAGACGTCGCGGCCGGGCCGCTGCAACCCGGACGACGTGGGCGGGGGCGGACGCTTCACCCATTTGACGCTCTGGGCCGAAACCGACGAGGGACTCGCCAACATGATGGAAGCGTCATCCATCGCCAATCTTGAAGGAAAAGTCGCCGGATATCCTCGTATAGATCGGGAAACCCTCGCATCGCACGCCAAGGGCCTGATCTGCGGATCCGGATGCCCGTCGGGCGCGATCCAGACTCGGCTCCGCCTGGGACAGTTCGACGAGGCGTTGCGCGAGGCCGGTGACCTCCAGGACATCTTCGGACAGGAGAACTTCTACATAGAGCTCATGGACCACGGGCTGGAGATCGAACGTCGGGTGCGTAACGATCTGCTCGTCCTGGCCAGGAAACTCGACGCGCCGTTGGTCGCCACGGCGGATGTGCACCAAACGCTGCCGGAGGACAGGACACTGCAGGACGTGATGCTTTGCATCAGTGGCGGACAGAAGATGAGCGATCCGAACCGATTCCGATTCGACGGCGACGGATACCATCTGCGTTCGGCCGAGGAGATGCGCGCGCTGTTCGCGGACGTGCCCGAAGCATGCGACAACACATTGGCCGTGGCGGAGCGCTGCTTCGGTGTGGGACTGTCGCCCCGAGCCAGTAACGACATGCCCGTGCCGACCATTCGAGTGCGGAGCGTGGCGGCAAGGAGCGCCAAGGAAGAACTCGCCGGTCGCGTCGAAGCGTGGCTGAACGACAACTACCGTTCCGTCCCCGATGCCGTCCGCCGCAGGATCGACGACGAGCTGGAGGCGATCGCCAAACAGCGCATAGAAGACTACCTGCTTGCCTTGGCCGACGCGACCGGACAACTGCGCGAAAACGGGATATTGACAGGACCGGTCTATGGGGCCGACAGTCTGGTCGCATACGCGCTCGGCATCACCACGATCACCCCCCTGCAGTACCGGCTGCCGTATATCGAAGACGTCGACACCGACGATCAGCCACATCCCGTCACCATCAGCATGACGACAGGACGCGGTGGCATGAAAACAGTGCTCGACCATCTGCGGAACCGATACGGAAACGACCACGCGCTGCCGGTCGCCGAGTATGCGCAATACGGAAGATACCGGGCCATCACTGCAATCGAGGCGGCATACGGCGACCGATCCGGCAACGGCGGGACCGATCTCAAGCCGATCATTTCGGGACTGGAGCGACTGTTCGCATACAGATCCGCATCCAACGACACGATCGTACTGAGCGGCGAGTCGCTCCGGCGCATCACCTCCGTCACGCAGATCGGCAACGAACCGGCCGCATCCCTTGACGTACGGTCCTGCCGCAGCATGGGACTGTCCATCCTGCAAGTCAGGGAATCCTGGCAGCTGACCGTCGCGGCGCGCGCATTGCGCATGGCCGGCGCGACGACGGCGGCATGGTCTGACCGTAACGCCTGGGTCCACGCCCAAGATACGCTTCGCTTCCTGGCACGAGGCCACACCATAGGAATCCCCTTTCTGGAGGGACCATGCGGCAGAGCGTTCAAAGAGCATCCCGTCGACCGTTTTGAAGATTTGGTCGCTCTCATGGCCCGCAATAACGCGACGCATTACGCAACGGTCGCCATGTCGGCGTTCGTCGTCAGGGTCGGATGGGTGAAGATGACCTACCCGGCCGAATTCCTGTCGAGTCTGATGGATGAATGCGCGTATTCGGCACGCAGGAAGCGCTTGGTGCTCGAAGAGATCTGCAGCATGGGCTATGGCACCGCTTCGGTCGACATTAACGAATCCATGGACCGAACGATGCCGGAGAAGAACGCGGACGGCAGAACACGGATCCGGATGGGGCTGTCCACCGTGCCCATGGTGTCGCAGACCATGGCCGAACACATCGTGGACGCGCGCCGCCACGGCGGAGCATTCATCGGCTTCCTGGACTTTTTGCACCGCATTCCGTCCGATTGCCTGAACGAAAGGGCGATCCGCGCGCTGATCGAAGCCGGCGCCTTCGACTCCCTGAACCGCCACCGACCGGCGCTGCTCGTCGACTGCGCCATCGAAATCGCCGAAGAGCGGACGCTGCGCATCAAACGGGACCAAGGGCAGGAACCATTGTTCTGAAACGCCGATTCTGAAATGCCGGCAATCCACAAACAACAACCCAATCGCACGAATGAACCGGCGACCACCGGCAACGGCCCGCCCTGCTGCTCCCCCGCTACTGCACGGTGATCGTCACCGGATCACTGACCGTCTTCGGGAAGTCCTTGAGGCTCAGCTGCGCGGTGTACGTGCCGGCGTTCACGCGCGGCAGTTCCGAGTCGGCCACGCACTTCGCGCCGGTCGAATCGGCATTCCACGTGATCGTCTGCTTGTCCGAATCGCCCTTGGCCATGAGCAGCATGCGCGAGTCCGATTCGCACACGTCGGACCGCCAGATCGTCTGCTTGCCGGACGTGATCGTAAGCACGCGGCTCGAATCGGAACCGTCGATCAAACAGCCAGCCTTGCTGGAACCGGTGTACGTGATCGTGGCCGTGAAGTCCAGTGATCCGCCCACGGCAACGCTTTGCGAAGCCGGGGTGAGCGTCAGCTCGACGTTCGCCGACGAACAATCGGTGATGTCGTTGGTTTTGATCGGATCGGGCACCGACTTGCGGCTGAGCGCGACCCGCTCGCCGTATCCCAGCGCGTCGCCGACCGCGCCGAGACCGCGGCCGAGACTGTATATGCAGAACGAAATCAGCGACAACGCCACAACCAGCACCAGCACAGCGACGATGCGGCGACGACGATAGATCGCCCGCTGTCGTTTGCTGGGCTTGCGATTGCGCTGATTGGACGCGCTGGATCCGACTGGTCGCCCCGACTTCCGCTGTGCCATAGTCATTCAGTGTATACCACGTCTTACGAAGCTCGGCCGGCCGTCCGGGACGCGCACGGGTCCTTCAATAAAGGTGTTCGATCAAAGACGCGTTGCGGTCGCGTCGCAATCGCCTGCCGGTTACGGCCGCTCGTCGAACGCGATGTCAATACGCCCGTCCTGATCGCGGAATACGCGCACCAGATACGGAAAATCGTGGTCGATGGCGGCGGTCTGCGGCTGTCCGGTGCGTTCCAGACGATCGATCAGTTCGTCGAACGCGGCGACGTCGGGAAACAGGTCCTGCATGTCCCGCCAGCTGTGCGCGTTGAACAAGGCGAGGGCCGTCCGTTCGAACCGCGCGCGTTCCTGCGCGTCCTTCTGACGGCGTCCCAATGCCAGCAGGAACCCACCGCGAATGCGCGTCGCCATCACCGACGCTAGATACGTGCCCTGCATGACTGCGAGACGAACGATCGGCAGCCCGGCCTTATCGCCAAGCCCGCTCACGTCGGCCATGAACTCGTTGATCGACGGAATGTCGTCCAGCGCAAACTCGCCGGTTTCCGAACACGCCTGCACGGGATCGGACCAGTCAACCGGCGGCAGGTCGCCGTCAGCGCCCGACGCGTCTGTGCCGTCCGTATCACCCGCATCGTCCAAGGACACGTCCACCGGCGCGAGCGGATCCACGGACGGCAGCGGATCGCCGGGATCCCGCCATTTGCCGGTCGAATCCGAACTGACGTCATCGTTGAACGTGAACCCATCCGCCATCTGCATCACCGTGCCCTCTCTCAACGCCAACCAACTCCAACCTACCAGCGGCACGGGTCAGCGACGGGAGAACGCGACCAGCATTCACCCGCTCGCGCAATCAGCGCAAGTCACGCGGTCACGCGCAAGGCCACGCGCAACGTACGGCTGTCAGTATCACGACCGTCAGCGAGGCAGCCGCACTCCCCCGCCAGGCAGCATCTCGATCAGCCCGTCCTCGTCCAGCGAGGCAACGCACTTGTCGAGCTGGATATGATCGGCCCACAACGATTCGACCTGCGCACGCGTCAGCACCGTTTCGTCGGCCGGCAGATTACGCAACGCGTTCAATACCAGCCCGCGCACCTGCCGATCGGTGCCAGCGAACCGTTGGCGCGGCCGCGTGCGTCGCTCCCCCAAGCCAGGTCGGCCCGCGGCGAGAAACGTACAGTCGTCGCGCACCGGACATTCGTCGCACAGAGGATTCTTCGCGGTGCATACGGTTGCGCCAAGTTCCATCACCGACTGGTTCCACGTCACCGACCGTGCGGCATCAGTCGGAAGCACACGATTCGCCAAGTCACGTTCGGCCAGCGTCGCCGCCCCGCCCAACGACTCCGCGCCGCGGAACACGCGCGACAGCACGCGCCGGATATTCGTGTCGATCACCGCGATCCGCTCGCCGAACGCGAAACTCAGCACCGCCGACGCCGTATAGTCGCCGATGCCAGGCAGTCCGATTAGCCCGTCATACGTGCGAGGCAGCTCGTCGGCGTACCGGTCGCGCACCACGCGCGCACATTCCTGCAGGCGCAGCGCGCGCCGCGGATAGCCGAGCCGTCCCCACGCGGTGATCACTTCGGCCGTGGTCGCGTCCGCGAGCGCCGCCGCGTCGGGCCACGCGCGCATCCACGTCTCCCAGTACGGCACGACGCGGCTCATCTGCGTCTGCTGGCTCATGACTTCGGAGACGAGCACGCCCCACGGGGTCGCGCGGCCGAACCGCCACGGCAGGTCGCGCGCGTTCGCGTCCCACCATGCGGCGAGCTTGCGGCAGACGGGTTCGCTGTGTTGAAGATCGTTCATACGATGCGAAATCGTTTACCGGTCGTCGACTGTTTATCTGCCGCCGGCAAAATTGAGCTGCCGCCAAGCCTCGTAAATGGCGATAGACGCGCAGTTGGTGAGGTTGAGCGAGCGCAGGGACGGACGCATCGGAAGCCTCACCTGTTCGGCGACGTGCGGGCCGGCCATGATGTCCATCGGATCGGGGATGTCGCCCGGTTCGGGGCCGAACAGGAGGATGTCGGTCGGCTTGTATTCGACCTCGGTGTACAGTTTCGTGGCGTGGGCCGTGAACGCAATGATGCGCGAGTTCGGCATGGATTCGACGAGGTTGTCGAAGTTCGGGTGGAGTACGACGTGCGCCATGTCGTGATAGTCGAGGCCGGCGCGGCGCAGCTTCGTGTCGCGCAGGTTGAAGCCGAGCGGCTCGACCAGGTGCAGGATGGTGCCGGTCACCGCGCACAGGCGGATGGCGGAACCGGTGTTGCCGGGGATGCGCGGGCTGTAGTAGCACAAGTGCGGGGTGGCGGTTTCGGCCTTGGCGGCGTCCTCGGCGGACAGCATCGCGTCGACCACGCTGATCGGGTTGCCGTGCGCGTCGGTCACAAGCTCGTCCGGACCGTAGTTCGACTTGCGATAACCGTATTCGAACATCTTCTCGACCTTGGCCTCGGGGTTCTGCTGCGCTTCCGTCTGTTCCATCATCACCATCACCTCTTATATTCCGTGCGCACTGTACGTAATCCGACACCCGAGCATAAAACAGCCCCTGCCCGAATCGAATCCGGTGCAGGGGCGACGTCGAATGTTCAGTTCTTGAACGAGTGGATCGGCGCGGGAATGCGGCCGCCGCGGGTCACGAACGCCTCGCACGAGGTGTTGTTGACCGGCATGATCGGCGCGTAGCCCATGAGTCCGCCGAAGTTGGCCATTTCGCCCACGCCCTTGCCGTAGACGGGGATGACGCGCACGGCGGTGGTCTTCTGGTTGACCATGCCGATGGCCGCCTCGTCGGCGATCAGGCCGGAGATCGTGGCCGCGGTCGTGTCGCCGGGGATGGCGATCATGTCGAGGCCGACCGAGCACACGCAGGTCATCGCCTCGAGCTTTTCGAGCGTCAAGCATCCGGAGGCCGCCGCATCGATCATGTTCTTGTCTTCGGAGACCGGGATGAACGCGCCGGACAGGCCGCCGACATAGCTGCTCGCCATGATGCCGCCCTTCTTGACCTGGTCGTTGAGCATCGCGAGCGCCGCAGTGGTGCCGGGCGCGCCGACCTGTTCGAGGCCGATCTTCTCGAGCACTTCGCCGACCGAGTCGCCTACGGCCGGGGTCGGGGCGAGCGACAGGTCGATGATGCCGAACGGCACGCCGAGCCGCCGCGAAGCCTCCTGCGCGACGAGCTGGCCGACGCGCGTGATCTTGAACGCGGTGCGCTTGATCGTTTCGCACAGGAACTCGAAATCGCGTCCCTTCGCGGCGTCCAAAGCCCGCGAGACGACGCCCGGCCCGGATACGCCCACGTTGATGACCGCGTCGCCTTCGGTCACGCCGTGGAAGCCGCCTGCCATGAACGGGTTGTCGTCGGGCACGTTGCAGAACGCGACGAATTTGACGCAGCCGTACGAGTCATTGTCGCGCGTGTTGTAGGCGATGTCCTTGATGACGCGGCCGAGCAGCTCGACGGCGTTCATGTCGATGCCGGTTTTGGTGGAGCCGACGTTGACGGACGAGCAGACGATGTCGGTTTCGGTCAGGGCCTGCGGCAGCGATTCGATGAGCAGGCGCTCGGCCGGGGTCATGGCCTTGCTCACGAGCGCCGAGTAGCCGCCGATGAGGTCGACGCCGACCTCCTTGGCCGCGCGGTCCAGCGCATGGGCGATTTTGACGAAGTCCGCGGAGGTCTTGCAGGAGCTGGCGCCGACGAGCGAGATCGGGGTGACGGTGATGCGCTTGTTGACGATCGGGATGCCGTAGTCCTGTTCGATGGCCTGGCCGGTGGCGACAAGGTCCTTGGCGTACGTAGTGATCTTGCGGTAGATGTTGTCGCAGGTCTTGTCGACGGTGTCGGCCGCGCAGTCGAGCAGCGAGATACCCATGGTGATGGTGCGCACGTCGAGTTTTTCCTGCTCGATCATCTGGTTGGTCTCGTGGACCTCCATGATATTCAGCATGGTTGCGTTCCTTTCGGTTCGGTCCGGCGAGACTAGATACGATGCATCTTGGTGAAGATCTCCTCGCGCTGGCAGCGGATGCGCACGCCGATGTCGTCGCCGAGATCCTCGAGATTGCCGGCCATGGCGCTGAATTCCTTGTCGGAGTTCGCGTAGTCGACGATCATCATCATGTTGAAGAAACCGTCGATGATGGTTTGGGAGATGTCGAGCACGTTGACGTTGTGCTGGGACAGGTAAGTGCAGACGCGTGCGATGATGCCGACGGTGTCCTTGCCGACGACGGTGATGATTGCCTTGTTCATGAAGCTCCCTGATCGAGACGAAAAAACGGGTGTCTTCCAGTATATGGAAGACACCCGCATCTCATGTTTCCCGTCTCACGACGGACGGGGCCGGCGGGTCGGAACCCGCGCGCATCGTCGATGTCAGACGGCCAGGGTCTCGGCGTCCACGTGCACCGGCACGAGCTTCGGCTCGTCATGCCGCTCCTTGAGCAGGAAGGAGAGCGCCAACACGATCACCACGAGCGCCATGCCAAACAGGTAGCCGTAGCGGGAGCCGTCCACAAAGCCTTGTGCGGGATTCGTGCCGCCGGCGGCCGTGTAGTTCGTCTGGCCGAGGCCGAGCAGGCAGGTGGCCACGGCGGTGGCGATCGCGCCGCACACCTGCTGCATGGTGTTCATGATCGTGCTGCCGTCGGCGGCCATATGGCCGGGCAGCGACTTGAGCGCCGCGGACTGTGCGGACTGCTGGATGAACGGGATACCGACCATCACGATGATGTGCGCGGCAAGGAACAGGGCGACCGGAGTGGACACACCGATCGCGCAGAACAACGCGCCGCCGATGATGGACAGCACTGAGCCCGCCCAGACGAGACGTTTGGCGCCGTGACGGTCGAACATGCGGCCGGCTGCGAGCGTGCACAGCGCGTTGATCACGCCACCGGGCAGCATGAGCAGGCCGGCGACGGTGGAGCTCAGGCCCATGCCGCGCTGCAGTTCCTGCGGCACGAGGTACATGAACGCGAGCGTGCAGGAGAACGAGCAGCTGATCATGATGGCCGGCGTGCGGAACGCCGCGATGCCGAGCGCGCGCAGGTCGAGCAGCGGGTCGGCGATGGTGAGCTGACGGCGGGCGTAGAACGCGAGCACGATCACGCCGACGACCAGCAGGCCGATGACGACGGCGGAGAAGCCCATGTCGCTGATCAGGCTCACGCCGGCGACGAGACAGCCGAAGCCGATCGCCGAGGCGAGGATGGAGATCACGTCGACGTTCGGACGCGTGCGTTCGATCGGAGTGACGAAGAACAGCGCCGTGCATGCGATCGCGATGATCGCGACGACGGCGAACAGCGCGAAGATCGCACGCCACGAGAATGCGCCGATGAGCGCGCCTGCGATGGTCGGGCCGATGACGGGCGCGAACATGATGACGAGGCCCGCGACGCCGTTCGCTGCGCCGATCTTGTGCGGCGGGAACACGCGCATGATCGCCGCGTACATGGTGGGCAGCACGATGCCGGTGCTGATGCCCTGCAGGATACGGCCGGCCAGCAGGATCGGGAACGTGGGGGCGGCAGTGCATACGATCGCACCGATCAGGAAGCATACCAGCGCGAACAATACGAGCGTCTTGGCCTTGACCCATTTGAGCATGAAGCCCACGCACGGCAGCACCACGCCGATGGCGAGCATGTAGCCGACGACCATCCACTGCGCGGTGCCGGACGAGATGCCGAAATCGGTCATCAGATCGGGCAAGGTGATGTTCATGGACGTTTCCGACAGCATGCCCAGGAACACGCTGATGTACAGGCCGAGCATGATCTTGTGCGGATGGTCGAAATGCTTGGGCGCGTCCGGCACGAACGCGTCGTCGGACAGTTGGTTCTTACGAATGGTTGCCTGATTGACGGACAACGGAATCCTCTTCTTCAATCGATGTCGCTGCCGTCGCGCGGCGCCCGTCCGGACATGCGGCCGCGCACCGCGGGATGCGGTGTGCGGCTTCGTTGGCGAGCGCCGACAACCCCTAACGTCCGGGTCACGATCGGCAACAAAAAATCGCATGCCATACGGCGAACAAGACACCATATGGCATGCGATTATCAAGACGAGACGCGATCGTAATACGTTTTTCAGTTTTTCGTAAGTACGCCCGGGCGTGTCGCGCGGAATCGCCTACGCTTCACGGCTCGCTGACGGAGCAGCGACCGCGGCAAGTGCCCTCGGCGCGTGGAAGCCGCGCTTGGCGAACTCGTCGGCGATGAGCTGGGCGACCTCGTGACCGCGGCCCTTGTCGACGAGCGCGATGATGGAGCCGCCGAAGCCACCGCCGGTCATGCGGGCGCCGTACGCGCCGTTGGCGCGGGCGGTGTCCACGGCCACGTCGAGTTCGGGCACGGTGACTTCGTAGTCGTCGCGCAGCGAATCGTGCGACGCATTGAACAGGTCGCCGGCAGTCTTGATGTCGCCCGCAGCGAACGCGTGGACGAACTGGTCGACGCGGCCGATTTCGGTGACAACGTGGCGCACGCGCTTGACCATCGTCTCGTCGCCGAGTTCGGCGACCTTGGCGAGCACATCGGCGAGTGCCGCGGCCGGATCGGACGCGGCTTCGACCTGTTCGGAGATCTCGCGCAGGTTGGCAACGCCGAGCAACTCGGCGGCCTTCTCGCAGGTGGCGCGGCGCTGGGCGTACTGGCCGTCGTTGAGCTGATGCGGGGCCTGCGTGTCGACGACGAGCAGTTCGAGACCGTACTTGTCGAGGTCGAACTCCTGCTGGGAGACGCTTTCGAGCGGCGTCAGGCCCGGACGGCAGTCGAGGCGGATCGCGTGGCCGGCGGTGCAGCGCATGGACGCGTTCTGGTCGAGACCACCGGTGGAGGCGCCGGCCATCTCGTTTTCGGACTTGATGGCGGCGTCGATGAGCGTGACGCGGCCGGCATCGGTGGAGCCGTAGCCGAGGCCGTACACGTCGTCGAGCGCCAGCGCGGTCGAGCAGGTCATGGCAGCGGAGGAGCTCAGGCCCGAACCGAGCGGCACGCAGGAGACGAACGCGGCGTCGAAGCCCTTGACGGCGTCGAAGCCGGCTTCGCGCAGCGCCCACGCCACGCCGGTCGGATACGCGGACCAGCCGTCCACGCCGCGAGCCTTAAGACCGTCGAGATCAGCTTCGGCGACCTTGTCGGGAGCCACGTCGGACACGACGCGCACCTTGGTGTCCTCGCGCGGGGAGAGCGCGATGAACGTGCGGTGCGGCAGGGCGATCGGCAGGCACAGGCCCGCGTTGTAGTCGGTGTGTTCGCCGATCAGGTTGACGCGGCCCGGAGCGGCCCACACGCCTTCCGGCTCGGAGCCGTAGGTCTTGGCGAACAGCGCCTTGGCCTGGACCACGCCGTCCTCGTGGGAGATCGGTTCGATGAATTCAACAGCAGTCATTGGTGTCTCTTTCTGTGTTGTCCGTGTTCGTAAACGTCAGTCGGCGATGTCCACGTCGCCGAGCTCGTGGAAGCGCTTGGCGATGAGTTCCGGCGTGGTGTCGGAGATCCAGGCGGCCATGCCGGATTCGGAGCCGGCGAGGTACTTGATCTTGTTGGCGGCGCGGCGGAACGAGAAGAACTGCAGGTTCAGGCGGTAGTTCTCGCGGCGCGGGTCGTGGATCGGGGCCTGATGCCATGCGGCGATGTACGGCAGGTCCATGCCCTTGCCGTCGCCCTTGTCGAAGAACGCGTTGCCGCGCTTGAGGAGGTGCGAGTACATGGAGGCGAGGTCCCAGCGCTCCTGGTCGTTGAGCTGGTCGAGGGTGAGCACGTCGCGCACCGGGGCGACGTGCACCTCGAGGGGCCAGCGGGCGGCGGCCGGCACGTAGGCGACCCAGCTGTGGTTGCGCATGACGATGCGCTCGCCGGCTTCGATCTCGGCGTTCATAAGGTCCTTGAGCAGGTTGCCGCCGGTCTTCTCGTGGTAGGCCTCGGTGTGCTTGAGCTCCTGCTCCATCTTCGGCGCGATGAACGGGTAGCAGTAGACCTGGCCGTGCGGGTGGGCGAGCGAGACGCCGATTTCGGCGCCGTGGTTCTCGAACGGGAAGATCTGCTCGATGCCGTCCATCTTGGAGATTTCGGCAGTGCGGAACGCCCACGCTTCGACGACGGTGCGCAGTCGGGACACCGGCAGGTCGGCCGGCAGGCCGTTCTCGTCGGGGTCGAAGCAGATGACCTCGCAGCGGCCCGCGGCCATCTTCTTCTCCCACAGCGGGTTGCCGTCCACGTAGGTCACGTCTTCGGAGCGGCCGGGCACGCGCACCATCGACGGGAAGCGGTTTTCGAACACGACGACGTTGTAGTCGGTGTCCGGCACTTCGCCGTCCTGGTACGGGTCGCCGGGCTTGCGCGCGGCGAGCGGGTTGCCCTTGGCGGTGGCGCCAGGGCCGGCGGTGATCGGACGGTTCATGCGCGCGGTCGCCATCGGGATCCAGTCGCCGGTGAGCGGGTCGCGGCGCATTTCGGGGGCCGCGTACGGCACCTCTTCGCCGGCGGCGTTCAGCTGGTTGGCGAAACGGTAGGCCAGCGGGCGCGGATCGTGCAGCTCACGGGTCTTCTTGCCGGACACGTATTCCGGATCGTCGTCGAGATAGAAGAAGTCACGGCCGTCGGCCAGCGTGGTCGGCGTGATGCGGATGTGCTCCTTCGCGTATTCACCCGGCGTGTAGTTGGCGAATTCTGCCATGTGAATCACTCACTTTCCTCTGTATGCTCGCTCTGGTGGGCCAGCACGAGCTCCTTCACCAATTCCTTGGTCTTGTTCGCCGAGTCAGGGTCGAGCCCGTCGTCGGTGATCACCGTATCCACCTGGTCGAAGCGTGCGAACAGCGACAGCGAGGTGCAGCTCCACTTGGTGTGATCGGTAAGAATGATGGTTTTGTCGGCGATGTCCATCATCGCCATATCGGTTGCGGCCTCGAGCGAGTTGGGCATGAGGAAGCCGCGCGGCAGCGACACAGAGTGCGTGCCGAGGAAGACAGTGTTGACGCGCAGGGATGCAACGACCTTGTCCGCGATCGGTCCGACGAGCGAGTTGGATCGGGTGATCACGCCGCCGGTGACGATGACTTCGACGTCCTTGGATTCGAGCGCCTGCACGAGTTCGGCGACGGGGATCGAGTTGGTGAGGATCGTGATGCCGCTGGACTGCTGCGATTCGAGCAGATGCTGGGCGAAGACGTACGCCGTGGTGCCGCCGCCGATGGCGATCACGTCGCCGGGAGCCACGTATTTGACGGCTTCCTGCGCGATGGCGTCCTTGAGGCCGATGTCCATCTGCGACTTTACGGAGAACAGCGGCTCACTGAGCAGCGTGCTGGTGGTGACCGCACCGCCGTGGACGCGCTTGAGCAGTCCCTTGTCGGACAGTTCGGCGATGTCGCGGCGGATGGTCATTGCGGAAACGCCGAGTTCCTTGCTCAGCGCGGTGATGCGCACCGCACCGCGGGTGCGCAGCCTGCTCAGTATCAGATGTTGACGTTGTGAGGAAATCATTCGAACATTATCGCACACATACGCGCATAAACCAAACCGAAATGAGCGTTTCGCACCGCAACACGCCGTCAAACACACAAATCAATCCAGCAAACCGCACAAAAACGCACGCACTGCCATCCGTACCGGGCCGCACCAGACCACACCGAGCACGCCGACCACGGATCGCTCACGAACTATCCGCACCACGGCCACGACCCGCACAGCGGCACCGACCGCCGCCGGCGTCGATCATTCCGTTTTTCGTCGTCCAGTGCCACAATGGGACGCATGACCTACGTATCTGAAAGCTTCTGGCACGACGCCGTGAACAAAGCCACCACCGACCTCTTCACCTTCGGCTACAAGAACATCGTCAAACCCTGCTTCGTGTTCAACCACACGCCCGACGTGGCGCACGACCAGATGATCGAGTTCTGCCGCATCACCAAGAACATTCCGCCGCTCATGTTCCTGCTGCGCGAAATGCTCGACTACACCGACCCGATCCTCGAAACGAACGTGATGGGCGTGGACTTCGCCAACCCGTTCGGCCTGTCCGCCGGACTGGACAAGAACTGCGACATGCCCGTGCTGCTCGACAACGCCGGCTTCGGATTCGAGACGGTCGGCTCAACCACCGCCCGCCCGTGCAAGGGCAATCCGCGCCCGTGGTTCCACCGCCTGCCCGAATACGATTCGATGATCGTGCACGTCGGGCTCGCGAACGACGGTTCAGACAAGGTGATCGAACGTGCGGAGAAGGCGTGGACGAAGGCGAAGAGCATGCAGGTTTCCGTCTCGATCGCGCGCACGAACGACGCCCTGTGCGGCGATCTGGACGAAGGCATCGAGGACTACTGCGCGTCGATGCGCCGCGCGGCCGGCCGCACCGCGATGGTCGAAGTGAACGTGTCCTGCCCGAACACGCACGCCGGCGAGCCGTTCACGCAGACGCCGGACGCGCTCGACCGCCTGTTCACCGCGCTGGACAAGATCGAGCGCCCGCAGCCGACGCTCGTCAAGATGCCGCTCAACAAGAGCTGGGGCGAGTTCCGCGAGCTGCTCGACGTGCTCGCCGAGCACAACGTGCAGGGCGTGAGCTTCGCGAACCTGCAAAAGGACCGCACCGGCATGGAGATTCCGCGCGACTGGGAGGGCGGCCTGTCGGGCGGCCCGACATACCGGGCGAGCAACGCACTGGTGCGTCAGGTGTACCGCGAGTACGGAGACCGGTTCGCGATCGCGGGCATTGGCGGCGTATTCACGCCCGAACAGGCGTATGAGAAGATCCGTTGCGGCGCGAGCCTCGTCATGTTCATTTCCGCGCTCATGTACCGCGGCCCGCAGCAGATCACCGTGTTGAAACGCGGTCTGGCCGAACTGCTCCGCCGCGACGGCTACGAACACGTGTCCGAGGCCGTCGGCGCCGACGCGTGACGCTCGCTTCTCCCAGCTTCCTTTGTTGTCGGGGAACTGCCGGACGCAGCAAAACTGAGGGGTAGCCAGAAGGTTTATCCGCATTGATATGCGCAACCTTTCCAACTACCCCTCAGTCAGTTTCTTTGCCCGCTTTCCCGACTTCCCCGAAAAGAAGCCAGGAACTCCTGCGCTCAGTACGCGCCGCGCACGTACTGCGGCTGATACGGTGCGTCGGCCGTGGACAGCCCGAGCTTGTACGCCGCGCGCAGTGGCCAGTACGGTTCGCGCAGCGCGGCGCGGCCGATCTCGACGACGTCGGCCTCGCCGCGGGCGACGATCTTCGCCGCCTGCTTCGGCTTGGTGATCAGCCCCACCGCCGTCACGGGCACGCCCGCACGGTCGCGCACCTGCGTCGAGAACGGCACTTGGTATCCGGGCTTGACCGGAATCGTCACGTTCGGCACGATGCCGCCGGTCGACACGTCGACCAGATCGACGCCGTGCTCGCGCACGACCTTCGCCACTTCCACGGTCTGGTCGAGATCCCAACCGCCGGCCGCCCAGTCGGTTGCGGAGATGCGCACAAGCAGCGGCATGTCCTCGGGAATCGCCGAACGCACCGCATCGACGATTTCCACCAGGAACCGCATGCGGCCGGCCAGATCGCCGCCGTATTCGTCCGTGCGCTCGTTGCTGAGCGGGTCGAGGAACTGCGAAATCAGGTATCCGTGCGCGGCGTGGATTTCGATCGCCTGGAATCCGGCGCGTACGGCGCGGGCGGCCGCGTCGCGGAACTGCGCCACGATGCCGTGGATCTCCTCCACGCTCAGCACGCGCGGCATCGCGTAGTGGCCGTAGGCGATCGGACTGGGCGCCACGGTCTGCCAGCCGCCGTCCTCGAACGGCACGCTGCCGCCAGCGAACCCGACGCCGAAGCAGCCGGTGGAGCCCTTGCGGCCGGCATGGTTGAGCTGCACGGCCGGCACCGCGCCCGCCTGCTTCATGCCGTCGACGATCCAGCGCCACGCTTCGACCTGATCGTCGTTCCACAGGCCCGTGTCGCACGGCGAGATGCGCCCTTCGGGAGCCACGGCGGTCGCCTCGCAGATGATCATGCCGAAACCGCCCATCGCGCGCGACATGTAATGCTGGTAGTGGAACGGGGTCGGCTTGCCGTCGCGGGCCACAGCCGAATACGTGTCCATCGGCGGCATCCAGATGCGGTTGCGCACGGTCACGCCGCGCAGCGACATCGGGGAGAACAGCGTGGCGCCGTTCTTGCCTTTCTTCATTTTCTTACCGTTCTTGCCGTCTTTGACATCTTTGACGTCGGTGTCGCTCATCGTGCGTTTCCTTTCCCGCGTGCGAACCCAAATGCGGATCCGGGCGGATCCGCGTGCTTCCCCCAACGAGGGTGCGCTTCCGCCATTGTACGTCGAACGGTTATACGGCATATACGGCGAACGCCCGCCGTAACGGGCGGGCGTTCTCATGGTGCTGGGGACGATGCCGAACAGCGTCGGGCACACGTCAGGCGCGCATCTGCTGGCCGTTACTGGCCGCTGTTGGTCGTGCCGGACTGCTGGCTGTTGGAACTCTGCTGGTTGGAGGTTCCCTGCTGGCTTGACGTGCCGCTGTTCGACTGGGTCGACGACTGCCCGTTCGACTGGCCGGACTGGTTGGACTGCCCCGACTGATTCGACTGGGTCGAATTGCCGCCGGTCGAATTGGACGAGCTGTTGTTGCCGGTCGTGCCGTTCGAGTTCGTCGTGCCGTTGTTCGAATTGCTCGTGTTGCTGTACGTGCCGAGCGTGCGTCCCTGGATCGTGGTGACCGAGCCGCTGCTCGTCGTGTACTTGGCGACCGGCGTGCCGTAGTCATTGCCGACGTCCTTGCCGAGTCCCTTCTTGTCGGCGTAGGCGTCCATGAACTCCTTCCACGCCGGGGCCGCGATGGTGCCGCCGTCCCAGTAGCCGCGGTAGGTGCCGTTGATCGCGATGTTGGCGACGGGGTTCTGGATCGGGGCCTGCGCGTCGCCGACGAGCACGAACGTAGCGATCTGCTTGGGAATGAAGCCGCCGGTGGCCATGTACATGGTCTCGTTCGTACCGGTCTTGGCGAACGTTTTGCGCCCGCTGTCCAGCTTCGCGTACTGGCCGGCGCCGTCGGACCGGATGGTGCCCTGGTTGAGCGCGTACGCGACGGTCTGCACGATCTCCTTGTCGATGGCCTGATGGCAGTTGGCCTTCGGCACGCTGATCTCCTCGCCGTTCATGCGGGTGACCTTCTTCATGGCGATCGGCGTGCATTCGACGCCGTCCGCGGCGAGCGTCGCGTACATGTTCGCCATGGTCAGCGGCGAAACGTTCACCGAGCCGATCATCATGGCCGGATTGTACGTGGCGGGCACCTGGTCGATGGTCTTGAGACTGGACGCGTCGTGGTAGCCGGCCTGCGTGTAAGCGTCGGCCACACGGCACAGGCCGATGATCGCGCCCATGGACGCCTGCGTGGTGTTGTGCGAGCGCACGAGGCCGAGGAACGGGCTTTCGGGGTTGACCGTGCCGTTGGTGAGCGCGTTCGTGACCGGCCACAGTTCGGTGGTGCCCGAATAGTTCTGCATCTTGCCGTTGTAGTTTTCGCACGCGAATTCGCTGGTCGCGTAGCTGGTGGTGGTCTGCAGGTTCTCGTTGATAGACCTGCCCGCTTCCATCCATGCAACCATGTTGAACGGTTTGATGGTCGAGCCGACGGGGAAACCCGCGCCGCCGCCGTCTTCCGCGTCGACCATGTAGTTCATGGATGTCTGCGTCTGGTCGGTCGCGTCGCCGCCCGTGTACGTTCGGTTGATGCCGAAGCCGAGCACTTCGCCCGTGCCGGGTTTGACGGAGGCCATCATGATTTCGAAGCCGCTGGGGTCGGTGGGTGGGACCGTGTCGCGGGCCGCTTTCATGAGCAGGCTGTTCGCGTCCACGTCAAGCGTGGTGACGATGCTCAGGCCGCCTTCCTTAAGCAGCTGGAGGCGTGCCTCCTTGGTCTTGCCGAATTCGGAGGAGTTGAGGATGCGCTGGGTCACGTACGCGCAGAAGAACGCGTAGTCGCCGGCGTTCTGGCAGCCGGTGGTCAGCGGCTGGATGTTGAGCGTGTCCTGGATCGGCGTCTTTTGCGCCTGCGTGCATTCGGCCTTGGTGATGTAGCCCTGCTCGTACATGAGTTGCAGCACGGTGTTGCGCTGCTTCTGCGCCGTGGGCAGGTTCGCTTCGACCGACGGATCGAATTTTTCCGGGTTCTTCGTGATGGCGGCGATGGTGGCCGACTGTACGATGTTCAGGTCCTTGGCGCTCACGTTGAAGTAGCGTCGGGCCGCGGTTTCGACACCGTAGAGTCGGTTGCGGCCGAACTGCGCGATGTTGAGGTAACCCTGCAGGATTTCCAGCTTGGAGTACTTCTGCTCCATCTGCACGGCGATGAGCATCTCGCGGATCTTGCGCGCGACGGTGCCTTCGGAAGCGTGGTACCGGGCGATCGGGTCGTTGTCGCTTTCCGCCTTGGTGATGAGCACGTTCTTGACGTACTGCTGGGTGAGCGAGGAGCCGCCCTGTTCGTCCTGCTTGAGCACGTACGTTTTGACGAACGCGCGCATCACGCCCTGCACGTCGACGCCGGCGTGGTCGAAGAAGCGCTTGTCCTCGCGGGCCACCACGGCCCAGCGCATGTATTTGGACACGTTCTTGATGGGCACGACGATGCGGTTGTCCTCATAGAATTCGCCCATTTTCGTGGTGCCGTCGGAGGCGTACATGATGGATTTCTGCGGCAGGCTCGTCACGTCGAAGTCGATGCCCTCCACCTGAAGGGAGGGAACCAGCGCCTGCGTGGCCTTGTTGGCGGCGAACACGGCCGGCATGAGCAGCACGCTCGCCGCGATGCCGCCCGCGACACACAGGGTCACGTAGGCCATGATGAGCGAGAGCACGCGTGCGACGGTAGGGGATTTCTTCTTGGGCATGCAGCTCATTCTAAGGGGCCGGGTCTACCTTGCCTGTTTCCCGCACACCCCCGTGCGCATTTCGTCACAAAACCCGCAACAGCCTAATAATGGCTGGACATTGGCTTGGAACGGGCGGATGCGCGCCTAGCGCCGCGACCGCCGGATGAGCATGCCCGGCTGGTAGATGATGATGGAGCGCCCCTTGCGCGCGATCCAACCGCGATTGGAAAAGTCGGTGAGCGCCTTGTTCACGGTTTCACGCGAGGAGCCGACCAACTGCGCCATTTCCTCTTGCGTCAGGTCGTGCGGCACGAGCAGGCCGTCCTCCATCGGCTCGCCGAAACGGCTGCCGAGGTTGAGCAGGGTTTTGGCGAGGCGCGCGGGCACGTCCATGAACACGAGGTCGCTGATGTGCTCGTTGTTGGAGCGCATGCGCGCGGCCATGACCTGCAGCATGTTGATGGCGACGCGCGGATGCTTGTCGAGCCAGCCGAACAGGGCGTCGCGTTCGAGCCAGACGACGCGCGTGTTGTCGGTCATGGCCACGGCGGACGCGGTGCGCGGACCGCCGGTCGGGTCGAAGACGGGGATTTCGCCGAGCACTTCGCCGCGCGCGTGGATGGACAGCAGCTGCACGCGGTTGTCGGTGGAGGTTCTGGTGAGCTTGACCTTGCCTGATTCGAGCACGTAGAGGCGGCAGTCGGTGTCGCCTTCGCGGAAGATGAAGTCGCCTTTGTCGAGCGTGGTTTCCATAAGGTACGGCAGGAGTTCCTCGGCCTGATCGGGCGCGACCTGGGCGAACAGCGCGGTGTGCAGCAGCGTGTTGCTTTCCTCTGGCACTTCGTTCGGCTTGCTTACGCTCATCGCACCTTCCTTGCTGTCATTGCTGCCTTTGCGGTCACCGTCCGCCCGCTTGGTCGGGCCGGTCTCGCATGACTGACCATATTATTGTAATCATCCCGCGTTCGCCGGCGACGTTCCGTCTTTTTCCACGAACCGTGCGCATGGCGTGGCGCTCACGCCGGCGGTATTCGTTGCCGGCGACCGGTTTCCAGATGTATGCGCCATGGCCGGTTATGCCGGCAGGCGCTCGGCCAACCCGGCGCCGGACAGCGGCCGTGCGCCAAGGCCGGTCAGATGCGCGATGAGCCGTTCGATGATCGTCTCCCGTGCAAGTCCGGTCTGCGAGCGCAGCGGGTCGACCCGTTTGCGCGCCGACCGCACGGCTTTGTCCGACAGTTTTTCGGCGGACGTGTTGAGCACGCGCGTCATTTTTTCGGCGTCGATGTCGTACGCCATGGTCACGTGGTGCAGGACCGCGCCGGGCCCGCCGTTCGTCGCCGGGAACCGGCGTTGCGCTGCTCCCCCGATTTTGCCGTGGGACGAGGCGATGTCGTTGAGTCCGGCGAAGCGCGCGTCCACGCCGAGGCCACGCAGCGCGTCGATGAGCCACTGGTCGCACAGCCGGTACGACGTTTCAACGTCGATGCCGTCGACGAACGGCAGCGGCGCGTACAGCGAGTAGGTGATCGTGTTGCCGGGTTCGATGAACATGGCCCCGCCGCCCGTGCACCGGCGCACGACGGCGATGTGTTCGCGCGCGGCCTCGTCCTCGTGCACTTCGTCCGGGATCGATTGGAACCGGCCGACGACGACGGCCGGCCCGGCCCATTCCCAGAACCGCACGGTCGCCGGTCGATCACCGGACGCGACGTCGCGCGCCCACTGTTCGTCGATCATCATTTGTTCGGCCGGATCGCGCGGCGCGTCATGCACGACAAGCGGCCGCAATGCGGCCCATCGCGCGCGCCACCGCTCCGCCTCATCATCCCCAGCGGCGTTCCGTTCGGATGCGGCGGCTTTCCCATCGTCCGGAATCGACGTCTTCTCACTCTCATGGCCCTTTCGAGCCGGCACAGCATTACCAACATTGTCATTTCGAACCGGCGCAACATTACCAACATTGTCATTTCGAGCGAGGCGAAGCCGAGTCGAGAAATCTTCTTCACCCATCATCGGCCGACTGCCCATCGCGTGCACATACGCCGTCGCGATCGCCGCCGCGTCCGTGCCGACGATCTGCACGCCGCGATCGATCGCATACCGGTCGATCACCGCGCGAACCGCCACAGCCGACGCCGATTCGGTCGGACTGTCCGGAGTATCGCCGATCAGCATACAGTCGACCAGCGCGCGTTCGATGTCGGCGATCACCGACGACGCCGCATCATCGTCGCCTTCGACGAAAAAGTCGCCGTCCAGCCGGCATGCGATCGCCCGGCCGTCCGGATCGACCGTCACGTTCACACCGACCAGCTTGCCGCCCGGCGTCTTGCATTCGCCACGCAATATCCTCATGCGGCAATGATAAGGCCCCGCCGTCACCGGCAGGGCCTTGCAACATGTACGCTAGTCGCGTGCGAATCCGTCAGATGCGGGCGAGAATGTCCTCGCCGACCTGCGCGGTGGAGCGTTCGGTGGAGCCGAGCTCCTCGATGTCCGCTTCGACGGCCTTGTGGATCTTCTTCGCGGCGTCGTCGAAGCCGAGGTGTTCGAGCAGCATCGCGGCGGACAGGATCGCGGCGGTCGGGTTCGCGATGCCCTTGCCGGCGATGTCCGGGGCGGAGCCGTGGATCGGCTCGAACATGGACGGGTATTCGTTGCTTGCGTTGATGCAGCCGGATGCCGAGTAGCCGACGCCGCCGACGACCGCGCCGGCTTCGTCGGTGAGGATGTCGCCGAAGAGGTTGTCGGTGAGGATCACGTCGAACTTGCTCGGGTTGGAGACGAGGAAGATGGTGGCCGCGTCGATGTGCGAGTAGTCGTGCGTGACCTCGGGGTATTCCTCGCCGACCTTGTCGACGATGCGCTGCCACATGTCGCCCGCATTGACGAGCACGTTCTTCTTGTGCACGAGCGTGATGTGCTTGCGGCGCTTCATGGCCAGTTCGAAGGCGTAGCGCACGACACGTTCGACGCCGTACGCGGTGTTGATGGACACCTCGGTGGCGACCTCCTGCGGGGTGCCGCGGCGGACCGCGCCGCCCGCGCCGCAGTAGAGCCCCTCGGTGCCTTCACGCACGACGACGAAGTCGATGTCGCCCGGGTTGGCGAGCGGCGAGGTGACGCCCTTGTACAGCTTGGACGGGCGCAGGTTCACGTACTGGTCGAGCGCGAAGCGCAGCTTGAGCAGCAGGCCGCGCTCCAAAATGCCGGCTTTGATGCGCGGGTCGCCGACCGCGCCGAGGAGGATCGCGTCAGTCTTCTTGATGCGCTCCAGCTCCTCGTCGGGCAGGATGGCGCCGTCGCGCAGGTAGCGTTCCGCGCCGAGGTCGAAGGGTTCGTAGGTGAAGTCGGCCACACCTTCAGCGGCCTTTTCGAGGGCCTTCTGCGCCCACGGGGTGACTTCCTTGCCAATGCCGTCGCCGGGAATCACGGCGATTGTGTATGTCTTGCTCATAGCACGCGAGACTACACGCGCGCCCACAGGCCGGCCGCGAACCTCTCAGCCTGTGGACACGCGCCGTCGCATCCTCCGTATGTTCGCGCGATCAAGACATCGGCGCAAACATACGGAGGACAGAGCCGCCTCAAACCTCTGCATGTTCGCGCACACATTGTGCAAACGCGAACATGCAGAGCATGAGCAGCGTCACCGGACGGGACCCGGCGCGCACGGCACGAACCGCACCACGCTCAGTGCAGGATGTTCATCACACTTAGGCACCACGCGTTCTCGTAGGAGACCTCCTCCCACTGCTTGTAGCGCCCGGACGTGCCGCCATGCCCGGCCTCGACCTCGACCTTGACGACCGCGTCCACGCCGGCCGCTTGCAGTCGTGCCACCCATTTGAGCGGTTCCACGTACAGCACGCGCGTGTCGTTCATCGACGTGGTCACGAACATCTTCGGGAAGTCGCGTACGCGCGGGTCGGCCGGGTCGACCGGCGCGTTCTCGTACGGCGTGTACGACTTCATGTACCGATAGACGTCCGCGTCGTGCAGCGGGTCACCCCATTCGTCCCATTCGGTCACGGTCAGCGGCAGCGACGGGTCGAGGATCGACGTGAGCGCGTCCACGAACGGCACGTCCGCCTCGATGCCCGCAAACCGTTCCGGTGCCATGTTCGCCACCGCGCCCATGAGCAGGCCGCCGGCCGAACCGCCGTTGGCCACGGTGCGCCGCGGGTCCGCGAGTCCCGCGTCCTGCAGGGCCACGGTCGCATCCACGAAGTCCTCGAACGAATGCATCTTATGCAGGCGCCGCCCCTGCTCATACCATGCGCGCCCCATTTCGCCTCCGCCGCGGATGTGCGGCACGGCGTACAGCACGCCGCGGTCGAGCATGCTCAGACGGGCGACCGAAAAGCCCGGATCGGAGCCGATTTCGTACGCTCCGTAGCCTGTGACGAACATAGCCGAATCGGACACGGGGATGTCGCGCCGCCATGCGAGCGAGACGGGGATCTGCTCACCGTCGCGCGCGGTGATCCACACGCGGCGTTCCATGTAGTCGCGCGGGTCGAAGTCGCCGAGCACGGTGGCACGCTTGAGCAGCCGGTCCTCGCCGGTTGCCGGGTCGATCTCGTGCAGTTCGCCCGGCCGCGTGTAGCTGGAGAACGCGTAGCGCACGCGCGGCGCATCGTACGACGGGTTGCTGCTGGTGCCGATCGAGTACAGCCGTCGCGTCTCGCCGGGCAGCAGGTCGTCGGCCGCGCCGTCCCACGTCGTCACCATTGCGGACGCTCCGCCGACCGCACGTCCAGCCGCCGCGTCATGGTGCGCGTGCGGACCGGCCGCATCGTCGCCGGTCATCGCGGCCGCCGATTCAGCCTCGTCGACGATCGGATCGACGTCCCAGTCATTGTCGAGCGCGGGCGGCGTCAGTTCGCGGAACGACCAAGGACGGCCCGCGAGAAAGTCCGCGGCCGCCTGTCGCTTGGTCATGACGGCCACGTGCGGTAGTCCGTCGGTGCGGTACGAGAGCGCGACAAAGTGGCGGTGGATGGCGATGCCCTCGATCGCCAGTCCATGCGCGCCCTGCAGAATGGCGGGATTGCTGGGATTGCGGTATCCCGCGCCGACCGGCCGCGCGCTGGCGCCGGCTTCCACGTCGTCGCCGCGCTCGCATCCGTATGGTGAGCCGATGGCCACGGGCATGCCTTCGCCGAGCCGGTACGGCGGCTGATGCGAGCGCATGTCGATCACGTCGATTTCGAAGTTCGGATTCGTCGCGTTGTGGTAGACGACGGCAAGCGGCACGTCCTCACCGTGTTCGCCGGCGCCTTCAAAACAGGCGAAGCTCACGTCGTATTCGATGTCGGGCTCGCGCGGGATGAACACGGAAAACTCGCCTTCGGGGTCGCTTACCGGCAGCATCCACACTTCGGTCGAGGTCTTGGACCCGGTGCCGATGACGATGCTGCGCTCGTCGAAACTCATACCTACGCCAGCCCAGAAGCGTTCGTCGGTCTCGCGGTACACTTCGACGTCCGATTCGACCGGCGTGCCGACGCGGTGCCGGCGGATCGCGTACGGCCGCCACGCGTCGTCGAGCAGCGTGTAGAACACCCACTTGCCGTCGGGTGTGAAGCATGCGCCGGCGATGCCGTCGAGCCGTTCGGGCAGCTCTTCGCCGGTGTCAAGGTCGCGGATGCGGAAGTCGTAGCGTTCGTCGCCGGCGGTATCCACGCCGTAGAGCATCCATCGGCCGTCGCGGCTCAGGTCCATGCCGCCGAGCCGGAAGAAGTCGTGGCCTTCCGCCTCGCAGTTCGCGTCGAAGATGATCTGTTCACCGGGCATCGAACCGGGCGCGGACGCCGGATCGATGACCGGCGGATCCCAGTCGTCGTCGGAGCGCACTGGAATGCGGCACTGATAGCCGTACTGCTGGCCTTCGACGGTGCGCACGAAGTACCAGTAGCCGTCCATGCGCGTCGGCACGGACATGTCGGTCTGCTGGATGCGCGACTTCAATTCGTCGAACAGGGTGGCGCGCAGTCCGGCGAGCCCGTTCATGCGCGCGTCGCAGTAGCGGTTCTGCGCGGCCACGTAGTCGCGCACGTCGGACGATTCCTTGTCGCGCATCCACTCGTAGGGGTCGGTGAACGTGTCGCCGTGGAACGTGCGCTCGTGCGGCACGCGCTTGGCTTCGGGCGGCGCGAGCGGCGTGTCCGGCGCGGTGGTCTTCTCTTCGTCAGTCATGAGCGCCCATTGTAATGCGCGCCCGTCCCGGCCTTCCGCCGCCGCCCGCGCCTGCCGGTCAGCAGTGTTCGCGCAGGTACGGCAGCATCGTTTTCATGAGATTCGACCCAGTGGTGCCCATGAACACGGGCACGTCGGTCACCGGCACCGGCTGGGTCGCGGTGACGCCGGCCACGGACGACAGCGGCGATGATTCGCGCGGGCTGAGCTGGCGGATCGCGATGGCGAGCACGCGGCCCGGATAGCGGCGCGTGATCGTCGCGTACGTGGTGGGGTCCTTCTGCCCATCGTCGCCGATGAGGATGAATTTCATGTCTGGGAAGTCGGCCATGAGCTGTTCGGCGAATTCGAGCTTGTGCTGGGGGCCGGTGGGCACGAAGGTTTTGGGACGCGGGTCGAGGTCGCGCAGCAGCAGCGGGCCTTCCGGGAAGCCATGGTCTTCGATGAAGTGCCGGATGGAGCTTTCGACGTTCCATGGCGAGGTGGACAGGTAGAAGAACGGCGCGTCGGGGAACAGGTCGGCGAGTTTGGTGAACAGCACGCTCATGCCCGGCACGGAGGCTTTCTTCTTCGGGTTGAGCAGCAGCAGGTTGTACGCGGCCTTCCACAATGTGGGTGCCTGCGTGATCATGATGGTGTCGTCCACGTCGGAGATGATGCCCACGCGCGCGGTGGACGGCACGGTGAACAGGTTGGCGTGCACGGTTTTGCGCCGCGCGACCTGGTAGGAGACGCGGTGCACGCCCGGTTCGAGCCGGTGCTCCGCGACCAGATCAAGATAGCCGCTCGAGTCGGAGATCGCGTATTCGCTGCCGCGTTCGAGAGTGCGGTCGACGCGGTCGTACGTTTCCGATTTGCCGACCTGCACGGTGGACAGCGGATTGCCGTCGATGGCGATGCGCACCTGCCGGTGCGGTGCGGGCACGGTGAGCATGCCGCGGATGCCGCGCGTGAGCGCTCCGGACTGCGCGCGTTCTGGCGCGTATACGGTGCGGCAGATCAGGCGTGAGTAGTCTTCGGTGCCGTAGCCGACGTACGGTTCGACGTTCGGATACCAGCCCCAGCGTCGCACCGCCCGCGTGGAGAACCGCACCCACAATCCGAACGCGTTGGTGATGATGCGTCGCGTGGCCTGCACGGGCAGCGGCTTGTTTTCGATGCGCTCGTGCTTCGACGCGGCGTCGAAGGTGGTGACGACCCGTCGCGCCGGAATCGGCACGGTCGCCATCTCGTCTTCGTCCGTCGCGTCGGCGGCGGGCATGATACGTGGATTGCGCTGTTCCCTGCTCATACCCCGAACTATACCGCCCGCCGCCGCTAAAACGGTTACCGGCCGCTACTTGGCCAGCTTCGCGTACTCGTCCGCGGTGAGCAGGTCCGGCTCATCGTCGTCGAGTTCGATCTTGAGGATCCAGCCCTCGCCGTACGGGTCGTTGGTGATCACGCTCGGGTCGTCGGCGGCCTCGTGGTTCACGTAGCGCACGGTGCCGGACACCGGGCAGATCAGCGGCTGCACGGCCTTGGCGGATTCGAGTTCGACGATCTCGTCGCCGGCTTCAACACGTGTACCGGGTTCGGGCAGGTCGACGAACACGAGTTCGCCCATCTGGTTGGCCGCGTATTCGGTGATGCCGACAAGCGCGGGCGAGACGGACTCGTCCACCCACACGTGCTCCTCGGAATACGAGAGGTGGTCGGGGACTTCAAGGTTCAGCGGCTGTTCTTCATTGTTTTCGCTCATGGTCATCTACCCTACCTTACGAACGCCGTGACGCGCGACCCGGCGGACGCCGGATCCGCGCCAAACTGGCCTTACAGCTCCCGACCGTACCATTCCTCGATCATGTACCGTGCGATCGTGGCCTTGCCCGGAGCGACCATGCGCCCGGAGACCAGCTCGGCCGTGTATTCGTCGCGGGTCACCCAGCGTGCGGTCACAGTTTCCTCGCCGTCGACGTGCACGTCGGTGGTGAGCGCGTGCGCCTTGAACGCCATCATCAGCGACGCGGGGAACGGCCACGGCTGCGAACCGAGGTAGCGCACCTCGCCGAGCTTCAGGCCGACTTCCTCGAGCGCCTCACGGCGGGCCGCGTGTTCGAGGTTTTCGCCGGCCTCCACGAATCCGGCCGACACCGAGTACAGCCGCGCGTCCTTCCACGCCTTGTTGTGCTGCAGCAGCAGGCGGTCCTCGCCGTCGACGATCGCAGTGATTACGGCCGGTTCGACGCGCGGGAACAGAAGCCGGTTGCCGTCCGTCTCGCTGGTGCAGCGCTGGGCCCAACCGCCCATGGCGGTTGTGACCGGCGCGCCGCAGGTCGGGCAGAACCGCTGCCGGTTGTGCCAGATGCTCAGCGTGATCGCGTTGGTCGCCTGTCCGGCCTCGCGCGCGGACGCGTGCGGCGCGAATCCCCGCAAATCGACCCAGTCGAAGCGCCGGACGGCCTGTTCGAGCAGGCTCGGACGCGATGCGGCCGCGGCAGAAACGTCCGGCTGTTCGTCGAACGCGTCGTCCGCACCGTTGCCGGCCGAATCTGGCACGTTCGGCCGGGTCGCGTCGGCCGCGGGTTCGACGCGCGTGATGTCCACGGCGATGACGTGCTCGTCGCGTTCGCCGCCGTATCCGCCGAGAAACATGGCGACGGCCTGCGGATGGGCCGCGAGTTCGGCGCCCACATACGCGCCCGGCAGCGTGGCGAGGCGCATGTGCACGTTCTCGTAGTCGACGATCGCACCCTGCCCCTTGGGCACGGCGATGCGGCCCGCCCGCGTGAGCACGACCTTGGTGGTCGGTTCGGCGAGCAGCGCGGGGATGAGGCCCGACTCGCCGCGCCGTTCGGTCTGATAGTCGATGTCGCCCTGGGCGAGCGGCAAGAACGGCAGCGCCTGGGTGAGCGCCAGCGGTGAAAACATACTGATTACTTCCTTCCGACGATTGCCGTCGTTCGATTGCCGTCGTTCAGCCGACGCGCCGCATGAGGTCGACGAGCGCGGCCGCGACGGTGGCGGGATGCTCGGTGGCACTGAAATGGCCGCAATCGGCGATTTCGGTGTAGGTGACGTCTGTGCCGGTCATTGCGTCGGCGACGGCGCGCATGGTGGCCGGCGGGCTGAACGGGTCGCGGTCGCCGCCGATCACCGCGGCCGGGACCGTGACGAGCGGTAGCTGGTCGTTGAGATCAGGGCGTCCGGCGGCCATGCGTTGGCGCCATGCGACACCTTCGGGCCGCTGGTCGCGGATCCATCGCGAGAACAGCGCCTTGCCAGCCTCGGAGCGTTTGAAGCTCGAGTCCGCGTCGGTCGCGTCGGCGAAGTGCATCACCGGATCGACCGTATGGCCGCTTTCGCACGTTTCGGCCACACGCACGCGGTTCGCGCGCTGCGCCGGCGCGTCGGCGTCGCCCTTCGTGTCGCACATCGCGAATCCGGCCACGGCGTCCGGGTGGCGGCGTTGGATGTCGAGGATCACGTAGCCGCCCATCGACAGGCCGACCCACACGGCCTTCTCGTATCCGGCCTTATGCAGCAGCGCGACGTACGCGTCGGCCAGCAGGTCGAGCGCATGTTCGTACGCGCCGTCTTCGGCCGCTCCCCCGGCGGCAAGCGCCACGGATTCGGCCGCGTCGGCACCGA
>NZ_JGYN01000006.1 GCF_000741165.1 Bifidobacterium biavatii DSM 23969 | reverse complement strand
CCGGCCGCCGCCGCGACCGCGACCGACACGGTCAACGCCCCGGTCGCCGGCCACGTGATCTCCCTCGACGACACCGGCGATCCGGTGTTCGCCTCCCGCGCGCTCGGCGAGGGCGTCGGCATCCAGCCGACCGACTCGACCGTCGTTGCCCCGATCTCCGGCGTGCTGCAGACCGTCGCCGAAACCGGCCACGCGTTCGGCATCAAGTCCGATGACGGCGTCGAAGTGCTCGTGCACGTCGGCATCGACACGGTCAAGATGAACGGCGAGGGCTTCTCCGTCGCCGTGGCCGCCGGACAGCGCGTCAACGCCGGCGACACGCTCGTGACCGTCGACTTTGATAAGGTCAAGGCAGCGGGATACAGCACCACCACCCTGATGACGGTGCTCAATACCGTGGCCCTGGCTGGCGTCACTCCGAAGACGGGAATCGACGTCGCCGCGGGCGACCCGGTGCTCGACATCCAGCACTGAGTCTGGAGGCCGTATAGACAAAAGGGGACGCACTTGAAAGTGCTTCGCGTGTTCAACAACAACGTCGTGCTTGCTTCGGACGGCGCGCAGGAGGTCATCGTCACCGGCAGGGGACTGGGCTTCAAAGCGAAACCGGGGCAGGAGATCGACAGCGCGAAGGTCGTTCGGGTGTTCGTCCCCTCCGACGGGCGGGATCCGGATCATCTGGCAGAACTGCTGTCCAACATCCCGCCCGAAATGATCCGTCTGGTCACCGACGCCATGACGCGCGTGGGCCTCGGCCAGCAGGCCGAATCCAAGCCCACGCTGGTCATGGCGTTGGCCGATCACATCGCCGGCGCGCTCCGCCGGCTCAAGCACGGGGACCAGGTCTCCTATCCGCTCACGGCCGAAGTGCAGTCGCTGTACCCGGCCGAATATGAGCAGGCCGAACGTCTTATCGCCCAGCTCAACGCCGAGCTGAACGGCATCCTGCCCGACGGCGAAACCGTCGCGCTCGCCATGCATCTGGTCAACGCCGGATTCTCGACCGGCGATCTGTCGTACACGTACCAGATGACCGGCATCATCCAGCAGATGATCGCCGTGATCGAACGCTGCTACGGCATCGAACTCGACCAGCACAGCATCAACGTCGGCCGGTTCATCACGCATCTGCGCTACCTGTTCGTGCGCATCAGGCAGCACCAGCAGCTCGACCGCGAGCCCGAGCCGATCATCACGTCGATCGAACAGTCGTATCCCGAGGCGATGAGCTGCGCGTGCGCCGTCGCCGACATCGTGCGCATCCGGCTCGACTCGCCGCTCACGTCAGACGAAATCGCCTATCTTGCGCTGCACATCGCGCGCGTCACGTCCGACGCAAAGGCCGAGCGACGTGCCGCACGCACGGACGCGGCCGCGCGCTGATCGCCGATCGTCGTCATCGATCGTGTTATCGACCGCCGGTCGAGACGCATCGTGCGTCGTGCCGCGCGTCGCATCATGCACGTCACGTGCCGTTAAACGTCACTTGATCGGCGGAATGATGCCCGTCGCCGACAGATCGGGATCCACCTCCGGCACGCGCACGCACAGCGCCTTGCGCTCCACGTCGAAGCGAATATGGCGCGTGACCGGCAGCATATCGCCGTCCACCTGCGCCAGCGCCGGCTTCTCCAACATGATCTCCGCGCTCACGCCCTGAATGTTGTCGATCGACGAATTCGTCGACAGCGGACTCGACCCGGACTTGCCGGTGATCGTCTGGTGCACCACGTCGCCGAACAGGTTCGCCCAGCCGAGAATGCCGCCCGACGTGTCGATGATCTCGAAATCGAGGATGCCGTCGTCGTACGAGGCGTCCGGCATCAGCGAAAAGAACGGGATCTGGCCGCAGTTGCCGGCCATGAACGTGCGAAACGCAAGACCCTTGATCGTGTGCGAGTTGCCGTCCGCGCTGCGGATCGTCACGCTGCCGTGATACTTCGGCGCGAACAGGTTCTTCACACCCGACACGAAATACGCGAGCCAGCTGATGTTCTTCTTCAGTTCGGGATCTGTATCGTCGATCATCAGCGCGTCGAATCCGATGCCCGCGATGATCAGGAACGCGTGGCCGTGATCCGAATCCGGATCGTCGAGCAGCGTGAGCCGGCCCATGTCGACGTGCCGCGAGCCGTGCGACGTGGCCACCGACAGCGCCGCGTCGATGTCGTCGACCGGAATGCCCATGTTGCGGGCGAACAGATTGCCCGTGCCGATCGGAATGATGCCGAGCGCATGGCCCGTGCCCGACACGGCGCTCGCCACCGTGCGCACCGTGCCGTCGCCGCCGACCGCGACGACCACGTCCGCGCCGTGCGCAAGCGCCTCCTTCGCGCACGCGCGGCCGTCCTTGTCGAGTTTCGTTTCGATGAACTCGATTTCGGTCAGGCCCTTGGCTTTGCAGAACTGCTTGATGTGCTTCTTGCGTTCCGCCGCCTGCGGTTTGGACGGGTTGACGATGAACGCGTAGTGCACCTGATCGTCGTTGCGTCGGTCGAGCTGTTCGGCGAGCCGGCGGCGGCGCAGCGCGCGCACGGCAAGGTACGCGGCGGCCGCGATGATGACGATGCCGGCTACGACGGCGAGGACGATGGCGACGATGGTGGCGGTAGGCATGGTTTCCATTGTTCCCGCACCACGCCCGCAATCGCCGCGCGACACGGCGAAACTCGACGATTCCTGCACGTTCGCGCGTTGCTATCGCGGTCGCGCTCTCGTCGGATTCGGGTCTTGCCGCGTGTCGGCTTACGGCGGTAGGCTGGGGCACATGCTTGATATTCAATTCATTCGTGACCATACCGACGTCGTGAAGGAATCGCAGCGCAAGCGCGGCGAATCCGTCGAACTCGTCGACGAAGTGCTCAAGTCCGACGAAACCCGCCGCACCGCCCTCAAGGAATACGAGGAGGCCCGCGCCCAGCAGAAGGAAATCGGCAAGAAGGTCGCCGCCGCGCCCGCCGACGAGAAGGCCGCGCTCATCGCGCAGACTAAGGATCTCGCCGCCAAGGTCGCCGAATACAAGGCCACTGCCGACTCCGCCGCCGAAGAGTACACCACCGCCATGTGGAAGCTCTCCAACATCGTCGAACCGGAAGCTCCGGAAGGCGGCGAGGATGATTACGTCGTCGTCAAGAAGGTCGGCCAGATCCGCGACTTCGCGGCCGAAGGCTTCGAGCCGAAGGACCACCTGACCCTCGGCACCGAGGTCGCGGGCATCGACATGCGCCGCGGCGTCAAGGTCGGCGGCTCCCGCTTCTACTTCCTGCGCGGCGCGGTCGCCCGCATGCAGATCGCCATGCTCACCATGGCCGTCGACCAGGCCGAACAGCACGGCTTCGTGCTCGCCATCACCCCGACGCTGGTCCGCCCCGAAGTCATGCGCGGCACCGGCTTCCTTAACTCGCACGCCGACGAGATCTACCGTCTGCGCGAGCCCGATGACCAGTACCTCGTCGGCACGTCCGAAGTGGCGCTCGCCGGCATGCACGAGAACGAGATCCTCGATCTCGGCAACGGTCCGCTGCGCTACTGCGGCTGGTCGTCCTGCTACCGCCGCGAGGCGGGCGCCGCTGGCAAGGATACTTCCGGCATCATCCGCGTGCACCAGTTCGACAAGGTCGAAATGTTCGTCTACGCGAAGCAGGAGGACTCCTACGCGGAGCACCAGCACCTGCTCGAAATGGAGCAGGAGATGCTCGCTAAGGTCGAGGTGCCGTACCGCATCATCGACACCGCTGCCGGCGACCTCGGTTCCTCCGCCGCCCGCAAGTTCGACTGCGAGGCGTGGGTGCCGACCCAGGGCCGCTACCGCGAGCTCACCTCCACTTCGAACTGCACCGAGTACCAGGCCCGCCGCCTCAACATCCGCGAGCGCACTGCCGACGGCTCCACCCGCCCGGTCTCCACGCTGAACGGCACGCTGGCCACCACCCGCTGGCTTGTCGCGATCCTCGAGAACCACCAGCAGAAGGACGGCTCCATCGAGATCCCGAAGGCCATGCGTCCGTACATGGGCGGCAAGGAAGTCATCGAGCCGACTAAGTGGGAGGCGTGATTTCATCACGCCTGCTGTATCCTGCGTCGCGCACGGCCGCTATCGCTGTGCGCGGCTACGAACAGTCCACTGGACTGTTCGTCACGTGGGAGGCGTGACGTTCGTCACGGGGGAGGCCTGATTTCATCACGGGTTCGCTAACCTGAACCGAAATCCCCGGCAAATGAGCGCACTGCTCATTTGCCGGGGATTTTTTTGTACGTTTGTACGGCGATGATTGCTTGTCGGCTAGACTCGGATCGGAGAGAGATGGATGATTCGCGTACGGATTGTCCGGTTGAGAGAGATATGAGTGATGATATGACATCGAATGACACGCAGAACACGGCCACGGCAAAGACCGTGGGAAAGGCTGCAGACGGAACGTCCGGATTCAACCCGGTAGCCTCAATCATGGGCGTGATCGGACGCTTGCTCATGGTGCCCTGCTCCATGCTGGTGGTGTTTGCCGCGGTCGCCGGCGGCGTGATCGCCTTCACGTTCCTGACGGAGATCGTGCCGAACCTCAACGTATTCGGCAGGACGATGAAGGCGTGGGGCTACAGCACCAACCTGTGGATTAGCCACACGCTGAACCCCATCGCGTACGAGATAGCGAAGGCCGATCCTGACGGCATGTGGAGTCGCCGTTACCTTGAACTCAATCCCAACGGTTCGACGTCGTTCGACGGCGGCGAAATGGGATACGTGATACTGGGGTCGGTGCAGGGCATTCTTCGATTGCTGTGGTGGGCGTTCAGCAAATACGCGATTGTCTGTGTGGTACCGTTCGTCGTGCTGATCTTCCGTCACTGGCGTCGTCCGGTACGCGGGTATCTGGACCTCCTCGTATGGCCCGCGAAAGTCTGGGCCAGACTGGTCACGGGGAGGGCTGGTAAGCTGTTTCTGCTGGGAACGGCGGCGGTGATGCTTGCCGGCGTGCTTGGCGCGGTGTTATGGGGCTTGGCGTTCCTGCTGGCCTATATCGAAACCGGCAGCGGCATGACCGTGTTCAACGGTCTCACCTGGATCGTCGCCGGACCGGTCCGCATACTGCGATGGGGCAACCAGTATGCTTCCGGCATTCGCGGCGCCACCGGAGGCGGTGCGTTCGATCCGATACTGTGGCTGCTCTACGTGGTGCTTTTCCTGGCGATCATTGTGTCCGCATTGGCGATAATCGCGGCAATGATTGACATGGTTGCGTGGGGTTTGCTGTCGCTGCCGGTCACGCTGCCGGTGCTGGGTTATATGTCATCTCATCAGATGATCGGCGACCCGCATACCGTGTTGTGGGGCCTCTTGGAGACATGGGTGGTGCAGTGGCTTGTCGCATCGTTGCTCATTTCTGTCGTGGTATGTCTTGTTCCGTACTATGTCGGTCTGATACTCAGTTTTGACGGAGACGGGGTTGAGCCGGGACCGGCAACATCCGATGGTCCGACGATCGGCCGGTCGGTGCCGGTTCGGTCCGCCGGCGAGGCGTCCGACGACGGTGATTCTCGGATTGATGCTCCCGAGGTTACCGCCGAACCGGTCACTCGGAAGCCGACGCGCGACGAGTGGATCAATGCCACGTGCGATGAATGGTATGGCAAGAACATGCAGCCCTTGGCGGAATTGGAGTCCAAGGTCGGCGACATGCACGGCTGGGTGCGCGCGCAGCGGGACTGGACTCGGTATCCCGACGGCGAATATAAGGGCATGGAACGGGAACGGCAGCAATGGGACGCCTACATGGCCACCGAGGATGGCGCTGCCTACGCGCAATGGTTCGAACATGCGGCCGACATGGTCGACGATGTTGTCCGCGACGCCACCGCAATGGCGTACGCTGGCATCGCCGATCTGCGCGATACCTTGCGGAAAATGTCCGACGGGCATGACGAATGGTTCGCAGGCGAGGCTCCGGACGGGTCCCAGTCCGACGCATCGCCCGACTCGCAGGATGCCGTCGACAATCGCGACCAGCTGGTCGAAGTCGCGTTGTTCACCATGCCGCGGACGTTCGGCTGGATCAAGTCGGGGCAGCCGATCGAATGCGCATCCGCCGTTGCGGACATGATCATCAACGCGGTCGACAATCCTCCGGCGGCCGGTGATCTGCCGGACGTTCGGCTGGCCGACATCATGACGCTCGCTCAGCCCGAAGATCTTCCGGACTACTGCACGGCCATGCGACAGGCGCTGTCCGACATCATATCCGGCAAAGAGTGAGTTCGTGCAACGCGCATCGCGTTTTCTCCATGTTGCGCTACACTGTAACGGTTGACTCGCTGATCGCGCGTCACGCATGGACAGATGTCTGAGCGGTCTAAAGAGACGGTCTTGAAAACCGTTGAGGGGCAACCCTCCGCGAGTTCGAATCTCGCTCTGTCCGCATTCCGGGGTCTGGGCACGTTGCCCGGACCCCTTTTGGCGGATTTTAGTGGTGGTTGCAACACTTGGGGTGTTTGCCGCTCTTGATGGCGGTCTTGGAATGGTGTGATCGTATCATGCGGCGTTGATGAGTTCGAGGATTTTCTCGGATGGTTTTTGGAATCCGAGGGTTTTTCTTGGCCGGTCGTTGAGTTCTGCGGCTACTGTGTCGAGATACTGTTCGGGGTACTCGCTCAGGTCGGTGCCTTTTGGGAAGTACTGGCGCAGGAGTCCGTTCGTGTTCTCGTTCGTGCCGCGCTGCCATGGTGAGTGCGGGTCGCAGAAGTACACTTGCATGTCAAGGGCCGTGGAAACGCGTTGGTGCAGGGCGAGTTCGGATCCCTGGTCCCAGGTCAGCGAGTTGCGCAGGAGTTTCGGTAGTGAGCGCATCTTGCGGATGATGGCCTGCTGGACGTGTTCGGCGTCGTGGCCGTCGGGCAGGTGCAGGAGGATCGTGAACCGGGTTGAGCGTTCCACGAGCGTGCCGATCGCGCTGCGGTTCGCTGTCCCGCAGATCAGATCGCCTTCCCAATGGCCTGGCACGGCCCGGTCCTCGACCTGCGCGGGTCGTTCGCTGATCATGACCATCGGGTCGCGGAACCGGGGTTTCCTCTCGTCTGTGCTCGAGCGTGGCCGGCGTGCGGCCCGTCCGCTGCGCAATGCTTTGGACACGTCCTTTTTCAACTCGCCCTTGGCCTGGACGTAGATGGCCTGGTAGATCGTTTCCGCGCACACGTGCATAGCATCATTATCCGGGAAATCGGTTCTCAGTCTGCCGGCGATTTGCTCGGGACTCCAATGTGCCCGCAACCCGTTGTGGATATAGTCGAGCAGTCCCGGCACCGTGCGTACCTTGACGGGTTTGGGTCGTTTGAGCCTGTCCGCGCTCATCTGCTGGGCTCGATACGGCTCGTACATGCCGGTTGCTGGGTTCGTGTTGCGTGACAATTCGCGGCTGACGGTCGACGCCGGTCGAGCGAGCCTGCGCGCGATTTCGCGCACGCCCATGCCGGCATGCCGCCAGTCGGCGATGCTCATGCGCTCGTCCTGGCTTAAATACCTCGTGCTGATCTTTTTGGGCTTGTCCACGGTGGAACGATACCAGTCCACCAAGGGCTTCTCGTTGCGTCCCGTGGCCCGCGTCCGACCGTTGCGCCACGCCTTCCCCGTTCGCTTCGACACGCCCACCGCGCGAGCGGCCTGCGTGAAGTTCATGCCCGCGTTGAGATACTCAACGTACCGTCCCCGCCGCGCCGCGCACATCTCACGACGCGTCGCGTACGTCACGCCCTCGAACACCCACCTACTCGCGCGCTGCGCGCTCTCGTCTCCCACCTGGCACTCCCATCAATCAGCCAAGCGTTGCAACGATCACTAGAACCCGCCACACGCCCATCATCTTCGGGGGGGGGGCTTAGCCTCCGCCTGACTCGTGTGGTCGACTCCCAAGATTGGGGGCTGGCCGCATGATTCACGTGGAGAACCTGTACCCCAATCCCCTGTTCGTCGGCTCGGAATCCTCGTCCAATGGCGTCAAGATCACGTACGGCGGTGACGGCACACTTACCCTGACCGGCATCGCCAAGGGCGCGAACACGGTGTACTACCAGCACAACGTGTCACTTAACAGTCGGTCCGCCGGAGTGCCGCTGATCCTGCGCGCTACCGTGGTATGCTCCCACACCCCATATCAGGGTTGGCCGTTGATCGCCGTCGTCGACGATACCGGCAAACAGAAGGCAGCTAGCAGCACTACGTCGGGCACTTACACCCTGCAATTCACGCTCCCCGCTGACTGGTTCATGATTCGCTTCCAGGGCAGTGACGTGGTCGATTCGACCACCGTGTTCAGCAACGTGGGCGTGTACCGGCTCGACGACTGGACCGCCATGCAAAAACATGGAATCACCTGGTTCAACTCCACCGACTATCCCCTGTTCAAACAGTAGAAAGGAAAGAAGGCCATGACGACGTGACGGAAACGATTCCCGTGTGGGCGGTGATCCTGACCGCCGTGATCGGGTCGGGAGCCACAGGTACGTTCACCGCGTGGATTCTGCGACGGTTCGAGAAACCCAGCGCGTTGGAACGCGCGATGCGCCTGATCCTGTTCCTTCGATTGGAGGAGATCAACGACCGGCAGGTCGAGGACGGGCACGTGTGCCCCATCCATATCAAAGAGCGAGCCGAGCAGATCTACTCGGCTTATCACGATCTGGGCGGCAACGGTCTCGGCACCCAAATGATCGAGGACATCAGGGACGCGCACATCAAACCCGACCCCCAATAACCCCAACCCAACCAAGGTCCGAACGCAAGTCCGCGTTCGGGCCTTTTTCATGCCCGGAACCGGGCGGAAAGGAGCATGTATGGCGTTAAACGGCATCGACATCGCCAGTTGGCAGTCCGGTATCAATCTCACCAAAGTGCCGTGTGATTTCGTCATCGTCAAAGCCACCGAAGGCGTCGGCTACGTGAACCCCGCATGGAACGCGCAGATGAGTGGCGCGGCGCGAGCCGGCAAGCTGCTCGGCGCCTACCACTACGCCAGCGGAGGGAACGCGATCAAGGAGGCCGACCATTTCCTCAACACGTTCAATCCGTACAAGGGCAAGGCCATCCCCGTGCTCGACTGGGAGTCCGGGGACAACACGGCGTGGGGCGACGGCACATGGGTGCGAGCATGGGTGGAACGAGTCCACAAACGCACCGGCGTCTGGCCGCTCGTCTACGTGCAATCATCCGCGATCAATCAGATACCCGAGGACGTGCGGAAAAACTGCGGTCTGTGGGTCGCCCAATACCCGGACTACAAGCCCACCGGCTACCAGTCGACCCCATGGAACGAGGGAACCTACAGCTGCGCCATGCGCCAGTACACGAGCAGCGGACGACTCGACGGTTGGAACGGCAACCTCGATCTGAACAAGTTCTACGGCGACCGCTCCACATGGCAACGTTACGCCACCGGCGGTAAAACCACCACTACCAGCAAACCCACCACTAATACCAGTCTCATCGAAGGAGTCATCAGCGACATGAAGGCAACCCACATCCTCTTCCAGTACAACGGCGGCATCTGCATCGCCAACATCCTCGCCGGCACGTGGCGCGCATTCAAGACCCCGCAGGATCAGACCGACACGATCAACATGCTCAAACAAGCCGGCGCCAAAGTTGTCGAATGGGGTGCGCTGCGTGGCAAGCCCGGTCAGAACAAGGTTGAGAACTCGGCCGCGTTCGGCATCCGCATCGACAAGTAAGGAGCAACCCATGGTCAAAAACGACGGACACCCCGATATCGACGATCTCATCGACGGCAGCGAGGCCGAAAACCTCATCCATTGGGTCCGCGCCGCGGCGATCCGCGCGATCAAAACCGCCGCTCAATCCGCGGTCGCCGCCATCGGCACCACCACGCTCATCGGCTCGGTTGACTGGCGTGTCATCGCCGGCACCGCCGGACTCGCTGCCATCCTGTCCATTCTCACCAGCGCGGCAGGTATTCCGGAAGTCGACGACGGTCACAACGTCGCATCAATCGTCAATCAGTGAACCTGCTCGGCACTCTAGAGGAAACCGCCCCTCATCCTCCATGATCGGAGGGCGAGGGGCGTTTTTCCATGCCATAATATGTTGACGATGTAAATAGAATATAGTATTATTTACAACGTAAACATTAAAAGGGAGGTGATATCAAAGACAAAAGAACCAAACCGCTTCTTGAGAAGCTCGAGAACCAAGGATGGCGCATCGTGGACAAAACGAAAGGCTGGATGTGCTATCCGCCGGACAAAACCAAACAGGCAGTGATGATACACAAAACACCATCGGACTCACGATGGTACGCAAACTGCATGTCACTCCTGAAACGCAACGGATTCATCGAGTAAGCGGAATGATCACGCTGGTGGTATCGGGAACGGCCATTCCCAATGCCACCAGCTTATCACGAATTCTCAAACGGCCTCCCCATCTCAAGAAAGGTCCCTGAACCGCGAGGCGCGCACCGAGGCCGGCGCGAACTGCGGTAGGAGAAACACATGACGAGCAACAACCGCACTTGGCAGGTGTCGGTGGATATACGTACTCCGATGCCGATCAATGAAGACTTCGCCTTTGACCTCATGGACAGGCTCGGCCGGTATGGCGCATCAGCCGCGCTCGACGCCGACGAAAGAGGACTGAGCGTCGTCCTCTCAATGGACGCCGAAGACACGGCGTCGGCCCTCGAGAAAACCGTCGCCGCAATCCGCGACGACGGTCGCCTCGAAGGGTTCGACGTCGTGGGCGTGTCGATTCGCAGCTGGGATGAAGCCGAACGCGAGACCACCAGCCCGACCTTTCCGAAGGTCGTCGGGTTTGCCGAAATAGCCCGGATAATCGGAGTGACCCGCCAGCGCGCACACGCGTTCCCCAAGATAGACTCCTTCCCCAAGCCCGTGATCGAAACCGCACAGGGGCCCCTGTATTCGGAGGCTGCGGTCAGAACATGGGCCGAAACGCGGGACGCCAGACCCGGACGGCCGAAAATAAACGCCTGACAAGAAAAGCGCCCCGCCAGTCTTCCGCAACGGAGGCCGGCGGGGCGTTTTTTGCGCCGTGTATACTGGTTGCAAAGCAAAATAGAGTGCACTTAGAGTGTACTCGCTGCGAGAAGTCAATGTTTTCAAGCCCTGAGAGGCCATAGTGTTATAAAGCTGATTTATGGCCTTTTGAACAGTGCGCGTCCGCGCGTTGTCCCGCTGCTTCCGCACACTCGCACCAACCGGGGTGACAGCATTATCAGCCATATCGGTCAGAGCTCGACGACCGTGGTGCGACAATAAGGGGCATGGTCATGCATGTCACCGGTTTCGCGCAATCGTTGAAGTCCCTCATGCCGGGGGATGACGCGCGACAATCCATGTCCGCGCGCCGTTGGCTTGCCGTCGGCTGTGCCGTAACGGCGGCGTGCGTGATCGCGGAGACCGTGCTGCGCTGGCCGGCCGGACACCTTCTGTCGTATCTGCTGATTCCGGGGCTGGCGCTAGCGTCGCTGGTCGTGCTGCCGCTTGCTCCGCAGTCCGGCGCGTGGTTGACTGTCACGCTGTACTGCGTCGGTTTGGTGTCGCCGTTCCCGATGTCGTACTCGTATTCGCTGGCGATGCTGATGGCCGTGGCGGTGATCTGGACGGACAGTCGTCTGGCGGCGAGCCTGTCCGCCGCGCTCGGCGTCACCGCGCTGATGGTCGACCGCAAACTGCTGTTCGGCCTCGGTCTGTCCGATTCGGTGGTGGTCTCGTTCGCGTACTGCGTGTTCGCGCTGACGATCGGCGTCGCGTCGCGCTGGAGCGCGGACCGGGCGCGACTGACCGAGCAGGTACGCCGGCAGACAGAGCGCGAGTGTATCGCGATGGTGCTGCACGATCGTATCTCCAACGATCTGGCGTACGCGATCATGCGCATCGATCGCGATCTTACGTCGATCGACGATGCCGGACATCGCACGAGCGACGGCGACGAACGTGACGCCGGCAGTACATGCGGGGCTCACGCTAACGCAACGTCGTTCGACGTCGCGTCCGAACTGCGCGAGCTGCGCACGATCGTCGATCATGCGCTGCACGGCACGCATCAGGTCATCACAACGCTCGACGACACGCCAGCGACGACGTCAACGTCATCGTCACGTTCTTTCGCGCATGATACGGACACGGTCGAACGCATCGTCGCGTGCGTCGACGAGCAGGAGGACCGGCTGCGCGCGCTCGGCTTTGCCGGGCAAACGACGCTACCAGACGTTCTGCCAAGCCTGAGCGACCGCGGGTTCGACGAACTGACCGGACTGCTGTCGGAGATCTACGCGAACATCGCCAAGCACGGTGATCCATCGCGCGGGTACGTGGTGTCGATCGCCGTGGCCGACGACTCGTTCGCTTCCGTGAACCGTCGTGACGGAACCGGACCGGTCATCATCATCACAGCAACGGACGTTCCCCGGCGGCGCGGCACGGCCGACGGGCTGAACGGGCTGGGCAGCGGACTGGAACGGTACCGACGCATGGGCGTCGACGTGGAAACCCATGTTGAGGATGGTCAGTGGGTGCTGTCGGCGCGTCTCGAAGCCAAGTAGATGCGGATCGCCTCAGCGCGTGTGGCCGCTTTCAGCTTGGACTTGGCATGGCCGACGACCACGAACACAGTGGACGGCTTGATGCCGAGCTCACGCGCGATTTCGTCGGTGGAACGGTTCGCCGCGTACCGATCCAGCACTTGCCGCTCACGCTCCGACAAGACTTCGGCCGGCTGCGAGGCGAAGACGACGGACCGATGCGCCGCGGCCGCGTCCGTGAACCCCTCCCCGATGACGCCACCATCAGCCACGATGCTTATGGCTTCGACCAGTTCACGCGGCGTCGAACTTTTGGGAATGATACCCTGCGCGCCCGCGTCGATCGCAGCTTGGCGGTAGTGATCGAGCGCATACGAGGTGATGCCCAAAATCGGCGGGCGATCCGACGCCATGCGGATGCGCCGGCAAACTTCAACGCCGTCGACGTCGGTGAGCGACATGTCCAGCAGCAGCACGTCAGGTACGGCGGACCTGTCATACAGGCAATGGTGCAATGCCTGCGCGCCCGATTCAACCGCCCAGACCACGCGGGAACCGGGCATCGCGCGGCCCACGGTCTGCGTGAGCATGGTCAGTGCGAAACGGTCGTTGTCCACTATGCCGATCGAAGTCATACCGGTATTCTTGCACGGACGACGCGCATCCTACGGCAGGCAAGCCGGCCCGCGAAACGCGTCGCGAAACATGCGGCCGAATGCCATGCGGAAACCTTGCCGTCAGTCGAAGTCCTTGGGACTGATGACGGCAAGCAGGTCGGCTTCATGCAGCTGCCACTGGCTGAACGGCTTGTCGGAGCCGAAGATCGCAACCGACGCGGTCGACATGCCCAAATTGAGCAGGTCGATGGTCGCCGGATCGGATTCCGCGGAGGCGAGCCACTGGCTGGCGATCGACACAGTTGGTTCGTGGCCGAGCACCATGAGCACGCGATGCTTGTCCTTGGTGTGGGCGAGCTCGTCGAGCACGGCCTGCATGCCGCCGTCGTACAGGCTCTGCCGGTAGTCAACCTTCGGACCGTCGCCGAAGGTCTTGAGCATTTTCTCGCAGGTCTGCTGCGTGCGCAGCGCGGCCGAACAGGCGATGCGGTCAGGAACGAGCTTCATGTCGAGCAACCCTTTGGCCACTGCCTTCGCCTGCTTGAGGCCCTTGTCGGCGAGCGGGCGATCCCGGTCACCGTTGACGCCGAACGGCTCGGCCTTTGCATGGCGCATGATGATGAGGATGTGCTGGTAGACTTTCGCTTTCTTCGCTGCCTTGCCCGGTTTGACGGCCATTCGTCCCTCTTTCGATCTCAATCGATACGATTCAAAACTGCCCTATATTATGGCCGATGAAAGTGAACTTTCGGACCGCGTGTTGTGCGCGCGGCACCATCGCCGACGGGGACGGGCTCGTGAAAACCAGTCGTGGAGCGGCTTTCACGAGCCAGGGAATTTGGAATGAAGGCTCAGGAAAGATGGCCGACCTGCGTGTCGAGATCGCGCAGCACCTTGCGCAGCTTGCGGTCGGAAATATCGCGCAGTTCGAGATCCTCCAGCTGCGCGGCGCGCTCCTCATCCGTGAGCGAGTCGATGTCGGTGGTCGTGTCCTTGGTGACGCGGTCACGCTTCTTGAGCGCCGCGAACCCCTCCGCCATCGCGCGCGAGACGACGAGGAACCCGGTATGGCCAATCATCTGATGGTCGGGGCGCACGGCGAGTCCCTGCGCCTTCCAGCTGCGCTCCAGCGTCTCCTGGATGTCCGGTTCGGTCCAGCGGCCGGCGTCGCGCAGCGCCTCGACCAGACGCGACATCTGCGTGGTCGTGGTGATGTAGCAGACGAGCACGCCGCCGGGCGCGATCACGCGGTACGCCTGTTCGAGCCGGTTCCACGGGTCGAGCATGTCGAGCATGATGCGGTCGTATTCGTGCTCCGGCAAGGTTGCGGCGACCGAGTCGAAGTCGCCAGTCTTCAGATCCCACCACGCCGGCTTCTCGCCGTAATACAGGGTTGCGTTCGCCTCGGCCACGCGCGCGAAGTCGGGGCGCAACTCGATCGTGGTCAGGTGGCCGGTCTCCCCCACCGCGTCGAGCAGGTTGACGCTCATCGCACCCGAGCCGGCGCCCGACTCGAGCACGTGCAGGCCTTTGCGGATGTCGCCGAGCTGGATGACCTGCGCGATGTCCTTCGGATACATGATCTGCGCGCCGCGCGGCATCGACAGCACATAGTCGGCCAGCCGCGGGCGCATGACCGCATAGTCCCAGCCGCCGATCGCGCGCGCGGCCTTCCACGGCTTGTTGGCGTCGCGTTCGGGATGCACCTGGTTGACCTGCGCCTCGCGTTTCGCGGTGACGGTGGTCACGACGATGCCTTCCGTGCGGCCGATCACGTCGTCATGGAGAATCAGGCCGTGCTCGGTCTGCGTGGAGCCGCCGGCGACCAACTGGTCGGTGATCTTCTTGCCCTTACGGTCGGTGAACTGCACCTTCTCGCCGGCCCTGAGCGCCCCGCGACGTTCCTGCATGACTGTCTCTCCTTATGATTCTGATCGACCTTGTGAGGAAGATACCAATATATCCGGTTCCCGGGATTGCGCCGAACCATCCCGGAACCGGGAATCTCACATTTCCCAACAACCGAACATGACGATTCGGCATATCCCCGCGCTTCTCCGTCAAAAAGCGAACATCACCCGGTTCCCGGGATTTTCCGACAATAATCCCGGGAACCGTGACGCCCATTCACTTACTCAGGTCAACCCTCTGATAGGTCACGGAGAACTCCTTGGCACGCCGCAACGACTGCTGCCGTGTGAGCGGGTTGAGCCAGTCAAAGCTGTACGGCTGATAGATATCAAGCCCGCGGCCGGGGATGACGCGCCATCCCGTATCGGTGACGATGGAACGATCGTGCCCGGAGTCGCTGAATTCATATGTGAAAACGATGCCCAGCTCCCCGAACTCGGCCTGCACGGCATTCAGGTCTTCGATCTGCTGATCAAGGAATTGCGGCTCGGTGCGTCCCGTGACCAAGTGCACTTGTACTTCGTCCCCTCGATCGGTGTAGTTGAGCACGGTTTCCAGGAATTCGGCAAGATTGCGTATCTGATAAGGCATTCGGATGTACTGGTCCTTCAGCGTGATGCGCTTTGCGCCGGCTACATACGCGCCGAACAGTTTGTTGTACGTGATGCCCCGTTGGTTTTCGACAAATTCAAGATGGCCCTCACGAGCCGCTGCGGCGGCTCGTTCGATGCGCGACAAAACAGGCTTCTTCGCCGCAGTTACGGACTGGATGGAAGAATCTCCCGCAGGCTGGGTTTGGCCATCCGTTGCGGATGGAATCGACCTAGCGTCCACAACGTTGGAGACAGGATCGGCAACGGCGACCGTCGCCGGCATGCCCGGCATCGCGGTATTCTCCGCAGCCGCAACGTCGTCACGCCCGTTTCCATCCCGCCAATACAGCTCCGGGTAGTCGTCCTCTTCGAGCGTATGCACGGCGACGGGTTCCACGGAGCCGACCCGGGTGTAGCTGAAGTCGACCTCGGCCATCGTCGAGTCGATGCGGCACAGCTGGTCCTTGACGCGTTTGCGTCCCTCGATGGCGCAGCGCAGCAACGGTTCCATCTCGCTCATCGTCGCATCGCCGGACGGGTAGATGAGTTTCATCAGTCCGGAGAAAGTCTTGCGCACGCCATCCTTGTCTCGCGTGGACAGCGACGGCGACAGCGTGAAGTACCGTTCGAACGCGGACCCATAATCCACATTGCGCAGGTTGTGCAGGATCTCGGCCAAATAATCGACCACAAACCCATATCCGGAGGTGAACATCTCACTGCGGATCTGCTCGAACTCCCATCCAGGCAAATAGTAGTGGATGCGGTCAAGGAAGGCCGGGTCATGGTATTGGATGGGCAATTCCTCGAACAGGTCGGTGTTCTTAAGCATGTACGGCACGTTGTGCGACGTGTTGCCCACGAACACCATGGACGCCTCCGCTTGCATGGTGTTGCGGCCGCGCGAGAACGACTTGTTCGCCATGTAGTTCTTCATGATGTCCACGAGCGCACGATCAGCCTTCTTGGTTTTGCCGGCGAACTCGTCGAACGCGACCGTGTCCCAGAAGCCGACCAGGCCGATCTGCCCGGTCGTGTTGTTGACGAACAGTTTCGCCGCGGTCACCTCACCGCCGGAGATGAGCATACCGTGCGGCGAAAACTCGGAATAGATGTGCGACTTGCCGGTGCCTTTCGGACCGAGTTCGATCAGGTTGTAGTTGCGCTCCACGAACGGGATCATGCGCACCAAATGCAGCAGTTTGGCGCGATCCGAGAACTGCGACGGGTTGAATCCGACCGACTGCATGAGCAGGTCGATCCATTCGTCGGCCGTGAACCGCGAGCGCATCGCGAAATAGTTTTCCCGATCGTCGCGTGACATCTGCACGGGCATGAGCCGGTGCAGCCGCCACGGCACGTCCTTGGGGTCGCCCGAGTAGGCGTAGACCAACGTGCACATGCACCAGATGCCGGTGACCATGAGCTTGGGATTATTTCGAACGGTTTGCGAATCGACGACGACCCGGCTGATGCCGAGGTTTTCGAATGTGGCCTCGTATTGGTCGAGTTTTTCGTTGAGCGTGACCTGTACTTTGTCGATGACTTGGTAACGGCCTTTTTCGCGGATCTTCGACTGGATGAGGTTGGCTTCTTCGCGGTGCACGTAGTTGTCCGCGAGGATGGCTCGCACGCGTTCCACGCCGGCCTGTACGCTGTTCGCGTCGGTGGTGGTCGCGTATTTGCCGAGTAGATACTCCAGCACGTACGAGGGGACGAGCGCGTTGCCTTTGACTTTGCTGACGAGATCCTTGCGTACCGTGTAGCCGGAGAATTCAGCGGTCACTTTGCGGTCCAGCTCGCTCATCGGCGGAACGCTGCCTTGTTCGGCCGGCGTGTTGTCCGCCGCATGCTCTTCGTTGGTCATGGTTCCTACCTTACCCGTCTGTCGTTGCTCAAGTTGTCTGGCCTCGTGTCAGAAGTCGAAACCGTCGTCGATCACGAGTCCGCGTTGGAGCCGGTATTCCGCCTTCTTGGTGTCAAGTCTGCGCGTCTGGTTGGAGCCGGCAATCCGCTCGCTCAATCGCAGTTCGATGACGGTGTTGTTGAACCGGTCCGCATCCGTGGTCAGCAGGAACGTGGCTGGAACGTGACGTTCGGCCGGATCTTTGGATGTGGACGCGAAAGCGAGCGGCACTTCGTTGGAGATCAGCGTGGCATGGCCGTTTGATTCCACGCCCCATAGTCCGGCGAGCACGGTGCGTTCGGATATCTTGCCGCCCACCGGTTCGGTCTGCAGGAAGTCGACGGTGATCTGCCCGGTGGTGATGCGGTCGGTGTTCTGCAGGATGCGGAATTCCACTTGCCGTGCGTCTCCGGAGGCGGAACGGCCTTTGTTGATGTGTATGATCGGCACCACGATTTCCGGCAGTGCGGCGCCGCCGTGCGCGTATCGTGCGCCGTCGCCTTGGATGCGCAGCCGATGGATGCCGTTGGGAATCTGTATGGTCACGTGCTCGTTGTTCGGGTCGGCCAGTCCGACCTGTGCGGCGGAGAACGTGACGAACGACGGTTTGTTCGCAAGGTCGGAGCCGATGACGAACCGCCGCTTCTTCTGCCAGATCACGTCGCCGGATGGGGTTTCGCTCAGCCATTCGGCGTCGGTCACGTCATGGTCCTGGTAGAGGAAGCCGTGGTCGGCGGTGACGATCATGTTGGTCACGTTCGCGTTGGCTAGTCGCTTGACGATGCCGTCCAGATCATCGAGCGCGCGCTCGCATGCGCCGAATACGTCCGATGCGCTTGCGGCCTTGTCTCCGGTCGCGTCGATGACGTTGTGGTAGACGTAGAGCATGTTGCAGGATTTGACCAGTTCGCGGTATTCGTCCCGTTTCATGTTCATCAGCGTTTCCGCGTCCACTGCGGTGCCGTTCACTGCGGAAAGAATCAAGTTCCGCGCGACCGTGCCCTTGGTGGATTGGCCGTCCGCGAGCACGGAGTAGTGGTCAGCCGGGTCCAATGCGAGCATCGTGTGCGGCAGCAGCGCGGCCATGCCCAGTTGCGTGTATGAGGGCAGCACGCCCAGTTGCGCGTCCATCGTGGCGTTCCAGCGGCTTTGCGAAGTCAGCCGTTCGCGGAATTCCGCGGCCACGTCATAGCGTAGCGCGTCGGAGATGATGACGGCGATCTTCTTGCCGGCGTCTGTTGTTTTCTTGACGTTGCGTGCGTAGAAGTCGGTTTGCGAAGGGACGTCGTCGATCGACCAGTCGGCCATCGTGTTGACCTGCGACTGCCATGCCATGCCGAGATCGGCCTGATAACGCGCATATTCCTGTTCGAGGCTTTCCGCGACCATTCTGCCGCTGAACGGCCGGCTGCTCGCTTTCCATGCGGCGACGAACCGACGATAACAGCCGTCGACGCGATACAGGTCGTCGGTGTAGATCCTGAATCCGGCTTGCGCTGACGTGATGGACGACATGACGGGCCGGACCGCGCGCAGTTGCGCCCGCAATGCGCTGGCGGCGGCGATGACGGCATAATCCTTGGCGAAATCGTCATGCCACAGGCCGTATTGGCGGGATGCGACGATGCGTTGCACATCATCATCGGTGATGCTCTCATTACCGAGGTCCGCGTACAGCAGTTCCACGAGCTGCTCGTCGACTTCGCGGAAAACACCGCGCGACGTCAGCTCGTCCAATCCCATGCGGGCGATATCGTGGTCAATCGACAGGTCGGAGAACACGTCCTCGGCCAAGGTCCGCATCACCGGCGCGAACCGTGGATCGTTGCGCCACATGTCGAAGTCGCGGCGGATGTTCGCATAATAGTCGGCACCATGTTCGGCGTCGCTGAATCCGTTCCATGCCAGGCGGAACAGCCAGAGCGCGAAGTCCTTCACCATGGGATGCGCCAGCTCGTTTGCAGAATCGAACCGGTAGATGCCGCGCGTGCCGGTCCAGTGGTAGTCGAGCAGTCCCATCGCCTTGATACGTTCGATGCCGTCCTCGTCACCCTGCGCGTATTGTTCGAGCAACTTGCGCCAGATCGATTGCAGACTGTGCTCCCCCGCCGGCAAACTCAAGAGCACGGCGATCATCTTCGCCTGGAAATCGCGTTCGTCATCGTTGGCATGCAAACGGCTTGCCAGCGATTCGACCAGTTCGTCGTCCTCGAAGAACGGTTTGGTGCGCTGCATGATAGCGAGCCACGTATCGCGAGTGATGGCGGATGCTTCGCGCGGGAACAGTTCATTGACGATCATCGACAGCTTGTCGGCGGTGAACAGCGGACCGTATGCCAGTTCGAGATCCAACAGCCAGTTGTCTTCGTCTTTGGGCAGTTTGCCAGTCAGATACACGAGGAACTTCGCGGTCGGCTGTTCGATGAGCATGCGATGCTTCAACGCGAACGGATTGCGTTCCAGGCGTACGACCTGAACGTCACGCAACGTCTCGTCGGCCGCATCCGGCCCGGCGACATCGTCCAGCTGATCCGCGAACTCACCTCGTTCGTCATGCCAGAACACGATGCGCCCAGCGCTGTACGGCGTCCCGTCGAATACCGCGAACCGGGACGCCAACAATCGTCCGATCTGCATGCCGCCGCTCATGCGAGTTCCTTTCGCCGTTATGATCGAGTGTCGAATATGGTCGACACTGTACTGGGTTTTACACGAAGGTTTCGAATATAGTCGAAACTCCATTGGCTTTTCTTGAGATGTGTCGAGTATGGTCGACACATCTCAATCGCGATTCTCGTTCGCCGCAGTCGCCTCTGCCGGTACATACCGCGTGGAGCGTGCAGCACCGATACGCTGCAGTATTCCGCGGTTCACTAGGCCAGCGAGAATCTTCTGGGTCTGACGTTCCTGAAGATTCAACACATTCTTCGCTACCACGGATGTGATTCCGCCGTTGGCCTGTGCATAGTGGATCACTGCGCGTTCATCATCGGTCAGGCTGGTAGTATCCCGCACTCCAGACGCAGTATCCCGCACCGTTTCGGTAGTATCCCGCACTCCAGACGCAGTATCCCGCACCGTTTCGGTAGTATCCCGCACTCCAGACGCAGTATCTGACGCTAGAGCATCAACTTGACGGTAAATGTTGATGCGTAGGTCGGTGTCGCCGCCGAGGAATTCCGGTTCGCGCAGACCGGCCTCGCGCACTTCTTCGATGATGCGAGGAATGCCGCTGCCCCAGTGTTCGATGAGCCGCATGTAGGAGAACGCCGCCGCTAACGCCTCGTTACGGATCTTCGAATAGCCTTCCTTCATGCGTGCGATGGTCTGGCCCATCGGAAGCCGCCCGGGAGACGTGATTTCGAGTCGGTCGTCGTAGATCGCGATCTGGATGCTGGAATGATCGATGTAGCTGCGGTGCACGACGGCGTTGACGATGAGTTCGCGAATCGCATCCGGTGGAATCTCGTACACATCCTGCCGGTACACGCCCTCGAATCGTGCACCCATGTGAATATTGCGTAGCACGTACTGGTATGCCTGTTCGACGAGTTCCCATGGCGCGCCGGTGAACTCACGGCGGTCAACAAACACGGCTTTGGTGGAGCCTTTGAACACACCGCATTGCACGACGGAACGCACCGGACCGTTGATGCCAGCCAGAATCGCGTACGCGTTCGTCGGCTTAAACTCGCCATCACGTTCGACCAGTACGCCCCATGAGAGCAACTGCTTGGCAGTCACCGGCTTGATCGAGTCGGCATCATGCTTCGCGTTGGACTTGGCAACCTCAGTCATTGTGTCGCATAGCTTGGCGATATCCTCGTCGGTTGCTTCCAGTCCGAGACACACGGTTTGGTCGAAGCTGCGATTGCTGCCTTCGAACAACAGTTCCTTAATGGTCGCCGCGTCGGCTTGTCGCGTAGTGCCGGCAACGCGTACAAACGTACCTTGGTCACGCCCCATTGACTTGATGTGGTACGGCCGCTGCGCGCCTGGCAGAATTTCGGCGACGATCACCGTTTTGCCGCCAATGTCACGCATGGAGATGTCCGGAATGATCAATGGTTCGCAACTATCGGCGATGGCGTTGGAGATGGCGTCCATGATGGTGAACACCTGATCGTCCGGCACGCCGACCACGTTCAGCGTCTGATCCTCGATGCCGAACACGATGCGCCCGCCCTCGTCATTGGCAAACGCCACCGCCGTCTTCACATACTTGATGCTCCGATCCGGCAACGCCACCTTATACTCAACATTCTTGGATTCGCCCTGAATTGACCACATACAAATGAACTTTCATCCTTATTCTACGTTTATGAAAAATTCATCGCTATATGCAATGCAGCACCCATTACGGACAATAAAACACTGTACATAATGCTTCCCCGTATAAGCAGTAGACTCGATGCGACACAACGGTCCTGAGTTAAAATTATTGGAGTTTTCAAAACCTCCCCTTAAGCACGATGCCAGTTCCGCTTCTTTACCGGTATTTACAATCTGCCATTTCACCGTATCTTTAGAAGTAATTGGATATGCGGCCATATACTTTATCGACGACCCCTTCGGTAATAAAAAGTCATCACTAGAAATCTCACATTCCGCATCATTAGGGAAAACCACGGTAGCCTTAATCGTAACCGATGGTTTATGGGGCAAGCTCCAAGGCGGAACCTGTCGATAAGAAACTGTTTTATATGATTCCAAATCAAGCGATTTCTTATTATCAGACGGGAATCTTTCCCCAAAAATCTTTTTCCAGACTACATTATTTCTTCCCTCATCATCTATCAACGACAAATGATTTTCCAACGCTCCAATAAACTTCTGAAAGTCATCAAAACTTGTTCTCGACAATAAATCATTGTCTGTCATAGCGGGATCTTGAAGAAAAGGTACGAAACCATTAACCACATATCCTCTGTATCTAGATACAATAGATCTCATTGTATCAATTAAAAGATCCTCAGTTGATTGCGACACATTTCCAATATTGTCCGCAACTATAACTTCTAGTGCAATGCCTTTAGGGAAACGCACGCCGTCAGGGCAGTTTTCTCGGCGCCACCATTTAAATAATTTCACCAATGGTTTATATTTCATATTGTTTTCTGCATTTACGTCAGAAGACCATTGAATGTGCTCTTTTGGCGTGGCCTTACTCCAAGTATGATTGTCTCTTGATCCAATATAATAACTGGAATCATCTTCACGTATCAAAGGCACAACATCAACATTCAAGCCACTCATTTCAACACAAATAGAATGAGACTGTTTCTTTGTATTACTGTATTTTGCTTGCTTATGGAGTAAATCCTCTATTTTTTCTAAAACAACAGCAGGATCGTCATTCATTGTAAAATTTGTCACGATATCTATATCGACATCACGTTTTCCATCATTTAGCACAGGCCTGATACTCGTATTCTTAGCATATGATCCAGATAGAAAAGTCGAATCAACAATCGCAGCACAATCATCATCCTCAGACAGAAACTCACGAAGATTACTATGAATTCTCTTTATTTCATCCTTTGTTGATCGCGAGGGCTCTATATCAGTAAGGAACTTTGTGAAATATTTATCCAAGGTCATCATTACCTCTTTTCAAACATATGGAAGATAAAGATCCATCAGCATAATTACGTATATCTATACCAGCAACAGTACCAAGCTTATAAAGCTCATCGAGAATAATGAAAAAGAAAGCTAGAATAGCTTCTTCTTGATTCGAAGAATGAAACACATTATGCTCACAATCGTACAGAAATGATCCTTCTTCTATCGCACATCCAAATCTGACATTTGATAATTCCTTGCAATACTTTTCGACAGATTGCAAAGATATTGACTTTTTGGCCAAAATTCCACCATATATTGGAGTTAATTTACGTGGGGGAACTTCTTGACCAGCATTTATCACGCTTCTTGCACTTCTACATAGTGAAGTCACAGTGTTTATTTTATGACTAGTATATTGAAGTGTTTCTTTGTCTATTTCCTGCTTCGAATCAAAGACCGCATATACACTTTCAGCCGTCACAAATTTTTCACCGGAATTTGTTCCAAAGATCAATGGCGCATACATAGCATCATAAATAATGATGTCGATTTGATCGCTCACAGCACCTTTTGAATCAAACACAAATCCTTTGTCAACCGCATACTTACTTGGCAGGAAACTTCTGAAAAAATCAATCCATGCACCTTCGCAGTGGTCGCCTTTAGTGACAGGATGAGACAAAATTACATCCAAATGAGCTTTAAGAATCTGCTGCTTCGCAAACAGCAGATTCTTAACACTCATCGTAGTTGATTGTGTTTCTTGCATTCAGTCCTCCAACGGGTGGGTGGGCCAGGTCCAGGATTGGACGGTGGGGCGTTTTTTCTCGATTGCGGGGATGGCGCGGAGGGCGGGGCCTAGGCGGAGGTAATTCACCAGCACGCCGTCGTCGAGGTTGATGGGGAGGTTGCGGGTGGCGAGCGGGTACAACACATCACGCTCGTAGTCGGTACATTCCTTGATGGCGGTGTGCAGCTTTTCGCCCTTGCGTACCTCGGCAGGCTTGCCGGAGGCAAGTAAGGCTTCGGACTGGGAGCTGAGCTTGGCGGTGAACTCACGCAGGTACCTGAGGACCGTGTTTGTGGTGGCGGGCATGTACCGGTGCAGGTAGACGAGCGCCTTGAACGTACCCTTCTTATCGGCGCGGCTGGAGTACATCCAGTAGATCGGACGGTTCTTGTACATGCTCACGTGATCGTCATAAAAATCCGTGGCGAAGTACTTGCGCAGAGGCTTGCCGAGCACCTGTTCGATGTAGGCGATATTCTCGTTCAGATGCTTCTCGCCGCATGCCACGCTCAGGAAGTCGCGGAAGCGGGCGACGATGTCGTCCTCGAACCATTCGTCGTCGGTCACAGGAATCACGTTGTCCGCATCCGGCTCGAACGTGGGATTCGGAATTTGCGCGTGATAGTCGTCGATGGTTTCGCCTTGGGAGGCGAGAATCAGACCCGGCTTGTCGAGCGAGTAGCGGCCAAACATGCAGCCGACCGCGTAGGAGATGATTTCCTTGACGATGTCACGGGTCATGAGTTCGTCACGTTCGGCAGGCGTGTTCTTCGGGTAGCAAAACGCCGGATTGCGCTTCAGCGAGACACGTTCGATCGGCACATCGCACGGCACTTCATCACGCACGCCATAGGCATCTGCTACCAGCTCGTTGTTCTTGATTTCGCGCTGGCGCTGTTCTTCTGCGATGGTTTTGCAGTGGGCGATATACGAAGGAATGATGTCAGACAGTAAAGCTTCGTCAACACCTTCCAAAACCTTTAACCGCACAAACTCCCATGATATTTCTTGAGAGTCCCAATCAGAACGCGAAGTATCAACCAAATCATCATGCAACGAACGACACTGATTTTCAAAACTGTCATTAAGCATGAAAGGAAGCGAACGAAGTTGCCCAGCCTCAAAAGAAATGGTAGGAGATAATGCTTTTAACAACTCATAAGCAACAGAAGAATTCAAATAACAATGCAGACTCCGAAGATACCGAGCTGATCTAACACAGACCGCCGATCCAGTAAATGAATAATGCCCATCATGAAACCTGAAGGAAACGTTATCTGAAGCTACATAACTGCAAGCAATGGACTTGGCAAAAGTCATATCCGTATTACGCGGTGTTGCAAAAGGGAATGTTAGCAATTTCATTCCATTATTGGTCCAATCAACAATGAATTCATTGTTTCCATACCATTTTCTGAACTCACCCCCTTTATCGCAGGGAATCCATTTTCCTTTTTGTTTTTCATTCCATTGAACACGATTAAAATCGATGTTGCTGAAAGCACATTCAAACCACTCGCGGAGAAATATGTTATTGTCTCCAGTGGTGAACCCCTGAGCGACATTTGCAATGTCGCTCAGGGGTTCACCACTGACCCCCTTAGCGATTTTTATAAACGAAGCTAACAATGAAGCGGGAAGCCAGTATACGATTACACTACTCGGCAACTTGGAAAAAGTACTTTGCTTTACATGATACGTATTATTTTGCGTATTGTGCTTAACGCAATCACGAAGAAAAGAACTCTGCTCAAGGTCACCATGTATATCAACTAAGCGATAATACGTACCACATCTATCACTCCCCTTGTTCTCGACTACAAAGGCGACAGTTGATACAATCTCACCTCCGATGCTATCGAAAGCACCTGAGCCAAGATGCAGCAATGAATCAATGGTCGAACTCGATAATAGTTTTTTTCGCAAATCATAAAAAGCAGATAAAAACATCCACCCCTGCATAGTTATCATACCAATAAAAGCATTATCTATAACTAACATTTTGTTTCGCAAAATAAAAGCAGCGAACAAATCAGTTCTTCCATCAGGATATGCTTTCTTAATAAAAGATTTAAGCTCGTCATCCATATTTTTCGAGCTTAGATAGGGCGGGTTAGCGACTACTGCGGCGTATTGGCGAGTGAGGTAGCGGGTTTGGGTGAGAACAGTGTGGGAGCGTTCCTTGATGCCTGAGGCGAGTAGGGTGTACGCTCTCTCAGTCTCGCTACTGTTATTCAGCTCGCTATCGCTCGCTACATCGCCTACAAACAGTCCACTGGACTGTTTGCTTAACGGCGATGTCCTATCCGAGGGAGCCGAGGCTGCCACCAGCTTCTTAAGTTCTGACGGGGGCTGGATGAGGGAACCGTAGATGTCGGCATGCTGGTAGGTGTTCCAAGTGTCGGCGTCGAAGGTGACACCATACATCTCGTTCAGCTCCTCAACTTCGATTTCGGTGAAGTATTCGGGCGTGATGCGCTGGATGTTGGGCTGGACCTGCTTGCGAAAGAAGCGACGGTAGCGGCCTCGGGCCTTCATGGTCAGGGCGAAGGCGGCGAGGTTGGCGGCTCGTTCGTCGATCTCCATGCCGAACAGATTATGTTCGAGGATCAGGCCAGGGATTTCGTTGGCGGAGTAGCCGGCTTCATCGTAGATATCGTAAAGCAGGTCGAAGGCGTAGGTGAGCATGTGGCCGGAGCCGCAGGCGGGGTCGCAGACGGTGAGGTCTTCGGGGGACTCAATGTTCAGCGAGGTCTTGGCCCCCGTCTCTCCCCCAGTCACGCTGCGCGTGACAGCCCCCTCATCAGAGGGGGCCGAGACGTAGTACTCCCAGTTTTTGTAGAGCTGGGATTCGGGGTGGGATTGGGTCCAGAGGCGGCCGACGGTGTTCTGTACGAGGTATCGCACGATCCAGTCGGGGGTGAACAGCTGGGTGGCGGCGGGGATTTCAGCGGCACCGGCCTTCTTGCTCTTCTTGAAGCCGGCCATCACCTCATCCTTGCGTTCGGCGATGTAGAACTGGTACAGCCAGCCGATGATCTCGACATTGCCCTGTCCCTCGTCGCCCACGCAATCGGCCACGGTCATCACTTCCGCGACCTTGCGCAACACCGAATCCGAGGCGAGCAGGTCGGCCGGCATCAGAATCTCATCCGCCGCACCGGCATCATCGAACATGAACGGCAGGAACCTATGCCAGCAATCGCAGTACGCGCGCAGCAGCAGTCCATACGCCTCGCCCTGCGGATCGTTGCTGGTCTTGCTGCCATCTAACAGCGCAGTGATCGTAGGTACCAGCTTGGCTTTGGCACCAACGTTCGAGCCGAACACGTTCTCGTCGAATTCGCCGCGCTTGGCCGCCGACAATACGGCCGGCAAGGCGTTCGGATTGTCCGCGTCCTCGCCGGACACCACATGCGGGCTGGTGAAGTCGTTCGCATCCATGTACCGCAAGGCGATGATCCGGTTGAACCAACGGTAGGCGTGCCGTTCCGCGGTCCTGGCACGACCCTGCTCGCCGCCGCCGTTGCCGCGAATCTCATCCTGCAGCTTTGCGAACGCGCGCGGATTATCCACGCTCGCCGCCGAATTCGGCTCCATCGCCGCATCCAGCTTGGCTCGCACCGCCTTCATCAGCTCCACGCGCGCCCCGGCCGCAAAAGCCTGCAACTTACTCGTGTTCATGCTCACTGCTCCTCTCCATCGTCAAGCAGCCAATCCAATGCGTATACCTGTTGAATCCCTTCATGGGAAACCGGACGTTCATCATCCAGCGTGATCAGCATCTTCGGATAATTATCCCGTACCGCACGCAGCGACGACAACTCACGCTCCAACGTATCCGGATCATGCACGGATTCGCTCACTTGGTAATAGCACGGGCCGTCAGCGCCATTGGTGATGAAATCAATCTCGCCACCCGTGCTCTGACCGACATACACATCACCTTCCCTGCGCATCAGCTCGAAAAACACCACATTCTCCAGAAGACGACCAGTGTCGCGCACCTTATTGGAGCACAACATGCGACGCATGCCCAGATCCACGGCATAATACTTACGTTCCTGCCGCAGAGCGCGCTTGCCTTTGACGTCATAGCGTTGCACCGGATAGAAGATGAATGCCGCTGCAAGTCCTTCCACATAGTTGGACACCGTAGGCGGCGATATCTTCGTGCCCATCGAGGTCATGGCATCCGCGATGGACTTGGGATTCACGAGATTGCCGACATTGTCGAACAGATAGCGGGTCACCGTTTCCAATGCCGCAATGTTGGAGACGCCCAGCCGTGCGGCCACATCCTTGAACAGCACGGTGTTGAGTATGCCGTCAAGGTAATCGTGCAGCATCGTCTCATTGCCGGAAAAGCCCACTGTGGCGGGAAGCGCACCATCATGCAGGTATTCGGACCATGCGCGCTGCATGGTCGTCCTTGTGTCGGATTGCGCACTCCAGTATTCAGCAAACGAAAGAGGCGTCATGGCGATCTCTACGTATCTGCCGGATATCAAGGTTGCCAAGGTTCCCGATAGCAGCATGGCATTTGATCCGGTGACATACAGATCGATGCCGCCCCTGGCCTGCAAGCTGTCAAGCGTCTTCTGAAAGTCCGGCACGTTCTGGATTTCGTCGATCAGCACATAACGCGCTCCCCCTCCTTCGCCGCAACGGCGGAGAATCTCCTCATACAGGCGGCGGTACTCGAGAAACGGTTCATTCTCCAACAGTTCAAGATTGATGTGAACGATAGTCTCCGGTGCAACGCCATACCGCTCAATCAGGCGTTGTTTCCAAAGCGTCATCAACGTTGACTTGCCGCAGCGGCGCACACCGGTGATTACCTTGACTACGTCATGGTCTTTCCACATATCGAGTTTGTGCAGGTACTTCGGTCGGTCGATCATCAACACCACCCCTCATTGAAAACGTATTTTCAATACTATCAGTTTTTGCATGGATTTAAAATTGATTTTAAATCCATGCAAAAACTTGCTCAAAGTAAAATGCGTTTGCCTTCTCGGATGGCGGCTATGAGCTTGCGCCGGTATTCGTCGAGGAACTCGTCCACGTCGTCTTCCGTGCGCAGCATCGGCTTGGGGCGCGGCGGCGTGACACGGATGGTGCGCTCGACTGGCTTCGGCTCGGACGGCACCGGCTCGACATGTTTGGGACCGGGCTCAACTGGCGCAACGGCATCGGGCAGCGTCTCCCCCGCAGACGGATTCTGCAAGTCCCGCGATTCCGACGGCTTTCCAGGTCCGCTGTGAACACCAGCCGGCTCCTGCGGCTGCTTCTTGGCCGCGTCCAACTGGTTGACCAAGGTCAGGTACAGACTGCCGCGCACGGTGTCCGCGGTCTGCCGGATGTCGGCGATGTACTTCGCCGACTCGATCTTCGCGGCCGCATCGTCTAGCGAGCGCAGGGCCTGCCGTTGGGCGTCCTCGCGGGCGGTTCGGTACGAGTCGATGCCGGTGAGGGATTCGCGCACGGCGGCGACGGTCGCCAGCGCCTGTTCGCGTTCCGTGTCGACGAGTTTGCCGAGATGCTGCTGGAGTTCGGTCAGTCGGGTCTTGAACAGGTTGACCCTGTTGCCTTGGAACAGTTTCGGATCGTCCGCCGTGGCACGCACCTCGTCACGTTCCCGTTGCAGGTCGGCGGACGCAAGCGTGAAGTTGGAGTCGTTGGTTTTAATCCAGTCCAGGCCGTTGACCAGCACATCGCGCTGGAAGCCGTTGAGGACCTTGCGGATCGGGGCGATCACATCTTCTTGGTCGTCCAACAGTTGCTCCGTGTTGTCGTCTTCGTTCTTGGAGGGGAAGGTTTCCAGTATCCACTCCTCCGGTTTGGCGGCAACGGTCTTCAGTCGTTCGAGTGGCTCGTCGAGCGCCGCGACGAACGCGAACTGTCCGTTGACGGCCTTGAGCTGTTCGATCGCGCGTATCTGCTCGTGCATCCCGTCCCTGATGGCACGGGCCATGTCTTCGGCGTCGGCGGGCAGCCTGTCTGCGGTCAGGCCAAGGTAATCGTTGGCGAAGTTGCGTAGTTCTCTGATTTTGGCGGCATCGTAGCATTTTGGAATCTCCACGCGCATGCTTTCGGTCTTTTTCTGATTGGTCAGACATTTGACCACATCGGTGCGTGGAATCCGAGTGCTGTCGATCGTCAGACGAATTCGCTCGGTACCGTACAGGTAGCACAGGCATGCGAGCGTGTCCGCCAGCGGCCAGCCGTACGGCTCGTTCTCATAGCGTGCGATGACGTCTTTGACGGTCGGCACGAGATTGCGGCGGATCTGCCCGGCCGCATAGTCGTACACGTCCTGTGCCGGCAGATCCAGACGATTCTGCACGGAATCGGTGCCGTCCAACGACGGTGTGGAGTCCGAAGCGTCGGCGAGTACGGCGGGAAGATCGCGTTCGGTGTAGACGAGGTGCTCCACCAGTCGGAAGTTGGTGTACAGACGTCCGATCAGCGTCTGCATCGCCTCCGCGATGATGCCGGTCGCGCTCTCGCGAGCCTTGGTATCCAACGTGGCGCCGTTGTAGGCGATAACGGCCGAGCACAGTGCTTTGGACACCGTGGACTTCAGTTCCCGTTTCATGATGTCGAGATCGCCGCGCTTGGCGTCGAGAATGTGCTTGCGGGAGCCCTGTTCGTTGGCGTGCAGACGGAGATACTTCTCAGTGCGTTCGACCATGGTCAGGTCGTTCATGAAATTGGAGCCGTCGCCGTCGAGGATCACGCGCAGTTCCCCGCGTTCGCCGGACGATTGCATGATCTTGGCATCCAGCGGTATGTCGTCCATCGGGGTGACGATGTGCAGCGTGATCGGATAGGTCCGTCCCTGCGCCACGTTGTCGATGGTCAGACCGTACCGGAACCTCACCTTCTGCCGTCCCTGCCCGTATTCGACGGTTAGCGGCTGGCCGAGAATGTCCTCGCTGACGATCCTGCCCAAACGGTCGCGGATCTGCCGATCCTCGATGTCGACGTTCTTGATCTCGCTTTCGACGGCCTGCTCGTCGTTGGTCAGATACTCGTACTCGTCACCAGTTCGGTGCACATAGTTCTGCCGTTCCAGCATGTTCAGCGTGTCCTGAATACGCCGTTCCAGTTCGGGCAGATCCTCGCCGAACCGGCCGAGCACAAGAATGCGCAGATTGCGCACGTTGGCTTTGAACTCCTTGACCTGCTTGACCAGCAGCAGCGCCTTGAGCAATGGCATGGCTAGCTTCTGCACGTCCGGGGCGAGCTCGCGCTCCGCCTCAAGAATTCGGTGATTCACCGAGCTTTGGATGGTTCCGGAAATGCCGTCGTACAGGGCACTGAACGGTATCAGACTGCCGACCGTATCGGCTTTGTGTTCGACCAGCGCACTGCTGATTGTGGACAGGAGCGAACGTTCACCGACCGAGCGATGCTGTCCTTCGAAAAAGCCTGCAGCACTCATGCCGCGCATCGCGTCTTGGAACAGCAGAAACTGGTAGTTGACGAACGGATAGGTGGAGATAAAGTCCTCTTGCGTACCGAATTTGATGTTGTTGAACTGGCGTGTGCCACCTTCGCCCTGAAGGGTGAATAGAGCATCAAGTTCATCCCGGTGCTCTTGCCACAGCTCCTCCGTGACCGTCTCGCCCTGCTCGTTCTTGGCCAGCAGTCGTTTCTGAATGACCTCGATGGCGTCGGCGCTGGACAGTTTCAAGTTGATCGCGAACCGGCCCTTGATCTTCGTGAAGTCAAGCCCCTGACTGACCGAACGGTCGCCGATCACGGCGTCGATGTCCTCCTGCGAGGTGACGATCACCCACACTCGGCCGTTGGTGCGCGCGAACAGCTCCTCCGTCACGGTCTGTAGATTGAGCATGAGATCCGTGCGAGAACCGATGAACTGGCCGACCTCATCCACCAGGAATATCAGGCGACGACCGTCATCCTGCTGTTGCAGCCAATCGTTCACGTCGTCGGCGAAATCGGCGATGGTCGGATTGTATTGTTTCTGGTAATCCTTGAGAATGTCCCTGACCTCGTCGCCGGTGGCCGCAGCGAACGCCCTGTCGATCTTCGGTCCGGAGAACGCGGCCTGGGCGCGACCCTTGGACCACGGTTTGCCGGCGATCGATTCGAACTGGCGGACGAACTCGTTCAAGCACCCGTTGGAGTCGAGGTCGCGTTCCATTTTCGCCACGTACTTGTTGGCACCGTAATAGCCACGAGCCTCGTCAAACACGCGGATGAACGCGTCCATAAGCACGGTCTTGCTGCCCTTCTGCGCCTTGCTGTCGATGTTGAACAGCAGCGAGGTGGCGGGAATACGCAGGTTGGAGTCCAATAGTCCCTCAAGCTCATGGTTCTCGGCGTCGCGGGCCTTGGCCTTCATGATGTCGATGACCTGCTCGCGGCTCAGCGATTCGGCGTCGTCCGCGATGAACGACACGGGAGTCTCGCCCAGAATATGCGAGAGCATTTTCAACAGGTGAGATTTACCGGAACCAAAGAAGCCGGAGATCCATACGCCGTTCGTATAGTCGGCGGATGGGTCGTTGTACGTGTCGAGGAACCGTTCGAGATTGGTCTGGATCTCGTTGGTCAACACGTATTCGTCCACCTCGTCGACGAGGTTCCTGTCGTTGCTGGCTTTGATGACGCCATCGATCTTGTCTTCGATGTTCCTGACGAAGATGTTCCTGAACTGCAATGCGTCGCCTCGCGATGCGTTCGCATCATTCATGTCGCTCATGCGTCGGCTCCTTCCTGGATCGCGGTGTTGAGACTGAATGCACGGTAGTAGTTGTCCGCGTCGAGCCGGTCGAACAGGCGCATCACCGATACGGTCGACGCGGTCTTCTCGTAGGTTCCCGGGAAGAACACCACCACGGGCGTGTGCTCGTCGATGATCTCCTGCACGCAGTTGAGCAGCGCGTGCGTGCGGATGTACGGATACACCTGGCCCACACCAGTCAGGAACACTAGATCTGCTTCATGATTCGCTTTCGCCTGCAGGTATCGCGTCTCGAGTGCGTCCTTCAGATCGTCGTTGTCGGGACCGAGCATACCGGCGAGCGCCTGATAAAAGTCGTCCTCCTGCAGCGGCGGCCATGCGCCGACTCCGGCATCGTCGGCATCACCGTGCATGTCTGGCTCCTGTTCGATGGCGGAGTCGAAGACGTCGTTGTCCTGCATGATCCGGATGGCGAGCTCGTACAGGTTGATGACCAGTATGGCCGGTGCGGCATCATCGTCGTCCACGGGGTCCATGCCCTGCAGACGGTTGACAAGGATCGGGATGCGACGTTCGACTTCCAGCTCCTGCTGCGGCTGATACGCGTAAATGTAGTTCGCCGGTTCGCCGCCGGTGTCCTCGCCGTTACGAAAACGTTTGGAACGCATGCAACGAAACAGCCCATCGAAGTCCTGCTCGATGTTGGATGACTGCCGTCGTGCGGTGTTGCCCGTCATTGCCTCCCCGCTTCCTTCTTCCGTGCGGATGTCTTGCCTCAACGTTCCCCGATGGGGAAGAATCCGAATGATTCCGGTCTGTGTTCCAGAATACCGGTCAGGGTGTTGCCCAGCAGCGCGGGTTGCAGCGTGTTGTCGGTTTTGTCCACCAATCCGGCCTCGTGCATCGCCTTGAACAGGTTCGCGCGCAGTTTGGCTGCCGTGGTCGTGCTGAGCGTTTCCAGTTCTGGATGCCACATGGCCTTGGTAAGTATGAACCGGTCGTAGTCCTCATAGGTGACGGTCGGCATGCCCATCAGATAACGGTCGCGCAACACTTCATGGGCGAACTGCCCCACTAGGGCGTAATAGCGGCACATCGCCACCCACATCAATGCGTGGCGGTCGGCCGTTGGCGTATCGGCGCCGGCCAGATGGCACAGTTCCGTTCCGCTCAGCGTGCTCAGCCGTTTGATCACTTCGCTGACCATACGCGATCCTGCCGCCCGTGTGCGGATGGAGAGCACGTTCTCGTCAACGGCGCGTTGGCGAATCCGCGCGATATGCTCGCCCAACTCGACTTCGTCACCTTGGGCTATACGGTTGTCATCATTGTTTTCGGCCAGAAACAACGTGGCAATGATACGTCCCTGCGGTGCGAGCAATCCACCGACCGTGAACGACAGCCGGTAACGCTGCTCATCCCACATCGTTTCGCTTCCGTACGATCCCGGCATTGCCACTCCTCGCGTCGCGTTCTCTGCTTTTGACAAGAATGTTTTAGCCTACACTTTAGGTAAGATCTGACCCCTGCATTGCATGTCAGTTGCCCTGCCGGCTGATGCCGCCCTTGTGACCGGTGGCCTTGAACGGTTTGGCCCGCAAGGAGGGAACCGGCTGCGATTGGCGCGGCATGTTTCCGGGTTTTCCGGACGGACCGGCGTCGGTGTTCGACTTTGCCAGCCGGCCATTGACGCCGGATTCTCCGGTTCGACCGCCGCCATTGATGCCCTTGGCCTGCAGCGCCCTCATCCATCGTTCGTCCATGCCGTTCATCATACGTGCCGAACGGAAAATCCCTATAGTGGATGATGCAATACCAACATCTCTCCGATACTTCGAGACAAGGAGCGATCATCATGACCATGCTTGAACCGCCGGCCATTCCCGTACGTCGCGCGCACGACGGGCTGGAGCTGCCCGCGATCGGATTCGGCACGTACAAGGTGAACGGGTTCGCCGGCGCCGAGGCGATCAAGTCGGCGCTGGAGGTCGGCTATCGGCTCATCGATTCCGCGTTCAACTACGAGAACGAGGGCATTGTCGGCAAGGCGATTCGCGAATCCGACGTGCCGCGCGAGCAGATCATTGTCGCGTCGAAACTGCCCGGCCGTCACCACCAGTACGATCAGGCGCGCACGACCATTGAGGAATCCGTGGCGCGCATGGGACTTGACTACATCGACCTGTATCTCATCCACTGGCCGAACCCGTCGCAAGGCCAGTTCGTCGAAGCATGGCAGGCGCTCGTCGACGCGCAGAAACAGGGCATCGTCAAGCACATCGGCGTGAGCAACTTTCTGCCCGGTCACATCGATCTGCTCATCCGCGCTACCGGCGTCACGCCGGTGGTCAACCAGATCGAACTGCACCCGTTCTTCCAGCAGGCGGAACAGCGCGCCTACGACGACGCCCACGGCATCATCACCGAAGCGTGGAGCCCGCTGGGACGAGCCAACCAGATGCTCAAGGATCCGACCATCACGCGCATCGCCGACAAGCACGGCGTCTCCCCCGTCGCCGCGATCCTGCGCTGGCACCTGCAACTAGGCGACGTGGCCATCCCTAAGTCGCTGCACCGCGAACGCCAGCGCGCCAACCTCGACCTGACCGGTTTCGCGCTCGACGAGCAGGACATGCGCGACATCGCCGCCATGGACAATCCCGAAGGCTACACGTTCGGTCAGAACCCCCGCTGGCATGAGGAAGCCTGAAAACAAATAAGCCGGTGTGCGGGCGAACCGAGGGGAACGATTCGCCCGCACACCGGCTTTTGGCCTATAACCCGCTTATGCAGTCTGTCCGGCCGTTGCCGTCGAGGATTCGACGATGAGCACGCCGAACGGTTCGACGGTGCGTTCGCCGGACGTGACGTCCGCGTCGGTCAGCAGGTCGCGTCCGGTCAGCGAGGCCGGCAGGTCGACCGTGACCGGCACGTTGACCGGGTTGATGACGAAGGTGAACATGGTACCGTTGGCAGCGACGCGGCGCGTGACCTCAAGGTCGACGACACGCAGATCAGACGGCACGGTGGCATCCGGCACGATCGAACGCGAGTCGACGACCCCGGTCAACGGCCCGTTGGTGAGACCGACGATATTGGTGCCGTCAAGCAGACGGTCGACGAACATGGGCATGGCCGCATCGTCGGGGAATGTGGCCGCATAGAACACGCCGCCATTGCCCGTACTCGGGCGGAACGTGAAGGCGGGCGTACCAACATAGTATTCGCTGCCGTAGGTGGCGAGTACCTCTGTGCCTTCATCAGCCTCAAGCACGTCGAACAGTACGCGGCCGTGCGGGCCCGCTGCGTCGTTCGCACTGTCTGCAATGACGGGAGTGGTCCCAGTATAGCCCTCATGCACATCATCGGCCACATCCGTCGCGCCCGTCGCATCGGCGAACCTGAGCGGCACCACCGACGTATCCGGATCGAGCGCGTCGGTCTCTTCGACCCACACGCCCGCCAAGTCGCGCAACGGCACCGGAATCTCACCTTGGTACAAGCTGTCGTGCTCGTCGGTCAGAGCGCTGAGCGCAGTCAACAGCAGGCGCCCGCCATGGTCCACGAACCGGCGCAGGCGCGTGACGAGCGATGCGCGCATCATGTACAGACAGGGCGCGAGCAACACATCGTACGAATCGTACTCATCATACGGACCGACGATATCGACAGGAATGTTGCGACGATGCAGTTCCGCATACCAACGCTGCACTTCGGCCACGTAGTCCATCGAAATCGTGGGACCGGCCGACAGGTCGATTGCCCAGCGCGACTGCCAGTCGAACACCAGCGCCACGCGCGCCGGCGTCATGCGACTGCCGAGAATCCGTCCGGACACGCGCTTCAGCTCCGAGCCGAGCGCGGCGCATTCGCGGAACGCGCGCGTGCGGTCCGTGCCGTCGGAGCCGATCAGGGCGCCATGGAACTTCTCGCAGCCGGCCCGGTTCTGTCTCAGCTGGAAGAACTGCACTGTGTCCGCGCCATGCGCCACGGCCTGCCAGCTCAGCTGGCGCATCTGGCCGGGACGCTTCTGCGCGTTGAACGGCATCCAGTTCTGCCGGCTCGGCGTCTGCTCCATCAGCATCCACGGGCCTCCTCCGCCCACGCCGCGCATCAGCTCATGGCACATCGCCACGCTTGCGGCCGGCGTGTCCGGTCGCGGATACGAATCCCACGACACCACGTCCACGCCGCAGTCATCGCCGTTGCCGTCCAAGCCCGCCCGCCAGCGGAAGTAGTCGTACGTCGGATACGTGCCCATCATGTTCGTCGTGACCGGATTGACCCGGTCGAACCTGCGGATCGCGGCTTTCTCCTCGTTGTACGACTCCAGCACGCACTCGCCGTAGAACCGTTGGTAGTCCAAAGAGAATCCGCCGAGGATCGCCTTGCCGCTCCAACCGGTCATGTTCCCCAGTTCGTTCGGCGGGAAGATCTCGTCGAAGCTGTGATAGGTGTGGCTCCAGAACGCCGAGTTCCACGCCTCGTTCACGGACTCGATCGTGCCGTAGCGGGCACGCAGCCACTCGCGAAACTTGACCGCGCACGTGTCGCACCAGCACATGCCGCCGTATTCGTTGCCCACGTGCCACGCGACGAGATTGGGCAGACCGCCGTACCGTTCGGCAAGCTTGCCGGCGAGCGCCGCGGAGTATGTGCGGAACGTCGGGCTGTTGATGCAGGCGTTGTGCCGTTCGCGGTGGCGCATTTTGCGGCCTTTTTCGTCGACGCGGTTGACGTCGGGGTGCCGTAGGCTCATCCATGCCGGCAGTGCGCCCGTGGACGTGGCCATGACGATAGACATGCCCGCGTCGGAAACCGTGCGCGCGATCCGGTCAAGCTTGCTGAAATCGTATTCATTTTCGCTCGGTTGCAGCTGTGCCCATGAGAATACGTTGAGCGTGACTTCGTTGATGCCTGCCTCCTTGAACAGGCGCATGTCTTCCTTCCGCACCTCCTCCGGCCATTGTTCGGGGTTGTAGTCGCCGCCGTACAGCATCGAACCTTGTGATGCGAGGCGTTCGGCGAAGGTTGGCAACGGTGACGGTGCCGTATGGCCGTGTGTTTGTGGCATGGGATACTCCTTGGTATGCGGAATGCGGTCCCGCGTCGGTTGGCGGCGAGGCCGCATTCATTGTATTGCCGGTGTCGTTATGCGATGTTGCTTGTTTGATGTGGAAGGAGGCGCTGCATGCATATACTCGACGTGGCTGTTTGGATTAGTTTTTGGTTGCCTTGTCGTATGCTTCCTGCCAGATCGCGACGTTGTCGTCAATTCCCAATGCCTTAAGCTGTTTGGCGTATTCGTCCCATTCGCCGTCGATGCCGCCTTTGACGATCCACGTCGCGATTTTGGTGATTGCATAGTCGAAGATCGCAGTGTTGTTGTTGGACAACGTGGTCAGCTGTTCCGATGTTGGGCGTGCGTTGGCGGGCATGACATCCCGTGTGGCATCGATGTTGGCGTAGTCGTCGAGGTAGGCGTCGTTCATTTTCTTCTGACGGTCGATGTTGATTTCATCCTCCCATTCGACGTTGTCGGGGATCCATCCGGCGAAGCCGCCTTCGATGGCTTCTCGGGTGCCCATGGTCGAGGTATCCCAGAATCGTTCGGAGACCTTGTAACGATGGTTTCCTTCATCGGTGACCCATTCGGGGATGGAACCGCGGAACTGCTGGACGGACAGTTTCTCGGAGAAGAGGCTGTTGATGATCTTGTACGCCGCCTCCTTGTTCTTGGTTTTGGCGCTCATGGAGATGCCTCCGGTGAATGAGTATGTGTCGCCGGACGCGTCCCAGGTGAGGTTTGATTCCGGGTCCGAGGCGTTGGCTTTCAGCGTCGGTAGAGCGACGTACTGATCTTCGAACGTGGTGCCGAAGTCGCTAGCGCCCCAGCCGAATGCGCTGCCAACGAGGGGTGTTTTGCCATCGGAGTTGAGTTCTGCAGAGTATTTCGAAATGTCCTTGGTCAGCGCGTCTTTGGGAATAAGGTTTCGGTCCATCAAAGTATGCAGGTATTCGATGACCTGCCTGAACCGGGCATCGATCATGAAGTTGCCGACCGTGCCGTTGCTGACGTATATGCCCTGTGAGGCGGGTCCGCTGCCGAAGTGGGTGGTGATGCCGAGGGAGTTCAACAGAAGGAACGGGTTCCACCAGCCGAAGAATCCGGTGTCGAGCTTGCGCAGGTCGAGTGGGATTTCGTCCTGCTTGCCGTTGCCGTTGGGGTCCTTGGTTTTGAACGCCTCGAGGACCTGCTCGTATTCGTCCCAGGTTGTGGGCAGGTCCAGACCGAGCTTGTCAAGCCAAGTTTTGTTGATCATGAGATACTGTGCAGGGACCGCGTATCCCTTTCCCATGTATGATCTCAGCACGTACATGTTGCCGTTTTCGTTCTCGGTAAGCGTCCTCGCGGTCGGAATCTGTTCAAGGTATTCTTTGACGTTCGGCATGTCGTCAAGATGCTGGGCGAGATCTTCGAAGTAGGGGAATTTCTGTGCCTCGTCGTATCCGAATCCGCTGATGGATATGTCGGGTACGCTTTCGGAGGCGAGGATGGTCGAACGTTGCTGCTGGAAGGAGTTGGCGTCGACGCGCTGCCATTTGATCGTGCAGCCGCAATCCTTCTCCACTTGTTTGGTCCATACCATCTTGTCCACGCTCAATTGATCCGAGGACTGGACGACCATGACGGTGACGGATGCGTCCTCATTCGTAGCCGTGTCGGCGCCGCATCCAGTTAACATGATGGCCGATGCCATTACGGCACCGGTTATGGTGATGATGCGCGCCCTGCTTGTCTTACCGTTGCGGCGGGTTCCGCCATGTTGTCCTGCGTACACCGTTCCACTCCTTAACTACGGACTCCAACGTTGGAATCACTTGCTTCCTTGCCACTGCTCCAAGGCCCTTCCCGGTGGCCGGACCTCTTGCAATCGAGAATATCCCCCTTGCTGATGCGATCATAGGCCGAATCGACGGTTTGTTAACATGAGTACAAAAATGTGCAACCGGGTATCAGGATCGGCAGGCTGGTCCTCCTCCGGCGCACTTCCCCTGACGCAATCGTGAACTTGTCCCGGACTCGTATCCACGATCAGATGGAACGATGCAGCTTGCGCCAGCGACTCGGGCTCATGCCGGTATGCCGAGAGAACGCCTTGCTCATTGCATACGCGGTGCCATATCCGCAGGCCAGCGCGATCTCCCCCAATGAAGTGGTTTCCCTGCCGAGCCGTTCCTGAGCCTGCGACAAACGCGTGCGGGCGATGAACGCACTCGGCGTGACGCCCAGATCTCTCAGAAACAGCTTGTACAAGTACTCCCGACTGATGAACAGGTGGTCGGCCACTGACTGCACGGTGGCCGGATCTCCCAAATGCGCGTCGATGTAATTGATCGCCTCGCGCACCAGTGGAGTGCCGGACCGGCCAGACGCGTCGAACATCGCATGAGACCCCTCGCCGATCATGGACAATGCTTCCATGCATAATCCCTGCAACAACAATGGTCGCCTCGAGACGATCCGTCGTTCCTTCAGGATGCGCGACACGATCTTGAGCACTTCATCAGTATCGTCGACCTGAATGGCGATGTTCGGCACGGAACGGTGACGTCGGTCCGTGACTGGAATGGTCGTTGCGTGTTTCAACAGGTATGTCATTCATGCGATCATCAACAATTACGCACCGCTCCTGTGTCGTCAAAGACGGAGTGTGACCTGCGGACGCGGGAAGTAATCCGGCGCGTCCGCGGCGGCGCACACTACGGAACATCGGATCCAAACGTAGTGTTCGATGTATGTGAACGTTATTGCAAGCTGACTGCGAAGCAATCGGCAATCGCCATAGCGCCCATTGTGCGGCCCTCGGTCTTATTGAAGCCTATTGAAGTCCGGCAATGATGCCGTCCTCTGCGGTTTCGTACCGGCGGTATGCCATCATCGGCAGCATCGCAACCACAAACATGCCCAATGGCAGGAACAGGAACGTCGCGCTTATGCCGGAGACAACCGTACCGGTTTGGGATGCACGACTACCGTCGAACTCGATTCCATTCAGCGTGACGGACGACAGCATCGTGCCCAAACCGGAGCCAAGACGCACCGCGCACACCATACCTACCGCGGTCAGAAATCCGCTGGCGCGCACGCCGCTGTGCCATTCGCCATAGTCGACGGACGAGCTGACCAGCAGCGCGGACATCGCGCATGCCATGCCGGTGCCGAGAAACGCGAAGCAGTCAGACGCGATCAGCAGCACGGGCGACGAGCCAGCAACCAGAAAACCGACCTGTCCGACGACGGCCAATGCAAACGACAGTACGGTCACCCACGATTTGCCGTGAACGCCGATGCGCGAGACGAGCCACGGCACGGCCGCCATGCCGGTGATCTGCACGACAGACACCCCGTTCAATATGGACGTCCACCGCTCGTCTTCGATCACATACCGGAAATAGTACGGCAGCATGGACGTGCGAATCGAAAAGCCGACCCAAAACAGCACGTTCCAGCCCGTCACCAGCCACCATACCCAATTGCCGGACGCGGCGGTCACGTTCCGGCGCAGAGACGGCGGACGAACATGCAGATCGGCGGCACGCTCCCGCATGTCGGCGAAGCACGCGATCAACAGCGCGAAACTCACGCACGCGAAAATCAGAACCGCGTGCGACCAGCCGACCGGTGACGTGCTCGATCCGCCGAGCCACGTCGCCAACGGCAGAATGAACGTCACCGCCGCGAAATTGCCCAGATTGCCGGTGACCATGCGCACCGAATTGACCTGAGCGCGTTCGCCGAGCGTTGAGGTCAGGTTCGGCAACGCAGCGGAACCGGCCACGGAAATCCCGTCATAGCACATGCCGGCCAGCACGTACGTTGCGCCCGCATACACCGTGCGCGTTGTGTCGTCATGCAGGGGAGGCACGGTGAACAGCAACCATGTCAACACGCAGAACGGCAACGCCATGCGCAGAATCCACGGCCGGCTCCGGCCCAATCGCGACCGCGTGCGGTCGATCACGCTCCCCCATACCGGCGCGTCGATCACGCCTACGCACGTGGCGGTCAGGATGATCGCTCCGGCCGCCACGGAGGACAGCCCATACACGTTGGTGAAGTAGTACAACGCGTATCCCGTGATGACGCAGTACAACAGATTGCCGGCCACGTCAAGGAACGAGAACGTGATTCTGCGATGCGTCGGCATGAGCGTCGGCGCGGATGCCGGCATAGGGAGAGCGGATTCCATGGTTCAGAGCACCAGTCCTTTGGCCTGCAGCTGACGGGCCAGTTCGTAGGTGTAGTTGCGGATCTTCATCAGATCCTTGTGCGGGTCGCGCCGCATCTCCTCGATGCGACGGGTCGGCGGGTAATACATCGGCACCATTTCGCCGGCCTCCAGCAGGTTGGCGCAGCGTTCCGCGGCGTCAAGCAGGTCGTCGGCCGTGGCCTCCTGATGCTCGCGGTCGGTCCTCGCCGACGCTTCGAGCCGCTCCTTGACGATCGCCAGCGTGCGGTCGACCTCATGCTCCTGATTGAGATCCGGCAAAATGGCGTTGTCGGAGCGATTACGGAAGAAGCCCTGGATCGCGGCCACGATCGACGGGTCGCGCACGGTGCCGTCGGGGTAGACGATGCCGTGCACACGGCTCCACTGGTTCGTTTCCGCCGGGATCATCAGTTCGAACAGATAGTAGCCGATGCCGTGCTTGTTGCACAGTCTGATTTCCAGCTCGTACGGGTTGGCGCGGCAGATGCAGCCGGTTTCGTTGTTGATGACCGGCTTGCCGTACCTGCGGCCCATGTCGACGGCCTTGCGGCAGGATTCCTCGACAAGACGGGAGGATTGCAGATAGTCGTGGTAGACGATGATGTCGGCCAGTTCGGCCGTGCCGCTCAGCTCGTTGTCCTCGACGCGCACGTGGCCGACGCCGATCGCGTTGACCGGATCGTTCTCGCGGATCACACCGATCACGTGCCGTACGTGCGCCCAGACAAGATCGAAACGACGTGCCCGTTCGGCCGGATCGTCCACGCTCTGCAGGAACCCGTGCCAGCCCGGCTCGTTGTACGCGTCCCAGAACAGGAGCCCCGGCTCGTCCTTCAACGCGTTGACCACGTCGGCCACGTACGCGTCGCCGATCGCCCAGTTCGCCGGATCGTAGCAGCCCGGGATCGGCGCGTTGCTGTGCGCGGGGGCCGACCAGTACGGCTTTTGGTCGTCGGCGAAATACGGCATCATCAGGATCGGCGTGGTGGAAATGCCTTTCGACCAGGCCGTGCGCACCAGATCGTGGATCTCGGCGAGGAAGCCTTCGCGATCCTCTTTCCAGCGGCTCATGTGGAAGAACGGACGGCAGCTGTTCAGCGTCAGTCGCTGTGCGTACGTGAAGTCGCGCTCCATGACGTCATGCTCGTACCGGTCGTACTCGTAGTTGAATCCCTTGATGAAACTGTAATCGTCCAACGGTTTCATGATGACCTCACTCCTTTTGCAAAACACCGTTTGGTTAACGTTAATTCAATCTCTTCAAGTACACTTCCAGTCAAGACCCGACACGCGAAGGCAGGGAAGTCATGAACGATATGAACGTCAGAACATACGGCATCAAGGACGTGGCGGACCGCTTCCACATCGAACAGTCCGCCCTGCGCTACTACGAGGATTCAGGACTGCTGCCCGGCGTCGAACGCAACGCCAGCGGACGCCGCGTCTACACCGACTGGCATATCGACCGGCTCGGCACCATCCTGTGCTTCAAGCAGGCCGGCATGACCATCGACGAGCTGCAGCGCTTCTTCGCGTATGAAAACGGCGAACGGGAAAACATCGACGCCATGGTCGACCTGCTCGAACACCGTCATCAGGAAATCATCAAGCAGGAGCAGGCATTGCACGATGCGCACCAGCAAGTCCTACGCAAACTGCACTTCTTCAAGGGCATCCGCCAAAGCTACGTTGACGGCACGCCCAAGCCGGACTGGTCGCTGTACGCCGGGCAAAACTACCTTCAATGACCTCCAACCGGGAAGAGCCCAGAGCGACTCGATTGGCGCATCGCACGCGTTTCTTCCCGAATCTCCCTCCGCCAAACCATTACAATGAGGATGTCACGGGTCGTCGGCGGACACAGCACCGACGGCTGGTCCCGTCGCCCGCCATCGCAGCCGACGCGACGAATCCAACTACGCAAAGGAGCGCATCATGGGTCAGCATATTCAAGGCAAGCTCGAAGGAAAAACCGCCATCATCACCGGCGCCGCGGCGGGACTCGGCGAGGGCATCGCCGAAGTGTACGCGAAATACGGCGCGAACATCTGCATGGTCGACCTCTCCCCCGACGTCGAACACACGGCCGCGCGCATCCGCGGACTGCACCCGGACGCGCGCATCATCACCATCACGGCCAACGTGGCCGACAAGGCGCAGATGATCGACGCTGCCAAGCGCACGGCCAACACGTTCGGCGCCATCGACATCGCCTGCTGCAACGCCGGCGTCTGCCGTCTCGCCCCGTTCGAGGACATGACGGACGAAATGCGCGACTTCCACATCGACGTGAATATCAAGGGCGTGTGGAACAGCTGTCAGGCGGTGATTCCGTACATGCTCGCCAACGGTGGCGGCTCGATCGTCATCGCCTCGTCGGTCACCGGCGACATCGTGGCCGACGCGGGAGAGGCGGCCTACGCCATGACCAAGGCCGCGCTGGTCGGTCTGACCAAGTGTCTGGCCGTGGAATACGCGGACCGCCACATCCGAGTCAACTGTTCGCAGCTCGGCTACGCGCGCACGCCGATGGTGGAGAAGATGGCCGTCGAATCCAATCCGGCAGACCCCGAGTCGGCGATCCGCGACATTGCGGTCGGCGTGCCGATGAAGCGACTGGCCAAGCCCACCGAAGTGGGCGAGCTGTTCGCGTTCCTCGGCAGCGACGAATCAAGCTACATCACCGGAGCGCAAATGGTCATCGACGGCGGCAGCACGCTGCCCGAAACGATGAGCATCGGCACCAACTGATTTGGCACAAACCGGCACGAACCGGCGCCGACCCGAGCACTCGGCGCGATGTGCCGCTTGCGGTTCGCGTAGCACAGTCGCGCGCCTGAATGCACACATTCGCAGCCGGCGTACGAATCGCACGGATCATCGCGCCGGCTGTGATAGGCTCGCTGTGACGATGGCGGCGACGGTGCCGCTTCACCGACAGAACGGAGGATCAGCATGGCTGACGCCACGATTTTCGACCAGTATCCGCTCGACCAGTGGAAGGATCCGGCGCATCGCATCATGGACCGGTTCTCGTTGAAGGGCAAGAAGGGGTTCGTGACCGGCGGTGCGGGCGGATTGGGCCGCAACACGGCCGCCGCGTGGGCCGAGGCCGGCGCCGACGTGGCGATCGTCGACCTGCCTCGCGCCAAGGAGACGCTCGAACCGCTCGCGGCCGAACTGTCCGAACGATACGGGACCAACGTCGTGCCGCTGTACTGCGACGTGTCCGACAAGGCGCAGGTCGACGAACTGAAAACCCAGCTGGTCGACAAGCTCGGCACCGTCGACGTCGCATTCCTCAACGCGGGCGTGAACGTGCCCGGCGACGACGCGGACGAACCGTACGAGGTGTGGCGGAAAACCATCGACATCAACCTGACCGGCGCATACCTGACCGCGCAGATCGCCCAGCACATCATGCGCGAGCACAACCACGGTGGTTCACTGATCTTCACGTCGTCGCTGTCCGCGCACAATGCGAACTTCATCGCCGGCGGTCCTTCCCCGGTCGCCGCGTACGGCGCGACCAAGGCCGGCATCTACGAGTACGCGCGCTATCTGGCCGCGGCGCTCGCTCCGTACGGCATCCGGTCGAACGCGATCTCGCCCGGATACGTGTGGTCCGGCATCTTCGAGGGCCGCATCGTGCCCGAAGCGCACGACATGATGGTCGCGCCCGTGCCCATGCACCGCTTCGGCACCAACGAGGAGATCGCCTCCGCCGTCCTGTTCCTCGCCAGCGACGCATCCAGCTACGTCACCGGCACCAACCTGCAGGTCGACGGCGGATACTCCGTGTACTAAACATCGCCGTAGCGCTCATGATTCGCACGGCATGAGCGCTACTATCCGCATGTTGGTCGGCATCACCGCAATTTGCACGATGTCGACCAACGCAGCGCAGCAACGTCGTCGCGGCACCGGCCCGTCACACTAGGCCAAGCGTCACGAACGCGTTCGCCAGACCGTCGTCGTGGATGTCGGTGGTGACGATGTCGCAGAACTGTTCGATGCCGTGCGTCGCGTTGCCCATGGCGACGGACGTGCCGGCGGCTTTGAGCATGGCCGTGTCGTTGTCGGAGTCGCCGATCGCGATCGTGTCCGTAATGTCGTAGCCGAGCGCCGCGGCCACGTCGCGTACCGCGCTGCCCTTGTCGACGCCGTTGATGAGCAGTTCGCCGTTGTTCGGCGAGATCTTGTCGTACGAGCCGTGCACGAGTTCGAACCACGGCGACATGTCGCGTTTGACGTCTTCGAACGTCACGTCCGGGTCGGGGCCGGTGAAGTACGATCCCTTGCTGGTCTTGAGCACCTGCCCGAGCGTGGAGCCTTCCGGGATCTCGACGTCGTCGATCATGTGCCAGTATTTGGCGAATTCGTCGCTGCCCCACGCGGTGTGTCCGTTCTGAAGATGACGCAGGTAGCCTTCCGAAATGTACATGCCGTCCGCGCCCTGCCATTGGTAGGTTTCTATGTGATGCTTGCGGAAGTACGCCATCGCCGCGTCGATCGCCTCGGCCGGCACGAGATGCTCGAATAGGACCTTGTCGCCGACATTCGCCTGCGCGCCCGCGCATGAGACCACGCCGTCGAATCCGAGATCAAGAATGCTGCGCTCGATTTTCGGCAACGACCGGCCCGTGCAGATGAACAGCTTATGGCCGTTGCGCTGCGCCTGCCGGCATGCGGTCTGCGCCGATTCGGGCACGCGGTGGTGCTCGTCCGCCAGCGTGCCGTCGATGTCGATGAACACGAGTTTGGCTGAAACCATGATGCCTCCCTGCGATGGTCGGATGCGTTGTGTGCGGCGCGCATTGCCTGCGCCCGCTGCCGTGCGTCGGTTGCGTCTCACACGGCGTACGCGGCCCAGCGGCCGTGCGTGTGCTGAACTTCGATCGGCATGCCGAACAGACCGGACAGCCGCTCGTCGGTCAGACCTTCTTCGAGCGGACCCGTGTAGACGATGGTGCCGGCCGACGGATTGCCCATCGCGTCGATGCCGTCCTCGGTGGCGTCCTCGGCGGACACGGGCTTGCGGCCCATGATGGCGATGTGGTCGAAGCCGGCCGGGATTTCCTCAAGCCGGTGTGTCACCAGTACGACGGCGCGATCCGAATTTTCCTCGCCGATACGGCTCAGCGTGCGCATGACCTGTTCACGGCCACCCAGATCGAGACCGGTGGTCGGCTCGTCCATGATGAGCAGTTCTGGGTCGCCCATAAGCGCTCTGGCGATGAGCACGCGCGTGCGCTCGCCTTCAGACAGGCGCCACATCTGTTTGCCCTCGAGGTATCCGACGCGGAAGTCGCGCAGCAGTCCGCGGGCGCGCGCATAGTCCGCCTCGGAGTATGTGTCGTGCCAGCGTCCGGTCACTGCGGACAGTCCGGTGACGACCGCGTCGAGCGGATCCTCGAATTCGGGGAACTGCCGGCCAAGATCGGCGGAGGCGAGACCGATGCGCGTGCGCAGCTTGAACACGTCGTATTTGCCGAGTTGGTGGCCGAGGATGAACACACGGCCTTCGGACGGGAAGGTGCGCGTGGCGAGCATACCCACGGCGGTCGATTTGCCGATACCATTCGGCCCGAACAGCACCCAGCGTTCGCCGGCGTTGATTGTCAGGTTCACGTCGGTGATGATGACGCGCCGGTTGCGGCGGAATTCGACGTTTTCCAGTTTGAGGACTTCGGTGGGCATGGGGTTGTTCAGCTCCTTGCGTTTGCGGTGCTTGTCGAAGTGCGGTGCCGACCTGCGTCGATATGTGCGGGCCCGCTCCCCCGCATGCGATCAAAACATGCGACGGGAAACGGGCCCGTCACGATAGTGCGCGTATCGTGTACCGATTATTGTCGCTTTATTGTCGTTGGTTACTTCTGCTCGTCGAGCACGGACTGGTAGACCTTGACGGTCTCGTCGGCGATCGACTCCCAGCTGAACACGTCGCGGGCGCGTTCATAGCCGGCCTGGCCCATCTTCTTGGCATTTTCGGGATCGGCCATGACCTTGTTGATCGCGTCGGCCATGTCGTGCACGAACTTGTCCGGATTGGTCGGCGTGCCGGTGCCGTCGTGCAGCTGGTCGATCGGCACCAGATAGCCGGTCTCGCCGTCGACGACGACTTCGGGGATGCCGCCGGTCGCGGAGGCGACGACCGGCAGGCCGCAGGCCATGGCCTCGAGGTTCACGATGCCGAGCGGCTCGTAGATGCTCGGGCAGATGAACGCGTCACAGCCGTGCTCGAGTGCGGACAGCTCGTTCTTCGGCAGCATCTCCTCGATCCAGATGATGTTGCCGCGCTTCTTGTCAAGCTCGGCGAAGGAGTTCTTGACCTCCTCCATGATCTCCGGGGTGTCGGGCGCGCCGGCGCACAGCACGACCTGCACGCCCGGGTCGACGAAGTGCAGCGCCTTGAGCAGGTACGGCAGGCCCTTCTGGCGGGTGATGCGGCCGACGAACAGCAGGGTCGGCTTGCTGCGGTCGATGTGGTAGCGGTCGAACACGCCCCAGCCCGGATCGTCGGCGGCCGGCGTCGCGAACTCGGACATGGTGATGCCGTTGTACACGACGACGACCTTGTCCGGGTCGAGGTCCGGGTAGGCGGTGAGGATGTCGTTGCGCATGCCCTTGGAGACGGCGATCACGCGGTCGGCGTGCTCGTACGCGTCCTTTTCGGCCCAAGAGCTCAGGTTGTAGCCACCGCCAAGCTGCTCGCGCTTCCACGGGCGGAACGGTTCGAGGCTGTGCGCGGTGATGACCAGAGGCGTGCCGTGCAGCATCTTCGCGAGATAACCGGCAAGGCAGGCGTACCACGTGTGCGCGTGGATGATGTCCGCGTCCACGTCGTTGGCGATCTGCAGGTCCACGCCGAAAGTCTTGAGCGCCGGGTTCGCGTCCTTGAGCTCGGCGGGCGTGTTGTATCCGACGACCTTGAGGCTGCCCTTGGCTTCGGCCGCGTTCGGAATCTCGGGAACGTCGGCTTCAGTGCGGGGACCGTCGAACGCGCGCACGGTTACGTCGATGCGCTCGGCCAGCGCCTTGGACAGCTGTTCGGCGTGCACGCCGGCGCCTCCATAGACGTGCGGCGGGTATTCGCGGGTAAGAATGTCAACCTTCATCGGTTACCTCTCCAATCTGTCGATCAACTGATTGTCACCACTGCCAACTTTAGGCCATCCGGAAACGCAAAACGCACAACCCCCCGTGTTTCTTCCACGGCGAGTTGTGCGTTTTTGCCAGCTTGCTTCGGCTGTTTTTGACCGCGGCGCCTCTGGCCGCGCCCGCAACGTCCGATCAGACGGCGGTGCCGTTCTGGTCGAGGTTCGGATTGTCCTTCGCGTTGCCGGCGGTGAAGAACAGGCTCACCACGCCGATGATGAACACGACGGACACGGTGATCACCAGCCACGTCGGATGGCTCGGCAGCCACATAATCACGCAGAACGCGATGCCGGCGAGCACGATGAGCAGCCAGCTGACCACGCGGAACCACTGGTGTACAGAGTGCGGCGCCTTGAACGCCTTCGGATCGCGGTAATCCGGGTTCGTGTCGAGCATCGTCTCCGTCTCGTCAGTGTCGAAGTGCGCGGTCGGCTTCCACGGGCCGTCGTCCAGCGTGCCCTCCTGGATGCGGCGGGAACGCTCCTGCAGCGCGTACTCGTCGATCATGCCGCCTCGGGCGCGGCCCTTCGTCTGGTCGTACTGCGACGGGATGCCCCTGCGTTGGTCCCGCGCGGCCTTGCGCCGCTCTGCACGGTTCGCCATCTTCTCACTCCTTTGACAATCGGTGGATGACACTGGGCACTACTGTACCCCAGAGTTGGCCAAACGTACGAGATACGCCCGCGGTCGCCCGTCCGTTTCTACGGTCGTCTAACGGTCAGTGCTGGCTTGCTCTGCCGATGAGGGAGCCGACGGTTTGGATGATGGTAACGAAGACCAGCAGCGCGAGCACTGCGGCGACGGTGACGTCGAGCTGGTTGCGTTCGAAGCCGTACCGGTTGGCGTAGTCGCCGAGGCCGCCGGCTCCGATGGCACCGATGACCGCGATCTGCGCATTGAAGCTGATGCACGTTATGGTGGTGACGCGCGCCAGTCCGGGGATGCTTTCACGCAGGTACACGTGCCAGATGATTTCGATCGGACTGAAGCCCATGGCCTGCGCCGATTCGGTCAGCGTATGGTTCAGCCCGTTGACCACGGATTCCACTTGCCGGGAGAAGAAGGGCGTGATGCCGACGATCAGGGGGAAGATCGCGCCGTCCACGCCGATGGTCGTGCCCGCGATCAGTCGGGTGACCGGAAACAGCAGCGCGATCATGATGACGAACGGTATGGAACGGCATACGTTGATGAGCTTGTCAAACAGTTCGAACACGGGCGTCGATTCCAACAGTCCGCCCGGCTTGGTCACGGAGAGCAGCATGCCGAGGAACAGGCCGAGCACGAACCAGAACGGCACCGCCGTGAAGAACATCTGCAGGGTTTGGACTAATGCGTCGACGAAGACGTCGGGTTCAGCGACGACGTGCGGAAAGAGCGTACCTATCAGTTCCATGACAACTATTCCTCTCCTGTTGCGGCTGTTGCGGCGGCATCCGCCGGCAGATTCGGATTGTCGGTCGATGCGGCCGGCACGGTCAGTGGTACGGCACGCACGCCTTTGCCGGCCAGGAACGACAAGGCCTCGTCGATGCGTTCCGATGAACCGTGATATTTTGCGACGATGCTGCCCAACGGGTATCCGTCGACGATGCTGAGCGACGCGAACAGGATGTTGACCGACAGTCCGAATCGCGTTGAAATGGTCGATACCAGGCTTTCGGACACGGTCCGATCCATGTACCGCATATGAATGAGCCGTTCTCCAGGTCCGGTCTGCAGCAAGGGAGAGCGTTCACGGAGCAGTTCGTACACGCGGTTCAATCCGGTTGAATTGTCGACGAACCGTCGCGTCAGATCGGCTTGCGGATCGCAGAACACTGAGAACGCGTCGCCCTGTTCGACGATCGTGCCCTTGTCGATGACAGCCACGTCCGTGCAGATGCGCTGCACCACATCCATTTGATGGGTGACAACGACGATCGTCAGACGCAACCGTTCATTGAGATCCTTGACCAGATCGAGGATGGTGGACGTAGTGTCCGGGTCGAGTGCGCTGGTCGCCTCGTCAAGCAGCAGTATCTTCGGCCGGTTTGCCAGTGCGCGGGCGATCGCCACCCGCTGTTGCTGTCCGCCGGACAGCTGCGACGGATACGACCGCGCATGGTCCGATAGCCCAACGAGTTCGAGCAGTTCGGCGACGCGCGCTCGCCGCTGTGACGTCGTCAGCGGCGAGCGCATCAGTGGCAGGGCGATGTTGTCTTCGACGGTTCTGGATGGCATGAGGTTATATTGCTGGAATACCATGCCGATGGATCGGCGCAGTGCTCGTAGTGATGTCGGGTTTAGGTCGCGTACGGATTGGCCGAGTACGCGGATGGTGCCGGCGGTGGCGTGTTCCAGTCCGTTGATGCAGCGGACCAGTGTTGATTTGCCGGCGCCGCTGAGGCCGATGATGCCGTGTATTGCGCCTTCCCGAATGGTCAGGTTTACGTTGTTCAGGACCGTGTGGCTGCCGTTTGGCGTGGCGTAGGTTTTGTTTAGTCCGGTGATGGTGATGATGGGTTCGCCGGTGTCCGGCATGGCATGTTCCTTCCCTTCATGGTCTTCGTGGTGTGTCGTGTTAGCGTTCTGGTTGGATTTCGTGGGGGCTTGTTCCTCCGGTGATGATGGTCAGGGCGTCGTTTAGCGACTGTTGGACCATGTTGCGCACCGCGTGGTCGGTGAAGAATGCGACGTGTGGTGTGATGATTGCGTTGGGCAGGGTTCGTAGCGTGTTGTAGGCGTTGTGTGGGACCGGCTTGTCGTCGGATAGTCGGTTGCCGAATACGGCGGCTTCGTTTTCGAGTACGTCTATGGCCGCGCCGGCGATGCGGTGGTTTTGTAGTGCGTCGATGAGTGCTTGGGTGTCGACGACGGCGCCTCGTGACAGGTTGGCGAGGTAGGCGGTTGGTTTCATGAGGCTGAGGCTGTGCTTGTCGATGAGGTGTCGTGTGGTGTCGTCGAGCCAGGTGTGCAGGGTGACGACGTCGGCTGTGGCGAGGAGGTTGTCTCGGCTGGTCCATGTGAGGATGGTGTCGAGGTTGTGGTTTTCGGTGATGTCGTTGCCGATGACGGTTGCTCCGAGCGAGTGGAAAATGCGGGCGACGGTGGAGCCGATGCGTCCTACGCCGATGATGCCGATGGTCAGTTCGCTGATTTCCGGTGACATGAGTCCTTGGATGGAGAAGTCGTGCCGGCGCATTCTGCTGTCGAATTGGGGTACGTGGCGGATGAGCTGCATGATGTGCGTCAGGGTGAGTTCGGCTACGGCGGTTGGTGAGTAGGAGGGCACGTTGGTGATGCGCAGGCCGTTGGCGTGGGCGGCGTTGAGGTTGATGGTGTCGTATCCGGCGGAGCGCAGCGCTATTTGCCTGATGCCGTAGGCGCGCAGCCGCCGGTAGAAGTCGGGGTCGTCGCTGGGGGCGCATCGTTGCTTGTAGGAGATGCCGTCGAATCCTTGGACGGCATCCAGGGTGTCGTCGTGCAGTTCGAACGGGAAGCATTCGACGCGCACGTTGTGGTCTGTGGCCCATTGTTCAGCGAATGGTCGTTCTTCGTCCAGCGTGTGGTAGAAGGCTATGGATGTCATGGTGGAATCTTTCTCTGTGGTGTTCATACGGTGGCGGGATGCAGGCTCTAGACGACGTCGCTGTTTTCTTAGTCGGCGTGCCGGAAGGTTCGGATGCGTCGTAGGGCTTCGTTCAGCGTGTCGGGGTTGGCGGCGTAGCTGAATCGGACGTATGGAGATGGGCTGTCGGAGAATGCTTCGCCGGGCACTCCGGCGACTTTCGCCTTGCGGGCGAGCAGTCGCGCGTAGCCGAATCCCCCGTCCTGTTCGTGACCGTCCGGCACTCGCACGTACAGGAAGAAGGCGCCGTCGGGTTGTACGATCTGATATCCGAGGTCGGTGAAACCGTTGGCGAGGAGGTCTCGCCGACGCCGGTATTCGGCGACCATCGAGTCTATGGCCGCGTCACCTTGTTCATACGCGGCTTGCGCAGCGTCCATGGTGAACGTTGCGGCCGTGGAGACGTGGATCTGATGGATTTTCGCCAGTTGGCAGGCGAGCGCGTGGGGTGCGGCGAAGAATCCCAGCCGCCATCCGGTCATCGCGTAGTTTTTGGAGGTGCTGTTCACCACGATGGTGCGTTCTGGGATGTAATCGGCGATGGATGGTGCTGGACCGTGCCCGTAGAAGATTTCCGCGTACACTTCGTCGCTGAGCACCGTCACGTCGTATCGTTCGATGACTTCGGCCAGTGCGCGCAGACGGTCCGAGCTCAACGCCACTCCCGTGGGATTGTTCGGCGAATTGAGGACCAGCACCGCGTCCCGTCCGCGTACGGATCGCAGCGCCCGTTCGAGAGCGTCCGGGGTGAGCTTGAAGTCGGTGCCGGATGTGTCGATCGGTACCGGCATGGCTCCGGTGAGCGTGGCCATGTTGCCGTACAGGCCGAAGCTTGGCGTCGGGTAGAGCAGTGCCGCATCGTCGCCCAGCAGTCCGGTCAGGCAACTGGTGATGGCTTCGCTGGCTCCTTCCGTCACGATGATGTCTTCAGCCGGGTAGCGTTGTCCGCGGCGTCGGAGTAGGTAGGCGGAGATCGCTTCGCGCAGTTCCGGCGTTCCGGCGTTGGTTGCGTAGTGTGTGCGGTTGCGGTGTAGGCTGTCGATGGCCGCCTGCTTGATGAAGTCGGGCGTGTTGAAGTCTGGTTCGCCGAGCGTGAGTTTGAGGATTCCCGGGATTGCGGATACTTCCGTGTCGAACGATCTGATGATGCTGGTGCGCAGGCCGCGCAGTTGCGGGATGAGCGTGTCGGCGGGGTCGAAGTTGCGCGGGGTTGCCGGTGATGGGTTATTCATGGAACGTCACCTGATGGTCATGTGTGGAGTGTTGTCTGATTGCGGTGGGACGTTGCGTTCGGGTCACCATACCGGGATGTTGCCTCCCTTGAACAATGTGTTGATCAGCTGCTTCACGTTGTCCTGATGGTATGCCGTGATGATTTTCCGGTAGTCGGGATTGTCCTTGTCTTCGGTGCGGGCGACGATCACGTTGATCCACGGCTTGTTTTGCGGGTTTTTCGGGTCCGGTTCGACCGCGTAGATGGCGTCCGTCACCGGGTTCTTCCCGTAGTCGACGACCGCGTCGGCGTTGGCGATGCCGATTGCCGCGTCCTTTAATGACGGCATGACCATGTTTTTGTCGACCGGGGTGATGTTCAGGTGCTTCGGGTTGGAGGTGATGTCGTCCTCATGGGGGTACAGGCCCTTTGCGGGATCGTCCTTTGCCGGGTCGATGGTGATGAGCTTGGCGTCCTGCAGGACTTCCAGGGCGCGGCCGATGTTGACCGGGTCGTTGGGGATAAGCACCTTGTCCCCGTCCTTGACGTCGGCCACGCTGCTGATCGTGTCCGAGAAGATGTTGAGCGGGCTGATGATTGTTTCGGCGATGGGCGTGAACTTATAGCCCTTTTCTTTGATTTCGCCGTTCAGGAACGCGTAGTTCTGTTGCGCGGACAGGTCCACTTCGCCCTGGGACAGGGCCTGGTTGCCGTAGATGCCCTTTTCAACGGACACCGTTTTCACCTGCAGTCCGGCCTTTTCCTTCTTGAGGTTTTCGTTGACCAGTTTCCATACCGGCTCGAAGCTGGTACCGCTGATGCTCACTTTGATGATCTTGTTGCCGTCCGCGTCGGTCGCGGAACCAGTCGCGCCGCAGCCGGCGGCGATCAGCACTCCGATCGTCGCCGTCACTGCGGCGGCCGCTTCCAATATCCGTCGTATGCCTGTACGTCGCATGATCGTTGTTCCCCCTTATGAATCGATGACCAATGAACGAGCGCGCCTCCCCTACAAACCGGCACGCTTGCGAATGCACTATGACTCTATGCGGTTCGCTCGGCGCGACATTCCGCACAGTTATCGGCATTTTTTATATAACGTTAAAAATTTGATGACGATATAAATAAAGACATACACGCTTTATAGGCGATACGTATAACGTATCTTCTGCAATGAATGCATTGAGTTGCTAATGTCTATATTCGACGAGGTTGCCGACGCGCCATACGGTCGAAAAACTCGCCAAGCCACGATTATTGGGCTTTTGGATATAACGATACATAAGCAGTGCTCAGATAATGTGCAAACAACAAGGGGGACGCATGACTTCAGCCGATAATCTAACGGACCAGGAATTCGCGGAACAATTCAACGCGTGGCATCGGAAAAAGGACGACGCGGTCAACGCGCCGCTTGGTTTCCTCTCCATCGTGAGCATCGACTGGCTCGAGGACGGGGTCGCGCGCACGCTCGACAACTTCCCCGGCACCTGGCTGGTCGAAGGCAACAAGGTCACATACACGCCGCAAGACGGCAGAATCGTCAAAATCAACCTGCTCAAACTGTCCAGCCCGCGCGTCTTCGTCGTCCCCGGCGACGAAGACGCCAACCTCGTGAAAATCGACTTCGGCCGACTGCAAGCCGAACTCATCAAACGCGTCGGCGGGCTCAACAAGTACGCCGTGCGCGTCCGCGACCCGCAATCCCCATTGCGCCAGCACTTCAGGGGCACGCCACACTACGCGCCGGACCGCAAATGGGTCGTGCCCGCATCCTACGAACCGTACGACCACTCATACACAGCCACGGTCGGCGCATCCATGGCCAACCTGCAGCACATCGAAAAAGTGGTCGGTAAGCTCACCGTCACCATCGACGGCAACGACTATCCACTCACCGTGTTCCAGGCCAACACGCACGGGCAGGGACTCGTGATCTTCCGCGACGCCACGTCCGGCAAGGAAACGTACGGCGGCGGGCGAATCCTGCGCTTCCCGATCAGCGACCCGGCGAAAGTCACCGAAATCGACTTCAACCGGGCCACGCACTATTTCTGCGCATACACGGACTTCTGCACCTGCGAGATGCCGCCGCTCGAGAACACGCTGCCCGTCGCCGTGACGGCCGGCGACAAGATCCCGTACGAGCGGCTGGAACAGCGGGCCGACAGCCCGCAGGACTGAGCGCGGGAACGGAGACGGGACATGGCACTCACACTCATCGAACCGACCCTTGCCGACGAAGACACCGTCATGGCGTTCCGCGCGGAGTTCATCAAACGCGGGGAACGCGTCAGCGGCGGACGCGGACTGGAACAGGCCGACGACTACCGCCGCTGGCTCGCCGGCACCTACCCGCCGCACTACGGGACCGTAAAGGAAGCCGTGTACCTAGCGGTCGAAACCACGGCCATCCCAGCCGCCTCAGCCGGCGGACGATCTCTCGCCGACCGGAGCCGCTCGGAGGGCACCGGACGCGTGGTCGGCATCTCCGACCTGCGTCTGGAAACGAATGATTTCATCGACCGCTTCGCAGGACGGATCGGATACAGCGTCCGACCGTCCGCGCGCGGCCGCGGCTACGCCAACGAAATACTGCGCCTCACCCTGCTCAAGGCGCGGGAATTCGGATTCGACCGCATCCTGATCACCTGCAACCAACCCAACGCAGTCTCGGCGAAAGTGATCGAACGCAACCACGGAGTTCTCGAAAGCGTCGTGCCACACCCCGGATTCCCCGACGTTCGCCGGTATTGGATCGACCTGAATGCATTCGACCAGTAAATCGTCAGCGGACGGACCGGCGCGTGCGCGGGCCTTCGTCACCACACGTAGGCCGGTTCCTCGTTGGATATGATCGCGTTGATCAGCGCGTCGGCGGTCACCGTCTTCAGGCCGTCTCTCGTTTCGTCCTGCACCCGATACCACGGGTCGCGGTACGTCCAACGCGTGACGGTGCCGTTGGCGTCGGCGTCGTATCCGGTGATGACGATCATGTGGTTGGCGTGGCTAAACGCCGGGTAGAGCGCGTGCACGTCGATGGCTGTGAACACCGGGTCGCCGTTGTCCAGATCGGCCGTCGCGCGTTCGGCGAACGTGCGGGCCGTCGCGGGATCCGTGTCACCGATTTCCATGGTTTGCACACGATAACCGGCATCGTTCGGGTTCGCGTCGTCGACGCCGAACAGATACCTGTTGACGACGCGCGCCAGATCGACGTATTCGGTACCGGTCCGCGGATCGGCGTTCATGTCGTCGGCGAGTACGGATTGGCTGACGTCGATCCCCCGATACCGCAATACCATCTACACGGCGGCCGGCACGCACCAGTACCCGGTTTCCTGCACGCTCTGCGGCACGTCGAGACGGATGCTCACCGCACCCGTCGTCGCCTGACCGTCCGATGACGATGGTCGGGCGGCTTCGTCCAGCGCACCAGTGGTTTTCCCTCCACTGGCTGCGCGGAACCATGCGTCGCCGGGATACGAATCATCCACGACCATGTTCAGTCCTGCAAGCACGCTCGGATCGACCAGTTCCGTGGCATTCTTCACATCCCCCGCGCGAATGTCTTCGGTCGGCGGCACGTTGGTTCTGTCAAGATCATCATGATTCGATTCGGTCGCGCGCCGCGGCGACGGCGTCGTCTGAGCCGCGTGATGATTCGTACCGGTCATCCCCGCGTGCCACGCCACACCGCCTGCCGTCATCATCGACGCGACAGCCAGCAAGCCAATAATCACGGTCAGTTCACGTCGCTTCATCGCGCACCGCCTTCCCTTATATATCCAGGGTATCCACCGCGTCCATGCGCCACGCCAGCTAATCGCGCCCGATACGTGGACGGGGTGTATCCGCAACGACATTGCCGTCAGAGCAGATGCTCGCGGACGCAGATGCGGATGGCTTCGGCGCGGCTGTGCACTCCCATTTTAGCGTTCCAATAACCCAAAAGAAGACCAGAGGCTGCAAAGTAAAGCAAATTGAAGAAATAAACTCCAAAGATAAAAAAGAAGAGAATATACCAGTAATGTAAAGAATCACCAATAATAAAATCGACGGCTTTAATTTCCTGATTTCTTTGCCCAAAATATCGCACAGGACAATAAATCGGCTCAGCCGAAAGATAATACGTCCCTAAATAATTCCCAGGAAAACAATAAGCAGTAATGGAAGTAACTGCAGCAGCGATGCCAAACGCCGGCGGATGAAATGGAATGAGTACAAGAAGGAGAACCCGAATAAAATTTATCCCGTTGATTTCAATCGTCGGGCTTATTATGGTCAGCCAATTTAACAAGAAAGATAAGATAGTTATGGAGGACATACAAAAATAAAACTTTTTATTTTTGACTCATTCAAGTTCACCATGTTTACACCTTTATTGCGCCCACCAGACCATTCAATATTGTCACAATGCAATTATTCCAATAAAAAAAAAACCAATACTCCCTGCCACATAATTTATACTAATCCATTAGCAATCAACTTAATACACGGCAAAGAGTGGCTTCATTCACAAGAATGAAGCCACTCTCCCACTATTTAAAAAGATCATTTCCGCAATACGGGCAACGGATCATACCGAAGGTACCTGTAGTGGGAAGATGTTTATCGCAGTGAGGGCATTTCCAAAATATAAGCTGGAGAATAAACCCGGCAATCGCAATGACCAATCCTCCAATACCAAGAACAATCATGATCACCACGTGCCGCTCATTGATGAGGATCGCAACTACAAGCATTACTATTCCCAAAGCAATAAGGGAATTGTACAGTGCCTGCCATGTTCTCAGATTCATTGTTCCTCCTTGTGAATAATCAAATCGATCCGCTCCGCTTTGAATCGGATCTCATGTGTTCCATTATCGCGTTATTTGTGCGAATCATCTTCGTGCGTATCACGATATGACGTTCGGCCGGTCGCTACGCCGCGCGTCCTCATACGAATGGACAAATCCCAAACGCAGCCATCGTTGGCAACAACACGTGCACGGTCAAACGGCAATGGCCCGTTCTCTTCAATGCGAAGAGAACGGGCCATATGCCATATATATCCGTATATCCGTCGGCGTCAGCGCGGCAGCGCCATCGGACGCTGGGAGGCGACGATCGGTGCCGGGAGTTCGGTCGAGCCGGTCAGGTACTCGTCCACAGCGGCGGCGCAGGAGCGTCCCTCCGAAATCGCCCACACGACGAGGCTCTGGCCGCGGCCCGCATCGCCGGCGACAAACACGCCGTCCTGCGAGGTGGCGAACTTGTCGTTACGCGCCACGTTGCCGCGCTTGTCGAGCTCGACCGGCAGCTGATCCATGAGCGAGGCGGTGTCCGGGTGCAGGAAGCCGACGGAGATGAGCACGAGGTCGGCAGGCAGCACGCGTTCGGTGCCGGGCTGGCGGGTGAACGGGCCGTTCTCCCCCGGCGCCACGTCGACGACGCGCAGACCGGTCACATGGCCATTCTCGTCGGCGATGAAGCCTTCGGTCGCGGTCGAGTTCTCGACATGCACCTTGGCCTGCTCCTCTTCGGAGCCGATGAAGTTGACCGAATCGGTGCTGTACATGTAGGTGCCGCCCTCCTCCATCGAAGAGGTCTTCTGGTAGAGGCGCGCGAACGTCGGCCACGGCTGGTTGTCCGGTCGCTGGCTCGGCTCCTTCGGCATGATCTGCAGCACGGTCACGTCCTTCGCGCCCTGGCGGATAGACGTGCCGAGGCAGTCGGAGCCGGTGTCGCCGCCGCCGATGACGATGACGTGCTTGTCCTTGGCGGTGATGTCGTTGACCGGCTTGACGCCGTACACGCGGCGGGTCGCGTCGGGCAGGAAGTCCATCGCGAAGTGGATGCCCTTGAGCTCGCGGCCGGGCAGCTTCATGTCGCGCGGCACGCGCGAGCCGATCGCGACGACGACGGCATCGTAGCGGGAGCGCAGGTCGTCCCACGTGATGTCCTTGCCGATCTCCACGCCGGTGCGGAAGCGCGTGCCTTCGGCCTCCATCTGCTTGACGCGGCGGTCGAGCAGTCGCTTGTCGAGCTTGAAGTTCGGGATGCCGTAACGCATCAGGCCGCCGATCGCGTCGTCGCGCTCATAGACGACGACGGTATGGCCGGCGCGGGTCAGCTGCTGGGCGCAGGCGAGGCCCGCGGGGCCGGAGCCGACGACCGCGACCGTCTGATCGGTCAGGCGCTGCGGCGGCAGGGGCTTGACATAATCGAGATCCCACGCCTGATCGATGATCGTGCACTCGTCGTTCTTGATCATCGTCGGCGGCTGGTGGATGCCGAGCACGCAGGCCTGCTCGCACAGGGCCGGGCAGATACGGCCGGTGACTTCGGGGAAGTTGTTGGTGGTGGACAGGCGGTTGTACGCGTCCTCCCACTTCTCCTGACGCACGAGGTCGTTGAATTCGGGGATGATGTTGCCGAGCGGGCAGCCGGTCATGCAGAACGGGGTGCCGCAGTCCATGCAGCGGGCCGCCTGTTCGGTGGTCCACGGCTGCAGGCCGGATTCGGCGTGCACGTCGAGCCAGTCCTTGATACGCTCGGCGACCGGGCGTTCGGCGAGTTCTCGGCGGGTACGGACCTTCAGGAATCCACGAGGATCTCCCATGTCAGCGCGCTCCTTCCATCACGTGCTCGTACACCTGTTCCCAGGCGCCGGGCGCATTGAAATCGATGTTGTCCTCTTCGGCCTGCTTCATGGCCGCGGTCATGGCGAGGAAGTGTTCGGGCACCACGCGGGTGAAGCGCAGCACGTTCTCGTCCCAGTTCTCGAGCAGTTCCTTGGCGAACTTGGAGCCGGTCTCCTTGGCATGCTGCTCGACCAGATCGCGCACGACCGGCGCGGTCGTCTCATCGAGTGGCTGGAACAGCAGCGAACCGTTCCGGCGTCCCTCCGGGTTGACCTGGTTCATGTCGAGGTCGAGCACGTAGGCGTTGCCACCTGAGAAACCGGCGCCAAAGTTGCGGCCGGTGGGGCCGAGCACGACGACCGTGCCGCCAGTCATGTACTCGCAGCCGTGGTCGCCCACGCCTTCGACGACGAACGTCGCGCCGGAGTTACGCACGGCGAAGCGCTCGCCCGCGCGTCCCGCGACGAACATCTGTCCGGAGGTCGCGCCGAAGCCGGTCACGTTGCCCGCGATGACATTCTCATGCGGGTCGAACGTCACGTCGTCATTCGGACGGACGATCATGCGGCCGCCGGACAGGCCCTTGCCGGCGTAGTCGTTGACTTCGCCAATCACGCGGATCGTTTCGCCGCTCGGGATGAACGCGCCGATGGACTGGCCGCCGGCGCCGTGGAACGTCATGTCGATCGTATTGTCCGGCAGACCCTCGGCGCCGTAGCGGCGGGTGATCTCATAGCCGACCATCGTGCCGAGCGTACGGTTCACGTTGCGGATCGGCAGGTCGATCGTCACCGGCTCCTTGTTCTCGAGCGCGGGCTGGGCAAGCTCGATGAGCTTGTTGTCGAGCGCCTTGTCGAGCTCGTGATTCTGCGGCTCGGTGTTGTGCAGGATGGTGCCGGGGACCGGACCGGGCTGCATGAGCACGTTGGTCAGGTCGACGCCGTCAGCCTTCCAGCGCTTGATGGCCTCGTTCTGGTCGAGGCACTCGACATGGCCGACAGCCTCCTCGAGCGTGCGGAAGCCGAGCTCGGCGAGGATCTCGCGCACTTCCTCGGCGATGTACATGAAGAAGTTGATGACCGACTCGGGCTTGCCGCGGAAGCGGGCGCGCAGCTCCGGATCCTGGGTGGCGATGCCCTGCGGGCAGGTGTTCTTCTGGCAGGCGCGCATCATGACGCAGCCTTCGACGATCAGTGCGGCGGTCGCGAAGCCGAATTCCTCGGCGCCGAGCAGCGCGGCGATGACCACGTCGCGGCCGGTCTTCAGCTCGCCGTCGCACTGGACGACGATGCGGGAGCGCAGGCCGTTCAGAATCAGCGTCTGCTGGGTCTCGGACAGACCGATCTCCCACGGAGTGCCCGCGTGGCGGATCGCGTTGAGCGGGGCCGCGCCGGTGCCGCCGTCATAGCCGGAGATCAGCACCACGTCGGCATGGCACTTGGCCACGCCAGCCGCAATGGTGCCGACGCCGAACTCGGAGACGAGCTTGACGTGGATGCGCGCCTTCGGGTTCGCCATCTTTGCGTCGTTGATCAGCTGCTTCAGATCCTCGATCGAGTAGATGTCGTGGTGCGGCGGCGGGGAGATCAGCTCGACGCCCGGGGTCGCGTGGCGGACCTTGGCGATCCACGGCGGAACCTTCGCACCGGGCAGGTGGCCGCCCTCGCCGGGCTTAGCGCCCTGCGCGAGCTTGATCTGCAGGTCAGTGGCGTGCACAAGGTAGTCAGAGGTGACGCCGAATCTCGCGGAGGCGATCTGCTTGATGCGGCTGTAGCGCAGCGGGTCGTTGATGCGGTCGTCGGACTCGCCGCCCTCGCCCGAGTTGGAGCGCGCGCCGAGCGTGTTCATGGCAATGGCGAGCGTCTCGTGGGCCTCCTGCGAGATGGAGCCGTAGCTCATCGCGCCGGTGGAGAAACGTTTGACGATCTCGGAGGCCGGTTCGACTTCGGAGATGTCGATCGGCTTGCGGTCGTGCTTGAACTTCATCAGGCCGCGCAGCGTCATGAGGCGGTTCGACGTGTCGTTGATGTGCGCCGAATACTTCTTGAACATGTTGTAGTCGCCGCGGGCGGTCGACTGCTGGAGCAGGAAGATCGCCTCCGGGTCGTTGAGGTGGTCCTCGCCGGTGCGGCGCCACTTGTATTCGCCGCCGGTTTCGAGGTTCATGTGCGGGGTGGCCGTCCACTGGTTCGGGTAGGCGACGCGGTGGCGGATGGCAACCTCCTCGGCGATCTCGTCGAGGCCGACGCCGCCGACCTGGGAGACGGTGCCGGTGAAGTACTTGTCGACGGTCGCCTTGTTGAGGCCCACGGCTTCGAACAGCTGTGCGCCGCGGTAGCTCATGATCGTGGAGACGCCCATCTTGGACATGATCTTGAGCACGCCAATGGACAGCGCCTTGGTGAGGTTCTTCACGGCGGTGGGCGCGTCGACCTTGAGGTAGCCGGTGCGGGCGAGGTTCTCAACGGACTCGAACGCGAGGTACGGGTTCACGCAGGCCGCGCCGTAGGCGATGAGCAGCGCTACATGATGCACTTCGCGCACGTCGCCGGCCTCGACGGCCATCGAGATCTGCGTGCGGGTGTGGCGGCGCAGCAGGTGATGCTGCACGGCCGCGGTGAGCAGCAGCGACGGGATCGGGCCCCACGTGTGGTTCGACTCGCGGTCGGACAGCACGATGAAGTTGCTGCCGTTCGCGATCGCCTCGTCGACTTCGGAGAAGATCTCCTCGAGACGCTCCTCGAGCGCCTTGCCGCCGCCGGCGACCTGATAGAGGCCCTTGACGACGAACGGACGGTAGTAGCCGCCGAGCACCTTGGCCTTGTCGAGCCTCTTGAGCTGGGCCATCTCGTCGGAGTTGATGACCGGCAGCGGGATGAGGATCTTCTTAGCGTGCAGTTCGGAATCCTCGAGCAGGTTCGGCTCCGGGCCGATGGCGGATTCGAGCGAGGTGACGATCTCCTCGCGCTCCCAGTCCAGCGGCGGATTGGTGACCTGCGCGAACTTCTGGTGGAAGTAGTCGAACAGCATGCGACTGCGCTTGGAAAGCACCGGCAGCGGGTTGTCGTTGCCCATCGAGCCGAGCGGCTCCTTGCCCGTGTTGGCCATCGGGGCGAGCAGGAGCTTCAGGTCCTCCTCGGTGTAGCCGAACGCGCGCTGGCGGCGCTGCACGGACTGGCCGGAGTGGCTCACGTGCTCGCGCTGCGGCAGGTCGCTCATCTCGACCGAGTTGCCTTCGACCCATTTGCGGTACGGGTGCTGCGAGGCGAGGCTCTTCTTGATCTCCTCGTCGGGGATGATGCGGCCTTCGTCGGTGTCGACGAGGAACATCTTGCCCGGCTCCAGACGACCCTTTTCGACGACGTGCTCATCGTCGATCTCCGGAAGCACGCCCGCCTCGGAGGCAAGCACGAGATAGCCGTCATCGGTGAGCTGCCAGCGGCCGGGGCGGAAACCGTTGCGGTCGAGCAGCGCGCCGACCTGAGTGCCGTCGGTGAAGATGATGTCGGCCGGGCCGTCCCACGGCTCGATCAGCGTGTTGTTGTACTCGTAGAACGCGCGCACGTCCGGGTCGAGCTGGTCATTGTTCTCCCACGCCGGCGGCAGCATCATCGAGATTGCGTGCGGCAGGGAACGGCCGGCGAGGTGCAGCAGCTCGAGGCATTCGTCGAACGTGCCGGAATCCGAATAGCCGGGCGTGGTGATCGGCAGCAGCGGCTTGAACTCGCCGAGCAGTTCGGAGCTCAGGCGGCCTTCGCGCGCGGACAGCCAGTTGCGGTTGCCCTGGATGGTGTTGATCTCGCCGTTGTGGGCGAGCAGGCGGAACGGCTGGGCGAGCGGCCAGCTCGGGAACGTGTTGGTGGAGAAGCGCGAGTGCACGATCGCGATCTTCGCCTTCATGAGCGGGTTGCTCAGATCGGGGAAGAACGGGGTGAGCTGCATGGTGGTGAGCATGCCCTTGTACGTGATGGTGCGGGCCGACAGCGACGCGAAGTAGATGCCGACCTCGTGCTCGACGCGCTTGCGGATGCGGAACGTCTTGCGGTCGAGGTCGATGCCGGCGAGCGAACCGTCCGGAGAGGCGACAACGAGCGTCTTAAAGCTCGGCATGGAGGCGAGGGCCTGCAGGCCGAGGCCGTCCGGGTTGGTCGGCACAACGCGCCATGCGAGGACTTCGAGGCCCTCCTCGCGCACGATGTTCGCGATGGCCTGCTCCTGCTGGCCGGAGGTGGCGATGTCGCGGTCGAGGAACGCGATGCCGGCGGCGTAGTGGCCCTCTTCGGGCAGTTCCACGCCCGCGGTGGCGCGCATGAACTCGTCGGGCATGCTCATGAGGATGCCCGCGCCGTCGCCGGTGTTTTCCTCGGCGCCGACCGCGCCGCGGTGGTTGAGGTTGACGAGCACTTCGATGGCGTCGTCGATGATCTTGCGTTCGGGTCGCTTGTTGAGGGTGGTGACCATACCCACGCCGCAGGCGTCGTGCTCTGCGCTGGGGTCGTACAGACCTTGCTTGTTATGTATGCTCAAATCGAGCGGGGCGTGGAAAGTCACCGAAACCACCTTCATATCGTTTTGGCAGGGTCTTGACATCCTGCGGTTCTTTGGCTAGTGCGTAGGACAGAGTACCGCTCAGGTATGTCAAACAGGTTTCGCTGTCCATATACCGAGTCGGCAAAAAAGTCAAGACCCAAGTTTAGGAGATTTTGCGAGCGGACATGCGCGGAGCGCGTCGGACTCTCGTACGGACCGACCGTTGCGAGTAGGATGCTCGGCAGGACATACGACATATCACGATTGCCAGCGATGGCGGAAACGGGGCTGCGAGACATGACCCATGCCGAGAACGTTGCGAACGGCGAGCGAAAGCCTGATGCGGATCGGAAAGGCCGGAACGACAAGAACGACAGGAACGACGGCGGCAAGGAGAGTCTGCTGGAGCTGATTCCGTGGATCGTGGTGCCGATCGTCGTGTTCGCGCTGATCCGCGTGTTCCTGATCGGCCTGTACGTAATTCCGTCCGGCAGCATGCTGGACACGATCCAGCTCAAGGACCGCGTGGCCGCGGTGAAGGTGATCAAGCCGCAGCGCGGCGACATCGTCGTTTTCCGCGATCCGGACCACTGGCTGGCCAGCGGCGAGGGCAATGATCTGATCAAGCGGGTGATCGGTCTGCCGGGCGACACGGTCAGCTGCGCGGGCAACGGCGCTCCGGTCGAAGTGAACGGCAAGGCGATCGACGAGTCGGCGTATCTTCGCTCCGGCGTGAATCCGTCCGACGAAGCGTTCAGCGTCACCGTGCAGGACGGCATGATGTGGGTGATGGGCGACAACCGGTCCGGCAGCGCGGATAGCCGTGCGCATCAGTCCGACGCGCACGGAGGGCAGGTGCCGCTGAGCGACGTGCAGGGCGTCGCCGTGTTCACGTTCTGGCCGGTTGGGCGCATGCATGTGCTCGACTCGCATCACGAGGTCTTCGCCAACGTGCCGGATGCCGGAACGTCGAACTAAGTTCAATCATTCGTATACAAACGACAGTCGAACGAAAACAAACGAGAAGGGCGGAACGTCTGTTCAAAGACGTTCCGCCCTTCTCGTTAGGTTCATGTTGAACTATTTTGAACTATGCAGATCCGCGCCTAACAGACACGACTTCTTGAACTTTTATCGATGTACATGCGTTGGTGCAAAACGCACTGTCACCGAACTCATTGACGATAGTACGAGAGGAAATCAGTAATCTTGCCAACCGCGTCACGCAACACCTCGATGCGCGGCAGATACACGATGCGGAAGTGATCCGGCTCCTGCCAGTTGAATCCGCCACCGCGCGTGATGAGGATACGCTTGTCATGCAGCAGGTCGAGTGCGAACTGCTCGTCGTCCAGCACGTTGAACTTCTTCACGTCGATCTTGGGGAAGATGTAGAACGCGGCCTTCGGTTTGACGGCCGTGACGCCGGGGATCGCGTTGAGCGCATTATAGATGTACTCGCGCTGCTCGTAGAGTCGGCCTCCGGGCACGATGTAGTCGTTGACCGACTGGTGTCCGCCGAGCGCGGTCTGCACGATTGACTGGGCGGGCACGTTCGAGCAGATGCGCATGTTGGTGAGCATGTTGATGCCCTCGATGTAGTCCTTGGCCATGTGCTTGTTGCCACTCAGCACCATCCAGCCAACGCGGTAGCCGGCGATCATGTGCGATTTGGACAGGCCGGAGAACGTGACGCAGAATAGGTCGGGCGCCATCGACGCGATGGAGACGTGCTTGAGCCCGTCCATAACGAGTCGGTCGTAGATCTCGTCGGAGAAGATCATGAGCTGGTGCTCGCGCGCGAGGTCGACGATCTGCTGGAGCACTTCAGGCGGATAGAGCGCGCCGGTCGGGTTGTTCGGGTTGATGATGACGATCGCGACCGTGCGGTCGGTGATCTTGGCACGCATGTCGTCAATGTCCGGATACCACTCGGACTGCTCGTCGCACGTGTAGTGCACGGCGGTGCCGCCGGCGAGGTTCACGCAGGCGGTCCACAGCGGGTAGTCGGGGCTGGGCACGAGCACTTCGTCTCCGTCGTCGAGCAGGGCCGACATGGACAGGTTGATCAGCTCGCTCACGCCGTTGCCGGTGTAGATGTCCTCGATGCCCACGTTGGGGATGTTCTTGAGCTGCGCGTACTGCATGATGGCCTTGCGCGCGGAAAACAGGCCCTTGGAGGCCGAGTAACCCTCGGTCTCAGTCAGCTGGCGGGCCATGTCGTAGACGACCTCGTCGGGCGTGCGGAAGCCGAACGGCGCCGGATTGCCGATGTTGAGCTTGAGCACGTGCATGCCGGACTCCTCCATGCGCGCCGCCTCGTCGACGACCGGGCCACGCACGTCGTAGAGCACGTTGTCGAGCTTGGTTGATTTGTGGAACTGGCGCATGGGGATTCCTTCTTCCTCCAGATGGATGGATGCGGGTGACGATTCGTTGCGTCGGTCGGTGCGGGTCTCCGAGGCGCTGCCTTCCGCGTTCCCGGACGCCGATGAAGGCGTATGCCGTTCGACTCGTGTCGTTGCGGTCTTCGCCGTCGTGTCGTGTCCGAGCAGCCATTGTTCGTCGACGTCCAGCGTGGTCGCGAGAAAGTTCAATATCTCGGTGCGTGGCACGGTTTTGCCGCTGACATACTGACTGACATGGCTTTTGCCGAGCTTGACCCCGACTTGCTGTGCAGCCCGCACGAGATCGATTTGTTTGAGATGACGCGCGTTCATTGCGGTTTTTAACCGCGTAGCAAAATCGTCCACGCCGCTCCCCCGTTCTCGTCTATCGGTAGTTCAAATCTCACGGACAACGGTTCAGCATTCTATCAGTACCGGTTATACGAAACGCTCCTTTCGGTTCAATATATGAACCGAAAGGAGCGCTATAAGAATTGAACTTCTTGATGCAAGAGCATGACTCCAAGTTCGAATCATGCAGTTCAATGGATCGAAGCAACAGCCGAACTGTCAGTCGACCGACTTGAGGGCTGCGAGCATATCCACGTTCCGGAGTTGCCGGTAGACGACCACGCCGAGCGCGGCCAGCACCGCGGAGACAAGCAGCGCGGGCACCACGAACGCGGGCCAGCCGAGCATGGGATCGAACATGACCTCGTCCGGAGGCACCTCGGTGATGATGTACCGGTGGAGTCCGGCGCCGAACCCGTAACCGGCGAGGATGCCGAGCACGGACAGGACGATGGTTTCGCGGTAGATGTACATGGTCGTCTCGTTCGAATGGAAGCCGAGCACTTTGATGGTCGACAGCTCCCTGATGCGTTCGGACACGTTCAGGTTGGTGAGGTTGTACAGAATCACCACGGCGAGCATACCAGCCACGAGCACGAGCACCTCCATGATCTGGTTCAACGAGTCGACGATCGTGGCGACCTGGTTCTTCATAGTGGTGTTCTGCACCACGCCGCGCACGCCGTCGTTCTCCATGAACCGCGCACCCTGCTTCTCGGCGTTGGCGATGGAATTGTCCTTGAGCCTGACAAGGTAGGCGTTCGACTGATAAGCCTCGCCGAACACGTGCTCGTAGCCGCCGGACGTCATGACCATGATATGGCCGATATACATTTCGCTCACGCCGTCGACGCGCACGGAACGCTCCCCGCCGTCCTCGCCGGTGACGCGGATCGTGTCGCCGGCCTTCGCGCCAAGCATCGAGGCCATGCGTTCGGAGATGACTGCACCGCGGTCGGTGAGAATCTGCGGCTCGTGGCCGACGCGCGAACGCAGGGTCACGTAGTCGTTGAAGTTGTACGCGTCGTCGGTGACGAGCAACGTGATCGACTGCTTGTCGCCCTGCTTGCCAGCGGTTTTGGTGAGTTCCTCGTAGCGGATCGGCATTGCCTCGTCCACGGCCTTGTCGGTCATGTCCTTGGCGACCGCGGCGCGCTGTTCGTCGTTGTCGTCGGATTTTTCGGCGACGATCATGTCGTAGTGGATCACCTCATCGAACTGGCGTTCGCTGATCTGGTTGATCGATCCCTGCACGCCGAGTCCGGCGACGAGCAGCGACACGGCGCCCATCACGCCGAAGATCGTCATGAATCCGCGCGTCTTGTAACGGAAAAGATTCCTGGCAGTGACCTTGCGCGTGAAGCTGAGCCGGTTCCAGATGAAGCCGAGACGCTCGAGGAAGATCTTCGACCCGTTCGCCGGCGGCTTGGGCAACAGGAGCGCGGCCGGCTTGTCTTTGAGTTCGCGCGCGGCGGCGAGCATGGCAGGCACGACGGCGCTCACCCACGCGAGCAGGAACGCAACCACGGTAACCACGGGATGGAACTTCAGTTCGATGACCGGCATGGTAAACCCGTCGCGGTACGCATGGTAGACGATGAGCGGCAGAATCGTGTGGCCGGCGACGACGCCGAAGACAGTGCCGACGGTGGATGCGGCGAAGCCGTAGACCGTGAACTTCTTGAGAATATCGGCGTTGCCGTAGCCGAGCGCCTTGAGCGTTCCGGAGTTGATGCGTTCCTCGTCGACCATGCGGCCCATCGTGGAGAAGGTGACGAGCGCGGCAACGAAGTAGAGGAACACGGGGAAGATCATGGCGAGCTTGCCAACGATGTTTGCGATGATCTCGTATACGCGGTAGCCGTTGGACGTGAGCCCCTCGCGCCGGCCGTCGATCGAATAGGCGGGTACCTCGAGCGTGTCGATCTTCTCGCGGGCAAGCGCGATGTCATGCTCCGCTGTCTTGATCTTCTGTTCGGCGGCGGGTTTCGCGTCGTTGAATTCCTGGAGTTTTTCGGCGTACTGGTCTTCGGCTTTTTCGATATCGCGTCTGCCTTGGATGAGCTGCGTGGTGCCAGACGACGCGCTGCCGCTTGTTGCACCCGCCGGCGCGGTGGAGACGGCCTGCCCGAGTTCGGTCTGCTTGGCGGCGAGCTGCTTGGACGCGTCGGCGAGCGCGGCCGCGTTCTGCTGGTATTCCTTGCTGCCTTCTTTGAGTTGTTTGGCGCCGTCGTTCCACTGTTGGAGTGCGTTGTGGTAGGTGTTCAGTTGGGTGTTGTATTGTGCGACGGCGTCGTTGTAGGCGGCGAGCGCCTTGTCGTATTGCGCTTTGACGGTGTCGTATACGCTGCCGGTGATGCCGCTGTTGGTCCAGTCGGTCAGGATCGTGCCGGTTGTGTCGAGGACTGGTTTGATCGATGCGAGGACGGTGTGGGCCGCGTCGAGCTGGGTTTTGGCCTGCGTGAGTTGCTGCCATGACGAGTCGAGTTGCGACTGACCTTGCGTGAGCTGTTGGGTGGCTGCGATGAGCTGGGTTTGGCCTGCGGTGATCTGCGAGTCGGCCGCGGCGATTTGTGCGAGCGCGCCGGACAGTTCGGCGGCTGTGGCGGAACCTTGGTCGATGGCGGTGATTTCGCCTTGGGTCATCTGGTCCTTGGCGGTTTCGATCTGGGTTTTCGCGTCCGTGAGCTGTTGTTCGGCGTCGGCGAGTTGCCGTTTCGCGTCGTTGACTTTGGCTTGCGCCTTGTTGATCTGCTGGCGGCGGTCTTCGCGTATGGAGGCTTCGCGTGCTTTGGGCTGGTTGGAGAGGCGTTTGGTGAGCATGTCCTTGTGCGTTTGCACGCGGTCTCGGTATTCGCTGGTCCAGTAGTCGACGTGTTGCGTGTCGTTGAAGGTGACGCGGCCGATCATCGTCACGTCCGAGTCGAACGTGCCGGGCACGACCACGCCGTAGCCGTCGAGTTCACCAGTGCCGGCCGTGGATTGGCCCATGTTGAGGTTGGAGACGATTTCGCTGGCGTCGACGAAACCGACCACGGTGTACTTGGTTTGTTCGAGGATGGTGTCGCCGGCGATGTCGGGCAGTTCGGTGACCTGTACGGTGCTGTCGATTGCGTATCGGTCACGTTCGGCCGAGTCGAGCGCGATTTCGCCGGTGGTGTTTGGCAGTCGTCCTTCGATCACTCGGTATCCGGAGACGGCGTTCGGTTTGGAGTAGATGCGCAGGCTGTGGTTGCTGCCTGTGATGGTCACGTCCTTGAAGTAGCCGAATTCGGCTTGGCGTACGCCGTTGGTGTTGCGGATGATGGTTTCGTCGTCTTTGCTGAGGCCGTAGTCGCTGATGACGGTCACGTCGGCGAGGTTGTGTTCGCCGTAGAAGGAGGTGCCGGTGGCCTGCATGTCGGGGCCGGTGGCGAACAGGCCGACGAGTGCGAACGAACCGAGCATCATGAGGCTGACAATCGAGAGGAACCGGCCCTTGGATTTGGCGAGGGTGACGCGGATGTCCTTCCACAGCATGTGCTTGCGAGCGAGTCCGCCATCACTACGGCGTTTGCGTTTGGCGGCGCGGCGCGGGTCCGAGTTCGGACGGCGCGTCGCGTCCGGTTCAATGAAGTCGGTGAGCTCGGTCATGGTTACCACTCCAGGTCCTTGATGTCCATAGGATGTTCGTTGATGTCGATTGATTTGACGCGCGCGTCGTGCATGTGGATGACGCGGTCGGCGATGGGCGCGATGGCCGAGTTGTGGGTAACGATGACGACGGTCGCGCCCTTCTTGCGGCTCTGGTCCTGCAGGATTTGGAGGACTTGCTTGCCGGTGTTGTAGTCGAGCGCGCCGGTCGGTTCGTCGCACAAGAGGATCTTGGGGTTCTTGGCGACTGCTCGTGCTATGGCGACGCGCTGCTGTTCGCCGCCAGACAGCTGTGCCGGGAAGTTGTTGATTCGGTCCTTTAATCCGACGTCGATGAGCGTCTGCACCGGGTCCTGCGCGTCCTTGACGATTTCGGAGGCGAGTTCGACGTTCTCCTTGGCGGTGAGGTTGGCGACGAGGTTGTAGAACTGAAACACGAAGCCGATGTCGTAGCGGCGGTAGTCGGTGAGCTGGTGGGCGGTGTAGTTCGAAATGTCCCTGCCGTTGATGATGACCTGGCCTTCGGAATTCGTGTCCATGCCGCCGAGGATGTTGAGTACGGTCGATTTGCCCGCGCCGGACGAGCCGAGGATGATCGCCAGCTCGCCTTTCTCGATGCCGAAGCTCACGTCGTTGTTGGCGGTGATGGTCGTGTCTCCCATGTGGTACCGCTTGAAGCTGTGCACCATCTCGATGTATGCCATGTTCCTATGCCTTTCCGTGTTTCGCCGTCGGCATTGTTTCCTTCTTGGCTCCCCTTGTCAGAGGAGCGGATAGTCAAGGCCGTCAGCTGCATGTGTCACAATCCGTCCAGCAATCAACACCTTGAATAAACAACATGTTGATTTAACTGCCTCGATGGTAAGAACGAAGAAAAGTATGCGTCAACCGACAACTATCAACATGTTGTTCAAATTAAACACTTTGCCGAAAACGGTCGTTTTAGCCACTAAACAGACAACGTGTTGTTATAATCGTTGCAGCATCCGCCCGCGGCGCCCAACCGCCGCGCCATCACGCACAGGAGACGCACATGGCCACCGTAACCGGCAAACGCAACACGCAGACCGAAGCCAAGATCAAAGCCGCCTTCACCACGCTGGTGCAGGACAAGGGCTTCGACGCGATCACCGTCAGCGACCTCGCGCGCACCGCAGGCATCAACCGCGGCACGTTTTACATGCACTATCTCGACAAATTCGACCTGCGCCGGCAGCTCATCGACGATGCGATCGACGATCTGACCGGACTGCTCCTCGACAACGCCGACGAGGACGGCCGCGTGATGTCACGTGCCGGCAAGTCCGTGTGCGACGCGTTCCAGACGCGGGCCATCGCCGCGGCGCTGCGCTACGTGAAAAACGACTACGCGTTCTTCGACGCCGTCTCGAATTCCGGCAACGACATGCAGATGTACGATCGGTTCAAGGAAGTCCTCAAAAAGCTCATCATGACGCAAGCCAAGCGCTTCGGAGCCACACCACAGTCCACCTACAACGGCATTCCGGCCGACTACGCGATGGAAATCCTCGTCTCCGCCGTCTCCTCGATCATCTGGCTGTGGATCCGCCGCGGCTGCCAGGAATCCCCCGACGAAATCTGTTTGATCATCGAAAAGAACAAGGTCACCGCCCCCATCGACATCCTCTGGTAAAAACCGCATGATTCCAACGTTTTGGTAACTATCGACATACCGTTGAACCACCATTGACAACTAACCGGACGTTACGGAATGCTGCGGTCAACGCCAATGATCATGCGACCACTGGAACAAGCCGCAGATCACGTGAGGACGATTATCGGTCATCGCCGCGCAGGAAGGCGACGAATGCGGCGGTCGAAGGACTGAACGTGCGACCGCGCCTCCACGCGACGAACGACGGCACGTCAAGGCACGGCGACAGCGGAACGAACCGCAATCCCTCGCCGACCTGTCCGACGTCGATGCACAGGGCGACGCCGAGTCCATGCCGAACCGCGATCGCCGCGTTCAACGGCAGGTTGTAGGTGCCCGCAACCGTGATCTCGTCGCGTACGTCGCCGAGCCAGTTGTCCAGCATGCCGCGCACCTGCGGGCGATACTGCATCAGCACATACCGGTCTTTGAGATCGGCTGGCGTGATCTCGTTTCGGTCGGCCAGATCATCGTCATCGCGCATCATCACGCCCCAGCGGTCCGGCTGCGGCAGGCTCAGGAAATCGAATCGTTCCGCGTCGATCGGCCCTCCCATCACAGCGACGTCTGACAGTCCCTGTTCCAGCCGCTCCTGCATCACGTCGGCCGTCGCGGAGAACAACGCGAACCTGACATGCGGATGCCGCGCGCGAAACGCGACCATGCGTTCGGCCAGCCAGTCGACGCCGCGCAGCTCGCCGCAGCACACCGCGATCTCACCGTTCAGCTCCTCTCCGGAACGGTTCGCTACGTCGCTCACCGTCTTGTCGGCAAGCTCGATAAGCGCACGCGCCGCGCCAACAGCCATTGCCGGAGGAGGGGCACCGGAGACGCCGCTCTCCCCCGCCGCGGACTTGCTCGCCCGCGACCGTGGCGGCGAACCCGTCGACCCGCACGAGCCCGGATACGACGCCGTCATCGGCACCATCATCAGCACCACGAAGCGTCTGTGCGTCGAGCTGAACACCGGCTGGCACGAGCCGGACGAAACGCACGCACTCTTCGAGCAGATCGTCGGTCATAGCGTGGACCCGTCGTTCCGTCTCAACCCGCCGTTCTACACGGATTTCGGCCATAACATCGCGCTCGGGCGCAACGTGTTCATCAACTGGGGGTGCACGCTCATGGACCGCGGCGGCATCAGCATCGGCGACGACTCGTTCCTCGGACCCAACGTGCAGCTCATCACCATCAACCACCTCAAGGATCCGGCGCAGCGCGCAACCACCGTCAGCCGGCCGATCACGATCGGCAAGCGCGTGTGGATCGGCGCGGGTGCGATCATTCTGCAGCACGTGACGGTCGGCGACGGCGCGATCGTCGGCGCGGGCGCTATCGTCACGCACGACGTGCCTGCCGGTGCGATCGTCGCCAGCAATCCGGCCCGCGTCATCGGCCACGTCTGATCTCGGCGCTGGACGGGCCGGCCGCATGCAGCAGACCGATTCGCGACCCGCGACAATCTGCAATGTGATCGAGGGATCACCCGATCACATTGATCTGTATTACTTGTATTCGTTATGCGTTCCGTTCCAACTATGCCGCGGCGTGCGTGCCCCACTGCATGACGACGATGCCGACGATCATGATGGCCATGCCCAGCAGCATCTTCCAGTTCAGCGGGTCATGGAACAGCACGCGTGCGGCGAATGCGGTCAGGATGATGCCCACGCACGACCACACGCCATAGGCGAGCGCGGTCGGCATGCCGCGTTCCAGCACCACGGACAGCAGGTAGAAGCACATCACGTAGCCGATCACCACCGGGATCGCCCAAATGGGTTTGGAGAACCCTTCGGACGCGCGCAGCGACAACGTTGCCACTACCTCGCAACAGATGGTCACGAACAGCAGCAGCCAGGTGACCGCCATATTCCCTCCTCCATGTCGCTGTGTGCTCATGGCGTCCATCGTAGCCGCGCGTCCGGAGCGACACTTTTTTTGCCCGGGTCGGCATACGGTTCGCGTGCAAACCTCAAACCGGCCGGAACGACGGATAAACCGAATTCGGTTATCGGTCAACCAGCATAGATATGCATATATATGCACATATAAAACTACTTAAATAGTAGTAATTATGCCGAATTACTATAGATAATGCCAATATATGGGTATGTTTGATCTGCTTGATGAGCCTATGCCGGGTGACGTGATGGCAGATATCGCCGACCGTATGGTCAAACGGCGCAAGGAGCACGGCATGACGCCCGCCGATCTGACCGGCATCGGCGTCAAGGCCGGCATCCCGCGCGCCCGTTGCCTATCCGTCGCCAAAGACATGCAGAAACGCATCGCGGACGCCGGCTTTGCTGTGCGTGACTAATCCGATCGGCTCATCAGCCGCATACCAATCGGCGACGCGATGGTCGCGACTCGGTGGGCAGCCCACGGCTGCACGAAATCTCCGGCAGCCCTTATCATGGCCGCATGCAATTGACGGTGAAACGGTTTGATGAGTTGAGCGTGGCGGAACTGCACGAGATCTATCGCGTGCGCGTGTCGGTGTTCGTGGTAGAGCAGCAGTGCGCCTATCAGGAGATCGACGCTGCGGACCCGCATTGCTGGCATGTGTTCCTGCACGACGAGGATGGCATCGCCGCCTATTGCCGCGTGGTCGACCCGGGCGTCACGTTCCCGGAGGTCTCGATCGGCCGCGTGCTGGCAACCCGCCGCCGGCAGGGTCTTGGCACGCGGATCGTGCGCGAAGGACTGCGCGTGGCACAGGAACGCGCACACGCCAGCGTCGTGCGCATCGAGGCGCAGACTTACGCGCGCGGCCTGTACGAGCAGTTCGGCTTCACGCAGGTCTCCGACGAGTTCCTCGAGGACGGCATTTCCCACGTCATCATGGTCTGGCGAGCACAATAATACGTGCGAGTCATGCGATCACGACCGCGGACTTGTCGTCAGGCGCGGATCGCACGCGGATAGCGGTCCGTCATACCAGGACCAATCACCATAGTTGGCCTTCCCCCAGTTCGAGGACGATGTCCGTATGCTCGAAGTCGGCCGCATGTGCCTTCGCACGCGGGGACAGCAATCTGATCATAGTGGTCAGGTGCAGACCGTCGCTGCGGAATGGCCGCTCTCTGGTGCCTCCGACAAGGCAGGCGTCCTTGGCGATTTTCCAACCGCCGCATTCGTACAGTGATACCTTGTCAGGCTCGCAGGTAAAGACGCTGAGGTCCGGCTGCCGGTCGGCAATGTACCGTGCGGCTCGGCGAATGGTCGTGGTCGCGAGTCCCCGGCGCCGATATTCTGGCCGTGTCACCACTTCGCTCAACCCGTAGGCGAGATAGCGTTGTCCGCGGTGAAGAAGCTCGCTTTTCCTGATGCCGACGTGGCAGACCGCAACGTCGCCGTCCATCCAGACGAACGAAGTATCGTACGTATCCGGAGCCGACGGGAACGCCCCGTCCGACCCGTCGTCATCCCATGCCGTGCGTTCCAAGTCCCGAATCGCCGTGCCGCAATCCGTCTGCGGATATCGCACCAATATCATCGTATCCCTCCGATCCTTCATCCGTCACATACGTCCTCTCCGGACGGCATTGCGGTGTTCTGCGCCGACGTGCCGCGTTGTCTGGCACGATAGTCCCTTGGCGTACATCCGTAGCGTTGTCGGAACCGTTTGGCGAAATAGCTGGCGTCGTTGAACCCGCAGACATGGGCGACGCGCGCGACGGAATCGTCGCCGGAGACGAGCATCACCGCAGCCCGGCGCAGACGGTAGGAGATCAGATACTCCCCCGGGCTGACTGCGGCGAGACGCGTGAACAGTCGGAAACATTCGGTGCGGCCGACGCCGGCGCTGGCCGCGATGTCGGCCACATCGATGCCGTCGCCGAAATGCCGCTGAACGAACGTCATCATGGTGCGCATGCGCCGTTCACGAAGCAGTTCCGTCTCGTCAGGCCGCTCGTCCGGCACCTTGTCGAGCACCGACAACATCAGTCGCCACAGTTTCGCCACGTGCTCGACGTATTCCAGCGGCGCGGTCGTCCCGCGTTTACCGATCGACGTAACCGTCAGTATTTCCGCAAGTATGTCATGGTCTCGGGTCGCGTCGAGATGCAATCCGACGAGCGGCCGGTTCGCGACAGGCAGGACATACTGGCCGTAGATCGTGCCGGACGGCTGCCCGGTGAAGAACAGCGGCGAGAACGTGACGCAGCTCATGATCGCACCTGGAGTGGGATTGTCGGCCGAGTGCAGCGCCTCGGAGTTGACGAAGATGCCGTCGCCCTGTTCGAGTCGTATCGCGTCGCCGCCGGCGAGATGATAGTCGCATCCGCCGCGCAGCATGATCGCGAATTCGAAATCGCGATGCCAGTGCACGTTGATCTCATGACCGGCGAGCGTGTCGAAGTAGTCCATGCAGAAGTGGATCGGCAGAGTGGGATCGTCGTACCGCACGTCCTCCAGATAGTCGGAGTTCACCCGGACCGCGATGTTCGCCATGCATCCCACCTCCATGCATCTTTACATATCGAATCCGCCATCATGGAACGATTCTCCCATACTCAGGAATTATCATACCAATATTTCGCCATAATAAACGCTTTTCTGAAGAGTGCACGGAATTATCATCATAATCAATTACCCCAGTCAAACGGGAATACACAACGCCGGGCACCAATCCCGAACACACCGGCACAGACCGGAGCAGGACTCGACCCGGGCCATCGACCGAAAGGAATTCCATCATGCTGTATGCAAACTCGAACAACGTCACATTCAAGATCAGCGGCAACGTGCTGACCATAGAATCCATACCGGGCAAGGACTTCTTCGTCAACCCGGTGGACGACAGCGTGGTCGCCGACGCGGCCTTCGTCTATCGTCCGGTCGTGGGCGACTTCGTCTGCCGTGCCAAGATCTCGCTCGAGCACAAGGCGAAGTTCGATGGCGGCGCGCTGTTCGCCTATCAGGACGACACGCATTGGGTGAAGGCGTGCTTCGAGCAGGGCGACTACGGGTTCAAGTCGGTGGTCACCGTGGCGACCGACGGCGTTTCGGACGACTGCTACGACGTCACCGTCCACGGCGATTTCGTCTGGCTGCAGCTTGCCCGCACCGACGACGTGTTTTCGATCCACTACTCCTTCGACGGCATGCAGTGGTTCATGTCGCGCCTATGTTCCTCCATGTCGTTTGACCGGCTGCTCAAGGTTGGGTTCGAGGCCCAGTCCCCAAACGGCGAAGGCGGCACACGCACCTTCACCGACTTCGAGATCCTCGACCATCGACTGTTCGATCCACGGGCCGGACAGTGACCATGCGAGTCCCGGACCGACATCGGTGCACGCGATCCGATTCGGATACATCGTACACGCCATCTATAATGTACGATCGTACACAATATCGTATACGCAGCATCAGCAGCAAAGGAGCGAACAACCATGACCCAGAACAACTACGACGTCACCGCCGACCTCACGCCCGAAGGGCGCGTCGAATGGGATCTCATGGTGGCCGGCGAGGTCTATCAGGACTCGCATCCGGAGATCGAACGCAAGCGAGTGGAGGCCAAGAAGCTGTTCCGCGCCTATAACGCGCTCGATTACGATCAGGAGGCCGAACGCCGCGCGATCATGGAGCAGCTGTTCGCCGAGGTCGGCGACGACGTGTTCATCGAGCCGAACTTCCGCTGCGAGATGGGCCGCAACATCTCGATCGGTTCGCACGCGTACATCAACTTCGACTGCGTGATGCTTGACAATGCGCCGATCACGATCGGCGATTACGTGTGGATCGCGCCGATGGTCGGCCTGTTCGCCACGAACCATGCGCTCGACTTCGAGGAGCGCAAGAACGGTGCATGCCAAGCCAAGCCGATCGTGATCGAAGACGGCGTGTGGCTCGGCGGCCATGTGACCGTGCTCGGCGGCGTGACTATCGGCCGCGGCGCAGTGATCGGCGCAGGCTCGGTCGTCACGCATGACATTCCGGCCGGCGTGATCGCCGTCGGCAATCCAGCCTGCGTGCTGCGTCCGATCACCGACGCGGACAAGACCGGCTTCTGCGAGCGCATCGCCGCCCGCGACGCGGCGCACTGATGGCGAGACCCGATCGTGCGTCGGCGCGAAAGACGATCGGAAGCCACGCCGGATGTCCGAGTTTCCCCCAATGTGAACGAATCGTCGATCAGCATGCCCGTATCTTCCGTATGTTCGCACGATCACCTGAGCCACGCGAACATACGGAGGATGGATACGGCTTCAACGTCCGTTTGTTCGCGCCGACATTGCGATCGCGCGAACAAACGGAGAATTCCGACAAAGGAATCGGCGGTGCGCGCTTAGCGTCGCATCATAATGAGCATCATCTTCGACGCCTCTTCCGCATAGACCGCGTGCGGCAGTCGGGTCGGGAAATGCAGGATGCCGCCCGGCACGAGATCCACGGTCTTGCCACCGCCAGTGATCTTGAGATGTCCTTCAAGGCATTGCACGAGCACCGGCATGGCGGCGGTATGTTCGCTCAGCTCCTGCCCTTTGTCGAAGGAGAAGAGCACCACGTTGGCGCCCTCCACCTGCATCACCGTGCGCGAAACCGTGGCCTCTGGCTGCACTTCGACCAGTGATCCTAGATCACCGATGAACTCCATCACATCGGACGGCTGGGTTTCGTTCGTCTGTTCGCTCATCATCGAACTCCTTCATATTCCATTGTCCTTGCGGCGCAACCGCACGTACGCGTCGGCACCATTGCGATGCAAGGGCATCCATCATGCGACGGCCGCTTCACCGCGCATGTCTTTCTAAGCGTATCCACTTCCCGACCGGACGCTACTTTCGGCGCGCCACGAACGCGACGCCGGTCAGCTTGTCGCCGTACTCATTGAACACGCGCCGCATCTGCAATACGCGAGCCCGCAAATCGCGGTGGGCCAGTACGTTGTGCATGATCCGCAGCACGCCGGATACGCCCTCGTCCGCCAGATTGCGACGCATCTTGAGCAACGCCATCGGCTCGCTGCCGCTCCGCAGCACTTCGAATCCCTCGGATTCGAGCAGCGACCGCCATTCGGCATCGGTCAGCGGTCGTGCGTTGACTTTGATGGCCCGGGCGAGATCCTTGCGGATGGCGTCCTTGACCGATTCGTCGAGATCGTTCGGTGCAAGTCCCATCTCGTGGATCGCGTACAGGCCGCCCGGTTTGAGCAGTCGATGCGCCTCGGCGATGATCGCCCGTTTGCCACGTTCGGACTGCATGGTGAGCATGGCCTCGCCGATCACCACATCCGCGGATTCGGACGGCAATCCCGTGCTCGCGGCGTCGGCCTGCACGCAAGTGCCATTCACCGAGTCCGCCAATGGTTTGATGATGTCCACCACCCGTTCGTCCCGATCGATACCGGTATATGCCGACGGGCCGGCCGCCATGATCAGACGCGTGGTGCGTCCCAGTCCCGGCGCAAATTCCACCACGCGACGTCCGGTGATCGTCACTTGCGCGAGCATGCGCTTGGTCAGTCGTTCGCCACCCGGTCTGAGCACCCGTTTGCCAAGTCGGGCCAGCACCCAGTGCCCCTGCATATGCTCCACGTCACGGTCGGATTGCGGCAAACAGGATGCCGGGATATCCGTCGCCTTTGCGGCACGTTCTGTCTGTTCGTCCATAACATGTTCGTTCACGCATACACAGCATACGGGACTGGTCCGTTCCGCAACAGACTGTTCTTTTGCGACGAATTATGGTATATGACCGTTACAGCCATCCCACGTTCTCTGTATGTTCGCGTAATCACGTGAGCCGCGCGAACATACAGAGGATAGACGCACCTCAAACGTCTGTATATTCGCGCAGATACCGTACATGCGCGAACATACAGAGAATGAAGATCTGGAAAGATGCCAAGGAGCGAGTTCAGCGCAGACTTGTTTACTCCGCCGAACTATCACCACCAGTGGGATCGCGCGCGTCGAGCAGGCGCTGGCCCCATTTTTCGAATTCCTTCAAGGCGGGGATGATGGCGTAACCGTTGGCGGTGAGCGCGTATTCGACGCGCGGCGGCACCTCGTTGTATTGGGTGCGGCTGACGAGCCCGTATTCCTCGAGGTCGCGCAGCGTGTTAGTGAGCATCATGTTGGTGATGCCAAGCTCACGTTTGATCTCGTTGTAGCGGGCGGCGCCGCGCACGGACAGCACGTACATGACCGGCAGCTTCCACTTGCCCTCGATCGCCTTGAACGCGTAGCCGATGGCGCAGGTGGGCGCGGTGAGACTTGCGCCGCCCCCTACGGAAACGGCCGTGTCGGAAGCGGCCGACACGGGATGCGCCTGAATATGCGCCGCAGTCCCGGCGTCTTCGTCCGCGGATGCGCATGCGATGTCATCTGCGGCGGTGTTCACGTCGCGTGGCGTCGCCGTTGCATTGGATTCAACTTGCTCACTCATGGTTTCCCATCCTAACATCGTTGCCATATTCCAAAAATCAGTTTTTTATTCTAAGAACGAAAAGTATATGTACTCATGCATACTGTCCTTATCGGATCGTGGCGGAGCGCATAACGACCGCCACGGCAAGACGGCCAACACAACCAGCAACCGACCGAAAGGACAGATCATGGCCAAGCACATTCTCGTCATCCAGGGCAGCCCGACCAAGGGCGGCAACGCCGACATGCTCGCCGACGCGTTCATCGAAGGCGTCGAAGCAGCCGGCAACACCGCGACCAAGCTCACGCTCGCGAACATGAACATCGCGCCGTTCACCGGTTACGACCAGCCGGCCGACGACATGACGCAGGTGATGGAGCAGATGAAGGCGGCAGATGGCATCGTGATCGCCACACCGACCTACTGGATGCAGTTCTCGGCGCAGATCAAGGCGATGATGGACCGTCTGCCGTTCGACGCGCACGACGATCTGGCCTGCAAGGAGTCGGCGCTGTTGGTCGCCGGCGCCAGCCCGGAGGAAGTGCTCGCCAAGAACGTGCTCGGCTACTACCAGATGTGCTTCGGCGAAAGCCTCGGCTGGAAGATCAAGGGCTCCGTGCTGGCGGCCGGCGTGTTCGCGCCCGGCCAGGTGGCCGGCACCCCGTATCTCGACAAGGCGCGCGAACTCGGCCGCGAGTTCTGACTCGCGCGTTCCGAACCGTACGGCACGTCACTGGCACTTTGTCGGACTTAATGCGATGGGTTCTGACTACCCCTCAGTCACTTCGCGACCACCCCCCGATAAGGGGAACTGAAGAAGATGCAGCAGTGCAAACCCGACAAAACACCAAACACGCCAACAAACACACCACCAAGGAGCATCATCATGCAGATCACACTCATCACCGGCTCGGACCGCAAAGGCGGACTCGGATACGAAACCGCCCGCCAGCTCGGCGAGGCCGGCTATCACGTCATCCTTGCCGCACGCCGGCCGGAGCTCGCGCAGCTCACGCAGGAACTGACCGATCAGGGCATTTCCGCAAGCAGCGTGCGGCTCGACACCACGGACGAGGCGTCCGTCGCTGCGGCGGCCGCGGAAGTCGACCGTCGCTTCGGCCGGCTCGACGTGCTGGTCAACAACGCGGCGTCCATGCGCGCCGGCGCGTCCGTCGAACAACAGGACATCGCCGAAATGCGCGCCGTGCTCGACACGAACGTCATCGGCACATGGATCGTGACCCAACGGTTCATCCCGCTGCTGCGCAAGTCGGATCACGGCCGTATCGTCAACGTGTCCAGCGGCGCCGGCTCGTACGGCGACCCGCAGTACGGCTTCCTGCACGGCAGCATGGGCATTCCCGCGTCCGGCTACGGCATTTCCAAGCTCGCACTCAACGGGCTGACGATCAAGACGGCGAAGGAGCTCGCCGCCGACCATATCCTCGTCAACGCGGTCTGCCCGGACATCACCGACACATACGAATCCGGCATGTTCGGCCGACCGGTCGAGGTGAGCGCCAAAAGCGTGACCTGGGCGGCGACACTGCCCGACGACGGCCCGACCGGCGGCTTCTTCCGCGACGGCAAGCCGCTGCCGTGGTGACCGTCCTCATCAGATCTTGCGTCGCACCTCAAGCACAGTGGATGCACCGCACGCCATCATCGATCGGCCGAAGCGACACATCCCACGTCGGGCATAACCCTCCGGAACATGCCCGAGGCCGGCGGTACCATGCGTAAGTGACGGCCTTTCACATCGCCGTAAAGGCGTAACGGACGTAAAGGAGATCGCTTATGAAAACCCTGGTGCTGGTGTTCCATCCGAATCTTGCCGGTCAGTCGCGCGCGAACGCGGCGCTGGTCCGGGCCGCGCGCGAACTGCCGGCCGACACGGTGACCGTGCGCGACGAGTACGCTCTCTATCCGGACGGTGCGATCGACGTGGCCATCGAACAGCGGCTGGTCGAGGATCACGACCGCATCGTGCTGCAATTTCCGCTGTACTGGTACTCCTCCCCCGCGCTGCTCAAGGAGTGGGAGGACAAGGTGCTGGCGTTCGGTTGGGCGTACGGACCGGACGGCGAGGCGCTTCGCGGCAAGCAGATCATGGTAGCCACGACCGCGGGCGGCCCGGAGACCGAATACCAGCCGGTCGACGAGGGCGCGACGATCGACGAAGTGCTTTCGCCGTACCGCATGATGGCCCGGTACACGCACGCCGTGTGGCGCAAACCGTTCGTCGTGTTCGAGTCGATGGAACTGGACGATGCAGCGCTCGCCGATGTCGGACGCCGCTATCAAGATGCGCTGATCGCGGAATAAGTTCCTGCCAATTGTCGAAAGCACGTTGGGGCTGCCGATTGATGATCGTCGATCGGCAGCCCCAACGCTGTCGCCATCCGGAATAGCTACCGGACGGCAGTGAAGAAGAATCGCGGGAACGGGAAGATGATGCTGCCGTCCGACTGCGTCGGATACTCCTCGCGGACCCGCTCGAACACCGCGCGTTCGAATGCCGCTCGTTCGCCGTCGTCTGCAAGCGCCTGCAGGTACGGGCGCAGCCCGGTGCCGCGGTACCAGTCCATGATGGCCTCGTGCGAGGGCAGCGTGTGCATGTATGTGATTTTCCAGATGCGGAACGTTTCTGCGTTCGCGTGCAGCAGCTCCCAGTATTCGGGCGGCGTGAGGTTGTAGAACTCGCGGCTTTGCGGCAACCGGTCCGCATAGGCCGGCGAGTGCACGAGCTCCTTGATGATGCGGTGGATCGGCTCCTCGTAGTTCATCGGCGTCTGCACGGCCAGCACGCCGCCCGACCGTAGCAGGCCGAGCATCGCGGGGACGAGACGCTCATGGTCGGGCACCCATTGGATGCACGCGTTGGAGAACACGACGTCGAAATCGTGCGGCAACGCGGCCAGTTCGTCCGGCTTCGACACGTCGCACAGCGCGAAGTCGATGTCGGGATGGGCGGCGCGCGCCGCGTCGATCATCTCGGGCGAATTGTCGATGCCGAGGATCGTCGCGTGCGGGTAGCGTTCGCGCAGCACGGCAGTGCTGTTGCCCGGCCCGCAGCCGATGTCGAGCACGCGCGCGACCGTCCCGTCGTCCGGTGGCAGTTGCGCGGCAAGATCGCGTGACGGCTGCGTGCGTTCCTTGTTGAATCGCAGATACTGTTGGGAATCCCATACGACCATGCGCTTCACGCTAGTCCCGCGCGCGACTCGCGTCCATCATGACGTCCGCATGGCGGGCGGCGGCGTGTTAGATGACCCTCGTGAATTCATGGCCGGCAGTCATCGACGACTTACTGCCGCCCTTTGCGGCGGCGCGGGGCGAGCGCGGCGGGACCGTGCTGCTTGATGGCAAACAACAGCGCGCGCATGCCGCCGATATGCGGGTTAGGGCGGTGGCCGCGCGCGATGCGGTGCATCTGCAGTTCAAACCAGCTGATGACGAGGATGCCGCCGAACGCCTTGTCGAGCGGTTTGATGCCGGTCGTGACGCGCGGCAGGTCGACGGAGCCCTGCCAGCCGTCGCGGATGATGCAGTTTGGCAGGTCGGGCACGAGCGCGAGCGGACGGGCGATGCCGATCATCTGCGTGATGCCTTCGCTCAGCGCGCGGTTCATGTCGGCGGCGTTGCGGAAGCCGCCGGTCAAGGTGACCGGCACGCTCAGTTCGCCTTTGACTCGGCGTGCGAAATCGGTGAAGTAGACGCCGCGCCGGCGGTCTTCGACCGCACCGCCGTTGGTCTGGATGACCGGTTTCGCGTAGGTGCCGCCGGAGATGTCGATGAGATCGACACCGCGCGCCTCGAGCTGCTTCATGACCCAGATGGATTCCTCTTCGCTGAAGCCGCCCGGCGCGTCGTTGCGCTCGTTGACCTTGACGGCGATCGGCACGTCGGACGAGTTGAGCTTCACCGCGATCGGAAATTGCGGACCAACGGCCTCGCGCACCGCGTCGAACACGTCGAACAAGAATCGGGCGCGGTTGGCGAGGCTACCGCCGTATTCGTCGGTGCGATGGTTGTCGAGCGGTGAGAGGAACTGGTTGATGAGGTAGCCGTGCGCCGCGTGGATCTCCACACCGGTGAAGCCTGCCTTTTGGGCGATGCGCGCGGTGTTGGCGAACCGGCGGATGATGTCGCGGATTTGATTGCGGGTCAGTTCGGTCGGTTCGGCGAAGAAATGGCCGTATTCGCCGTCGATTTTGCCGGCGCTCGGTGCGAGTGGATGCGGGTTGATGGTGACGGGCGACTGCCTGCCGGGATGGTTGATCTGCATCCAGCAGTGCGTTCCGTTCTCGGTGCCGGCCGCCGCCCAGCGGCGCAGCATCACAAGGTCGCGTTCGTCCTCGACGGCGACGTTGCCAGGCTCCCCCAGCTGCGTATGGTCAACCATCACGTTGCCGGTAACGAGCACGCCGGCACCGCCCCGCGCCCATGCACGGTACAGGCGCACGTGCGCTTCGGTCGGCGCGCAGTCGCGTCCGGCGAGCGCCTCGTTCATCGCGGATTTGTAGAAGCGGTTCTTGACCGTTACGCCGCAGGGCAGGGTCAGCGGTTCGGCGGTCGGCACCGCCGAGGTCGCAGTCGTCATAGTCGTGTCATTTGTCATGATATCCAACTTTCCAAACGTCCATATTTATACAGTTGTAAAAAATAACATATTTTTAGACATCTGCAAAATTATGGACGTTAGACTATGCTGACAGCCATGAAGAAAGACATCACCGGCAAGATCACGCGCGGCACGCAGCGCACGCTCGACGCGTTCTTTGATGCGATGACGGCACTGCTGCAAGCCAAGTCGTTCGCCGACATCAGCGTCAACGAATTGTGCGAACGCGCCGGCTATCCGCGCGCCACGTTCTACAACTATTTCGAGGATCGCGACGACCTGCTGAACTACTGCTGGATCGCGTTGTCCAAACAGGCCGACCTTGCAGATCTCGCGTCAACCGACCCGGAACATCGCGTGGACACGGCGCTCGACGCAATGGCCGACCTGCTGGAATCACACGCGTCGCGACTCGCCGTGATCCTTAAGAACAACCCGCCCGAAGGCCCAATGTTCGCCAGCCTCCGCTCGTTCATCGAACGTCAGGCGCGCGAAATCATCCGCACCTGCATCGACCGGGACCGGTTCACGCTGCCGGTCGATCTGATCGCCGACCATTACGCGAACACCGTGATGCTCGTGCTCGACTGGGCGTATCTGCGCGGCCACCCACTCACCCGCGAACAGCTCCACGACTACGTGCACACCCTGCTGCGCGGCGTGGAGGCCGCGTAGATCACGCCATTCTCCTCCACACCAGAGATCACTTGCCGCGAGTCTCGCACACGAGTTCATCGTCGGCGAAGGTCATGCCGGGACGGTATTCGGCCATGTCGCGTTCGTTGATCTCACGCAGTACGCGGCAGGGCACGCCGACCGCGACGACGTGCGCGGGGATGTCATGCGTGACGACCGAACCCGCGCCGATCGTCGTGCCTTCGCCGATGGTCACGCCCGGGCAGATCGTCACGTTCGCGCCGATCCAGCAGTCGTCGCCGATCGCGACCGGATCGGCGAACATGAATCCGCGCATGGCCGGGTTGATCGGATGGCTGACGGTTGCGATGTTCACCGACGGGCCGAACATGACGCGCTTGCCGATGGTGATGCGACCGTCGTCGATGAACGAGCAGTTGACGTTGATGTATGTACCGGCACCGAGCGTGATGTTCGTACCGTAGCAGAAATAGAACGGCGGCTCGATCCACGCGTCCGATGGCGCACCGAGAATCTCTCCTATCAGAGCTGCGCGGCCTTTCGTATCACCCGGATCGAGTTCGTTGAATCGCTTCATGCGACGTTTGGCCGCGAGACGATCCTCCGGCAACCCTTCGCAATAATCGGTGAACAGCTTGCCCGCGGCGATGCGTTGGCGCATGGTTTCCTTCATAATGGACTTCCTTTCCACACAGTTTTCATGATGCAAACCTCGTACGCAATGCGGCCGTCACTGCGGCTCGTCATGCGTCACGTTGTTCAACCACCGGTAGGTGCGGTAATGGGCGAACACGGCTGGCATCTTAATAAACTCGTCGGCGCTGAGCAGCACGTACACGGCCATCACCGGCCAATGCCAGACGAACGCAGCACACAAACCCAGTGGAACCACGATCAGCCAGATCGTCACCACGTCGCAGATCAGGCCGAACCGTGCATCACCGCCGGCCGGGAATAGTCCGCCAACAGTCGTGGAGTTAACCGCTTTGCCAATCACGTAATACGCACACACGATCAGCATCGGCGACAAATACGCGTTTGCCCGCGCATCTAATTGGGACCAGTGCAGTACCAGCGGACGTATCGCGAGAATTACGACGCCGATCGCCACACCAGCCACAAACGCGCTGCGCACGAGCCAGCCGCCGGCCTTGCGTGCACGGTCGAGCATTCCCGCGCCCATCATGCCGCCAACAAGAATGCCGCCGCCGCTTCCCAACCCGGCGGTGAAACAGACGAGTAGATCCTTGACAATGTTCGCTACAGAGTTCGCAGCCACCGCTGCCGAACCAAGATGACCCAGAATGATCGTATATGTAGCGAATCCTCCACCCCAAGCGATTTCATTGCCGAGCACTGGCAGCGTGTAACGCCAATAGTCGCGCATAAGCGCATGATCCGGCTGTCTCATATAACGCCAGTGCACGCTCGGCATCGCCCGCCGGCGTCGAGCATCCGACGTGGCGACGATCATGGACCATGCGCATTCAACGCCACGCGATATCAGCGTAGATATTGCGGCGCCCATCACGCCAAGTCGCGGTAATCCGAGCAAACCGAAGATGAACATGGCGCTGGCCATGATATGCACGAATACGCCAGCCACGCTGATTAACGTACCGGTCGACGCGCGCCCAGTGTTCTTGAACAAGCACAGGTTGATCTGACTGATACCTATCAGCAGGAACGCCGGCGCACCTGCTGATAGGTACTGTGCTCCAAGGTCGATTAACAGTGGATCATTCGTAGTGACACGCATCAGCATCATGGGAATCGCGGCAGCGAGCAGAACGAACATCACGGATAGCACCACCGTGTAACCCATCACAAACGAGATAACGCGGCCAACCGCACCGGCATCACCCCTGCCCCAATACTGGGCGATGAGCGTACTCGCGCCGATCGTGAACGCGAGCAAAAATAAGTCGAACACGAACTGGAACTGCGCGGCCAGCGATACAGCAGACAACGCGTTCTGATCAGCCGACGCGAGCATGAACACATCACATGCATTGGACAACACCAATACGAATTGCTGGAATGCGATCGGCAAAGCCAATGGTCGCAGCTGCGAGATGAACATGCGCAACGTCAACCGGTCGTCGGCCGCGCCGGTATCCATCGTCGTATCTCTCGTCATGCGATCGTCCCGTTCCTTCTTGCAACTGTATTCGTCATCGTCCATTACACATGACGCATATGCCGTACGAGACATACTTGCTGGTAGAATATTCGTTAATTTTTGTACTATTTACCAAATAGATGGATTGCGTGGGTGGCGATGCCATGAATGCAGACAATACGGGAGCCGCAGGGCCGACCATCGTGCGCGTGGACGGCTCGGAACGGGTGCGATATGACTATCCGTCGCTGTTCTCATACGCGAGGCAGGGCAAACTTTCTTCCTATCCGCTGATGCGCGCACAATGCCATTGGCATGACGATTGGGAGTTTCTCGTCGCCAAGCAGGGTCATCTGGCATATTTCGTGAACGGCGAACATGTAACCGTTGACGAAGGTCAGGGGATTTTCGTCAACGCGCGACGACTGCATTACGGATATTCCACGGACGGCTCGGATTGCGAATTCTTGTGTGTACTACTTAACCCGATGCGCGCGGGAGCAACCAAGGACATACTGGAGAAATACATGCTACCGATCGGCGACACATCACGGCCGTCGTACCTGCTGCTTGATGGCACCGACGCTCATGCAAACGTGATATTGCATACGTTGAACGACATCGCGGCCGCACGCAAGAACGGGGAGCCAACCGCACCGCTAGTGGCATTAAGCGGGCTCTATACGATCGCTCGACAACTGATATCGATGATGGACGCCGTTGACACCTGCGGCGATGCGCAACATAGACGCGCAGACGTATCTTCCGTACGACGACATCATCATGCGACCGATCGGATTGTCTCGCTGACCACGATGATCGACTTCATTCAGGAGCACTTCACGCAATCACTGACATTGGACGATATTGCAAACGCCGGTTCAATCGGGCGCAGCAGCTGCGCGTCGATCTTCCGCGACTATCTCAACCAATCACCCATCGAATATGTCACCGACGTGCGCATCCGCGCGGCCGTCAGCTTGCTGATCGAAACCGATCTTCCAGTCGCCGAGATTGCCTCCCGAAGCGGCTTTCACTCCCCCGGGTTCTTCTCGCGCACATTCCGAAAGATCGTCGGCGCGCCGCCGCTCGTCTATCGCAAACGCAAGCGCAACGAGACCGCCGCGTCCGGCCGTCAAACATTCGGTTAGGAAATTACGCTGTCGAGCAGCTCGTTGATCTCAAGGAACTGCTCTGTTTTGGGACGGAATACTGGGTGACCCGCGACTACTACTAACGCTGGGCGTTCCAACGTGCGCAGATCCTTCAGAGGATCACCATCCACAACGAGCAGATCGGCAGATTTGCCAGCTTCCAATGATCCAGCGACATCGTCCACGCCGAGTATTCGCGCATTGACTTGCGTGGCCGCATGGATCGCCTGAGCGGGAGTAAAACCGGCAAACCGCACCAATAATGCCGGTTCTCGCCATGTAGCATATTGCGACACAAACGTCATGTCCGTATCCGTACCGACGCCTACTGTCAGTCCGGCCTTATACGCCTGACGCGCGCCAGCAACCATGCCTGAGACCACGGTCTTCGAGTTTTCGAGTTGGATGTCCGTGATGCCGGTTGTTTTCTGATCGATCATCGTCAGCGGAAGCCCTGCAGACAGGGTAGGGACCAAAGCCGAATATCCGCGCAACGAATTGGGGTTATGACGAAACAGTTCAATCAGCTCATCATCCAGCTCGCTGCCATGTTCGATCGTATCCACGCCTGCTTTGAGCGCGCGTCGCACACCCTCAGCACTTTGCGCGTGCGCACCGACGATAATGCCCATGTTCGTGGTTTGTTGGCGCGCGATCAGCCGCCCTTCCTGCACCAAATCAATCACATCACCATTACCTTCTACTCGAACAGCGTCGTCCAGTCGGGGTCGCGGCGGGCGGCGAAGCACATGGCGATCTGCTCCGAGGTGTTTCTCGTGGTGGAGAGTCGGGGAAGCTGGTCTTCGTCGAAGTAGCGGATCTCCGTCGTTTCGATGTTCGGCTCGAACCGCCCGTCGATGCGGGTGCACAGCACGAAGAACTTGATCACCCCGTACGGGAAGGACAGGCCGTTATGGTTAGCGCAATCCTGCACTGCGATGAGCCGGTCGGCGGTCACGTCAAGCCCGGTCTCCTCTTTGACTTCCTTGATCGTGTTGGACCGCACCGACTGATTCTCATCGACCCAGCCGCCGGGCAGCGACCATTCGCCGCTGTTTTCGTGCGTGAGCAGGATCCGACCGTCCGCATCGAAGATCACGGCTCTGGTGTCAAGCTTCGGTGTCGGGTATCCGGCGTTGATCAGACCGCGTATGCGTTCGGCCGGCATATCGGTCTGCAGGGCGAGCATGTCAACCGCTATAGCACGTATCCGTTCATACCGTTCCCGATCAAACGGATCCCGACTGTACATTAACCCTGTCTGGGCCAGAGCCTGCAATTCCTTGCCCCAATCGAGCAGCATACGATTTGACGACGTAGTCGATGATGCCGCTGATGCTGATGCTGATTCGTTCATGATGTCGCCGCCATTCGTTTCAGATTTATCTATGACCATTATCGCCGTTCAAATACGTTTCAGCTCCGCCATTGCAGCATAATGCAGCACATCGAGCCGTTCCGGAGCGATGCGGCCGAGCAGCGCCTTATGCTCCTGCTCCCACGCAGCGATCTCATGTACCGGGAGAGACGCGCCGATGCCACGGCATGCCTTCACTCGTCCGTTCCAGCTTTCGCGCGTGAACGGCACGGCAAGCCGGTACTCCTCATGATGAACGAGTTCAAAGCCGTCCGCATAGCAGGCAGGAATGTCGATCGGATGCATGCGCTCCCCGGCACCACTCCAGTTCGGATTGTATTTCAGAATCAGTCGTTCGCTTGCCTCCGCGATCGGATCCTCGAACGGCAGCCATGCCATATACAGCACAAGGATGCGTCCATTCGGCTTAAGGATGCGATGCAAGATGTCATGAATCGCCTCATGGTCGAAATACCAAAAGCATTGGCACGCGGTAATTACGTCGAATGCGCCATCGGAAAAATCGATATGCTCCGCCGGCATAGCCTGATATTCGATGCCCATACCTTCGGAAAGCCGCCGCGCTTGAGCGATCTGCTGTTCGGAGATATCGACGCCGACCCATGTTGCCCCATATCGAGCCATCGCTCTCGGAATCACACCTGTACCGGTGCCCAGATCAAGAACATGTTGCCCGTCACAGCACAGACCGCGGTCAAGAATTTTCTGGTAGAACCGCGCCGGATAAATGTCGCGATATCGCGCGTATTCGTCTGATACGCGTCCCCAATCAAAGGGGACGCCGTGATCTATGCTCTCATTGGATATCATCCGGCCACCTCCTGGTGAATGCCTTGCATCATCAGCAGATATACCAACTTCGAGCACTCGAAGTCAATCGCCACGATTCTTGACGCGTACCGTCTGGACGGTTCCGTTATCGCACGATCCGGTCGCCGCGAAGGAAGACGAGCGGGATGATGATCAGCGGGACCGCACACGCGCCCATTGCCAAGAATGTCAGGTTCATACCGCGCATGTTCGCCGCAGCCACGTCCATGCCACCTGCGTGCGCGGAGGCCGCCAGCGCGGTCATCATCCCGACGAACACGGCCTGACCGATCGCGCCGGCGATGGTGCGCAGCGCGGTGAGCAGCGCGTTCGCATCCGCCAGTCGCCCCTCGCCCGCGGCGCTCGTACCCCAGGTGACCAACGGCATCATCAGGCAGCCGATCGCGAGCGAGCGCGCCACGTTGATCACGGCGGCCACCCAGATCGACGCCGCCAATGGCAACAGTCCCATGCACAGGTTGCTGGCAGTCAGGCAGATGCCGCCGATGAGGAACAGCCGCCTCACGCCGAACCGGTCGTAGAGTCGGCCGGCCATCGGGCTGATGATCGCCATGGCGAGCGAGCCGGGCAGACTCACCAAGCCGGCCATCGACGCGGACCCTCCCTTGATGGTCTGCACGTAGAGCGGCAGCATCACCGACGAGCCCATCATCGCGAAGTACAGCAGCATGCTGCCGATCACGCTCAACGCGAATCCACGGTTGCACAGGATGCGCACGTCGAGGAACGGACGTTCCCGCTTGAGTTGCAATATCACGAACCATACGGAGGCCACAATGCCGAGTACCAGCGGCAGCAGCACCGCTGTGTTTACGAACGGCATGGAGCCGATGTTGCCGACGCCGAGCGTCACGCCGCCGAACGCGACGATGCTCACCGCGAACGACAGCACGTCGAAGGACCGCCGCGAGGTCTTGAGCACGTTGCCGAACACGAAGCACGCCGCGATCAGCGACATCGCCATCACCGCGATCACCAGATAGAAGATCGACCGCCAGCCAAACGCGTCGACCATCAGACCGGACAATGTCGGCGCGATCACCGGCGTGACGCCGACGGCGAGGCCGTACCAGCCCATGATCGTGCCGCGATTGTCCGGATAGATGGTCATGAGCACGACCTGCGCCATCGACATGAGCAGCCCGTTGCCGCACGCCTGGATCACGCGGCCGATCATAATGACGGCGAACGGCACCGGTGCCACGCAGACCAGCGAGCCAACAATGAACAATGCTGCGCCAGCAAGATACAGCGGTTTGGTCGGGAACCGGGTGATGAGGAACGCGGTGAGCGGCATGACGATGCCCATGGCGAGCGAGTAGCCGCTGGTGAGCCATTGGCCGGTCTGCATGTCGACGTCGAGGTCGGCCACGATGGGCGGCAGGGCCGTGGTGAGGGCAGTCGCCATGATGGTGGTGGCGATGCATGAGAGCATGATGTTGACGAAGATGAGTGCGCGACGGCGATTGTTGAATGAGAGTTGTACGGAATTGGACATGGTTGTTGCCTTATGTGATTGACGCTTCCTGTTGCTAGCCGTTCATGAAATCGACGAGACGTCTCGCGTCTGTTTGCCATGTCATTCCGAGCGAGGCGAAGCCGAGTCGAGAAATTTTCACACGCAAAGACCGATAGGAAAGATTTCTCCGCTCGCTGCAGCTCGGTCGAAATGACATATCATCGCAAGCCAGCCCGATGCGCATCGCTCTGGTCAAGCTCTTGGTAGTGACGTTTGATCGTGGCGAGTATCTCGCCGAATTGTTTGCGTTGGCTTTCGGTGAGCGCCGCGAGTAGTTCGCCGGAGGCGCCGTTGCCGACCGACCGTCGGCGCATCGCCTCGGCCTTGCCCTCCTCGGTGAGCGCGACCATGTAGGTGCGTCCATCCTCCGGATGCGGGGTGCGCGAGACCCAGCCGCGCGCCTCCATCTTGCCGAGCAGTTCGCTCAACGATGCCGAACGTATGTCTAGGATTGCGGCGAGCCTGCGCTGGCTGACTGGGCCGAGACCGCTCAGGGTGAGCAGACAACGCGACTGCCCGCTGCCATGCGCGAGTGTGTCGTTGTTGCGCACTTCCCTCTGATGGCTGACGCGCGCCACATCATGGAACAGCTCCACCAGTTCCCGATCGCTCATCGTCATGGTTCGCCGCCTTCTCCCCATAAACATAAAATTGCTAGGTACCTAGCAAATAATACAAGGTACCTAGCAAAATGCAAGTCGACGTCATCAACAGCGAACCAACGCATACGCATCGATCGCACCGGCAGAACGCATAATAACGGTCATGCCGCCAGACCGTCCGACCGGCGCCTGCGCCCGATGACCGTCAGGCGAACAGGCCGATCATCTGCGTCGTGAGCAGGATGAGCAGCGCGCAGGAGGCGACGAACCATACGCCGCCCACCACGGCCACACCCGTACCGATCGGCTTGCACCATGACGCCACGGTTTTCCCCTGATGTGTACGCCAGGCATGCCATGCGAGCATGGCCGCCCCTTCCACGGCGAGCACGAAGGCGATGCCGAGGCAGATTCCCGCGCCGACCGCCAGCGCCGCGGCGACCCCCAATGCCAGCAGCTCGACCGTCATGACGGCCAGCATGATGGCGTACAGCACGATGATGACGATGAACAACCCTGCGATGATCATCGCGTTCCCCTTCCGCATTCGGTGTCCGACGCCGGGCGGCGACAGTTCGCACCTGTATCGGATACGAGGACCACCGCAGGCATTGCAACCATGCACTTACGACCCTATTATCCCGCCGAATCGACGAAAACGCCATGTATGTCCAATAGATCCGCGTGCTCCCCCCAGACGAATGCTCCGTCGGACCGCATGCGGCCGACGCAAGCGTGCCGTACTCGTCAGACACCGGCGAGATCGAAGAAGCGTTCAATGACGACGTCATTGAGCAGACGGCCTTTGCGCGTGGGGATGACACGGTTAGCCGCGGGGTCGATGACGATGAGATCGTCGTCGACCATCGGCTGGAGTTCGGTCAAGTCAATGCGGCGGAACGGCGCGGTTGTGCCCTTGGATTCGGCCTCGATGACGGCTTGGTTGATGCGGTGCAGGTCAAGTCCCTCGCGCAGGCGCAGCCCGAGCATGATGAGTTCCTCGAGGTTTTCGCCAGGCGTGATGGTTTCGCTGCCGCCCCACGGGATGCGGCCTTCGTTGATGGCGGTACCCCATAGGCGCGGGTGGGTGATATCCCAGCTGCGCAGGCCGTGCATGTCATGCGAATCCGCAGCACTGACCGTGGCATCGTTTGTGACATTCGTAGCATCATCTGCATCGCTGCTGGTCACGTGGTTGTAGTGCGAGTGCGCGCCCGGGCCAAGTCCGGCCCAGTCGACGTTGCGCCAATAACCGAGATTGTGTCGGCTCTCGTAACCCGGCCACGCCCAGTTGGATACCTCGTACCATTCGAGGCCGGCGGCCTCGAACAGGTCGTCGGCGATCTCGTATTTTGCGGCCTCGTCGTCGTCATCCGGCTTGGGCAGGGTGCCGGCGGCGATCTGCCGTCCCATTTTCGTGGTCGGTTCGACGGTGAGCGCATACGCGGAGATATGGTTGACGCCAAGGTCGATGGCCGTGCGCACCGAGGTGCGCCAGTCGTCGAGGCTCTCCCCCGGCGCGCCGTAGATCAGGTCAACGCTGGAACGCAGGCCAACCTTGTTCGCCGCCTCGACGCCGTCAGCCACGTTGGCAGGCGTATGCGTGCGGTCGAGCGTGCGCAGCACATGCGGCACGGCGGACTGCATGCCGAAGGAAATGCGCGTGAAGCCGCCTTCGGCAAGCCGGTTAATGTAATACTCGTTGACGGTGTCCGGGTTGGCTTCGGTGGTAATCTCCGCGCCCGGCGTGATGCCCCAGATGCGGCGGATCGCGTCCAGTATGGCCACGAGATCGTCCGCGGAGAGGATCGTGGGCGTGCCGCCGCCGAAGAACACGGTGTCGGCCGCCGGCTCCTCGATGCCGTGGTCGAGCTGCCATCGCTTGGTCAGCTCCATCTCGCGGATGACCATGTTGGCGTAGTTGCCGCGGGATGCGCCCGCGCCGAGGTCAACGGCCGTATACGTGTTGAAGTCGCAGTATCCGCAACGCCGGAGGCAAAATGGAACGTGGATGTAGATTTCGTAGGTCATTCTGCAGCACTCTCCTCGGTTATCCAAACGGATCTCCGCGGAACGGAGAGCCAACCTACTTGGAATAATCAGACACGACACGTTGAAGAGCAGTCAAAGATTTCCGTACTCCGACCTTCGACGCTCCCTCAGTCAGTTTTGCTGACAGCCCCCTCAGCCGAGGGGGCTAAGAGAAAAATCAGCCTTCCGTCTTCTGCGCGGCGCGGATCTTGTCCTTGGTGTCGCGATCGTTGCCCGCGTCGCCGGTGGACAGGGCGGCGATGAACGCTTCCTGCGGCACCTCGACGTGGCCGAGCATCTTCATACGCTTCTTGCCAGCCTTCTGCTTTTCGAGCAGCTTGCGCTTGCGGGAGATATCGCCGCCGTAGCACTTGGCGAGCACGTCCTTGCGCAGCGCGCGGATGTTCTCGCGCGCGATGATGCGCGAACCGATCGCCGCTTGGATCGGAATCTCGAACTGCTGGCGCGGAATCAGCTCGCGCAGCTTCTTCGTCATCATCACGCCGTAGCTGTACGCCTTGTCGCGATGCACGATCGCGCTGAACGCATCCACCTTCTCACCCTGGATCAGAATATCGACCTTGACCAAGTCGGCGGCCTGCTCACCGTCCTCGTGGTAGTCGAGCGACGCGTAGCCTTTGGTGCGGGACTTCAACTGGTCGAAGAAGTCGAACACGATCTCCGCAAGCGGGATGCGGTAGTGCATCTCCACGCGGTCGGCGGAGATGTATTCCATCGTGCCCATGATGCCGCGGTGGTCCTGGCACAGATCCATGACCGCGCCGATGAACTCCTTCGGTGTGATGATGTCGGCAGCGACCATCGGCTCGACGATCTTCTTGATCTTGCCGTCAGGGAATTCGCTCGGGTTGGTCACGTGGTGCTCGCTGCCGTCCTCGGCGGTCACGTCGTACGGCACGTTCGGCGCGGTGGAGATCAGGTCGAGGCCGAACTCGCGGTCGAGACGCTCGCAAACGATCTCCATGTGCAGGAGCCCTAGGAAGCCGCATCGGAAGCCGAATCCGAGCGCAACGGACGTTTCCGGCTCGTAGATGAGCGCCGCGTCATTGAGCTTGAGCTTGTCGAGCGCGTCGCGCAGGTCGGGGAACTGGGCGTTGTCGATCGGGAACAGGCCGGCGTAGACCATCGGCTGCGGGTCGCGGTAGCCGGGCAGCGGTTCGGTGGCGGGACGCACGGCGGAGGTCAGCGTGTCGCCGACCTTCGACTGGCTCACGTCCTTCGCACCGGTGATGATGTAGCCGACCTCGCCGGCGCCGAGCGCCTTGGTGGGCATCATGTCGGGGCTGATCACGCCGATTTCGATCGGGTCGTGCGTCATGCCAATACCCATCATGTGCACCTTCTCGCGGGCGTGCAGCTCGCCGTCCTCCATGCGGATGTAGGTGACGATGCCGCGGTACGAGTCGTACACGGAGTCGAAGATGAGCGCGCGGGCCGGGGCCTTCGGGTCGCCGTGCGGCGCGGGCACCTCCATAACGATGCGGTCGAGCAGTTCGGCCACGCCCTCGCCGGTCTTGCCGGACACGCGCAGCACGTCGCTCGGCTCGCAGCCGATCAGTCCGGCGATTTCCTCGGCGTGCTTGTCTGGCTCGGCGCTCGGCAGGTCGATCTTGTTGAGCACGGGAATGATGGTCAGGTCGTGGTCGATGGCCATGTACAGGTTGGAGAGGGTCTGCGCCTCGATGCCTTGCGTGGCGTCGACGAGCAGCACCGCGCCCTCGCATGCGGCGAGCGCGCGGGAGACCTCGTACGTGAAATCGACGTGGCCGGGGGTGTCGATCATGCCGAGCGTGTACTCGGTGCCGTCGAACGTCCACGGCACGCGCACGGCCTGCGATTTGATGGTGATGCCACGCTCCTGCTCGATGTCCATGCGGTCGAGGAAGCGGTCGCGCATCTCGCGTTCGGGCACGATGCCGCTCAGCTGGAGGATACGGTCGGCCACAGTGGACTTGCCGTGGTCGATGTGCGCGATGATGCAGAAGTTGCGGATCAGCGACTGGTCGGTATATCCGGGCTTGTTCTTCGGTTCGATCACCTGATCCGTCTCCTTACGGTCGTCGTGTATATTCGTGGCCGGCTGTGTCGGTCCGTACTCGGCGCGTCGTCGTTTATACACGCGACGCATGTGCACCGGCTGGCCGGTCCTGTTCGCCAAATACTCTAGTCTACCGGTGCCTATCGGCATTTTTCTTGGCGACACTCCTGAAGCGGCCTGTGTTTTATCCGCACGGCATGTTATTATGACCGTTTGTATGTCCTTATAGCAAACGTCGTTTGGAGTAAATGTGGCAAACATCAAGTCGCAGAAGAAGCGCGTGCTGACCAACGAGAAGTCGCACATCCGCAACGTGGCCGTCAAGTCGGCCCTCAAGACCGCCGTCCGCGCCACCCGCGAGGCCATCGCCTCCGGTGACAAGGCCGCTGCCGAGGCCGCCTACAAGGTCGCCGCCCAGAAGCTCGACAAGGCTGCCGGCGCCGGCGTGATCCACAAGAACCAGGCCGCGAACCGCAAGTCCGGTCTGGCTGTCGCGATCAACGCCATGTGATCATAGCCCGCTAGGGTTTTGAGAAATCCCCGTGAACCGTTCGTGGTTCGCGGGGATTTTTGTTACTACTGGATTGTACGACCGTCAGTCGCCACCGTCCCGCCGATCGTCGTCTTCCACATGGGGGTGGATGACGGGCCGCTGCAGGTATTTCGACTGGCTTGGTAGGAAGATCTCGTGCCTCACCATCGCACCCGGCATGGTGATGTTGAATTTGACGGACAGCAGTCGCATGACGACGACGAGCACGACGATCGACACGTCCAGCACAACTTCGGCGTTAAAGTTAAGCACGTGAGCCTGCACACCCTTGCACACGAATACGGTGAGCACGCTGCCGACCGCGGATGGGATGGCGTACCAGTGCTTGTCGCGGATGAACATGGGCACGTCGTTGAGCAGCATGTCACGAACCAGTCCCCCACCCAACGCGGTGATCACGCCGAGGAACACGGACGTCATGCCGGACATCCCGAGGATCATGGCCTTGGACGTGCCGTTGACCGCGAACAGGCCGACCGAGAGCGCGTCGATGGTGAGCATCGACCATTTGAGCTTGTCGACTTCAGGATGGAACACCGCCACGACCAGTCCGGAAACCAGCGCGGTGATCACGAATCCCTTGTCGGAGATGCCGACGGGCGGCAGCGAGCCGAGCACGATGTCGCGCACGATGCCGCCGCCCAGCGCGGTCAGCCATGCGGTGATGAGCATGGCGATCAGGTCGTAGTTCTTGCGTACCGCGCACAATCCGCCCATAAGTCCGCAGCAGAAGACGGCCAGATATTCGACCCCCATGAAGAAGGCATTGCTCTCCAGCGCCAGTTCCATCGAGCCGCTCCCCTCATTCGCATCGCGTCCGTCAAAACCGTAACGAGCCTACAACACGCTCTCACCTTCGTCGTTCCGGCCACATGCGCGATCGGAACAACGAAGGAAAGGGTGGACGGCGGAACCCGAACCTGACGGCGGGAACCGCACCACGCAGATCAGGACAGCATGCCCACAAGCGCCATACGGTACGCAGTCTCCGCGGTGGTGTAGCTCAGCGGCTCCTTGCCCACTTTCTGAGGGTCATAGTTGCATGCGGAGAACACCTGCACGTAGTTCTTCACGATCTTCGGCAACCATTGGTCAAGGAATTCGTTCGGATCCACACGCCATTCCACGGTGTCCGGGTTCACCAGTGCGGTGAGCCCGTACACGAGCGGCATGATGAACCCTTCAGGACTGGCAATGTCGACCGTGTTGCCGGCAAACGGCGTGGTCTTGGCTAGGCCGGACTTGGTGGGCTTGTTCAGGTTCTTCACCGCGGCGATGCGGCCGTACTTGCCGTTGGCCTCGTTGTACAGCTTCGGGAATCGCTCGTAGATGACATCGTAGAGGGCCGGCAGCTGCACGGCGAGGGCAAGGGCCTTATGCACGCGCACGTTGCGGATTTCCGCGCGATAGTCCCCGGACGAGGACGCGGTGACTTCCGGCGAGCTCATAAACCGCACGAATAGGTCAAGACATCCACCCTTGCCGCTGTACAGTTTGGTGGGTGCCGGAGTCTCGACGGTCTTGCCGTCAGGGTCCGTGACCGGGGTCAGCAGGCGGAGCACGATCCAGGACAGGGCGATGATGTCCTGCACCTTGACTTCGCCGCCGTCATTGGATTTCCATTCGACGCGCTGGGCCACCGGCAGGTTCTCCTCCACCAGCAACTTGGCCAAATCGTCGAAATAGCCTTTCTGATTGGCTTTGGTGCCGGCGGTCAGCTCCACGTTGTTGTTGCGGGCCTCGCAGATCTCCAGCAGGTTGGTGCGGAAGTCACCCACGCACAATTCGTCGTCCGGGTCGGCGGGCACCAGCAGCTCGACCGGCACGTAGAACGACAGTTCGCCGTTCGGGCTGTTCGGATCGTTGAACACTGCCGGATCCTGCTTGGCAGCCTTCTGATAGTCGGAAACCAGGGAACGGTTGTCCCACCACAGTTGCTTGAAGTCCGCCCACGTCTTTGCACCGCGCGGCATCTTCAAGCCTGCATGTTCCATAGCGTGACGAAGGATGAGCAGACCAATGGCCAGCGTATTGTGACCGCCGTCGAGAATGCCCTCCACGTCCGGTTCGTCAAAGGTGAGCAGGAACCGGTTTCGCTCCAATTCCTTGTAGGTGCTTGCTGCAAGCAGCAGACCCTTGGTCTTGAACGGGAACAGCATCGGATCATGCTCGATGGAGTCCTGGATGGCGCTGGTCACCTGTCCGGTTTTCGCGTTGCGCGGGTTGGCTTGCAGGTTGAGGTTGTCGATGATGCCGATGAGGTACTTGGCACGCACCAGTCCAGTGATTTTCGTGATGCCGCCGACCGTCTGACGGGCGGGGCTGTCGAAGCGGATCATCACGCCGTCCTGTGCCTCGTCGTTGCCGGTGATGTCGTTATTGTCGTTCATGGTTGCCATGTCGCTGATCCTTTCCAAGATGCTGGCCTGCGTATCGGGCTTTCCGGCGTCCGTCCGGATGCCTAGCCCGTCGCGTCCCGGCGTTTCCAGGACACCCTTCATAACCGGACAATCTATATCCGGCGTGTCGTGGTCACGCGCAGTCGTGTCCCCGTCCGACGCAGCATCGGGCTCGCCGAGACCCGATACGGGACCGGCGAGATCGTCCGAACCATCATCGGACACGTCGATCAACCGCTGCCCAGCAAGGCCGATCAGCCAGCGCTCCGCAACCGAATATCCCGGGTACAGCCGCCGCAACGCCTCGGCGTACAGCGCCTGCTGGCCGTAGTAGTCGTCGCGCAACCGACGCTTCCACCGTTCCAGTCCAGCCTCGCCATCGGCGCGTTCGCTGTCGCGCACGGCGTCGGTTTTGTAGTCGAACAGCACAATCCGCTTGGCTTCGTCGTCAACGTAGTAGCCGTCAATCACGCCGCGCACGACGATCCGCTCCCCCGCGGACTCGACATCCACGCCGCTGATATCGGCAGGTCTGTTCGCGACCAAATCGCGCAGTTCTCCAGCCGAGACCAGCAGCGAGAACGGCTCCTCGCGCTTCAGCCGCGCACGATGTCCGCGTATGCCCCCGTGCGCGAACACGCCGTTGCCAGGTTCGGACGGGTCGGCGTTTTCGTCGCCGGAAACGAGCCATATCATGCCGTCGAACAGTCGGCCTTCATGGATGCGTTTCGCGGCGGCGCGTGAAATGATCTCCTGATCGGCCAGTCGGTCGATCACGCCGTGTAGTTCCGTCGTGCAGGCGTCGCCGTCGGCGGGAGTGTTCCAGTCGAACAGTTCGAGCGCGTTGTGTACGGCCACGCCAAGTTCCGTGGGGGACGGACCGTGTGCGTTGTCTGTCATGAAGTCGGGCAGGGGGTACGCGGAGAACGCCAGTTGGCGCGCCGACGCATCGTCCATATTCGCCGCGGTGCCGGCTGTTTGCGTGGTTTCGTCGCTGTCGGCCGTCGGATCGGAGTCCGGGTCGGACGGCATGTCGGCGTCGTCGCTCGGATCATGGCTGTCGGATGGAAGGCTGTCGAGCCAGCGGCGCAATCCCGAGGCGTTGATCGTGGCCGGTTTGCGGGCCGGACGACGTTGGTCGAGTGGCAGGAACCCGTCCGTGGAGGGTCGTTTCGTCATGGCGTCGAACCCGTCCGCTTGCTCGTCGATCATCGGCTGTGCCTCGATATCCGCATAATCTGCGTGCATGGTGAACGCACGGCCGGGAACCGAGGCCACGGCGACGGTGTCGTCCATCATGCCTGCCGGCAATGGTATCGGCCATGACGCCTGTCCGTCATCCTGTTCCGCTGGAATGATCTCTCCGAGTCCAAGTTCCGTGCCGGACGCCGGCACCGGCTCCGTCGAACCGTCCGACTCATTCGCGCCGTCGTTCGCCATGGGCGCGAACGTGTTGGCCGCGTTGTCCGGGTCGACGGTCCGGTCCGCCGCCCACAGCGAGCTGATGATCCAGCTCAAGTACGTGCCCAGAGGAGAAGTGACTTGATAGTTGCGGGACAGATAATCCGGGTCAACCGCACCATCCGCCGTACAGTAGGCATCCTTGCAATAGTCGCTCAGATTCGCAGACAACTGGCTGTCATCGCCGAGCGGCCTCGTCCAGGTGCCGGCGATGATGAGCTTCTCCTGCGGGCGGGTGAGCGCCACGTATAGCAGTCGCAGCTGTTCGTCGATGCCGCGACGGCGAGCCTCACGTACCAGCACGTCACGTTGAAACGTGCCGACGCGCGTCTGATGCCGTTCGTCGCGCAGATTGCATGCGGCGATGCCACGATCGCCATCCGGCGCCTGAATGGTTTCAAACACGGCGCGGTTCTGCTCGCTGATCGGGTTCGACTGCGCTCCCAGCAGGATGACGACCTTCCACTGCAGCCCCTTGGCCTTGTGGATCGTCATCACGTGCACGGCATCCTTGGTGGAAAGCGTGGACGCCTCTTCGTTCACCTGACGGTCCTTGGACCTCTCCCATTGTTCGACCGCGTCCAGGAACGGCCGAATGCCCCGCTCCCCCGTGGATTCGAACGTGCGAGCCTTCTCGCACAGCCTGGCAAGGTTGCCCTGCCGCTGCACACCGTCCGGCAACGCGCCGCAATAGTCGTACCATCCGGTTTCCGTGTAGATGCGCCAGAGCAGTTCGTCGATCGGATGGCACTGGGCGAAGGCGTCGAAGTCGGCAAGGCGTTCGAGGAACCGCCCGCAGTCGGCGACCAGTTCCGGACTCGCCTTGAACGTCCCGTCCGCGGTTTTGCGCAGCAGATCGTAGAAACGCATGAGGCCGCGTCTCTTGCCTCCGGCAGTCGCGCCGCCGTCTGTGCCATCGTCCGACTCCCCGCCATCCGCGGCACTGGCGGCCGGGTCGAGCAGCCGCAGTTCCGCGAGCATGCGATCTGAAAATCCGAACGCGCGCAGCAACGCGACCATCGGAACGTCGAGCAGCGCATTGTCGATCACTTTCAGCCAATCCAGCGCGATCAGGACTTCCGGGCTCTGATAGTAGGCGCCCACGCCGGTCACGTCCGCCGGAATGCCTGCGGCGCTCAGTGCATCGTACAGTTCCGGGAACGTTTTCGTGCTGCGCGCCAGTATGGCGATGTCGCCGTAGTCGTATCCGCGATCATGCCCGGGCCGGGGCTCGTCGTGCAGCGCACGGATGCGGCGTACAATCATGTCGATCTGCTGTTGGTCCGCACTGCCTCGCGGGATGTCGCCGTCGTTGAGCGGCGTCCGGTTTTCTTCGCCGTCGGATTTCATTTTGGTGCGGATGAGCAGTTCCACCGCGCCGTCGTCGTAGCGTTTCGGCCGGCCGTTCTCATCGGCTTGCGGCGCGGCGATGACGAACCGTTCGTTCGATTCGCGCGTTCCGTCGTCCACCGTCCGCACGTAGTCGACGCCGCCCATGCCGCGGCGCATGAGCCGGTCGAACACGGTGTTGACGAAGATGAGGATTTCCGGAACGGAGCGGTGGTTTTCCTCCAGCACGCGGTAGTGCCGTTCGTTGCCGTCACGCCCTAGAGCGGCGTCGCGTTCGAGCACCTCGTCGCTTTTGCGGCGGAATTCGTCGGGTTGGGCGTAGCGGAACGCGTAGATGCTCTGCTTGACATCGCCGACCATGGTCACTTTGGCGTCGGGCTTGCCGTCGATGGGATCGGAAAGCAGGTCGATGATTTCGTTTTGGATCGCGTTGTTGTCCTGGCATTCGTCGACATACAGGTAGGTCCACTGGTCGCGCAGACGCGAGCGCACGGCCGGATTGTGCAGCGCGCGGTCGGCCAGGTGCGTGACGTCGGCGAATTCGGCGAGCGATGACTTCCGTTTTTCTTCGTCGTACCGTGCGGCGAAAAGTCGGACAAGCACGACCAGCGTGTCGATGCGACGGCGGGCGACCGCGTCGAGCGCGTCCGTCTGTTCGGCCGAGTATGCGAACATGGGAGTGATATCGGCCGTTTTGGCGGAGCGCAGCCTGTCGGCGTATCCGCGCACCGTTTTGACCAAGGCCACGGCTTGGAGGTTGGCGTCCGTGCCGGGTGTGGCTTCGGGGAACAGATCGGATACGGCGGCGAATTTGGAGGCGACCAGTTGTTTGCTCGGCAGTCCTTGGGCCGTAAGGTTGTATTGGCCGACCGCCGCATACGGGCCGTCAAGCGCGGCGCACACGTCGTCCCAGCCGCCTTGGCTGTACGTCTCTGATATGGCGTCGAGCGCGGCGAACAATGCGGAGAATACGCGGCTGTCTGCGATGAGCCGTTCACCGTCGCGCGTGTCGCCGAATGCTGCGCCGAGTTCGCGCAGCTGGTCCGCCGCCTTTCGCCGCAGTGGCGCCAGACCGTCGCGCCATTCGTCGAATACGTAGTCGACCATCCAGCTGGCTCCGCGCAGTGGACGCGCATGAGCGAATCGGACGCGGTATGGTTCGGACAGCGAGTCCAGCCAGGCAATGCCGTTCGGCTTGGATTGCGCGCGGTCGTACAGGCCGAGTATTTCACGGCCGAGGTCGCCGTCGGAGGCGGGACCGTTGAGGTTGTCGAGCAGGTCGATGAAGTCGGCGTTGCGGACGGTGACCGTCGTGCCGCCGATGTTGGCCGGATCGCTGCGCCAGTCCGGGGCGTACCATTGTTCGAACAGTTCGTCGAGCACCTTGTCTCGCAGCTGCGCGGCCATGGCCGCGTCGGCGATGATGCGGTATCCCGGGTCGATGCCGAGTTCGTCGGCGTTGCGGTCGACGATGTACTTGTTGAGTGCGTCGATGCTGCTGATCTGCGTTGCCGGCAGTTCGTCCTGCGCCTTGGAGAAGACACGGGCGGCGAACGCGGCCGATTCGCGGCTGGCTCGTATGACCGTGGCCAGTTCGCCGTCGTCTCCGCCGATCAGGAAGTCGGTGTCGTGCTCGGCTGCGGCGTCGCGCGATTGGCCTCCGGCGATCATGCGTTCGTGAGCGCGCGCGTAGCGTACGGCGAACGCGAGGTTGCGTCCGAGTTTGGAGCGCAGTTCCGCGGCGGCGGCGACCGTGAACGTGATGATCAGCGAGTTGCGGATGGACGCGTGCTCGTCTGTTCTGCTGCGTTCGAGCAGGTCGATCATCACGTCCTGCAGCAGACGCGTGGTTTTGCCGGTGCCGGCGGACGCGTTGATGAAGTACCGGTTGTCGTTCGTCATACCTGCCCCTTTTCGTTCATGTTGTCGTGTTCCGGAATGTCGTATCCGGGAATGCCGGTGCCAGGATCGTCGTGCGCGTTGATGGCGATCGCGCTGTCTCCGTTCGTGCCGTCCTGCGAGGCAACGGTCGTCAACGTCTCAAGCCGGTCCATGGCTTTCCCGTTTTCGACCTTGTCGAAGAAGTCCGGCAGGAGCATCGGCCGCTCGTAGTGCCAGACGCGGCCGTCGATGAGGTCTAACGCCATGGCGTCTGCGAAATCGCTGTACTGCGCGCCGTTTTTCCCGTCTTTGACGTTCCTGTACGGTGCCGGCGCGACGTGTCCGTCGAGCAGGTTCTGGCATGCTTGGACGATCATGTCCTGCACGTAGCCGAGCAGCGCGGAAAACGTTTCCGGTTCCGTGGATGCGACCGGCAGGGATTTCGTTCCTTTGCCGTTTTTGTCGGTTTTTCTGAACCATGGCTGCACGATCAGTCCCATGTCGTCGATGGTCAGCGCAGGCTGCGGATTGTCGTATTCAATGCCTGCAAGCGCGCCGTCCGCGTCGGAGAACAGTGCGGGCAGGCCGGCCGCATTCGGCGTCGCGGCGTCGGACGCCGTTGTCTGGATTTTCAGCGTCCCCGTTTTGATGTCGGAGGCTACACCGGTTTTGCTTGCCTTGACCGGCAAGAACGCAACGCCGGCCACGCGCAGGTCCGGGTGGCTTTTCCCGAGGTTGCGCAGCGCCGCGTACGCGTAGGTGAGCAGCTGCAGTTCATGTCCGTAATAGACCTTTGCGCCGTCGTTGTCGGCGAACAGCGTGTAGTTGGTTCCTGAGGACTTGTAGTCGATGATGAACGCGGCTTTGTCGTTGCCGCGCGCAACTTCGTCGATGCGGTCCACTTTGCCGCGCACGTCCAGGCGGACCGCGATCGAATCGTCGCCGTTGCGGCCGACGAGCCGATGGGTGATCGGTTCCCAGTCACCTTTGATGCCGTTGATGTCGCCGAACTGCTGTTCTGCGGACAGAGGCCGGTCGGTCGTGTTCGAGGCGTGTTCCTCGTCCACAGCCGGCGTGAGCAGGTGTTTTTTCCAGATGTTCCGGGTCGCGTGCAGGCGGTCGACGAAGGCGTGCAGGCGTTGGACCAGTTGCCGGCGCACGGCGTTCATGCGGTTGCCGGACAGGAATATCGCGAACCGTGGTTCCTCGTCGATCAGGCTCCGCCCGTCAAGCCCGTATTCGGGCATCGGCGCGGGGTGACGGTTCGGATCAGCGAACAGGTCGACCAGTTCGTGCGCGTTCAGCGTCGCACCGTCGGCGTCGCGGTATTCGTCGGGCAAGACGTCCGGGTTCTGCGCGGCGGCGATGAGCACGTCGACGGTTCGTTCGAGCACGGTGTGATAGAACGATCCTTCGACCGCCGCGTCCAGGGCGAACGGTTTGAGCGTCTTGACGTGGAGGCCCTTGTCCATGAACGTGTCAAACGGGTTTGCGTAGTACCGTTCGGCTGCGGAGATCGACGTTTTAAATACGCGCGTGGCCGGTTGCGCCGGAACGTCCGACGCATACGGGACGTCGGCAGCGTGTTCACCCCGCTCGCCCTTGGTCTCCGGTTTGGTGAACAGCGCCAGTGCGACGGCAGGGTCGAGCGGTTCGCGCGACGCCGGTTTCGTCGTGACGTCGTGCACGATCCCGCGTTCCGTTGCCGTGCCGTTGCCCGCAGTCGCTGCGACGAACATTTCGGCGGACGGCAGGTCGTCCATGGTCTGCCCTCGCAGGCGGTGGTCGCCGGGATGAGCGGTGTTCCATTTGTCGTCGGGCAGTTGCGGCAGTAGGCGCACGGCAAACGGTGAGAGCGCGCACGACGTTCCGCCGGCGTTGCGCGGGCACAGCATCGTCAGTCTGCTTGCATAATGCAGCACGCGGTTGAATGCGAGGATTTCGCGCCGTGCTTTGCCGTGCACGGACAACGTGCGCAGCGACGCCGCCTGCGCCGTCTTGCCGTCGGCGTCCAGCGAGTCGGCGAGACGTAGGCGTTCCGTGTCGTTCAGCAGTCCGGATTCGTGCGGAACCGCCGGCAGCGACGATTCCGTGCAGCCGAGCATGATCACCTGGTCGTATGGCCGCATGGCGGTCGGAAAGGCGACCACGTCCACCGCATCGGCCGATTTGGTGGTCGCGCCGGAAGGCTGTGCGGCGAGCAGCGCCTCGATGCCGTGCGCGAACGTGGGGCGCATGTCGGCGAATGGTTCGTCGCCGAGCACGTCCGCGAGTTCGTCGAAGGAGCGCATGACCACGCCCCATGCTTCGCGCGTGCGCGCGAACCGCTGTTCCATTGCGGCTTCGTCGTCGCGTTCCTGGTCCGTGGCCTCGTCGTCGAGGATGAACTTCCACGACAGGTTGACGCCGTGGCCGGTCAGGAAACGCACCATGCCGGCGAGCGCCTCGCGCACCGTGACGCCCTCGTCTCCCGTTTCGGATGGCGGCAGGAAAACGGTTCGTGCCTCATCGATGACCGTTCGAATGGCCGTGACGACGGCGCCGGTGCTCGCACTGTCCTTGTCGGCCCATACGACCGCCGGGTCTTCGGATCTCAGTCGGCGTTCGAGCAGGTCGAGGCTTCGTGTGCCGATCCGCCACCGTTTGCCGGGGTCACGCAGCAGTCTTGTGCGGAACACGCGCATCACGGCGGTCGTATCGGGGATCTTGTTGTACAGTCGCTCGTCGAGCAGACCGAGCAGTAGGTCGGCGAACGCGCCGTCGGCCATGGTCGCGGCCGGTGAGGCATTGATGGGAATGCTCCGGTAGGTGAATTCGGCGTCCAGCAGAGCGCGATACGGTTCCAGATTGCGTGCGGTCACCAGGATGCGATCGTAGGCGACCGGAACGCCGTCGGCGTCGCCGTGATCGTGCAGCGTGCGGATAAGTCGTGCCGCCGCGCGGACTTCCGCGATTTCGTCGGCCGCTGACAGCGCGGTCACGCGTTCGGCCGGTTCGATCGTCGACTGTTCGGGCAGCAGCGTGTATGCGGGCGCGGCGGCGTGGCGTCCGACATGTCCGGTTGCGCAGTCCGCTTCGATCTGTCCGGCGAACAGCGCGGCGACGATGTCCGGCCGGCAGTCGGCTGCATCCTGCACCGTGACGCGCGCATGCGATTGCAGTTCGCACACCGCGAGAGCCTCGGCGGCGGAGAGTTTTTCGAATCCGTACAGGTAGACGTGCAGCCGGTCGCCTTGGTCGCGGATCCACGGGATCGCCGCGGCCGCGTTGCCTCCTTGCATGACGTGCGTCGCGCCGAACCGTTGTTCCGTGGCACGTAGCAGGACGGCGAGGGCTTTCATGCGTTCGTCTTCAAGCAGGCCGGACTCGGGATCGGCTTCGGCGGCCCGACTCATGTCGTCTGCGGTGATTCCGGCGTTGCGCAGTTCCGCTATCTGGTTGGCGAACTGGTTGGCGGAGCCGAACGTGTCTCCGGCTTTGCGGAACGTGGCCGGGTCGCGGCGCATGAGCGAGGCGAGGAATTCGCGCAGCGTGAACATGCCGAGCACCGGTTTCGCGTATTTGCCGGCGTCACGGTTACCGATCACGGAGCGCACCAGACTGGCGAACGAGTGCACGCTTACCGTGATTCCCGGCCGTCCGATTGGATGTTTCCGCAGATACTCCAGCGTCGTGCGTTCCGCATACGTGCGCAGTCTGGCGGGCGTGAGGATGATGAACGAATCCCCGTTCTCTCCCGCTGCGGCATCCGTCGCGGCCGTTTTGACCAGGCCGAGCAGATCGTAGTCGTCATTGTCCTTGTCGGTCATGCCGTCCCCCTTGGTTCGGAGTCGCCGTTGTACGGCATTGCGATTGTATAGCGTCGGAATGCCGCCACGCTTGTTTGTCTCGTTTCGGCGTGCCCGAGTCCTGCAGCGCAGCTCGATCCACGCCGTTTTCCGGATTGTCCGGTTAGAGAGGGTGACGGAAGCACGGTAGACGATGCGCTGCGGCGGAAGGAGCGACATGGCATATGCTCGGATTGCGGACACGGCTGCGGCGGCGTGCCGTCGTCGTGTCGTCGGACAAGGACCGGCGGGTAGACTTGGTGTGGCATCGGCTCGTGGAAGGGACGCTATGGGATCAAGCTACAGCGAGGACGTGTTCGGCAAGCGGAACCTTGCGCGGGTCTACGGTCTGGTGGTTGCGGCGGTGGCTCAACGGCTGACGCGGTATCCGGCCATCATGGCGAAGTTCGGCGGCGACGAGGACGCGTGGGCTATGAAGTTCATCTATCGAGATCCCGCCGAAGAACCGATGGAATCCTTGGCATACGACGCGGGGAGCGCCCGGCTCAATCCCGATCTGATACGACTGCTGCAGGCGTGCGAAACGGACGACGAATTCGAACGCTGCCTCGCAGGAGAGGTCGCGCACTGGCTGGCCGACCTGTTCGACCAGACCGAATTCGGCCGTACCCGACGCGTGCTTGAGCACGATATGGAAACCGACGAGGCGGGGCGTTTCGTCAATGCGAAATCGTCTTCGCTGTGGAGACTGCGGGAGTGTCCCGACGTTCGTTCCAACGCGACGGAGGATCTGCTGTGGCCAGTGGCCGGCCGGCATCAGCATCGCATCACGTGGCCGACGGATCAGGCGCTCGCCGACTTTCGCGAGGGCCGGCGCATACGGCGGCCGAAATACCCGCGCAAACAGGTGACGGCCATGCTGTACGACGTGTTGAAGGCCGCCAACGGCGCCGTCGAGGCCAATATGCTCACACGGCTGTTCGTGGCCTGTCATCCTGCTATCGTCGAGGATTTCGCCGCCATCGTGCAGGTCGACATCGATCTGGAGCGCATGGCCGCGGCGAACGCGGACCATAACGGCACGGTTCGCGGCAACCCATACGGAGGCGACGAATATGATCTTTACGACGATTACAACGACGAACTGAACCACGCAGACGCCTTTGGAGGTGAATGGTGATGAACAGCGCACAACGCAATCCGGATATGGCGAATCCGAAATTCATGCTGGCACCGTCCGCAATTCCGGAGCAGGTCATTCGCATGGAATCCCCTGAGTACATCGCGGCGCGGCTGGCCGAACCGGTCGCAGCCAAACAGCTTTGGCTCGCGAAGGACGCCGGCGCTCAGGGAGCGCGCGAATCGCAATACGTGTTGGTGCTGACCGTCGGCAACGACGAACGTACCGTGACGATCGTGCCCATGAGCAGCAACGTTGCAGAACGCACCGAAGGCGCGTTGTCCGTTGACCGCACGCCGATGGGACTGCCCATGATCGCGTGGCCGGATCTGGCCACGGAAATTCCGGTGCGTCTGCTGTACAAGCCGTTGGACGCCTTCGACGACGCCGTGTTCCGCGCGGTAACAGGCAACCGTGCCAATGCGCGGGTCGGCGTGCGGCGGACGCAGCCGGTCGCGGAGCCGACCGTTTCATCCGAACGGCGGTTTCTCGCCATGCGACGCAAGCTGGACCGCTGGCACGCCATATGCGCGCAGCTGCCCGCATTGCACGGCGAGGAAACGCTGCGATACAGCACCAGCGACGCACTGGCCGCCTACAACGATGCGCTGAAGACCGTGCTGCATCTGACCCCACAGCAACGGATTGCGCTCAGCCGCGGCGGATGGCATCTGGACGACGAACAGCGGCAGGCCATGGCCGACGCGGGATTCCCCGACGCGCCGCATCGCGACGAGATCATCGGCGACGACTATCTGATCATGGCCGAACAGCCACGCTGGCGGGCGGCAGCCGAAGCGCTCGCCGGCATGGGCGACGCCTCGGGCTTTGCGGACACCGATCCTCGTGTCAGGCTTGCTCATCAGGCGCAGTTCGCACTGGCCGCGCGTACGTCCGGGCATGGACGTGACGCCATGGAAGGCGCATTCGAACAGGCCAGCAGTATCATTCTCGGCCGGCAGCAGAGACAGGATGACGTGCGATGACCGCCGGCCAGCAATTCCCGAATCATTCCCCATCAGAGTCGCCGGACGCGCACGGGATCCACCGCTCCCCCGGCGACGCTGACTACCGTCTGGCCGTGGACAAGCAGGCACGGGCCATGCTCGCCTTGGCGACGTCGCGACATTCCGAATTCGCGCAGGATTGCCGCACCGACCCAGGCCAGATCGTCAACCATTGGTCCGACGACGTGACGATCGGATACGTGCATGCGCTTGCCCACACCAGTCTGAATAGCTCCAGCACCGCGACGATCGACGATCAGAACGATCTGCTCGGCCTGTTTAGTCCGGCGATGCAGGCCGGCGAGCGCAATGTCATTCGCGTGCAGTTTAACGAGGGACGCGAATATACCGCACGCCGTAATTTCACGCTGCTGCACGAACTCGGCCATTACCTGCAGCAGACCGATGATGTGCTGGCCGATCAGCTGTTCGTTATTTCGTCCGCAAACTACAACAAGCGGTTCGAGGAGTCGGCGTGCAATCGGTTCGCCTCACTGTCGCTGCTGCCGGACGATTACGTGACCGCCCTCATGGCCGGGGAGCCGCTGAACGCCATCGTGGCCCGGGACATATTCGAGTCGGGACGCGGGAGTGGAAAGTCCCGGCGCATGCGCGTATCCCGTCCCGTGGTCGTCCGCCGCATGGCCGATTTTCTCCCCTCGCACGGATCGATCGCACTCGTGCAGGACGGCAATCTCAACACGCGCGTCCACGCGGACGGCGTCATCGACTATGGCGGCGAGCCGACGCCCGCCGAACGGGCCGGCATGGACGCGTATCACCGAGAGCATTCGGAACCGTATGCCACCGGTCTGGTGATCAACCATCCGAACGCTCCCACTGCGGCGCCGCCGGCCGCATCATCGGCATCATCAACGTCGGTTTCCAAGGCCACGAGAGTCAGCATCGCCCACTCCTACGGTCGCAGCGACTATTTCTTCATCGTCACCGCGCCGCAACCGTAGCGAGCGGACCATTCAGCCTCCGGCTTCCCGAGCAGCTGATCGATCCTCATTGCAATGCCGACCACAGGAACGGCCAGACGAGACCAACAATCAGGTTCAACGAGCCGGCCGCCAGGAATGCGAACAGCAGGATCGTACCGCCCCGATCCTCCTTCACCCACGCATGGTCCGGCTGGAACGGATCATAATGCACCGTTACGGCGTCACCTTCCTTGAACCGGGCCGGGCGGGACCACGTGCCCGATGCGAGGGTGTGGTCGCGCCCGTCGACGGTATAGGAGAACACCGGCGACCACAAAGTCCCGTCGTTGTCGTAATCCTCCCGCACTTCGCTGACGATGCCGGGCACCGTGGCAGTGCACGCATCGCGGAACCGCCTGCGTCTGCGCAGGAGCACCACGCATACGATGACGGTGATCAGCCCGCCGATGGTCATCGATACCGCCGGTATCCACACTACCGGTTCGGCCCACATTACAGTAAGTTCACCTTCGAACGCTTCTATCATGGTTCGATTATCCCAGCGCGCCCGCTCCGGCACACGAGTCCGAACATGAACCGCACGTGAACTCTTACGTTATGAATCCGACAAGGATCGCGCTGGTCACGCGGCTCGCATCAGGCGATCCAGAACCTAGCAACTCAGCTGACCTCACCTGATGGGACGAAACCGGCACCGAGAATGAGCCGTTCGGACGGCACCCGGCTATGCAGATCAGTGTCATTCCAGTGGACCTTCACGTATGGATTGGTCGCCGGATGCTCGGCACACTCCCGTTCGACCGTCCGGCGATCCTTCCACTGGTCGACGTAGGTGCAATCGATTCGGTCCGGAGCAAGCATATCGATGAGCTGCTGGTAATAGTCTCGCTCGCTGAACAGCGTGTCCACAAGGTACCCCGGTTCTGCGGGGAACCTGGACAATCCACGAATGTAGAACGCGCGGTTTTCATCTCGAATGAGCGGCGGCACTGTGCCCAGTCTCATCAGCTCCTTGAACAGGATGAGCCGCCCGACGCGGCCATTGCCGTCAGAGAACGGGTGCGTGGTCTCGAACATCCAGTGCGCGTGCGCAATGGCATACGGGTCATCGTCCAGTTCTGCGAACTCGGCGAACACACGGTTCATGGCCTGAGGCACGTCGGCGGGCAGCACGGTATGCACGCCTTGAATGGCGTTGATGACGTTGGGCAGGATTTTCCAGCCGCCGACGTTACGGTTCGGATCGGTCTCCTGCCGTGTGCCGCGCTTGAGGATCGCATGCAGCGTACAGACGAAAGTCTTGTCGACCGGATCGTCGACATGGTCGAGTATCCAGTCGAATGCGCGGAAATGGTTCGTGGTTTCGATCACGTCGTCCGCGCGAATGACGTCATTGCCGCTGTCCGGCAGCAGTTCGCCGGTGTCGTAGAGCTGCGCCGTCTGCTCCGGCGTGAGCGTGGAACCTTCCATATGGTTCGAGTTGTAGGCGAACACGAGCTGCGTGTTGTGGTATAAGCCATGGGACAGCTTCTGATCACGCTCGCGTCTCAGCCATTCGGCCAGTCCTGTTTTCATGGTCACCTCCGGTCGCGGGCGAATCGGCTGCGCATTATGCGATGATTGGCCGCCAATCGTTCGTAATGGTTCCGCAACAGCATGGTATGCCATTCGATCGATCTTGCACTCACAATTGACGGGGCTTGAGAAGCGGATAATCACCGTATCGGCTTTGCGCGATTCCTATAATGGTGCGCATGGATGCGATCAAGGATGATGGGCGGGCCGTGGCATTGGTGACCGGCGGTACGAGCGGCATCGGCAGGGCGACGGCGGAGTTGCTGGCGCGGCACGGTTGGCGTGTGGTTGCGGTCGGATTGGATGCGGTGAAGATTGCGCATGTGCAGCGGCTCGACGGTGTTGATGGAGCGTGCGGCGGCGAGCTGATCACCGAGGAGATGGACGTCACCAAACCGGACGATATTCGCGCGGTCGTGGGCGCGCTCCCCCGTTTGGATGCGATCGTGCATTGCGCGGGGTTCGGCATCGCCGGTTCGGCGGAATGCACGCCGATGGAGCTGGTGCGGAGGCAGTTCGACGTGAATTATTTCGGTGTGCTGCAAGTCGATGAGATCACGTTGCCGTTGCTGCGGCGTACCGCGTCGCGCAATCGTCGCCGCGGCCGGGTGATCGTCGTCGGGTCGATTGGCGGACGGATCGGACTGCCATTCCAGTCGCATTATTCGTCGACCAAGGCCGCGTTGGAGATGTATGTGGAGGCGTTGCGGTTGGAGGGACGCCGGCACGGGATCACTGCCACGATCATCGAACCGGGCGATCTCGCCACCGGATTCACCGGCGCCCGCGTGACCGCCGAACCGACGAACTCACCGTATCTGGCCGAATGCCGCCGTTCGGTCGGCCAGATGGCGCACGACGAGCAGACCGGCGCCGGCCCGGACACCGTCGCTCAGGTCATCGCCGCGACGCTTGCCCGCCGCAATCCCCCGGTCCGCGTCGCTGTCGGCGGCTCGTACAAGGCGCTCATGCAACTCAAGCGCTTCCTTCCCGACCGCGCAGTCGAGTTCATCATGCGATGCATCTATATGAAGTGACTCATAAACCCCAAAAACACGTGAACCGTATTCACAACTTGACAACGCGGTCGCGGATCGCATATGCTTGTCATATACATGCTGTGAATACGGTTCACATATACATCATGCGTGAATCGTAAACAATGAACGTTCCAGAAAAGGACCATCATGAACGACGCGAGTTTGCAACAGAACCGGATCGCTTCGGCGGACATCGCCCGCATGGCCGGAGTGCGACCATCCGCCGTGTCGAATTGGCGCAACCGCGAGAACAAGCATTTCCCCGACCCCGTCGATTCCAAAGACGGACGGCCGTTGTTCGACTACGACGACGTGGTCGCATGGCTGACCGCAAACGGCATTGCATTCAAGGACGTGCGCGCCGAGCAGTCGGTCTGGTCATTCTTCGATCAATGGAGAGGCCAGGCCGACCCCGATACCACGGCATCACTGCTCCTGTGGTCCGTCTGCCTGGGGAAAACCGCAAGCCGACTTGGATTGCATGATGCATGGAAAGATCTGCTCGCGAAAGACCGGCAAGCAACCGATGCCACGCTCCCCCGACGTTGCGTCCAACTTGTTGAAACAGTACTGGACCATGCCATCAAAACAGATGCAAATCAGGTAGCGGTACTGCGTTTCGCACTGTCCCAGCCCTGCGGACTGGAAACTCTCAGTGCAGAAGATACACGCAGACTGCTCATTTTCGCCGACGGTCTCGCCTCGCACGGTGACGACGAGACCAATCGACTGGTATCGATGCTCCTCGAAAGAAACATCATCAGTCAGGGGCGTATGAGCGGCGAATTCGGCTATCCGAACTCCCGCATATCTTGCCTGCTGGCAAGACTGGCGGCTGCGTATTGGGCAGATCAGGAGCACCCCGAACGGCAACCGATCACCTTGTATGACCCGGCGTGCGGCATTCTGGAAGCCGCCCTGCAGTTCGGCACGTTACGGCAGGATCAGAATGGTTCCGCTCCCCAGTTGACGATGGATGCCGTCGAGATCAATTCCGGCACCGCCATTACCGCCGCCCGTCGTTTCGTGCTGAGCGGATTGCCTGACGCGATTCTCCAGATCAAGGCACAGGATTCACTCACGCAAGATCCGTTCCCGGCGACCCGGTCGGATATCGTCATCACGGAACCGCCATTCGGCATGCGACGGGAACTCAATGCCATGGACCCCCGATGGCGATACGGTCTTCCCTCCAAAACGGATTCGACGTTGGCCTGGATACAGGACGCCATCGCCCATCTGGCGGAATCAGGGCGAGCTTTCGTGGTGACGACGGCACGTTCCTTGTCCTCCGCGGGAGCCGATACGGATATCCGTCGCACGTTGATCGCCGCAGGATGCGTGGAAGCGATCATCTCCCTGCCGTCCAACATGTACATCAATACCGTGGTTCCCACATTCGTCTGGATACTGTCGGCTCCGAACCGGTCTCGCGACACCGTGACCATGATCAGCGTCGCCGAGGATCGGGACCGGTATCAGTCGCAGGACGAATCTCCAGCATGGATGAAAGACACCTTGGATTGGTTCGTACAGGATCGAACACGCCCCGGCAAACCAATTGCGGTGCGCGTGGTCCGATCGATCTCGATTCTTGGCAATGGTCGTGTTTCCTTGCTGCCTTCGGACTGGCTAGGACGGGACACGCCCAATCCCGCCGATATCAAGGTCTCCTACCTATCACGACGCGCAACTCTTGTAAATGCACGCAGTCAAGCACTAGACGCGTTCGGCATCTTCGACGCATTCGACGAAAACGGCTTCGACTGTTCCGACATCGGCTTCGTGAAGTTGGGAGACATCGCGACGATCAAGCAAGGCGATTATGCGGGACCTGAGCGGACCTCACGCAACTGGTCCGGGCGATATGAACAGCCCGAATTGCCCGCTGACGTGATCAGTGTCGACGATGTGCACAGTCACCGATTCCGTGGGAATGTATCAGGGCCTTCCGCTAGCGGCGAGGACGGCATCATCACCCGCAACAACGATATTCTGCTGACCGGCGGCGGACATCTCAGCGCTATGATTGATGCCTCCGGCGGACGCCACGTGCACAAGAGCGTAAGTGTTGCCCGTCTGATCGACGAACGATGGGACCCCCAATATGTTGCGTTGATGATCGAATCCTCCTGGAACAACGAGCTGTCGGAAGTTCCCTGGCCGAGACGCGGCGCGCGCCCCGCCCAATTGGAGATACCCGCGTTGCCTCTGTCGCAACAGCATCGGATCGTCGAATACGCACGCGCGGTCGATACGCTGCGACGACAGGCCGATCTGTATCGTGAACAGCTCGACACGTTGGCGAGCGCCGCACGTTATGGGGCGATGATCGGTAAGGTTGGGGAAGACTCAATGGCGAATGTGAGTACGGACACAAGCACCGTGAGCACGAACACGGATATGAAGAATGGAGCAGCACGATGAATCATCAGTCGATTGTCGCGTTTATCTGGGCGGTGGCGGACCTGCTGCGCGGCGACTACAAACAGCATGAGTACGGCGACATCATCCTGCCGTTCACGGTGCTGCGCCGTCTTGACTGCGTGCTGGCCGGCACGAAGGAGCAGGTGCTGGAAGCGGACGAGATGACCGCCGGTATGACGGACGACATCGCGGATTTCCAGTTGAAGACGGTAGCGGGTCTGCCGTTCTACAACACGAGCCGGTACACGATGGACAAACTGCGCGCAGACCCGGACAACATTGCAGCGAATCTGGGCGACTACGTGCGCGGCTTCTCGTCGGACGCGCTGGACGTGTTCGAGAAGTTCGATTTCTTCGCCCGCATCGATTCGTTGAATGCGAACAATCTGCTGTTTCAGATCGTCGACAAGTTCTGCACGGTCGATCTTGGCCCGGACACGGTGAGCGATGTCGAGATGGGCAGCATCTACGAGAACCTGTTGCGCCGTTTCTCCGAAATGTCGAATGAGACGGCCGGTGAGCATTTCAGCCCTCGCGACGGCGTGGAACTGGCGGTCGACCTGCTGATCGCGGGAGCGTCGGCCGACTTGTCGCAGCCCGGCAAGGTGGTGAACGTGTACGACCCGTGCGCCGGTACGGGCGGCGCGCTGTCGATTTTCAAGGACCGGGTGAACGAATACTATCCGAACGCTGACGTGTACTGCTACGGGCAGGAATTGAACGCGGCCACGTTCGCCACCTGCAAGGCGGACATGCTGCTGCGCGGCGGCGACGCCGGCCACGTCGCGTTCGGCAATACGCTGACCGAGCCCGCGTTCGCCGATGTCCAGTTCGGCTATCAGGTCTCGAATCCGCCGTATGGTGTGGATTGGAAGAAGTCGAAGCGCGAGGTGGAGGCCGAGTACAGGAACGAGGGATTCAAGGGACGATTCGGCGCAGGCCTGCCACGTGTGAGCGACGGGCAATTGTTGTTCATCGAGCACATGGTCTCGAAGATGCGGCCGGTCGGATTGGGCGGTGGCCGTATCGCCGTGTTCATGAACGGCTCTCCCCTGTTCACCGGCGCGGCCGGCTCAGGCGAAAGCGACATCCGCAAGTGGCTGCTGCATGATCTTGATCTGGTGGAGGCTATCGTGGCGATGCCGAACGATTTCTTCTACAACACCGGCATCGCCACCTACATCTGGGTGCTGAACAACAACAAGCCCGCGGAACGCAAGGGCAAGGTGCAGCTCATCAACGCGAACAACGTGTTCACGAAGATGCGCAAGTCGCTCGGCTCGAAGCGCAACGAACTGAGCGCCGAGCAGATTCGCTCCATCGTCAAGGAATACGAGGCGTTCGAGGAGACGAAGACCTCGAAGATCTTCGACGTGGACGACTTCGGCTACACGACCGTGACCGTGGAACGACCGTTGCGCAACGAACACGGCGACATCGTGACCGATCGCAAAGGCAACCTGAAGCCGGACACCTCGCTGCGCGACACGGAGAATATTCCGCTCAAACAGGACATCGACGAATACTTCGAACGCGAGGTGAAACCATACGCGCCGGACGCGTGGATGGACCGCAAGAAGGACAAGGTGGGTTACGAGATTCCGTTCACCCGATACTTCTACGAGTACACGCCGTTGCGTTCGTCCGCGGCGATTCTCGATGACATTCGTTCGCTGGAGGCGTCCATCGCCGACAGCCTCACGAAGGTGGGCCTGTAATGGAACGATACAGCGCATACAAGGACTCCAGCATCGATTGGATCGGTAAGATTCCGACTGGGTGGAATATTCGCCGTGTGAAAACCTTCGCAACGGCGAGTGGAGGTGGCACACCATCGAAAGATAATTTAGCTTATTGGAATGGCGATATTCCATGGGTATCCTCAGCTGAGGTCAAACAGAAATTCATCGACGACACTTCACAGCATATTTCAGAGGAAGCAGTCGAGAGCTCTTCTACGAACATGTATCCAGCCGGTACGACCGTAATGGTTGTCCGTTCCGGGATTCTAAAACATACGATACCTGTGGCGTTCATTACTCGTGATATGGCAGTCAACCAAGACATCAAAGCTTTCACGTTTAATGCTTACAGCAAACGATTCTTCCGCTATTTCATCAACGGAATGAATGACCAACTCCTGCTCGTGTTGACAAAATCGGCCACAACCGTGGACAACATCGACATGGATCAATTCATGATCTGTCCATTTACCTACCCGCCAACGCAAGAACAAGAACTCATTGCTGATTATTTGGATAAGAAGACAGGGGCGATTGATACGGCCGTAGCAGATATCGAGCGGTCGATTGAGCTGCTGAACGAGTATCGCCAGTCCGTCATCTCCGAAGCCGTCACCAAAGGCCTCGACCCCACCGTGCCCATGAAGGACTCCGGCATCGACTGGATCGGCCAAATCCCAGAACATTGGCAAGTCACTAAAATCGTCAATCTTGCCACTCGGAAAAGTGGACACACACCCGACAAAAAGAATGAAGCATACTGGCGTGATGGTGACATCGTCTGGGTCTCACTGGCAGATTCACCTAAGCTACGGCAACAGCACTACATCAGCGAGAGCTGCACCATGACCAACATGGACGGAATTAGACATTCTTCGGCAGAGTTGTTACCGGCAGGTTCCGTATTACTTTCTCGTGATGCATCAATCGGGCTTACAGCTATAGCATCCAAGGAACTTGCCGTATCACAGCATTTCATGGCGTACATCTGCGGCCCCAACTTATACAACGAGTACCTGTACTACGTGTTTGAAAGCATGCAGCAGGAACTACAGCGCTTAAGCATGGGCTCGACTATCCCAACAATCGGACTTCCCTTAATCCATCAGCTGGTGACTCCTCTGCCCTCAGTTGATGAGCAGCACGTCATCGTCAATCATCTAGAGAGAAAACTCACGGACATCAACTCCCTCATCCAGCAGAAGCAGTCTCTACTTGTCCGGTTAAAGGAATATAGGTCATCGCTCATTAGTGAGTGTGTGACCGGCAAGGTGAAGATTCCCGGTGTAGAGGAATAACGGAAGGAAAGGAGTCATCATGGCAGTGAAGCCGACTCGCAGCATGAGCGAGCGTACGTTCCAGAATCATGTGGTAGACGGGTTCGAGAAGCAGGACTATACGTATGTGCCACAGTCGCAGATGGACCAGAACTTCAATCGCGAAACGGCCATCGACGAGCAAACCTTGATCGAGTTTCTGATCGAGACCCAGCCCAAGGAGGTCGCTAAAGTCGAACGCCAGTACGGTGTGCGGTGGAGCCAGGCGGTCATCAAGCGCATCGGGCAGGTCATCGCAGACAAGGGTCTGCTATGGACGCTGCGCAATCAGGTCGAGATGGCTCCGGGCGCGAAGTTCAAGATCCTCTACTTCAAGCCGAGGAACGATCTGAACCAGACCGCGGTGGAGCATTACCGTGCGAACCGTTTCCAAGTCACCGACGAGTTCCACTACGGCACGATGAAGGACGACCTCAACAACCGTATCGACGTGGTGCTGCTCGTCAACGGTTTCCCGCTGGTCACCATCGAGCTCAAGAACCATCAGACCGGGCAAACTGTGAACAACGCGATCCGCCAATACATGACTGATCGTAATCCGAAGGAGCAGGTCTTCCAGCCCGATCTGCGCTCGCTCGTGCATTTCGCAGTCGATGCAGACGATGTGTATATGGCCACAGAGCTCAAAGGCAAGAGCACCAAGTTCGTACCGTCCAATCAGGGCAACGGCAAGGACGGCGGCGGCAACCCGCCGGCAGCACCAGGCAAGTTCGGTACCTCGTATCTGTGGGAGGAGGTGCTCACGCCGGATTCGCTACTGGACATCATCGAACGGTTCGTGCAGATCACCTATCGCGAGAAGGACGAGCACGGCAAGAAGATCACCCGTCAGGCGCGTTCCACCATGAAGGCGGTGATCTTCCCCCGGTATCACCAGCTGCGCGTGGTGCGCCGTCTGCTCAAGGCCACGCGAGAGCAGGGACCAGGCCACAACTATCTCATCCAACATTCGGCCGGTTCCGGCAAGTCGTATTCGATCGCATGGCTTGCCTATCATCTTGCATCCCTAACGCAGGATAGCGGCGATTCGTTCTTCAATTCGGTGATCGTGCTGGTCGACCGCGTGATACTCGACGAGCAGCTGCAGGGCACCATCATGAAGATGCCGCACCCGCGCGGCATGGTCGCCATCGCCAAGGATTCAGCGGGGCTGCGCGATGCGGTCAACGCGGGCGCACGCATCATCATCTCCACCATCCAGAAGTTCCCGTACATCTATACGCAGACGGATACGGCCGGCCGCACGTTCGCGATCATCATCGACGAAGCACATTCGTCGCAGAGCGGTGAGGCGCATCGCAAGACCAAGCAGGCGCTCGGCGACCATTCCGGGTTTAATGCCGACGAGTTCGCCGACGTTTCTGACAACGATGCGCTCGATTGGGATGACAGCGGCTTGGACGAAGACACGGACGATGCTGCACTGCGTGTACGTAACGAGCTGAACGCGCAGGGCGTGCAGCCCAACCTGTCGTTCTACGCGTTCACCGCCACGCCGAAGCCGAGCACGCTCGAAACCTTCGGCACGGTCAACCCCGATACCGGTAAGCCGGAGCCGTTCGACCTGTATTCGATGAAGCAGGCCATCGAGGAGGGTTTCATCCTCGACGTGCTCACGAACTACACCACGTTCAAAACGTATTTCCAGCTGGTCAAGAAGTCCGACGAAGACCCCAAACGCAAGGCGAGCCGCACGAAGCAGGAAATCATGAACTTCGTGAAGCTCGACCCGAGCAACGTGTCGAAGATCAGCGAGATCATCGTCGACCATTTCCACGATCATGTCATGCCGCTGCTGCACGGCGACGGCAAGGGCATGGTGGTGACGTCCAGTCGCAAAGCCGCCGCCGAATACTTCCGGTACATGCAAAAGCTCGCCGCCAAGACCGAGTACGCCGGGGTGAAGCCGGTCGTCGCATTCTCCGGCAAGCTCGATCTGGGCGGCGAGGACGTGACCGAGGAGACGCTCAACGGGTTCCCACCTAGCGAGATCGCCGAACGATTCAATACGTCTCAGTTCAATCTCATGATCGTGGCGAACAAGTTCCAGACCGGTTTCGACCAGCCGAAACTGTGCGCCATGTATGTCGACAAGAAGCTCACCGGTGTAGCCGCAGTGCAGACATTGTCGAGGTTGAATCGTACCTGCGCCGGCAAGCAGACACCGATCGTGCTGGACTTCGCCAACGATGCCGCAACGATTCAGGCCGCGTTCGAACCGTACTATACGCAGACCGATCTTGATCGCGTCACCGACCCGAACGTCATCTACGACATGAAGACCGCACTCGATGCCTTCCAGATCTACGACGAGGAAGAGGTCGCGGCGCTGTGCCGGGTGTGGCTGGGCAAACCGGATGAATCCACCATGCCGGAAGTGCTGCGGCTGCTCGGCCCAGCCAAGGACCGGTACGCCGATCTGGACGAGGACGGTCAAGAGGAGTTCCGCAAGCGCGTCGGCAAGTTCCTGCACACCTACACGTACGTGACGCAGATGATTAGGCTTGACGACCAACCATTGTTCAAACTCGACACATACCTCACGTTCCTCAACCGGGAAATCGCGCCTGAATACGAGCCCGAGGAATCCATTGACGGTCTAATTGCCGTAACACAGCTGCGCATCGAGAACAAGGGCCAAGCCGATATCAGCCTGACCGGAGGCGAACCGGTCAAGAACAACGCCGGCACCGTCGGCGTAGGCAAAGGCGGCGACGATGAAGACTACCTGTCCTCGATCATCGACCAGCTCAACCAGCTGTTCGGCACCGACTTCAGCGACCCCGCCCGCAAGTTCTTCGAAGGCCTGATGACGCTGCTGCAAGGTGACGGTAAACTCAGCCAACAGGCGCGCAACAATTCCCGCGCTGATTTCCGCACCCCGTTCGATTCCGCGTTCCTTACCGCCCTGTTCAAGTCGCAATCCGAAAACGCCGACCTCTTCCGCCGCCTCAGCAGCAGCCAAGAGGCCATGCAAATCGTGCAGGAGTCCCTCTTCAACGAGTTCTACAACACCGCGCATCGCGGCAAGGAGTAGCCCATGAGCATCATAAATACATCGATCGGCGGCGCCCATGGATAGTGCGGTTCAAGTGGTAAACAGGGCCTCAGCCGTACAGGTTACCGCACAGGAGATCAACGACCGGTTCCATGGTGATATCCCCGAATCGGTACGGTTCTACTGTCCATTCTGTACTCGTCCGGTCACCGCCGGCGCTATGGGGAACGACTTCGATCGTATGAGGAGGACCATCAAACCAGGAAAACGCAAAACAAAGGAGCCATATTTCGCGCACCGCAAGAACGACGAATGGTCACGATACTGCGAGGCATATCATGCGAGCGCCGGCATCTCGCGTGAAGAGATGTCCCTTCCGCTGCTCATGTTCCTCAGGAAAGAGCCGGGCAGCACACAATTCCGAGTCGAAGTTGCATTACGTCGCCGAGGCTTAGCTTTCATGCTTCGCGAATTGTCGTCAGATGATGCGATCACTGTGGACGGCCGGTCATATGGGTTGCGCAGCATGTTGACAAGCCGACACAACACCATTCCCCTGCCCAATCCTCTGTATCAGACAGAGACTCGCATCCAAATACCGCAACGATGGCAGCTGAACATCGGTCATGCGCCAAAAAGCATAGGTGTCATGATCTTCTCTGATGCGTTTGGCAGCAATGGCGGTCGACGTTTGCCTGATCATTCAGCACTGCGCACCGATTGTACGTATTACATCGTGGCGAGGAACGATCGAGTTCGGGATGCGCGACCACTGTTTAGCCGTATGGACAAAGTCGGAAACATCAGCGGCGACGCCAAACTGCATGTATACGCAGTATCCGTCACAGACTCTTCCCCGACCAAAAACGACATCGATGACTGGCTGAGCCAATATGGCTACTGCCTATCCGACGTGGATCGGTCCGCCCAATTGATGTGGCCACCGAGCTTAGGTTCATGGGGTGTGGACGAGCCATTGTTCCGGCATTCCTCCCCCATGTACCGGTTCCCGTATCAGATCAATGGTCAGCCAATGCAGGACAAGGCTTTGCGCAAGTACTTCATATCAGCGGATTCCAATGCACGAGACGTGGGATTGATCGGATTCGGCAATCGTTTCGAAGGAGAATCCGAATCGGAATCGTATTGCGTGTTCTTCAAGCCCAAACCACGCATGCCGTGGAGCACGGTATATCTGGGACCAAACTACCCGGACGATCTGCACCCTTACGACGAATGGACACAGACCATTCCCGAAAACGATTCCTCCGAAGACAACGCGAAATCACTCCCAACGAATGCGGAGTCCTCATCCGCCTCAACGGACAACTACATAACCCAAATTCCACTAACTCACGGCGCTGGAATCGTATTCCGACGTGTGGGCATTCCTCAACAGCAATCAATCTCCCGCGGCACCACCATTGCCCAGCTCAGAGAAAGGACCCGATAATGGTATGGATCAATGATTCCGAATTTACTCATGCATCTATATGCATCGCACGTCGTGACAAATATGGTTATATCGATCGTCTGATCCGACTCCTTGACTATCGCAACGATCTAAACGGAATTGGCTCATACACGTGGGCATATCACACCGACAATCAGGTGACTCGAACACCTGAAGACCCGCAAAAATTATACCGTCCAGAAACATTAGATTCCTTCCATGAATCTGGTGAGGATTTTCTGTTCGTCAAATGGAAACCGAACTATGACAATCCCGAACGACCGTGGTTACTGGATCCGTATACCAACCCATATGGAGCCGTCCCTAACTTATATGAGGTCATTAACAGCCCTGCAAACAATATTCAGGAATTACGCAACAATCTTATAAACGGCTGGCCTTATTCCGGAACGCCGACGCAGCAAATCCTCATGCCTTATACAGGCACGAAAGGCACGCTTGACGCCATACTATTGAATCGCGACGACCTCGACTATTCCAACAACCGCATACGACTGAAGGGTTCCGCACCTTTTCAAGCAGAACAATATGTGATCAATAGCTACGACATCAAATATTTGCCACTCGACTATGCAGAACGCACCATATACATCAAACCTTACCTGCCGAAGCCTCAAGGAAAAGCACTCGTCAAGCCATTATCACAATACGCCGTTCAATATATGCAGTGGTATGTAAACGCCATGCACATCAGCGAATCAGATCAACAACGTCTGGTTTCTATGATAAACGACGCTTTTCAAGCCCCCGAGCGTCTAGATGAGTTCAACACACGTCTTTCCTCCGCGGAGATTCATCAACTGAGAAAGGCAATCGCACGATTCGCCAATACTAACAACCAAATGCTTGCACTCGTGAAGAGCACTCTGGAATATGACACTAATTTCAAACGTGTCTGCATCGACGAATGTCGCGAAGAAGCATTACACGATTTAGACCTTGAACGAGAAAAAAGACAAATACAACTCAAAGAGGATCTCGATAGGCAGAAAAAAGATTTTGATCAGCAGATACAACAACAGAACGACGAGATATCACGATTAGAAGATCGCGTACGTGCTCGATCCGAGTCCTACACTCGTCTTCAAAATATGGTCGAACCTTTGGAAAAGAAAATCGGTCATTTGAAACAGGAACTAGAAACAGCCCAGTCAGCGGTCGAACAAGCAAATAAACAGAAGATGCAGAAGCTCGAGGAACTTGAGCAGCAGCGCCAAGCAGCGCTGGATCAGCTCGATAAGGATGTAGCGCTGAAACTCGGCTTACGTTCGGTAGTGCAATCGGTAATCTCAGCACAAGGCGCGAGCAGACCCACCGATGCCGGTAGCAACAGCTCCTCCAGCCCAGTAATTCAGTCGGTTGCGTATCCTTCGCTTCCGACGACACAATGTCAAGCTGATTTTGTGCATACAACGGCCACTAACCTGCAGTCCTTTGGAGTAATGTCCACGAAGAATAACTCGCAAGCTCCAATTATGTTGGCCAAGGTATGCGGTCGCGTGTTGTCGGTCACGAGATTGATCGCGGTTGATTCCACGTTTGCCGCACCACTTGCGAATGCCTTGTCATATGCCGGTAGTGGAAAGCCAGCCAAACACATCAGTATTCCTGCCGATTGGCATGACGCCGCCACTTTGGATTGCCTGCTTACCGATGAAGATACCGACGTTCTGGTGCTCGACGGACCATTTGATACGATCAATGAGAATCTTCTATTCGCACTGTCTCGGCTGGAAAATGATGTGACCGTCATACTGCCAATCGGCGCATATGGCAATCTGCGCCTCATCGCCGGAGAAATCTGGGACCACGTGTTTTACCTGCCTACAGAGCAGTATGTTAAGCTGCCGGTTTCCCCTCATCAGATGCTTCGTTCGAGCGAGACTCGCAAGCTCTCATCCCCCAGCAAACAAGCCATACTCGGCGCATTGACTCGATTACGCGCGAAAACCGCAGACGACATGACGCTTGCATCGTTGGTGCTTCCTGCAGCATTGGCAACGCAATTCAGCACAACCGAAGAGGGCGAATCATGGACTGCCGCTCATCTGACGTTGCGCACCTATGCCCATCTTGGGATGAAGCCAGCAAGCACCTCCAGTGATGGCAACACAGCAGCCGAGATGTTGCTTACCCGTATTGAGCGAGGTCGACATGACCGGTGATCTGTTGCACGCAATGGCCGGTGATCTTGGTCTCGATCGTATGCTCGACGAAAGCGATACACGGTTCGCATGCCGCGTATCGTATTCCGCCTTACGATTCTGGATACAGGCATATTGTTTAGATGACGGGTACGGCGGAACCTACGGGGTAAGCGCGCCGACCATCATGCGCAAAAGTACGATATGGCTACGCAATCTTGAAGACCTGTATCCAGGATTGCTCAACTGGTATCGATTCAACCTCGATTCTAGGAAAGGTCTGTCCGATGTGTTGACCATGCTGACAGCAGTCCATGATCTGGTGAAAACCGATGACGGATTGTACCGTTGCACGGCGCAGCATACAGTTACGGTTAGCAAAAAGCTAACGCTCATCCTTGGAATGACTGATCCGACCAACCTATCGAGCACATATCCCATATCAGGAATGGGATTTGCCAACAAGACCGGGCGATTATCAGACATCCCCTACCATCAGTTCGCGTCCAAACCGATACGTGGAAAGGCAATTATTAAACCCAAGGATAAACGCCATAGCATAATCCAGCTGGCCCAATCGTTGCCCGAATCATTGTTCAAGCGCCAGTTCAATCTACTGACATGGCCCGTTCTCACCGCCATTGACCAGCAAAGACGGATAGCTCGCGCGGAGTATGTTCCCATACTGGCCGACATGCTTCATAGCAATGGAATCTTATGCCAAATAGAGCATATCGAATAGTCGGCTTCTGCGCATTCGACACTGTTGTGCTTAGCTACACTTAGACGTAGTTTACTCACTGCTTGCGCTGTTGCTAGTCTCGTTTACCCGCATTGTTACCATCAACACCATCTTCCGCATCATGAATGGTGACGGTGAAGGTCTTGCCGAGAGCGGTACAATAGTCCGGCAATAGATCAAGCAGCCCTGTGCGATGGAGATCGTGCTCGGCGTTCCAGAACGCGACCGCACTCAGCCCGGTACGGCGTGCCATTTCGTCATAGCTCACGCCGGCATCCTCCCTCATCTTTTTCATCTGTCTGCAGATGGTCCAGTACGTTCCAAGATTCTTGAGTTTCAGGAATTCTGCGTCTCTCATTGCTTTCGATTTGTCGGCCGGCGTGTATGCAGGCTCCCATCCCAGCATTTCGCTGAGCACATCCGACACGCTTTCTCGATGGTCCTGTTCATCATCCGAACCGTCAAGGATATCCCGCATAAACGCGTCCGTTTCTTCAGGTGTGTGGCAGACGACCCAATCATTCGGAATAATGCCCTGTTCGACCGCCGCCACAAGTACATCAATATGACGGGCGCGCGCATAGTAGCCGGGTGCGGATGGGTCCTGCATGCGCCGTGCTGCTTCCGCTTCGTCCATGAGTCGCAACCCGCTCAATATCATATCCGCCCGTGCCGGGTCAGCGGCAAGCCATGCACGGAACTCCTCCACCGGAAACTCTTCTCCTTTGTATCGTGCCATATATTTCATTGGTTAACCTCCCATAATTGGACTCCCTATCGTGATTGGCGTCATAGCGCCATTTTCAGCGGCATCACTGCCTAACGGTCAAGAATATCGTTCAACCTTCGACGTGTCCAAATCGCGGATGTTGTAATCTGATGTGGTTCTCCCAAGCCGACGGCTTGAGCGGGCCATTGACGACCTGAACATCTTCAACCGGAGAACGACTATGCACAACGACACAGGGCCATTCGAATTTCGCTGCCTGATCTGTGGCAAGGCAATAACGGCAGATGTCTGCATCGACCATCGCATCTGCAAAATCAGTCAACTGCCGGAGGAAGGTCACGACGACAGAGATCTACTTCCCCTCGGTGCCATCGAAATGACGTCATACGGTCATTACGGCACCGCGTTCTTCGACCCTTGCGACGACGGTACGCAGGTGGCCGCGCTGATTTGCGACGACTGCATGGAGGAACGCAGTGATCGGCTCATGTACATTGACAAGCAGCGCCGACTCAGCCCGTTCAATAAGGCAATGGGCGAATTTAAGGCACGATCAGAAGCCACTCGCTCCACATAGGCAGCCGAGCATCACCCTGCACGCATTTCGCCAAGAGATCCGCCGTCGATGACGATACATAACCGTTCCTTGGGCTATAGGAACAAAAGTGTTGCTTATGTTCCTATAGGCCCGTTCCTTGAAGGTATTCTCTCGTCTATCGAACAAATCGCCGACGGAAGAAACCAGAAAAAGAAAAATCCCCGGGGTTTCATGATATTTCGCATGAGTGACGTTCCGGGGCATTCACCGATAGTATAGCTGTCATGAGTCTCAAAAGTCAACCTGTTACGCTGCTCGACATGCAGCGATGGTTCTCGGCCGATCGTATGGATACCTATGTGCGTTCGGCCCAAGCCACCGATTGTGACGCGATTGATCTATACGTGTGGAACGGACGAATCTCCAAGGCTCTACTTGAGGACATTGCTCATGTGGAGGTGTTACTGCGAAACTTCATATCCGTTCGTCTTGCCAAAGCCTGCGGGCACGACGACTGGTACAAGGATGATGAGAGATTCCGGTTTAATTCGTCTCGGACAAGACGGTTTGAAAACTCGATCACCGAGATCGAGCAACAGATACGGCATGCGGGCAAACAAGTCACACCCGGACGCGTAATTGCCGATATGTCACTTGGTTCATGGTGTTTCCTGCTTTCCTCTCGACTGGAGCAGACCGTGTGGAAGTCGTTGCGAGATCCAGCGAATGGCGGCATGCCGAACTATCAACCACGCAAGCGGGCCATATTCGAGAGCCACGTCAAGATGATGCGCGACCTGCGTAACCGTCTATCGCATCAGGAACATATCGTACTTGACGCTTTTGCCGACGAGAACCGCTATCTGGACGAGCAATACGCCAATCTCGACTGGATAGCCCGTTCCATCGATCCAAAAGCGGCCGACTGGATTCGCAGCCAATCAAGAGTGCCGTTATTACGCAGTCTACGACCGAGCAACGCATAAAATTAGTATCCGCGACAATTGGGATTCACCGCCTTACTCTAGGGTGAATCCGATTATACCTATCGCCTAGTGCGCTCTACCGTCTCGCGGCCGCCATTACGCTACGCACCGACTCGCAGCACCATTGTGCCGCTTGCTTATCCTCGCCGACTCTTGTCGGACGCAAGCCGCCACGCTCACGCTCCCCTCGGGGACTCGGTACCACTATTCAATTCTCAAACTTCAAGCCACGTGGAACGTCTGTCACCCATCCCAAGGGCTAAGTGCGCCGTGAGTGTATTGCTTCAATGTTTGTTCGGCAGGTTGAGCGGTGTTTTTCCGCAGTGTGGGCTGATGGTTCTAACTTGCGTGTCGTAATCTGTTTTGGCATAATAAATGCGCTTTGTCCCGTAAGGGTGAGGCTCCAAGTCGCCGGGGGTATTCCCCCGGCATCTCTTTCCACGATATCGTCAGGAGACAGATGAACGAGCTAAGTGTCTTCGTGGACGAATCCGGAGAATGGGGCAAGCTGTCCGAATACTATCTGATTACGCTGGTGTTCCACGTACAGTCTCAGCCGATTACCGAGCATATCGAAAAGTACGAACGACATCTAACTGATTCAGGCCTTCCCGACGTTCCGTTCCACGCCGGACCACTGTTCAACGGTCACGACGATTACGATGGCATGGACTTCGCGGATCGCAAACGTCTGTTCTTCGCATTCTTTACGCTCGCTCGAAATCTGCCATTCCGTTACGTAACGTTCGCACATCGCAAGAGCATGTTCGACGACAGCAAAACTCGATTCGAGGCGCAACTCAAACGAGATCTCGCGGACTTCTTCCTATCTCATCTCGACGAGTTCCAGTCATACAAGACGATCAAGGTGTACTACGACAATGGCCAGCAGATCGTCACCAACGCACTGAAGACATCCATTGGATATGCACTGTCCAAAGAAGCTGTCGTATACCGCGATGCTCAACCTAAAGACTACCGATTGGAGCAGGCGGCTGATCTCATGTGCACCGTAGAACTGACCGCTTTGAAGTTCGATGCAGGCGAGGACACGGCCACCGACCGCAAGATGTTCAAAGACCGACGGGATTTCCGCAAGAACTATCTTAAAATACTGCGACGCAAGCAATTCTGAACAGCTTTCGCCGTGTCCAAATCTCGTATGTTGTAATCTGGTGTGGTTCTCCCAAGCCGGCGACTTGAGCGGGCCACTGACGATCTGAACATCTTCAACCGGAGAACGACCATGCACAACGACAGCACAGAACCATTCACGTTTCGATGCCTGATCTGCGGCAAGACAATAACGGCAGAAGTCTGCATCGACCATCGCATCCGCGCAATCGATCAGCTGCCGGAGGAAGGCCACGCCGACGATGACTTCCTTCCCCTCGGCGCCATCGAAATGACGTCATACGGTCATTACGGCACCGCGTTCTTCGGCCCCTGCGACGACGGCACGCAAGTGGCCGCGCTGATCTGCGACGACTGCATGGAGGAACGCAGCGACCGGCTCATGTACATCGACAAGCAACGTCGGCTCAGTCCGTTCAACAAGGCAATGAACAAGCTCAGAGCTCGATCCGAAGAATCGTCCGAAGTGCGGCACGATACCGATTGATCAGTCATAGTGGTCCAATTTTGATATGCCAAGGAGCATCATGATCACACGGGGATTCACTGCGCCTTTCGACTAGGACAACAAACACCTAAGTCGAAAGGAAACACACCAATGTCCAGAACATGGAAGGACCGACCGTACCGCGTGATGGAAGCCGAAGCGGAACACGCCAACCGTTTGATGCAGTACGCCGACATATTCCAGCGACACGCGCCGAGATGCGTTCCCGACGTTATCGGCTACGCATACGCAGCGCGAGGCAACGTGCACATTCCCGCACGGCGCATGACACTGTGCCGTTGGGTTGAACGCAGCTGGTCCACCGACTACGGCACCAACCATCGTGTTCGAGAAGCCTTGAATGCAGCAGCAATCGCCACCAATAATGGTTTCGACATGCGCGATTGGGATGATCCCGTCGCCTACCAGCGTCGCCGACGTTGGATTGAAGAATTCTGACCCATCAAAGCGGGCTTGCGGCATTGTTCACAGGCACGATTCGCAAGCCCGCACTTTATTCAATTCCCGCCATCGCATCAGTTCGCGATGCCGTTGCCGCCATTCGAATCCGGGAACGATGGCATGCCGAGGTGCGGCGAGCGCAGACGATCATCGTCGCCGGCATCATCGTCCGGCAGATTGCAAAACCAGTCGATGATCTGCGCGTGCGATACCGGTTGCAGGTTCCACGCGTCGAGGCCGACGTTGAGCGCTTCCGGGCGCGCGCCGGCCGGCGACAGCTGATGCGTGTGACCGTACAGTAGCTTGCGCCCGTCGAATGGCAGCGCTTTATCGTGGAATTTTGCGACGTCGTCGGGCCAGCTGTAGGCGAGATCCTCGCGGTACGGGAAATGCGACAGGTTGACGATTTCGGTTACGTCCGGCCGCTGTAGGTCGAACCCGCCCAATTCGACCGTATCGTTCGGCTCGATGCTTTCGAACAGGTTCCGTGCCGGCTTGTCGTCTAGCCACCAGTCGTCGTGGTTGCCGATGACCGCGTGCAGATGTTTGCAAGCAAGCTGCCTCAGGCAGTCCTTGAGATGGTTCACGGATGTGCGGTATCCGATGTCGCCGAGAATCCACAGTTCGTCGTCCGGTCCGACGACCTTGTTGATATTGGCGACGATCGCCGCGTCATGCGCATCGGTGTCCGCAGCCTTGCGGAAGTTGAGCCGCGAATCGTCCAATACGACGCCCTTCGCCCAGTCTTCGGCCGCCTTGCGCCCCTGCTGTGCAAGAACGCGCTCGTATTGCGCGCGATCGGGATCGAACGTGGTGAATCCGCGCAGTACGGTGACAAGCGGATGCCCGAAATGCGTGTCGGTAGTGAAGTATCGCATCAGCGCCTCTTTTCTGCCATTGCGTTCGTATTACATGCTTTCTTCCGATCTGTCAATATCGCCGGATATCCGCCCGAATATCGGCGGGTATTACCATTGGCGAGGCCCTGGCCCTTGCCCTGCGTGATACGGCGGCTCGGGGCCACCGAAGCGACCCCGATCGTCCCGAGGGCCAAGGTAGTCGCTGCGTCCGTGAGGATGTGGATCGTCATGCCGGTATCGGTCGTCGTACGCGAAGCGTCGAGGCCGGCGGAGATTCCCGAAGAGATTGAACAGGCCGAACAGTTTCCAGATCATGCGCGTCTCCCCCGGACGGCCGGCGTGTCGTACTGCGGCTCGTATGCGCTGTTGGACGAGGGTTGGGATGACAGCAGCCACGGTTCGGCGAAGTCCAAACGCATGGTGTCGTGGTGCATGATGCTCATGATGCGCTCCTTGCTATGGTTTCGTGTTCCGATGCGGTTGCCGGTCGGCTACCGTTGCCTACGGATTCTGGCAGGTGAATCATCGGAGGAACCTGCAATTGCGGTTGAGAACGCTGAAAATCATGTGGCGGTTTTGCGCTCGCGCAAGTGATGGATCACCGCCGTATCGTTCACGCCGACAATCATCGACCGGCGCGCGTCGTCATCCGCGTCGCACGGCGACACGCCGTAATGCGAGGTCCAGCGGATTGTCCGGTTATATACGGTAACCGCGTACAGCGAGCGCAAGCCGTTTCCGCATTCTAGAATGGGCCGGAGCGCACGCCGCGAAGCGGAACACACGAGACATGCAAGGAGACGGACATGCGGGTATTGCACACATCCGACTGGCATATCGGTCGCAGGTTCAAGGGATTGAGCCTGCTCGAGTATCAGCGCAACGCGTTGGAATGGCTGATCGGCGTGATCGAACGCGAGCATGTGCAGGTGTTGTGCGTGTCCGGCGACGTGTACGACCAGTCCATGCCGTCAGGCGATGCGGTGCAGCTGTTCAATGAGATGTTCGTCCGGCTCGGCAGAACGGTGGTCGACGGCGAGTCGCTGGAAATCGTCATCACGCCCGGCAATCACGATTCCGCCGTTCGTCTCGATGCAGGATCCGCGCTCATGCAACCGAACATCCACATGCGCTGTCGCATCGACGACATTGCCGAGCCGGTAATCATTGACCGAGGCAACGAATCGATGGCCGTCTATGCGCTGCCGTATCTGGATCCCGATGCGGCGCGTTCGCAGCTGCAGGGCATATTGGAATCCCGCGGCGTCGACTGGACCATCCCCCGCTCGCATGAGGGCATGATGCGCGCCGCATTGCAACTGGTCACTCGCGATCTTGCCGAACGCCGCGTTTCGCGCCCGGACATGCCCGCCATATTGATGGCGCATGCGTTCGTCGGCGGCGCGCAGTCCAGTGATTCGGAGCGCGCGATCACGGTGGGCGGCGTGGACAGCGTGCCGGCCGGTCTGTTCTCCAATTCCGGGCTTGATTATCTGGCGCTCGGTCACTTGCATCGCCCGCAGCAGGTGCGGATTCCAGTATTGGACGCGGCGGATTCCGTGTTTGCATATGATCGGACGCCTCAAGCCCGGTACAGTGGTTCGTTGCTCGCCTATTCGTTCTCCGAGGGCCATAACCCGCCTGTTGCCGGCAATGGAAAAAGCGTCGTCGTGTTCGACGCCAGCAGTCGCGGCATTGAGAATCTGTATACGCTGCCCGTTGAGTCCGATGAGCCGGCGTTTGCGCAGGTCGAAGGCAGCGTTGAGGAAATCCAAGACGAGAAAACCCGCCAACGCCATCGTGATGACTGGGTGTCCGTCACCGTGCATGTCAGCGAGTTCCCGCAGGGAATATACCAGAAGATCGACGATTGGTACCCGCACGCGCTGGAGAAGAACCTGGTGTACGATCGGCGGGCCGATAGCAGTCGAAGGAAAACCGTTGATCTGCGTAAGGTCACTTCCGAGATGGAAGTACTTGATCGGTTCGTCTACGACCAGCTTGATCGCACTCCGAATGACGAGGAGCGTGCCGTGCTGGAGCATGCGGTGGAAAGCGTGCGCAACAGCCGCGCCGAGTATGCGGGAGACGGAAACGCCGACGATACGGCGAAGAACGACGATACGACGGCAAAGGAGCGTTGACATGAAGCTGATCGCCATGAAGTTTCAGGGAGTGGGCCCGTACAAGGGGGAATTTGCGATTGATTTCGCCGCGTTGACCAGTTCGCACATGTTTCTGATCGATGGTGAGACCGGTGCCGGAAAAACCACGATTCTCGACTGTCTCACCTTTGCCTTGTACGGCGCGACGTCGAACGGCGAGGACGGCGAATCCAAGCAGCGCTTCCGCTCCCGGTTCCTGATGAACGACCGTACGGAAACCTATGTCGATCTGATGTTCAAATCCGGCGATGAATACTATGAGGTCCGCCGCTATCCGGCATACGAACAGCCAAAGGCCAATGGCACAGGATTCACGAACCATGCCTCCAAGGTCAGTCTGATGCGCATTGATCCGGGTATTGCCGATCTGGCTAAGACCGCCGTCAACGATCCGCAACGGTATTTCGACTATGTCGAAGAGGCGAACCACCGCACGGAGATCACCACCCGGGAAAAGGAGGCGGGTGAGGAAATCACGCGCATCATCGGTCTTGATCGCAGGCAGTTCGGCAGAACCATCATGCTGGCGCAGGGCCAGTTCTCCGCCTTCCTGCGCATGAACCCCGAAGATCGCACCAATCTCGTCAAGGACCTGCTTGGCGCCGAGGTCTACCAGCAGATTCAGGACGAGCTTAAGGACCGGTGCAATGCCATGCGCAAGGATGTCGCGAACAGTGACACGGCACTGGTTTCCAGTATTACGCACGCCCGCAGCGTCGCCCGTCAGATCGGCAGTATCAATCAACCGGCCGGGAACACATCATCCGACGAATCTTCTGACAATAATGGCATCAACGACACGAACGACAGCATCGACGCAACCGATAATGCCGGTGCGTCCGACCATGCAGACGGCACGCACGATACGAACAAAACGGTTCCCCTGATCTCAGATAATGCGCCGTGGGGCCTGACCGATACCGGAACGATCAGCATTCCGCTGCGTTCGCCGGAGCAGATTCGCGCCATTATCAGCAGAACGACCGGCATGGTGAGCACCATGCTCACCCAACGCATAACGGACGGCAAACGCGCGGTGGAAGAAGCCGAACATGCCGCCGAACATGCGCGGCTGCTCAGCCAAACCGCCGAGAGTCTGCGCGAACGTGCGGATCAGGAAGCGTCTGATCTTCATGCGCTGCTGAATCTCAACAGCCAGCATGACGGCGTCGAAGCCGACCGGCGATCACTTGATCGCAGCGACGAGGCCAAACCCATCGTCGCGCAGCAACGTGAGCGGACCAAGCAGCTCGACGAACTCGAACAGCACAAGCGACAACTCAGCGTCACGACGGACGAGCTTCACGTCTATCCCGCCCGCCAGTCGATGGCGGACGAACGTGAGCAGGCGGTCAAAGCCGCTGCCGGCGCGGAAGCCGCGCGCAAGGATCTGGAACAGGCCGACGCGCATGAACGTCTCATCGCCGAGGCCGAACAGTCGCGGCAACGTCATGCTCAGGCTCTCAACATGCTGGCCAAGGCGCAGGCCGAGGTACAGGATCAGCAAACCGCGCTGGAGCACATGCCGTCGCCAGAATCGCTGGACGAAGAAATCCAGAACACGGATCAGCGTCTTGGCGGAGCACAGGGACTTCGAGACCAGCTCGCGCACGGCGAGGAACTGCTGCAGCACGCTCGACGCGCCGAACAGCTGACGGTTCTGATCCCCGCGCAACAGCGGCAGCTCGACGAAGCCCAGCAAGCAGAACATGACGCCGAGCGCACCGTGCACCTGGTGGAACAGTCGATCAGAGACTCCGGTGCGGCGCAGTATGCCGAAGGTCTGGTCGAGGGCGAAGCATGCCCGGTGTGCGGCAGCGAGCATCATCCGAAACTCGCCGTCAGACCGGACGGTGAACACAGCAGCCGCGAACTGGAATCGCTCAAGGAACGGCTCGAGCACGCCCGCAAGCACACCCAAGACGCGTACCTCCAACTGCAGCAGTCGAACGGCACGTTAGAATCCGAACGGCAGCAGGCCGAATCGCTTTCCACCGAGGAAGCCCAACAACGCATCGACGAACTGCAACAGAGAATCGCCGAACTGGACGAAGTGCGCAAAAAGCGAGAAGAACTGACTCGCATCAAAAAAGCGGTCAGCGCAGCCATCGAAGCCGTGGCGGCCGCGGAAAAACAGCAGACTGGCGCCGAAACGGACGAGCGCGCCACCCGCGAGCGCATGGAAGCCGATCGCCGGCGTGCCGAAGGCTATACGACGGCTTCGGTGCAGCAGGATCGCGAACTGGCGCGGCACAGGCTTGCCGAAGCCGAAGCACAGGGCAAACATGCCGAACAACTGCAGCGTCGCATCAACGAATACGACGCGCTGGACAAGCGTCGCATCGAGCAACAGACCCAAGTGGACGCCCTGACGCACGCTCTTAGCGAGACGGAGCGCATCCTGGCCGATTTGGTGCGCGACAGTCGATTCGACTCCGTGGAGGATGCGTGGCAGGCCTGTTTGACGGACGAGGTCGCAGCCGAACTGCGCGAACGGGTCGACCGGTATCAGGATCGGATGACGACGGCACGGGCCAATCTCAACCGTTCCCGCGCCACGCTGCACGTCCTTGTTTCCGGATTGGGCGGCGACATGCGTTCGGCATTGCAGCTGCCCGATCCGTCGTCCACAATCGACGAAACCAGCCAAGCCACGCGGACCACGCGCACGCATGATGCAAACGTTGCGGAGCATGATGCAAACGATTCCGACCTCGATGCGCCTGCCGTCGGACCGGTATCCGTCCGCGACGACGGTACGTTCACCGCGCTGGGCAACGCCATCGCCGCGCTCGACGTCGAGACGTTCCGCATCGCACAGCAACAGGCCGGCGACCGGCTGAACATGGCCAACACCGAATACGGAAGCATCCGCACGCTCGGCGACAGCTGGGAGCGCGCGCTGCACGACCTTGATAATCATGCCGACTCGTGGCAAAAGCTCAGGGAGCGGTTCGAGCCGCTGCAATCCATGTCCGCACTGTCGAACGCCGAAACGAACTCCGTATCAATGGCCAAGCGAAAAATGTCCCTGATCACCTACGCCGTCACCGCGCGGTTCCGCGACGTGCTCGACCGGGCGAACGAACTGCTGGCCGACATCCAAGGCGGCATCTACGAGCTGCGACTCGACGACCATGCGGACGCATCCGCCGGCCGCAACAAAAAACTCGGACTGGCCATCACCGTGTTCGACCGGCGCACCGAACAGGAGCGCAACCCCGTCACCCTGTCCGGCGGAGAAACGTTCTTCGTCTCACTGGCGCTCGCCCTGGCACTCGCCGACATCATCCAAGCGGAAAACGGCGGCGTGGCTATGGACACGCTGTTCGTGGACGAAGGCTTCGGCTCGCTGTCCAGCGAATACCTGAATGATGTGGTGGACATGCTGCACCGCATCTCCCGCAACAGGGACATCGGCATCATTTCGCACGTCGACTGGCTCAAAGACCAGATCGCCGAGCGCATCGCCGTCAGCCGCGTCACGCCCGACGGCGCAAGCCGCCTCGACGTCATCGCCTGACACACGTACGATATTGGGCTCTTCGCATTTTGGCGTGTAAGGGCCGTGCGGTTTGATTCGGTGTGTGATTGAAAAAGTGAATGAAACCGCGCGGCTTGGTATTGAGTCTAGCGCGTTCGATGGTCGGGTCTTGCTTGGCTTGGACAGGTTGGGGTTGAATCCCGTCTCGCAGAGGCACGTGGTGTCAGGTTCGCGGGCGGGAGTGTGGCTGATCGGCTGCGAGCCGGCGGACGAGACCGTGCGATACTGCCGTGATTGCGGTGCTATGGGCCGCGTGCGTTCCTCGTGGCGGCGCCGGTTCGCGCACACGCCCGTCGGCCAGCACGCCGTGCATTTGATGGTGCGGGTCAGACGCTATGAGTGCGTGGCGTGCGCGTGCTCGTGGACGGACGACCTGACTCGCATAGCCGACGAGGGCAGACGTTTGACGGACGCGGCGGTGTGGTGGGCCGCTGCCGAGGTCGTGCTCAAATCGAAGAGCGTGCTCGCATGCGCCCGTGACCTGCACTGCTCGTGGGGTGCGTTGAACCGGGCCGTATTGGAGAAAGGCATGGACGTGCTGGTCGCCGATCCACGCCGGTTGGACGGCGTGGAATCGATCGGCGTGGACGAGCACGTATGGCGGCACACCCGCACGGGCAGCCGGTACGTGACCGTTATCGTGGACCTCACTCCCAGGAGGACGGGCCGGCCGGCCCGCCTGCTCGACATGGTCGAAGGCAGAAGCGAGAAGGCGTTCGCCCGATGGTTGGAGGAACGCCCGCAATCATTCCGTGACCAAGTCAAGGAAATCGCGATGGACGCGTTCGCCGGATACAAGAAAGCCGCCGCGCGCCAGGTGCCCCACGCCGTGGAGATCCTCGACCCGTTCCACATCGTCAAACTCGCTGGTGACAAGCTCACCGCCGTGCGCTGCCGGCTCCAACACGAGGCCACGGGACGACGCGGCACCAGAACGGACCCGCTCTACAAGGGCAGACGAATCCTATTGAAAACCGCCAGCCTGAGAACCGACAGGCAACAAGCCCGGGTCGACCTGTTGCTCGCCGACCCCGCGAACAAGCCGCTCGCCCTCGCGCACGGCGCCTACCAGAAGATCATCGACTGCTACGCGCGGGAAGACCGCGGGAAAGGCCGGGGCATGATGGCCGAACTCATCGAATCCCTCGCCGTCAAAGGCGCGACACCAGGATGCCCCGAACTCGCCACGCTCGGCCGCACCCTCAAACGACGCATGAGCGACATCCTCGCGTTCTTCGACCACCCCCACGGGGCGAACGGGCCCACCGAGGCCATCAACGGCCGACTCGAAACCCTCAGAGGCATCGCCCTCGGCTTCCGCAACCTCGACAACTACATCACCAGAAGCCTACTCCACACCGGCGGATTCAAACACGCCATCCAAACCCACCTCTAACCACCACCCCTACACACCAAAATGCGAAGAGCCCCTTCAGTCCCCCCGCCCATCCGCCGGATCTCCATTGGGCCACCGGTCGCATTCGCAAGTCGATGCGCGCATGACCGGCTATCGACCTGCTAGCACTCTGTCGGGCTTACATTGCTGCTTGCTGTATTCCTTTTTCTTAGCTCCCCTTGTCGGGGGAGCTGTCACGAAGTGACTGAAGGGTAGTCATAACCCATCGCCGATCAGCCACACTCCCACTCGTGAGCCCGACACCACATGCCTTTGCGAGACGGGATTCAAACGCAGCCTGTCCAAACCAAGCAAGACCCGGCCATCAAACGCGCTAGACCCGTTACCAAACCGCGCGGTTTCCTTCACTTTTTCAATCACACACCGAACGAAACCGCACGGCCCTTACACACCAAAATCGGAAGAGCCCATTAGGTCCGGCAAAGTACCAGCCGCCACGAACCCGACTACCGCTCGTCCACCACCTCGGCGGTGATGAGACCATCCTCGTCCATCGTGCCGATCGGATCGAGATAGTGGTCGAACTCGTAGAGCACCTCGTCGCTCGGCGCGGCGGTGGCCAGCGACACCACCACGATCGCTGCCAACGACAGCACGAACGCAGGCAGCAGCTCGTAGATCGCGAACACGCCGCCGAGCGGCTTGACGAACTCATGCCAGATCAGCACAGTCGCCGTCCCCACCAGCATGCCTGCGATCGCGCCCGGACGGTTCGTACGGCGCCAATACAACGAGCACAGAATAAGCGGGCCGAACGAGGCGCCGAGACCGGCCCACGCGTACGAAACAACCTGGAAAATCGAGGAGTTCTGGTCGTAGGCCACGATCACGCCGAACACAAACATGAGTACGAGCGTGGCGCGAGCCACCATCATCACCTGCCGGTCGGTCGCGCGGCGGTGCACCACGCCGCGGAACAGGTTCTCCGCCATCGCGGACGCGCCGATGATCATGTAGGACGACGACGAGCTCATCGACGCGGCGAAAATGCCCGACACCACCACGCCGCATATGAAGCTCGGCAGCAGCGTCTGCGCGATCACGATGAACACGTTCTCCGCACTGGCCTGCGTGAGGAATTCAGTCGGCAGCATCGCGCGGCCCACCAAGCCGATGCACACGCCGCACGCCAGCGAGAGCACACACCACGAGGTCGCAATGATGCGCGACTTGCGGATCTCCTCCACGCTGCGGATCGACAGGAATCGTACGAGCACCTGCGGCATGCCGAAATAGCCAAGTCCCCACGCCATCATCGACACGATGGTGATGATGCCGTAGTCGCGCGGCGAGGAGAACACGGCCTGACCGTCGCGGATGATCTGCTCGCCGAGGTCGTTGAGCGTCGGCACCGCGACCTCGGTGCCCGACAGGAAGCCCGGAATGGCGCGCAGGAACGCGACCGTGTTGCCGATGCCGCCCGCCGAGGCGACCGAACCGACGAACACTACGGCCAGCGCGAAGAACATGAGCATGCCCTGGATGAAATCGGTCACCACTACCGACAGGTATCCGCCGACGATGGTGTACACGAACACGACCATCGCGCCGAGGATCATCATGAGGTGGTAGTCGAACCCGAACAGGGTGGCGAACAGCTTGCCGACCGTCACGAAGCAGCTGCCGACATACACGCAGAAGAACACGAGAATGATGAATGCGGCAATGGTGGAGAGGATGTTTTCGCGGTCATGGAAGCGCTTGGAGAAGAAGTCGGGGATGGTGATCGCGTCGCCGGCCACCACCGAGTAGCGGCGCAGACGCCGCGCGACGAGTTTCCAGTTGAGGTACGTGCCGACGGCTAGGCCGATCGCGGTCCACATCGGGTCGGCCGCGCCGGTAAAATACGCAAGACCGGGCAGGCCCATGAGCAGCCAGCCGGACATGTCGGAGGCCTCGGCGGACAGGGCGGTGAGCCACGGGCCCACGCCGCGGCCGCCGGCGAAATACTCTTGGGACGAGGAGTTGGAACGCTTCGAAAACACGAATCCGACCGAGAGCATCGCGGCGAAGTAGATGCCCATCGCCAAGAGAATCCAAAAATCGTTAAGGCCCATGTTCTTCCTGTCTCTTCTTGGTGTTCGTCGGCGTATTGGACGATTCCCCTGTTCGGTATTAAAAGGTGAGGGATTCGGATGAGCAAAGGCGACGAACCAGTGGTTGTCGCCAATGTACCGACAAAATCACGAAGCGGACCGTTGTGTCTCGCACTGTGGGCCGTAATGTTCGGGTTCCGCCCTCTGCGGCCTAAAGCGGGTTGGAGGACCATGTATAAGGCCAGAGCGATGGGGCGGTTCGATCGAGGCGGCAGCTGCGATGCGTTCAAATTGTCATGTATCGACAATCTACATAATCGATGCGTTTGATGCGCATGCATGGATGGTGATGAACGCCAAACGCATTCCAAGCATCCACTATCTGCGATCTGTGAGGCAGTTTTTCGATTCTGCACGCCTCTACTTGCGATCTGTGAGGCAGTGATTCCCAGATCAAACGGATAAAACGTTGAAATTGAGGGTAGGAATTGTGGTTTTGCCATGCCTGTTGCAGCGGTGGATGCCTCACAGATCGCAGATAGAGACATGCAACCTGCCAAAACTGCCTCACAGATTGCAGATACCAGCAAAAAACGAAGTCAACGGCCAAATAGGGATGGCCCGACCCCCAGCACCCTGGGATCGGGCCATCATGCCAAACAAGAAACAGTGCTTCCGGGTTTTCAGTACTTCATGCCCATGGCCTCGCGCACCTGCTCGAGGGTTTCCTCGGCGATGGCGTTCGCGCGCGCGTTGCCGTCGTGCAGCACGTCGCGCACGTAATCCATGTCCTTTGCCAGTTCGGCGCGGCGCTCGCGATGCGGCGCGAGGAAGTTGTTCACGGATTCGATCACGTACGCCTTGAGCGCGCCGGCGCCGGCCTCGCCGATCTCCTCGGCGATCTCCTTCGGGTCGCGCCCGGTCACGAGTCCCGCGGTGGTCAGCAGCGCGGACACCTGCGGGCGGGCGATCGGATCGAACGTGATGCGGCGCTCGGAGTCGGTCGGGCTCTTCTTGATGAGCTTGGCGGTTTCCTCCGCGGTGGCGCCGAGCATGATCGAGTTGCCGTACGACTTGCTCATCTTGCGTCCGTCGAGGCCCGGGATTTCCGGCGCGTCCGACAGGATTGCGGCCGGCTCCGGGAACACCGGGTGCTTCTTCGCGTAACGCTCGTTGAAGCGGCGCGCGATGGTGCGCGTGATTTCGACGTGCGGCAGGTTGTCCTTGCCGATCGGCACGACGTTCGCCTTGCAGAACAGGATGTCGCACGCCTGATGCACCGGGTAGGTGAGCAGCAGGCCGGTCAGCGCGTGGCCCGACGCCTCCATTTCGGACTTGACGGTCGGGTTGCGGTGCAGCTCGGCCTCGGTGACGAGCGACAGGAACGGCAGCAGCAGCTGGTTTTCGGCCGGCACGGCGGAGTGCGTGAAGATCATGGTCTTCTTCGGGTCGATGCCTGCGGCCATGTAGTCGAGCACGAGGTTGAGCACGTTGTCCTGGATGTGCTCGGTGGTGTCGCGGTCGGTGATGACCTGATAGTCGGCGATGATGATGTTGGTGTTCACGCCGCGTTCCTGCATGGCGACGCGTTCGCGGATGGAGCCGAAGTAGTGTCCGAGATGCAGACGTCCGGTCGGACGGTCGCCGGTGAGCATGGTGAATTTGCCCGGGTTGGCTTCGAGCTTGGCGAGCGTTTCGTCGGAGCGCTTCTTCGCTGCGAGGAAGCTCGCGCTCATTTCGTTGCCGGCCGCAGTCAGCTGCTGTTCTTGGGTCTCATCCGTCATTGTCGTTGTCCCGCCTTTGCGTGTGTTCGCGCGTGTTGAAACACCTGAAAAATATCGCTTTTATCGTAAAAGTCCGAGACGACAAGCATGGCGCGGCAAACAAGTGGTACTCTCTTATGTGATGAATCAACACGTACAGTAATTATTCAGGGGGTCACATGGGCCGCGGACGTCAGAAAGCCAAGCAGCAGAAAATTGCCCGGAAGCTCAAGTATTTGACCACTGACACTGATTACGACGAGCTCGCGAAGGAGCTGAGCTCGCAGGAGCCGGGCGTGGGTTCGCCTGATCCGTTCGCCGATATCGAAGCGCAGTATGCGCATGATCACGATACGGACGCTGATTCGGACGTGCAGTCCGGTGTGTCGTCGTCCGCGTCGACCGTGAGCGACGACGATCTCGACGAGTACGCCAAGTGGGCCGCCGAGGCCGCCGCGAAGGCGACCAGCGGCGAGTTCCCTGTGACGGCTGCCAAGCCTGTCGCTCCGAAGCCGCACAAGCCGATCCCGATGCCGGTGCCGAGTGCGCTTAAGCCGAAGAAGTAACGCCGGTATCGTTTCATGCGCTTGCTTTAGACCGTCGCGTGATTGCTGGCATGATTGTCACGATCCGCGACGGTCGTTTCGTTGTACCTGATTTCGCTGCGAAGCTCTGTGCGTCCGAGGTGTGTTTTGACGCCATTGCTGATGGATGGTTGCGCTCGTCTCGCTGCATGAACCGTGGTTGTGCGGTGCTGATGCAAGTTGGCCGGATGGTCATTCGCGCAACAATGTGAAGAACCGGATCACAGCGGCAGCAGGTCGCTCAGATCGTCTCGTTCGCCGACGGCGGTGATGTGTCCGGCATTCTTTTCCTGCGCCCATGTGGTGATACCTGCCGCGAGCCGCAGCCAGACGTCCGGTTCGAGTTCGATGACGTCAGGCGGGGTGAGATTGTGCGGGTCGGATGCCGGTCCGTCGAGGATTTTGATCGCGCCCCACGGTGCGACGCGCACTTCCACGCCCGGGCCGGGAGCGCGGCGTTCCAGCAGGAACAGTGTGTACCGCACCGCCATCGCCCACACGGGCCGCGGCAGCTCCGGACTGATCGACAAAGCCGCCGTCTCCCCCACGTCGGTGCTGTCCTGTGTTGCGTTTGTTGTGTGTGCGGCGTCCGTTCCGTGTGCGGGGCCCATGCCGCCCGCAGCAGTGTCGCGGTCCGCTCCGTTCACGCCGAAGTCGGCTGCGTTCCCGCGTCCAATCCCGACCGTCGCGGCCTGCGCCCGTGCCGCCTCGACCCACTGCGCCCAAGCCTGGCGCCCCTTCTCAATATCCTGTTCACGAATCACAGCCATGCCCACCATTCTGCCATGGCCGGCACCGCTGCGTTCGTTCCATGCGTGATCGACGGAAATTGGAAAGTATCCGGCAACATATGGTCCCGTTCAAGAGTATTGTGTGTGTGCATTCCAAAGCCAAGAGAAAAGAAGCCCGCAATGCTTGAGATTTCGCATGTTTCCAAATCGTTCGGGGACATGCGGGCGGTGCGTGACGTGAGTCTGCGGCTCAGGCCGGGCCGCGTGACGGCCGTGGTCGGCCCGAACGGCGCGGGCAAGTCGACGCTGCTGCGCATGGCGTGCGGTCTGCTCGTGCCCGATTCCGGAGCGGTGACGCTCGACGGCAGGCCGATCGCGAGCTACGGCAGCGGCCTGTACCGCAGACTGTCGGCGGTGCTGGAGGACAGTTCGCTCGCGTACATGAGCCTGAAGGGCTGGGACAATCTCGACTATCAGGGCGCGCTGTACGGGTTCGGCCGCCGCGAGACGCGCGAACGCTGCGCCGAACTGCTGGACATGCTCGATCTGCGCCGGCATATGGACAAGCGCGTGGGCGACTGGTCGCGCGGCACGCAGCAGAAGCTTGCGCTGGTCACCGCGCTGCTCCCCCGCCCGCAGGTGCTGCTGCTCGACGAGTCCACGCTCGGCCTCGACGTGGTCGCCAAACGCGATTTCCTCAACGCCGTGCGTGCCTCGCTGGCCGACGGCGTGGCCGTGATGATGACGTCGCACCAGTCGGAGGTCATCGAGCATGTCGCTGACGACGTGGTGCTGATCGAGCACGGCCAGACCCTGTTTTCGGACACGTTTGACGCGTTCATGAGGCATTACGCCGTGTCTGGCGACGATGCGGAATCCCTCGAACAGGTGCTGTTGGGCATCTTCGATCAGGAGTCGACGTCAGATGCGGATGAAGACGGCGATAACTGATGTTCCGTTGATTTTCCGCCGTACATCGCCTGCCGCCGGCCACCCGCCGTCTGCCGGACGGCCCTGCGGATCGTCGGCGATCGCACACCGCGCGCACATGGATATCGCGCATATGGATATAGAGAAGAGCGTCAATCATGAGCAACCATTCGTCCCTCCCGCAATCCGGAACGCGCCCGGTCGCGAGTCCCGCTCCGCGCATCGCGCCGTCGGCCGCATCGTCCCTCCGCCCGAATCCGCTCCGCGCGTTCGCTGTCCTGTACGTGGCGGAAGTCCGCCGGTATTTGGACGAAACGCGCGTCTATATTTCCAGCTATCTGTCGTCGATGGCCGTCACGGCGATCGTCGTCGCGATGTTCGTCTTCGCGACCGACTTCGGCTCCGACCCGTCGTACTGGGTCGGCTTCCTGTTCTGGAACGCGGCGTCGACGCTGGTGGTCGAGTCGAGCGTTTCGATTTCGTCCGACAAGCAGAGCGGCACGTTCACGCAGCTCATGCTGCGTCCGGCGTCGATGCTGCTGCAGATCACGGTCAAAACGCTCACGTGGTCGGTGGTGAACATTGCGATCGACATCGTGTTTCTGGTCGCGCTGTTTGCGCTGATCGGCGCGCCGGTCGGTTTCTCGTGGTCCGTGATTCCGATCGCGCTCGTCACGTTCGCTGGCCTGTACGGGCTGACGATGGTGATGGCGTCGCTGACGGTACGCTATACGAAAACCGCGTCGTGGTGCGATCTGATCGGCTATGCGATGATGTTTCTTGGCGGCGTGGTCATGCCGGTCGACCAGTTGCCGCGTCCGCTGGAACTGTTGGGCCGGCTGCTGCCGATCACGCAGGGCATTGCGATGTCGCGCAACGCGATCGCTGGCCGTATGCTGTCGGCGGCGGACTGGCTGGTGTTGTGCGGACAGTCGGCGGCGTTCGTCGCGCTCGGCTACGTGCTGTTCCAGCTGATCATGCGGTCGGGCCGTCGGCACGGCATCAACATGCGCTACTGATTGTCGATGCGGGCGCCGGCGGGTGCGCGCGATGCGATGGTGCGTGGCTGACGCGGCGGTCGGTATCGTCGCGCAGCTCGATTCATGTCGTCGTATGGCGCGGTCGCCGATCGCGACTGTCGCATGTCGTCGCGCGTCGTCGACGCGTATGCTGCGCGTGTTGCGACGGCCGGTATCGAACCGGTTTCATATCGCGCTTATCGCAACGGTTTGCACGATTCAACAGGATGGTCGTGCGTAACGTTTGCAAGCGCTTGCCGCGATTTTCTGGCGCTATGTATGAGTTCGACATGACGACACTACGTTGCATGTCCCGGATCGTGTTGTATGATGGCAGCGTTGATGCAAACGATTGCAGAACGTAAGGCAGCGTTCACCTTGCTGTTCATGCGCTGTTACCGTAACGGAGCATAATGGCCGAGGAACAACAACACCGGAAGGAAAGTTCAGGACATGACTGAAATCACCGCACCCAAGTCGCCGGTCACGACCGAAGAGTTCACTGACCGCATCCGCGAACAGCTGAAGTACGCGCAGGGAGTCACCCCCGAGCAGGCCACTCCGGCCGACGTGTACGTCGCTTCGTCGCTCGTCGTCCGCCACTATCTGCAGGACGCATGGTTCAAGACCCAGCAGGACATGGTCAACGGCAACACCAAGGCCGTCGGCTACCTGTCCGCCGAATTCCTCATGGGCAAGCAGCTGCGCAACGCGCTGCTCAACGCCGGCATGATCGACCAGTTCGACGCCGCCGTCGAAGGCCTCGGCTTCAAGCCGCAGGACGTCATCGACGCCGAATACGAGCCGGCCCTCGGCAACGGCGGCCTCGGCCGTCTCGCCGCCTGCTTCATCGACTCCCTCGCCTCCCTCGGCGTGCCCGCCTTCGGCTACGGCATCCAGTACCGTTACGGCATCTTCAAGCAGGAGTTCGACAAGGACGGCAAGCAGGTCGAAAAGCCTGAATACTGGCTCGCCAACGAAGAGCCGTGGGGCCACACCGACTACAACCGCTCCCAGCGCGTCAACTTCGGCGGCAAGGTCGTCACCAAGGCCGACGGCTCCAAGGAATGGCAGCCGGAGTGGTCCGTGCGCGCCGTCCCGGTCGACTACATGGTTCCGGGCTACGCCTCCGGCCGCGTCAACACGCTGCGCCTGTGGACCGCCAAAAGCTACGACGAGTTCGACCTCGCCACCTTCAACAAGTCCGACTACCTGAACGCCGTCAAGCCGAAGGTCAAGGCCGAGGACATCTCCAAGATCCTCTACCCGGAGGACTCCACCCCGCAGGGCAAGGCGCTCCGCCTCGAGCAGCAGTACTTCTTCGTCTCCGCGTCCATCCACGACGCCATCCGCGTGTTCTACCCGGGCCAGGACAAGCCGGACCTGACCACCTTCCCGGACAAGATCACCTTCCAGCTCAACGACACCCACCCGGTCATCGGCATCCCGGAGCTCATGCGCGTCCTCATCGACGAGTACGGCTACGACTGGAACACCGCGTGGGACATCACCACCCGCACGTTCAACTACACCTGCCACACGCTCCTGCCGGAAGCGCTCGAAGTCTGGCCGGCCAAGCTGATCGGCGAGCTGCTGCCGCGTCACCTTGAGATCATCAAGGCCATCAACACCAACTTCCTCGCCGAGCTGGCCACCAAGACCCGCGACAAGGCGAAGATCGACCGCATGCGCATCGTCACCGAAGGTGACAACCCGCAGGTCCGCATGGCGTACCTCGCCACTGCCGGTGGCTCCCACGTCAACGGCGTGGCCGCGCTGCACTCCGAGCTGCTCAAGGACGTCACCCTGCGCGACTTCTCCGACATCTACCCGGACAAGTTCACCAACGTGACCAACGGCGTCACCCCGCGTCGCTTCATCCGCCTCGCCAACCCGCGCCTGTCCGCCCTCATCACCGAAGGCCTCGGCACCGACCGCTGGCTGAGCGACCTCGAGCTGCTCAAGGGCCTCGAGCCGCTGGCCAAGGACGATGAGTTCGTCAAGAAGTTCGCTGCCGTCAAGCAGGCCAACAAGGAGGACTTCGCCGCCTACGCGAAGCGCGAGTACGGCTTCGAGCTCGACCCGAACACCATGTTCAACACCATGGTCAAGCGTCTGCACGAGTACAAGCGCCAGTCCCTCAAGATCCTTGCGCTCATCGCCAAGTATGCCGACATCAAGTCCGGCAAGGTCAACGTCGACGACGTGCTCCCGCGCACCGTCATCTTCGGCGCCAAGGCCGCCCCGGGCTACTACCTGGCCAAGATGACCATCCAGCTCATCAACAACGTCGCCCGCGTCGTCAACAACGACCCGGACGTCAAGGGCAAGCTCAACGTGTACTTCCCGTGGAACTACAACGTGCGCCTCGCCCAGCACCTCATCCCGGCCACCGACCTCGACGAGCAGATCTCGCAGGCTGGTAAGGAGGCGTCCGGCACCGGCAACATGAAGTTCGCCCTCAACGGCGCGATGACCGTCGGCACCCTCGACGGCGCGAACGTCGAGATCCGCGAGCGCGTCGGCGCCGAGAACTTCTTCCTCTTCGGCATGACCGTCGACGAGGTGGACAAGCTGTACGAGGAAGGTTACTCGCCGGCCAAGTACTACGAGGCCGACCCGCGCCTGAAGGCCGCCATCGACATGGTTTCCGACGGCACCTTCTCCAACGGCGACCGCAACACCTACGCGCCGCTCGTCGCCGACTGGCTCACCAAGGACTGGTTCATGACCCTCGCGGACTTCACCGCGTACACTGAGATCCAGTCCGACATCGAAGCCCTGTACCGCCAGCCGCTCGAGTGGAACCGCAAGGCCCTGCTCAACGTGGCGAACTCCGGCTACTTCAGCTCCGATCGTTCGATCACCGACTACCTGGAGCGTATCTGGCACACCGGTCCGCTGGCCTGATGACGGAATGAGTCCGTTGCCGTGCATCGGTTGCGCGGCGTAGCGGATAGCAGATCGAAGAAATGCCTCGCTTGGCGATTGCCGAGCGGGGCATTTTTGATATGGTCTAGCGGTTTTGCTGCGCTGAACTCCAGTAGCGGGGTGTTTTGGTGATGGTCTGGCGGTTTTGCCTCACAGAGAGTGCTCCTAGCGTAGCAATGTGACGATGATCTAACCGTTGTGCCTCGCTGAGGATGTTTTGCGGGGTAACTTGACGAAGGCCTATCCGTTTTGCTGCGCTGAGGGTGTGGTTAGCGGGGCGATTTGACGAAGGTCTGGCGGTTTTGCCGCGCTGCGGATTCGCGATCGACATACTCGCCGAGGCGAGATCGATGTGGGAATACGCAAAAGCCCCGCTCCGCGATGATCGAAAGATCGGCGGAACGGGGCTTTGCGTGAAGCGTTGATGCGGTCGAAAATCAGGCTTCGGCGGCAGCGGCCGGCTTGTCGGCTTCGGCTTCCGGCTCGGCTTCGGCGGCCTTCTCGGCGGCCGGCTCCTCGGTGCCCTTGTTCAGACCCAGGTCGACCGGCGAGGAGCTGTTCTCCCACGGCTCCTCCCACGGATCGTAATCCGGGTTCTGCTGCTTGTAGATGTACAGGCCCACCAGACCGGCGAGCAACGCGCCGAACAGCAGCGCGAAGAACTTCCAACCGTTAGAAGACTTGTTCTCCATGACGGCTCCTTTCCCAATCGTGCGGCCGGCTTGCCCATCCAAGCCAACTCTGTTCTCCATCATAGGCCGGATTTTGTGACGATTGGGTGGATTTACACGCGACCCTTCCCGGTAGCATCCCATCGTCGCGATGGCGATCCGCGTCCGTCCGCTACAGTGGGGAGCATGGCTAACCATCATTTCAATCTGTTCCCCGGCGTCCCTCCCCTGCGCGACATTTTCGACAAACGGCACATCCGCTATCAGTGGCGCGACAACGGGCCCGTCTTCACGTCGGCCATTCTGCTGATCTGCGTGGCCGTGTGGGTTGTGGAGCTGCTGCTGTCGTTCGTCTGGCCCACCGGACTGTCGCTGCTGCTCGGCGCGGGCACGTTCCGACCGGTGTTCGCCGTGACCCGACCGTGGACGTTCGTCACGTCGCTGTTTCTGCATCAGCCCACGTCGATCCTGCATATCCTGTTCAACATGCTCGCACTGTGGTCGGTCGGTCCGGTGCTGGAGAAACTCATGGGCCACTGGCCGTTCCTTGCGCTATACGCGGTTTCCGGCATTGGCGGTGGGCTTGGCATGATGCTGTGGTCGCTGGTCGTGCCTGGCGAGTGGCTGACGGGTGCGTACGGTGCGTCGGGCGCGCTGTTCGGCCTGTTCGCGGCGATGCTGATCGTGTACCGGCGCATCGGCGCGGATATCAGTTCGATGGTCGTGTGGATGGTGATCAATTTCATGCTGCCGGTCGTGGTGAGCAATATCGCGTGGCAGGCGCACGTCGGCGGCTTCCTGATCGGCGGCCTGTTCACGTGGCTGCTGGTGTCCGGCCCGCGTTCGTTGCGCGGCAAGAGCCTGACATACCGCACGGCCGTGTACGGCGGAACGCTGCTGGTTGCGATGATCGTGCTGGTCGCGTTGGTCAACGTCGCGAATCCGGCGGGCGTGCTGGGATTGCTGATGCAGTGATCGGGATCGCCGATGCGGCGGCGATGCGTTGACGTGCGTGCGGCGTGATGTCGATGCGGGCCGGTGCCGGACGATGATGTTCGGCGCCGGCCCGTGTGATATATGCGCGGAATACGCCGAGGTTGCCGATGCGGCGGACGCCGCCGTCTGGTGCGGCGGATGATGCCGTGAACATGGGTTGATGGGGCGAAAACACTGGATATATGGCCGGGTGCGAAGGTGTATGGCTATATCTTGTGGTCGGGAAAATAATTACACACATGTAGTTCTCCACATTCGGTGGATAACGATGTGGATAACTTGGGTATAAGTGCGAATAAGCGGTGGATAACTGGGGGATAATTGCCTGCTGCATATGGGGATAACTTGTGAAATCGTTGGAATTGCAACGATTGTGGATTGTGGATAATGTGCACAACAAGTTATCCACAGTGCTGTGGATAGTATGCGGTGGATAAAGTTCTCCACATAATGTGGATAACTATGGGGATAACTCGTGGATAACTGCCTGAAATCGGTGGACAACCACTACGTTGCCGGTGGATAGCTGGTGGATAGTCTGTGGATAACTTGTGGATAAGTCCGCGTACCCCTTGGAATTCCAAGGTTTTACCCTGTGGATAACTCATCACTCAAGTTGCTGTCAATCGGTTGATGGCTTGTCGGTCATTCACCAAGATGTACCGTCTCGCAGTGTGAACCGTGCCGTTGTGGCAATTCAAGAGCTAGGGGCGAGGTGGTGTCATGTGCGTGTCTGCGTGCGCGGGCCGACGAATTGGGGAACAAGGCGGTTGCTTGCCCCTCATTTGACTTTCCGCGGTGGAAAGCGTTATACTTTCCATAACGGAAACAATCATGGTGATGCGCAACCCGTGAACGCTTCCGGACCGGTCAACCAACAGGAACAATCACGCATCCGTCTGTCAAGGCGGCCGCCTCGCAATCGTCCGTGTCATGTCAAGCAGGGCGAAGACGAATCGAGAAACTATTCGGAACCGTTGTCGGGAAGAAGAAGATTTCTCCACTCGCTTCGCTCGGTCGAAATGACAGAGACCGACCCGGCCGGTGCGACGACATATCCGCAATAACCAGTCCACCGCGCATCATCGGCGAACAACGCCGGCGCACAGTACAAGGAAGTCACCATGAACCGCAATAATTCGCATTCTCCCAGCTCATCATCTGCAGTCGGCAAACCGGCGCCGGCCCAATCGCAACATGACGCGGTCCGGGCCGCATCCTCCGGACCGGACCGGCCGTCCCAACGAAACAGTATGCCGTCGTCCGACCGACTCTCCGCCGCGGACGCGCTGGCCTTCCTCACCGCCGACCGCGAGGCCGTCGCTCGGAAATTCGCCACACCACTGTGGTTCAACATCGTCGTCGCGATCGCCACGGCCATCGTCATCCTGTTCATGTGGGCGACGCGCAACAACGCTTTCGACGTACTGGGCGCCAACGACACATACTTCATCATCGCGTACATCGCGCTGCTGATCAGCATGTGCGGTGCGATCGGGGCGTTGCTGTTCGGCGTGTCCAAAAGCGGCGTTCATGTGTTCGCGCATCCGCCGACGCGCAAGGGGTGGGCGTACGTTATCGCAGCGTTCGTCGTTTATATCGGCGCCTCGATCGTCGTCATGATCATACCGATGCCATGGTGGATCGGCGTATTGATTGCGGCCGTATCCGGCGCGGTGGCGCTGCAGCTCACGCAACTGGTCAACCGCGAAACCCGCGACTACATCATGGCTGGCGGGTCGATGGCCGAATTCCAGCTCGACAGCGGCGGCCGGCGACGGTACGGCGCGAACGGCGAACTGTGGACGACGGCGCGGTTCCGCGCGCTGCCCGAAGCCGAACGCCGCGAAGCCGCCCAGCTGGTCGTCACGCCATGGTGGCTGTACCCGTGCCAGTCGGCCTGCGCCATGGCGGTCGTTGCGTGCGTTGCGAACTTGGCGCAGATGGTGGTCCGGCAGGAATGGATGCTGTTACTCAATGTGCTGTTCCTCCTGGTCTGCATCGTCGGGATGGCGGTAATCATGGTTCGCTGGACGCGCGGCAGCAACCTCGATCTGCGCATGAAACCGCCGACCCGCGTCTGCTGGGCGCTGTACATCGGCATGTGCGCGACGTGGCTTATTCCGGTGTATCTTGGCGGATACACGCTTGGCCGCATGGCGCGGCATCCCGAAGTACCGATGACGGAACTGGCGGTTGGCGGCGCGGTGTTCGTGGTGCTGTTCTCGGTGCTTGGCTGGATCTACGACCGCAGGCAGCGCGACGCAATCGCGGCGGGAGCGTGATCGGCGTGACCGGTATGATAAGGGTTTCGTGCGTCAGGCGGTTGCCGGGGCTGGTGTGCGGAACCCGGAATGAGTACGGGAAGCGCAAACCGGCAACCGGTACATGCCTGGAATATGATGTCGGAAACCCTCAATGGACAGGACCGCGGAAAGGAGGCGCATCGTGAGTGAACCGCAGTTCAACGAAGTGATCCACGCGCCGATGCGCCTGCGCATCTGCGGCATGCTGCACAGCGCCGGAGAGGTCGAGTTCGCCGCGATCCGCGACATGCTCGGCGTGAGCGACGCCGTGTGCTCCAAGCATCTGAAGGTGTTGGCGGAGAACGGCTATGTCACGCTCGACAAGCGTCCGGGCAACCGCAACGGCCACGACATCACCTGGGTGTCGCTCACCGACGAAGGCGCCGAGGCCTTCGCCTCCCACATCGCCGCTCTTCAGCTCATCGCCGCCGGCATGGCGTGATGTGGATGGCATCGCAGTTTGTCGATCGAGAGGCTGAATCCGTGGTCTGCGGAGGTCGGTTTGACGATCGAGAGGCTCATGCATCCGCCATGAACACGCTTATCGGCCACATATCACCCCCGAAATGGATGCTTGCGTCGTCCTGACGACGACAGTTCGCCTCTCGATCGTCAAACTGACCTGTGCATGGCTCGTAATCAGCCTCTCAATCGTCAAACTCCCGAGGGCAACGCATGCTTCCGGCCATTCCCGACCTGACGCCGATTCCCGCTATTGGTCTTCCAGCGTGCGTTCGCAACAACGCGTTCCGCGCGTTTCCGCGCTTCATCCCCCTCATCACACGCTCATTGCAAAGGAGCCATCATCATGACCACCGTAACGTTTGAACCCATGAACGACGCCGTACCGCCCGTCGCTGCCGCCGTGAGCACACCGGCTCGGCCCCTCGTCGGTCGCGCGTCGATCCTGCTCATCGCCTACATGGCGCTTATGCAGGGCTTCGGCCTGCTCGCCGACCATGCCGCCCCGATCATCGGCATTCCCGCCGCCGTCGCACAACCCGTCGCGCAGATCATCGGTTTTGCCGGTGCCGTGCTTATCCTCGCCGCGACTTCGCTCCCCCTCATCTGTACCAAAACGTTCTGGCTGGGCGAGTCGGCCCCAACCTCCCGCAAGCGCATGACCCCGCGCCGTGCGCTCATGCTCATCGCCGCAATGCTCCTCATCCAAGGCATCGCCAACAGCATCGCCATGCTGTTGCAAACGGCGCTCGGTTCGGTGGGCGTTCAACTGAAATCGGCATCGATGGAAGGCATCAACGGCATGGCTTCCGAATCGTGGCTGATGGTGGTCGCCGTCGTGCTGGTCGGTCCGCTTGTGGAAGAGATCGTGTGCCGTGGCCTGGTGATGCGCTCGCTGGCAGGCCGGGGCAGGATGTTCGCGCTGACGACCAGCGCCGTGCTGTTCGGCCTGATGCACGGCGATGTGCTGCAAGGTCTGTTTGCCGTGATGCTCGGTCTGCTGCTGGGCTACGTGGCGATGGAGTATTCGCTGATGTGGGCGGTCGCACTGCACTGCGTGACGAATGCATTCGCCATGTTCATGACGCAAGTGGTGGCCAAGCAGTCGACGGAAGTTGCGGCTGTGATCGGCTTGGTGCTGATTGTGGTCTACATCGCCTCCGCGGTGCTGCTGTTCCGCCGCCGCGCCGCGATCCGCGAGTATATTGCAGCGAATCGGTCCCTGCGCGGCAGCTACGTCGGATGGACATCGGTGTGGTTCCTGCTGATGGCGGTGTACTTCGTGGTGGCCGCATCCGCCGGTTTCTCGCTGATGTGAGGGCGGCCGGTGGGTTAACGCCGATGTTCGGCAGCCCGATGGCGAGGAGGATCATCTTGCCATCGGGCTTTGGCCGACCTCGAGACAGTTGCTCTTCCTCGCGGAGGTTGTTCGGGGACTGAGAGGACCTTCCGTACGAGGCAATCCCGGGCGGCGGATACGCTGGAACGCATGCTGATGTCGCCTGAAACCGCCCGATTTGCCGCCGAACACCGAAACGAGGACGTGCGCGAGCTGGCGCTCAAGGCCAAGCGCACGGACGAGCTGGATCTGCCGATGGCGCTCGACCAGATCGCCGGATGGCAGACGGCCCGCACCAAACTGCCGCAGTGGGCGGCGTGCGAAGACATCATCTACCCGCCGCACATTTCGATGGAACAGTGCTCGTCCGAGTTCACCGCGCAATACAAGGCAGAAGTGGCGCGGCGTGTGGTGCAGGACAGCGAGTGCCGCAGATGCGTTGACAATGCGAACGCCGCCGCCCGCGAGCCGGGCGAGGCTGCCGGCGGAAACGCTTCGGACGATGCTGCTGATAATGGCGTTGACCGTGTTCAGCAGGAGGCTGCATGCCCCGGCACGATGATCGACCTGACCGGCGGGTTCGGCGTGGACTTCTCGTATATCGCCCGCGGATTCGAGCGGGCGATATACGTGGAACGGCAAAAGCATCTGTGCGAATTGGCCGAGCACAACATGCGGGCACTGGGACTGGAACACGTGATGATCGTCAACGACGATGCGGAAACAGTGCTGGGTGAGTTGGCCACTGTTGCATCGGCTTCAGCGCAGTTGGCCGGAATGATTGTCGATGTGGCGAACCGTAGACGCTCCCCCAGTCAGCCTGCGGCTGACAGCCCGACCGCAATTGAGGACAGGCTGTGCCTGCGTTCTGTTGGCTCGACTGTCGTCGAGCCTTCGCCTAGAAACGCCGTCGGCGTTTCTTTAACGGCTCAGCCCAGCCGAGGGGGCCGAGGCTCCGCCAGCATCTTAGATAAAACCGCCGCCGCGTTGATCTTCATCGATCCGGCGCGACGCGACGCGCACGGCGGGCGAACGGTCGCCATCGAGGACTGCACGCCGAACGTGCTGGCCCTGCGCGACCGGCTGCTCGCAGCCGCTCCGCACGTCATGATCAAGCTCTCCCCCATGCTCGACTGGCGCAAGGCCGTCGCCGATTTCCGCGGTGCGGTCGGCGAAGTGCACATCGTGTCCACCGGCAACGAATGCAAGGAACTGCTGCTGGTTCTGAACCGCGAAACCAATACGACAGTCCATGTCTGCTGCGTCAACGACGGTGACCGGCTGGACTATGTCATTCCGGGCGATTTCGCAGTCGGGGATGCGGGATTTGAGTCGGGACTCAGTCTGCGGAAAGATTTCTCGACTCCGCTACGCTCCGCTCGAAATGACACAGGGAAGGTGGCTGGTTTCGCTCGAAATGATGGCGGGAAGGCCGTCTCCAGTCGTTCGCTCGGCCGCACGCCGCTGCCGGAGACGATCACGTACCTGTACGAGCCGAATGCGTCGATTATGAAGGCCGGCTGCTTCGCGCTCGTCGAGGAACGCTACGGCGTCACGCAGATCGGTCCGAACAGCCACCTGTTCGTTTCCGGCGAAGCCCGGCCGATCGCTGATTTCCCCGGTCGCGCGTTCGCCGTCGAAACCGTCACCGGCATGGGCAAGAAGGAACTGAAACAAGCGCTCGCGAATCTCGCCAAAGCCAACATCGCCGTGCGCAATTTCCCGCTCACAGCCGTCCAACTACGCAAAAAGCTCCGGCTGAACGACGGCGGCGACACGTATCTGTTCGCCACCACGCTCGCCGGAGCCAAGCATGTGATCCTGCGCTGCCGCCGGCTGTAAGAACCGGGACGGCAAGGGCCGCGCAGAGGGCCGAAAGTTGGGAGCCGGACTCAGCGCCACCACATGGTCATGATGAAGCCGACCATGATGATCACGAGCGCGATGAGCAGGTTCCACGCGCCGATGCCCGGAATCGGGTAGTCGGTGGTCAGGTAGTAGCAGACCGCCCAGATCAGGCCGATGATCATGAGCGCGCAGAACAGCGGCACGAACCAGCGCGGGTTGGACTTGGTGCCCTTGATGGTCTCTTCGACGCGCTTGGTGTTCTCCTCCTGACGGGCCATCATGCGCTGCATCTGCGGCGTCATGGCCGACTTGTCGGCGGTGGCGTTGAGCACGGCCTCGACCTGGTCCATCGGAACGCCGTAGTTCTCGTCGTCGGAATCATCGGAGGAAGCGTCGGCGGCGTCAGTGGCGTCGGAGGCGGAAGTCGCGGTCTGGTCCTCGGCGGACTGGTCCGCGGCGGTGTCGGCTTGCCAGTCCTTCTGGGTGTCTTCGTCGTTGTCGTGCAGCTGGGTGTCTGCCATCGGTATGTCTCCTTTAATTTAGGCTAAAAGTCATCATAGTGGTTAGACTCGAAACCAGCGAATAATCGCCGGCAAAACGGCTCATCAGATGGCACGTGACGGGTGCGGCCGGGGTCGGCGCGACGCACACGCGACGAAAGGACGGTACATGGCGAGGCACACGGTCGGCAAGCACGGCGTGCGGCGCCCGTGGTTCAGCCGCGTCGCCGCACTGCTGGTCATCGCACTCACCGGATTCCTGCTCGCGACGAACGTGCGCGTCAATCGCACCACCGTCATTTCGTCCGACACCGCGGATCTGATTGAACAGCGGCAGAAGCACGTGACCGAGCTGAGCAACGACGTGAAGCGGCTCAGCGCGAAAATCGATACGCTCAAGGATCTGACGACCGACGGTACGGACTCATCGAACGGCGACATCAACAGCGCCGGCTCGGGCACGAACTTGAAGGCGATCCACGGGCCGGGCATCACGGTCACGCTCGACGATTCACCGTTGTGGGAGAACATGGTCGACAACAACGGCTCGGCGGCCAACATCAACGATTACGTGGTGCATCAGGAGGACATCGAATCCGTGATGAACGCGTTGTGGGCCGGCGGTGCGGAGGCGATGATGATCCAGGACCAGCGCGTCTTGTTCAACTCCGCGGTGATCTGCCAGGGCAACGTGCTGCTGCTGCAGGGCCGCAAGTATTCGCCGCCGTACAAGGTGTCGGCGATCGGCCCGGTCGACGGCATGACGCGCGCGCTTGGCGCGTCGAAGGCCGTGCGGATCTACAAGCAGTACGTGAGCGCGTTCGGCTTAGGGTGGAAAGTGGAGTCCAAGGATAATCTGGAATTCCCGGAGGCGGTGGCGTCGCTGCAGTCGCTGCAGTATTCCAGCGTTATCGGGTCGGAATCCGAGGACGAGTCGAAGGACACGTCCGACGAGCACGACGCGGGTGGCGGCCAGTAACGCGCGATCGCCGCTGCGACCGTGCGGACGATCGTGTGGACGACTGTGCGGGAGCCCGCACGGCGACCGTGATCGGAAGGGGAACAGGACTTATGGAGTATTCGCAATCATCGGAAACGCTGGCCGACGTGGCCGACGTGGTTGATTCGGCCGCGTCCGCCACGGCGTCGGGCGTAGCAGCGTCGGGCGCGGCCGGGGACAACATGTCGCGTCGCGCTCGCCGCT
>NZ_JGYN01000005.1 GCF_000741165.1 Bifidobacterium biavatii DSM 23969 | reverse complement strand
GGAATCGCGGGCGCGCCGGCCGGCGCGGGCCTCGCCGGCGGTCCGGGCGCGGCCGTTTCGACCGGCAAGGGCAACATCGGCGTGTTCGTCACCGACATCGCCAACTTCTACTTCACTGACATCTTCAAGGGCCTGTTCTCCGTCGCGCAGAACGCCGGATACCGCCTGTTCATGGCCGATCTCGACGTGTCCGGCGACCGGTCTGAAACCATCCGCAGCGTCACCGGCGCGTCCGCCGGCCAACTGTTCGTCTCGCCGCGCCTGAGCGACGCCGAACTCAGGCGCTGCTGCGACCCGCGTACCACCGTGTTCACCAACCGGCAGGTCGAGGGCTACTCGTCCGTGTGCATCGACGACCGTTCCGGCATCCTGCAGGCCGTGCGGCATCTCGCCTCGCTCGGCCACCGCACCATCGCGTACGTGGGCGGCGCGGACAGCTCGTGGGCGAACCAGGTGCGCGGCGAAACGTGCGCCGAGGCGGCCAAGTCGTTCGGCATGAACTGCGTCGTTGTCGGCCCGCTCGAACCGTCGTACGCGGGCGGCGTGAACGCGGGCGACGCACTGCTGCTCGAGCGCGACGTGACCGGCGTGGTCGCGTTCAACGACCTCGTCGCGACCGGCCTGATCGGTCGTCTGGTCGAACGCGGCGTCGACATCCCCGGCGAGATGAGCGTGATCGGCGTCGACGACAGCGTGCTTGCGCGCGTCGTGCGGCCGCAGCTGACCAGCGTCGACGTGCGGCAGGAGCGCATGGGCGCGCTTGCGATGCAGATGCTCATCAACAAGCTCGAGGACGCGGCGTGGGGCGACGGCGGCGTGGATGGCGACGATGCGCCGCACGTCGAGATGGTGCCGGAGATTCTCGTCACGCGCGAGTCGACCGGTCCTGCGCCGCGTGGCCGCGACGATGATGAGCCTGCCGGCGGTGATGATGCGGCGCACGAAGCGTGACGCCGCGGCGTTGCGAAGTTTGCAAAAAGACTGGAAATTTTTGCGGGAACAAATGGCAACTTGGATGCAAATATGGAAATGATTTGCTATATTGGAGGCTGTCAGATGGAAACGTCGTGGAAGACGAATCCACAGCAGGCCGGTGGTCGATGAGGATCCACCAAGCGGCCTCAACAAGAAAGGTCCAGTAATGAAGGCGTACAAGAAGATCGCCGCGGCCATCGCGGCCGGCGCGGCACTGGTGTCCATGGCGGCGTGTGGTACCGGATCGGGCTCCTCGAGCAAGGCGGACTCCAACAAGATCACCGTCGCATGGTGGGGCAACCAGCAGCGCAACGAACGCCAGGCCAAGGTCAACAAGCTGTTCGAGGCCGCCAACAAGGGCGTCACCGTCGAAGGCCAGTTCTCCGAATGGGACGACTACTGGAAGAAGCTGTCCACCAACGCCGCCGGCAACAAGATGCCCGACGTGGTCGCCATGGACTACTCCTATCTGCAGCAGTACATCGACAACGGCCTGCTCGTTGACCTCGACCAGTACATCAAGGATGGCACCATCGACACGTCCAACATCGACGACAACGTCCTGTCCGCCGGCAAGATCGACGGCAAGACCTACGCGCTCAGCCTCGGCAACAGCGCGCCGGCCCTCATCTACAACAAGACACTCACTGACAAGGCCGGCATCACCGTCCCCGACAACATGACCGTCGACCAGTTCATCGACATCTCCAAGCAGGTGTACGAGAAGACCGGCGTCAAAACCAACTTCCGCTACTACGAGGCGTCCGAACTGCTCGAATACATCCTGCGCGGCGAAGGCAAGCAGCTCTTCGGCGACGGCAAGCTCGGCGCCAGCGAACAGGACGTCGAAGACTACCTGAACGTCTACCAGCAGGGCGTCAAGGAAGGCTGGCACGTCGCCCCCGAGATCTTCGCCCAGATCAAAGCCGGCTCCGTCGAACAGGATCCGCTCGTCTACGGCACCGACAACGCGGCCCGCTCGTGGTGCTCGTTCAAGTTCAACTCGCAGCTCAACGCCATGCAGGCCGTGCTCACCGACGGCACCGAACTGGCCATGACCAACTGGCCGTCGGCGGATGCCAAGAAGGCCGGCTACGTCAAGCCCTCCATGTTCTTCGTGATCACCAAATCCTCCAAGAACCCGAAGCTCGCGGCCAAGTACATCGACTTCTACACCAACAACGAGGACGCGGTCAAGACCATGCTCACTGACCGCGGCCTGCCGGTCAACTCCAAGATGATGGACGCCATCGAATCCAGCCTCGACGAAGGCGACCAGAAGTCCGTGGCCTACCTCAACGACGTGGTCATCCCCAACAGCTCCGCCATCAACCCGCCCGCCCCGGCCGGCGCCACCGAAGTCAATTCCACGCTCCTGCCGAGCATCGAGGAGGAAGTCCTCTACGGCAAGAAGGATGCGGCCACCGCGGCCAAGGAGTTCGTCGAACAGGCCAACGACGCGCTCGCCAGCGCGAAGTAGGCGACACGACCTGACCGCAGCGTAGCAACAATCATCATCCCGCATCCAAACAACACAACAACACAACCGGTCGGCCGACGGGCGCGCGGCGACAGACGGACCAGCCATAGTCCGCCGATCGCACGGCCCGCCGGCCCGGCCGGCCCAACCGTCCGATACAACCAACAATCCGACCTTCACATCATCCGAAAGGCAAACCATGTCACCAGCAACCGCGACGCTGCCCAGCTCGGCGCGCAACGGCAGCGGGGCGAAGACGAACGGCCTGAGCTTCCGCAAGGAGGGCGCACTGCGCGCGCTCCTGCACAAGGAAAGCGTCGCGGGCTATGTGTGCGCGTTCCCGTTCATCTTCGGCTTCCTCATGTTCATGATCGTGCCGATGATCCTGTCCCTCTGGTACTCGTTCACCGACTACAACATCATCGGCGAGGCCTCGTTCATCGGCCTCGACAACTACGTCGAAATGTTCACGCAGGACGACCTGTTCTGGAAGTCCCTCGGCGTCACCTTCCTGTTCGCGCTCGTCTCCGTGCCGCTCAAGCTCGTCTTCGCGCTCATCGTCGCCATGCTCCTGCTGCGCAACTCCAAGGCGTCCGGCTTCTACCGCGCCGCCTACTACCTGCCGTCCATCCTCGGCGGCTCCGTCGCCATCGCGATCCTGTGGCGGCAGATGTTCGCCACCGACGGCGTGATCAACCAGGTGCTCGGCGTGTTCGGCATCGACTCCAAGTTCGCATGGCTCGGCGACACCCGCACCGCCATCTGGACGCTCATCATCCTCGCGGTCTGGCAGTTCGGCTCCTCCATGCTGATCTTCCTCGCCTCGCTCAAGCAAATCCCCGCCGAACTGTACGAGGCGGCCAGCGTGGACGGCGCGAGCAAGTGGACCCAGTTCTGGAAGATCACCCTGCCGCTGCTGACGCCCACCATCTTCTTCAACCTGGTCATGCAGATGATCAACGGATTCCTCGCCTTCACCCAGTGCTACATCATCACGCAGGGCAAGCCGATGAACTCCACCTTGTTCTACATGGTCCACATGTACGACGAATCCTTCACCAACTATCACGCGGGCTACGGCGCCGCAATGGCCTGGGTCATGCTGGTCCTGGTCGGCGCGGTCACGCTGTTCCTGTTCGCCACCAAGCGCTTCTGGGTATACGACGAGGAGGCCTGACATGAGCGCCGCAATCACTTCAGTTTCCGGTTCCGGTCCGTCCGCGGTTTCGGCCAATCGTGCCAACCACGCCAATCGCACGCGCATCAAGCCCGGCCGCATCGTCTACCACGTGCTCGTCTTCGCGTTCGCGCTGGTCATGCTCTACCCGATCGCGTGGATGGTGTTCAGCTCGTTCAAGCCCACCAACACCGTGTTCTCCACCGCAGGCCAGCTCATCCCGACCGAATGGACGCTCGACAACTACGTGAACGGCTTCAAGGGCTTCGAGGAAAGCATCCCGTTCTACCGCTACATCGGCAACTCGCTGTTCATCGCTGTGACCGCCACCATCGGCACCGTGTTCTCATCGGCCATCGTCGCCTACGCGCTGAGCCGCCTGCACTTCAAGGGCCGCAAGGTGCTGTTCACCGCCATGATGATTTCCATGATGCTGCCTGCGCAGGTGCTCATGGTTCCGCAGTACCTGTGGTACCAGAAGCTCGGTTGGACCGACTCCTACCTGCCGCTCATCGTGCCCTACTGCTTCGCCATCCAGGGATTCTTCATCTACCTGATGATGAACTTCATCGAAGGCATCCCGCGCAGCCTCGACGAAGCCGCGCAGATCGACGGCTGCTCCTACTACGGCATCTTCGCTCGCGTGATCTTCCCGCTGCTCACCCCGGCGCTTGTCACCGGCTGCATCTTCTCCTTTATGTGGCGTTGGGACGACTTCCTCGGCGCGCTCCTGTACGTGTCCGACTCGGCCAAGCTGCCCGTGGCGCTTGCGCTCAAGATGTTCGCCGATCCGAGCTCGTCCTCCGACTACGGCGCCATGTTCGCCATGGCGTCGGTGTCCATCCTGCCGAGCGTGCTCATCTTCCTCTTCTTCCAGAAGTATCTGGTCGAAGGCGTGAGCACTTCGGGCTTGAAGGGCTGACATCTCCGTCCGCTCCGGGCCGGCGACCGTACCATCGGCCGTCGGCCCTCGGCCATATCATCACCGCAAACACGCGACCGCGCGGCCACGGTCACGGGTCACACGGAAGGAACGCAACCATGAACCTGTACTCCATGTTCTACGGCAACGGCGGCGGCCGCGAAAGCGAACGCGACGCCCATCCGCATGGCCTGCGACTGTTCTTCTCCGTCATCAAGTGGCATTGGGGTCGCCTGATCGGTCTCAACGTGCTGTTCATCCTCTCCTGCCTGCCGATCGTGACCATCCCGTGCGCCATGACCGCCATGAGCGAAGTCCTCGGCCGGCTCGTCCAACGCCGCGTCTGCTATCCCGCGCACGACTATCGTGCCGCGTTCGCGCGCGAATGGAAACGCTCCAGCCTGAGCGGTCTCGCCGTGTTCGCCGTGCTCGCGCTCGCCGTCGTCGGCGCGTCGTTCTACCTGCGCTCCGGCAGCTCGGCCGGCATCGCGCTCGCCGGACTGTGCGTCGCGATCGCCGCGTTCGCGATCATGGCGATGACGTACGTGTTCCCGCTCGTCGCGTTCACCGACCTGCCGGTGCGCGACGTGCTCAAGAACGCCGTGCTGCTCACGCAGATGCGGCTCGGACAGTCGCTGGGCGCGCTGGTCGCGATCGTGGCGATACTGGTGGTCTCGTACGTCGGACTGCCGTACACCGTGCTCGTGATGCCGGTGTTCGGCTGTTCGCTGATCGGCCTGATCGGCGTGTTTTCCGCGTGGGGCGGGATCGGCCGGTACGTGATCGTCGATGATGCGGCGGACGTGCGCGGTGCTGACGGATGTGCGGCCGGCGGACGTAACAGTGCGAACGACACGCAGGGCGGTGCGCGATGAGCGACAAAGTAACGATCTACGACGTGGCCAAAGCGGCCGGCGTCGCGCCCTCCACCGTGTCGCGCACGTTCGCATCCCCCGGCCGAGTGAGCGCACAGACCGCAAAAAAAGTGCGCGAAGCGGCCGACAGCATCGGCTACCACGCCGACGCCGTCGACGACAACGGCTGGCGCGGGAGCGGCTTCGGCAAAGGACAGGTGGCCGTGATCGTGCCCGACCTCGCCAACCCGTTCTTCGTGGCCATCGCGCGCAGCGTGCAGGACGAATGCTCCGCCCGCGGCTTCGGTATGGTCATGTGCGAATCGCGCGAAATCGTCGCGCGCGAACGCATCGTCTTCGACGAAGTCCTGCCGTACGTGCGCGGCGTGCTGCTCGTCTCGCCGCGCATGCCCGACGTGATGATCCGCAAATGCGCGCAGATGTGCCCGCTCGTCGTCGTCAACCGCGACGTGCGCGGCGTGCCGAACGTGGTCGTCGACATCGCCGACGCGGTTCGTCAGGCCGTGCGCTGTCTGGCCGCGATGGGGCACCGCCGGCTCACGTACATCGACGGGCCGGCCACATCGTGGGTCGGAGGAGTCAAATGGCGTGCCATCGCGGACGAATGCGCGGCCCGAGGCATCGCCTTGCGCCGGTCGCGGCCGTGCGCGCCCACCGAGGACGGCGGCGCGTCGTTCGCCGACGAATATCTAGCGCATCCGACCGACGCGGTGATCGCATACAACGACATGATGGCCATGGGTTTCGTTGCGGCCCTGCGCCGGCGTGGCGTCTCCTGTCCGGAACAGGTGTCGGTGATCGGATTCGACAACAACAAGACGGCCGCGCTGTTCAATCCCGGGCTCACGTCGATCCACATGCCGGCCGACGCGCTCGGTTCGGATGCGGCCGCCGCGCTGCTCAGCCGGCTCAGCGGCGGCGACGTGCCCGCCTCGTCCATGACCGTGCCCGCCCGTCTCGTCATGCGCCGCAGCGTGGGACGCGCGGCGCACGCGATGMCCGCSCGTCYACGTCATGCGSCGCAKSRYGRGACGCGCGGCGCAGCGATGACGCGCGCGGCCTGACGTGCGCCGCTCGCGTCGCGTTATGCGGTGGCTTGGGCGACGAGCGCGTCGAGCTGCTGCTTGGCCTTGTGTAGCTGCGCGTAGATTTCGTTGCGCTGGTCGGCGTCCTTGGCACGCTGATGGTCGCGCACGAGCTTGTCGACCGTGGCTTCCAATTGGCGGATCTGCGCGCGGCGCGTGATGCGCGCGTCCAGATCGGCGCCGTCCGGCGTGCCGAGGATGATCTGCGCGCAGATCGACTCCCACAGGTCGTCGGTGGACGCGCCCTCCGGCACCCCGTCGGTTTCCAGCGTCACCTCGCCGGCCGGCTTCCATTCGCCGGCGAACACCTGATGCACCGGCGTGTGCCCGGCGCGGCCCGGCAGCGCGCGGCGCACGGCCAGCGTGCACTCCTCGCGCGTCGTGCCCTCGAACGGCATGCCGCGCACCACCGCGAACACGATGCCCGACTTGCGCTGTGCGGCGATCAGTTCGATCGTCTCCGTCGGCACTGTGGTGACTTTTGCGGCCAGTTTCAGGCCGATCACCAGAATCTCCGGGATTTTCGCGCCGGCCGTCAGTTGCGTGTTGGCCGGGCGGGCGATCGCGAGCAGGCTGATGCCGGCGATGTCGTTTTTCAGCTGTTTGCTGAGTTTTGCGGAGATCGTGGCGTGGCCGACGAACATTGCCTTCGGCAGGCTGCCTTTCGCTTCGGGAATCGCCGTTGCGGCGGGCAATCCCAAGGTGAGCGCGGATACGGAACCACAGTGCGCGACAGTCATCGTCGGCCTTCCTTTCCGGCCGTGCGCGGCGCCTGCCTTGAGGCGAGGCTCCTCGCGGCCGCTGTGTGCGACATCAACGGTTCCCACACTAGTGCAGTGTTGGTTCGGGCGGTGGCTGGTGCCCATTTTTTGCCGGTATGTGTTGCTGGTATGTGTTTGCTGGTATGCGTTGCGGATATGGGGTGGCAGTTGATGGCGGGTTGGTTGGTTGCGGTTGCGGCTGCGGCTGTGGGCATAGACGGTCCATTAAGTCGGTCGTGGGCATAGACGGTTCATTAAGTCGGTCGTGGGCATAGACGGTTCATTAAGAACGGATTTTTGCCTCGTAATGAACCGCCTATGCCCACGATGTCCGTTGATGCCCACATTCCGGCAAGCGTGCGTGTGTTTGTCCGTTTGTTATTGGAGCAGAGACTCGCCGCGGGCGATGTAGCCGGCCATGTCGTCGCGCGGGACCATCGAACCGCCGGTGATCCACGCGACGTGTGTGGCGTGCGCCATGCGCTCGTCGGTCAGATGGAGCCGTTCGCGATAGTCGCGGTCCGCGAGCACGCGCCACGGTCCGGCGAACCCGGCCGCCGACGACGGTTCGATGTCATGTCCGGACGTGCGGTCAAGCAGCGCGACCGAGCGGAACAGATCATCGTCGTCGACCGTGACGAACCCGTCGAGCAGCCGCGCCATGCGCCGCGCGACGAAACCGGACGCGCGGCCCACGGCCAGACCGTCCGCCGCGGTGCGGTTGTCGATGCCGAAGTCCTGCACGCTTGCGTCGCTGAATAGGCCCGTGTATTCGCCCAGAAACATGCAAGGCGAGTGCGTCGGTTCGACGAAAATGCAGTGCACGGCGTCGCCGAACACGGTTTTGAGGCCGAACGACACGCCTCCTGGGCCACCGCCCACGCCGCACGGCAGGTAGACGAACAGCGGATGATCCTGGTCGACCGGAATGTCAAAGGTTTGCAGTTGGCCGGCGAGACGGCGTGCGGCCACCGCGTAGCCGAGAAACAGCGTGGAGGAGTTCTCGTCGTCCACGAAATAGACTGATGGGTCGTTTTTGGCTTGTTCACGGCCGGCGGCGACGGCGACCGAATAATCCGACTCGTATTCGACGACGTTCACGCCGTGGCTGCGAAGCTTGTCCTTTTTCCACTGACGCGCGTCGGCGGACATGTGCACGGTCGCGTTGAAGCCGAGCGCGGCGGCCATGATGCCGATCGACAGGCCGAGATTGCCGGTCGAGCCGACGGCGATGGTGTGTTTAGCGAAGAGCGCGCGGGCCTCGGGGGAGGCGAGCGTGCGGTAGTCGGCGTCGGTGTCGGTGCGGTCGGTTGGCGGATGAGGGGCGAGGTCTGATACGGCGGATGTTGCGGTGGATGACGTATTGCGCGTCGCCTCGGAATGTGCGTCGGTATGCGTGGTGCTGTGTGCCTCGACGTTGGCGTTGCGGGGGAGCAGGCCGGCCTCGACGGCGAGATCTTCCGCGTGCTTGAGGACCTCGTAGATGCCGCCGCGCGCCTTGATCGAGCCGCTCACCGGCAGTTCGCTGTCGAGTTTGACCCACAGCTGGCCGGGAAGCTGTTGGTCGTGACGCTCGCCGAGTGCGCGCTGCATGTCCGGTACGGCGGCGAGCGGCGATTCGATGGTGCCGGCGGTCGGTTTGGTTTCGGGGAACAGTTCGGCGATGAGCGGCGCGAAGCGTTTGAGCCGGGCTGCCGCGTCGTCCACGTCGGCGACGGTCAGACCGACGTCCGGCAAGGCTGCCGCCGTCGGTGCGAGCCGATCGTTGAACCATGCAGTCGGTTTCAGGTCGATCAGGTCGCGCAGTTGCGGATGACTGGCGATCCATTCGGTGACGTTGGTCCCGTGGATCGTGCGGTTGTCGTTGTCGTTGGCGTCAGTGGCGTGTTCGATGCTCATACTCCTGCATCGTATCCCCGCAAACAATCGGTTGCGTAAAAAGAAGCCGCGTGATGGTGTGATTTCCGACGTCGCTCGTGCATGGCTGTGCGGGAAAGGAAGAGCAGATGCTCATTGATAATCTTTGGTATGATACTCGTGAGTATCATACTGAAGGAGCGTGTTGTGTTTGTCGGGCGTGAGTATGAGTTGTCGGTGATGCGGGATCTGTGGGATCGGGATGATTTCCAGATGCTGGTGGTGTACGGGCGTCGGCGCGTGGGCAAGACGGCGCTGTTGGGCGAGTTCGCTCGTGGGCGCGATACGCTGATGTTCACGGCGCGGCAGCAGACTTCCGCCGCGAATCTGCGGGATTTCTCGCGCGAGATCTACCGTTTCTTCAATGAGCCGGCTTCCCGCCCGGCGTTTGACCTGTGGCAGGACGCGTTCGACTTCATCGTGGACAAAACGCGACAGGACGGTTCACGCCGCATCTTGTTTGTGTTCGATGAGTTCCCGTACGCGACGATGAACGAGAAATCCTTGCCGTCGATCCTGCAGGTGGCCATCGATCACGGCTTTCAGCATGCGAACATAATGATGGTGCTGTGCGGCAGCAACGAAGGATTCATGGAAAGCGAGGTCCTTGGCTACAAGAGCCCGCTGTACGGTCGGCGAACCGCGCAGATGCGCGTCAAGCCGTTCGACGTGTTTGACGCCGCGCGTATGATCCCGTTCGCGTCGACCGAGGACGTCGTTCGGTACTATGCCACGTTCGGCGGCACACCGTACTATCTCAAACAGCTGAGGTCGGACCGTTCCTATGAGGACAACGTTTCGCGTCTCATGTTCGACACCAGCGGCCTGCTGTACGAGGAGCCGTTGATGCTGTTGCGGCAGGAGCTGCGCGACATTGCCGTGTACAACTCGGTTATGAACGCCATCGGCTCGGGCGCCACCCGGCAGAACGACATCGCCGGCAAGGCGGGACTGGTCTCATCCTCATCGGTCAGCAAGTATCTGAGCGTTCTGTCGGATCTGAACCTGATCGAACGCAAGGTGCCGTTCGGAGAGGACTCGACCCGAACGCGCAAGGGACTGTGGTCGTTCGCGGACCCGTTCTTCGCATTCTGGTACCGGTTTGTCGGCCCGAACACGGATCTGATTGAACGCGGCGACGGCGATCTCGCCTTGTCGGACATCGCCGGTCCGGCCTTGGACACCTATGTCGGCCAGCAGTACGAAACCGTGTGCGAGCAATGGCTCGTACGCGCCAACCGTCAAGGTCTGCTGCCGTTTCGGGCCACGGCGTTCGGCAAATGGTGGGGCACCGATCCGCGTCTGCGCCAGGAAACCGACATCGACGTGATCGCCGCCAACCCGCGCAGCAAGACGATCCTGCTCGGCGAATGCAAATGGAAAAACAATCTCAACATCGCCGAGACCATCGCGACCCTTCGTTCACGAGCCGATCTCATCCCCGGATACGACAGCCGACATTACACACTCTTCGTCAAAACCGACGAACTCGCCCAAACCGCACGCTCACGCAACGAGCCCGATTTCACCGTGTGGTCGGCCAACGACATGCTTGGCGGTGTTTCCGACTAACCGATGTTTGCTGTCTGCTGATTGAGCGGTTGGTTGAACGGAATGCGGCGTCGACAAGAAGGGGGGGCGCCGCTTCCAAGATCCCCCCCCGAGACAAGGCGTCGCTGAAAGGCGGGCATTGCGCGTTTGCTCGGTATTCCACAGTACAACAAACTGGATAAGCTATTTTACTAGTTTTAGAAAAACTGGTAAAATCAGATTACCAGTACTGGTTTTCGCGAAGGATAGGATATGGCGAACCCGATCATTGAGGAGAAACTGAGAAGCTTCCGCATCGAGGACTTCCAACCGATCGTGCCCCGCGAACTTGATTTGGGTAGGCCGCTGCAACCAAAGATCGGCAATCTGGCAAAAGTGATCGTCGGCATGAGACGCAGTGGCAAAAGCTACCGTCTGTTCCAGGAAATGGAAGCATTGCACGCTTCCGGCATTGACTGGAACCACATCTGCTACATCAACTTCGAAGACGACCGGCTGGGTGACGTCACACCCGAAACCGGAGACGAAGCGCTCGAAACGTTCTATGCGATGCACCCGGAAAGCATGAGGGACGGCATCTACCTGTTCTTTGACGAATTGCAGGAAATGCAAGGATGGGGCCGCTGGTTGCGTCGCATTATCGATACCACCAAAGCGACGGTCTATGTGACCGGCTCCTCGTCTAAAATGCTCTCGAAAGAAATCTCCACTGAATTCCGTGGCCGAGCATTGGACTTTGAACTGCTGCCGTTCTCCTTCCGCGAGTTCGTGCGCGCGAATGGCATTGCCGACGATGAACTGTTGCATCGTTCGTCCCAATCCGGATATTCAACCGAGGAGCGACTGATTCTCTCGAACGCAATGACAAGGTACCTAGAAGAAGGCGGATTCCCTGCTGCGCAGGGACTGCCGACACCCCAGCGCGTGGCGCTGCTGCAGTCGTACGTACAACGCGTGGTATCGCGCGATGTGGTGGAACGATATGACATCGCCCGACCGAGAGTCGCCGCCATGATGGCGCGCCGTGTACTCGGCTGCAACGGCAAGACACTGTCCGTGCGCAAAATCGAGAACGAGTTGCGTTCCGCTGGGCTGACCACGAGTCGGGAACTGCTCGGAGACCTGCTGGAATACTTCGAGGATGCCTATCTGGTGTTCCGTATGAGAGAGTTTTCCATGGCATTGCGCGAGAAAACCACGTCCATGCCCAAAGTGTATGCCATCGACCCTGGTCTGGCTGCAGCGGCAAGCACGGCAAGTTCGAAAGACGAGGGGCAGAGGCTGGGAAACGCCGTCTATCTCGAACTGCGCCGACGGACCATCGGCTTTCGGCGTGACGGCATCTCATCATGCCACACTCAAGCGCATGGATACGAAGTCGACTTCGTCGTCGGCGACGTGCTCGAACAGGAACAATACGAACTCTGCCAAGTCACCGCAGCAATGGATGATCCCAAAACCGTCGAACGTGAAACCCGCGCATTATGGGAACTCATGGAGGAACGGGGGTTGAAAGAAGGTGCCATCATCGTCGGCCAAGGCAAGGAATGCGAATACCACCGGAACGGGTTCGTCATCCGCCAAATTCCGGCATGGAAATGGTTCCTGAACAACAGCAAGTAACAAACCCATGACGGGCCATACGGGAAATTCCGACGCGTCTTCCGCTCAGAGGCTCTTCGCTTTGGTATGTGTGACGATTACCTATCTGTTGTATTGGAATCGCGCTGCGCGCGATGCTGTGTTCTCAGCGGCAATTGCTGTGCTGATAAGTGTTCAACGCTTCACAGTGCTGGCGGTAGCTCTTGGCCCCCTCGGCTGAGGGGGCTGTCACGCGCAGCGTGACTGGGGGAGCGTTCGCGGTGCTACGCGCCGCCAACAAGCACAGCATCGCGCGATAGCGCGATTCCACAGTGGCCGTGACGACCCGCCCCGCCAAGTCTTGGGGGGGGGGGGCGATGATTTTCCTAGGATTTCCTGTGAACCAGCTGTTCGATTCCCGGGAGTTCCTAGACATTGAGGTGTCGCGAGAGAAAAGAGCAACGTCATGAAGACGTACACATCCAAAGTTCCAGTCGGAATGAAACTGGGAAGATCTCTGAAAGTCGTGGTCGGATTCGTCTGCGCATTGGCCATGCTGATTTCCGGCATGATAGTTGACCAAACCGCGAATGCGAATGAGCCGAGTGCTGAGTTTAAAGGTGTTCAGGATATCAGCACCTTTACGGATGGTTCGGCCTATGCCGTTGCCGATGATGGATCGGTATGGGCATGGGGGCGAAATGATCTATTTTTTGATTGGGACTATTGTTGGGAACGAGACACTTATATTCATTCTTCGCAATACTATAATTGCAATGCTGATCCGTCTCTGGTGGGGTATTGGGATTTGCCTTCAGGAAATACAGGATTACCGTGGATAGCTGGTTTAAAGGATGATCAAAATCGTGTAATCAGTCCAACCAAAGTTCCGGGTATTTTCGACGTGAAAGATGTGGAAACGGATGGTGGATTCGTTTTTGCTCTGAAGAATGATGGTTCATTATGGGGGTGGGGCTATAACCGATATGGTGTCGCAGGTAATGGTGTGGACAAAGAGCAGGCTATTGTGAAGCCGACCCCGATACCGGGCATGACTAATGTCAAGCAGATTATCGTCCAAGAGCACTGTATATTTGCTGTGAAAAATGATGGAACCTTATGGGCGTGGGGAGAGAGTGAACGGTCTCGATTGGGTATCGGGAATGCTCGGGGTATTGTCTCTACTCCTACGAAGGTAAATCTAAACAATGTAGAAAGCGTGTATGCAAGGCTAGATAAAGATAATCATGTGTGGGCTTTTACAAAAGATGGGTCTGTTTATGGTTGGGGTGATGGTGACAGCCTAGGTATTGAACATCCGCAGGGCGGATACGCCACCCCGGTAAAGATTGACGGATTATCTGGCATCGGTGTCTCTCAAATTGTTGCTCGGCAACAGAATTGGTATGCGAATCTGGCATTGACGAGTGATGGTCATGTGTTGACCTGGAAGGAGTCTTCCATTCCTTCTCGAGTCCCGGAACTTGAAGGTATCAAGAAGATTGCTGCGGCTTCAGCGGTGCGGTATGGGCCGGAGGTTTTTGCGCTGAAGCGCGACGGAACCCTATTCATGGCCAACGATGACTATTCTGGTACTTTGCATTTCACGCAAACCATGAAGGACGTAAGTGACGTCTATACAGATCATGGTTCTTTCTTCATTGTAAAGAACGATGGTACTTTGTGGGCATGGGGGCAAAACTCTAATGGGCAACTCGGAATCGGTAATAATGATAAGGAAATATCTGCACCGGTAAAAGTCAATATTGAGCCTGGTATAGCTGATGTAATCTTTTCTGGTTATGATGATCTTTACGGCGGAGACTTTGAGTCATATGTCATTAAGACCGACGGCAGCCTATGGGCGATGGGTTATGTTCCGTGGGGCCTCGGTTACGGTGACAACGATAAGAATCCCTGGCGCTACAGCACTCCTCGAAAACTAGCCAACCCAGGTGAAACAGAGTCCAAGGATAAAGTATCTGCCTCTCTCTCGTTCTTGGCGGATCAGGCATGGTTCAATAATGGCTCGTATATTGGAGCTAAACTTCCGCTTGAACTATCCGTTACTGTAGATCGTGCTCAGACAAGCACCACTGATGTGTCGGTGAATTCGGCTGTAGTGACCTTACCTGAAAATCTGAGTTTTGATCGTAAGGGAGAAGTGCAATCCAAGGACGTGAAGGATCTGCTCCAAACATACGAAGGTCCGGATACACCAAGCAGCTGGACCCAGAAGATCGCGGATTTCGACGTGTATATCAGACCGTACTACATGAGCAAGCGTGTAGATCAGTTCACTGCGTCGGCGAAAGTCTCCACATCGGCTGGAGACGTAGAAGCATCCGCGTCTCTGCCGGTGAAGGACATCAACATGGACTTCCAGCTGGTCGATCGTGTGAATTCATGGTATTACGATTCGGAAGTTTCCTCGGAGTTGAATCAGTATGTGAATCCTGACCCATATAACGGGAAGAACATATCACCGATGCTGTATCAACAATATGCGGTAGCTGCTCGTATTACCGGTATGGGCGCGTATGGGGCTTTATGGAATCTTCTTCAATCTGTTGCTGATCGTAAGTGGATAACCGGGTGGAAGCCTACAGAAGCGCAAGCTGAAGAGACATTGTATGCAGTTATTTTTGAATCCGAGAAAGAGATAACCGGTAAATCTTTAAATAACTCAATGGTTGAGTTTCTGGATTTGATGCAACAATGGGTCGAGAAACAAGTTCAAGCGAATACTGACGAGAAAACACGCAGGTCTTTTGAGACATTATCGAATGCCATTGAAGAAACGGTTTCTATTGTTAGTGATTCAACTGAACAAATAATGAGTGTTTCTGAGTGCCTCGAGCACATTAATAAAGTGTATTTGGAATCAGTTAACAAACAAGGAATTTCGGATGCTGATGCCTCGTCCGCTGTTTCGAAGGCAACAGAGGAAGTTACTTCGTCTAAGTTTATGGAACAGTGGGTGCAGATATCTGGATTGAATAAGAAGTTCAAGAGTGCTAAGGCGGTTGAGGCAGTTGAAAAGGTTGAATCTATTACGGATGCTGCCGAAGATGTTAAAATGGTATATGAGGCATTCGATCAGTTGATGAAGTTGCGGGCGCTTCAAGATAATGCTGATCTATATGTTCGAATTCTTAATGGCATCGCGAATAATTCCGATATCTCTGGGGTTAAAAAAGCTGCCGAGAATCTCGCTACAGAAGTTAACCGTAAAGATAAAAGTATTGAGGATGATTTCGAGTATGTGGCGGACGCGGTAGGGCCGGATCTGATTGAAAAAGCTTTCAATGCTGTATTGGATAATGCTGTGGACAAAGGGATGTTTGGTACTACCTTTACTTCTGCTGTATCTGCTGTATCTGCTGTCTTGAAAGGTATTGATATAGGTGTTGCATTGAATAAGAGTGTTGCTGATGCAACGTCGGTATGCCGTACCATGGCTATTCAGACGGAAATTGCAAAATCATTATCTATCGGGTATCAAAATGATTTGTCTTCGTTCTTGGATGAGAATTCTGACCCCGTGGTTAAGCTTAAGAAAGCAAATTATGCTTTCTTTGATATGGCTATGCTATTAAGCATAAATAAGCTTGGAGAAAAGACGGTTTCATCTGACGAGATCGCAACGGGTGGAATCAAACTTCCAACGGGTCAAACAATTATCAAGGATTACGGTCGTTGGGTGGATGCCGAGCAGAAAGAGACGGCCATAACTCATACTAAGATCATTGATGGTTTATTCGGCAGCCAGATTAACCCTTCTGCGCCCACGGTAGATAAGGATCCGTACCTGTGGTATGCGACTTTCATGTGCCCGCTTGATGTGGATGTATACCGCAACGGGCAAAAGGTCGCCACACTTACCTCGAAGGAGAATCGTCTTACTGCAGGGAAGGATGTATTCGAATCATTCAAGGTGGATGACGATTCGGTCAAACTATTGACCCTGCATGGTGCTCCTAACGAGTACTCGTTTAAGGCTCGCGGTACCGACAACGGCATGTTCGTGTTCTCCACCGATGTGCAGGCCGGCGGTGAGCGAATTATACACCGCACCAATCATCTGCGTGTGACACCTGACAGTTTGTTCACGATTGCCAAGGTGAACACGGACGGCGATTCCACCGTGGACGTGGACCAGAATGGTGACGGCAAGACGGAATCGCAGGCCAGTACTGCACTCGTCCAGCAAGACAAAATTACGGTTCCTACGGACATCAGCCTGTCGGATAAGACGTTGTCATTGAAGATTGGCGAATCCACGTCGGTGGGTGTGGAACTGAAGCCGGCGGGCGTGACCATGAATGGTATTACATGGGCATCGAGCGATCCATCGGTCGTGACCGTGGATGCGAATGGTCGTATCGTCGGTGTGAAGGCAGGATCTGCAACCATCACTGCGACTGCATTCAGTGGAATCAGCGCCAACCTTATCGTAACGGTCGGCGAGCAGACTCCTGCCAAGGCCGACAAGACCAAGCTGAATGATGCGATCGCGGCGGCCGGGAAGCTCCAGCAGTCCGATTACACGGCCGATTCGTGGAAGGCGTTCTCCGATGCGTTGGCCGAAGCCAAGAAGGTCGCAGCCAACGACAAGGCGACGCCGGCCGATGTCGATACGGCGGCCAAGACGCTGTCCGAGGCTCAGGGCGCTCTGAAGAAGAAGAACGAGTCGAATCCTGATCAGCCGTCTGAGCCTTCGGAGCCGAGCGAACCGTCTGAGCCGAGTGAGCCTGAACAGCCGTCCAAGCCGTCGATGACCGCGGTTCCCGTGTATCGCGTGTACAACCGTAATTCCGGTTTGCATCATTACACGACGAGCAAGGCTGAGCGTGATTACTTGGTGAAGCTTGGTTGGCGTGATGAGGGTGTCTCGTTTAAGGCGGTTGCCAAGGATACGTCGAACAAGAACCTTCGTCCGGTGTATCGCGAGTACAACCGTCATGACGGCAACCATAACTGGACGATGAACAAGGCTGAGCATGATCATCTGGTCAAGTTGGGTTGGAAGGACGAGGGTGTTGCCTGGTATGTGGATGCCACGGCTGGCACGCCGGTGTATCGTTTGTATAACCCGAATAGTGGTGAGCACGTGTACACGACCAACAAGGTCGAGTATGAGAAGGTTGGTGCTGCTGGTTGGCGTCAGGAGGGCGTTGCCTGGCAGAGCCTGAAGTAGCGTGCTGCTGATTGTCAATGGCTATTGAGTGGGAGCTTTCCTTGGGGCTCCCACTTTTTGTTGTTGGTGATGGCGTGTGCGTTGGAATCGCGCTGCGCGCGATGCTGTGTTGCTAGGCGGCCTTTGGCCGCGACGCTCCCCCACCCGGCTTCGCCGGGAGCCCCCTCAGCCGAGGGGGCCGAGGCTACCGCCAGCATCAGATGGTTTTACGATCTTGAAGCCAGAAATCTATAACACGCCTTGCAGGCTTCCTTAGCTAGGGCGAGCCGTGAAGCGAACGCTGGAGGTAGCCTGTCCTGTGCGTTACGCATTAGTCGGATTCTAGGTCTCCGTCGTTGGCGAGGAATTCGATGAGGTTGAGGTGGCGTACGCCGTCTCGTTGGAGCGGAAGTGGATCGAGCGTAAACAGGTAGCGAGGGTAGGAATCGCGAATCATGGTAAAAGGCCGGTATTCACGCTCCTCAACCTGCGGGTCAAGCACGCTCATGGACACTTGAACGTACGCGTATCGGCTGCGTTTGCGAACGATGAAATCGCACTCAAGCTTTCCGATCTTTCCCACGCTGACTTCGTAGCCCTTCGATCGCAGATGCAGGTACAGCGCGTTTTCCAACGCCGGCCCGTAACTGAGCCTCGTGTCAACGTTGCGCGCGAAGTAGACGCCCGGATCGGCTATGTAGTATTTTTCTCCGCCTCGCAGCGACTTGCGCGATCGGAGGTCGAAGCGGGGGCACTTGTACAGGATCTTGGCGTTCTCGAGCATGCGCACGTATTTGGCCAGCGTCTCCCGCTTGACGGATACGTGTTCGCTATGCTGCAGATACTGCGCGATGTGCGTCAGATTGGTGGGAGACGCATAGTTGTTGATCAGATACGATTGCATGCGCTCGAACGTGTCGCGGTTCGTGATCCGGCTGTGTGCGGTGATGTCCTTCTCGAAGATCTGCCGGATCACGTCTTGAATGTACAGGGCCTTAGCATCCGGATCGTCGTATTCCAGTGCCTTGGGGAAACCGCCGTAGGTCAGATAGTCGTTGAACGACGCCATGCCACTTTCGGCTCGCATCCCGAGGAATCGCATCATGCTGAGATACTCGCAGTAGGAAAGCGTGTACATTTCCAGTTCCACGTATCTGCCGGTAAGCTTGGTCGCCAATTCGCCGGACAGCAGGTATGAGTTCGACCCGGTGATGAAGATGGAGAACCGGCCATCTTCGCGATACGCGTTGACCACCGTCTCAAAACCGTTGACGTTCTGCACTTCGTCGATGAACAGGTATACGAAGCCGCTATCGGGAATCCGTTCTTCTATGGCGTGGTCGAGAGCATCGGGAGTGGTCACTTTGCGCAGTTCTCGACTGTCGAGGTTCAGAAACACGATGCTTCGCTCAGCCACGCCGCGCTGCCGCAGCTCGTCGGCGACGCATGACATCAACGACGACTTGCCGCATCGGCGGATGCCGGTGATCACTTTGATGAGATCCGTGTCGTCGAAGAAGGGTCGCAGGCGCTTCAGATATCGTTCCCTTGGATATAACGACATGGAAAAATCCTTCTTCCGGGGGGCAAAGTTGCATTTTTTTCAATTTTGCCCCCCGGAAGGGACGATTTTATCGTCAGGAGGGTGTTGCCTGGCAGAGTTTGAAGTAGCGTGCTGCTGATTGTCAATGACCATTGAGTGGGAGTTTTCCTTGTGGGGCTCCCACTCTTTTTGTTGGTGGTGGCGTCGGTTGTATTGGAATCGCGCTATCGCGCGATGCTGTTTGTTGGCGGCCTTCGGCCGCGACGCTCCCTCAGTCACGCTTCGCGTGCCAGCGTCCTGCAATTATGGACTCGCTTCGCGAGCATTATTGTTGGCTCGCTATCGCTCGCTCCTCGCCTAAAAACAGTCCACTGGACTGTTTTCTTCACGGCTCGGCCTAGCCGAGGGGCCGAGGCTACCGCCAGCATCATAGTGCGTTGGACACATGCGAACGCGGCGGCTGGGCCGCCGCCGGGAACGTGGTATTGCGCGTGAGCGCAATGCCGTTTTCATCGCGCGGTGGTGTTCACTGGTTGTTCATGTGGGGATGGGGTGGGGGAGCGGATGAGCTTCTACGATGGAGTAGAGCGGCGGAGTGCAGATTGGTGGTTGTTGCGGAGAAGGGAAGATCGTGGACGATACGTCGGTGAAGAACTCTCCGAAAGCGGGGAAAGACGACGGCGACGGAAAGCATGATTGGCGGTCGGCGCTGCGTGCGCCGATTGCCGCGCCGATCATCGCGGCGATCGCTGCGGTTGCGCTGGTGCTGGCGGGCGCGTTCGGCGCTGGTTGGGCCGCGAACGGAGCACAGTCCGCACGGCAGGTCGACGTCATATCCAAGCAGTTAGCTGATCGCGACGCACAGCTCAAAGAGCTGAAAACCAAGTACGGCGAGGTGCTGGACGATCGTGGGTCGCTGCAGACCAGCAACGACGAACTGAGTGCGAAAAACGACGATCTGACGAAGAAAAATAACGATCTGACCGCCAAAAACAAGGAACTTGAGGCGGCGAACAAGAAACTCAAGGCCGATGCGTCGGCGGCCGGCGGCGGCCTGAACAAGGCCGGAGGGCTGCTTATCGCCGTCGAAGGATATTCCGAACGCGAAGAGTATGGTCCGGACTCGCACGAGCTGCACATGACGGTCCGCAACTACACCGCTGGCACGTTCAGCATGATTTCCATCGGCTACGAACTGCGTGACGCGTCCGGCAAAACCGTGGGCACGAAACGCTACGCGTTCAACGCGCCCGACACATCGGTCGGCCCCGGACAAAGCATCGACATCTACGACATCCTGTACAACGTGACCAACCGGTCCGGCCTGACCGTCGTGCCGCTCGACTGGAACGCCTCCGCGCAAAGCGACAACGGTCCCTACATCAACGGCCACTACGATTCCAAAGTCAAAACCTACGTGCTCCAGTGACGGTCGTCTCATCGGAATTGTTCGTGCTGCAACTTCTGATGCAACGGTATCTCCGATATTCGGAATAATGTGCTTGCGATTACATTATTTTCGAGCACATTGCTAAATGTTTATGTGCTCTAGAGCACAGTATTCGCGCGGCGCTTTGCGACACGCGGATTGTTGCATGTGCAACTGTTGTATGGGGTACGTATTATTCTCGGATGTTGCATATGCAACTGTTGCATGTGGAACGATATGCAGTGTGTAGTGATGGGAGGAATATGGACCAACATGTCCTCAGCGTCGAAATGCGCATGCTCACCAAGGCGGTGGACCGGTATCTGGGCGAAACCATGCCTGAATCAGCCCGGGCGGCCACCGGCGGTAACGCGCGCATCATCATTTTCCTCGACCGCAATCGCGACAAGCCGATCTACCAGCACACCATCGAGCAGAAGTTCTGCATCACGCGGTCCACGGCGTCTCGCGTGCTCGCCCTCATGGAAAAGAAAGGGTTGATCGTGCGTGAACCGGTGCCGCACGACGCACGGCTCAAGCGCATCGTGCTCACGCCCGCCGCCGACGACATCGTCGCCGACCTCAAGGCGAACGGCGAACGGACCGAACGGCTGCTGGTGGAGGGGCTCACACCGTTGGAACAGGAAACCCTGCGGATGTGCATCCGGCACATGAGAGACAACATCGACGAAGCGCAGAAGGATTTCGAACACGATCACGAGGGCCCGCGATTCCGCGAGACGATGATTCCGGAACGCGGGCCGGACAGGGAGCGTGACGACGACATGAACGACATGGACGATATGAAGGAGGAAAGCAAATGAGCGACAACCCAACCGCCACCGAAGCGGCCATCGAACGGTCGCGCAAGGCCGTCGAGCCCGACCGGCCTAAGCACGTCATCCGCACACTGGCCGGATCATTGCGCGAATACAGGAAGGAAAGCCTGCTCGCGCCGCTGTTCGTGTTCATCGAAAGCATTCTGGAAATTCTGATCCCCACGGTCATGGCCTCGCTCATCGACCAGGGCATCAGCGGCGGCAGCATGCCGGCCATCGTCAAGTTCGGTCTGATCCTGCTTGTCTGTTCGATCATCTCGCTGGGCAGCGGCTTCCTCGCCGGACGATTCGCGGCCGTCGCCGCGGCGGGCTTCGCGAAGAACCTGCGCCGCGACCAGTTCGAGAAGGTGCAGGCGTTCAGCTTCACCAACATCGACCGGTTCTCCACCGGCTCGATCATCACGCGACTGACCACCGACGTGACCAACCTGCAGATGGCGTACGGCATGATGGTCCGCATGGGCGTGCGCGCCCCGATCATGGTCGTGATCGCGTGGATCTTCTCGTTCCGCATCTCGCCGTCCATTTCGATGGTGTTCCTTGCATGCATCCCGATCCTTGGACTCGGCCTGTGCGGTCTCGCCGTGCTCGTCCACCCCGTGTTCGAGCGCGTGTTCCACACGTACGACGCGCTCAACAACGTCGTCGATGAGAACCTGCAGGGCATCCGCGTCGTCAAGTCCTACAACCGCGAAGCCCACGAAATCTCCAAGTTCGACCGCATCTCCAAGCGCATCTTCAAGGACTTCACGCTCGCCGAACGCATCATGAGCTTCAACAGCCCGATCATGATGTTCTGCATCTACGCCTCCATGATCCTCATCGCATGGATGGGCGCGCAGCAGATCGTCGCCTCCGGCAACAACGCCGCGCTGGGCCTCACCACCGGCGACCTGACCGCACTGGTGACGTACGCGATGCAGATCCTCATGTCCATGATGATGCTGTCGATGATCTTCGTCATGTTCATCATCTCGCAGGCGTCCGCCGAACGCATCTGCCAGGTGCTGCAGGAGGAAAGCACCGTGACGAACCCGGCCAAGCCGGTCACGGCCGTCACCGACGGCTCGATCGAATTCGACCACGTCACGTTCCGCTATTCCGACAGTTCCGAAAAGCCGGTGCTCGACGACATTGACCTCGACATCCGTTCTGGCATGACCGTCGGCATCGTCGGCGGCACCGGTTCTGCCAAGTCGTCGCTGGTGCAGCTCGTGCCGCGACTGTACGACGTAAGCTCCGGCTCGCTCAAGGTTGGCGGCGTCGACGTGCGCGACTACGACCTCGAAGTCCTGCGCGACCAGGTCGCGATGGTGCTGCAGAAGAACGTGCTGTTCTCCGGCACCATCGCCGAAAACCTGCGCTGGGGCAACCCGAACGCCACCGACGAGGAGATCCGCCACGCATGCCAACTCGCGCAGGCCGACGGCTTCATCCAGGAATTCCCCGACAAGTACGACACGTACATCGAACAGGGCGGCACCAACGTGTCTGGCGGCCAGCGACAGCGCCTGTGCATCGCGCGAGCGCTGCTCAAAAAGCCGAAGATCCTGATCCTCGACGACTCGACCTCGGCAGTCGACACCAAGACCGACAAGCTGATCCGCGCGGCGTTCCACAACGAAATCCCGGACACGACCAAGATCATCATCGCCCAGCGCGTCGCCTCCGTGCAGGAATCCGACATGATCCTCGTCATGGACAACGGTCGCATCATGGCCCGCGGCACGCACGACGAACTGCTCGAAACCTGCGACGAATACCGGTCCATCTACGAATCCCAGACCAAGAACACCGCCGAAGGCCAGGCCGCGCTCGACGCGGCCGCCGCACGCGAAGCCGCCGCCGTGCGCGCCGAAGCGGAACGCGCCAGCGAACGCGTCGACGAACAGGCCGGCGCACACGCCAACGAACAGGAAGGAGAAGCGCGATGAGCGACGCGAAGCAGAACTTCAAGAACCGCAAGCCGGGCATGGGCAAACCCGCCCCCGGCACCACCAAGCGCATCTTCGGGTACATCATGCAATACCGGTGGCGCGTCGTTGCCATCGTCGCCTGCATCCTCGTCGGCGCGGCCGCACAGGCGGGCTCCGCGCTGTTCCTCCAGTCGCTCATCGACACGTACATCCTGCCGATGGTCGGCGCGACCGATCCTGACTGGGGGCCGCTGCTGCGCGCCATCACGCTCATGGGCTGCCTGTACGTCGCCGGCATCGTCTCCAGCTGGCTGTGGCAGTGGCTCATCGTCACCGTCGAACAGGGCACGCTCAAAAAGATCCGCGACGACATGTTCGCCCACCAGCAGTACCTGCCGATCCGCTACTTCGACACCAACGAACACGGCGACATCATGAGCCGCTACACCAACGACACCGACACGCTGCGCCAGGCCATCAGCCAGTCGTTCCCGCAGATGTTCGCCTCCGCGATCTCCGCGATCGCCGCCGTCGTCTCCATGCTGTGGCTGTCCATTCCGCTCACCGCGTTCGTACTGCTGTTCACCGTGCTGCTGTTCTTCGTGATCCGCACGGTCGTCGGCCGCGCCGGACGATACTTCGTCAAGCAGCAGCAGTGGATCGGCGACGTTAACGCGTTCGTCGAGGAATCCGTCAACGGTCAGAAGGTCATCAAGGTCTTCAACCACGAGGACACCACGCAGAAAACCTTCGACGAGAAGAACGACGAGCTGTTCGAGGCTTCGGCCGCGGCGAACACGTGGGGCAACGTCACCATGCCGATCGTCGGCAACATGGGCTACATGCTCTACATCCTGCTCGCCATCATCGGCGGCGCGATGGCACTCGGCGGCGTCGGCAACGTCGGCCTCAACGGCTTCGGCACGCTCACGCTCGGCACGCTCATCTCCCTGCTCACCCTGTCCCGCTCGTTCATCAACCCGCTCGGCCAGGTCTCCATGCAGCTCAACATGGTGATGATGGCGCTCGCCGGCGCCTCCCGCATCTTCGCGCTCATGGACGAGCCGGTCGAATCCGACGACGGTACCGTCACACTCGTCAACGTCGAGCTCGCCTCGGACGGCCGCACGATGACCGAAGTCGACCACGAAACCGGCCACTGGGCGTGGAAGCGCGAAGCCGGCGACGACGGCACGCGCTCGCTCAAGGCCGCCGAAAAACTGCACGGCAAGGCTCGCGAGGTTGCGCTCAAGGCCAAAGAACAGGCCATCACCTCGCCCGACGGGCGCCTTACGCTCCTGCAGGGCGACGTGCGCTTCACCAACGTGACCTTCGGCTACAACCCCGACAAGCCAGTGCTGCACGACATCACATGGTTCGCCAAGCCTGGCCAGAAGATGGCCTTGGTGGGCGCCACCGGCGCTGGCAAGACCACGGTCACCAACCTGATCAACCGGTTCTACGACATTCAGGAAGGCCAGATCCTCTACGACGGCATCGACGTGAAGAACATCCGCAAGCCCGACCTGCGCCGCTCGCTCGGCATCGTGCTGCAGGACGTCAACCTGTTCACCGGCACTGTGATGGACAACATCCGCTACGGCCGCCTCAACGCCACCGACGAGGAGTGCATCGAGGCCGCGAAGCTCGTGAACGCCGACGGCTTCATCCGCATGCTGCCGCAGGGCTACCAGACCGTGCTCGAAGGCGACGGCTCCGGCTTGTCGCAGGGCCAGCGCCAGCTGATCTCCATCGCGCGCGCCGCCGTTGCCGACTCTCCAGCGTTGATTCTCGACGAGGCCACCTCGTCGATCGACACGCGCACCGAGGAAGTCGTGCAGGCCGGCATGGACGCGCTCATGAAGGGTCGCACCGTGTTCGTCATCGCGCACCGCCTGTCCACCGTGCGCAACTCCGACGTGATCATGGTGCTCGACCATGGCAACATCATCGAACGCGGTTCGCATGACGAGCTCATCGCTCAGCGTGGTGAGTATTACCAGCTGTATACCGGTGCCGTGGAACTCGAGTAGTTGGCAGAAATGGACGGCCTGACGGCCGGCTGTCATGTTTCCTCAGCACTGTCGTGCTTCGGCGTTGCCTACGGACAGTCCACAGGACTGTCCGTTTGACGGCTCCGCAGCTCTACACGGGTGCCGTGGAGCTCGAATAGTCGGTAGAGACGGACGGCCTGACGACCGGCGACATCCAATGCGTTATGCCGGTCGTCGGCCAGTCTGCACTGCAGTCGGTGTCTGTGGCCAATGCTGTGGGGTGCGTGCGTCGATCGATGCACGCACCCCACAGCCGTATCGGGTGTGCAAAGACGCGCGTGCGTCATGCGCATGGTCAGGCGTTGCGGTTGAATGCGTGTTTATGCGATGAGCTCGGTAAGCGCACTTACCGGTATGGTTCTGCCGAAGCGGGTATCGTATGTGTCGTTGCCTCCATAAGCGACGATACGCTGCTCTTGTGTAAGTCCCAGAGTCGTCGAAAGTTTGTCCATTGTAGCGAATGCGTGCGAGTCGAAGCTGGCGGAGGCCTTGACTTCGATTGCATACCGTATCCTGCCGCCTTTTTCGACGATGAAGTCGATTTCCTGCTTGGCATAGTTAAATATAGGTCAGGATTTCGTCATGTCTATTCCGGATTTTCAACACTTCTATTCCGAGATTTCGTCATGTCTATTCCGGATTTTCGGCACTGATATCCCGAAATTCCGTGATTCGTATTCCGAATTACTCCAGTTGGGCCGATGGTGGGGAAGCAGCCCGCATGCCCGGACGCTTGCGGAATGGAACGATTGGCTGATACTGGCTGCGTTTGAGCATGTGCGATCGGGCAATGGTGGAGGTTCGCGGGGCTGTGACGTAATCTGCATATGGGATGAAACCGACGAAAGGAATGGCCATGATCGGTGTAAGTGACGATGCAACACTGGACATGCTGGAACGGATCGGCGGCGACGTGGCCGTGGTCGGATCGATGAACGCGGACTACACGGTCGTGACCGAACGACTGCCGAAACCGGGGGAGACGGTGAACGCCGGGCCGCTCACGATCCTGCCCGGCGGCAAATCCGGCAATCAGGCCGCGTCTGCGGCACGAATCGGCGCGCACGTGCGGCTGTTCGGCGCGGTCGGCGACGACGCGAACGCCGACTTCCTGCTCGGCGAACTCGGCAAAGCTGGCGTCGACACCGCCAACGTGCGCCACGTGCCCGGCCCCAGCGGCACCACCGTCATCACCGTGGACGCGCACGGCGAAAACACAATCGTCTACTCGCCTGGCTCCAACGCGCACGTCAGCGTCGACTACATCGTATCGTCGCGCGACGCGCTCACCGCGGCTAGCGTGCTCGGCCTGTGCCTCGAAAGCCCGATGGACACGGTCGTCGCGGCCGCGCGCATCGCGCACGACGCCGGCATGACCGTACTCGTCAACAACTCGCCGTTCGTGCCGCAACTGCCGCGTGAACTGGTCGATGCGGCCGACATTCTGCTCGTCAACGAACACGAGATGGCGCAGATGCTCGGCGTCGACGAGCCGGCCGACGGCGATTGGAACGGATTCGACTGGACTGATGCGCGGGAACGCATGGCCGGGCTCGGATTTGCGCACGCGATTGTCACGCTCGGCGGCGACGGATCGGTGATTCTGGATGCGACGGGAGACGGTGATGATGCCGGTGCCGGTGTGACGCGTGTTGCTCCGGTCCGAGTTGAGGCGGTCGACACCACCGGCTGCGGTGACGCGTTCATGGGCACCGTGCTTGCTGGCCTCGCCTCCGGATTCGTGCTGGCTGACGCGGCCCGTCTTGGCTCGTACGTGGCGGCCTATGCTGCGACCGGATACGGGGCGCAGGCTTCGTATGGCACCTCCTCGCAGATTCGTTCGCGATTCGCAAAATGAAGAACGGTTGAATTCTGGGGGCTGTGGTGGGGAAAGGCTTGGTGGGGCGGCGCTGCGGCGATACGCTGAACACGGAGTAAGTATTGGTTGATCGGCGCATGGCAAAGGAGGCCATCATGAAGAACATCATTCTCGACCTAGACACCGGTATCGACGACACGCTCGCGATCGCCTACGCACTCGGCAGCCCCGAAGCCAAACTCATCGGCATCACCGGCACCTACGGCAATGTGACCGTCGACCAGGGCGTACGCAACGCGCTCGCCGTCACCGAACTCTTCGGACATCCCGAAGTGCCCGTCTATCGCGGCATCGACCATCCCGAAACCAAGGAAACGTTCACGGTCAGCAAGGGATCGGCGTTCATCCACGGCGCGAACGGCATCGGCGACGTCGACATCCCCGACGCGACGCGCGACGCGGAAAGCGAGCCGGCCGTCGACTTCATCATCGACGCGGCCAAAACCTACGGCAAGGAGCTCACGTACGTGCCGACCGGCGCCATGACCAACATCGCCGCCGCGCTGCGCCGCGCGCCTGAAATCCGCAACCTGATCGGCGACATCGTGCTCATGGGAGGCGCGCTCACTGTGCCCGGCAACGTGAACGCGTGGACCGAAGCGAACATTTCGCAGGATCCGGAAGCCGCCGACTACCTGTTCCGCTCCGGCGTGCGCACCGAAATGATCGGCCTCGACGTGACCATGCAGACGCTGCTCACGCGCGCCGAAACCGCGCAATGGCGCGAACTCAGCACGCCCGCCGGCCGGTTCCTCGCCGACATGACCGACTACTACATCGCCGCATACGAGAAGACCGCGCCGGGACTCGGCGGCTGCGGCCTGCACGACCCGCTCGCCGTTGCCACGGCGATCGACCCGACGCTCGTTGCCACGCTACCGATCAACCTCAAGGTCGACCTCGACGGGCCGACGCGCGGGCGCACCATCGGCGACTACGACCGGCTCAACGACCCGTTCAAGACCACGAGCGTCGCGATCGCGGTCAACAAGTCGCGCTTCCTTGACGATTTCATGCGCCGCGTCACGTCCGTGGCTGCCGCCTCTGCGGATCAGGGCGGGGAGGACGTGCGCGCGCAGGCGTGACGTTGTGCCGTGTCTGTCTCGTTCATTGCTTCCGTTGTCGCGTAAACGGCGTTATTATCATTAACTGATTGTTATTGATAATGACGCCGACGCGACAGTCCGCCGGCTTGGCCAAGGAAGTGACGCATGGCGACAAACGGACCGGTGAGGCACACGCGACAGAAGGACGCCGTGATGCAGCGACTGCGCGAATGCGACGATTTCGTCTCCGCGCAGGAACTGCACCGCAAACTCGACGACGAGGGCACCAAAATCGGCTTGGCCACCGTCTACCGGCAGCTCAACGCGCTCGTCGATTCCGGTGCGGCCGACACGATACGGCTCGACGGCCAGCAGCTGTTCCGCCTGTGCGGCGAGGATGCGCACCATCATCATCTGGTGTGCCGCAAATGCGGCAAAACCGTGGAAATCGACCCGCCGAGCGAGGCGTGGCTGCGCAAGATTGCCACGAACCACGGGTTCACCGTCGAATCCCATACGCTCGAGGTGTTCGGGCTGTGCCCCGACTGTCAGAAGGTTTGAGAATGCCGGTCATTGCGCTGCGTGCGGTGCGATGACATTGGGCGGTCCTGCGTCCGAAACGCTCCCTCGGCTTCCGCATGCGCTGGGCATGAAAAAGCCGTCGTGGTTGCCGCCGTTGCAGTCGGCAACATGATATTGCGCGGCAGTGTGATGCCGATTTGCTGTCGAAACGGTTTTCTGAAGTGGTGAATCGTGGAACACGCCGTTTTTTCTTTGATAATGATAATGAGTCTCATTTATGATGTATAGTGATGGAGTCAACCGGAACATATGACTGTAGAAGAGGAACATACGGTATGACTGCATGGAAGAAACTCACGACGATGGCAATGGTCGCAACTATGGCTGCAGTGATGATGACGGGCCTAGCGGGCTGCGGAACGGCGGCGGCCGGCGGCGACGGAAACGCCGCGGCGGTCGCGAACGGCGGAATCGACGACGGTAAGATCGCCGTCGTCGCGTCGATCAACCAGTGGGGATCCGTCGCGGCCGAACTCGGCGGTGACCACGTCAACGTGACCAACATCATGACCAAGACTAACGTCGAAGCGCACGACTACGAGCCGACCAGTCAGGACGTCGCCAAATTCGGCAAGGCCGCGGTCGCCGTCGTCAACGGCGCCGACTACGACCCGTGGGCGTCCAAGGCCGCCAGGTCGACCAAGGCGACGCTCGTCGACGCGGCGGACGAGGCTGGCATCAAGGAAGGCGACAATCCGCACGTCTGGTTCTCCGCCAAGGTGCGCAACGCGACCGCCGATGCGATCACCGCCGCCTACCAGCAGGCCGATCCGGGCAACAAAAGCGCTTACGAACAGCTCAACAAGGCGTGGCACGAGCGCGAAAGCAAGCTCGAAACCAGCATCAAGGGCGCTGCGGCCACAACCAAGGGCAAGCCGTACGCGGCCACCGAATCCGTCGCATGGTATCTCGCCGACGATCTCGGCATGACCGACGCCACGCCGAAGGGCTACGCGCAGGCGTCCGCCAACGAAAGCGAACCGACCCCGGCAGACATCAAGGGCTTCCAGGACGCGCTCAAGGACGGCTCGATCGACATGCTCGTGGTCAACACGCAGGAAGCCAACTCCACCACCGAACAGATCACATCCGCCGCGAAAAGCGCCGGTGTGCCGATCGTCGAACTGACCGAGCAGATGCCCGCCGAATACGACAACCTGCTCGACTGGATGAGCGCGCTCGTCGGCCAGTTCGCCAAGGCGGCGTGACGGTTCCGGCACGGACCAACGCGGCGTGACGGCATCCGCCAATCCGCGACGGAACGTGGTTGAATGGAACCGAAACGCAACCGCCGCGAAAAGGAGTGCCGATGAAGGCCGTATACGCCGCAGGAATCAACGCCGACGATCCGCTGAACGTGCTGGAAGTAGGGGAGCGGCCCGAGCCGGAACCCCGCCCGTACTGGTCGAGCGTGTCCGTCAAGGCCGCCACCGTCAACCACCACGACATTTGGAGCCTCAAAGGCGTGGGCCTCGCCGCCGAGCAGACGCCCATGATCCTCGGCACCGACGCGGCCGGCATCCTCGACGAGGACATCCCCGTGCGCAAGGGGCTCAAAGCCGGCAGCGAAGTCATGCTGTACACGTTCGTCGGCACCGACGGCGCGGGAGTCATGCCCGGCGAGCGCCGCACGATCCTGTCCGAAAAATACCAGGGCACCATGGCCGAACGCACGCAGGTGCCGAGCGCGAACGTGTTCGCCAAACCCGCGAACCTGAGCCTCGACGAGGCCGCCGCGCTCGGCACCAGCTGGTTGACCGCGTACTCGCTCGTCTTCACGAGCGCGAACGTGAAGCCCGGCGACACGATCCTCGTGCAGGGCGCGGGCGGCGGCGTATCCACGGCGGCCATCCAGCTCGCGCACGCGGCCGGACTCGAAGTGTTCGTCACGTCGCGCTCCGAAGCCAAGCGGGCCAAGGCGTTGGAACTCGGCGCCGACGCGGCATTCGAGCCGGGCGCGCGCCTGCCCCGCAAGGTCGACGCGGTGATCGAATCGGTCGGCGCGGCGACGTGGAGCCATTCGGTCAAATCGGTGCGGCCCGGCGGCACGATCGCGATTTGCGGCGCGACCACCGGCGACCAGCCCGGCGCCGAACTCACGCGCATCTTCTTCCAGGACATCCGCGTGCAAGGCAACACGATGGGCTCGCGCGACGACTTCGCGCGCCTGCTGCGCTTCGTCGAATACGCCGATCTGCATCCCGTGATCGATTCGACGTTCGCGATCGACGACGCGCCCGCCGCGTTCGCCAAAGTGATCGACGGCGACGTGTTCGGCAAAGTCGTGCTGCGCGTGTGATGCGAACGGCCACGTCGCAGACGAACCGACGACGGTTGTGTGGCCGGCGTGCTAGTCTATCCCGACAGTTACGTATTCTTCCGACCGCGAGGTGAACCGTGTCCAATGCGCCGTCTCGGCACTTCCGCCATGCGACCATGCGCGATTTTCCGCAGATGCAGAAAATCTACGCGCACGCCCGCGAACTCATGGCTCGCAACGGCAATCCGACGCAGTGGGGGCACACGTTCCCTCGCGAGGAAGTCATCCTCAACGACATCGCGCAGGGACGCACCATGCTGCTCGTCGACACGCAAAACGGCCACGAACGCATCCTCGCGCAGTTCGCGCTGTGCACGGGCGAGGACCCGACGTACAAGACCATCGACGGCGCGTGGCTGGACGATGACACGTATGTGACCATCCATCGCATCGCTTCGTCCGGACTCGTCAAGCACGCGGCTCGCGACTGCATCCGCTGGGCGCTCAAGCATTACGGCAACGTGCGTGCCGACACGCACCCCAACAACAAGGCCATGCAGCACGTGCTTGAAACGAGCGGATTCGCGCGCTGTGGGCTCATCCAGCTCATCGACCGGCCGACCGACACCACGCGCATCGCGTACCAGCGGCACGAGTGGTGAACGACGTAACTTATTCTTCGTTGATTTCTGCTATTGCGTAGACCGGCGGAATCCGGCATGTGTAACGCTCGACACGCTCCGGGCCGCTCGGCCGAGTCATACGGTCGATCATTGCACATGCCGGACTCCGCCTCGTTCCAGCGAATGTTGCGCAGGTAACAGATAAAGAGAGACGAATAACGACTGAGGGGTAGTCGGGAGATCGATGCATGATCTTCCGACTACCCCTCAGTCATGCCTGCGCATGACAGCTCCCCTGACAAGGGGAGCTCCTGTGGTCGTTTGGACCGTTGTAGCTTGACGGCGCTACTCGGTGGCCTTGTTGAGCTTGGAGCGCTTACGGCTGTACGCGAAGTAGACGATCAGGCCGAGACCGAACCAGACAGCGAACCGCAGCCACGTCTCCCAGTTCAGGCCGGCGATCAGGATCAGGCAGAACACGATCGCGCAGATCGGCGTGAACGGCACGAGCGGCGCGCGGAAGCCGCGATGCGCGTTCGGCTGCGTCTTGCGCATCCACAGGATGCCGGCGGACACGATGATGAACGCGGACAGCGTGCCGATGTTCACCAGCTCGAACAGCACGTTGATGTTGATGAAGCCGCCCGCGATCGCGGTGAGGATGCCGAAGAACCACGTGCCCTTGAACGGCGTGCGGTACTTCTCGTGCACGTGGCCGAAGAACTCCGGGAACAGGCCGTCGCGGCTCATCGCATAGCAGATGCGGGACTGGCCGTACAGCTGCACGAGCATCACCGTGGTCATGCCGATGAGCGCGCCGAGATTGACGATGAACGCAAGCCAGTTCATGCCGGTTGCGAGGATCACGCCGGCCACCGGCGCGTCGATGAAGTTCGCGAACTCCTTGTACGGCACGATGCCGGTCATGATGAGCGTCATGATGATGTACAGCACCGTCGAGACGGCCAGCGACAGCAGAATGCCCTTCGGCAGCGTCTTGTTCGGTTCGACGGTCTCCTCGGCGGAGGACGAGACGGCGTCGAAGCCGATGAAGCTGAAGAACACGATCGATGCGGCCGGCACGATGCCGTACGGCTGGGTCGAACCGGGTTGGAACGTGTACACGCCGTACGGGGAGAACGGCTTCCAGTTGGAGGGGTTCACGTACCAGACGGTGCACACGATGAACAGCACGATGATCGCAAGCTTGATCATGACCATGATGTCGTTGGTCTTCTTCGTCTGGTTGATGCCGATCGACAGCACCCATGTGATGAGCAGCACGATCACAAAACCGGGCAGATTGAAATACGTCGTCACACCTGGCGTGGTGCCGTACGCGGCGGTCAGTTCGACCGGCAGGCTCAGGCCGAACCCGCTCAGTAACTTGTTGAAATAGCCCGACCAGCCGGCGGACACGGTGGCCGCCTGCAGCGCGTACTCAAGGATCAGATCCCAGCCGATCACGAACGCTATCAGCTCGCCGAAGGCCAAGTACGAGTAGGAATAGGCGGAACCGGAAACCGGGGCCATCGACGCGAATTCTGCGTAGCACAGGCCGGCGAAACCGCAGCAGACAGCGGCCAGCAGGAACGACACGGACAGGGCCGGGCCGGCGGTCAGCGCGCCCTTGCCGGTCAGCACGAAGATGCCGGTGCCGATGATCGCGCCGATGCCGAGCATCGTCAGATCGAACGTGTGCATCGTACGCTTTAACGGAGTGGATTCAGCGACCAGCTGATCCACCGATTTCTTGCGAAAAAGATCCATGAGTCTTCTCTCAATACGGAATGGATATGGGCTGGACCGGACGGTTTTCCGGGACCCCGGCACGCCTCAACGCCGGGAATCAGAACGGTTCGTGCCGGGAACGTTACGTCGGCGCGAACGATTGGTGACAGTGTATGGTCATGTTGTGGACAAGTCGTGGACAATCGCGGATTTTGTCTCAAGGCGTGGAACGGTCGCAGTGCGAACGTCTCGCGTTCGCCATATGCCCGCCGTGCGGCGATTCGTGCGCGATTCGTCACAATCGCGCGCCACAATGGAGCGCATGACTCTCAATGCAGCACCGCAATGGCAATTCTCATCCCCGGCCGGCGAGGCCAACTACCGCGCCGCGCGCAAACGCTACCCCGCGCAGGCGATCATCGACCTCGCCGCGCTGCGGGACAACATGCGCCATCTCGTCGACGTGGTCGGCGGGCCGCATTCCGGCACCGCCGTCATGGGCGTCGTCAAAGCCGACGCGTACGGCCACGGCCTGCTGCCGGCCGCGCTCGCCGCGCTCGCGGGCGGCGCGACATGGCTCGGCACCGCGCAATCGCACGAGGCGCTGCTGCTGCGCAAGCTCGGCATCGGCCCCGACCGCTGCCACATTCTGACGTGGGTCTACAACGGTATGGAAGTGCCGTTCGATGAGCTTATTGCCAACGACATCGACGTGTCTGTCGGCTCCCTGCCCGGCATCGACGCGGTCGCGGCCGCCGCGCGCAAGCTCGGCAAGCCCGCCCGCGTGCACGTCAAGGTCGACTCCGGATTCGGCCGCAACGGCTTCACTGAGGAATCGTTCGACGTGGCGCTCGCCAAACTCGTGCCCCTCGCCAAGGAAGGTGTGCTGCACGTCGTCGGCCAATGGAGCCACCTCGCCGTCGCTGACTCGCCGGACGTGCCCGAATTCGTCACCTCCACCGACCGTCAGATCGCCAACTTCAACGCGTTCACCGCGCGCATGGACAAAGCCGGCATTGCGCCGGAAATCCGCCATTTGGCCAACACGGCGGCCACGCTGAACCGTCCCGAAATCCACTTCGAGCTCACCCGTCCCGGCATCGGCCTGTACGGCTACGAGCCGGATCCGGCCATGGGCACGCCGCGCGACTGGGACCTCAAGCCCGCCATGACCCTGCAGGCGCAGCTCGGCACCGTCAAGCACGTCGAAAAAGGTCACGGCATCTCCTACGGCCGCACCTACCTGACCCCCGACAACACGTCCACCGCGATCGTGCCACTCGGCTACGCGGACGGCATCCACCGTTCAGCCTCCGGATTCGACATGCAGGGCGCTAAACACGTCGACAAGCCCGGCGGTCCCGTGCGCGTCATGACCGCCGACGGCCCCAAGCTGTACCGCGTGTCCGGCCGCGTGTGCATGGACCAGTTCATGATCGACCTGCACGGATCGTGCGACGCGCTCGGCGTGCACGAAGGCGACACGGTTGAACTGTTCGGTCCGGGCCGCGGCGAGGAAGTTGCCGAGCCGACCGCCGACGACTGGGCGCGCGCCGCCGACACGATCAGCTACGAGATCTTCACCTGCCTGCGCAACCGCATTCCGCGCCTGTACCTGCACGCCGCGGACGTGCTGCCGGCCGACGATCTCGCCAAGCTCGATCCGACGACGCTGCTGTAGGCGGCGGACGACTGATCGACGAATGATTCGAACGGTTGATGCGTAGCGTTTGATTCGTAATGATTGATGCGCGACCGACGACTGACGGCAGGAGAGTGATGACGACGGCCGAAACAATACCCGCCGGCGAAGCGTACGGCGCGTTCGACGAGGAGCGATGGGCGCCCGAAGCGCCCAAGTCGCGTTCGCGCACCGCGTTCGAACGCGACCGGGCGCGGCTCATCCACTCGTCCGCGCTGCGCAGGCTCGGCGCAAAAAGCCAGGTGCTCGTCGCCGGCACCGACGACTTCGCGCGCACGCGGCTCACGCACACGCTCGAAGTCGCCCAAATCGGCCGGCAGATCGGCAAACTGCTCGGCTGCGACCCCGACGTCGTCGACTGCGCATGCCTCGCGCACGACCTCGGACACCCTCCGTTCGGACACAACGGCGAACAGGCGCTCGCGCGCATCGCCGCCAACATCGGCGGATTCGAAGGCAACGCGCAAACCCTGCGCCTGCTCACCCGGCTCGAGCCGAAAATCATGTTCCCCGACGGTCGCTCCGCCGGCGTGAACCTGACCCGCGCCTCGCTCGACGCGGCCGTCAAATACCCGTGGATGCTCGCCGAAGCGGGTCGGCTTGCCGCCGAACACGGTGCAAAACCCACCAAATTCTGCGTCTATCCGGACGACGAACCCGTCTTCCGCTGGCTCAAAACAGGCGCTCCGGCCGCAACCAAGCCGATGGAGGCACAGGTCATGGACCTCGCCGACGACATCGCCTACTCCGTGCACGACGTGGAGGACGCGATCGCCACCGGCGCGTTCAATCCGATCGCGCTCGCCGACGCGAAGCTCATCGACCGCATCGTCGAGGCGACGCGCGCATGGTACGGCGAACGGTGGGACGCCGATTCGCTGGTCGCTGCGTTCGCGCGTCTGCGCCGGCTGCGGCTACTGCCCGACCATTTCAACGGATCGCGCTCCTCGCTCGCGCAGCTCAAAAACGCAACCAGCGACCTGATCGGCCGGTTCGCATGGTCCGTGGAGGAGGCGACGCGCGCCGCCTACGGTGCCGGACCGCTCGTGCGTTACGGTGCGAACGTGGTTATTCCCGAGGAAACCAGCTACGAGATCGTCGCGCTCAAAGGCATCGCCGTCTACTTCGTTATGGAGCCGCGGGCCCGAGAACCATTGCATCAGGAAGAGCGGCGCATCGTCGAAGATCTGATCGACGTGCTCATGGCCGACTCACCGCGCCCGTCCGACGCGCTCGAAACCGTGTTCCTCGACGACTGGAACGACGCGACCAACGACGACGAACGCCTGCGCGTAGCCGTCGACCAGGTCGCCTCCCTCACTGATACCTCGGCTTTGGCCCTCCACTCGATTCTGTGCTGACGGCGGACAGGCGATGATCGTCGTAACGCAACATTCGCTGGAACGAGAGGCGGCCCGGCATGTGCAATGATCGACCGTATGACTTGGCCGAGCGGCCCGGAGCGTGTCGAGCGTTGCACATGCCGGGCCGCCTCGGTCGTGAGCGCAACTGTTACCATAAACGGACAAAACGTAACAAGTGCGCCTGCTCGTAGCGTGACGGTAAGCTGGAGCGTTATGGCCGGGATGATCAAGAAAGAAGACGTGGAAAAGGTGCGCGCGCGGGCGGACCTGTACGACATCGTATCCGCGAGCGTGACGCTGAAAGCCTCCGGCACGGGCACGTATGTGGGCCTGTGCCCCTTCCACGACGAGAAAACCCCGAGCTTCAACGTGCGCCCCGCGCTCGGCGTGTGGCACTGCTTCGGATGCGGACTCGGCGGCGACGTGTTCAAATTCGTTGAACAGCAGGAAAACATCGACTTCCGCGAAGCTGTCGAACTGCTCGCCGACCGCTACCACATCGAACTGCACTACGAAAACGGCTCGTCCGCCGACAAGCCGGCCGGCTCCAAGCGCGCCCGCCTGCTCGAAGCGAACGAGGAGGCGCAGCGGTTCTTCGTCTCGCAGATCCTCACCAAGGAAGCGCTGCCCGCGCGCAAGCTGCTCGGCGGGCGCAACTTCAGCCAGGCCGACTGCGAACGGTTCGGCTGCGGCTACGCGCCGCAAGGCTGGGACAATCTGGTCCGGCACTTGGCCGGCAAGGGATTCACGCAGCAGGAGATGCTCGACGCGGGCCTCGCTCGGCAGGGCCAGCGCGGCGTGTACGACTATTTCCGCGGCCGCGTCACCTGGCCGATCCGCGACTCGACCGGACGCACGCTCGGCTTCGGCGCGCGCAAGCTGTACGAGGACGACACGATCAGCGCCAAGTACATCAACACGCCCGACACGGCGCTGTACCGCAAAACGCAGGTGCTGTACGGCATCGACATCGCCAAGTCGGCGATCGTGAAGAAACGGCAGGTTGTGATCGTCGAAGGCTACACCGACGTCATGGCCATGCACCTGGCCGGCATCGACACGGCCGTCGCGACATGCGGCACCGCGTTCGGCGCGGAGCACGCGAAAATCGTGCGCCGGCTCATTGCCGACGACTCGCTCGGCGCGATCCAGCTCGTCGGCCCGCTCAAAGTCGAAGGCCAGTCGCTCAGCTCGCGCATCGTGTTCACGTTCGACGGCGACGCGGCCGGACAGAAGGCTGCGCTGCACGCGTTCGGGCTCGATTCGGCGTTCCTGTCGCAGACGTTCGTGGCCGTGGCCGACGACAATCTCGACCCGTGCGACCTGCGCATCGAACGCGGCAACGAAGCGGTGCGCTCGCTGATCGCGGGAGCCCGGCCATTGTACGATTTTGTGATCGACGCGGCGATCAACCGTTTCGACACGTCATACACGACCGGGCAGATGGGCGCGGTGAAGGCTGCGGCTCCGTTGATCGCGCAGATCCGCGACCGTTCGCTGCTCGACATCTACACGCGCAAGGCGACGCGACGCATCGGCGTCGATCTCGACATCATGCAGCGCGAAGTGCGCGACGCGCGGCGGCAGCAGCACGTGCGTGACGAGGACGCGTACGCGCCGAAACGGCGGTTTGCTGGGGCTGGCAGCGGTGCTGGATTCGGCGGCGAGTTCAGTGGGGGAGCGGGCGAGTTCGGCGGCGGTGCCGGGTTCGCCGGGCGCGGCCAGTCCGGCGGCAATCCGTACGCGAATCCGTCCGCGCGGCGCGCGCTCGAACGGCGCGACGCGAATGAACAGACGTATTTCAAGATCGACGACGCGGTGTTCATCTGCGAACAGCAGTTCATGGCGATGCTGGTGCAGGTCCCGCGCGCGATCGACCGTGCCCGGTTCGCGTCGCTCACGCTGGCGAATTTCATGACGCCGGTGTTCCGTTCGCTGTTCCAGGCGATTTCCGCGGCGGGTGGACTGCCGGCCGACGACATGCCGCAGGGACTGTGGATGCACAATCTCGTCAAGGCGGGCGGGCCGATGCTCGAATCGGTCGTCAACGAGCTTGCGGTGATGCCGTTGCCGTTGCCGCCCAGCGAGAACGACGTGCGCGAATCCGACGCGCGTGCGGCGGGCGGTGCCGGTGTGGACGGGACGAATCCTGCCGCCGCGCAGCTGCGCCCGGCCACGGCCGACGAGAAGCGCTATGCGACCGAACTGCTTGCCCGACTGCTCGACATCGGCTTCATGCGGCGGATCGGCGCGGCCAAACGCCAAATGGCGGCCTTACCGGACGGTGCGGAGAAAATCGCGCTGCTCGGCCAGATCACGCAGATGGAAACCGCGCGCAAAAACCTCCAATCCGAGATCTTCGGCGGCAACATCGGGTGACCTGGCGGCTCCCTGCTCTTCTCTTGGCTGAACCGTCTTTGCAAATTCATCAGTAGATTTCCTGCAAATTCATCAGTAGGAATCTTGCAAATTCATCAATAGAGCCGACTTGGTGCGAGATATCGTCGCCAGTGGTAATTGCAGCGCGCCATCATTGAAGTGGTACGGGCTGTGTTCCGTTCCATGGCCGAAAGGGTTCGTCCAGCGGGGGGGGTACAATCGTGTCGCTCATAATGGAGAGACGAAGGAGCCCCTTAATGACTGATCCGAATAATCAGCCGGCATCTGCAAGTAATGATCCTATTCAGATGCCACAGTCCAATCCGGTCCAGCCTATGTATGGGCAGTATGCTCAGACTTCCGAATCGCCAGTAAATAATGCCCAGGCTCAATCCGCTAATACGCAACCGTTGTACGCGCAAGCTGCGCCGTCTACACAGCACGAGGCGCCGTATGTCAGCGCGGACCAGTATCCGCAAGGAACGGATGTGCCGGCGGCAATGAGTACTAACAAAAAACCGGCAAGAACGATCACACTAAAACTATGGCAGCTCGTTATGGCTTTGTGTGTAAGTATTGTTGTTATTCTTATGATCATTGCTATGGTCATCGGGAATATGGGGACCAATCAGTCCGGTAATAATGGTGCGCAACCGGAAGCTTCTCAGTCGGAACAATCCGGCTCAGGACAAGAGGACGAGCAAGTTGATGATTCGTCCAATGATCAGGAAGAAGAATCACCCACGATTCTTGGCATCGAAGCCGACTATGACGGTTCTACTGCGCCGGGAACGGAAATTAATGACAGCACTCAGGGCATAACCGTTGAGGTTACGTATTCCGACGGTAAAACAACGACTCTCTTTAGCGGATGGACGGTTACGAATCCTGGAACGCTTGAGGAAGGGAAAACTCAAGAATTCACAGTCGAATATGAAGGCTTTGACACCACGTTTACGGTGACCGTAGATGAATCCGATGAAACTTTCAAGGCTTCCACGCAAGATATACCATACGAAGACTTGGCGCGTAATCCCGATTCGAATAAGGGGAAGAGAATTCATTTCCGCGGTAAAATCGTTCAGGTCATTGAGGGTGATTATATTTCTGAATATCGCATAAGCGTCAAGCAAGGCGATTACGGTATTTGGGATAGCAGTAGTATTATTTATGTATCTCACGCCACGGATAGCAATAACCGATTCCTTGAGGATGATATTGTCGAATTCTGGGGCACTTCCAATGGAACTATTACCTATCAGTCCACTCTTGGTGGGAATATCACCATTCCAAGTGCATTGGCAAAAATTATGCAGTTGTCGCAGTGATTTTCGATAAAAAGAGGCGCTATTGCTGTTTTCGTGGGTGTGGGTTCGTTGTTGAGTCGTTGGGGGAGTAAGAGAAGAGCGCTTTCTGGGTAGGATGTTTAACGACCAAGAAAAACAACAACCAAAAAGCGCCTGATGAACAGCATATTCAACCAGCTCCTCAACGTCAAAGGCACGGTCGTCGAGGACGCGCGGATCGTTGACTCGCCGTTGCGTCCCGTGCCCGTGCTCGAGATCCGCGTGCGCCCGCGTAAGGGCCTGCTCCGATGCTCGAGGTGTGGCAAACGTCGTCGTGGTTACGACCAGGGCGGTGGTGTGCGTCGTTGGCGGCATCAGGATTTCGGCTGCTGGCGGGTGGAGCTGGTCGCCGTGATGCCGCGCGTGGACTGCCCGAAGTGCGGGGTGGTGGTCGCTTCCGTGTCGTGGGCCGAGCCCGGCTCGAGGTTCACGAGGGATTTCGAGGCGGAGTGCGCGTGGCTGATGACCGTCGCCAACCAGAAGACCGTCAGCGGGTTCCTGCACATCGCATGGAGGACTGCGGGCGATATCGCCCATAGGGTCGCCGAACGGTTGAAAGCGGGGATGCCGTCGCCGTTCGACGGGCTCACCGCGATTGGTGTGGACGAGACCAGCTACCGGAAGGGTCACACGTACGTCACGGTGGTCGTCGATCATGAGCGGCATCGCGTGATCTGGGCGCACGACGGGTACGGCAAAGACGTGTTCGACCTGTTCTTCCAGCAGCTCAGCGACGAACAGAAGAAGTCCATCAGGGTCGTCACCGGCGATGGGGCGCGTTGGATCGACTCATGCGTCGCCGAGCACTGTCCGAACGCGGAACGCGTATTGGACGGCTTCCACATCGTCTCCTGGATGACCGGTGCGCTCGACAAGGTCAGGAAACGACTGTGGAACCAAGCTAGACACGAACACGACGAGGAAACGACTAAGCGTATGCGCGGCGTCAAATACGCGGTATTGAAGAACCCGCGCGATCTGACCGACAAGCAGTCTGAAGCATTCGACGCCCTGCGCAACACGGATCCCAAGGGCCAGCTCTACCGCGCCTGGCAGCTCAAGGAACTGTTGAGAACCCTGCTCAAACACCCCCTCGACCAAGCCAAGACCGAGTTGAACCACTGGGTGTTCTGGGCGTCCCACAGCCGGATCCCCGAGATCGTCGAACTCGCCAGGAAGATCCGCCGGCGCCGTCCCGACATCCTACGCACGATCGAACTGGGCTACTCCAACGCCAGGCTCGAGGCATTCAACAACCGAATCAAAGTCACCATCCGCATGGCCTACGGCTTCCACCACGTCACCAACCTCATCGCGCTCATCATGCTCAGATGCGGCGGACTCAACATCCAACTACCAACACCAACAAACTAACCCACGAAAACAACAGAAACCTCTAAAAAGAGAATTTGGTTTCTCCTTTGGAAATGAGGTAACAAATTGGCCTATTGTGTTTTTGCTGCACAATAGGCCAATTTGGTTTTGACGGTGATTGGAGCAATATGCGCAGCGTGAGCGCATAAACGTCATTGCGTCATTTGCTGCGCAAATAGTCTTCGGCGGTGACGTATCGGCCATTTTTGGTGGAGAACGTTTCGGTTCCGCGATAAACGACCGTGCGCTGTTCGAGGGGAACGTTCAGTTCCTCACCGATCGTTGCGAGATGCTTGAAGAAATCTGGACGTGGCGTCATGCCGGACTTGATTTCGATAAGTTCCGGCGAACGTCGTTGCGTCAGATCCACCAGGTCGATCTCCGCCTGTGCAGTATCGCGATAAAAACACAAGTTCGCTTCCCGATTTGCGTTCAGATAGTGCTTCACAGTTTCGGAGATGATTAGATTCTCAAACACGTCTCCTCGTTTAGGATCGTTCTGCAGTTCCTGGACCGAGCGGATTCCCAGCAGATAGTTGAGCAGCCCGTTGTCATAAAAGTACAGCTTGGGTGTTTTGGTGAGCCGCTTACGCGTGTTCGACGAATAGGGCTGCAGTCTGAACACGATGAAGCTTGCCTCCAGTATGGACAGCCAGCCCTTCGCCGTATTGAACGAAATTCCCGCATCTCTCGCCAATGCGCTGAGATTCAGCATGGCTCCGGCGTTGTCGGCACACAGGTGAATGAACGTGCTGAAATCAGACAGGTTGCGGACGTCAAGGTATTCCGCGACGTCACGTTTCACATATGTTGCTACGTAATTGCGGAAGTAGACGTCATTCGGCGTCGGCACATCGTACAGATGCGGATATCCGCCACGGAACGCGAACTCATCCACGTTGAGATCGCTCTGTGCTGATAACACTTCCCGATAGGACAGTGGAAGCAGCTGCAACATGCCGACCCGGCCTGCCAGCGATTGTCCGATGCGCTTCTCCATTAGGAAATTTTGTGATCCGGACAGTACGTACTGTCCCATCGTCCCACGCTCGTCGGCGACGACCTGAATCTGCGAGAACAGTCCAGGAGCATACTGTGCTTCGTCGATGATGAGATGATCGTTGTGGGAACGAATGAAGCCGACTGGATCGTTCAGGGCGCTGAGCCGGGTTGTTTCGTCTTCCAGATTGACGTATTCGTAATTGGGTAGCAGGGTTCTCACCAGAGTGGATTTGCCGCTTTGTCGTGGCCCCGTAACGGACACGACCGGGAACCAGGACAGCATTGGGGATAGCTGCTCCGACAAGGTTCTGGGTATCATTGCATCCCCCTTTGCAAATTCATCAGTAGACTTCTTGAAAAATCATCAATAGGAATGATGATAATTCATCAGTAGATTTTCTGCAAATTCATCAGTAGACCTTCTGTAGATTCATCAGTAGGAACTTTGTAAATTCATCAATAGAGCCGTTGTATCAGATGCTCCGCGCCATTGCCGGCATGGAACAGGCGTTGTGGTGACGGTGCCGGCATGCGGTGATTCCGGAGGGGAACGTCGGGCCTCCGCTTGTGGCGTAGCGCGCTGCGGTAGATTGGTGGCATGGGGAAACGTAGGCGTGTTCTTTCCGTTGTTGCAGTCATTCTGGCGATTTTGTTATTGGCCGCGGGCGTGTCCGGCGTGCTGTTGTGGCGGTCGGCGCAGCGGGTGATCGGCGAATCGCGGCAGGCTGGCGAATATGCGAGCTTGGCGCAGGAGTCGATCAAGCAAGGCGACGTCAAACAGGCGCTTGCCCGGTTGGATAAGGCTGGTGATCATGTCGTCGCGGCGCGTGACGAGACGCGCGGCCCGTTGTGGTCCGTGGCTGAGCATGTACCGTATTACGGTTCGGACGTCGCCGCAGTGCGCGGTATGCTGGACGCGGCTGCCGATGCCGCGACCAACGCGCTGCCCAAGATCGACAGTGCGGCGCAGGGCACGCTGGTGGACTTCAACCTGTCCGAATTGTTGTCAGGAGCGAATTTCTCGGACGGAACGCTGTCGATTCCCAAAATCGCGTCGGTCAAACGGGACCTGTCCGATGCTGGTGCGGTGTTGGACCGTGTACAGTCGTCGATTCATGCGTTGCCGCAGCCGCATACCAAACAGGTGACCGACATGGTGCGGCAGGGCAGACAGATTGTCGATCAGGTCAACGAATCGTTTGACGCACTCAACTCCATCGTCGCCAAAATTCCCGGCTAAGTCCGGCAATAACCTGATTGTTGGAACCTGATTTCTGAGGCGATTGATTTCTTTGGAGTGGGGCCACGCGATGGTGAAACGCCATGATATTCCATTGCGTGACCGAACGTCCTGACATGGCCGGACGAACGCAATGGGGCCGGATGATCGGTTGGGATCATCCGGCCCCATCATAGGACTAGGCTTTGTTTCCCGTCGTCCGACGGACTCCGCACTCAATGCGTGCGGACAATATCCGACGGGCGGCGACGAAATCATTCAGTTATCGTCGTGCGGACTCCGCAGATCAGCCTTCGATGTCGATCTGGTGCTTGGCTTCGACCTGCGGCTGAGCCTGCTTCTTCGGAACCTGAATGCACAGCGTGCCGTTCTTGTACGACGCGTGGATATCGGATTCCTTCACATCGCCGCCCACGTAGAAGCTGCGAGAGCAGCTGCCCATGTAGCGTTCGCGACGCAGCCACTTGCCGGACTCGTCGGTGCCGCAAGCGCACTTCGTATCGCCCTCATGGGCCTCGGACGGGGCATGATCCTCATGCTCGCTGCTACGGGTGGCGGACACGGTCAAATAACCGTTGTTCAGCTCGAGCTTGATGTCACCCTTCTTGAAGCCCGGCATATCGATGTCCACATCGTAGCCGTTGGCGGTCTCGCGCACATCGGTGTTCATCATGTTCGCCGGCATCACAGCCGCCGCCGAGTTATCATCCGTACGCCAACCCTGGAAGAACGGATCATCGAACAGATCAGAAAACATCGTGTCATTCATCAAAGCCGGAAGCATAGCCATAATCGGTACTCCTAAACAAAAAAACTTGCATGGAGTGGAACGGCTTGGCTCGCCGACCCGGCCAACCATCGGAACCCGCCTGTCGCGGCGCGCCCCGAAGATTCGGCCGAACTGGTTATCGTGACCGTTCCCGGAGCCCCTTCCGGAGCTCCTGCCTTGTCCTTTCACCCCACACAATAGGCAATCCCCGGCAACCATTCCCCGGTTTTACCCACAGTGAAAAACTTGAGCCAACAAGACTCAAGTTCTGTTTGTGGTGATGATGAGCTGAGCATGATGCCTATTGTTGCATTCGGCCATCGGTTGTCCAGATAGGTACGAATGGCGCGAACGCATTCGGATCAAGACACAGGATCTTCCGCCTTCAACAACAGCTCTCGAATGGGGCATATGTTGACGTCGTGGTCGGTGTATGGTTTGTCGACGCGCATGGCGACGGTACGGTTCTCGTCAGGAACATTGAGTAGCGTGCCGATCGAGCGCAGGTGCTTTGCGAATCGATCATGGTACATGCGCCCGGATTTGATTTCGATGAGTTCTGGCTTGGTCTGGGAGCGTGTGCAGTCGATGAGGTCGACTTCGATTTTGCTGTCGTCGCGGTAGAAGTACAGTTCCGGGGTTTTGAGTGCGTTGTAGTACCTCTTGACGGTTTCCGATATCACGAGGTTTTCAATGATTTCGCCAAACAGTGGATGCTCCTGAAGATCCTGCACGGTTTCGATGCGCAGCAGGTGGCAGAGCAGACCCGTGTCGTAGAAGTACAATTTGGGCGTTTTGGTCAGTCGCTTGTTGAGATTGCCGAAATATGGCGGCAAGCTGAACGTGATATAGCTCGACTCCAGGATCGACATCCATGATTTGACGGTGCGATAGGTGATGCCGAGCTCGTTGGCGAACGTGGTTTCCTTGATCAGTCCGCCAACGTGCTGGGCGCACAGGCGCAGGAAAGTGCGGAACATGGTCAGGTTGCGCACGTCGAGATAGTCGGCGACGTCGCGTTCGATATAGCTGTTGAGATAACTTTCGAAGAAGATGCCGCGCGGTACGTGCGCGCTGTGCAGATGAGGATAGCCGCCGGTGAGCGTGAACTCCTCGATGGTGAGCTCAGGGCGTGCCGTGAGCGTTTCCGCGTATGAGAGCGGCAGTAGTTTCAGTACCCCGACCCTGCCGGCCAGAGATTGCTTGATTTGTTTGAGCAATAGGAAGTTTTGCGAACCGGACAGGATGAATTGTCCGGGTTGTTTCGTTTCGTCGGAAACCACTTGCAGCATGGAAAACAGGTCCGGCGCATATTGCGCCTCGTCGATGATCAGGCGCGTGGAACGGTTGCGAATGAAGCTGATCGGGTCGACGTTTGCCTGATTGCGCAGTTCTGGATCTTCCAGATTGAGATACGTATAGTCCGGGAAGGCGTGTTGAACCAGCGTTGATTTGCCGCTTTGCCGCGGGCCGGTGACGGAAACGATCGGAAACCAGGCGGCGGACCGTTTCACCTGTTCGGTGAGTAACCGCGGGATCATGTATGACTCCTCAATCAGAACAACCAAAATACTGCATTACATATTACCATAACATTGCTGTAGAAATAACCATAACAATGCTATTGCATTCACCATAACCCTGCTCTAGGTGATGCTTGGTCTGCGTTGCGTTGCGTCCGAGCGCGAATGGATCCTGATGAACGGTAGTCGGGCCGATTTCTTTGGCGTAATAGCTGTCGTCAAGGCCTCACTCGCGAGATGTCCTTCGGAATGCTGAGTCCCGTACGTGGCAGTTTGAACAGCAGGAGGATGGCGGTCGCGTCATTGGAACAGGTCGACGAAAAGCGATTCGCATGGGGATTTGTTGCTGATGGGGTACATGATGAGGTCGTATCTGGCCGATCGGAAAACGGCTGGGGAGTGGATAACGGGTGAATTTTGGTTACGGGGCGATGACGATTCGGTCCGCGGTGCGGGGGAGTGCCGGGGTTCCTGCATAATCTGAAACCGTGGCATTGTTGGTGAATTCGAAAATCCGCACTTGGTTTCCGTGGTGGGCGTACGTGGTTGCGTTCGTGCTGTTCGCGACCGCCGGGGTCGCCATGCTGCAGTGGAGCGTGATGATCGTGCGCGCCCACGTCACGCCGTGGGAATTCGTCGCGAAAACGTTCACGGGCGGCGGACAGTACCAGTTCCTGCTCAACCTCATCGTCGTCGGCGCAGTGTACGCGGTGCTCGTGTTCGCGACCAACCGGTTCTGGATCGCTAGCGGGCTGTTCGTCGTCGTCATCGGCGTCATCGCCGTATTCGAACGCATGAAGGTGCTCGTGCGCTCCGAAACGATCCGGCCCACCGACATCACGCTCATGGCCAGCGGCGGGGCGGGCGGCATGGGCGACACGGTCACCAACATGCCGGCCGGATCGACCGACGCGATCGTGCAGATGAGCGTCACGGTCGCGATCCTGCTCGTCGCGTGCATCACGGCCGCACTGTTCGACACGCGCCGGTCGCTCATCGCCACGCCGCGACGATTCGTCGGACGCGTCCGCCGCGGCATCGCGGCCGTGCTGTGCGCGTCGCTACTCGTCGCGTTCTCCGCCGACCTTGGCACGAGCGGATCGTGGGCGAACTCGTTCGCGGCCGGATTCGGCGATCGCGCGAAACTGTGGGATTCGATCGCGGACGCGCAATCGAACGGTGTCGCGGTAGGCTTTCTGCGACTCGCCCGGCCAAAAGTCATGGACGAGCCGGCCGGCTACAGCGAGGCGACGATGCGCGACGTCGCGCAACGCTACGCCAAGCAGGCGGCGACGATCAACGCGACGCGCGGTGCGGACCTGGCCGACAGCACGGTCGTCATGATCCTGTCCGAATCATTCTCCGACCCGACGCGCGTGCCCGGCGTCGCGCTCAACGACGACCCGATGCCGTACATCCGCGCGCTCAAGAAAACGACCACGTCCGGACTCATGCTCTCGTCCGGCTACGGCGGCGGTACGGCCAATCTCGAATTCCAGGCGCTCACCGGCCTGAGTATGACCAACTTCGACGCGTCGCTGTCGAGCCCGTACCAGCAGCTCGTGCCGCAGATGAGCTGGGCGCCCTCGTTCAACCAGATATGGAACGCGGGCGGCGCGGGCAGCGAGGCGGTGCATCCGTACAATCCCGCGCTGTACTCGCGTTCGACCAACTACCGCAAGTTCGGATTCGGCGCGTTTTACTCGCAGGACGATCCGCTCATCGCCAAGCAGGCGAAACGTATCGACCGGTCGCACTACATCAGCGACGAAACGTCGTATGACAGCGTGCTCAAGCTGATCGAGGACAAGGCGGGGGCGTCTGGCGCGGACGGCGCGACGGCCGATACGGCGACGGTCAAGACGTCCAACAAGACGACTTCCGAATCCGGCGGCCGATTCATCCAGCTGGTCACCATGCAAAACCATATGGGCTACGACAACTGGTACAACGACAACCAATTCAAGGCGTCCTCCACGACCGGCACGCCGCTCGCTGCCGACGAGCGCATGCACATCGACACGTACGCCAAGGGCATGAACTACACCGACCAGTACACCAAAGCGTTCCTCGACAAGCTCGACGCGCTGAGCAAGCCGGTCACGGTGATCTTCTACGGCGACCATCTGCCGAGCATCTACAAGCACGCGAGCGCGGACGATCGCAATTCGATCCCGCTGCACGAGACTGACTATTTCATCTGGTCGAACAAGGCCGGGCGCGAGGCGGCTCGCAAGGCCGAAGCGGCGGTCGGCGAGGGCGCTGCGGCGAGTGGCGTCGCGGCCGCTGATTCGGTTGCGGAGAACGCGTACACGTCGCCGAACTATCTCCTGGCGCAGGCCGCCGCGCACATGGACGCGCGTATCTCGCCGTACCTCGCGTTCCTGACGGCCATGCACCGGGCCGTGCCGGCGATGGAACCGCCCGTAGTCAACGTGACGCAGGGGTGGACGCGCATCCCCGACGGCACGCCGCTGTATCTCGACGCGAACGGTAAGCAGATCGACGTCGCGCACGCGTCGGCCGCGACCAAACAGTTGCTGAGCGACTATCGGCTCATTCAGTACGACATCACCGCGGGTAAGGGGTATCTGCGCGGGCTCGGATTCATGGACGTGCTGGCCGCGTCGGCGAGGTGAGTGTTTCCATGCCTTCTGCCTTGCTGTGTCTTGGTCGAAGCCCCGATTGCCTGGGTTTCGCGTTTTTCGGTCTTTTGCGGTGGGGTATCTGCGCGGCTGGGTCGGAATATCTCGTGAATAGTCGTTGGGCATTAAAAGTTTATTGACAAACGATAAATATAGGCGGATACTGGAGGTGAACAGCAAGCCGTGACGGTCGTGATGGGCCGGTCCGGGGATGACAAGGAGGTCATCATGAAACGCCTGACATGGACATGCAATCGTGAAAACGTGCGCACCTACGCCCGCCTCGGCACGCGCATCGGCGGCATACTCGTGGTGGTGTCGTGGATAAGCGTGGCATACACCGTGCTTATCGAGATCGGCTTCATCCTCTGCCTGTTCAACCCGTGGCTGCTCACGACGCGCGACGGCGATGTGACCTCGTATGGACTGCAGTTTGGCAACGGGTTCTTCGGCATGGCCGCGCAGATCGCCGGCGTGCGGTTCCAATTCCACGACGGCGGCCTGCCGCTGGTGTTCTTCGGTCTCGCGGGCGTGGCGAACGCGTATCTGAACGTGCTCGTGGCCAGCGGCGCCCGCGATTTGTGCGTGGCGATCGGCACGTGGGCCGGCGGCGAATCGGATGAGGCGACGAATGCGGGCGCGGACGGTTTGACGCCGTTCTGCGCCGATGCGCAGCACGGGCTGGAGCGCATCGGCTGGGGGTTGATACTCAAGCCGGTGATCGCGGGCGTCATGTCCGTGGCGTCGGTGCTGTTTGTGATTGTCGGATCACCGGTCGGCGTTTCGTTGGAGTTCTTCTCGATGCTTGAATACATATTGGCCGGAGCGCTCATGTTCCTGCTGTCGTTCGTGTTCGGCTACGGCGCGACGCTGCAGCGCGACGTGGACGGGCTGCTGTGACGATCGGAGGCGTGCGATGGGCGGACGGATCGTGCTCCGGCTCGACCGGATGATGGTCGAGCGCGGGCGGTCGCTGAACTGGCTGGCCGATCAGGTGGGCATCACGAATGTGAACCTGTCGAAGATCAAGAACAACCGCGTCTCGGCCATCCGGTTCACCACGCTGGCCGCGATCTGCGAAGCGCTCGACTGTCAGCCTGGCGACATCCTCGAATATGAGCCCGACGAGGATTGATTACTCCCGCCTCCTGTTTGCCATGCCGTGCTGTTTCGGTCACGCGATGGAAGTCAATCGTTTGATGTCCATCGCGTGATTGGGCAGAGGGCCACGGAATGGTAAGACCGGCGGGGTTTGCCATCCCGTGACCTTGTTTTGTGTTGTTGGGAGGTCACGGGATGGAAGTGGAACGTTTGACTGCCATCGCGTGAGAGAGGGGTTTGTCATGGGATGGTAAGACCGGCTGTTTAGCCATCCTGTGACCTTGTTTTGCACTGTTGGGTGGTCACGGGATGGCATATGAACGTAGCAATTCCACCGCGTGCCGGCTGACCGTGTCACCCGATGGCAAGAGTGGTGGATTTTCCATCGCGTGACCAAGCGGCGGCGTGGGCGGGAATGCGCACGCCGCGAGGCAACGCGTCGGCGAGCGATTTGCCGGCGAACGGCATCAGGACCAGCGCCATCGCGAATCCGGCGATCGCATACAGGAACATCCACCGGTACGAGCCGGTCGCCTGCTGGATCAGGCCGAACAGCGCCGGACTGATCGCCGCGCCGCCCGACGTGGCGAGATAGTAGTACGCGGTCATCGTGCCGGTATGCTCCGTACCGCCCAACTCGGCGACCCACGGCAGCGCGTTGACCAGCACCATCATCCACAGGATGCCGAACGCGAACGCAAGATACGGCAACAGCTCCGCGCGCCCGACCCACGGCATCGGCGCCAGCATCAGCATTGCCAACAGCAGACCCGCGCCCATCGTCGCGCGCCGGCCGAACCGCGTGCCCAGCCAGCCGGCCGGAATCGCGAACATGATGCCGCTGATCGCGAACCAAACCAGTCCGCCGCTCGCCGCGCCCGCGTCCATGCCCAGATCGTGCGTCGCGTACAGTGTGAAATACGTTTCGATCGCGCTCGACCCCATCGTGTACAGGAACAAGATCAGCAGCATCAGCCGGAAGCGGCGGCGATCGTCGTCGTCAAGATCAAGCTGCGGCACCGCGGCGGCGCGGAACTCGCGCCAGCTGACAAACGGCAGATGCGCCGGCTCGCCCGGTTCAGTGCGGAACTCGGCCGGCTCGCGCACCAGACTCGCCAATGCCGCGACCGCGGCGACCATGATGAACGCGCCCGCGACGAACGTGACGGACATGCCGTACCGCCGATACAGAAGGCTGCCGCCGCCGAGCGCGAGCACGTTGCCGATCGACCCCATGAAATTGATGACGCCGTTTGCCGTGCTGCGCTGGCTGGACGCGGTTACGTCCGGCATGAGCGCGACGATCGGCGCACGGCACGTTGACATGAGCAGCGCGTAGACGACAACCGCGGCGATCGTCAGCGGAGCGTTCGGCGCCGCGGCGATGAGCATCAGGCACATAGCTGCCGCGGGGATTGCGAATAGGGCGAACGGAATGCGCCGACCCCAGCGGGTGCGAACCTTGTCGGACAGAATGCCGCACAGCGGCTGCACGGTGAAACCGCACAGATTATCGATGCCCATGATGACACCGACGATGGCGGTGGGGATGGCCAGCTCCTTGAGCTTGATCGGCACGAACGCGTTGTACATGGCCCACGCGGCGGCGATGGCGAGCATGCCGAAGCCGATGGAGAACGTCTGGACGAGATTCAGGCGGGGCACGGCGTGCGCGGTCGGAGCGGTGTGAGCGGCGGTGATTGCGCGTGCCGAGGCGGTGTTCGCGGCGCGTGTGGTGTGAATGGTACGGGATGCGGGCGCCGTCACACGATACGCGGGGGAGGGCATTCGTACTTGCGTGCAGTGCTGAGCTACCATCCTGATCTGCATGATTCCAGTGGTACGCGCATGATCTGTCGGACCCGTTGCCCGGATGGTGCGTCGCGATGAAGCGGAGATGAATTCTTGCGGGTGGGTCGAGAGTTGTGCGATGCATTGCGACGCGCGTGACGATATGTGACGATGCGCGACGATGCGTAACAATGCGCGGAACGTTGCGTGAAACACTGTGCGGCGGGCGTGCATGAAGCGCGATGACGCGGGCGGGCGCGGCGGAATTGGCTGGGTGAGGAACGTGCGGATTGGTCTGGTCCGAATTGGACTGGTCCATTGGCAGGCAATGCGCGCATTTGATAATGGTCGCGTTGTCAATCGCACATCAACGAACACGATCCGGCCGTTCACGGCCGGTCGGCCACAGACTGACCACAGACCACAGGGGGACACCATGACGCAGAACCGCGCCGAACTCAACCGCAACCTCGCCCAAATGCTCAAGGGCGGCGTCATCATGGACGTGACCACGCCCGAACAGGCCAAGATCGCGCAGGACGCCGGCGCGTGCGCCGTCATGGCGCTCGAACGCATCCCGGCCGACATCCGCGCCGCCGGCGGCGTCTCGCGCATGTCCGACCCGGCTATGATCAAGGGCATCCAGGCCGCCGTGTCCATCCCGGTCATGGCCAAGGTACGCATCGGCCACATCGCCGAAGCACGCATCCTGCAGGCCATCGACATCGACTACATCGACGAGTCCGAGGTCCTATCGCCGGCCGACGACGTGTACCACATCGACAAGAACCGGTTCGACGTGCCGTTCGTGTGCGGCGCGAAGAACCTTGGCGAGGCGCTGCGCCGCATCGCCGAAGGCGCCGCCATGATCCGCACCAAGGGCGAGCCCGGCACCGGCGATGTCATCCAGGCCGTGCGCCACATGCGCACCATGAACAAGCAGATCCGCGAACTCGCCGGCCTGCGCGACGACGAGGTGTACGAGGCGGCCAAGCAGCTCGCCGTGCCGTACGACCTCGCCAAGTACGTGCACGACAACGGCCGCCTGCCCGTCGTCAACTTCGCCGCCGGCGGCGTCGCCACCCCGGCCGACGCGGCGCTTATGATGGAACTCGGCGCGGAAGGCGTGTTCGTCGGCTCCGGCATCTTCAAGTCCGGCGACCCGGCCAAGCGCGCCGCCGCCATCGTGCAGGCCACCGCCAACTGGCAGGACGCCGATCTGCTCGCGCGCCTGTCTGAAAACCTCGGCGAGGCGATGGTCGGCATCAACGAGGACGAAATCCAGACCATCATGGCCGCCCGCGGCGAGTGAGCGCGTTCCGCGGAGGCGGCCCGTACTCCCCGTGGGGCAGGGAACCGTCCCGTTCCCCGTCCCACGGGACTGCGAAAAGCCTCAGCGCAAGGAGACAACATGGTTGTAGCTGTTGAATACATTGCCAAAGAGGAATCCGACGACGCCGAAACCGCGAAGTACGGCGTGACCGGCATCCTCGCCGTCCAAGGAGCGTTCGCCGAACACGCGGCCGTGCTCGACAAGCTCGGCGCGCCGTGGAAGCTACTGCGCGCCGCCGACGATTTCGACTCGTCGATCGACCGCGTGATCCTGCCCGGCGGCGAATCCACCACCCAAGGCAAACTGTTGCGCTCGACTGGTCTGTTTGAGCCGATCTCCGCGCACATCGCCGCTGGCAAGCCGGTGTTCGGTACGTGCGCCGGCATGATCCTGCTCGCGAGCCGGCTCGACAACGATCCGAACGTGTACTTCGGTGCGCTCGACGCGACCGTCCGCCGCAACGCGTACGGCCGCCAGCTCGGCTCGTTCGCCGCCACCGCCGACTTCGGCAAGCCGGGCGATGCGGACTATCTGCCCGATCTGCCGCTCGTGTTCATCCGCGGGCCGTACGTCGTGTCGGTCGGGCCGTCCGCTGACACGAAAACCACGGTCGACGGGCATCCGGTCGCGCTGCGGCAGGGCAACATCCTCGCCACCGCGTTCCATCCGGAGCTGACCGGTGACACGCGTCTGCACGAGCTGTTCCTCTCGCTGTAAGCCACCGCCGCTCGCCGTCACTGTCGCCAGCGCCAGCGAGCCAAAACCGCCACGCACAACGGGTTGCTGGCGGAAAACGTTACGCTCGCTGAACGGTATGCCAGCGAACGTTTTCCGCCACGGGACGTAGGGTGGCGGGAGACCGTGATAACGATGCGAGACGACGGATGGGAGGCGATCGCATGCAGCTGCGACTCGACCGGCACAGCACCGTGCCGATGTATCGGCAACTGGCCGGCGAACTGCGCGAGCAGATCGTCTCCGGCGCGCTCGCCGAAGGCTACCGTCTGCCGCCCGAACGCGAACTCGCGGCGCGGCTGTCGGTCAACCGCGCCACCGTCCTGCAGGCATACCAGCAGCTCAAAGACGAAGGACTGATCGCGTCCAAAGTCGGCAAGGGCACGTTCGTGCTGCCGGAAAGCGCCGCACCGGCATGGCTTGGACATCGGGGAGGGGATGGCCGAACCGCTGCCGGCACGACGCCTCGCACTGCGGGAATCGCTGCCGGCACGACCAGCACGACCGGCACGACCGAAGTGCCGTGCGGTTTGCCGATGGCCAATGCCGATGGTCGACAGTCGGTCGTGCCCCATATTCCGCCCGGCTCGCATGATGCGTGCGATTGGCGTGCCGACCCCGGCGGCGCAGTCCATGTCGGCGAAGGAGCAACGGGACGAGTGCGCACCATCCGCGATGTGCGCGCGCAGTCGTCCGCGGATCCTGTGCCGATCGTCATGCGACCGCCGTGGTCGGTGCTGTTCAGCGACTACTCCAACCGGTTCACGTACCACGACATCGCCGAAGCCGAACGGGCGCAGCGCGGCGGCTCCGGCGAAAGCGGTCGCATCATCGACTTCGCGACCGGATCGCCCAACCCGGCCGACATCCCCGATGACCTGCTGCGCGCCGTCAGTCTGGAAGCGTTCGCATCACGCGACTTCGACGGCCAGCCCGAGTCTCCGATCGAAGGCTTCGACGAGCTGCGCGCACTGCTCGCCGACCACATGCGCACGCGCGGCGTCCAATGCGCGGCGCGCAACGTCATGGTGCTGTCCGGCTCCGAACAGGGCATCGACCTGACCGTGCGCGCGTTCGTCAACCCCGGAGACTGCGTGCTCGTCGAACAATCCACGTTCTTCCCCGCGTTGCAGTCGTTCCGCTCTGCCGACGCACGCATCGTCGGCGTGCCCGTCGACGCGCACGGCATGCGCACCGACCTGCTCGACGGCTACTGCGCGCGGTTCCGGCCCAAACTCATCTACACGGTCCCCACGTTCCAAAACCCCACCGGCACCACGCTGCCGGCCTCGCGGCGGCGCGAACTCGTCGACGCGGCTCGGCGATACCAGTGCCTAATCGTCGAAGACGACGCATACGGGGAACTCTGGTACGGGGGAGCGGGCGAACGGCCCGTGCCGCTCGCCGGCATGGAAAACTCCGGCTACGTGATCTACCTGTCGACGTTCTCGAAAACCGTGACGTCCGGACTGCGCACCGGCTGGCTCGTCGCCGACCCGCACGTGATCGCGCGGCTGGCCGCATTGCGACGCATGGTCGACCAGCACACGAGCACGTCGTCGCAGCGCATTTGCCTGGAATTGCTGCGCGAAGGGCGGATCGCCGCGCATGTTCGCAATCTGACCGCGGCATACCGCGCGCGGCGGGACGCGGCGGTGCGTGCGCTGAAACGGTACGCGCCGGACGGCATGCGATGGACCGCGCCCGAAGGCGGATACTACATTTGGGTCACGCTGCCGGACGGCGTGCGCGCGCTCGACCTGCTCGCCGCCTGCCGTGCGCGCGGGGTCACGTTCATGCCCGGCGGCGTGTTCGACGTGGACGAAACCGACGACGCGCACATCCGGCTCAACTTCGTGCGGCCGAATGCGGACGATATCGAATGCGGTGTGCAAGTGATTTGCGCAACCGCGGAAAAGTTCGCGGCCGGAGTGTGATGTCGTTTGCTGGAACGTGGCGGGCGGTGTCGTGTCGGCGATCGGCGGTATCGGACGGAACAGCGTCGACTCGTGCGGCCGGGATGCCCGGCGGCAGGATGCTTGCCGAACCGTCGGCGGCGATCGCATGGGGAATGGGACTACAACGGTATTGTCGGGGTTACCGGGATCGCCCGGAACCATTGAGATTGCAAGGAGACGAAGAATCATGACGAATCAAGGAACCGCGGCGCTGGCCACCGTCGAATCGGCAGGCAGCGAAGACGGCATCACGCTGATCATCCACGCGGGGGCGGGAGACCGCGGCAAACACCACACGCCGGAACGGTCCGCACAGGTGAAGGCCGATCTGACACGCGCCCTAGACGCCGGGTACGCGGTGCTGGAAGCTGGCGGCTCGGCCGAAGACGCGGTGATCGTCGCCATTCATGTGATGGAAGACGCGCCAGAATTCAACGCCGGGCGCGGGGCGGCGCTCACCAGCGACGGGCTTGCGCGCATGGACGCCTGCCTGATGGACGGCGACGGATCGGTGGGAGCGGTTGCGGGCGTGAGTACGGTGAAAAACCCGATCGACGCGGCGAAAGCAGTCAAGGATCAGACCAAGCATGTGCTGTTTGCGGACCCGACCGACGAGGAAATCGCCGCATGGGGCGTGGAAACGCGGCCTGCCGAGTATTTCGTCACCGAAGCGCGGAAGCGCTCGCTGGCCGAAGCACAGGCTGGCGGCGATGCGTGGGCGAAGCATGGCGAAATCAATGGCAACGCCATCCACGATGATGCAGACGTGCCTGGCGCACATCATAACGGCGGGGCTTCGGATGCGGTTGGAGCCGCTTGCCGTCCAGTCGTTGGCGGCGGAATGATCGGCGACGAAAAGCACGGCACGATTGGCGCGGTGGCACGCGATGCGGCCGGCCGGATCGCGGCCGGCACATCCACGGGCGGCATCACGAACCAGATGCACGGCCGCGTGGGCGACTCTCCGCTGCCCGGATGCGGCACGTTCGCTGACCAGCGGACCGTGGCCGTCTCCTGCACCGGCATCGGCGAGGCGTTCATCAAGGCGGTTGCGGCCCATCAGGTGTCGGACCGCGTGCGGTTCGCCGGCGAGTCTGTGCACGACGCGGCTGTGGCCACGCTCGCGGAGGTCGCCTCGCATCACGGCGACGGCGGCATGATCGTATTGCCCGCCACCGGCCGCGGTGCGGTGGCCTACAACAGCGAAATGATGAACTTCGGCTACCGCAGCGCCGCCGGCAAGCGGGTCAATGGCTGAACACGTGACGAGGTGGAGTTGATGCCGATCCGTCCATGTGCCATTCGTGATTTGCGTTCAAATCGCAATCTGTGAGGCAGTTTTTCGCTCGTGCATGGGTCTATCTGCGATCTGTGAGGCAACTGACGTCGAGAAAAGACGTCTCAACCCTCTTATTACGGTGGATTTTGAGGCGTTGACGGCGGCATACTGCATGGCGTTTGCCTCACAGATCGTAAATAGACAGATGTAAATAGTTAAAACTGCCTCACAGATCGCGAAAACCCGCTGTCTGTCGGGCGAATGCGGCCGTCGGACAGCGAGTTTCGGGAAAAGTGGTGAACGTTCAGGCGATCGCTGCGAGCAGGGCAGGCAGCTCCGCCATCGTGTCGATGACGGCGTCGGCGCCGGCGGCGACGAACGCGTCACGGGCGGCGGAGCGGGCCGCGGCCTGGTCGGCGGGGGAAAGCGAGTCGAACTCGTCCTCGCTCAGCGCCATCTGGGAGCTGCCCTCGGTCACGCCGATCGTGAACACGCCGGCGTTCTTGCCCTCGCGGATGTCGGAAAGCGTGTCGCCCACCTTGGCGGCGCGGCGCACATCGGTCACGCCCAGCGTCTCAAGGTTGCGGAACACCATGTACGGATAAGGGCGACCGAAGCCGTTCGTGGAATCCGGGCTGAACCAGCAGTCCGGCGCATAGCCGTTCGCGGCGGCCTGCGGCACGACAATCTCCATCATCTTGTCCGTGTAGCCGGTGGTGGAACCAATCTTGATACCGGCCGCGCGCAGCTCGGCCACCGCGTCCACCACGCCCGGCTTCGGATCCGCGAAGCCGTTGAGGATGCTCAGCAGCTTCGGTTCGAAATGCGCGTACACGGCATCCACGTCCGCGTCGGTCGGGGCCGCGCCGTGCTCGTCCTCCCACGCGCGAGCGATGCGGTCCATGTGCAGCATCGTGTTGATGTGGTCATGCTTGAGCATGCCCATCGGTTTGCGCGTCTCCTCCATGGTCGGCGTCACGCCAAATTCCTTGAACGCCTCCTGGAACGCGCGCACCGGCGCGAAGCACCCATAATCCACGGTGGTGCCGGCCCAATCAAAAATCACGGCTTCAAAACGGTTGGTCATAATAAATCCGTAGTCCTTATCCCCAAAAAACTATTGGTCGTTTGATGTCGATGCGAATATGCGATGGTTTCCTAGGCGGGAGGGGCGGCATGCGCCGTCCGACCATAAGCAGCGCAGGCGTGTGCTAAGCTCTGCGAGCACACGCCGGAGCGAGGCCGAGCGGCCTTGAGCGTGTCGGACGGCGCATGCCGCCCCTCCCGCCGTACCCGATCACATTTCGAATGGTGAGAGAAGAAACTCAGGCAACGAGCTTCACGCCGGCCGGAGCGGCGGCCTTGATCGGCTCGCCCGCGGCATCCATGGCGGCGATCGCGGCCGGCACGGAATCGGAGCCGGTGGCGGCGGACAGCAGGCCGCGCTCGCCCATGTACAGGGCCAGCAGCTCGGTCACCTTTTCGATGTCGTCGGTGTAGATCTCGCCGATGTTGCCCAGACGGAACGTCTCCTCGGTGGTGAGCTTGCCCGGGTAGATCGCGTAGCCGCGCTCCTTGATGAACTCGTACATGTCGTGGAAGTCGAACTTGGTGCCTTCCGGGTACAGGAACGTGGTGATGATCGGGCCCTGATGCTCGGCGAGGAACGTGCGGAAGCCCAGCGCCTTCATGCGCGCGATGAGCAGGCGGTTGTTGAGCGCGTAGCGGCCGGAGCGCGCCGGAATGCCGCCTTCGGCGAACATTTCGTCCAGCGCCTTGGAGAACGCGAGCACCACGTGAGTCGGCGACGTGTAGCGCCACTTGCCGTTGGCCTTCTCGAGCGTGTTCCACTGGTCCCACAGGTCGAGCGAGAGGCTGCGCGCCTTGCCCTTGGACGCTTCGAGCTTCGCCTTGTTGCAGATGATGAAGCTGAAGCCGGGCACGCCCTGGATGCACTTGTTGGCGGAGGAGACGAGGAAGTCGATGCCCCAGCCTGCGACCGGGATGTCCACGCCGCCGAACGAGCTCATCGCGTCGACCATGAACGTGCAGCCGTGCGCCTTGGCGACGGTCGCGACGGCGGCGATGTCGTTGAGCAGGCCGGACGTGGTTTCGGAGTGGATCATGGACACGTGCGTGATGGACGGGTCGTTGCGCAGGTACTCCTCGACCTTGCCGGCGTCCGGGATGCGGTCGTACGGTTCGGCGTACTGGACGTAGTTGATACCCGCGTGCTCGCAGATCTTGACCTGACGGTCGCCGTACGCGCCGTTGGTGCACAGCAGGACCTTCTCGTCCTTGCCGATCACGGAGGTCAGCACGCTTTCGACGCCGAACGTGCCGGAGCCCTGCATGAGCACGGCGGTGTAGTCGGCCGGATCGCAGTGCGCGAGTTCGAGCAGCTGGCGGCGGATCTTCTGCGTGATCTGCTGATAGTCCTCGTCCCACGTGCAGTGGTCGAAGAGCATTTCCTCCTTGACGGTGCGCGTCGTGGTCAGCGGGCCGGGGGTGAGCAGCTTGTATTCGTTTGCCATGATGTGTTCCTTTCGTGTTTCCGTTTGCTGACTGTAGTCATTCGCGTAGTTGATGACATCTTCTACGTAGTCTGATGATTGCCGTCGGCGTGTTGTCTGTAGTTCTGTTGGTTTGTTTGATTGCCGTTTACGATTGGCGATTTGTGCTGTTGCGTGATGTTGTTACGCGGGCGGCCCTACCGGACTGGGGTACGGGATGCGTTATCCGACACGCTCCGGGCCGCTCTGGCCGAGTCTTTACGGTCTGACAACGCATCCCGTACCCCAGTCCTACGCTGCGTCGCGATGTCGCGCTTACGTAACATTGAGCGAAAACGTAGGGGTGGGGAGCGGCATGTGTTGTACGACCGTATGACTTGGCCGAGCGGCCCGGAGCGTGTCGAACGACACATGCCGCTCCCCACCCACCCCGGTAGGGGCACTTACGCAACGGTGTTGCTGGAACTTATCGGCGGAGATGACTCACTTGCCCTGGGCGATGCGCTTGCATTCGGACGAGAAGTCCTGATGCTGCTGGAGCAGGTCGACGGTCAGGGGCTGGGGGAACGTCTTGGAACGCTTGGACGCGTTGGCCGGGGCCTTTTCGCCCACGTACAGCGGCGTCGGATACGTTTCGAGCAGTTCCTTGCGGCCCTTGTCGATGATGACCGCGGCCATCTTCTGCGCCTTCGGGTTCGTTGCGCGGCCTTTGTCGAGCACGGCGACCGATTCGGTCAGCGAGTAGTTGCCTTCCTCGGGGTCGACGTAGTCGATCGGCAGGCCCTTCTTCTTGTCTGCGACGGCCTGATGGCGCAGACCGAAGCCGATCGCCACCTCGCCCGAACGCACGGCCTTCAAAGGACCCGAACCGGATTGTTCGAGGTGCGGGCCGGCGTTGCGGTATATCGCCGTCAGAATGGCCTTGCCCTCCTCGCCGGTGCCGTATGCGTCCGCGATGGCCTGGATCATGAGCCAGCCGGTCGACGAGCCTTCCATGTCGGGCACGGAGATGAGCCCCTTGTACTTCGGATCGGCAAGGTCCTTGAAGCTCTTGGGTGCGTCCACGCCGGCGGCTTCGAGCGCCTTCGTGTTGACGATGATCGCGCCCTCCTGCGCGGTGGTCGGACGGCGGTAGTTCGGCGCCTTCGAGTTCTCGGACGTGCCGAGCAGCTGCGATTTCACGTCGGTGAGCGGCGCGAACATGTGGTTGCGTTCCTGCGCCGAATCGACGTAGTAGGAGCTCATGGTGAGCATGTCCGCCTCGAGCGCCTTGCCTTCGGCGAGCATCTTGCCGCCGAGCTCCGACGTGCCGAACGACTGGATGATGTACTGGTCCTTGAACCCGTTGTCGTCCAGCGCGTGCTGGAAGGCGACCACGGCTTCGTCGTCGGCGTTCGTGTAGATCACGACCTGCCCGTTGGCGGAGGCGGTGGACGTCGCGCCGAAGCCGAATCCGACGAGCAGTACGGCGAGGATCGCGGACAGTCCCGCGGTGAACGCGTTGCGGGCGCGGCGGTTGCCGCTGGTCGGCAGCGGGAAGTCCGGCGTACCGTTCTCGGCGGCTTGCACGGCGGCGGTCAGCTTCGTATCGGCCGCGACGGTGGAGCGAGCGGCAGCGACCTGCGGCGTGCGCACGGTGACGCGGGCCGCGGCGCGAGCGCGTTCGGCGGAACGGTCGCGCGTGGCGAACGCGATCACGCCCTTGACGACGAGGTTGGTGACGAGGATGAGCAGCGAGAGCACGAACACGTCGTCGAACTTGGCGATGTGCTGCAGCGCGGAGATCTTCGTGGTGATGACCTGCGTGCGCGCGCCGGTCAGAAACACGACCGCGGAGATAGTGACCATCGCGTTGACGAAGTAGTATCCGAACACCTGCAGGATAGTGGGCAGCGCGTTCGGCGTGACCACGCGCACGATCGTCTTGATCCACGAGTCGCCCATGAGCTTGGCGGTCGTCTCCCAGCCGGCGTTCATCTTGGACAGCGAGTCCTTGATCATCTGGTACGGGGTGGCGAAATAGTGGATGATGTTCGCGACGATCAGGATCCAGAACGTGTTCTGCAGGGCGGAGCCGGAGAACGCGAACAGGAACGCGATGCCGAGCACCATGCCAGGCACGGTGTTGATGATCGCTGAGATCGCGTCGACGGAACGCTTGGCCCAGTTCGGCAGCTTGGAGCGTGAGGTGACCAAGCCGGCCGCGTACGCGAACAGGCAGCCGACGATCGCGGTCATCACGGCCACGTACAGCGAGTTGGTGAACACCTGTGTGAGTTCGGAATCGGTGAACATGTTCGCGATGTGCGCGAACGTGAAGCTTGTGTTGAACGGCCATTCCGCAACGAACGGGATGAGCAGGATCACGGCGAACACCGAGAGCGTGCAGAGCAGTACGATCACGGACGCGATGCCGCACGCCCAGTCGCGGCGTGGCCCCTTCGGCAGGTCGACCTGGCTGATCTGCTTGTAGCGGATCGCGAAGCGTTCGAGCACGGTCATCAGAATGATCGAGATGATCGACGGGATGAGCATGAACACGGCGATCACGGCGCCGCGGTTGAAGTTCGGGATGGAGCCGAGCATCTGGTTGAACAGGGTCATTGCGAGCACGTCGTATTCGCCGCCGACCGACGTCGGAATGCCGTAGTCGGTGAACGCGAGGAAGAACGACTGGATGAACGCGACGGCCATCGTGCCGATGAGCGGGCGCAGCACCGTGTTGAGGAATGTGGTGAGCGGCTTGTCGCCCATGATGTGCGAGACGATGATGAATTTCTTGTCGACGAACTGGAAGCTGTTGTTGATGAGCAGGAAGCAGGTCGGCAGCGTGTAGATCACGTAGCCGAGCAGCAGACCGTTGAACCCGTAGATGTCGAACAGCTGATGGCCGCCGAGCAGTCGAGTAATCAGGCCCTGCTTGCCGAACGAGTAGATGATCGCGAAGCCGTACGTGATGGTCGGCAGCAGCATCGGCAGCTGCGCGAGCAGGCCGACTGCGCGCTTGAATCCAGCCGGCACGTTGGTGCAGTTGATCGTGTACGCGAGCAGGAACGCGAGCAGCACGGCGACGAGCGCGGACGTGGCCGACACGGCGAGCGAGTTGGTGATCGACTGCGAGAATTCGGGCCGGGATAGCACGGCCGCGTAGTTGGAGAGCGTCGCGCTGCCGTTCGCCGTGGTGAACGACTTGATGATGACGAGCGCCATCGGCACGACGAGGAACGCGGCGAACGCGACGGCCACGATGATCAGCAGCGTCCACAATTCGGTCTGCTTCGGCGCTTTCGGACGGCGTTCGTAGTTAACGATTTCGGGGCGAATGTTGGGCAGCTGGTTGGCCGCCTGGATCGATTCGGCGGACATGTCAGGCCTCCTGCGCGGCAACGGTCTGCGTGGCGGCGACCGGCTGACGATCGGCGGCATGCGCGTCGCCCTCGTTGAACAGCGTGTAGATGTTGTTGCGCTTGACTTCGAGCTGGTGCAGGATGAACTTCTTCACGAAGTCGCTTGCCGGATGCTCGATGATGTTTTCCGGCGTGTCGTACTGCGCGATCTTGCCGTGGTTGATGATGAGCACCTTGTCGCTCATCGTGCAGGCTTCCTCCGGGTCGTGCGTGACCATGATCGTCGTGAGCTTGTACTGCTCGACGATCTGCTTGATCTTCGCCTTGATCGACTCCTTGATCACGCCGTCCAACGCGGACAGCGGTTCGTCGAGCAGCAGCAGCTTCGGCTTCATCACGAGCGTGCGGGCGAGCGCGACGCGCTGCTTCTGGCCGCCCGACAGCTCGTCGATGCGCTTGTTGAGATGCTCCTCGAGGCCGAGCAGCGAAATGAGCTCCTTGATTTCCTTTTCGGAGGAGATGCCCGGGTTGTTGCGCAGGCCGTACGTGATGTTCTCGTACGCGGTCAGGTTCGGGAATAGTGCGTAGTCCTGGAACACGATGTTGAAGCCGCGCTTCTCCATCGGCACCTGCGTCAGATCTTCGCCGTTGTAGATGATCTGGCCGCTGGTCGGATCGGTGATGCCGAGGATGATGTTGAGCAGCGTGGTCTTGCCGCCGCCGGACGGGCCGAGGATCGACATGATTTGCCCGTTGTCCAGCGTGAGGCTGATGCCGTTGAGGACGTGCGTGTCCCCGAACGACTTGGTGATGTTCTTGAGTTCGAGCATATTGCGCTACCTTCCGTGAGCCGCCTTCGGGCGGCCGTTGCCTCGCCGGCCCAACCATCCGCCGACGCGATGAGTTCGGTATTCAGTTGTGAAGCATGCGGTTCAGTCGTGGCCGGGAACCGCGGCGTCGTTTCGGCCCGTTCCCGACCATGCGTCTGGGCACTATTCCATGGTGCTGCCGTTTTTGGTCTGCGGCGGCCGTCGCCGGAGAAAGCTCGACGAAAGTATGGTGAACAGCGAGTAAAGCTACTCGCCGGACGCGTAGTTTTGTTGTTTTCGCCGGCGAGACCGGTCTCGTCCGTCCGCGTCCGTCCGTGGTTTGGCGACGTAACAAACCGGGCAACATGACGCGCGCACAATGGCGAGCATGGGATTGAACGTTGACCTGAACGGGGAACTATGCGCGTGCGCGAAGGGGCCGCGTAACCTCATCACCGACGTGCCGGGCGTGCGCGTCGGCCATGTGACGCTTGACGGCGATTCGCCGCTCGGCCCGCTGCACACCGGCGTGACCGCGATCGTGCCGCCCGGCGACTGTTTCGCCAGCAAGCTGCCCGCCGCCGCGTACGTGTCCAACGGTTTCGGCAAGTCGATGGGACTCGTGCAGGTGGACGAGTTGGGCAGTCTCGAAACGCCGATCCTGATGACCAATACGCTCTCGTGCGGGGCCTGTTTTGATGCGCTCGTACGCTATTCGCTCGACCGTCACGCGGAGATCGGCGTGAGCACCGGCACGGTCAATCCGGTCGTCATGGAATGCAACGACGGTCCGATCAACACGATCCGCGCGCTCGCCGTCACGCCGCAGCACGGTCTGGACGCGATCGACGCGGCCGCGGACGCGTTCGACGAGGGCGATGTCGGCGCGGGCGCCGGCATGACCTGCTTCGGGCTGAAGGGCGGTATCGGCTCGTCGTCGCGCGTGCTCACGCTTGACGGGCGCGACTATACGATCGGCGTGCTGGTACTGACGAATTTCGGTTCGCGCGACTGTTTGCGCGTCGACGGACGCCCGGTCGGGCGCGAACTGGCCGCGGCTGAGCGTGCGCAGGCCGAACGCGCCGGCGATCATACCGACGATCGTGCGAACGATCGCGACAAGGGCAGCATCGTCGCCGTGATCGCCACCGACCTGCCGGCCGACTCGCGACAGCTCAGGCGCATGGCCAAGCGCGTCACCGTCGGCATCACGCGATGCGGCGGCTACATTGGCAACGGCAGCGGCGAAATCGTCGTCGCGTTCAGCACGGCCGCACGCATCCCGCACTGGGCCGGGGAGACGCACGCCGGCGAAACGCTGCCGATGATCGACGCGGCCCCGCGACTCAGCGACAACGCGATGGACGACTGCTTCCGCGCCGTCGCCGCAGCCAGCGAGGAGGCGATCGTCAGCTCGCTCGCGCATGCGGGCAGCGTCGTCGGACGCGACGGGCGCACCACGTGGTCGCTGCGCGACGCGGCCGCACGCGCCGGCATCGCGCTGAATCTATGACGCCGAACCGGCGACGCTGAACCGGCGCGGGCCAGCGCCGCATGCCGCATGCCCGTCCGACGGCCCGCCATGCGGCCCGCATCCCGTCGGCGGCCATCATACAGCCGCATAATACGAACGTTCAACAAAAAGGAGCAACCATCATGACCAACCCCATCATCCCCGTGTTCGACGGCCACAACGACCTGCCGTGGGAGGCGCGCGAAAACCGTGGCTACAGCGTCGAAGGCATCGACCAGGAACTGCCGCAGACGCTGCACACCGACATTCCGAAGCTGCGCCGCGGCGGTTATCTCGCGCAGTACTGGTCCGCGTACGTGCACAGCGACTACGCGGGCGGCGACGCGGTGGTCGCCACGCTCGAACAGATCGACTTCGTGCACCGCATGTGCGCGCGCTACCCGGAAGCGTTCAAGCTCGCCACCACCGCCGACGACGTGCGCGCCGCGCAGGCCGAGGGCCGCATCGCCTCGCTCATCGGCATCGAAGGCGGCCATCAGATCGCCAACAATCTCGCCGTGCTGCGCGAATATGCGCGACTCGGCGTGCGCTACATGACGCTCACCTGGAACAATACGAACGAATTCGCCGACGCGGCCGTCGGCGAGCACAAGTGGAACGGCCTGAACGACCGCGGCCGCGAGATCGTGCGCGAAATGAACCGCATCGGCATGATCGTTGACCTGTCGCACGTCTCCGCCGACACCATGCGCGACGCGCTCGACGCCTCGCAGTTCCCGGTCATGTTCAGCCATTCGTCCTGCTACTCGGTCAACCCGCACCCGCGCAACGTGCCCGAGGACGTGCAGCGCAAGCTCGCCGACAACGGCGGCGTGCAGATGATCACCGCCGTGCCCGGATTCGTGTCCGCGGCCGTGCACGAGTGGATCGCCGCCGGCGAGCAGGGTCCGCGCCCGGCCGTGAGCGTCAAGGACGTGGCCGACCACGTGGAGGCGGCGCGCGACGTGATGGGCGTGGACCACATCGGCGTCGGCGGCGACTACGACGGCACCGGCACCATGCCCACCGGCATGGAGGACGTCGGTTGTTACCAGAACCTGTTCGACGAGCTGCGCTCGCGCGGCTGGAGCGAGGAGGACCTCAACAAGCTCGGCTGGAAGAACGCATTGCGCGTGCTTGAAGCCAACGACGCGACGTACAAGGCGTTCATGGCCGCGGGGGAGTGAAACGCAAGCCGCGGCGGATCCCGGCGTTCCCTGAGCCGGCGGGATCCGCCGCGGCCCGGTGGTCGCGAGGCCGCGGGACGCGGTCCGCATCATGGACGCGCCCGACACGCCTATGCGGCGTTTCGCCGCCGTTCCGGTTAGCATCGTCCTAGGCGAAGATTTGACAGGAGTACACAATGGATCATCGCACGAAGTCGGACGGCCCGGTCATCGTCATCAGCGAGAAGGACTGGCGCGAATACGAGAAGCATGTGGATGAGGCCCATGCTGATCTCAAGCGTCTGGACGACGCGCTCGCCGCGCTCAAGGAGCAGGGCGGTAAGACCGCTGGCGATTCCTCCGACGATGAGGCCAAGGCCGAGTAGGCCGAATAGCAGTTGGCTCTGGCCGGTCGCGTCGGTGTTCCGCCGGCCGCGGGCATGAGCATTTTTCGACAGCCGTCCCGCGCCCGCCATGGCACGGGACGGCTTTGTCGTACCCTTTTTGCCCTTTGCTTTTTGCCGGAAACGGTTGGGCGACGGCCGTTTGGATTCGTCGGTACGCCGCGCACAAGATGAGGAGGAGAACGTGATGCAGGAACCGGTACGCATGAGTTTCACCCTGCGAGACGCGGAAGGGAACGTGCTGCGGTCGTATCACGGCGACCGCCGCTACTACGCCGCGTCGACGATGAAGCTGGTGGTCGGCCTGGCCGTACTGCGCTTGGTTGATGCCGGCGCGATCCGGCTGGACGATGTGAGGCCGGCCACGCATGTGTACGAATCGGCGGTCGGCGGCACGTTCGGTTTCGACCCGGACGACGTCGACCCCGGGTTTCCCGCGGAAGGCGAGCCGATCACGGTCCGGGACCTGTTCGAGATCATGATCGACCGCTCCTGCAACGAGGCGACAAACATGCTCATTGCGATGACCGGCTATGACGCGCTTGCGGCGACCTGCGCGCTGTGCCGGCTGCGCGACATGCACGTCGACCGCATGATCGGCGACGTGGCCGCGGCGAAGGCGACCGGAATACGCAACGAGGTCACCACCGACGATCTGAGCAGTCTGATGCTGCAGATCGTCCGCGGCGACCATCTCAGCCGCGAAAGCACCCTGCTGTTTCGGGGCGCGTTGTCCCGGCAACAGTATGCGGTCATCGGCCCGATCCTGCCTGCCGGCACCCCGTGGGGTTCAAAATCCGGATGGGTGGACGGCATCAATCACGATGTGGCGTTCGTCGGCGCCCCCGATTCGGCGTCGCTGCGCATTCTGTCGGTCTGCACCGGCGGATACGGGGAATCCCAAGCGCACGAAGCGATTCGCGCCGTCACGTCGGCCGTGCTGTGAGGTTGCGGGCGCCGGTCGCGAACGGGATTGTTGCCGACGTATTTCGCAGCGTAACGTAGCGGAACCGGATACGGCATATGCCGTTAACACAAGAGGTCTTCAATTCCTCGGTATGAACGGGACGAGAACCGTCGCTCCCGTGATGTCCGAGAATCCCGGGCGAGGGGAAGAGCAAGGAGGAAGACCATGAACACGAAACGTTGGTCGTTTGCGAACGTGGCGAAAGCGGCTGTAGCGGCCGTTGCCGCCGGTGCGATGGCGGTGTCGCTGGCGGCGTGCGGCGGAGCCGAGGGATCGAAGAACGCGGCCAAGTCCGCTTCCGGGGACAGCGGCTCGCTGGTCGTCGACAGCGATTTCGACTTGATCACCATGGATCCGGCCCGCAGCTTCGAGACGGCCACCGTGTCGATCCTGCGCGCCACCTATCAGTCCGCGCTCAAGTACGTGGACAACGACATGTCCAAGCCGCAGCCCGAAATCTGCACGTACGAGATTTCCCCCGACAACAAGGTCGTGACCCTGACGCTGAACGGCGATCATTACTTCGCCGACGGCAAGAAGGTCACCGTCGACGACATCGTCTACTCGTACCAGCGCGTGCAGGGGATCAAGGGCAATCCGTCGTTCTACCTTGACGGTGTGACCGTCGCCAAGAAGGACGACAAGAGCCTGACGTTGACCAGCGAAACCCCGAACCCGGCCATTCCGTACATTCTGCCGAGCGTGAACCTCGGCATCGTCGAGAAGAGCGTGGTCGAGGCCAACGGCGGCACCACCGACGAGAAGGACGGCGCCGAGAAGTACCTCAACCAGCATTCCGCCGGTTCCGGCCCCTACCAGTTCGACACCGTCGCTATGGACTCCAAGGTGACGCTCAAGCGCAACGACAAGTTCGCCGGCGACAAGCCGAAGTACGACAAGATCATCATCAACAACGTCGACAGTGCGACCGAGCTGACCAACATCAAGGCCGGCACCACCGACATCGCCATGGACATCAACTCCGACGAGGCCGCCAAGCTGACCAAGGACGAGGCCGACGTGTCCGCGGGCCCGTCCGGCTCCACCACGTTCCTGTGGTTCAACGCCGACAAGCAGTACGGCAAGGCCGTCTCCAACGTGGACTTCGTCAACGCCGTGCGTAAGGCCGTCCACTACGACAAGTACGTCTCCATTTACGGCGAGGGCTCCGAGCAGGCGTACGGCGTGGTGCCTAACCAGTTCCTCGGCGCGTTGAAGAGCTCCGACGACAACAAGTACGATCTGGACGCCGCCAAGGCCCTGCTCAAGAAGTCCGGCTACAACAACGAGGAGGTGCAGTTCCTGTACTCCTCCGACGATGACACCGCCACGCAGATCGCCCAGCTGTTCCAGTCCGACATGAAGGACCTCGGCGTGAACATCAAGCTCGTCGGCCAGCCGACTACCACCCGCCTCGACACCTTCCGCTCCGGCAAGTTCCAGTCCGGCCTGAGCACGTGGGGCGCCGACTATCCGGATCCGTCCGACTACTTCGTGTTCGCCCCCGACGAGAACATCGCCAAGCGTGCCGGCTGGTACACCACCGAAGGCGCCAAGACGTCCAACGGTTGGAACGGTTCCGAATCTGCCGACAAGATCAGCTCGCTGGTCGAAGCGGCCCGCAACGCCAGCGGCGAGGAGGAGCGCTCCAAGACCTGGCAGGATCTGCAGGAGGCCATGAACCAGGGCAGCCCGTACGTGCCGCTCGTCGTGCAGGGCGCGAACGTCGTGTCCCGCCCGGGCATCGGCGCCAAGTACGACATGCTCAACGGCATCGACTACACCGTGCTGAAGTGATGTCATCTGATTCAGATGCTCTCTAGCAAGGGAACGCCCGATCGGGCGTTCCCTTTTTCCGTTGCGGCGTATGTGTCATCGAGGTAACGGGGGCGTCATGACGCGTAACATGGCGGCTCTTTAATACCGTGTGTCGGACGGCGATATTGCGGCGTCCGAAGCATGAAGGCAAGGAGAAGCGCATGATGAATCATGGACTGCGTATCGGAAAAATGATCGTGGCATGCTGTGCCGCGGTGTCGCTGACTCTGGCATTGGGGGCGTGCGGCGCGGCCGAAGGGTCGAAGGCGGCCGCCGGGAACGCCGCGTCGAACAGCGGCACGCTCGTGGTGGACAACCAGCTGAACGTGATCACGATCGATCCGGCTCGCAGCTTCGAAACCACGACGGCGTCCATCCTGAAGGCCACGTACGAAACCGCGCTGCAATTCAAGAACAACGATCTGACTAAGCCGCAGCCCGACGTGTGCACGTACGAGATTTCCTCCGACAACAAGGTGGTCACTCTGACGCTGAACGGCGATCATTACTTCGCTGATGGCAAGAAGGTCACGGTCGACGACATTGTCTTTTCGTATCAGCGCGTGCAGGGCATCAAGGGCAATCCGTCCTTCTATCTTGACGGTGTGACGGTGGCGAAGAAGGACGACAAGAGCCTGACCCTGACCAGCGAGACCCCGAACCCGGCCATCCCGTACATTCTGCCGAGTGTGAACCTCGGCATCGTCGAGAAGAGCGTCGTTGAAGCCAACGGCGGTACGACGGACGAGAAGGATGGTGCTGAGAAGTATTTGAACCAGCATTCCGCCGGCTCCGGCCCCTACCAGCTGGATTCCGTCGCCATGGACTCGCAGATCACTTTGAAGCGCAATGACAAGTTCGCTGGAAGCAAGCCCGCGTATGACGCGGTGAAATTCGTCAACGTGGCGCCCACCACCGAGCTGACCAACATCAAGGCCGGCACCGCCGATGTGGCGCTGAGCGTGGACGTGGACGAAGCGGCCAAGCTTGGCAAGAACGACGGGCAGATGCTCACCGGCACGTCCGGCAACACCCGCTTCCTGTATTTCAACGCGAACCCGACATACGGCAAGAAGGCGTCCGACCCCAACTTCTGGAAGGCCGTGCGCCACGCGCTCAACTATGAGAAGTACGCCGCGGTCTACGGCGTCGGCTCCAAGCAGGCCTACGGCGTGGTGCCCAGCGCGTTCCTCGGCGCACTGACCTCCTCCGACGAGAACAAGTACGACGTGGCGAAGGCCAAGGAATACCTGGCCAAGTCCGGATACGACGGCAGCGAGATCAAGTTCTCCTACGCGTCCGACAGTGATTCGGCCTCGCAGGTCGCGCAGCTGTTCCAATCCGATATGAAGGCCATCGGCGTGAATGTCAAGCTTGACGGTAAGGCCGGTACCGCCCGTCTTGACGCCGAACGTTCCGGCAAGTCCCAGTCCGGTCTGAGCATGTGGGGCGCTGACTACCCGGATCCGTCCGACTACTTCGTGTTCGCGCCCGACGGCACCATGGCCCAGCGTTTCGGTTGGCTGACCGCCGACGGCGTGGCCGCCTCGAAGACCGGCGACGCGGTCGCCTCCGACAGTGCGGAGAAGGTCGCCCCGTACGCCAAGGCCGCCCAGGAAGCATCCGGCGACGAGGCCCGCGGCAAGACGTGGCAGGACCTGCAAAAGGCCATGAACGAAAACAGCCCGATCATCCCGATCGTTAACGATGCCGGCGTGATCGCGGTACGCAACGGTCTCAAGGGCGCCTACTACGACACCCTGAACACCTTCGACGTCACGGCCCTGCACTGACCATCGCCCGTTGTCCCCGAGCGTGGGCATAGACGGTACATATAACGGTGCAAAACGGCGCTATACATACCGTCTATGCCCACGCTCCCGTATATGAACCGGATATGCCCACAGTCATCGGGGCAAATGATCCGATTCCACCCACGTACAACGCGGTTTTGATTTTCGCACCGGTTTTCGGTGAGGAAAATGATCCGCTTATGCCCACACCCGGTCTTCGGCAAGGCTGATTCGTTGCGTCTGTCTGACGTGGCGTGGGTGCGAACGGTATTTTCAACGGTGTGAGCGCGGCACGGCGCATCACGGGATGTGAAGGACGGGATGATGCGTCTCTGTATGTGGACGGACATGTTGGCTTGAAATATGGCGTTCCTACATTGACGTCCAATGAATAACAGGTAACTGGGAGAGGCATATGACAGCAGATACGGTCGCGGCGAAGCCTCATAAGGCAAAGCCGCGCAAAACGGGCAACACTGGCCCGGCAGCGTGGATGAGAGTGCATCATCCACTGGCATGGTACATTTTCAAACGATTCCTGATCAGCCTGTTCCTGGTGTTCGGCGTCACGCTCATCACGTTCATCCTGACCAATCTGGTGCCGGCGAACCCGGTCAACTCGATCCTCGGCGAGCAGGAAGCCAACGATCCCGAGGCCGTGGCCCGCATGGAAGCCAAGCTCGGCCTCGACAAGCCGCTGTACGAACAGTACTGGCTGTATCTTGTCCGCCTCGTGCACGGCGACCTCGGCGAATCGTTCCTTACCAAGCAGCCCGTGACCGACGACCTCAAGCGCGTGTTCCCCGCCACGCTCGAACTCGGCGGCTTCGTGTTCATCTTCACGATCCTCTTCGGCGTGCTGCTCGGCCTGTACGCGGCCCTGCACCACCGCCACTTCGCCGACCAGCTCATCCGCGTGCTCTCGCTCGGCGGCGTGTCCATCCCGACGTTCTGGCTGGGCGCGATGTGCTACTACTTCCTCTTCTACGAGCTCGGCCTGTTCCCCGGATCCGGCCGCCTCGACTCGCGCATCTCGCCGCCGCCCACCGTCACCGGCATGTACACGGTCGACTCGATCATCGCCGGCGACTGGGCCACGTTCGGCAACGCCGTATGGCACCTGTGCCTGCCCGCGCTCGTGCTCGCCACCGCCAATCTGAGCAGCCTCATGCGCTTCGTACGCTCCGCCGTGCTCGAATCCATGAACCAGGACTACGTGCTGGCCGCCAAGGCCAAGGGCCTGCCCTCGCACAAGGTCGTGTTCGGATACATCCTGCGCGGCGCCGCCGTGCCGATCCTCAACCGCATGGGCCTGCTGTTCGCCGGCCTCATCACCGGTTCCGTGCTCACCGAGTCGATCTTCGCGTGGAACGGCCTCGGCCAGTACGCGTTCAAGGCCACCATGGCCCTCGACCTGCAGGGCATCATGGGCGTCGGCATCATCATCGGCGTCGTATACATCTTCGTGAACTTCATCGTCGACATCATCACCGGCTTCGTCGACCAGAGGGTGAGGATCCAATGAGCGAGAACACCATCACCGCAACCGCGCGCGGCAAGCAGCCCGTCGCAACCTCGCCCAAAGGCGACGTTCCCGACAAGGTCGTGCGCAAAATGACCAAGCGCCGCTTCAGCGTGCCAGCCGCGCTGCGCACCCCGCTGGCCATCATCGGCCTTATCGTGCTCGCGCTGTGGGTGCTCGTCATCATCTTCGCGCCGCTGCTCGAACCGCACGACCCGCTCGACCAGCTCGGCACGCGACTGTCCGCGCCCAGCGGCGACTACTGGTTCGGCACCGACACGCTCGGCCGCGACATCTTCTCCCGCGTGATCGCCGCGTCGCGCGTGTCCATCCCGTCGTCGATCGTGCTCGTGATCTTCTCGTCCGTGATTGGCAGTCTGATCGGCGCCATGGCCGGCTACTTCGGCGGCTGGATCGACGAGGCGTTCATGCGCGTCACCGACCTCGTGTTCGCCTTCCCGTCCACGATTCTCGCCATGGTCATCTCCGCCGCCCTCGGCCCGAGCATCCAGAACGCGATCATCGCCGTCGTGCTCGTCAGCTGGCCGACCTACGCGCGACTCGTGCGCTCGCTCGTGCTCGGCCTGCGCAACAGCGAATTCGTGATCGTCGGCCGCCTGCTCGGCCGCAGCTCGTTCGCCTCGCTGTTCAAGGACATCCTGCCGAACATCCTGCCGCACATCTTCGTGCTCATGTTCGTCGACCTCGGCGACTGCCTGCTCACCCTGTCCGGCCTGTCGTTCCTCGGCCTCGGCGCCACCCCGCCGATGCCCGAATGGGGCCAGATGGTCTCCGAAGGCGTGACCCGCATGACCTCATGGTGGCTCGCGTTCTTCCCCGGCCTCGCCATCTTCACCGTGGTCATCGCGGAGAACTTCGTCGGCGACGCGGTGCGCGACTGGTTCGACCGCAGCTACATTTCAGGCAATCAGGAGGGACGCTGACATGTCGGACATGAGCGCTCAGGAAAGCGAACTGTTCAAGAACCAGGGCAAGCCCGTCGGCATCACCGTGCGCGGGCTCACCATGGACCTGTACGGCCGGCGGCTGCTCGACCACGTCGACCTCGACATCGCCCCCGGCAAGATCAACGGTCTGGCCGGCGAATCCGGCTCTGGCAAGTCGCTCACCAGCATGACCGTGCTCGGCCTGCCGCCCGAAGGCGCCAAAATCACCGGATCGATCCTCTACGACGGCAAAACCGAACTGCTCGGCATGAAGGAACACGAACGCAACACGTACCGCGGCCGGCGCATCTCCATGGTCTTCCAGGACCCGACCTCCAGCATGCACCCCATGCTCTCGATCGAACGCCAGCTCACCGACGGCATGCGCTACCACCTGCACCTCAACCGCAAGCAGGCCCGCAAGCGTGCCATCGAACTGCTCAAGCTCGTGCAGGTCCCCGACCCGGAAAACGCGCTCGACCGCTTCCCGCACCAGTTCTCCGGCGGCCAGCTGCAGCGCATCGCCATCGCCACCGCACTGAGCTGCGACTCGCGCGTGCTCATCGCCGACGAGCCGACCACTGCGCTCGACGTGACCGTGCAGGCCGGCATCCTGCACCTGCTCAAGGACCTCAACGAGCAGCTGGGACTCACCATCGTGCTCGTCACCCACGATCTGGGCGTCATGAGCGCGCTCGCCGACACGATCGCCGTCATGCGCAGCGGCAAAATCGTCGAAGTCGGCCCGCGCTACGACATCATCAACCATCCGAAGCACCCGTACACGATCGACCTGATCAACTCGCTGCCCACGCGCATCGAGCAGCGGCTCGAGGCGGAGGGCAAGACCATGGCTTCGGCCGAGGAGGACCTGTGATGGGAGGATCCGTGATAGACCGAGACAAGGACAAGAACGTCAAGCCGCTCGACTTCCGCACCGCGGCCGACATTCGCTCCGGACTGCACCTGCGTGACATCGTCGTTGACTACACGATGGGCGGGCGCACCGTGCACGCCGTGCGCGGCGTCGACCTCGACGTGGCGCCCGGCGAAGTCGTGGGACTCGTTGGCGAATCCGGCTGCGGCAAATCCACGCTCGCCAAGGTGATCTGCGGCCTTGTCGAACCCGTGGCCGGCACCGCCGTCTACGACGACACTCCGATCACGCCGCTCAAGTTCCGCAGCCGTCCGATGGAACTGCGCCGCATCCAAATGGTGTTCCAAAACCCGTACGCCTCGCTCAACCCACGGCGCACCGTGCGCTCGCAGATCGAAGAGGCGCGCGCCATCAGCCCCGTGCCGGTGCCGAGCGTGGAGGAGCTGCTCGCCTCCGTGGAACTCGACGCCTCCGACGCGGACAAGCTGCCGCACCAGTTCTCCGGCGGCCAGCGTCAGCGCATCGCCATCGCGCGCGCCATGGCCACCACGCCGACCCTGCTCATCGGCGACGAGCCGATCGCCTCGCTCGACGCCTCCCTGCAGGCCAAGACGGCCATTCTGATGAAGAAGGCGGCCGCCCGTTCCGACGCTTCCTTGCTGTTCATCAGCCACGACCTGTCGATCGTGCGGCTCATCGCCACGCGCATCGTCGTCATGAACAAGGGACAGGTCGTCGAAACTGGGCCGACCGAGGAAATCTGGAACCATCCGCGCGAGGAGTACACGAAGAACCTGCTCGACGCGATCCCCGTGCCAGACGGACTCGGCCATCTGCCCGCGTACCACGGCGAAAACTAGTGCTGCATCGGGTTTACACGGCTGCTTCCTTGTTCTTGGCTCCCCTTGTCAGGGGAGCTGTCACGCAGTGACTGAGGGGTAGTCATACCCGTCGCATCAAGGACGGCAGGACACGCCGGGCACAGGATGGCCCTTGCGGGCAGGATGCAAAACGAGGCATCGCACGGAAACAGCACGAAAAACCAGCGGAACGGAACACATGAGCGGACTGGAATACAAGGAAACATCGCTGATCGGCCACGACGAACTGCAGGAGCTGCTCGACCGGGCGATCGCCGACTACGGCGTGCCAGGCGCGCAGGTCGGCGTCGTCGCGCCGGCCGGCGGCATCGTCGCGGCGAATGATCCAGCCGGCTGCAGGCTCGCGGCCGACACGGTCTGGTCCGGCATCGTCAACAAGACGACCGGCTATCCGGTGCAGCGCGACACGCTGTTTCAGATCGGCTCGATCAGCAAGATCTGGACGACCGTGCTTGCCATGCAACTCGTCGACGAAGGCCAACTCAGCCTCGACACGCGCGTCAAGGACGTGCTGCCGGACTTCCGCATCATCAACTCGCCGGAAATCACGTACGGCTGCACGATCCGCCATCTCATGTGCCACACCAACGGTATCGAAGGCGACGCGTTCCCCTCGACGCTTGGCCGCGGCGACGACTGCGTTGCCAAATATGTCGATTACATCGGTAAGTTCCCGGCGCGTACTCCGCTCGGCGGCCCGCTGAGCTATTCGAACGGCGCGTTCGTGGTGCTCGGCCGCGTGGTCGAGGTGTTGCACGGCATGACGTGGGACGCCGCGCTGCGCAAGTACATTGCCGAACCGTGCGGTTTCGACCATGTTTGGACGCTGCCGGAGGACGTGCTGCGCTATTCGAGCGCGCTCGGCCACTATCGGGCCGTAGCGAACGACCAACAGGTGTTCCCTGCGCCCGTCGAACCGACCGACACGTGGCAATTGCCGCGCAGCAGCGGCCCATGTGGCCAGGTGTCCGCGTCGATCGGCGACCTGCTCGGCTTCGCGACGCTGTTCCTGAACGGCGGCGTCGCGCCGAACGGCAAACGTGTGCTGTCCGCGCGCTCAGCCGAGCTGATGGCTCGCGAGCAGGTGAGTTTGCGGGAGCAGGGCATTGAAAACGTTGGCTGGGCGCTCGGCTGGCAGCTGCCGAACTGGGGCGACGAGCCCGCGTTCGGCCACGGCGGCGCCACCGAAGGCCAGCGCGCGAACATCGTCGTCTTCCCGAACCGGCGCATCGTCGTCGCCACGCTCACTAACGCGGACGCTGGCACGCAAATGGCCTCGCACATCGCGCGCGAGCTTGCAAACCGCGCCGGCATTGCTGCGCCGCCGTCGGTCACGTTGTCCGACCGCCGGCTCACCGCGGACGAGATCGCGACCATCGTCGGCGTATACGAACGGCACGAGGAGCATCAGGAATACCGCGAAGGCGGACCGACCGGCGTGCTTGGCATCTTCGCGCCCGACCCGGACGACGGGCCGTACGGCGTCGAACTCACGCTGCCGCTGCACGCGACCGAACAGGGATACTATGCGGTGCAGCGCCCCGACCAGCGCACGCCTACGGAAATCGCGTTCGTGCGCGCTTCCGACGGCCGGCGGTACGTGGCGTCCGGGCATCGCGTCACGCCCAAGGTCGCGTGAGCCGGACGAAAGCGGGACGGAAGCACGAGACGAGAACGGGACTGGACGATATGGAAATGAACGAATCAGAGCGCACGTTGCGCACGCCTGATGCGAATGCGGCATGGCCCGCCGGCCTCGACCCGCGCGTCGACTGGTCGGTGATGGTCCGCGACGCCGCGAGCGGGGAGCTGCTGTACGAGCGCACGCCCGACCGCGTGCTCAAAACCGCGAGTATCGGCAAACTGTTCCTGCTCATGGAGGTCATGCGTGCGATCGAGGCTGGAGAGCTTGGCCTGCACGAGGTCATTGACCGCGACCGCATGTCGCCCGACGACTTCTGCGAAGACTCGGGCATCCTCTACCTGCTCGACCAGAAAACGCTCACCGTGCACGATCTCGGCTTCCTCATCGGCGCGTTCTCCGACAACTACGCCACGAACCTGCTCGTCGAACGCGTCGGGCTCGAGCATGTGCAAGCGTTCGCCAAATCGCAGGGATTCGAGCATTCCGCGCTGCTTGACTACGTGCGCATGGAACTGCGCCCCAACGGGCCGGACGACATGTCGTGCGGATGCGCGCGCGAACTGTGCGACTACATGATGCGGCTCAACGCCGGCACGCTCGTCTCGCCGGCCGCGTCCGCGCAGATCGAACGCTGGCTCGGCGCCGACACCGACACGTCGATGGCGTCCGGCGCGTTCAACGTGGATCCGCTCGCCCACTGGGAGGCCGGCGACCCGTTCCAGATCCGGCACAAAACCGGCACCGAGTCCGACGTGCGCTGCGACGTGGGCATCGCCCGCCACGCGCCCAGCGGCCGCACCGTCGCCTACGCGATTCTCGCCAACTGGGACAAGGCCCGCTACGGCCGCCTGCGCGACGACGTTCTCACCGACATGCGCCGCATCGGCGAGTCCATGCGGCAGTACATCGAGCGGTAGCGGGGGACGGCCGGGCCGACGCGGACCGGCCGTCCGTCACCCATCACCCGTCAGCGGCCGAGAACGATGTCGGCGAAGCGGCGGGCGAACAGTTCGGACAGACGCGTGTTTTCCGCGTCGTAGCGCGAATCGCGGTCCAGCACTTCGGCCCACGAGAAATCGTCCGCCTCCACGTCGCGAATGTCATCATCGTCCCATTCGGCGATGTTCGCCGCGGAAATCTCCGGATGGAACTGCAGACCCCACGCGTTCGGGCCGAGCCGGAACCCCTGCACGGGGGAACGGTCGGAGTGGGCGAGCAGCACCGCCTCGTCCGGCAGCGACGTGATGTGGTCCACATGGTTCTCCGTCATCGGGAACGTGGCCGGCAGCACCGAAAACAGCGGATCGTCGGCCGCCGCCGCGTCCAGCGTAATCGGCGTGATGCCGTGCTCCGGCTGGAGCTTGCGATGCTCCACCGTGCCGCCTCCAACGTATGCAAGAAGCTGACCGCCCAGGCAGATGCCGAGCATCGGAACATGCTTTTCGAGCGCCTCGCGAGCCAGCGCGCGCGTGGCCGGCAGCCACGGGAACTTCTCGTCCTCGTACGGCAGGGGAGCGCCGCCCAGCACGACGAGCGCCGCGTAGCTGTCAAGCGAATCCGGCAGCCCGTCGCCGCCGAATTTCACCTCGTAGTCGAGCCCTTGCCCGTTGAACCACGGTCCGAGCCTTCGCAGGCTCGCCTTTTTGGAATGTCCGATGACCAGTGCGGTCGGCATGATGTTGTCCTTTCGTTGCGCAGTGCGCGTGTTGGCTTATGCGTGTCAGATCGCGCGTGTCAGCTTGTGCGTCTCAGTTCAGGATGCGCGTCGGCGGCGTGACGGTGACGATGTCGTCGGTGCGCGTCGCGTCGGCCCGCGCGAATTCGAGCGTCTGCACCTGCGGCTGTTCCAGCGAATTGAGCTGGATCGTGCAGCGCAGCGGATGATGCGCGCACGCGACGGTCCACGACAGTTGCGCCGGCGAGTCGGCGTGCTCGTCGGAAACAGTCACGCTGTCACCGACGGTTCCGGCCGCGTCGACGGCAGCATCCGCGCCGCCGACCGGCAGTCCGGTCACGGACAGCAGTTTCGCCAGTTGCGCGCCGCGTTCGGCGTACGTCCAGTCCAGCGTCACGTTCATGGCGAGCATGTCCGCGAGCGACGCGATCGCACGCTCGCAAGCCGCCGCATCCGGCGATGATGACGGAACGTCGCCTGTCCGGCCCAGTCCGGCCAGCATCGCGTTCACCTGACGCTGCGCGGCCCGTGTTTCGGCCCACAGCGGGAAGCTCCATCCGGCCACGATGCCAGCCGAACCGGAGCCGGCCCGCGACGCCTCCCCGAGCAGCAGCGACAGCGCGCGGATCGCGAGCACGCTCGGCGTCGCATAGCGTCCGTTCGAGAGCACCACCACGCCGAGCCCGGAATCCAAATGCCAGCGCATGTTCGAGCCGTAGCCCGGATAGCCGCCCGAATGATAGGCGATGTCGCCGAAGCGCTCGTCGTGCTTGACGATCAACCCGTAGCCGTACGCTTCGATCTCGTTGAAGTCGCGCCGCGTCAGCCAGCCGCGCGACGAGCCGGAACGCAGCACGGGCGGCATCGGCGTGTGCGGCATCTGCATGAGCCTGCGGTATCGCCGCGGCAGCACTTCGTCGCCGAGCGCGTCGGCTTCGGGCGCGCCATCGCCGGAACCGACGTCGGACGGCTCGAACCCGCGCGCCAGCCACGCGTCCCACGCGGCCACGTCGTGCACGGAACTGATCACGCCGCCGATCACGCTGAACGCGCCCGGATCCGCAAACGTTTCCGGCACCCACGCGGCGGCGGACGCATCGCCGCTCGCATCACTGTCCGGATCGAGGTGATAGCCGCGGCACAGCCGGTCGGCCGGCACATCGCGCCAGTCGTACGTCGTTTCCGTCAATCCGAGCGGTTCGAGCAGATGCGTGCGCACGTAATCGGGCACGTCCATGCCGCTCGCGTTGCGGATCACCTCGCCGATCGCCGCATAGCCGATGTTCGAATACTCGTACCGTTCGCCGGGCGAGTAGATCGACTTGAGCCGCTGCGACAGCAACGTTTGCAGTTCCGCGCGGCTGATCGACTCCTGCCGGTCGGCCCACGCGTCGTCGGTCGCGAGCCCGCAGCTCATCGCGAGCAGGTCGTGCACGGTGATCGGGAACGAGTCGCGGTCCCACGGCACGACGTTTGCCAGCTGCGGCACGATGTCCGCGGCGGGCGCGTGCAGGTCGACCTTGCCCTGCCAGGCGAGCTGCATGACGGCCGCGGCCGCGAAGCTCTTCGACATGGACGCGATGCGGAAGCGCGTGTGCTCGTCCAGCTCCAGCGACTCGTCCGGCCGGTCGATGCGCGTGGCCGTGCCGCCGTGGCCAGACAGGATCAGCCCGTTCCGGTCGAAGATGCCGTACGCGTAGGCCGGTGCCTTGCGTTCGGTGACGAGCGCATGGAAGATGCGATCGATTTCAGCGACGGTCGCCGCGTCGGGAACGTATGCATGCTCGGAAACGCGCTGTCGGGATGTTGTCACAATGATGCTCCAATCAGTGTCGGGCAGACTTTGCCTATCATTCTGTCGGACTTTGTCGGTCCGTTGCATCTCTTTTTTCTTGGCTCCCCTTGCTAGGGGAGCTGTCACGTAGTGACTGAGGGGTAGTCAGGACCTTTCGCGTTAACGATCGGCAGGCGCTTAGAACTCGTAGTCGCCGGACGGGCCGATCGTCAGCGCCAGCTCGCGCGTGCGGCCGGTGTGCATCGCGTCGTTGACGGCCTCGACCATCGGCATGTCCACCTCGTACGCCTTGCCGTCGAGCTCGCGCACCGGAATCACCCAGCCGCCGTGCGTCATGAACAGCGCGTCGGCCTCGCGCAGTTCGGCCAACGGCAGCTTCTTGTATTCGGTCTTCTTGCCCTCCTGCAGCGCCCACGCGAACATTTCGCGCTGCGACGTGCCGTTGAGGATGCCGATACGCGGGTCGGGGGTGACGAACGTGTCACCGTACTGCGCCACGATCGACGAGTTCGGGCATTCGAGCGTGAACCCGTCGGTGGTGTACTGGATCGAATCGCCGATGCCGCGGCGGCCGCACAGGCGGTGCTCCGACTGGCTGATCGCGTAGCTGAGCGTCTTCGCGCCGTTGAGCAGCCACGGCGCCTTCGCGGTCACGTCCGACGCGTAGCCGCGCGACAGGGAGATCATGGTCAGCGGGGTCAGCTCGTGCAGCAGGCCCTTACCGTCAAGGAAGATCCACACGCTCGGCAGGTGGCTCTTGTTCGCGCCCACGCCGGTGGTCGGGTCGAAGCCGCGCGAGACGAGGATGCGCAGCATCGGGCCGGGTTCCGGGTCGTCGTACGCGTCGATGACCTTCTGCACGGCCGCGGTGAACGCGTCCACGTTCGGTTCGGGCAGGTCGGTCATGGCCGCGGACGTGACGAGGCGGCGCAGATGGTTTTCGAGCGAGACGGGGAAGCCCTTCCACACGGTCGTCGCCTCGAAGATGCCGTCGCCGCGCAGCACGCTCAGGTCGAACACGGACACGTGCGGCGCCTCCGGGTCGACGAGCTCGATCGTCTCGCTCGGGTCGAACGCGGTGCCCTTGGGTGCGAACAGCAGCGACGAATTGCCGATTCCCAACACGATTCCAGTCATGACGCTCCCTTTCCTGTAACTGTCATCCCTGTAACGGTCAACGGTTCTCCAACCTAGTCCCCGCGTGTTATGCCCGCGCGAAAAGCCCGATATCTGGCGGTAACCTACCCGACACAATGGAGCGCCGGCCAGATTGCGCCGTCGCGTTGCCGCTGTGTTAACACGGAGCGCGTGGGGGCGTAATAGAGGTTTAATCTGCGGTGCCTAGCGTGGCGTGTGCATTGATGATGAGCGTGCGATGATGCGCTGGCGCCGTTCGTGCGGCGACGGCGCGCGCAGAGAGGGGACGGATGATGTCGCTGGATGAGGAAACGGACGCATTGGACGAAAACACGACGCCCGCGGCCGCGCGCGAGGCGTTCCGCGCGGGTGTGGTGCGCCCGACGTGCGGCGTGGCGAAGGGCTACGCGCAGGCGAACATGATCTCGCTGCCGCGCGAGTACGCGTACGATTTCCTGCTGTTCGCGCAGCGCAACCCGAAGCCGTGCCCGATTCTCGACGTGCTCGACGCCGGTTCCCCGTTCCCGTCCATCGCCGCAGGTTCGGACGTGCGCACCGACATTCCGCTGTATCGCGTGTGGGAGAACGGCAAGCTGGTTGACACGCTGCCGGACATCACCGATGTCTGGGCGAAGCACGACGATCTGGTCACGTTCCTGATCGGCTGCAGTTTCACGTTCGAATTCCCGCTCATGGAGGCCGGCATTCCCGTCCGCCACATTCTCGCCGGTCGCAATGTGCCGATGTACGACACGTCGATCAAGTGCCGCCCGGCCGGACGGTTCAGCGCGAACATGGTCGTCTCGATGCGCGGCGTGCAGCCGGATCAGGTGGCCGACGCGGTGCAGATTTCGGCCCGCTATCCGAGCGTGCACGGCGCGCCGGTGTGCGTCGGCTCGCCCGAATCCATCGGCATCACGGACGTCATGCACCCCGACTACGGCGACGCGCCGGTGCTCGAGGAGGGCGACGTGCCGGTGTTCTGGGCGTGTGGCGTCACCCCGCAGGCCGCGGTCATGGCCTCCAAGCCGACGTTCGCGATCACGCACGCGCCCGGTCACATGTTCATCAGCGATGTGCCCGACCGCACGTACATGGTGTGAGTTTTCTCGGCTCCCCTTGCCAGGATGTTGCCGTGGGGCAAACGGCGGAGCCGTTTGCAGGCAACATGCGAGACGACAGTCGAGCCAGCACAGCGCGGGACGTAAGTCCCGTCCATAATCGCAGGATGAGCTGTCAGCGAAGCTGACTGAGGGGTAGTTGAACCCATTGCCTTGAAACCATGACCGGAGGTCATTGCGAGGGCACCGGAATAATAGTGCGAAACAACACGTGAAACAACGGTTCATGCGACCGGAACGAAAGGACGAACCAACGATGCGCATCGATCTGAACAGCGACATGGGCGAAAGCTACGGCCGGTGGACGCTCGGCGACGACCACGCCCTGCTCGACGTGGTCTCCAGTGCGAACGTTGCCTGCGGATTCCATGCTGGCGACCCGGCCGGCATCCTGAAAACGCTCGCAAACGCGGCTGAAAACGGCGTGTGCGTCGGCGCGCACGTCGCCTACCACGATCTGGCCGGCTTCGGCCGCCGCTTCGTCGACGAGCAGCCGGCCGATCTCAAGGCCGACGTCATGTACCAGCTTGCCGCGCTCGAAGGGCTCGCCGCCAGCGTCGACACGCACGTTTCGTACGTCAAGCCGCACGGCGCGCTGTACAACCGCATCGTGCACGACGAACGCCAGGCGCAGGCCGTCGTCGACGCGATCACGGCGATCGATCCGTCGCTCGGCCTGCTCACCCTGCCCGGTTCCGTGGTCGGCGAGATCGCCGCCGCGGCCGGACTGCGCGTGTTCCGCGAGGCGTTCGCCGACCGCGCGTACATGCCCGACGGCACGCTTGTGCCGCGCACGCAGCCCGGCGCGGTGATCAGCGACGTGGACGCGGTCGCCGCGCGCGTCTCTCGCATGGCGTCGGCCGGCGAAGTAGTTGCGATCGATGGCAGTGTGATTCCGGTCGCCGCCGATTCGGTGTGCGTGCACGGCGACAGTCCGAGCGCCGTCGCGATGGCCCGTGCGATCCGCGCTCGGCTCGACGCCGACGGATTCGACGTGCGGGCGTTCGCGAAGTGAGTGCGGAGTGACTGCAGAGTGACGATGATGCGATTTCTGCCGATGGGACGGGCCGCGCTACTGGTCGAACTTGACGGTTTGGACGCGGCCATGTCCCTGTATGCTGCGATTGAGACGCGGCGTGCGGCAGCCGAGACCGAGACTGTGCCTGCCGGGACCGTGCCTGCCGGAGACTTGGTTGATGGGGGAGCGGACGATCCGTTCGCCGGCGTGACCGAAGTGGTGCCGGCCGCGCGGACCGTGCTGGTCCGCTTCGACCCGCTGTTCACGGACCGAGACGAACTGGCCGAAACGTTGCGCGGATTGGACGTGAACGGGCATGTAGAACACCGTGCGAAAACGGTGACCGTGCCGGTTGCATACGATGGCGAGGATCTGGACGCGGTCGCCGACCTGCTTGGCTTGAGCTCGCAAGAGATCGTCGCCCGGCACTCCGGCCACGCGTGGACGGCCGCGTTCGGCGGATTCGCGCCCGGATTCACGTACCTGACCGGCGGCGACCCGATCTTCGACGTGCCGCGGCGCAAGAATCCGCGTCTCGCCGTGCCGGCCGGCGCGGTCGGCCTCGCTGGCACGTTCAGCGGCGTGTATCCGCGGCCCAGTTCCGGCGGTTGGCAGCTCATCGGCACGACCGATGTGCCCATGTGGGACGATCGCCGCAATCCGCCCGCCCTTATCCAACCCGGCGACACCGTGCGCTTCGAGCCCGTGCGCGCACAAGTCACGGCAAACGGTTCCGTCGATACGGTTTGCGACGACACGGTCGCGGCCGATGCGTCGCAATGTGAAACGTCTCGTGAAACACATGATGCGGGGGCTGAGTCGGTGCGGGATCATGGCCGATTGGCCGTGGCTGTGACGGATTCGAACCATGCGGGAAATGATGCGTCGGAGTCTGCGGTTCCGGCCGCCGACCTGACGATCGACGATCCGGGCATGTTCGCCGCATTCGAAGACGACGGCCGGCGCGCGGCCACGATGGGCGTGACCGGTTCCGGTGCGGCCGATCCCGGCACGTTCCATCTGGCGAACGCGCTCGTCGGCAACCCCGCCGGCACGCCGGCGATCGAAACGGCCGGCGGCGGACTGCGCCTGACCGCGCACCGCACGCTCGTACTCGCCGTCACCGGCGCACCCGCCGACGTCACCGTCGACGGCACGCACGGCATCACGCATATCGCACGGCAGGAAGCGTTCCTGATGCAACCCGGCGAACGGCTCGAACTCAGCTTCCCGGAACAGGGCTTCCGCAACTACATCGCCGTGCAGGGCGGCTTCGACGCGCCCCGCGTCCTCGGCAGCGCCTCCGCTGACACCCTCTCCGGACTCGGCCCGGCCGCGCTCAAGCCCAACACGCCGCTTGCCGTTGTGGCGACCGCGACAAACGTCCCTCAAGCCCCCTCTGACGGGACATTGCCGTTAGACAAACAACAGAGTTGTTTGCAGGCAATGTGCGAGCCGACAGGCGAGCCAACAAGTTGCGGGCGGAGCCCGTCCAAAGTTGCAGGACGGGCTGTCGGCGGAGCCGACTGGGGGAGAGAACAGCCTGCCTGCCTCGGAGCCGTATCGTCCCCTGTGCCCACTGTCGGCCAGCCGCAGCCGTGGCCGTCCGATCTGCCCGCGACCGGCACGACCACCACGCTCGACGTGACGCTCGGCCCGCGCGACGACTGGTTCACCGCACAGGGCATCACCGACTTCCTCGATCAGGAATGGACTGTCACGCCGCAATCGAACCGCGTCGGCCTGCGCCTGCACGGCGGGCGCGCGCTCGAACGCCGCGATGCGCGCGAACTCGCCAGCGAAGGCATGATCCCCGGCGCGATCGAAATCCCGTCCAACGGTCAGCCCGTCCTGTTCCTGCGCGACCAACCCGTCACCGGCGGCTACCCGGTCATCGCGGTGCTCACCAAATCGGCGCTCGCGCTCGCCGGCCAACTCCCGCCCGGCGCGCGCGTCCGCTTCCATATCAACAATCACGGCAAGGAATCATCATGCTGAACCGAATCCTCATCGCCAACCGCGGCGAAATCGCGGTCCGCATCATTCACGCCTGCCACGACACCGGGCGCACGGCCATCGCCGTCTACGCCGACGCCGACGCGAACGCGCTGTTCGTGCAGCTCGCCGACGAAGCGTACCCGCTGGAAGGCGCTACGCCGGCCCAAACCTACCTCGACATCGACAAGATCGTTGACGCGGCCAAACGCGCGCACGCCGACGCCGTGCACCCCGGCTACGGGTTCCTGTCGGAAAACGCGGACTTCGCGCAGGCCGTCATCGACGCGGGACTGACGTGGATCGGCCCGAACCCCGACACGATCCGCACGCTCGGCGACAAGGTCGCGGCCCGGCACATCGCCGCCGAAGTCGGCGCGCCCATGGCCCCCGGCACCGTCGCGCCCGTGTACGACCCGAAGGAAGTCGTCCGGTTCGCACGCGAACACGGCCTGCCGCTCGCCATCAAAGCCGTGCACGGCGGCGGCGGACGCGGCCTCAAGGTCGTGCGCCGGCTCGAAGACGTCGAAGAGGCGTTCCTGTCCGCCACGCACGAGGCTGAAGTCGCGTTCGGCAACGGCGACTGCTTCCTCGAACGCTTCCTCGACCGGCCGCGCCACGTCGAAGTGCAGATCCTCGCCGACACGCACGGCAACGTCGTCGCCGTCGGCACGCGCGACTGCTCGCTGCAGCGGCGCAACCAGAAGCTCATCGAGGAGGCGCCCGCTCCGTTCCTGCCGGCCGCCATCACCGACCATCTCAAGCAGACCGCGGTCGCGATCTGCCGCAAGGCCGGCTACGTGAGCGCCGGCACGGTCGAATTCCTCGTCGCCGAGGACGGCACCATGTCGTTCATGGAAGTCAACACGCGCATTCAGGTCGAGCATCCGGTCACCGAACTGACCACCGGCATCGACCTGGTCGCCGAACAGCTGCGCATCGCGGAAGGGGAATCCATCGCTGGGCTCGCTGGACGTGCCGGGTGTGCCGGAACCGCCGAATCTGTCGAAACCGACGGCGGAAGCGCGGCGACCGGCCCGCAATCGCACGGCCACGCGATCGAATTCCGCATCAACGCGGAGGATCCGTCCCGCGGATTCGTGCCGTTCCCCGGCCATATCGGCGTTCTGCGCGCGCCCAGCGGCCCCGGCATCCGCTTCGACACGGGCGTCGCCGCCGGCTCGGACATCCCCGACCAGTTCGACTCCATGCTCGCCAAGCTCGTCGTGTACGCGCCCACGCGCGAGGCGTGCATCCGCCGCGCCCGCCGCGCGCTCGCCGAACTGAAGATCGAGGGCGTGCCCACCGTCGTCCCGTTCGACAAGGCCGTGCTCGCCGACCCCGACTTCGCGTCCGCCGACCATCTCGGCGTGTACACGCGCTGGATCGAGGAGACGTTCCTGCCGCGCGTCAATCCGGCCACGCTGGTCGACGGGCCGTTCGGTCTGCCTGATCCGTCCGGTTCGTCCGGCCTGTCCGGCGAATCCGTCGCATCCGGCAATCGTGACGTTGCATACGATCGCGCCGCCGACGCGCCCATGCGGCGCATGTGGATCGAACTTGACGGACGTCGCGTGCGGCTCGGCCTGCCCGCGTCGTTCGCGATTACCGCGGCCGGCAACGGCACGGCGTCCAGTACGACCGACGGTGCCGCCGACGGCATGTCCGGCGACGACGCGTCCGCGCCCGACCCGAACGCCATCACGTCGACGATCACTGGCACATTCGTGCGATGGCTGGCCGACGACGGCGCGACCGTGGCCGAAGGCGATCCGGTCGCCGTGGTCGAGGCGATGAAGATGGAAACGCAGATCGCCGCGCCGCACGCCGGCACGCTGCACACGACCGCCACCATCGGTGATGCCGTACGCTACGGCCAACCTATCGGCACGGTCGATCCCGCATAAAACGGACTCAGGTGCGGTCGGTGGCCGCAATGTCGGCGGCAACGACCGCACCGAACCAAAAATTCACATGGCGGACTCATTGATGGTCATTTTGGGTCGTACAACAGGCTGTGGATCGAGTCAAGAAGCCAAGGACATCGACGGACCATCAGGAAAGGGGAACATCATGACGGCAACCAAGACGGAGGCCAACGCAACCTCACAGCAGTCGGGCGCACTGTCCAGCTGGCTCGTCTATCCGAAGGTGGCGGGCATCCAGCGCAAGGCGGCCGAAGACGTGGGTCGCGGCAGCGAAACGCTCATGACCTTCGCGCGCGGCGACCTGTTCCGCGCCGCGCGCCGCTTCGCCACCGGTAAGGCGCGCAAGGCGCTCGTCGTCACTGGATTCTTCATTCCGAAGGCCGAACATCCGGCCGCCGAATCCGACGGGCCGGTCGGCGCGGTCGAAATGTGCGCGGCGATCCGCGCGATCGGCGGCGACGCGTGGATGGTCAGCGACGCATGGTGCGAACCGGTGATCCGCGGCGCAGCCAAGAACGTGCTGCCGGACGATCGCGTGCTCATCGCGCCTAAAGGCGACGCGTTCGACGACTGGCTCAGCGAGACGCGCAAACTGGTCGAACGCGAGCACATCGACACGGTGATCTTCATCGAACGCGTCGGGCCGTCTCGCGACGGCTATCCGCGCAACATGCGCGGCATCAACATCCAGGAATGGACCGCGCCGCTCAGCCGGCTCGCCTCGCTCGGCCTGCACACGGTCGGCATCGGCGACGGCGGCAACGAAATCGGCATGGGCCACATTCAGGAGTACGCGATCGAGGACATCGTCGACCACGGCGAAGACATCGCCTGCACCGTGCCCACCGAGGAGCTTATCGTGGCCGGCTGTTCCAACTGGGGCGGCCACGCGTTCGTCTGCTCGCTGTACGCCATGGGCTGCAAGCAGGTGTCCGCCATGCTCGACGACCAGTGGCATCGGAGCGTCATCGCCAACATCACCGCGGCCGGTGGTCTCGACGGTGTCAAACTGCTCAACATCCCCACCGTCGATGGCCTGTCTGAACGCCAGTACTACGCCCAGATCAACGCCATCTCCCAACTCGCTCGCTAAGAATCGTCCGCACTTTCGTGCGGCCGATACTGTGTTGTCGGCGGCGCATGCGCGCCGCGACGCTCCCTCAGTCACGGCTACGCCGTGCCAGCTCCCTCAGCCGAGGGAGCCGAGGCTCCGCCAGCATCGTGATCGTTACTCCGGTTATGAAGTCATCGGTTATAACACGCCTTGCAGGCCCCCGGCTGAGGGGGCTCCCGGCAAAGCCGGGTGGGGGAGCGTCTGCGGCACAATAGTGCCGCAAGCAGCACGGCACGTACGCAGTGCGATACCGCGATCCAGCGCGAACTGCGCGTCACTCGTGGTATTCGCGGTCGGCGACGATTTTGCCGGAACGGTCGAGCGCGGTCGAGAATCGGCCGTAATCGCTCAGGATCACGCCCATGTACAGCATGTCGACGAGCGCGGTGTGCGCGACGCGCGAGAAAATCGCATTGCCGTAGATCGTATGTTCGCTACGGCCCGAATACAGGCACACGTCGGCCCAACTGGCCAACGGCGAGCCGGACGCGTTCGTGACCGCGATCGTGTGCGCGCCCTGCGATTTCGCCAGACGCAGCGCCTTGACCGTGTCCGAAGAAGAACCCGAATAGGAGAAGGCGACCGCCACGCTCGTCGAATCGAGATGCCCGGCACCGATCTGCTGCAAATAGGCGTCAGTGTTCAGCCTGCACGTCAGGCCGAGATAACTGAGCTTCGTGAACAGGTCAGTGGCCGGCACCAGCGAATTCTCAACGCCGTAGACGTCGATCAGGGACGCGCCCGCAATCAGCGACACAGCCTTGCGATACGCGTTGCGATCCAGCGACGCGGCCAAATCGTCCAACAGCGTTTTCGCGCTGTTCACCGCCTTGGCTGGCACCGAATCCACGTCGTCCCAAGGGTTCAGATCGAATCCTTCGAGCGGATCGAACGTGACGCGCCGTTCCGCCTCCGGATGCCGCAGTACGTAGCGCAGTTCGCGGTAGCCGCCAAACCCGAGCTTGCGCGAAAACCTGATCACCGTGGGCTGGCTCACCCGCGCAGCCTGCGCGAGCTGGCCGACCGTCAGGTTCGCGGCCTCGTCGAGATGGTCGCGGACGAACTGTGCCACCGCCCGTTCGGCGGGTCGCAGCGACGGATACACATGCCCGATGCGCTCGCGAATACCGACCGAGGTCTGCATGCCGTCTCCCTTATCGTCTGATGCCTTGCTCACTATTCGATTGACAGCCTATCCGAAGCGGGCTTATGTTCGCGGGATAAAAGTTGTCTCCAAAGTGAACACGAATTGAACACTTGCCGGATTGGCTCGGGGGAAGGGCTTGGGGCTTTGCGACACCACTTGCCGGTTCCGACGACGAATGCTGCCGCTGTGCCGGATGTCGGGGGAGTCCGGAGGATGCCGAACCGGTTTTCCGATTGCGCGCGCCGCGTTCGCCGCCCCCGCGCCTCGAACCCGACGTTTTCGGCCGGGTCGTATATGGCCTGTTCGCGCCCACCGCGCGATAATGGAACGCATGGTGACGATTACGGTGGGCGCGCCGACGCATGCGGTGAGCGATCGGCTGTACGGCGTGTTTTTCGAGGACATCAACCACGGCGCGGACGGCGGCCTGAACGCGAACATGGTGAACAACTACAGTTTCGACGGCGTGTATTTGTCCCATTCGTCGCTGCGATTGAAAGGCGCCGAACGCTGGATGACACAGGCCGATCCGCTGCGGTTCTGGCGTTTCCGCCGGCTCGACGCGGTCAGCTGCGGCACGCGCACGCGCGGCGATCACGGCCAGCAGATCGACACCGACTGTCCCGCACCGCCGATCCACGCCAACAGCCGGTACGTGCGCGTCACGGTCGAGCCTGGCATCGTCGGCACGATCGACAATCTCGGATACAACGGCGGCGGCGATCATGCGAACGTGTGCGCCATGGCCGTGCGATCCGGGCACGCGTACGAATTCTCCGCATGCGTGCGGCCGGTGAGCGGCATGGTGTCGCTGCGCGTCGTTGTATTGGACGACGATGACGAGCTGCTGACCGATGACGTGCGCTTCGACGTGGACCGCTTCGCCGGCGAACCGTTGCGCGACGGCTGGGTGTTCGTGCAGCATACGTTGGCCGGCTTGCGCGACGGATACGGCAAGCTGCATGTCGACGTGCAGCTTGCGGACCGGCCGGGTGCGCCGTACGCGGCGCAGATGCTAGACGCGGAGAGCGGGACGACCACGACACATGCGACGGAACCGTCCGCCGCGACCTTCGACATCGACGCCGTCTCGCTCATGGACGCCGACTATTGGGGCAGGAACGACCCGAAATGGCGGTTCGGCAAGCTGCGCCGCGACCTCGTCGAAACAATCGCCGCACTGCAACCCGCGTTCGTGCGCTTCCCCGGCGGCTGCATCGTCGAAGGAGTCACCCCCGGCAACGAATACCGGTGGAAGGACACGGTCGGCGCGCCCACCGCCCGCCGCCAGCAATACAACATGTGGGCGTTCAAATCGCCCGACGGCTCCAGCTACTCGCAAAGCTACCAGATCGGCTTCTACGAATACTTCTGCCTGTGCGAGGACCTGCACGCCAAGCCGCTGCCCACACTGTTTGCTGGCATCACCTGCCAGTCGCCCTACCGCGACCCCAAGCACGTCGACACCAACGGCGACTGGTTCCGCAGCGTCGTCGTGCAGGACTATCTCGACTTGATCGACTTCGCCAACGGCAACCCCGACACCAGCGACTGGGCCGCCGTCCGGCGCGACATGGGCCACCCCGAACCGTTCGGACTCGACATGATCGGCATCGGCAACGAAAACTTCGGCGCCGACTACGTGGCCAAATTCGACGCGATCGCACGCGCCATCCACGAAAAGGACCCCAACATGCTGTGCGTGATGAGCGCCGGCCTCTTCCCGTTCCGCCTGCCCATGAAACGCGCATGGGACCACGCGCACGCCGTCGCCGCCGGCAACGTGCCCGGCGTCGCGCGCGAAATCGACGCAAACGACGCCGACCTGCTGCCCGCCACACGTATCCTCGTCGACGAACACTCCTACCACTCGCCCGACTGGTTCATCGCGCAGGCCAGTCGATTCGACGACTACCGCCGCGACGGCACCGGCGTGTACTTCGGCGAATACTCGGCCAACGGCTACTTCGCCGCCCAACCGCAGGACCACGATCACGCAAGCACCTGGCGGTCCGCGCTCGCCGAAGCCGCGTTCCTCACCGGTTGCGAACGTAACAGCGACATCGTGAAAATGACGTCATATGCGCCGCTACTCTCGCACGTCACCGGGCACGGCTGGGAACAGAACCTTATCGAATTCAACCCCGCGCAGGTCGGTCCCAGCGTCAACTACGAGGCGGAACGGCTGTTTTCCGCGAACGTGGGCGCGCTCGCGTACGAATGCCGGCTTGACGGCGAAACGCCGGACGGCCTGTACGTGTCCGCGACCGGCGACGAGGGCGCGCTGAGGTTCGTCAAGCTCGTCAACACGGGCGGCGAGCGCGTCGGCGTGACGCTCAACGTGTCGTACGGGCCGCGCGGGCTCTTGCGGCGTGACCATGCGGCCGGCTCGCCGCGCACGCTGCGCGTCGAAACCCTGTCCGGCGATCCGGATGCGCGCAACGAACTCGAGTTTGAGGGCGGACCGCGCGACTGCTTGACGCGCACGATCCGCGAATCCATGCTCCCGCCGGATGGCGCTGGCAGCATCGCGCTCGCCCTGCCGTCCTACAGCGTCACGCTCGTGCGGCTCGCGTAATCGAAACGAGTGAAACGTCGGAACGGGAGGGTAGGCAGCCGTAAGGCTGAGGGGCTGTTTTCGTTGGAATCGGTCGGAAAACAGCACGCCGAAGCTACGTACTTTGGCTCGTTGTCCCACTACAATCACTGAACGTTAACGCACGGTGAACTTCGGAGGAACAATGAGGCGCTGGGCCATCGAGCTGCTCAAAAGCGAAACGATTCTGATCGTAGCCTCCATACTGGCGCTCATATCCTGCTTCATCGTCCCGCCCGACGCCGACTACAAGGACTACGTGCATATGAGCACGATCAGCCAGCTGGTCTGCCTCATGCTCGTGGTGTGCGGCTTCCAGCGGATCGGCGTGTTCCGCATCATCGGCTCGCGGCTGCTGCACCACGTCGGCACCGCGCGCGGGCTGGTGATCACGCTGATCGCGCTCACGTATTTTTCGGCGATGCTTATCACCAACGACGTGGCGCTCGTCACGTTCATCCCGTTCGCGATTTCCGTGCTCATCATGGCCGACATGGAGGAGCACGCGGTGCTGGTCGGCACGCTCATGACGATCGGCGCGAACGTGGGCAGCATGCTCACTCCGATCGGCAACGCGCACAACCTGTATCTGAAGGCGCTCACCGGCATGCCCGCGTTGGAGATGATCGGCATCATGGCGCCGTATTCGGTCACGGCGGCGGTGATGCTCGTGGTGATTTCGTGGTTCGTGTTCGGTGGCAAACCGGTGTCGGAGTTCCGTTCGCTGGACGGCGCCGGCATCGAACAGGGCGTGCTCGCCCCATCCAGCGCCGGCCACCGGCCGGACGAGATCCGCATCACCGGTTACGGCGCGGGCTACGGCGGCTGGCGCACGATCGTGTACACGCTGCTGTTCGTCGTCTGTCTGCTCGCGGTGAGCGATTTTATTCCGCTGTGGCTCATGTGCGCGATCGTGTTCGCCGCGTTCCTGGTGTGTGACCGCAAGGTGTTTAAGAACGTGGATTGGGGCCTGCCGCTCACGTTCACCATGTTTTTCATCTTCATCGGCAACATGAAACGCGTGCCGGAATTCTACGAACTGGCCGCGTCGCTGGTGAACATCCGCCCGCTTGAGGTTGCGGTCGGCTCCAGCCAGCTCATCAGCAACGTGCCGACCACGCTGCTCCTGTCCGGCTTCACCGACCAGTGGCGGCCGCTCATCATCGGCACGAATCTCGGCGGCATGGGCACGCTCATCGCGTCCATGGCCTCGCTCATCGGCTACAAGAACGTGGTGCGCAAGTACCCGCACCAGAAGGGCCGCTATCTGGCCGTGTATTCCGCGGTGAACGTGCTGTTCCTCATCGTGCTCGTGGGGCTCTCCTGGGTCATCGAGCCGTGAGTCGGGTCAGTGTCGAGATAAGGGTTCGAGTGCGTCTGGTGTAGGGCGGATAGACGAGGGAGAGCGTGTCCGGGAAGGTCGGTTTGGCGGTCACGGCTTTGACGTGGCTGAATTCGAGGAAGCCCGCATGGCCGTGATATGAGCCCATGCCGGACGCGCCCACGCCGCCGAACGGCAGCCGATTGGACAAGAGATGGCCGAGCGGCAGGTCGAAGCCAAGCGCGCCCGAACTGGTCTCCCGTTCGAACAGTCGGCGCGTGGCAGCCCGCCGCGAGAACACGTAGCATGCCAACGGTTTCGGCCGCGCGTTGATAAATGCGACCGCCGACGCCGCGTCCGCGATCTCCAGCACCGGCAGGATCGGCCCGAAAATCTCCTCCCGCATCACCGGCGCGTCCGCGGACACGTGCGTGAGCACGGTCGGCGCAATATACCGTTGCGCGCGATCGCCGAATCCGCCGCAGACCACGTGCGCCGCGGACGACGGCACGTCGGGATGCGGCAGCAGCGCCATCAGCCGATCGTAATGGCGATCGCTGATGATGCGCGCGTAGCTGGACGACTGCGGCGCGGACGCGCTGTCGCCGAACATGAACCGCGCGGCGCGGGCGATGCGCCGGGCCAGATCGTCGGCGATGTCAGGAGTCGTGAGCACATAGTCGGGCGCGACGCACGTCTGCCCGGCGTTGACGAACCGGCCCCACGCGATGCGCCGCGCAGCCACGTCCAGATCGTCCGTGCCGTCGACGAACACCGGTGACTTGCCGCCGAGTTCCAATGTGACCGGCGTCAGCCGTTTCGCCGCAGCCTCCATCACGATCCGGCCGACCCGGCCGCCGCCCGTATAGAAAATATGGTCGAACGGCTGCTCCAACAGCGCGCCGGTCTCGGCAGCGCCGCCTTCAACCACCGCAAACGCGCGCGCATCCAGATACCGGGGAACCAGCCGCGCCAGCAGCCGACTGGTGGCGGGGGAGAGCTCCGACGGCTTCAAACACACGCAGTTTCCTGCCGCGATCGCATCCACCATCGGTTCAAGCGAGAGCAGCACCGGATAATTCCACGGCGATATCACCAGCACCACGCCCTTCGGCTCGGCCACTGTCCAACTGCGCGCCGGCCACAACAGCCACGGCATCGGCTGCGGTCGACGCGCCGCCCAACGGGACAGTCGCGGCCGCACGAATTGTATTTCGTCAAGCACCAGCTTGATTTCCATGAGCATCGTTTCCGCCACGGGCTTGCCGAAATCCTCATGCACGGCCTCGGCCAAACGCACGCCGTGATCGCGCAGCATCCGCTCCATCGCGTCCAACTGCGCTCGCCGCCAGCGCAGCGGTCGCGTCAGCCCGCTGCGGAACGTCTCATGCAACCGTGCAACCGTTCGCTGCATCTCGGCGGGATTGTTGGAATCATCGGAATCGCTCATGCCCCCGTTATACCAGCAATGTTGCCATCCGGTGCTATGGTGTGACGCGAAAAATCGCGGAATATCGCAATTGCATACTGTCGCACGCGTGCGTCAGAAGAAAGAAAAGACAAGAAGACCGGAAGGATTATCATGCGCTATACGGTTATCGGCGCGGGTGCGATGGGCCTGCGCTACGGCATTCTGCTGCAGGAGCACACGGACGCCCACGTCGACTTCATCGACACGTGGCAGCCGCACATCGACAAGATCCGCGAGCAGGGCGGCGTGTACGTGAGCCGCGACCACGAGAACCGCCGTCTCATCCCGATCAACCTGTACACGCCGGAGGAATACGACGGCGATCCGGATGTGTGGATCATCTTCATGAAGCAGATGCAGCTCGAGGAGATGCTCAAGCGCTGCGCCCACCTGTTCAAGGACCATCAGGTCGCGTTCAGCGCGATGAACGGCTGGGGCCACTTCGAGAAGATCGCCCAGTACTTCAGCGAGGACCGCATCTACGGCGGCACCGCACTCGTCGCGACCGTGCTCAACGGCCCGGGCGACGTGGACTTCATCGGCAAGTCCGGCGCCGGCACCATGCACATGTGCGCCATGACCAACAAGGTCACCGACATCGAGAAGGCGATCTTCGCGGACTTCCAGAAGGCAAACCTCAACCCGGAGATCTCCGACGACTTCAAGGGCATGTGCATGGCCAAGATCGTGTTCAACTCCGTGGTGAACACCCTGTGCACCATGTACCAGATCACCATGGGCCAGTTCATCAGCTACCCGGGCGCCCGCGACATGGCCATGCAGCTCATCAACGAGGCGTACGACGCGTGCGAGCGCGCCGGCATCAGGCTCATCAACACGCGCGCCGAGGAGCTCGAGTCGGTCGATTACGTCAGCCGTACCGGAAACCCCTTGCACTATCCGTCGATGTATCAGGACATGAGCCGCGGCCGCAAGACCGAAGTCGACTACATCAACGGCTACATCGCCAAGATCGGCCGCGAAAACGACTACGTGTGCCGCACGCACGAGTTCCTCACCCACGGCGTGCACCTCGCGGAGCTCGCGTTCCAGTACCATCATCAGGCCGACGCCAAGTGATCGTACGACGTCGATGGGGAATCGATAGGCGATAACGAGAACCGGCGACCCTGAGATTACGGGTCGCCGGCGAACGGGACGGACGGGTGAGCCGCGTACCGGCATGCTGGTATACTGTCCCTTCGTTTGGCCCCGTAGCTCAGCTGGATAGAGCATGTGACTTCTAATCTCAGGGTCGCCGGTTCGAGCCCGGCCGGGGTCACCATAAAAGCCCTTGGAATCGAATGATTCCAAGGGCTTCGCTCATCCTTCCGCTGGTTGTCTGAGACAACATGAGCGAGCATGGGCACAGTCTCTCGGTGTTCCTCCAATGTGAGAAACCGTTATCGATCGTGATCTCCCACGCTGGTTTCGCCTTGGGGGCGGGAGCCAGTTCATGCGCGTCGTAGTCGCGGAGCATGTCCAATCCCGGCAGGTATCGGGACACGACGTCCGCGATGCCCGCGGCCAGCTGGTCGTTGCTGCGGGCGAGGATGCTGACGACCTTCCCCAGCTGCTCCAGCCGTCGTTCGTTGGCCGCGTAGCCGTTCATCAGGTATTGGCGGAGCACGTTCGTTGCCCAGCGGCGGAATTGCATGCCGCGCTGGGACTTGACCCGGTAACCGACAGAGATGATGACGTCGAGGTTGTAGTAGTCAACTTGGTATGTTTTACCATCCGTGGCAGTTGTTGCATTTTTGGCAACAACTGCTTCATCTCGGTTCAACTCCCCTTCCGCGAAAATGTTCCTGATGTGTCTTGATATGGTCGATTTGTCGCGGTTGAATAGCTCAGCCATCTGATTGAGTGTCAGCCACACGGTGTCCCCGTTCACGCTGACTTCCAATTGGACGGACCCGTCGTCCGACCGATACAGTTCGATGTCCTTGACTGTCATCATTGCCCCCAAGTTTCGAAAAAAACAACAGAGCAATCAGCGTATCGGACGGGCCGCAGACGACACGCGGCCGAACGAGGATCTTTACAAACGGGAACGATTGCAACGACATCGGTCGGACCGTTGTCGTTTGGTTTGGCGGCGAATCATCCTTGGGGTGGATTGTTACCATTGGTATGATGGCGCAGACTGTGTCGGAGGAGTGAAGGCCGTAGACTTGAGTCGGTACGATCAAGAAGGGATGTTGTCAATGGCGATAATCAAGGGGGAACCAGTCTCGCGCGCGGGCCGGCCGGTCGGTTTGACCCGGTCGATTGGCTCCGTCGACCCGGTCCGTCCGGCCAAATCCGCTCGTCCGATGATCGAAGTGAAAAACTTGCGCAAGGAGTATCCGGTCGTCGATGAAACGGTCGTCGCGCTCGAACGCATCAATCTCACTATTCCGAAAGGCCAGATCTGCTGTATCTACGGCGAATCCGGTTCAGGCAAATCGACGCTGCTCAACCAGCTCGCTGGCATGGAGAAGCCGACGCGTGGCGGCGTGCGCATCGGCGGCGTGGTCGTGTCCGATCTCGACGAACGCGAGCTCGCGGCCTTCCGCCAGCGCCATCTCGGCTTCGTGTTCCAGTCGTACAATCTGCTGCCGAATCTCAACGCGATCGAAAACGTGGCCATGCCGCTCATGTTCCGTGGCGTGCCGAAGGCGAAACGCGAGGCGATCGCGCGCGGCATCCTCAAACGCGTCGGCCTCGGCAAGCGCATGACGCACTATCCGACGCAGATGTCCGGCGGCCAGCAGCAGCGCGTCGGCATAGCGCGCGCGTTCGTCGCCAAACCGCAGGTCGTGTTCGCCGACGAGCCGACAGGCAACCTCGATTCGCGTACGAAAGTCGACGTGATGGAGATGATCGTCGGATTCGCGCGCGAACTGGACCAGACGATCGTGCTCGTCACGCACGACGACAACATGGCGCAGTACGCGGACCGCATCGTCACGCTGCTCGACGGGCGGATCGTCGGCGACAAGCTGACGCATTGAGGATGGGGTGGTATGTCGGGTTCTGAAAGATTTCTCCGCTCGCTGCGCTCGGTCGAAATGACAGGAAGAGTGGTTGCGCTTGGAAATGACAGGAAGAGTGGTTGCGCTTGATTGAGATGACCAGAATGGGTTGCCCGATCGGAACGACGAATAACTGAAAACTGGGAATACATATGGACTTGATCCCACATACAGGAAGGGAAATGATGAAGAACCGAGAGAAGAAGAGCATGATCGCCGCGGCCACGGCCCTGCTGGCGACGCCGGCGATGCTGCTCGCCTGTGCGACGCCGGCTGCGTTCGCCACGGCGGAGGCCCCGGCCGACGGCGTGACGAACGCCGCGGGCGTGACCGCCGGTAAGAACGGCGGTACGACAGATGCGGCCGACGGTAAGTTCGGTAAGTCCGCGACTGGTACGACCCGGTCCGCGGTCGCGACCGGCACGACCGCGAACGGTACGGACGGCACGGTGAGCAACGCCGTAGCCGACGGCAAGACCTCGAACGGCACGACGACGAACTCGGCCGTCGACGGCGGCTCGTCGGACGGCACCGCGAACGGAGGCAACGGTTCGGCCGGTACGGGCAGCGACGGCACCACGAACGGCGGCACGTCCGGCAACGACACGACCCCCGTCGCCGGACCCGTGCCGAACATCATCATCACCAACTTCGACTACGGCAGCGCGAAAACCGTGTCGGTCGGCAGCGACTTTAACCTCTCCTTCACGTTCCAGAACATGGGCAAGGTCGCGATCGACAACCTCGTCGTCACCGTGGACGGCGGCGAAAGCTTCGCAATCGCCGGCGGCACCAACACGTTCTACTTCGACAAGCTCGGCGCAGGTTACGCGATGACACAAAGCCTGCCCATGCAGGTCCTGCCGAGCGCCACGTCCGGCGCGCAGGGCGTCACCGTCAGCTTCAAATACGAATACGTGGATGCTAACGTGCGCAGCTCCAACAATTCCGACATCAAAATCTCCGTGCCCGTCTCCCAGCCCGACCGCTTCGAACTGACCAACCCAGTCCCGCCGGATGGCGCCACCGTCGGCTCGGAGACCACCGTCACGCTCAACTACGTGAACAAGGGCAAGGGCGACATCGCCAACGTCGAGGCCAGCATCGAAGGCGAAGGCATCCAGGCCACCAACGCCACGCAGTATGTGGGCAACGTCGCGTCCGGTGCGAACGGTTCCATCGGCTTCGCGTTCACGCCCACGCAGGCCGGCGACATCAACGCCACGCTACGCGTCACCTACGAGGACTCCGACGGCAAGACGCAGAAGAAGGAATTCCCGATCACCATCAGCGCTACCGACGCGGCGCCGTCGGACCCGACCGACGACGGCATGGTCGTGCCCGACGACACCACGCAGCAGCAGGGCGTGCCGATGTGGGCGTGGATCGTCGGCGCGCTCGCCGTCGCGGCCGCGCTCGTGGCGACTATCGTCATCGTGCGCAAGAAGCGCAAGGCCAAGGCGAATCAGGCCAGCATCGACGACGAGTGGGACGACTGGAGCGCGGACGGCGATTCGGCTGACGGTGCTGCGTCCGGCACGGCCGGCAGTGCGAACGACGCGACGCAGGTGATCGCTCCCGCCGCGCCCGAACAGTCCGGTACGACCGGCGCAAACGCTCGCGCGTAAATCGTCGCGTCGGCCATTCCGCACATCAACGCGTACGCTATCGACTCCACCGACGTCATTGCCGTACGCCATTGCGTAAGTCGTAAGGACCAACATGAGATTCACGGACATCCTGCACCTGTGCAGTCAGAACCTGTTCCGACGCAAGTCGCGCACGATCCTGACCGTGCTCGGCGTGATCGTCGGCTGCTGCTCGATCGTCACCATGGTGTCGATCGGCTCCGGCATCAACGAGATGAACGAACAGTCGCTCAAGCAGATGGGCGACCTGACCATCATCAACGTGTACAAACAGGGCAACTACGACGGCTTCGGCGCGTCGGATTCGACCGGCGGCGGCCAGACGGATAACAAGCTCGACGACAAGGCCATCGAATCGTTCAAGCAGATCCCCGGCGTCGAGGGTGCAACCGCGCAGATGTCGCTCAACTACACGGTCACCATGACCGCCGACAACGGGCGGTACGTCGCCACGTACGGCGACGTGCAGGCCATCGACATGTCGCAGCTCGAGAACATGGGCTACAAGCTCACCGACGGCGCGGCCCCGACCAAAAGCGGGGAAATCCTCGCCGGACAGTACCTCGCCTACCAGTTCTACGACAAGTTCCGGCCCGAAGGCTCCAACATGCGCTACCAGCCGCAGGACGCGGGCGACGGCACGTACTGGACGTGCGACTCGACCGGCAACTGCTCGCAGGTGCCCGCCGACCAGCTCGGCGAGGAATCCAAGCCGTTCTTCAACCCGATGAACACGGAGATCAAGCTGACCATCCAAACGAGCGACGACTCGTCCGGCAGCGGCTCCGGCGGCGGGATGACGATGGGCATGGGCGGCATGTCGGGGGCAACCGATGTGAGTGGCACCGGTACCGGTTCCTCGGGTTCCGGCACGGGTTCGACCGGCGCGAACGGCTCCGGCAACACGTTCAAGCTGCGCGCCACCGGCGTGCTCAAGGAGGACTACAACAAGGGCTCCGCCACCTCGTCGGGCGTGCTCATGGACATCAGCCAGCTCAAGGACATGATCGCCAAAGCCGACAAGTCCGCGGCGAAAACCACCACGTACGAGCAGGCGCTCGTCAAGGTTTCCGACATCACGCAGGTGAGCGACGTCGAACAGCAGATCAAGGACATGGGCTTCTCCACGTCGTCGTACGAGGAGATCCGCAAGCAGATGGAGGAGCAGTCGCGTGGCATCCAGATGGCGCTCGGCGGCATCGGCGCGGTGTCGCTCCTGGTCGCGGCCATCGGCATCACCAACACGATGGTCATGTCTGTGACCGAGCGCACGCGCGAAATCGGCATCATGAAGGCGCTCGGCTGCTACGTGCGTGACATCCGCATCATGTTCCTCGGCGAGGCGGGTTTCATCGGTCTGCTCGGCGGCGTGATCGGCTGCCTGTTGAGCGCGGTCATATCGATCGGCATCAATCTGGTATATATGGGAGGCGTCAGCGGCGAGAACATATGGCATGCGATTGTGGGCGGCGAGAACGTGACGCGCCTGTCGGTGATCCCGTGGTGGCTGTTCGTCTTCGCGATCCTTTTCTCCACCGCGATCGGCCTCGTCTCCGGCTTCCAGCCCGCCAACAAGGCCGTCAAGATCCCCGCCCTCGACGCCATCAAAAACCAGCAGTAGGCGGTGACCGGCAGCTAGAGCAGGCTACGGATTGCGGCCGTGACTTGCTCGACGGTCAAGCCGTAGCGTTCGTTGAGATCAGCGAGGGGGACTCGGTCGGTGAATTCCTTCGTGCCGCCAAAGTTGAGTACGCGCACGGGGTGGGGGAGACCCGCATTCGCATACCATGCGGTGATCTTTTCACCCCAGCCGCCCTCAAGCTGGCCGTCCTCGAGCGTGACGACGATCCGGTGATCTTCGGCCAGCGCGCGGAGCGTGTCCGCATCGATCGCGGAGAACTGCTGCGGATCGACGAGCGTCGCGTCGATGCCGGCATGATCGCCGTCGTTGCGTCCCGCAAGCGTCTCGATAACGCGCAATCCCAACGGATACTCGTTGCCGAGCGCGAGAATCGCCACCTGCGAGCCGGCGTGCGTAATGCGGTAGCGGTTCCACGGGCAATCTTGCGTGTCGGTGATGTCGGATGCCGTGGAATGATCGGTCATGTCGACGATCTCGCCGGCACGCTCCGCGCCTAGAATCGCGTCGCCGGGCACGCGGATCACGACCGGACCGTCGTTTGCCACGCTCGTCGACCATGCGAGCATGTCGAGAAACGCGCGTCCGGACGTGGGCGCAAGGCAGGTCAGTCCCGGAATGTTGCCGAACATGACGATGTCGAACGCGCCGGAATGCGTGTTGTCCGCGCCGGACAGGCCGCCGCCGAAGTCGAGCAGCGTGGCCGGCGTGTGGTTGAGCGCAAGCTCCTGCTGCAGCTGGTCGAACGTGCGCTGGAAGAACGTGGCCGACGTGGCCAGTACTGGTCGCCCGCCCGCGCGCGCAATGCCGGACGCGAACGCGACCGCATGCTCCTCGGTGATGCCGGTGTCGACGTAATGCCTGCCGGCCCGCTCGCGGAACGCGCGCGTGATGCCGTTCGAGCCGGGGGTGGCGGGGGAGATGACCACGAGTCCAGGTTCGCTGGCGAAGCGCCGTTCGAGCGCGGCCATCGCCAGCTGCCCGTAATGCTTGCGCGCGCCGAGCGGCTTACCGGCCGCGCTGTCCGGATTCTGCCAGTGGTTCGCCTCGCAGCGGCCCTCGGTGATCGCCAGGTCTTCCGCGATCACCGTCGCGTCGCCGTCGTCGGCGGTACCCGGGTCGGTTGCGCAAGTCGCGCCGGTTGTGTCGGCGCCGGTCGTGCTGATTGCGGCAATGGTTTCTTCGGATGCCGCGCAGGAAGACGCGGACATGATCGTGCCGGTATCGCCGCCGTCGGTCGCGCCCGCGGCGATCTCCGCCGTCGCGATATTCGCCGCCGCGTCCTCGACCGGCAGACCGAGACCCTTGCGCGTGTGGATGTGCACGACGATCGGATGGTCGATGCCGCGCACGGATTCGAACGCGCTCACCAGCGCGAGCACGTCGTTGCCGTCCTCGACATAGCGATAGTCGAGTCCGAACGCGTGGAAAATGTTGGGTTCGGCCGTGCCACCGGACGCGCGCAGGCGGGCGAGCGGGCCGTACATGCCGCCGTGATCCTCGGCGATCGACATTTCGTTGTCGTTGAAGACGATGATGAGATTGCCGCCCTGTTCGGACGCGTTGTTGAGCCCCTCGAACGCGATGGCCGAGCTGAGCGAACCGTCGCCGATCACCGCGATCACGTTTTCGTGCCCGCCGCGCATGTCGCGCGTTTTCGCCAGTCCGCACGCCAGCGAGATCGACGTGCCGGTGTGACCGAGCACGAACTGGTCGTGCTCCGATTCGTCAGGATTGGTGAACCCGGTCACGTCGTGATGTTCGGGGTCGAGGTACGCGGCGGCGCGTCCGGTGAGCATCTTGTGCACGTAGCTTTGGTGCGACACGTCGAAGACGATTCGGTCACGCGGCGAGTCGAACACGCGGTGCAGGGCCACCGTGGCCTCCACCATGCCGAGATTCGAACCGATGTGGCCGCCGTGCACGTGACCGTAGTCGACGAGCGTGCGGCGGATTTCCGCGCACAGTTCGGGCAGTTGATCGGCGGGCAGGTCGTGGACGTCGGCCGGACCATGAATCGCGCTCAACATGCCTTCGCCCATACCGTTACGTCCTTTCCCTCTTCGGCGCCCGCAGCTGCGCACATCACGCATGTCACGCGCGCCGAACGCCGTCCCAAAAGCGCCATCCTAACGTATGCCACGCCCGCACGATCGCCGACCCCGCCGAATACGCCCAACATCTCCGTAATACGCGGTACCGTGCTCGGTGTCGGCGCAGGTCATGACGTGGTGACAACCATCATGTCCGGACGTATCTGGTCCGTTGCGAAGCGTCGTCGGGAGGCGGTGTGGGCATAGGCGGGTCATTTGATATGGGATGAACTGGTGTTTTGAGTGTTGGACAAACTGCGACAACCCGTGTGTGGGCATAGGCGGGTCATTTCGGCAGTCAAACTGTGGGCATAGACCGTTCATTTGGCTGCATGTGGGCATAGACGGTACACCAAGAGCTGAAATTCCGCTCTTACTGTACCGTCTATGCCCACGACCACGGTTGCCGTACCGGATATGCCCACGAATGTGCCGACTGACTACCGCTGGAGCGTGCGCAGCATGGCGAGGGCCTGCTTGGCGCTGACGGACGGCACGTAGGCGCGCATGACCGCGAGACCCAGCTGCGGCAGAACGGCCGGATCCGGATAACACACGTACACGGGCTCCTCGCTCGGCTGGAACTTGCGCTTGAAGTTGAACAGCGAGTGGAAGCCATACGCCGGCTCCATCCAGTCGGCCACGATCTGCAGCGCATGCTGGAGCATCGCCGTGCCGGTGTCGGCGCGCCCGTCGGCGTCGACGTTGTCCCGGTCGGGGTTCATGCCGGCCAGCGGCGCGGCCGACAGGCTCATGAACTCGGCCGCCGAGGCCGGGTCGGCAAGCCCCTCGTCGCGCAGCCGTTCGGCCATGCGCGCGATCAGGAACTCCATGATGCCGTTCGGCGAGTCGGTGCGATGCCGCATGAAATCAAGCGTCCAGCCGACGATACGCGCGTCGCGCCACGTCGGCAGCCAGCTGGTCACGCCGAGCACGAGCCCGTCCGCGTCGACCGCGTACAGGATGCGCACACGCGGGTCGCGCAGCTCCTCCACGCCGCCGAGCGTGAACTTCATTTCCGGCAGGGCCTTCTCGCCGGCCCACTGTTCGGAAATCTCCTCAATCTGTTCGCGCACGTCCGCGTCCGCGTTGGCGAACGTGGTGAGCACGTCGGTGATGCCGTCGCGCTTCGCCTTGTTGATCGCCGTGCGGATGTCCTGCCATTTCTTGCCGGTGGTCTTCCACGTGCGCGGATCGACGACCATTTCGCCGCCGACCTCCAGCGCATACCAGCCGCTCGCCACAAGCGCGTCGCGTTGCGCACGATGCACCGCGTAGAACGCGGGCGACCACGAGTGCGCGGCGCAGAACCGCGCGAACTCGCGCAGGTCGGTCATCCATTCGCCGCGATCGCCGAACGGTCCGGTGCAGGTGAGCGCGATGCCGCCGATCACCCGATACGCCACCGCCGAACGGCCGGTCGGCGACGTCCAGTACCGGTTGCCCTCCCACGTGGTCATGAAGCTCATCGACTCGCCGTCGCGTTCGACCAGACGGCCGGCGTCGGCGCGCGCATGATCGTCCGTCACGAGAATGTCGCGCATCCACCGTACGCACACGACCAATACCACCAGCCAGAACACGAGTCCCACGCCCTGATAGACGGCCGACGCGACCGGCGTCAACGGCATGAACCGCAGTTTCGTGCGGCTCAGGAAGCCGATCGGAATGAACCGGCCCGGCAGCTCGGCCATCAGATCGCCGATCGTGGCGGCCGGACGGAAATCATGCGGACGCAGCAGGCCAAACCCGAGATATATGGCCGCGCACGCCACGAACGACGCAACGATCGCCGCGCAGCCGCGACGCATCAGCCGAACGTCGGTGCGGATAGGAAAATGGCCGAGCGACACGACCGTCGCCACGGCGAACAGCGCGGGCAGCAGCGCGTTCGCCGCGCACGCGACCACCGCGCCATGCCACACCAAAGTACGGAATCCGTCCCCGGCGAACGCGAGCGGCACCACAAAGTAATAGGCCACGGCCAGCAGTGCGACGAACGCGGAATACGCCGCCGTCGCCCACGCGGCCAGACGACGGCCACGATACAGGCCCCACGCCATGATCGCCATCACCGCGGTCGGCAGCAGCGAACGCGCGATCGCGCCCGGCATCGACGTGCGCAGCAGATCAAACTGGAAGAAGCAGTCGGCGTGCGACGCACCCGACAGGCAGGCGGCCAGCTTCGCGTCGTCCGGATCGACCGGGCTGAGCATCAGGCCGAGCGAACTCAGCGGGCCGACATGCGTGGGCGACGTGATCGTCAGCATCGGGCCGAGCGCCAGAATCAGCGCGGCCGCGGCGAACATGCGCCGCGCTTCGAACGACGTGCCCATCTGCCAGTGCAGCGGATCGGCATGATGCTGCGCGGCGCGGGCGGACGCGCTTCCGACCGTGGTCCTGGCCGCACGGCGGGCCAGCAGGTCGCCGAGTACATGTCCGGTGAGCGCGGCGACGAGCAGGCAGTAGTCGCCCGGATTGCCGCGGAACAGCAGTCCGGCCGCGATCGCCGCATAGCCGATCAGCCGGATGCGACGCCGCCACAACGGACGGCTGAACGCGCTCGCCGCAATGAGCGCGCCGACGCCCAGCGTGAGCGGGCTGAGCGTGAACCGGACGCGGCCGACGATCGCGGTGCCCTGTAGCAGCGCGGCGAGCCCCGCACACAGGAACAGGCCGACGACCGTGCCGATCAGCGTCGACGCGACGCCGATCACGGACAGACGGCCGCGGCCAAGCAGCGGTTCGGCGGTCGAGACCATGACCAGCAGCAGCACCGCGTCCATGACCAGCTGCAGCACGCCGCGGGCGAGGAACAGGGAGACGATCAGCTTCGGCAGGCTGAACTCGTCCAGCGACGTGCCCAAGCCGCGCAGCGGGAACGATTGCCCGGCGAGCGCCGCGCCGATCCACGCCGCGACGTTCAGCACGACGAATGCGGCGACGAATCCCACCGCGAACGGATGTGCGCCGATCCAGCCGCGCACGTCGTTTGCCAGCGGCGCCCATGCCTGGGCGGCGGGCGATGACGCGTTGCGACGTGCGGGTTTGTGTCCGTTGCCGCCTTGATGGCCGGCCGCAGCGGACCGTACGACTGTGGTGTTGCGTGTGCCGTGGCCGTCGCCGTTGCCGTGCGTTGCGGCACTTGGCGAGTCTGCTGTCGTGGCACTTTCTGCGGCGTTGTTTGTCTTACCCTCTGCGGCGTTGTTCGCAACGCTCATTGCAGCACCTCCAATTTGTCGTAATCCTTCCACGTCTTATTCGTCGTTGTGCTGGAGCTGCCCAGGCCGACGCGCGCGCACCACCAAGGCAGCGCGGCCTCCAGCACGGCGTGCACCGCATGCCAGTCGTGCCCGGTGCCAGGCGCCTCCAGTTCGGTCACATCCCAGCCGGCCTTGCGCGCGGCGGCGCCGATCGTCTTCACGTTGTCTACGGACACGGTGTCGTTCTCACCGGCCGCCAATACGGCCGCCTGGTCAGACGGTGCGTGTGCGGCGAGCGCGTTCACCGGCACCTGCGCCTCGTAGGCTTTCCGGTCGCCGCCGAAATACGAGGCGACCATGTTGTCCACGCTGCCGGACGTGGGCGCGATCTCGCCGTCCACCGCGATCATCGTGCCGAACAGGTCGGCGTGGCGCGGCGCAAGCTGCGTCGAGCAGGTGCCGCCCTGCGAGAAGCCTGAGATGGCCCACTTTGCGCCCGCGTCGTCGGCCGGCAGATGCGCGGCGATCCAGTTCGGCACGTCTTTGGTCAGGTAGGTTTCCGCCTTGCCGAACTTTGCCGTGTCCGCGCACAGGCTGTTGATCGTGTCGCCGCCGTTCTGGTCGGGCGAGACGACGATCGGCGCGAGGCCGTCGTGCGCCGCGGCATAGTCGTTGAGCAGCGCGGTGATGCCGCTGGCCTGCATGGCGCGGCCCGGGCTGCCCGGCTGCCCGGCGAGCAGGATGAGCACCGGCAGTTTCGGCGGCGTGTCGCTCAGCGCCGCCGGCGGCAGCCAGACCATGGCCGGACGCGCACGGAACCTGGACGCCGTGTTGGCGATGCGTTCGGAGAACAGACGGCCCGTCGACGGCATGTTCGGCAAGTCGCCGTCGGCCGCACGCCGCTTCCACTGATCGACCGTCATCGTCGGACGGGCGATGCCGGCCTGACTGACGGATTGGTACGGCGACCAGCCGACCAGCGATCCGATCGTCTGATATTCGCCGAACACCGTGTCGACCTGCACGGCCGCGGCGACCAGCATGACCGGAATCATGACGATCGCGATGACGCGGCGCAACGCGCGAGCCTGCACGGCCGTCGCGATCACGAACCCCAATGCGGCGAATCCTGCCGCGGCCCAGCCGATCACCGCCCAGCCGAGCGATACGCCGAACACCATGATCACGTCGGAAATCAGCCACGCGGCCAGCAATCCGGCCGCTCCGGTCGCAACGCCGGCCAACAGCTGCCACAGCAGACGCACGCGATCGAAGCACGCCAGCTGCCACGCCGCCAATATCAGCAATCCAGCCGCGGCGACCAGCAGCACGCCGTCATGAAATGGTCCGGACACGATGCGCACGCGCATCAGCGACTGCAGCCACGACGACCACACTTGCATGAGCATCCTCCCTTATCGCTACCAAACGCGGCATCATAGGAGCCGTATTCGGCGGGGTGCATCCGCCGCGGGAATGATTTCCCTCCCAGCTCAATCCGGTATGGTGGCAAGCGAGAAGCAATCGTGAATATATGGGGCGAGGTGCGGCCGTTGTCAGGAACGACGCGGACAATGGTGACCATTATGCCCAGTGAACCAAACGTGAAGTGCAGGTTATGAGCGAAGAGACAACACATGATATGACGACTCGGGACACGGCCCGATCACAGTCCGCGTCGCAGGCCGCGCAGGCTCCGCACGCTGCGTCGGTGGCCGGTACTGTCGGCGCGACGTCAGCGAACGCGACGGCGGCCGACGACGACATCGAGATCCTTGACATCGCGCGCAAGGAGGACACGGACGAACGCCGCGGCCGGCGCTGGTTCAAACGATTCAGCGGCAGGCCGTTCCCCGGCTGGCTGTACGCGTTCCTCTTTATCCTGTTCGACCTCGCGGCCGTGGCCACGCTGCAGTGGGGCGTGTCACTGAAAAGCACGCGCGTCAAACTGTCCAGCCCAACCGTCGGCTGGGGATTCGTGACGAAAATGTGGACGGACGGCAACTTCGTGCTCGTCCTCAACGTGCTTCTGCTCGGCCTGATCTACCTGATCCTGCTCATGCTCACCAACCGGTTCTGGATCGCCACGCCGGTGTTCCTGGCGGCCGCGATCATCGTGGCCGTGATCGAGCATTTCAAGGTGCAGATCCGCTACGAGGCCGTGCTGCCGAGCGACCTGAACTTCCTCAAGGCCGACAAAAGCAACCTGCTGAGCTTCATGCCGCCGGGGGCGCACTGGACGATCATCGGCGCGTGCGCCGTGTTCGTCGGCGTGCTGATCGTCTGCTTCCTGCTGTACCGCATGGACGGACGCTCCGGCCGTCTGCTGCGCTTCGACAACGTCGGTATGAACGTGACCGTGCGACTGCTGCTGATCCTGTTGCCTGGCATGTTCTTCACGCTGTATTCGATGCAGGTGAGCACCGTCGGATCGTGGGCGAAAACGTTCGCCACGGTGATGGGCGACAAGCCGAGCATGTGGGATTCCGTATACGACGCGCAGCGCAACGGCCCGCTTGTCTCGTTCACGCGCCAGCTCAACCCGCGCATTATGGAAAAGCCCTCGGACTACAGCGAAGCGACGATGAAGAAACTCGCCGCCAAGTACGCGAAGGAAGCGACGACGATCAACGAGTCGCGCTCCGCGAACATGACCGACTCGACCGTCATCTACGTGCTCAGCGAATCGTTCTCCGACCCGTCGCGCGTGCCCGGACTCAAGGTCAACAAGGACTCCATGCCGAACATCCGCAAGATCAAGAGTGGCACCACGTCCGGCCTGATGCTCTCGTCCGGCTACGGCGGCGGCACCGCGAACCTTGAATACATGGGCCTGACCGGCATGAGCATGGCCAACTTCGACTCGTCGCTGTCCAGCCCGTACCAGCAGCTCGTGCCGAGCGAACACTGGGTGCCGACCATCAACCAGATGTGGGGTGCGGCCAAGTTCTCCGAGGCGTTCCACCCGTACGAGTCGTCCATGTACTCGCGCGCCACGAACTACGTGAAGTTCGGCTTCTCGCACTTCTACACGCTCACCGGCGACGGCGAAGGCAACGACATCATCAAATACCAGGACAAGATCGACGAATCGCCGTACGTGTCCGACGAGGCGACGTACAAGAGCGCGCTCGAGGAGATCGCGAAGACGGACGACAACCAGTTCATCCAGATCATCACGATGCAGAACCACATGCCGTACAACGACTGGTACAAGGACAACGACTTCACCGCCGAATCGACCGACCCGTCGCAGCCGCTCGAAAAGGACGAGACGAAGTCGATCGAAACGTACCAGAAGGGTGCAAGCCTGACCGATGAGGCGACTGCGGCGTTCCTTGAGGAACTCGACAAGCTCGACAAGCCGGTCACGGTCGTCTTCTACGGCGATCACCTGCCCGGCATCTACGAGACGGCCAGCGCGGACACGAACAATTCGCTCGCGCTGCACCTGACCGACTACTTCATCTGGTCGAACAAGGCGTCCGGCTCGTCGCAGGGGGAGAAGATCGACAATTCGGCGTATTCGTCGCCGAACTTCTTCGTTGCGCAGGCGGCCGAGCACATGGACGCGAAGGTGTCGCCGTACCTTGCGTTCCTGACCGAAATGCACGAGAAGATCTCCGCGATGGAGCCGCCCGTGGTGAACACGATCCAGGGCTGGGACCGCATTCCGGAAGGCCAGAACATCTATCTGGACTCCGACGGCAACCCGATGGCGGAAAGCGACTTCGACGACGAAACGAAGCAGCTGCTCGCCGACTACAAGCTCATCCAGTACGACATCACCGCCGGCAAGAACTACCTCAAGGACTCCGGCTTCATGGATCTGCCATAGCGGGCGTAACGGAATCGTGCTGCGCGCGATGCCGTGTTGTTTAGCGGCCTTCGGCCGCAGACGCTCCCCCACCCGGCTACGCCGGGAGCCCCCCTCAGCCGAGGGGGGCCTGCAAGGCCTCCAAAGCGATTCTGATTACTGAGGTTTATAATTCGGAAATCCTTTGTAGCTGGCGGCAGCCTCGGCCCCCTCGGCTGAGGGGGCTGTCAGCCGCAGGCTGACTGGGGGAGCGTCGTGGCGCGTTAGCGCCGCCAACTGGCACAGCATCGCGCACAGCGTGATTCCGATACTAAGGCGATATGAAGAGAGGCTCCCCAAAGTGGGGAGCCTCTCTTCATACATCGTCAGACGCCATTACTGCAGCGCTTTGGCGCCGATGTCGTGGCGGTAGAACATGCCCGTGGTGTCGAGGTTGTCGAGGATCGCGTAGACCTTGTCCTGCGCGGCCTTGATGGACTCGGCGGAGGTTTCGACGAACAGCACGCGGCCGGAGTTGGCGACGAGGCCGTGGGTCGCGTCGGAGGCAACGCCCGCATAGTAGACGTGCGAGTCGGCGTCGACGGTGATCTCGGGAATCGGGGCGCCCTTGATCACGTGCGTCGGATAGCCCTTGGAGGCGAGCACCACGCCGAGCGTCGCACCGTCCTGCTTCCACTCGAACGTCGGGGTTTCGCCGTTGAGAATCGCGTTGATGCCCGCGCCCAGATCGGACGTGAGGCGCGGCAGCACGACCTCGGTTTCCGGGTCGCCGAAGCGCGCGTTGAACTCGATGACCTTCGGACCGTCGGCGGTGGCGATCAGGCCCGCATACAGGATGCCGGTGAACGGCGTGCCTTCGGCGGCCATCGCCTCGACGGTCGGACGCACGATCGTCTCGATCGCGGTGTCGACCACGGACTGCGGGATCTGCGGGACCGGGCTGTACGCGCCCATGCCGCCCGTGTTCGGGCCCTCGTCGTTGTCGTACGCGCGCTTGTGATCCTGCGAGATCGGCATCGGCCAGAACTCGGTGCCGTTCACGAAGCTCATGAGCGAGAACTCCTGACCCTCGAGGAAGTCCTCGATGACGACCTTCGCGCCCGCGTTGCCGAAACGGTGGTCGACGAAGATGTCGTCGAGAGCCTTGATTGCGGTCTCGACGTCCATCGCGACGGTCACGCCCTTGCCGGCGGCCAGACCGTCGGCCTTGACGACGATCGGCGCGCCGTGCTCGCGCACGTACGCGACGGCCGGTTCGAGCTCGTCGAACGTCTCGTACTTGGCGGTCGGGATGTTGTGGCGGGCCATGAGCCGCTTGGCGAAGTCCTTGGAGCCTTCGATCTGCGCGGCGGCCTTGGACGGGCCGAACGCCTTGATGCCGGCCTTGGCGAACGCGTCGACGATGCCCTCGATAAGCGGGACCTCCGGGCCGACGAACACCCAGTCGTAGCCGTTGTCCTTCACGAAGTCGATGAGCGCGGCCTGATTGGAGGAGCCGAGCGAGACGACGCGGATGCCCTCGTCGAGCGCCATGCCCGGATTGCCGGGGGCCACGGCGACTTCGCTAACGGAACCGCCGCGCAGCAGCGCGGACGCGATCGCATGCTCGCGGGCGCCGGAACCGATGACCAGAACCTTCTGTCCCATTGTTACTGTCCTTTCAAACTTCACACATACTGGGCTCCCCGTATCTCCATATATCCAAGCTCCCCTTGTCAGGGGAGCTGTCAGCCGTAGGCTGACTGAGGGG
>NZ_JGYN01000004.1 GCF_000741165.1 Bifidobacterium biavatii DSM 23969 | reverse complement strand
TGACCGGTACTAACAGGGAACAGCAACCAACTATGCACACTCGTATGAGTGTGACACGCATCGATACCATGCAAGATCTTGTGAGGTGACAAGGAATACTCACGATCACACGATCAACACCATACGAAAAACACTCGCGTTCACTCTCCGGTTCCCAAACCATCACGAATACCGGTTAAACGAGCATGCTTGTTTAACTGTTAATTAAAGATTTGCGGCGGTCATGGCCCAGGTGAGACGCCCGGCTCCATTCCGAACCCGGAAGCTAAGGCCTGGCACGGCAATGGTACTGCACCCGACAGAGTGTGGGAGAGTAGCACACCGCCGCATCAACACATATGAATGGCCCCGGTCGAGCACAATGCTCCCGAGGCCATTACCATACCCACACCAAAAAAGCATTATTCACGCGATGGAAAACCACCAGCTTCTGCCATACCGTGACCGTGATTCCAGTCACATGATGACAAAAACCGTCTAAACACCATCGCGTGACCTTCATTCCGCTCATCAGGCGAGCATAGAGCGGAAAGACACGAGCTTTTGCCATCCCGTGAGTATGACCTCAGTCACGAGATGAGAAATATGCGTTACATGCCATCACGTGACCTGCAAACCAGCCGGCTACCGGTCACGGGATGGCAAACCATGAGACACCACCATCCCGTGAACCATGAACCCATCACACGATGGAAAATATGCGTCAGATACCATCACATGACCCGCATGCGTATTACGACACTTTGCGTGACATTGCCGAGAACAGGGTGGAGATACTGGGACCGATGTCACGCAAATCAGCTTTATAGCGTGACATTATGGCTAGCAGACCGGCCATACCGGGGTCGATGTCATGCTAAAGGAGCCAAAACCGAATGGTTCCATACATTCCATGCAAGTGGATCCTTTCCTGACGTGAATGAATCGAGTAAACGAGTGGGCGTCTTTATGTAAAACGTTTATTTTCCGAGGAAAGACGTCAGGCGATCAAACAAAACCGGTTTCTCCACTTGAGCAACGAAAAATCCACCTGGTATCCCGCACCCAGAGCCGTAGAGTAGTCATGTCATCGCAAACAATCGGTTCGCAACATCAAGGGAGATACCATGACCCAGTACAGCAAACCGCTGCCGCTGAAAAACGTCACCGTCACCGATCCGTTCTGGCACACCGAGCAGGAGCTGGTGCGCACGGCCGTGATCCCGTTCCAGTGGAACGCGCTCAACGACAACGTGCCCGGCGCCGCGCCCAGCTACTGCATGCACAACTTCAAGGCCGCCGCTGCCCAGAACGCCCGCAAGGAGGGCGAAGGCAAGAAGTTTGTGCCGCCGGCTTACACCTACCGCGGTTTCGAATCCAAGCCCGACGATCCGGCCCACCCGGATCCGGACAAGTTCTACGGCTTCGTGTTCCAGGACACCGACTTCTCGAAGTGGATCGAAGCGGTCGGCTACAGCCTGACCCAGCATCCCGACGCGGAACTCGAGAAGACCGCGGACGCTGCGATCGATATCGTGTGCGCCGCGCAGCTCGACAACGGTTACCTCGACACGTACTACATCCTTAACGGCATGGACCGTGCCTTCCACAACCTGCGTTGGCACCACGAACTGTACTGCCTCGGTCACCTGATCGAAGGCGCCATCGCCTACTACGAGGGCACAGGCAAGGACAAGCTGCTCAAGGCCGCGGAGCGCTTCGCCGACTACGTGGGCGAGGTGTTCGGCCCGAACCCGGACCAGCTCAAAGGCTATCCGGGCCACGAAATCGCCGAAATGGCGCTCGCCCGTCTCTCCAGCCTGACCGGCGAGAAGAAGTACCTCGACCTCGCCAAGTTCTTCATCGACGAGCGCGGCACCGAACCTAACTACTTCCGCTACGAGGGCGAACGCGACAAGAAGGACGGCTACTCCGACACCGACTGGACGTTCGACTACCCGTACGCACAGGCGCACAAGCCGGTGCGCGAGCAGGACGAGGCGGTCGGCCACGCGGTGCGTGCCGGCTACCTGTACTCGGGCATGGCCGCCGTGGCGAAGCTGTCCGACGATCCGACGCTGGTCAAGGCGTGCGAGACGCTGTGGCGCAATATCGTCGACAAGAAGCTGTACATCACCGGCGGCATCGGCGGCACGGTGCACGGCGAGGCGTTCTCGTACAACTACGATCTGCCGAACGATTCCGCGTACTCGGAGTCGTGCGCGGCGATCTCGCTCGCGTTCTTCGCCCGCCGCATGCTCGAGATCGCGCCGAAGGCCGAGTATGCGGACGTGATGGAACTGGCCTTGTACAACACGACGCTGGCCGGCATGGCGCTCGATGGTAAGAGCTTCTTCTACGTCAACCCGCTCGAGGTGTATCCGGAGGCGTGTCATAAGGATAATCGTGTCTGGCATGTCAAGCCGGTGCGTCAGAAGTGGTTCGGCTGCGCGTGCTGCCCGCCGAACATCGCGCGTATCGTCGAGTCGGTGCAGGAGTACGCGTACACGGTGGCGGACGATGCGTCCACGCTGTACACGCACTTGTACATGGGCGGCGTGGCGAAGGCGACGCTGAACGGTGCGGAGGTGACGTTGGACGTGGCCGCGAACCTGCCGTGGCGGGGCGACGGCACGGTCGCGGTGCGACTGGACGCGCCGGCTGAGTTCACGCTCGCGTTCCGTCTGCCGGGCTGGGCCGGCGATGATCCGGCGGTCGCGATCAAGGCGTCCGGCGAGCGGGATGGTCGCGTGACGCGCGAGGTGCGTGACGGCTACGTGTACCTGTCGGGTGAGTGGCGTGATGGTGATGAGATTGCGTTTGATTTCCCGATGCCGGTGCGTATGCTGGCCGCGAATCCGATGGTGCGTGAGGATGTGGGTAAGGTCGCGTTCGTGCGCGGCCCGATCACGTTCTGCGCCGAAGAGAAGGACAATGGCGCGAATCTGCACCTGCTGCACGCGGACGTGGCCGCCATCCTGAACGATCTGGCGTCCGTCAAGGCGGTGCCGTTTGCATTCCATGCGGGTGCCAAGGGCATCGATGAACAGGGACAGGGCGAGGTCGACCAGGTGACCCGTGACATGGTCAAGCTTGAGGTGCCCGCGTGGCGCGAGCCGGTTCCGGCCGGCGCGAGTGCGGAATCCCCGGCGTTCGCCCCGCTGTACGCGCCGTATACGCCCGCAAAGCGCGAGCCGGTCACCGCCACGCTCATCCCGTACTTCGCGTGGGCCAACCGCGGCGAAAACGAAATGACCGTCTTCCTCAACGACTGAACATGCGTCCGATCTGCTGTGTCCGTTCATGGGCACAGGTGACGGACGATGGTTGAGCCGACATACGGCTTCGCACGGCCGCCGACACGTGATATCTGCACGTGTCGGCGGCCGTGCACGTTGTCTGAACTCACTGGCCGTAATTGGCCCGCGGAGTCATGCTGCGACACGCCGACGTGCGGTTTGTCCGGTTAAGGAAGGCAAAGGCGGACGGCGCACCTGCCGACGCCAGCGGTCGAGGGGAGCGAACATGACGGGAACACGGCGCGACAAGACGACGGGCAGGCCGGACTCTAGGGTGGAGCCCATGAACGGGAACATGACGACAGCGCCACGATACAAACTGATTGACCTGCCGATCGACCACGGTTTCAGCCATGCCGATTCCGATAGCGATAACACGGGCACAGGCGCAAAGGCCGTAGTAGTCACGCCGGAAGATGCGATGAACGCCGTGATACGAGGCAAAACTCCCGTGCTGTTGGTCGCAGGACCGCCGTGCGGCGGTAAAACCGCGTTCGCGCTCGACGCCTTGCGATGCGGCATCGGCGAATTCGGCGGAGAAGCGGCGCAGATGGCCGTATCCGGCAGGCAGAACGCCGATCACTTGACCAATCAGATCATTCGTCAGACCGGAGCCATGTCGCAGGCCAGACCGGTCACCACGCTGCCTGCCATCGCTTTCCGGCTGATCGCCGCAGTGCGTTCCCGACTTGGCTTGCCCCGGCCGAAACTGCTGAACGGCGCTGAGCAGGACGCACTGCTGCGTGGTGTCGTCGATGCGCATGTCAGACATGTACGCGCCGGCGAACCATGTGCGACATGCGCGTTGTTGCGCGAATACTTCGCTGTGGACGATTGGTCCGGCGTCATGACCGGAGACGACGGCGTCGAACAGGGGATGCCTGATCATGCGGGAGGAGACGGGACAAGCTTTACGCGAGGCGTCAACGACGAATTCGTCAGACAGTTGCGAGACATGCTTTCCCGTATGAACGAACTCGGTGCGTCCGCATCCAACGAGGCCGCGCTGCTCGGAACGTTGTCCGCCTGGTCTCCGCGTACGGAACGCCTGCACGTCCAATGGCGGCTGGCCTTCGCTCTGCGAGACGAATACGCGGCCGCGATACGCGACTCGTATCCGGGCGAATTCCGCCTCGACTCGTCGCTTCTGCTCGTGGAAGGCATCAACGCGGCGCACGACGCCGACCCGTCGGAGCTCCCGAGATTGGTCGTCATCGACGACTGCCAGGATCTTACGCTCGCCGGGCTCGCATTCCTCGAAGCCCTGCATGCCAGGGGGACGCGCCTCGTGCTGACGGGCAATCCGGACGAATCCGTGCAGGCGTTCCGCGGCTCCCACCCCGAATATCTGTTCGCGCAATTGCGAGAACGCTTGCATGCGGCCATGCTGCGCGTCCAACCGGATCGGCCGAGCCAAGACGCGGCCGGCGGAACCGAGACGACCGAATGCGGAACCAATGCCGTTGGTGGTAAGCGCGCCCGGATGGATCGTGCCGGCGATCGGAACGGACATGCAGCCGATCATCCAACCGGCCACACGTACCGTGACCTTGTGGCGTCCCGCATTTCGCTGTCGATCAGCTCACCGCAAGAGGAACCGTTGCCGCTGCCGATGCGCCCGGGCAAACTTCCGCAATTGCCTAGCAGTCTGCCGATCACAGTCGTCTCCGATACGAACCTGGCATCGGACGGCAGTTTCGGCGCGGCCCTGTACCGCAGCACGACCGACGAAACTGAAGATGTCGTGTGGCAGATCAAAACCGCGCATCTTGCCGACCATCGCAACTGGAACGACATGGCCATCATCGCGCACGACAACGCCACCGTGCGACGGTTGGGCGAACGTCTGCGGCGCGACGGCGTGCCCGTGCGCTATTCGTCCGTCACCCGGCCGCTCAAGGACGAACCGTTCGTGCAAGGATTGTTCGCACTGCTCGAACTGGCACGCCTGCGTGACACGACTCCGGACCAGCTGGGCATGAGCCTGTCGGCCGCGGCCGTGTACGTGCGTTCCCGCGTAGCCATGATTATGAACTGCCCGCTGATCAGCGTGGGCGGCGGCAACGATCATGAGGGGTATCCGGCGAAACTATCCGTCGCGGAATCCGCGATGGGCGCGCTCGCCGCATTGGCCGGCGTGCTGTCGGAACACGGCGACACGCGACAGGCCGACGAAGGCGATGCCGTTGATGACGGGGATCCGGCGAATGTCGTCGCAGCTGACGCGCCTGCTGCCGACGATGAGGACGCTGATGCTGATGGTACGGAACGGTCGCTGTCCGGACTGATCCGCAAGTGGAACGTTCTGCGCGACACGGTGCGTCAGGCCCGATCCGCTAACGGGATCGATACGGACGATAGTCTTGTGGACGCCGAATCCGCGGCCGGAGACGACATGCCGTTCGGCATGGAGGCCCTGTACCTGATGCTTGAATTTTCGGACACGGACGCCGTGATCAATGCCGTGCGATCGGTCTGCGGCAAGGGCCCCCATGCTACCGCGTTTGCGCGCGTGTGGACGCTGATCGGCACCGTGACTGCCGGCCTGCACGACCTTGCATCATACGAGCCCCAGCACGCGCTGGCCTTGGCCTGGGACGCCTGTGGCGTGGCGCGGCGTTGGCAGCGAGAGGCGCTCAACAACACCGATGCTGGGCGCGCCGCCAACGATCGCCTTGACACGGCGATGCGCTTGTTTGACTATGCCTCCGGATCGGCAGCGGCCAAAACCCTCGCCGGATTCATCGAACAGGTGCGCGAAATGCGCATCGAAGCCGATTCGCTGGCAAAAATCGCTCCCATCGATCAAGCCGTCACGCTGACCACCCCGGCCGGATCGGCCGGACTGCACTGGCCGTTGGTCTGGATCCCCGCCATGCAGCAGGGCGTATGGCCGAACCTCGCCGCGCGCAACACGATGTTCGGCGGCGAGGACCTTGCCGACGTCATGCTCACCGGCGCGCTCGCGGATGACGTGCCAGGTCATGGGGGAGACCCGCAGTTGGCGACCGTGTTGGCCGGCGAGCAGAAGAGCCTGCTCGTCGCGCTCACCCGTGCCGAAGAACACGCGGCGATAAGCGCCGTCTCCAACGACGACCTCAGCCCGTCGGACTTTCTGTACGCATACCTGCCGGAACGATTCGACCGCACAACCCAGCAGACGCGGCTGCCGTACACGGATGTCGGACAAGGCGACCCATACTCCGGACTCGACGCGACGCCGCGCGGACTCGTCACTGCTGCACGCGTGACGCTCGCCGTCGAACCGGAGGATTCCCCCGCAAACGACGATGCGATCGCCGCGCTGCGGCTGCTCGCCGATAACGGCATAGCCGAGGCGCAGCCGGAACGCTGGCCTTTCGTCGCGGACCAGATCGCGGCAATGCGAGGGCGGCCCACCAGTGCGGTCGACTCCCCGGTCACGGCGACCTGCTGCGATATCAAGGCAGGGAACGCAGAGCGTCCGGAACCTCATCACGCCACCACGACGCCGGCTTCCGGCAATGATGGGAACGGAACCGCCCGGCATGCGGACGGTCCCGAAATCGTGACGGTCACGTTGTCGCCGTCCGCAGTGGACGGCATCTGGGCCTGTCCCGTGTGCTGGTTGATGGAAAACCGTTTCGCAGGCCCCCGCGCCGGCAATACGTCGACCTCGTTCGGATCTCTTGTCCACGAGGTGGCCCGGCAGGCCAGCGACAACGGGCTTGACTTGCCGGACACATATGCCGACCTTTCCGCCGACGCGCGCATCGAACGGATGCGGGACGACATGATGGACCTCTACCGGGCGTTGCAATCCGATCCGGCCGTCATCGCGCGGCCCGAAGACCGCTACGATGCCGCGCGCAAGGACGCGACCGCAGAAGCCGTGTTCGGCAGGATCGCCGACTATTTCGTCTCGTCGAACAGCGGCGCCTACCCGGCCGGCAACGTCAAGAACTTCGCCGTCGGAACGCTGACATCGGCGGAATGCGAACGATCGTTCGCTGCACTGTTCGACCTTGCGGACATTGCGGCCGCTTACAACGCGATGAACGACGCGGATCCAATCGGACCGGATGAACTGGCCTCCATCATGGGCGCGTTGGTCGGCGGCTGGCCCGAGGCGATGCGCGAAGGACTTACCGTGCGACTGACCGGGCGCATGGACCGGATGGAGCATCGCATGCTGCCGGACGGCGAGGAACGGGTACGGCTCATCGACTATAAAACCGGAGCCGTGCCGTCCACCCAGGCCGTGTTCAACGACCTGCAGTTGGTGTGTTACCAGCTGGGACTTGCGTTCCCCGAAGGCGGGCCTCGAGGTGCGGCGGCGCTGCAAGCCATGCCCGACATCGCGCAAAGCTGCCTGTTCCACGTCTCCGCCAACAATGCGCCCGCCCAAAGCTACGGGGCGGAGAGCCTGTACCAGCCGGCACTGTTCGCCGCCGGGCGTCTCAACGACACGACATACACGCCGCGCTACTTCTACAAAGACATGGCGAAACTCGCGGACGTGCCGGAACTGCCATTGGATCCGCCAAGCGGCGTAAGCGCCCGCGTATGGGAACGGTTCCTCTCCCTGCGCGGCACTCAAGCGATCTGGGCGTTGACCATGATCGCCCGTGTCTTCTATGCCGCGGCCGCCAGCCGCAGCGAACGTCTCATCGTTCATCCGCAGGCCGCGCACGTTCGATTCTGCCGGCTGAAGTCGGCTTGTCCGGCATGTGCGGGACGTATCGACACCATTTTTGAAACGAGGCAGGCATGAACGACAAGGCAGGCATGAACACGGTCACCTTCACCGACAGTCCCGAACAGGCCGAAGTGATCGGCGCTCCAGCCGAAGCCGACGTGCTCGTCGTCGCGGGCGCGGGCAGCGGTAAAACCTACACGATGACCCGGCGCATCATCAGCCTTATCGAACGAGGCGTCTCCCCGGAACGCATTCTGGGCCTCACGTTCACGCGCAAGGCCGCCAGCGAGCTCCTGAACCGCGTTTCGGCGGCCGTGACGGGCGACAGGAGCTCAGACGGTCGCCGGATGTTCCTCAAACCGGAAGTGTCCACCTACGACGCGTTCTTCCAGTCGATCGTGCGCCAGTACGGTCTGCTCGTCGGATTCGACCAGAACACGCAGCCATTGAGCGAGGCCGGCGCGATCCAGCTCGCATCCACCGTGGTCGGCAGGCACACTGATCTGCTGCTCGCCGACGACTACGGATCGTTCAACGCCGTGGTCGGCAAGGTGCTCGACCTGTCGCATGCGATCGGCAACGCAATGATCGGAGGCGACACTGCAACCGTGGACAAGGCGATCGGCCGCATTCGCGCATGGGATGAGGCCTTTGTCCGACGTCTCGACAAGGCGATCGGCGATGATCCGGTGCCGGAAGCGGAACCGAAGCCGAAAGCGCCGCGCCGCGCCAAAAAGGACACCGATGCTCAGTATGCGGCCAAACGCGACGCATACCGCGCCGAACTGCATGATCTGTGCGTATGGCGGTGCGCCGCGCTGCGCGACACCGCGAAACGCCGAGACGTGCTGCTCACGCTCGTTGAAGAATACGAGCAGGAGAAGCGACGCCAGAATATGGCGGAATTCAGCGATTTCACCGTCGCTGCATACCAGCTTGTATCCCGGTTCCCGTCGATCGGCGAACGATACCGCCGGCGGTACACGCATGTGTTGCTCGACGAATACCAGGACACGTCCACCACGCAGGCCATGCTGCTCGCCGCGCTGTTCCATCCCGAAACCGGCGAGCGGTCCTCGGTGAACGCGGTAGGCGACCCCTTCCAGTCGATCTACGCATGGCGAGGCGCCAGCCCCGGCGCGTTTCGCATGTTCCAGCATGATTTCGGAATGGGGAAGGACGCCCGGCCCCATCCGCTCAGCGTGACCCGGCGCAATTCGCGAGTCGTGCTCGAGGCTGCTAACAACTTGACCGCGCCGTTGCGCGTTGCGCCAAGACGCGCCGGCAGTTCGCTCATGCGCGAAGTGGACGTCGATCCGCTTGCCGCAATGGACGATGCGCCTGTAGGTACGATTGGCGTACTCGGCCTGACCACGTTCGGACAGGAAATCGACGCGGTGGCGAGGTTTGCGAAAGCGGCAATCGCCCGATACCGGCATGATCCACGGACGGACGGTGGCGCGTCTGGGACGGTCCCGGCTGACGATGCTGACGGTGACGCGGACCACAACCGGAATGCGGACGACAGCTCGCAAACCGATGTCGCAGACACTTCGGACGGCAAATCCGCGGACACCGAATCGGCGACTGCCGGTTCCCCGGACGGTAAGCCGCACGTGGCGGTGCTGTTCCGTGCCAAAACCCATATGGCGGAATTCGCGCAGGGACTCGAACGCGCCGGACTGACCACGCTGGTCGTCGGCTATTCGGCATTGCTGGAACGGCCCGACGTACGCGACCTACTTGCTCTGCTCCATGCCGTCGCCGACCATACCGACACGAATGCGCTGATGCGACTGCTCGCCACACCCCGATACGGTCTGTCCGCGGATGGACTCACCGCATTGGCGCGACTGGCGGAGCGACTGGACACCCAGGCACGGTATCGGGCGCTTGTCGAAGCGGGGCTGGTCGATACGGAACTGGTCGATGCGGCAGGTTCGGAATCGGATGACGAAAGCCTGACGGACGCATCGGTTTCGCCGGATGCTGCGGAGGTCGTGCGCGAATACCGCGATCGCGTGCCGCACGCCGTATTCCTCGCGGATCTGCTGGAACGCAAGGATTTGGCCCGACTCGTCGCCGCAGAGTCAAGCCTTGACGAACAGGCGCGGTCAACAATCGTGCGGGCCGGCGCCGCCTTGCGCACTGTGCAGGCCGCCGTGAATCATCCGCTTGCGGAAGTGATCGAAACCGCGGTGCGTGCACTGGAGCTCGACATCGACATGATCGTCGCCCAAGCCGTCGCGCATCCGGACCGGGCCGTGGACCCGTCTGCGGCCCGGTCCGGCGTGGACGCGATCATCTCGCTCGTGGACACGTTCACGCGTGAAATCGTGGAAGGAAGCACTCCCACCCTGCGAGGATTCATGGCATGGACGGACTCGCTCGCCTCCGTCGAGGAGGAAAACGCCGCCACTCCCGACACCCCCGCCGACGTGGTGCTCATGACCATCCACCAGTCCAAAGGACTTGAATGGGATGCGGTAGCCGTGGCCGGCATGGCCGCCGGCACATTCCCAAGCAGCAAGGGACGGCTGCACATCGCCGCCGACGAAAACCACGCCGGCGGCATGAACGAAGGCTCATGGACGCCGCCCGAATACCAGGCCACAGTGGCAACATGGCTCGACGATTCGGCGGCCGTGCCCGTGCCGGTGCGCGTCGACTCTGGCATTCTGCCGCGCTTCCCGCACGACGCCGAACCCGGCGGCGACCCGCAGGACGCGCTGGACATGCTCGACGACGTCGAAGTCATCGACGACGAAATCTACGGCGACCTGCGCGGCAAGAACATCGACGACATGGACACGGTGGATCCGGACGGCTGGTATCTGACTCAATCCGAGGAATACGGGCGTCGACTGCTTGCCGACGAACGCCGGCTCGCCTACGTGGCGCTCACCCGCGCCCGACACGACGCGTTGCTCACCTACAGCCGGTACCCGAGCGCAGACCGCGACCCGCGATCGACTCTGGATCGGCCCGGCCGCAAGCCCAACGAGGCTAAACCGTCGGTATTCTGGTCCGAAGTACGGGACTCGCTGTGCCATCATGCCGATCTGGTGATGGCCAACGGCAAGGAACAGAACAACAGCGAAGCCGCAGCGGATACGACCGATACGGTTGATATGCCTGATACGCCCGCATCGGTTTCAAACAAACACGCGGCGTCCGCATCGCAGGATCGAAAAGCACCGGCGAACGTCGCCTCACCGGTCATGCCGTCGCTTGACGACATCGAAGCGACCCGCCCGGACGGTTTTTTCGTCGGCGAGCACGCCGCCGACTATGAGCGGCTGGTGGTCGAAGCCGCGTGGGCCGCGCCGCTCGAACCGCACGACGAGAATGCGACACTGCCATGGCCGGCGGCATTGTCCAAGAATGTGGTCGACCGACTGATCCGCGCGGTTGTAATGCACGGAGATCCGTCCGGCGATGCCCCCGCCGCTGGCAACATGCCGGATCGGGATTCGCTGGTTGGCAGGGCGAGCATGCTCACCGCAGACCCGGATCTTATGCCGCGCGAATTCGACGACGCCAAACAGCTCGACGAATACGTGCGCACGCAGGCCCTGCGCGTACTCGGCAACAGTCGCCAATCCGTCACCTCGCTGCAGGCCCGGGCTGGACAGCTCAGCGAAAGCGAACGCCGTCAGGTGTGGAGAGGCATCGTCCGGCCGATTCCCAAGGTCGCCTCGCCTTTGGCGGAGGCGGGAACGCTGTTCCACTCGTGGGCCGAACGGTTCGTGAACGCGTGGGGAGAAGACTCGATCGACGGCGCAATCGACGACGCTGTCCTCGGATCGTCCGCGGACACCGTCGACGATCCGACATTCGGTACGGCGCCGGTCACGGTCTCTCGCGAAACGATGATTGACGACCTCGCCAAACGAGAACAGGACATCCGGCAACGCGAGGCATCCGGCGACGCGGTACCCGCCAAGGAACGCGATCTTGCCGTCTGGCAGCGCCGACTCGTCGAATCTCGATGGGCCGAACGACGCCCGGCATGGGCCGAACGGCAGATCGTCGCGGCCATTCCGAGCATCGGCGATGCGATCGTCAACGGCAAACTCGACGCCGTGTTCCACGGCGGACTCGACGAGACGGATCAGTGCAAACGGTACACCATCGTCGACTGGAAAACCGGATACCGGCCAGTCAAACCCAAGGACATCGAACGCAAGCTCGTGCAACTCGACTGGTACCGGCTATTGCTGTCGATCATCGAACGCGTGCCGCTCGAATGCATCGACGCGACACTGTACTACCTGCGCGAGGAGGACGAGGCGAAACGCGAACTGCCGGCGCTCGACAAAACCGAAACGCAGATCCTCGCCGAACTACGCGACGGCGGCGTGCCCGACCAATCCGACAACGACTGACTGGGGCGGGCGTTCTGCGATGCGGACACGACGCCGCGTGTTCCGGTCGATGCCGGCCGGCGTGACGATACGATGGGTCAGGAAACGATAGAACCGTCGCCCATACATCACGCGGCCGTCAGCCCCCGTTGATGCACGGGCATACGCAAGGAGAACAACATGATCAAAGTCTCAGTGGTCGGCGCCAAGGGGCGCATGGGATCGCACGTCGTCGACGCGGTGAACGGCGCCGCCGACACGCAGCTCGCGCTCGCGCTCGACGCGGGCGACGACCTGACTGCCATCACGCCGGACAACACCGACGTGGTCGTCGAATTCACCGTGCCGAGCGTGTCGCTCGACAACGTGCTCGCGCTCGTGAAGCAGGGCGTGGACGTGGTCGTCGGTACCACCGGCTGGACCGACGAGAAGCTCGCACAGGTCAAGGCGGCGCTCGCCGAAGCCCCGCGCGAGAACCAGGCTGTGTTCATCGCGCCGAACTTCGCGATCTCCGCCGTCCTCGCCGATCATTTCGCCAAGGTCGCCGCACCCTACTTCGAGTCCGCCGAAGTTATCGAACTGCACCACCCGACCAAGGTGGACGCGCCCTCCGGCACTGCCATCCACACCGCCCAGGCCATCGGCGAGGCCCGCCGCGCCGCCGGGCTCGGCGACATGCCTGACGCCACCGAAACTGACGGCGGATCTCGCGGCCAGGTCGTCGACGGCGTGCACGTGCACGCGGTGCGCCTGCGCGGCCTCAACGCGCACGAGGAGGTGTTGTTCGGCAACGCGGGCGAGCAGCTGACCATCCGTGCCGACAGCTTCGACCGCATCAGCTTCATGCCGGGCGTGCTGCTCGCCGTGCGCAAGGTCGCCTCCGGTTCGTTCCCCGGCCTCACGGTCGGCCTCGACCACTTCCTCGACCTGTAAGGGCTGTTCGGCTTCTCGGCCGGAACCGAGCGTCCCGGCCGAGAAGTACCGTAAGCCGTATGACTGAGACGATGCATCTTCTTGATCCGGCCCCGTTCGGCCGCATTCTGCCCGCCATGATCACCCCGATGCGAGCCGACGGCTCCGTCGATTTCGAGGCGGCGCAGACCGTCGCCAAGCAACTGGTCGAGGACGGCGCGGACGGCATCGTCGTCAACGGCACCACCGGCGAGTCGCCGACCACGCATATGGACGAAAAAGTCGACCTCGTGCGTGCCGTGCGCGAGGCCGTGAACGTACCGATCATCTCTGGCGCGGGATCCAACGACACCGCGCACACCGTGCGCATGGTCGAGCAGACCCAGGAAGCCGGCGCCGACGCGGTGCTCGTCGTCGCCCCCTACTACTCGCGCCCCTCGCAGGAAGGCGTCTACCGCCACTACAAGGCGGTCAACGACTCGGCCGACAAGCCGATCATCATCTACGACGTGCCCGGCCGCACCGGCCTGCACATCCAGCTCGAAACCTACTGCCGCATGGCCGAACTTGACCATGTCACCGCCGTCAAGGACGCCACCGGCGACATCGCCGGCGCTGTGCGCAAGCGCATGGAAACCGGCCTGACCTGGTATTCCGGCGACGACGGCCTCTTCCTGCCGTTCCTGTCCGTCGGCGCGGTCGGCATCATCTCCGTCATCGCGCACGCGGCAGCCGGCCCCATGCGCGACCTCGCCAACGCGTTCGACCGCGGCGACATCCACGAGGCGCAGCGTCTCGCCGTCCAGCTCGCCCCGCTCGTCGAGGCGATGAACGGCAACGGCTTCCAGGCCGTCATGGCCAAGGCCGCGCTCAAGGTGCGCGGCGTGCTCGACGACACCACCATGCGCCTGCCGAACGTGGGCCCCGGTCCCTCCGAGCTTTCGCGCGCCGAAAACGGCATGCGCGCCGCCGGTCTGCTGTAATGACCGGACCGCGGCACGGCATGGCCCGCGTGTGACGCGCCGGACGCCGTGCCGCGCGGTTCACGGCCGTAACGTGAAGGGCCGCCATCATACGTCGTTCCCAGCACAGGCGGGAACACCAAACAATGGAAATCCAACTAGGAAATGGTTACAGAACAAGAAACATCGCAGAACACCACGCGCAAGCGCGCCACCAAGCGCAGCGCAACCCAGAACCAGACCGAAAGCGAGCAGATCGCGGCGGCCCAGGCGGCCGTCGAACTGCTCGGTGATCTTGACGGACGCGAATCCAGCGAGGCCGCGCCGGCCGACAAGGCCGACCGCAAGTCCTCCAAAGCCGGTCGCACCCGTCGTTCCGGCAAGTCCGGCGACAAGGCCGAGGGCAAGGCCCCGCGCAAGTCGTCCCGTTCCCGTTCCGAGCGCGGCGAACGCTCCGAAGGCCGCCGTTCCTCCGGCCCGCGCCGCGTCTCCCGCGGCGGCCAGCCCGCCACCGCGCCCCAGCAGGACGCCGTGCTCATCGCGCCCCCGAAGTACCGCAAGGGTTCGCTGCGCATCGTGCCGCTCGGCGGCCTCGGTGAAATCGGCCGCAACATGAACGTCATTGAGTACAACGGCCACCTGCTGCTCATCGACTGCGGCGTGCTCTTCCCCGAAGAGGAACAGCCGGGCGTCGACCTGATCCTGCCGGACTTCGACTACATCAAGGACCGTCTCGACAAGGTCGAAGCGCTCGTGCTCACCCACGGCCACGAAGACCACATCGGCGGCGTGCCCTACCTGTTGAAGCTCCGCCCGGACATCCCGCTCATCGGCTCCAAGCTCACCCTCGCGTTCGTGGAAGCCAAGTGCAAGGAGCACAACCAGCACCCGACCATGGTGCCGGTCACCGGCCGCGACAAGATGAAGGTCGGCCCCTACCAGCTCGAGTTCATCAACGTAACGCACTCCATCCCGGACGCGCTCGCCGTGTACGTGAAGACCCCGGCAGGCACGCTTATCGACACTGGCGACATCAAGCTCGACCAGCTGCCGCTCGACCACCGCATCACCGACCTCGTCGAATTCGGCAAGATCGGCGAGCAGGGCGTCGACCTGCTCATGATGGACTCCACCAACGCCGAGGTGCCGGGCTTCGTCAAGCCGGAAACCTCGATCGGCCCGGCGCTCGACCAGGCGTTCGCGCAGGCCAGCCGCAAGATCATCGTCGCGAGCTTCTCCAGCCACGTCCACCGCGTGCAGCAGGTCGTCGACACGGCGCACAAGTACGGCCGCAAGGTCGTCTTCGTCGGCCGTTCGATGGTGCGCAACATGTCCATCGCCGCTGACCTCGGTTACCTGCATCTGCCGGAGGACACCGTCATCGACCTGAAGCAGGCGCACGACGTGCAGGACGACAAGATCGTCTACATGTGCACCGGATCGCAGGGCGAGCCGATGGCGGCGCTCGGCCGCATCGCCGACGGCAACCACCGCGATATCACCATCAACGAGTTCGACACGGTCATCCTCGCCAGCTCCCTGATTCCGGGCAACGAGCACGAGGTGTACAAGGTCATCAACAAGCTCGTCCAGCTCGGCGCGCGCGTCGTTAATCGCGACAACGCGGCCGTGCACGTCTCTGGCCACTGCAACGAGGGTGAGCTGCTGTACATGTACAACATCGTCAAGCCCAAGTGTGCGATGCCGATCCACGGCGAAAATCGCCATCTGGTCGCCAACGGCCTGATCGCCGTCAAGACCGGCGTGAACCCGGACAACGTCGTGCTCGCGGAGGATGGCGACGTGGTCGACCTGTATCACGGCAAGGCCGCGGTCGTCGGCTCCGTGCCGTGCGGCTACGTGTACGTCGACGGCGACTCGATCGGCGAGCTGACCGATGAGGAGCTCGAGAAGCGCCGCATCCTCGGCACCGAAGGCTTTGTGTCCAGCTTCGTCGTGGTCGACACCGATGCGCGCGAGGTCGTCTCCGGTCCGAAGATCTACCTGAACGCCGTGGCCGAGGACGAAAGCGAGTTCGACAAGGTCCGTCACCAGATCGTCGAGCAGTTGAACGACGCGATGATGAGCGGCACGAAGGACACGTACAAGCTGCAGCAGATCATGCGCCGCACGCTCGGCGGATGGGTCGCGCGTCAGCTGCACCGCAAGCCGATGATCGTCCCGGTCGTGGCGGACATCGCCAACGACCTGATCGAACAGTAAACAGTAAGTTTCCCGCACAAGCGACAAGCAGAGGCGGCGTGAACGGCACAACCGATCACGCCGCCTCACGATTGAAACAAGGAGTGACATGCCAGGAGCAAACCTCACCCGCATTGAAGCCGAAGAGCGCAAGGCCGTCGTCGCGGCGCCCATCCACTACGCGGTCTCGCTCGACCTGACCGTCGGCGCGAAGAACTTCGCGTCCACCGCCGTCATCACGTTCGATGCCAAGCCGGGCGCATCCACCTTCCTCGACCTGATCGCCGACGAAGTGTCCGAAATCACGCTCAACGGCACCGCGCTCGACCCGGCCGCGGCCTACGCCGACAGCCGCATCGAACTGACCGACCTCCAGGAGCACAACGAGGTCATCGTCAAGGCGCTGTGCCGCTACTCCAACACCGGCGAGGGCCTGCATCGCAGCGTCGACCCGTCCGACGGCAACGTGTACCTCTACTCCCAGTTCGAGGTGCCGGACGCCCGCCGCGTCTACGCCGTGTTCGACCAGCCCGACCTCAAGGCCACGTTCGACTTCGACGTGCTCGCCGCCTCCAGCTGGATCGTCACCTCGAACATGCCGGTCAAGTCCGTCGACGCGACCGACAAGCAGACCGAGGAAGGCACGCTCGGCGACCACGCCGCCGAAGCCGTCAAGCACTGGACGTTCGAGACCACGCCGGTCATGAGCTCCTACCTGACCGCGATCTGCGCCGGCCCGTACGCCGAATGGCACACCGCCTACCGCAACGAGGACGGCCGCGTCGTGCCGATGGCCCAGTACTGCCGCCAGTCGCTCGCCGAGGCGTTCGCCAAGGACGTCGACTACCTGTTCGACATCACCAAGAAGGGCTTCGCGTTCTACGACAAGACGTGGGGCGTGCCCTACCCGTACGCCAAGTTCGACCAGATCTACGTGCCGGAATACAACGCGGGCGCCATGGAGAACATCGGCATGGTCACCATCCGCGACTCCTACGTGTTCGACTCCAAGGTCACCGACGCGCTCGCCGAGCGCCGCGTCGTGACCGTCCTGCACGAGCTCGCCCACATGTGGTTCGGCGACTACGTGACCATGAAGTGGTGGAACGACCTGTGGCTCAACGAGTCGTTCGCCGAGTTCACGTCTACGCTCGCCACCGCCGAGGCGACCGAATGGCACGACGCGTGGGCCACGTTCTGCTCCGGCGAGAAGAGCTGGGCGCTGCGCCAGGACCAGCTGTCGACCACGCACCCGATCGTCGCCCCGATCAACGACCTGAACGACACGTACGTCAACTTCGACGGCATCACCTACGCCAAGGGCGCTTCCGTCCTCAAGCAGCTCGTGTTCTACGTGGGCCGCGAGAAGTTCTTCAAGGGCATCAACGCGTACCTGAACAAGCACGCGTACTCCAACGCGACGCTCGCCGACCTGCTGAGCGAGCTGGAACTGACCTCCGGCCGCGACCTGAAGGCGTGGAGCGCGCAGTGGCTCGAGCAGTCCGGCATCAACACGATCGCCACCGAGGTCACGACCGCGGCCGACGGCACGATCGAATCGCTCGTGCTCAAGCAGAGCGCGCCGATCGAACACCCCGTGCTGCGTGCGCACCGCCTCGCCATCGGCTTCTACAACGAGGATCCGGCGACCGGCAAGATCGTGCGCACCGACCGCTTCGAACTCGACGTCGACGGCGAGGAGACGGTCGTCGCCGCGGCAGCCGGCAAGAAGCGTCCGGCGCTGATTCTCGTGAACGACGACGATCTGACGTACACCAAGCTGCGTTTCGACGCCGAGTCGCTCAAGTTCGCGACCGAAAACCTGTATCGCTTCGACGACGCGCTCGCCCGCGCCGTGATCTGGCTCGCGCTGTGGGACATGACTCGCGACGGCGAGCTGGCCGCGACCGAGTTCGTCGACACGACGCTGCGCCTGCTGTCGACCGAAACCGAGTCGACCACGTTCCGTTACGCGCTCGGCTGCATGAGCACCGCCGCATGGCACTACACCGCTCCGGCCTCCCGCGCCGAAGTCATCGAGCACGTGGCTGCCGAACTGTGGAAGCTCGCGTCCGCCGCCCCGGCCGGCTCCGACCAGCAGTTCCAGCTCGCCACCGCCTACCTCGGCTACGGCGAGGAGGGCGACGAGGCGTTCGCCGCCAACGCGAAGGGCCTGCTCGACGGTTCCGTCAAGCTCGACGGTCTCGAGATCGACAACAACTTCACGTGGACGCTCGTTAACGCGCTCGCCTCGGTGAACGTGTTCGGCGAAGCTGACATCGACGAGCAGCTCGCCAAGCGCGACACCACCGAGAACCGCGAGTTCGCCTACGGTGCCCGCGCGGTGCGTGGCACGGCTGACGCGAAGGCGTGGGCGTGGGATCAGGCCCTCAACAACGACGAACTGACCAACTCTCAGCTCGAGGCCGTTGCCCGCGGTTTCGCCGCCACCCCGCGCGCCGATCTGGCTGAGCCGTACGCGGAGAAGTACTTCGAGACCGTCGACTGGGTGTGGGCGAACAAGACGTTCCACATGGCCGAGGCGCTGCTCGAGGGCCTCTACCCGATCTACGCAGATCCGGCCACACTCGTCGAGCTCGGCAACGCATGGCTGTCCAGCCACGAGACCGCCGACAACGCGCTGCAGCGCATCATCCGCGGCAACGTGGAATCCTCCCAGCGCACCCTCAAGGTTCGCGACTTCAACGCGGCGCTGTAAGGCGGTTCGCTGATTCGGCGTCATGCGCCAATCATGCGTGGAATGATGACAAGGCTCCCCGACTTGGCCTCGTGCTGGGCGGGGAGCCTTTCCCGTTGCCGAGGGCGGACGTCGCGATCGAACACAATGCGGGGAAATTGGGCGTCATTATGCGTGGGGGAGTGACTCGGCCGCCCCGGATGGGTACGATGGTCACGGTAAACGACCACTCATGGGTAGAGGAAGTATCGACATGCCGAAGATGTTTGGAACCGATGGTGTACGAGGATTGGCCAACCGCGACCTGACCGCAAGGCTCGCGCTCGATCTGGGCGACGCTGCCGTACGCGTGCTCGGCAAGGCCGGCGCCCGCGACGAGAACCAGCCGGAGGGACGCCGCCGCGCGCTCGTGGGCCGCGACACCCGCGTCTCCGGCGACTTCCTCGCCTCCGCGCTGTCCGCGGGCATGTCCGCCGGCGGTTTCGACGTGATCGACGCGGGCATCATCCCGACCCCGGGCGTGGCCTACCTGACCAGCGTGCTCAACGTCGAAATGGGCGCCGTCATCTCCGCCTCCCACAACCCGATGCCCGACAACGGCATCAAATTCTTCGCGCGCGGCGGCTTCAAGCTGCCCGACGCCAAGGAGGACGAGATCGAAGCCGTGCTCGGCCAGGACTGGGAACGCCCCACCGGCGCCGGCGTCGGCCGCGTCAGCCACGACACGGTGACCGCCACCAACCTGTACATCGACCATCTGGTCTCCACCATCGCCCCGCTCAACCCGGACAAGACTCAGCCCAAGCCGCTCAAGGGCCTGAAGATCGTGGCCGACTGCGCCAACGGCGCCACCTCCGTGGTCGCCCCCGAAGCACTGCGCCGCGCCGGCGCCGAAGTCATGGTCATCAACGCCTCGCCGGACGGCTACAACATCAACAAGCACGCCGGCTCCACGCACCCCGAGCAGCTGCAGGCCATGGTCAAGGCCACCGACGCGGTGATGGGCGTCGCGTTCGACGGCGACGCCGACCGCTGCCTCGCCGTGGACGAGGACGGCAACATGGTCAACGGCGATCAGATCATGGGCATCCTCGCACGTGCCAAGAAGGAGGCCGGCAAGCTTGCCGACAACACGCTCGTCGTGACCGTCATGAGCAACCTCGGCCTCAAGCTCGCCCTGCGCGACATGGGCATCAAAACCGTGCAGACCGCCGTCGGCGACCGCTACGTGCTCGAGGAGATGCTGCGCGGCGGCTACACGCTCGGCGGCGAACAGTCCGGCCACGTCATCAACCGTGAATTCGCCACCACCGGCGACGGCACGCTCACCGCGCTCACCCTGTGCAACGAGGTCGTCCGCTCCGGCAAGAGCTTGAAGCAGCTCGCTGCCGACTTCCCGCAGTTGCCGCAGACGCTCGTCAACGTGCCGAACGTCGACAAGATGGCCGCCACCACGAACGCCAAGGTGCAGGCCGCCGTCGAACGCGAGGAGAAGCTGCTCGGCGACACTGGCCGCGTGCTGCTGCGCCCCTCCGGCACGGAACCGCTCGTGCGCGTCATGGCCGAAGCCGCCACGCAGGAGCAGGCCGACGAGGTCTGCGCCCGTCTTGCCAAGGTCGTCGCCGACGAGCTCGCCCTGTAACCGGCCGCAATCGCAGCCATCCGCTCCCGTACACGGAACATAAGGAACATCACGAACATGTTTGGAAAGAACGCCAAAGTCGACATCGAGCTCAACCGCGCCGTCGAACAGCTCATCAAAACCGGCGGCAAGGAGCGCATCCTGCCGATCGTGCAGGCCGGCGAACCGGTCCTGCGTCAGGAAACCGCGCCGTACGCCGGCCAGCTGAGCCGCAAGACGCTCGACAAGCTCATCGACACCATGCACACCACCATGCTTGAAGCGCCTGGCGTCGGCCTTGCCGCCACGCAGATCGGCCTCGGGCTTGCACTCGCCGTCGTCGAGGACCATGTGCGCGACGACGAGGATGATCCGCGCGAAATCGCCGAATTCCCGTTCCACGTCATCATCAACCCCAGCTACGAGCCGGCCGGCGAGGAAACCCGCAGCTTCTACGAAGGCTGCCTGAGCTTCGACGGTTATCAGGCCGTGCGCAAGCGCTGGCTCGACATCACCGCCCGTTGGCAGGACGAGGACGGCAAGCAGCACGAAGAGCACCTGCACGGCTGGCCGGCCCGCATCTTCCAGCATGAAACCGACCATCTGAGCGGCGAACTGTACATCGACAAGGCGGAAATCCGATCGCTCGCCACCACCGAAAACCTCGAGGACCTGTGGGCCGAGGATCCGGTGCCCACCGAAGCCGCCGAAGAGCTCGGATTCGACCTGTGAGCGACGCCGCACACGCCCCGCACACGCCGACCGCGGCGGGAACGCCCGCGGCCGGTCGCGAATGGCTCGAATCAGCCAAGGACGACATCGGCATGTGGTCCGCAGCCATGCCGAAAGACGCCGACGGACACACGATCGACTGGAACTGGGCGCGCGCGCTCGACCTCGCCGGCGGTGTCGGCTGCGCGTCAGACGACGACCTCGAACCGGACGCAACGTCCGATCTGCACGAGCTGATCGCACGCGACTACGCCGTGCGCGACCGGCTCGAGTCGATCATCGCGCAATGCAGCACCGCGTTCATGACCGACTTCGACCGCATCATCGCGTCTTACCGACTGCCACGAGCGCTCGCCTACGCGAACCGTCGGCTCAACGACGAAATCGCGCTGCTCATCGCACGTGGAGTCGCCGAAGGACGATGGACCGTGACCGAGGAACGTCGCCGGCGTATCACCGTGTCCGTCCTGCACGCCACGGACGGCAACGACGCGGCTCTCGCCGACATCCAGGACCGCAGCGCCGACGTGGCGAACGCGCGCGCCGACCGTCGCAGCCGACAGCGCGAACAGGAACGGGCCGGACGGCGCGACATGATGCGCGCCAACCTCGGCAGCGCCACGTCGCAGGCCGGATCGGCGACACTGTTCGGCGACGACAAGCCAGCGCAGTCCGCATCTCCGCAGCCGTCGCGGCCGGAACAATCGGCGCAGGACGTTGCGAACGCTCGCCTGCGCGACTATCGCAAGCCCGACTGGCGCGACGCCTACCTGCCAGGCCGCGATATCGATACCGTCATGGGCATCGACATCGAAACCACCGGCATCGACCCGGCCCGCGTATACGTCATCGACGTCGGCTTCGAATTCATGAACATGAACCCGGACACGCCCACGCAACCGAACGCATACCGGTACGAGCAGGACTACTACGAGGCCGGCGACGCCTACGGACAGGCGCGGCTCGCCTTCGGCGTGCCCGCACGCGCCGCACGGCTCGACAACAGGATCATCCGCGACCTGACCGGCATCGACGTACGCGAACGCGGGCCCGAAAGCGGTTTGCGCCTGTTCGACGAATGGCCCGCCGCCCAGCAGGGACTTCTGCGACGGCTCGAAACGCAGCCATACGTGGCGCACAACGCCACGTTCGAACACGGGTTCTTCATGCTCAACGTGGCCGGATATGCGGAAAGCTACCGTGCCGGCAACATCACCATCATCGACACCATGCCGATGAGCAAACGCTGGGACCCCGGCTCCGAGCCCGACAACGAGCACCCGTACGGCGACAACAAGCTCGACTCGTACGCCAAACGGCAAGGCGCGCTCGACCCGAGCCGCAACGAACGGCACCTCGGTCTCGAGGATGCGCACATCATGCTCGTCGCGATGAAACACCATCTGACCGACCTGCGCGCCGAGGGACGCGGACCATGGGGAGCAGGCGGCACAAGCGGCGTCGGCGGCAAACGCTGCGGACGCCGATGGTGACGCAACGGCCGTGACACAACGGTGGTGATGCAGCGTCGTCGTCACGTGGCAATCGGCGGCAACGTCGACGCGTACCCCGCACGGGCATGCCTATAATGACTCGCGGCGGTCGACCCGAAGCCGGGCGGCCAGCCGCAGTCATTACCGAGAACTCAAGAGGAACATCATGTCCGAACCCAACGGTGCGCACGGCAACGCCGGCGCAACCACAGACAACACGACCAACACCACCGGCGCCGCCACGGCAACCACCGACGCCAGCCTCGAAAACCGCGCCAAAACACCCAACCGCGGCCCCAAATGGTGGCTGTGGGCCATCATCGCCGTCATCGTCGTCGCGGCCATCGCCGTCGGCGTCAACATTGCCAAGCCGAAAACCGACGCGCAGGGCGGCAACCCTTCCACCGTCGAAACCGGCGGCACGGCGGCCGACACCGTCACCATCGGCCTCAAGCTCGCGCCCACCAACCTCGACATCCGCAACACGTCCGGCTCCGCACTCGACCAGGTGCTCATCGGCAACGTGTACGAAGGCCTCGTCGCCCGCGACGAGAACAACCAGGTCGTGCCGTCCATCGCAAAAAGCTGGGACGAAAGCAAGGACGGCCTGACCTACACGTTCCACCTCAACGAGAACATGACGTTCTCCAACGGCGACAAGCTCACCGCCGAAGACGTCGCATGGTCCATCAACCAGCTCATCAAAAACCAGTACCACGACGCCGACAGCCTGAGCATGGTCAAGTCCGTCGCCTCCGACGACGACAAGAACATCGTGACCATCACACTCAACACCGCCAACTCGAACCTGCTGTGGACGCTCACCGGCCGCCCCGGCCTCGTCTTCGACAAGGACGCCACATACGACGCGAAAACCGAAGCGATCGGCTCCGGCCCGTACACCGTCGCCAAATTCGTCGCCAACGATTCGATCACACTCAAAGCCAACCCGAAGTATTGGGGCACGCACAAGGCCAAGACCGCAACTGTCGTCGTCAAATACCTCGCCGACGACAACGCGGCCGTGAACGCGCTCAAATCCGGCGACGTGCAGGTGCTCGCGCCCATCACCGAAAACCTCGCCTCGCCGTTCACCTCCGACAGCGCGCACTACACGGTCAAGGCCGGCGACGACACCGACAAATACGTGATGGCGTTCAACTCCAAGGGCAAGAACACGTCCGACAAGCGCGTGCGCCAGGCCATTCGCTACGCCATCGACCACGACGAGCTCATCGCCTCGCGCGGCGGCGCCGACAAGGCACTCGGCGGCCCCATCCCGTCCCTCGACCCCGGCTACGAGGACCTGACCGGCCTGTACCCGCATGACGAGGCCAAAGCCAAGGCGCTCATGAAGGAAGCCGGCTACAGCACCGACAAGCCGCTCCAGCTCACCCTCACCTACGCGAACATCTACGGCACCGAACTCGGCGACCAGCTGCGCTCGCAGCTCGCCAAAATCGGCATCGACCTGAAGGTCAACGTGGTCGAATTCTCCACCTGGCTGCAGGACGTGTACACGAACAAGGACTACGACATCTCGCTCGTCGACCACAACGAAAGCCACGACTTCTACCAGTGGGCCGACCCGACCTACTACTACAACTACGACAACAAGGAAGTCCAGCAGCTGTACGCGCAGGCCATCGCCGCCACATCCGACGACCAGCGCGACGAACTGCTCGCCAAGGCCGCCAAGCTCGTCTCCGAGGACGCGCCCGCCGACTGGCTGTTCAACTACCGTGTCACCACCGCGTGGGCGAACGGTGTCAGCGGCTTCCCGGTCAACCTCAACCAGACCCTCCTGCCTCTCTATAACGTCACCTACACGAAGTAGCGGGGCCGATCGGGATCGTCGCGGTGACCGCGCGGGACTGGGATATGCCATTCGCGACACACTCAAGGCCGTTCGGCCAAGCCTACGGTCTCGAACGGCATATCCCAGTCCTACGCTCGTTGCGCTGCAATTGTTGCGCGGTCGATGCCTCGGCAGAACGTAACGTATCGGATCAGCGAGCGTGGGGTGAGGGATGTCCTGTTCACGACCGTATGACTTGGCCGAGCGGCCCGGAGCGTGTCGAGAATAGGACATCCCTCACCCCACGCGGACACCATCTTCCAGACACAGTTTTTCCAATCATCAAGGAGCCGCATATGCGATTCATAGTTCGACGGTTGCTGCTGTTTGTCGTGGCGCTGTTCGGGGTGTCCGTCGTCGTGTTCGCGGCCCTGCGGATCCTGCCGGGCGACGTCGCGTCCGTGATGGCCGGACTCAACTCTCCGGCGTCGCGCGTCGAAGCGCTGCGCGAACAGTTCGGCCTGAACCGGCCGCTCGTCGTCCAGTACGCCGATTGGGCGGGAGGACTGCTGCGCGGCGACTTCGGCACGTCGATCCTGACCGGACGGTCCGTCACGTCGCTCATCGCCTCGCGCGCGTCGATCACGTTCCCGCTGATCGTGCTCGGTCTGCTCGTCGCGATCATGATCGGCGTGCCACTCGGTATTGCGGCGACGCTCGCGCGATCGGACGCCGCGCGCACCGCGTTCCATGTCGCCGGACTCATTGGCGGCGCAATCCCCGCGCTGTGGGGCGGGCTTCTGCTCATCCTGCTGTTCGCACGCGGCACCGGACTGATCGGCCTGTTTCCCTCGCAGGGCTTTCCGCTCGACGGATGGGCCGCGCCCGGACAGGCCGTCTGGTCGCTCATCCTGCCGGCGTTCACCGTCGGCATCATCGTTGGCGCGTCGCTCATGCGCTACATGCGCTCCGCGCTCGGCGACGTCGCCGGATCGGGGCGCATCGACATGGCCATGGCATGCGGCATGACGCGCGCGCAAGCTGTGACCGGCGTCGGCCTGCGGCTCGCCATGCCGCAGCTCGTCTCCGTCATCGGCCTCACGTTCGCGGAAATGATCACCGGCGTCATGGTCATCGAAAACTTGTTCGCGCTGCCCGGCATCGGTTCCGGACTCGTCACCGACGTCGGCAACCGCGACCTGATCGCCGTGCAAAGCGAATTGTTCATGCTCGCCGCGTTCTTCCTGCTCGTCGGCCTCGTCGTCGACCTGCTGCACCGCGCACTCGACCCGCGGCTGGCCACGGCCACGGACACTACGGAGGTGACCGCATGATCGTTCTTCGTTCCATGTGGAGGCGCGGCGAAGGCAAGTTCGCACTCGTCGTGCTCTCGCTGTGGCTGCTCGTCGCGCTCGTCTCGCTGTTTTGGACGCCGCAGCCGCTGCTCGCCACCGACGGCTATCACGTGTGGGCCAAACCGTCCGCCGCGCATTGGCTCGGCACCGACGGCACCGGTGCGGACGTGCTCAGCTGGCTCATGGCCGGCTCGCGCACCAACCTGCTCATTGTCATCCTTACCGTCCTGTTCGCCGGCGCGTTCGGACTGCTGCTCGTCGCCGCGATGGTCGCGCGCAATACGGCGCTCGCCGGCGCAAGCGTGGTCGTCATCGACGCGCTCATCTCGATCCCGACCGTGCTGCTCGCGCTCATCCTCGCCGTGCCGCTCGGCGCGTCCATCACCGTGATCGTCGTCGCCTGCGGATTCGGATACGGGCTGAACCTGGCGCGCGTTGCCCGCCCGGCTGCGCTGCTCGCCGCGCGTTCGTCGTACGTCGAATCGGCGCTTGCTGCCGGCGCGTCCGGCTGGTGGACGTTCGTGCGGCATATCGTGCCGAACACGCTGCCCGTGCTGCTCGTGCAGCTGTCGCTGTCCGCGGGTACCGCCGTGCTGGCCGAAAGCGGGCTCACGTATCTGGGCATCGGCGTGCCGAGCGGCGTGCCGAGCTGGGGGCATTCGCTCGCCACATCGGTCAAGTTCATCAACGTGTACCCGCTGACCGTCCTGTGGCCGGGCCTGATCGTGACAATCGTGGTCGTCGCGCTCAACGTGTTCGGCGACGTGCTGCGCGACGCGGCCGACCCGCTGTCCAATCCCGAGCTTAGGGAAATACGTGATTAGACGTTGGGTGCGGATCACGATGACGGTCTGTTTCTTGGCATGCTTATGATTGATGGCCAATATGTTGCGGGTGCGGACTGCGACGATGACATGTCGCTCGACACGCTCCGGGCCGCTCGGCCAAGTCATACGGTCGAGCAACATGCCATCGTCTCCGTCTGAGGAATAACGAGGTTCTTATGCGTGATCGCTTGAATCGTTCTGACAATAATGATGTCATATGGGAAAAGAGGTGATATGCGATGAGCGTTGAGGTGCGGGGACTGCACGTGACAATCGGGGGGAAAACGATCGTGCGCGGCGTTGATCTGAGCGTGGCCGAAGGGGAGCGCGTCGGACTGGTCGGCTCGTCCGGGTCGGGCAAGTCGATGATTTCGCGTGCGATCATGGGACTGCTGCCGGCGAACGCGCGCGTGTCCGGGTCGATCATGGTCGGCGACCGGCAGGTCGTCTGCGCGCCCGATGTGGCGTTGGCCGATCTGCGCGGACGATACATGGGCATGGTGTTTCAGAATCCCGGCTCGTCGCTCAATCCGGTGATGACGGTCGCGCGGCAGGTCGCGTTGCCGCTGCGACTGCACTATGACCTGACGAAGGCCGAACGGCTCGACCGCGTGCGCGCGATGATCGCCAAGGTCGGCCTGCCGGACGACGTGCTCGGCAAGTACCCGCATCAGCTGTCCGGCGGCCAGCAGCAGCGCGTCGGCATCGCGACCGCGCTGATCACGTCGCCGCGGTTCATCATCGCCGACGAACCGACCACTGCGCTCGACTCGATCGTCCAACGACAGATCGTCGACCTGCTCGTCTCACTCGTCGACGACGCGGGCGCGTCCATGCTGTTCATCACGCACGATTTCGCAGTGCTCGCGCACGCCACCACCCGCTGCTACGTGCTCGACGACGGCGCGATCGCCGACTCCGGCGACACCGCCGCCCTGCTCGCGCACCCGACCACCCCCGCAGCCTCCCATCTCGTCTCCGCCGCCCGCACCCTCTCCCTGAACGCTTCGGCCTGTGCGGCCGACTCCGGCAATACAGCTGGCGGAGCCTCGGCCCCCTCAGCCGAGGGGGCCGTCAGCCGCAGGCTGACTGGGGGAGCGTACACTCAACCACCTCAGCATCAGTGAGTACCGTCATGCCCACCACATCCATGTCACATGCCCCGCTGCTTTCCGTCCGCAACATCGATAAGTCCTTTGGACGCCGCGCCGACCGCCGTCAGGTGCTGTTCGACGTGTCCGCCGACGTGTATCCCGGTGAATGCCTCGCCGTGATCGGCGGCTCCGGTTCCGGCAAGTCGACGCTGACCCGCATCATGCTCGGCCTCGACACCGCTGATTCCGGCACGGTCACGTATGCGGGCGGCGACATCCGTCGCGAATCCGGGCTTGTGTTCCAGGATCCGTTCTCGTCGCTCGACCCGCGCTGGCGTGTGGGCCGGTCCGTCGCCGAACCGCTACGCATCCAGCGGCGCGACCTGTCCCGGGATGAGATCGCCGCCCGCGTGGCCGCCGCGCTGCGCACGGTCGGACTCGACCCGGCCGTGTTTCTCGGCCGGTATCCGATCGACCTGTCGGGTGGGCAGGCGCAGCGCGTCGCCATCGCGCGCGCGATCGTCAACGAGCCGCGCGTCATCCTCGCCGACGAGCCGATGAGCGCCATCGACGTGGCTGCGCGCATCCAGATCCTCGACGCCTTCGCCGCTATCCGTGAAACACGCCGTGAAACGGCTTTGGTGATGGTGTCGCACGATCTGGGCGTGGTGCAGCACATCGCCGACCGCATCCTCGTCCTCCACGACGGCCGAGTCGAGGAATGCGGCCCCACCTACGCCGTGCTTGGCGACCCGCAATCCGCCTATACGCGCGAACTCATTGCCTCCGCCTCGCTGTAAATAACCAGCCAGCGGCGAATGTCTCCGTGCGCCGCCGTTGACAGAAACGGCGTCTTGGTTATATGGTTAGTTACATGAGTAATGAACCAACAAAGTAACGAGAAGAAAGGAGGGATGCGTGCATTTCGACGATTCCAGCGGGGAACCGCTGTTCCGGCAGGTGGCGAACCAGCTGGGCGAGGCGATCGTCGCGGGAACTTACCGGGAAGGCGATCAGGTGCCCAGCACCACGGAAATCTCCACGGCGTACCGCATCAACCCCGCCACCGTGCTCAAGGGCATGAACCTGCTCGTCGAACAGGGACTGCTCGAAAAGCGCAGGGGACTGGGCATGTTCGTCACCATGGGCGCGCAGCGACGCGCCAAAGACGCCCGGCGCGAGGCGTTCCTCGCCGAAAGCGTCCCCAGATTCATCGACGAGGCCAAACGGCTCGGCATCGCCGCCGACGAACTCGCTGCCATCATCACGAAAGGCTACCGATCATGAGCCTGACCATCACCAACCTCACCAAAACCTACGGCACTGGCGCCAACACGGGCGCGCGTCCTGCGCTTGACCGCGTCAGCCTCGCCCTGCAGCCGGCCATCTACGGCCTGTTCGGCCGCAACGGCGCCGGCAAGTCCACGCTCATGTCGCTCATCGCCAACCGTCTGCTGCCCACCTCCGGCACGGTCATGCTCGACGGCACCAACGTGCGCGACAACGAAGCCGCGCAGGGCCGCATCTATCTCGCCAACGAAACGCGTCCGTTCCTGTGGCCGGTGCGCCTCGGCGCGATCTTCCGCCGCGAAGAACGCTACTACGGCGGATTCGACCACGGATTCGCCGCGCGCATGCTCGCCGCATTCGGCATCGAACCGGGCAAGGCGTACGGCAACCTGTCGCTCGGTCAGCGTCACATCGTGCAGCTGGTTGCCGCACTGTGCGTGCCGGTCGATGTGCTGCTGCTCGACGAACCGGTGCTCGGACTCGACGCGGCCAACCGCGAACTGTTCTACCGCTTCTTGCTCGAAACGTACGCCAGCCGGCCGCGCGTCATTGTCGTCTCCACGCACCTCATCGACGAAATCGCGCATGTGATCGAACGCGCGATCATCCTCGACCACGGCCGCGTCGCGGACGAATTCGCCGCCGAATCGGTCGGTTCTCGCGCCACCGTGCTCGTCGGCGACTCGAACGCGGTCGGCTACTTTGTCGACGAAGCAGGGCTGAGCGTCATCGCGCGCGAAAGCATGGGAAAGCTGTCCGGCATCACCGTGCACGGTGCGATCGCGGCGGACGACCTGCCCGAAGGCATCGTCGCCAGCGGCCTGGGCCTGCAGGACTACGTCATCAGGTCGACCGGCGGTGCGGCGGACGGCGCCAGCGAGACCGAATCAGCATCGTCTTCACGCGGCGCTGCGAACGGAACCGTGAACAAAACCACGAACGCAACCGCGCGCGACGCCGCATGCGACGTCGCAGCCGCGACAGACGAGAAGGAGTAACGATCATGGTCAGACAGCAATCCCATGTCAGCCGGCAGTTCGTCGCCATGGCCAAGCGCTGCGCGATCCTGTACGCGGTGATGTTCGCCGTGCCGCTGGCGACGCTCGGTGTTTCCGCATATCGCGTGTATGTGCAGCTGTCCGAACCCGGATCCGCCGTGCTCCCCGTGGACGTCGAGGCGCGCATGTTCCCGTTCCTGTTTCTGGCTGGAGTGGTCTGGTTCGTCGGATTCTTCGACGTCGAACTGTGTCACGGCGTTTCGCGCCGATCGTTCGCGAACATTGGCATGATCGCAGCCGTGGCGATCTCCGTCGTGGCGACGATCGTGCTGGCTCCGATGAGTCACGCAGGCAGTGTGCTGGCGCGATCCGCGCTTGCATCGGAAGCCCAGAGTGACAGCCTGCTGAACTCGCCGGCCGGTACGCTGCTGTATTTGCAGGCGACCCGGTCGGACCGGTTCCGATACGCGGGGGCGGGATGCCCTGCGGAGTGGATAGGCGGCGTGTGCGGCATCACGTCGGACCATCGGATCGTCGCCTTTGACTGGCTGTACATGTCGATGAAAATGTTCTCGCTGATGTTAATCGTCTCGTCGTTGGGCATGCTGGTCGGCGCGTTGGTCGCATGGGTGTTCAACGGCGGCGTGATGCGCTGGACGGGCGGCTCGATCCTGATCATCGTGGCGGTCGCGCTGTACACCGTGCTCAATCCGTGGTGGTACTACGGCGACATGTACGACGGCGCGCTGCCGAAATCGCTGTACTGGATCCACAACCTGCTGTCCGGCAGCGTGATACGTACTGAGGGAGCGCGGCGGATCGTCTCGTATCAGGCGTGGATTCCGCTCGTATTCTCGATCCTTCTGTTCGCGTTGTGTGCGTTCGCCGTGGACCGGATGACCTTGCGGCGCGAGATCAGGCCCGCGCGCGGACGCTGACGATTGCCGGCCGAGCGTCAGTTGGCGACGTTGAAGTCGCCGCCGGCAAAGAACGAGCGGATCGACTGGACGACCTGACGGGTGAGGCCCACGTACGCCTCGTCGTTGCGCCACGCGACGTGCGGCGTGAGGACGATGCCCGGCACCCGCCGCAACGGGTCGTCCAGCGGCAGTGGCTCGCGCTCGTACACGTCGAGCGCCGCGCGGACGTCGCCGCGCAGCAGTCGCGCGGTCAGCGCGCCTGGTTCGACGATTTCGGCGCGGGCCGTGTTCAGGAACAGCGTTCCCGGACGCATCTGGTCCAGCTCGCGGATCGTGACGATGCCCGCCGTCTCCGCAAGCAGCGGCAGGTGCAGGCTTACGATGTCCGAGCGCTCCATGAGATCGCCCATGTCGTCGATCAGGTCCACGCCAAGTCCGGCCGCGGCCATCGGGTCGACGTGCGAATTCCAGACGGCCACTTTCATGCCGAAACCGTTCGCGATGCGCGCCACGGCCTGCCCGATGCCGCCGAAGCCGACTAGGCCGATCGTCTTGCCGTGCAATGCATAGCCGTCAGCGCCCGTCCAGTCGCCCGCCCGCACCTCGGCGTTCAGTCGGCCGACCTCGCGGGCCAGCTCCAGCAGCAGTGCGAACGTATGCTCAGCGACCGCGTGATCGCCGTAATGCACGATGTTGCACACGCGCACGCCATGTTCGCGCGTTCGCGCCAGATCGATGTAGCTGGCGACGCCCGTGCCGCCGAACGCGAAGCAGCGCACATGGCCTGGGCCGCCGTCGAACCCGCAGAACCGGTCGAGCATCGCGTCGGGAACGTGGAATCCGATCACCATCACCGCGTCCGCGTCGGCCGAGCGCGTGAGGATCGTCTCCTCGTCCATCGTGCAGTCGGTGTACATGCGTACACGCGCTACGTCGCGCAGCAGCGGCAGGTTGGTGCGGAACGGCTCGATCATCGAGCGATGACCGACGGCATCACCGCCAGCGGCAGGTCGGTGCGGTCCGGCTGCGTTTCGATGACTGGGGGAACGGCGGAAGATGCGGGGGAGGGTTCGTGTTCGCTCATGCCCCTTACCCTAGACCGGTTTCGTGTCGGGCGGGTCCCGCATGTCCGCGTGTTGAGGGGTCGCGCTATACTTGCAAGGTTGGAATAGCTGTAACGCTCATGTTGATGATTTGGAGAACAACACTATGGCTTTTGGCACCGATCCCCGTCCGCAGGGACTTGCGAATCCGCCGATCGACGATCTGATGGAGCACGCCGATTCCAAGTACGCGCTGGCGATCTTCGCCGCCAAGCGCGCCCGCCAGATCAACTCCTACTTCACGCAGCTCAATGAGGGCCTGCTGCAGAACGTTGGCCCGCTGGTCGAATACCAGAACCAGGAGAAGCCGCTGTCCATCGCGTTCCGCGAAATCAACGAGGGTCTGCTCGAGGAGACCCTTGGTGAGGATGATTTGAGCGAAGGTAACTGATTCGCGCATGTGCGGCCCGTTGCGGGTCGTCCATGGACCGTTCGCATTGCGGACAGTTGCTGGTCGGATACTGACCGGCGTCAATGGATGGTGATCCGTGGTTTGTGCACGATTCAAGCCAAATCGCCGCAATTATAGCGTATACGCCATTGGAACCGATGCAGGAGACGAAATCTCCGCAGCATCGTTTCCATGGGGCGTATTATTTTCTGCGTATGACACGTTCCGCCCGCCGTCCCGTCGGTGCGGGCCGAACGGGGGACACGGACGGGTTGCAACAAGAGGTGCGATACATGGAACGACGATTGATCTCCGCCGAATCGGTGACCGAAGGCCATCCCGACAAGATCTGCGACCAGATTTCGGATGCGATTCTGGACGACCTGCTCAAGCAGGACATCCACTCGCACGTCGCCGTGGAAACCGTGGCCGGCGTCGGCCAGTTCCTCATCTTCGGCGAGGTCAACAGCGAAGGCTACTGCGAGGTCCAGCACGTCGTGCGCGACGTGGTGCGCCGCATCGGCTACACGAGCAGCGAGGTCGGCCTCGACGCCGACTCGTGCGGCGTGCTCGTCTCCATCACCGGCCAAAGCGCCGAGATCAACCAAGGAGTCTCCCGCCTGAGCCACGAGCAGGAGTCCGAAGCGTCCCGCGAAGAACGCTACGAGGCGCAGGGCGCCGGCGACCAGGGCGTCATGTTCGGCTACGCGACCGACGAGACCGACGTGATGATGCCGCTGCCGATCCATCTCGCCCACTGTCTCGCTTACCGCCTTGCGCAGGTGCGCAAAAGCGGCGAGGTCACGCACCTGCGCCCGGACGGCAAGACGCAGGTCACCATCGAATACGACGAGAACGACCGCGCCGTGCGCCTCGACACGGTGCTCATCTCCACGCAGCACGATCCCGAAGCCACGCACGACTGGCTTGAGGCGCAGCTGGTCGAACACGTCATCAAGCCGGTGCTCGACGAAGTGCTCGGTGACAAGGTTGAACACGACGACTACCGCGTGCTCGTCAACCCGACCGGTTCGTTCGTGCTCGGCGGCCCGGCCGCCGATTCGGGCCTGACCGGCCGCAAGATCATCGTCGACACGTACGGCGGCGCCGCCCACCACGGCGGCGGCGCGTTCAGCGGCAAGGACCCGAGCAAGGTCGACCGTTCTGCCGCGTACGCCGCGCGCTGGGTCGCCAAGAACATCGTGGCCGCCGGCCTCGCGCACAAGGTCGAAGTGCAGGTCGCGTACGCGATCGGCGTGGCTGACCCGGTGTCCGTGAACGTCGAAACGTACGGTACCGAAATCGGCGGCGTGACCCGCGAGCAGATCCAGAAGGCCGTGCGCGAGGTGTTCGACCTGCGCCCCGCCGCGATCATCGACGAGCTCGACCTGCTGCGCCCGATCTACTCGAAGACCGCCGCGTACGGTCACTTCGGCCGTGAGGACAAGGACTTCACGTGGGAGCGCACCGACAAGGTCGACGCGCTCAAGGATGCGATCGAAGCCCAAGCCGCGTGACGCAACGCCGGACGGCCCGGCTGAACCGGTCACGCCGGCGGTTCCGGCCGAGCCGACGCCTGCGCGCCGGCATGAACCTTATAACCCAATGACAGACTATGGCGCCTGCCGTGAAGATGTTTCGCGGCGGGCGCCTTTTGCAAGCCGTGCGTGCAAGCCGCGCAGACCGCGTGAATCGGACGTGACACGGCGACGCACATCATGCATCACCAAGAAAGAGGCGAACCATGAGCTATGGCAAGACGATGACCGTCGCCGAAATGGTCGGCGAATTCATCGAACCCAATCCGCTGCTGCGCGTCGAGGCGTTCGACGGCTCGACGTTCGGCCCGCAGACGGCCGATCTGGTCGTGCGGGTCAAGACCCCGAACGCCGTATACCAGCTGCTTGAACACCCGAACGAGATCGGCGCCGTGCGCGCTACGTGCTCGGCGATTTCGACATCGACGGCATCGACTACGCCGACCCGTACCCGCAGCTACGCCAGCTGCTGTCGCTGGCCCCCTACGTCCGGCCGCTGTCTCCGCTCTCGGTCGCCAAGGTCGCCGGATCGATCCTGAGCCACGGCATCCGCAAGGCCCCCGTGCCGGCCACCGAAGGCCCGTCCAAGTTCGCGCGCATCAAGTCCGGCCTGCTGCCGCACACCGAAAAGGCCGACAGCGAAACCGTGAGCTTCCACTATGACCTGTCCAACGGGTTCTACCGCAATTTCCTCGGACCCACCATGACCTACACGTGCGCCGTGTTCCCGAGCGAGGAGACGAGTCTCGAGGACGCGCAGCTCAACAAGATCCGCCTCGTGCTCGACAAGCTCGGGCTGAAGCCCGGCGACCGTCTGCTCGACATCGGCTGCGGCTGGGGCTCGCTCGTGATCGAGGCCGCCAAGCGCGGCATCAAGGCGCTCGGCGTGTCGCTGTCGAAGGAACAGATCGAATACGGGCAGGAGTGGATCAAGCGCGAAGGACTGGAGGATCTGGCCGAACTGCGCGTCATGGACTACCGCGACGTGCCCGAACGCGACTTCGACGGCATCTGCTCGATCGGCATGATGGAGCACGTGGGCGTCAAGAACTACCAGAGCTACTTCGAGGAGATGTTCAAGCTCCTCAAGCCCTGCGGCCGACTGCTCAACCACCAGATCACCATCAGCCACGACAAGCCGAATGGCAAGCCCGGCACCGACGAATTCCTCGACCGCTACATCTTCCCCGATGGCGACCTCGGCGCGCCCGGATTCATCGAAAGCTGCATCCACGACGCCGGATTCAACGTAGTGCATCAGGAAAACCTGCGCCAGCACTACGCGCTCACCCTGCACCACTGGAACCGCAACCTGTCCGCGCATTGGGAGGAGGCCGTCCAAGAGGTCGGATTCGAACGCGCGAAGGTGTGGGGCCTGTACATGGCCGCCTGCGCGCTCAACTTCGAGATCGACGGCATTCAGGTGCACCAGTTCCTCGCCGTCAAGCCCGACCGCGTCGGTCACCCGGACGGCAAGTGGTATCCGCTGCGCCCGTGGTGGCGAGCCTGAGCCGGGAGCGCCGGTGCACGCCGCCTGCGGCTCGCGCCGGGCATGTGGTACAACAGTGACCTATGACCACGCCGCACGCCGAACAGTTGGCGCTTGACGGGCTCGCCCCGCGCAAGCGCCGCCGTCGTGCGCCGGCCGAACGCGAACCTGCCGTCGACAAGCCGATCGCGCAGATCGTGCTCGACGTGCAGGCCACGCATCTGGGCCGCACGTTCGACTATCTCGTCGACGAGAAGCAGTCCGAACAGGCACTGCCCGGCACGATGGTGCGCGTGCGCTTCGGCGGCCAGCGCGTCAGTGGCATCATCTGGAACCGTACGGACTCCAGCGACACGCCAGAATCGTCCATGCGTTACATCGAACGCGTGCTCACCCCCGAGCCGCTCGTTTCCGCCGCCATGCGCCGCGACGTCGAGCTCATCGCCGACGCGTACGGTGGCACCCGCGCCAACATCCTGCGCTTCGCCGTGCCCGCGCGAGTCGCCCGCGTCGATCAGGAGCAGCGTCTTGCCGAATCCGGCGCGTGGCAGGGCCGGCGGCGGTTCACGGACGCGCAGGCGCAGGCTCGCGACGCCGGATTCGGCCGGCTCGCTCAGTCGTACGATCATGCGCGGCAACTGCGCGACGCGCTTGAAGGCACGGCGTTTGCCTCGTTCGTCGTCGACGCGCTGCCGGGAGCCGCACGATGGGCGCGTGATCTGGCATGGATGATCATGACCGCGCTGCTCGCCGGCAAATCGGCCGTCGCCGTGCTACCGACGAACCGTGAGGTCAACGACCTCGCCGCCGTATTGACGGCCGCGTGTGGACTGCGACCGTTTGCACCGAACCAGTCCGCCAACGGCGGCTACAGCGGCGATTTCGCGATTCTCGAAGGCAGCGCCATGCCGCCTGCCGAACGGTACCGCGCCTATCGGGCCGTCGCCACCGGCCAGGTGCGCTGCGCGATCGGCGCGCGCTCGGCCATGTACGCGCCGGTCGAAGGCCCCGCCCTGTTCGTCATCGTCGACGACCTCGCCTATCAGAACATGGACGGCTTTATGCCGTATCCGAACGCGCGCGGCGTGCTGCGGCTGCGCGCCAAAGCGCACGGCGGTGTGTTCGTCAGCCTTGCCAACGTGCGCAGCCCGATCAGCCAGTGGGAGACGGGCGACCCGTCGGCCGTGCGCGAAACCCCCACCACCGGCTTCAGCACGGCGATCAGGCCACTGCCCGCCGTCGTCAAGGAGCAAAGCCCGTGGATCCGCTGGCTCAACCGCGACGAACTCGCCCGGCTCGCCGACCCGAGCATCGGCGCGCGTGTGCCGCACACCGCCGTGCGCATCCTCACCAAGGCGCTCGAACGCGGGCCTGTCCTGCTGTCCACTCCCCGCCGACGGCATCACCGAAGCGCTCAGTTGCGCACGCTGTCACCGGCAGGCGCGCTGCCCGCGCTGCACCGGTCCGCTCGAGCACGATCCGCGCACGAACGGCGTACGTTCCGCTGGTGCGGCGCGGCCGTCGTGAACTGGACCTGTCCCGGTGCGGCGGCGACCGGCTGCGCGTCGTGCGCGTCGGCGCGGCCGGCACCGCGCAGGAACTCGCCGGACTGTTCCGCGGCGTGCCGATCGTCGTCTCGTCGCGCAGCCAGCCGCGCGGACTCGTCGACACGATCCCCCTGCCGGCCGCAGATCGTCATCGCGACTCCCGGCTGCGAGCCGCGCGTGCTGCCGGTCGACGGCAATGACGGCGCCGCGGGCCGCGAATACCGGGCCGTGGCGATCCTCGACGCGTGGACCAGCCTGTACGCGCCCGGTGTGGACGCGCGGCCGGACGCGCTGGCCAACTGGATGCGATCGATGGCATTGTGCGCGCCCCGATCACGCGGCGGACAGGGGCTGCTCATCGGCGAAACCGATCCGGTGATCGCCCAGTCGCTCATGCTCTGGGACTCGCGGCTGCTGGCCGCCAAGGAGATCGAGGAGCGCGCACAGACCGGCCTGCCGCCCGTGCTCGCGGCCGCCTGCGTGTGGGGGCGACGAGACACGGTGATGCAGGCCATACAGCGGCTCGGTGCGCTGCCCGGCGGCGAGTGGGGCACGGTGAACGTCGGCGGCGAGGACATGCCGGCCATGCTCGGCCCCGTGCCGATCCCGCAGCCGCCCACCGTGAACGCGCGCGAATTCGCCGACACGGCGGATCGCGTCAAGGCCGTGGTGCGTGTCGCCCAGTCGCGCAGGGCCGAACTGGCGATCCGGCTGCGCACGATCGTCGCCCGGCACGTCGCCGCGCGCGAGCCGGGGGAGCTGCGGTTCCGGCTCGATCCGAAGGACCTGATCTGACATCCGATCCGATCGACGTCCACGATTCGCCGTGCCGTCGCGTCGCGTTCATCCGCCGCGGCCGAAGCGCGCGCGTCCGGTCGGCGCGGCGTGGGACGATAGCCGTGGAACATACCGACGTTCATGGTTGGAATGGAGGACCATATGAAGGGTTGGCCGGGAGAGCCGAACATGGAACACGACGTGCTCATGGCGGACGGCAACGCCGCCTCCGCCGCGGGCAAGCCGATCACCGACGTGATCTTCGACTTCGGCAACGTGCTTATCTACTGGGATCCGGCCGCCGCGCTCATCGCACGCTACAGCCAGGAGACCATCGACCAGTTCCTCGACAACGACGTGTCCGGCTTCTACGACGGCAACGACCTCATGGACGCTGGCGCCACGCCCGCCGAAGGCGTCGCGTGGATGCGTAAGACCCACGGCGACAAGTGGGCTGACATTCTGCAGTACTACGTCGACAACTTCGAGGATTCGCTCACCGGCATCGTGCCCGGCATGCGCGTGCTCGTCAACGATCTCAAGGCCGCCGGTATCGGCGTGTGGGGTCTGTCGAACTGGGAGAAGGAACTGTTCCACTGCGCGGAGGAGAACTGCAAGATCCTCCAGCAGCTCGACGGCAAGCTCGTCTCCGGCTTCGTCAAGCTGCGCAAGCCGCATAAGGAGATCTACGAGGCGGCGCTCAAGGACTTCAGCATCAAGGCCGAAACCAGCATCTTCATCGACGACAAGGCCATGAACATCGTCGGCGCGAACGAGGCCGGCATCCGCGGCATCCGTTTCTCCGACTCGCGCAAGCTGCGCGAAATCCTCATCGCGCAGGGCGTGAACATCCCCGCCGTGCAGTAGCCGGCGGGCGGCAGCCGGTACGGTTTGCGGCCGCACGCATATGCGCATGCGGTTCCATGCACGGGCCGTGCGCGGTCGTCCGTTCGCGGTTCCGTTTGCGGACCATGCTCGGGCCGTATGGGGCGCGGCAGGGAGTAGTATGTCGTCGTTGCACTGCTCGCGGTCGGGCGGATGCGTGAATCGCGATGCGAATCGTACTTCGCGGGCGTCCTTCGGGAAAGTCCGCAATGCTTGATGCGACGCTGTGACGCTTGATGCGGCGGGACACCGCCCGTCATCGCGCGGCAATGCGAGACGTCGCATGACAACGTGAGATAGTGAGGAAGGACACCATGCTGAAAATCCTGTTCGCCGGTAGCCCTGACGTGGCCGTGCCGTCGCTACGCGCGCTGGCCACCGACACCGAGCACTTCGAGATCGTGGCCGTGCTCACCCGCCCCGATGCGCCCGTCGGCCGTGGCCGCAAGCTTACCCCGAACCCGGTCAAGCAGGCCGCGCTCGAACTCGACCTGCCGGTCATCGAATCCGACCCGTCAGAGGAATGCTTCGTGCACGAGCTGGCCGCCACCGGCGCGCAGGCCGCCGCCGTGGTCGCCTACGGCAAGATCCTCAGCCAGGAAGTGCTCGACGCGCTGCCGCTCGGCTGGTACAACCTGCACTTCTCCATGCTGCCCCAATGGCGCGGCGCCGCCCCCGTGCAGCGTTCCATCTGGGCCGGCGACAAGTCCACGGGCGTGACGGTGTTCCGCATCACGCGCGCGATGGACGCCGGCCCGATCGTCTCCCAGTGCGGCACCGACATCGGCCGCCACGAAACCGCCGGCGAACTGCTCGCCCGTCTCGCCGACAGCGGTTCGAGCGTGCTCGTGCGCGCCATGCAGGCCGTCGAGGCCGGACGCGCGGCCGCCGTCGCCCAGCAGGAGGGTGACTATCCGAAGGCCGACAAGATCACCGTCGAGAACGCGCACATCGTGTTCGACGCGCCCGTCAACGACGTGGACTGCCAAATCCGCGCTTGCACGCCGAACCCGGGCGCATGGTGCGAACTGCACGCCGACGACGAGGACGGCACGGAACCGACCGTGCTGCACGTGCTGCGCGCGCAGCCCGCCGACATGGACAACCCGAACGCGCCGAAGGACCTCGCCGCGGGCATGCTGCACGCCGGCAAGAAGAACGTGTGGGTCGGCACCCTGTCCGATCCGCTCGAACTGCTCGAAGTCAAGGCGCAGGGCAAGAAGGCCATGAAGGCCGCCGACTGGGCACGCGGCGCCCGCCTCGCCTCCACCGCCCACTGCGCGTGACGCCTTCATATTCATAACGTTGCGGTCCCGTCCGTTGAACAACGAACGGGGCCATGATCATCATTGCCGGGTGCGGAGCTCTTCTCATTGTACGGCGCGTATACGCGAGGATGAGAGTCAATGGCGTCGGAATCGTTCGCACGATTGGGCATCCGATATAACAGGCATACGTCCACTGCCGCAGTCTACTGCTCGCAACCCGCGATACCACCATATGCCGCGCAGTCGTTTACTGAGTGCAACCACGCCCTGTACTAGGGATCGCACGGTCATGAGCGCTCCATCGATCGGTCACGAGGCGGAATGTTACGGACTTTCTCCATCGTGTGACCATGCGTTGCGCGCGGGAGCGGTCACGCGATGGCACACCGCGTAACGCTTCCATCGTGTGACCTTGTTTTTACCGGTTCACCGGTCACGCGATGGCACAACAATCCCTTTTCCCATCCCATGAGCATGCGGTTGGTCACGCGATGGCACAGTCGCCCTTTTTGCCATCGTGTGACCTCTACTCGTGGGCACACGACGGCGGATCACCATATGAACACCATCCCGTGACCGTCCATACGCGAAGGAATGAGGTTTTGCTCTTGCTGCCTGCATAACGCGATGGAAAAATCAAGGGATTTGCCATCGCGTGACCGCCGGCACGAGCGGCAGGGCCTCAACCTCTGCATGCACGACACAATACGAAATACCCCTTGTGCTCTGTCTGGGGACTGTCTGGGGGAGCTGGGAAAGTCGGTGCGGTTACGTGACCGTATGCGCCGCGAAAAGGAGAGCACATGTATACATCACTTGATCGATTCCATATCAAACCCGGCAAGGAGGAACTGGCCCGCGAATGGTTCCAGTACCTCAGCGATCATCTGGAGGAAGGCAATGCGACGATGCCCGCGGAGGGCGCGCACATCGAATCCTGGTTCCTGAACGAGGAACCAGGTGGCCTGTACGGGTATGTGTACGTGATCTATGACGACCGCGAAAAGGCGTTTGAAACGTTCAAGGAAAGTCAAAATCCGCTGGATTTGAAGCACAACGAATACATGCGCGCGTGCATCGACTATGCCGATTACACCGAGATGCGGCCTTCGGTGGCGCTTGGCGACTATTCCGTGTTCACGCGCTGACGTGGTCGTTCACGCCATGCGATGTTCGGCGTTTATTGTTACGACGCCGAGCAGATTCTTGCCGGCAATGTCGGCTGTGGGCATAGACGGGACAATACCGGTGTTCCCCGCCGATTCTATCGGCAGAGGGGATTCCGATCGTGGGCATAACCTAACCATTTGCGGTCATTGATCGTGGGTATAACCCGACCGTGTACGGGATCGTGGGCATGGGTGGTACAGGAACGGGCCCATTTTCGCGCGTTCGTATACCGCCCATGCCCACGAGCATGTGTCGATGTACCGTCTATGCCCACAATGCCCACGACATTGAGCATTGAAAAGACGATCAAGACACCAGCGGAATCATGCCGAGCCGCAGCCGATACAGATATGACGGTGTGAAACCAATCGCCGTGTCATTCGCGGTCCAAGGCAAGGCTTGGATTCACAGACCGGAATCACGGACGTAGGAGGTCGAGGACGAGGCGCAGGTCGCGGGTGTTGATCGCGTGCGGAGCGGCGGCGCGCGTTTTCGGCTTGGCGCAGAACGCGACACCGAGGCCGGAGGCCCGGATCATGGGAATGTCGTTCGCGCCGTCGCCGACCGCCACGGTCTGCGCCATCGGCACGCCCAGCTCCTCGGCCCACGCGCGCAGCGAGCGCAGTTTCACGTCCTTGGTGACGATCTCGCCGAGCACGCGGCCCGTCAGCCTGCCATTCTTCACCTCCAGACGGTTCGCGATCCAATGGTCGAGCTTCGCGTCCGCGGCGAGCATGTCCACCACCTCGTGGAAACCGCCGGACACCACGCCCACCTTCCAGCCGTGCGCGTGCAGCACGCCGATGAGATCGAGCGCGCCGGTCGTGAAATGCAGCGCATCGTGCACCTGCGCGAATATCGAATCCGGCAGACCCTCCAGCAGGGCCACACGTGCGCGCAGCGCCTCCGCGAAATCGAGTTCGCCGCGCATCGCCCGCTCCGTCACCGCGGCGATGCGCTCGCCGCAGCCGGCCGCCGCGCCCAGCTCGTCGATGACCTCCTCGTCGATCAGCGTGGAATCCACGTCCATCACCAGCAGTCCGGGACGGGACAGGGACGGCGCGCCCGCGGCGCCGGACCGCGCAACCGCGACCGGCGCGTCGGAACGGCCGCGACAGTCGCCGTCGCGGGTGTCAAGGTCTTGCAAGGTTTCGCTGCACATGCCACCGATTGTCGAAAAACGTTGGGACAATGACCCCTATGACTTTTCCCGGAACACTGCTCGCAGCCTCCGAAATCCCCGTGTGCACCACCGGCGAAACCGGCCTGATCGGCGCGATCACCGACTGGCTCGTCTCCCTTATGGAAACGGTCGGCGGACTCGGCGTGGCGCTCGCCATCGCCCTCGAATCGATTTTCCCTCCCATCCCCAGCGAAGTGATCCTGCCTCTGGCTGGCTTCACCGCCGCGCGCGGCACGCTGAACCTCGCCGAGGCGATCGTCTGGGCCACCGTCGGCTCGCTGCTCGGTGCATGGGCGCTCTACGGCGTTTCGCGTTGGGTCGGGCTGCACCGCATCCACCGCGCGGCCGACGTGATTCCGGGCGTGAGCCGCAAGGACGTGAACAAGGCCAACGACTGGTTCACCAGGTACGGCACCTGGTCGGTGCTGCTCGGCCGCGTGATTCCCGTCGTTCGCTCGCTCATTTCCATTCCCGCCGGATTTAACCGCATGAACTTCCTGCAGTTCTCCGGCTGGACGCTGCTCGGCTCGGCCGTGTGGAACACGGTGCTCGTCTCCGCGGGCTACCTGCTCGGCGACCGGTGGTGTTCGATCCTCGGCGCGCTCGGCGTGTTCGAGGACGTGGTCATCGCCGTCTTCATCGTGGTCATCGCCGTGCTCGCCGCGCGCAAGATCCGTAGCATGGTAGCGCAACGCAACCGGAAGGGATGATCATGAGCGAAGAGCCCGAGGAACTGGCGGAACTCAACGACCGCCTGATGGAGAAGAACCACGCGCTCGCCCAGGCGCTCACCCGGGCGAGCAAGGAGCTCGCCAAGGCGAAGTCGCAGCTGACCCAGCTCGCCCAGCCGCCGCTCACCTTCGCCACCATGGTCAAGGTCGACTCGTCGCGCATCGACGAGGACGGTGTCCAGCATGCCAGCGCCGAAATCCTCAACGGTACGCGCCGGCTCGTCGTGCCCGTCGCCGCCAACGTGAACGCGGCCCGGCTCACTGCCGGTGCGACCGTCATGCTCAACGAAAACATGGTGCTCGTCGAACAGCGCGGCACCGACACGCTCGGCATGATCCGCACGGTCAAGGAAACGCTCGACGACGGCCGGCTCGTCGTCGCCGACGCGAGCGGCAACCCGCAGCTCGTCCGCCGCGCCGGCGCGCTCGCGTCCGCGTCCGCCGCCGCGATCAACGCGGGCGACCGTGTCACTGTCGACCCGTCCGTGCGCTTCGCACTCGAACTCCTGCCCGAAACCAACGACGCCGACCTCGTGCTCGAGGAAACGCCGGACGTCACGTTTGACGACATCGGCGGTCTCGACGAGCAGATCGAACGCATCCGCGACGCCGTGCAGCTGCCGTTCCTGCACCGCGCGCTGTTCGAACGCTACGATCTGAACCCGCCCAAGGGCGTACTCCTGTACGGTCCGCCCGGCAACGGCAAGACGCTGATCGCCAAGGCTGTCGCGCACGCGCTCGCGGCCGGCTCGGGGGCGGGCGCCGGCGTGTTCCTGTCCGTCAAGGGCCCGGAGCTGCTCAACAAGTACGTCGGCGAATCCGAACGATTGATCCGTCTGATCTTCAAGCGCGCGCGCGAACGCGCCGCCGACGGCCGGCCCGTCATCGTGTTCATCGACGAAATGGACTCGCTGCTGCGCACGCGCGGCTCCGGCGTCTCCTCGGACGTGGAGACGACGATCGTGCCGCAGTTCTTGGCCGAGCTGGACGGCGTGGAGCGGCTTGACAACGTCATGGTGATCGGCGCGTCCAACCGCATCGACATGATCGACCCGGCTGTGCTGCGTCCCGGACGACTCGACGTGAAGATCCACATCGACCGGCCGGGTGCGGAACAGGCGATCTCGATCGTGCGCCACTATCTGACCGACGACCTGCCGCTCGAAGCAGGCACGGACGCGGACGCGTTGACGCAGGCGCTCGTCGACGACGCGTACGCGCGCGACGGCCATCGCCACCTGTGCGACGTGATGAACGATCAGGGCGTTTGGACGGCCGTGCATCTCGCCGACGTGGCGTCCGGCGCGATGCTCAAGAACATCGTCGACCGGGCCAAAACCAAGGCCGTCAAGGCGTCGATCGTCTCCGGTTCGCCGGTCGCGCTGAACGCCGCGATGATCGGCGCGGCGGTCGGGGACGAGTTCGTGGAGACGCGCGACTCGGTGCTCGACGCCGATCCGGAGCAGTGGAGCCGCGTCAACGGCATGGACGCGGGGCGCATCGTGCGCATCCGGCCGGCGGAGGAGACTTCCGAATAGTCTCGACCGTTCCCGCTCGGCCAGGTTGGCAGGCCGGCGGGCAGAGCGGACGGCCCGAACCGATCGCGCGCCAATACGCAATGCAATCGCATGCAATAATCGTGTGGCAACGTCATCATGCAATATCATCATTACGTCATCACACCAATAATGAACGGGAGCAGACACGGCATGAGCGTGAAACGAGTCATGGGCACCGAAACCGAATACGCGGTCTCCCGCGCCGACGGACAACGGGCCAACCCGGTGCAGCTGTCGTTCGACGTGGTCGGCGCGGCCGCCGACGGCGCACGCGCGCGCATCCGCTGGGACTATCGGCAGGAGGACCCGGTCAACGACGCACGCGGCACCCGTCTTGAACGCGCCGCCGCACGTCCCGACATGCTCACCGACGCGCCCCAGCTCAACATCGTCAACGTGATCGCGCCCAACGGCGGCCGCGTGTACGTCGACCACGCGCACCCCGAATACTCCGCGCCCGAAACCTGCGACCCGTTCGAAGCCGTGCGCTACGACCACGCCGGCGACCTCGTCATGCTCGCCGCCGCGCGCCGCGCGTCCGAGGCGACCGGCACGCCGATCGTGCTGCACCGCAACAACGTCGACGGCAAGGGCGCCAGCTGGGGCACGCACGAAAACTACATGACCGAGCGCGCCGTGCCGTTCGACGTGATCGCGCGGCTCATGACCGCGCATTTCGTCTCGCGGCAGATCTACACCGGCTCGGGCCGCGTCGGCATCGGCGAGAAAAGCGAGACGGCCGGCTACCAGCTGTCCCAGCGTGCCGACTACGTCCACATGAAAATCGGCCTGCAGACCACGTTCGACCGGCCGATCATCAACACGCGCGACGAATCGCACAGCACGTCGCGATTCCGCCGCCTGCATGTCATCGTCGGCGACGCGAACCGCATGGACGTGCCGCAGGCGCTCAAGCTCGGCGTCACGTCCATGCTGCTGTGGCTCGCCGAACACGCCGACGAAGCCGGATTCAACCTGTCCGCTTTGCTCGACCAGCTCGAACTCGCCGATCCGGTCGCCGCTATGCACGACGTGTCGCACGACCTGACGCTCGCCCGGCCGCTGCCGCTCGCGAACGGCGGGGAAACAACCGCGTGGCTGATGCAGGTCACTTTGCGTTCCGCCGTATACGCCGCCGCGGCGATGATCCACGGCACCGACACGACCGGAGAGCCCGCATGGCCGGACCGTTCGACGCGTTCGATCATGGCGATGTGGGGACAGGCGCTCGCCGACACGGCCGCCATACGCCATGCCGACGATGACGCGCGCCTGACGATGGCTGCCGAAGCGGGGCGTCTCGAATGGCTGTTCAAATGGCAGCTGCTTGAGAAAATGCGCCGCAAGGGTTCGCTCGACTGGTCCGATCCGCGGCTCGCCGCCATCGATTTGAGCTGGGCCGCGCTCGACCCGGCGCATAGTGTGTTCGCCAAGCTCGCCGCGCACACGGAACGGGTTGCGACGGACGCCGACGTGCACGCGGCGGCCGAACATGCGCCGGAGGACACGCGTGCGTGGCTGCGCGCCGCGATCGTGAACCGGTATCCCGAACAGGTCGTTGCCGCCTCGTGGTCGCATCTGACCGTGCGCCGGCACGCCGACGCTTCGCCGCTCGGCGACGCCGCATTCGACGCGTACGGCAATGCGAGCCGGCCGGCCGAAAGAGCGTCCGACCTGCTCACGCTTGACATGTCCGATCCGCTGGGCTTCGGCCGCGCGGCATGTGAACGCTTTGTGGACGAATCTGACTCGGCTACCGGAATCGTTACGGCTGCGGACGAAAACATCACATTTCCTCGGTAAAATTCTGCTCAGCACACGACGCCATGACGCGTACCGCGCGGCCAATCACCGGATTGATTCTTCGGAATCCCCGGAATTCCGCCGCGCGAGAACAGACAGACGAAACCGCACTATCAGCGCACCGCTGAGACAACCGAGGAAACCGAGGAACATGACGATGGAACTGAGACAGCTTGCACTCGAAGTGGCGCGCATCGCGCAGGACGCCGGCCGCCACGCGCTCACCGACCAGCTCAACCCGCGAGACCTGAAGGGGATTGACCTGTCACCCACCAAACAGTCTTCGCTTGACGTGGACGACCGCCTGTCGCGGTTCATCATGAACCGCCTGTCCTACATTGACAACTTCAACGGCCGTTGGGAGGACCGTCCCGAACAGTGCCAGCCGGGGGAGCGCTACTGGTGCGTCGGCAACATCGACGGCGTCATCAACTACACGCGTAACATGCCCGAATGGGCCATCACCGTCTCCCTGTTCGAGTTCAACGAGGAGGGCTCCGCGCAGCCGATCGTCGGCGTTGTGCACGCGCCCGCCCTCGGTGTCACTTATCTGGCGGCCCGCGGACAGGGCGCGATCCGCATCCGCAAGACGCAGATCGGCGACAAGCGCGAGAAGATCATGCCCTCTACCACCGAGCATCTGCAGGGCTCCGTCGTCAGCTACGGCATGTCGTACGTGTCCGAGGAGTCGAAGCGTGCGCTGAACGTGGTGAGCGCGATCGCCGGCAAGCCCGCCGACATCAAGCGCGTCGGCCCGGCCTCGCTCGACCTGTGCAAGGTCGCCGACGGCACGTACGACGCGTACTTCGAACCGAACCTGCACCGTTGGGACGTACCCGCCGTGTCCGCGGGCGCCGTCGTGTGCTGGGAGGCGCAGGCCAAGCTGCGCACGTGGAGCGGCGGCTTGGTGCACTGGCGCCGTGAGAACGACATCGTTGCCTCGAACGGCCTGATCATCGACGAACTGCGTCCATACCTGCACTGACGGCGCGCTGCGCGCACGTCGATGCGGTTATGATCGTGCAGTGACCGTACGTGAATGCTCCCTGTGATCGTCCGATCGCGGGGAGCATGTTGTTATTGGATGAGCAGCAGGGGAGGACCACCATGCCTCAGGAATTCGCACAGGCGCACGCGCAGGAGAATGCCGCCGCGCAGGACGAGCAGAACGTCGGCCAAGTGAAGGCCGAAGCCGCCGAAACGGCCGGCGACGCGCTCGACTCGGTGCTCGACGACATCGAATCCGTGCTGGAAACCAACGCCGAGGAGTACGTGTCGAGCTTCGTGCAGAAGGGCGGCGAGTGATGCCGCAGCTGCGCGACAGCGGCAACAGCGGCCCGGGCGCGAGCGTCGAACGATCTCCGGAATTCGAGGGATTCGCGCGCATTTTCGGCGTGGAAACCGAATACGGCGTGTCCGTGACCGGCGCGAGTCGGCCAGTGGACGCCGGACAGGTCGCCATGACCATGTTCCGTCCGATCGTCTCCCGCTCCCGCTCCACGAACACGTATCTCGCCAACGGTTCGCGGCTGTATCTGGACGTCGGCTCGCATCCCGAATACGCGACGGCCGAGGCGCGCCGCCCGATCGACGCGCTTGCACAGGACATGGCCGGCGAACTGGTCATGCGTCGGCTCGCCGCGCAGGCGCAGCAGCAGCTGCGCGACTCCGGCTACGGCGACGGCCTGCGCGTGCACGTGTTCAAGAACAATGCCGATTCGGCCGGGCACTCGTTCGGTTGCCACGAAAACTATCTCGTGCGCCGCTACGTGTCCCTCGAACAGGTCGAGCACGAACTGCTGCCGTTCCTCATCACGCGCCAACTGTACACGGGCGCCGGCCGCGTCACCGACGAGGGATTCGAGATCACGCAGCGCGCCGACTATCTCGACGAGGCTGTTTCCTCTGCGACCACGCGCTCGCGTCCCATGGTGAACACGCGTGACGAACCGCACGCTGATCCGGAGGAGTTCCGCCGCCTGCACGTCATCATCGGCGACTCCAACCGCTCGCAGTGGGCCACGCGCATAAAGCTTGCCGTCACGCATTTGGTGCTGTGTGCGATCGAGGAGGCGGCGCGTCTTGGCAGACCGTCCGGCTGCGAGGCGTTCGCGCTGGCCGATCCCGGCGAGGCGAACCGCGCGGTCAGCCGCGACCTGACCTGCCGAACGGCGAAGCTGCGTCTGGCCGATGGCCGGGAGCTCACCGCGATCGAGATTCAGCGCGGATACCTGCGCATCGTCGAACGGTTCATGGCCGATCACCGTACGCTGGAGGGCGAGTCGGACGTCGACACCAGCGACATGGAACGCACCGTCGACGAATGGCGGCAGGTGCTGGAACTGCTGGAATCCGGGCAGGGCGAACGGCTCGCCGACCGTATCGACTGGGCGGCCAAGTTGCGTCTGTTCGAAGCTCTGCACGCGCGCAAGGGCGGCATGATCGCCCAGTCCAAGCTCACGCAGCTCGACATGGACTATCACGATATCGCGTCCGGCACGGTGTATGACGCGTTGCTGCGACGCGGCATGATGATCCGGCTACTGAATGACGATGACGCGCAGCGCGCGCTCACTGAACCGCCGGTCGACACGCGCGCCGCGTTGCGCGGACGATTCGTCTCCGCCGCGCTCGACGCCGGCGCCCAGTTCGCCTGCGATTGGACGCGGCTGACGCTGACCAGCCCGGAACACCGTGAGGCGGTGATGCTCGACCCGTTCGACGCTGATCCGTCCGAGGACTACGAGCGGCTGATGGCCGCGCTGTGATCGTGCTGGCCGCGACCGCGCCGTGAGATGACCGGCGACACAAAAACGAAGCCCCCCGACCATCTATGGTCGGGGGCTTGTCATTACGCCTCGAGGGGCAAGCGTCACTCGGTGACGGCCTTCTTCAGCAGGGAGCCGGCGGAGATGCGCACACCGTAGGTCGCCGGGATCTCGATGGTCTCGCCCGTGCGCGGGTTGCGGCCGGTGCGGGCGGCACGCTTGACACGCTCGGCGGAGAACAGGCCGGTCAGCTTCAGGCCCTCGCCGGAACGCATGGCGTCAACGAACACTTCCTGGAAAGCGTTGACGGCAGCCTCGGCCTGAGCCTTGGTCAGGTTGGACTTCTGAGCGATCTGCGAGACGAGGTCAGACTTGTTGTATGCCATAAAGCATCCTTCTTGGGTCAGGGGTGGGGCCTACTTAGGTCGGCCTCACCACAGGTTCATACTGAATAATAGCGCACGATAGTGCCAAATACCGCATTTTCCAACGGTTTTCGCAGGTTTTTATCCCAAAATCGGGGTTGGTTCGGCCGTTGCTGCCGTTCGATCATGTTCGATCGTGTCCGGATTGTGTTCATCTCACATTGAGGCTGGATACGGACCGGATACGGCTGTACCCAGGCCGCATCCGGAGCGCATTCAGATCAGGTTGCGCCGGTCCAGCCAGCGCATCGCGGCCGCGCCGAGCGGAATGCGCAGCCAGTAGAACACCACGCGGTACAGCAGCGTGGCCGACAACGCCACGCCCGCGGGCACACCCACCGCGCCGAACGCGAACGCCAGCGCCGCCTCCACGCCGCCGAGGCCGCCTGGCGTCGGCATGGCCGAACCGATCGCATTGGCCAGCAGGAACATGAACAGCGTCTCGATCGGATTGGTCATGTGCCCGAACGCGAGCAGCGCCACCCAGAAGCCGAGCCCGGTGGCCACGTTGAGAATCAGCATGCCGACGACGCTCAACGTCAGCCGCTTCGGATCGGACAGGACGTCGACCAACTGCCGCGCGTACGTTTTCACCAACGGCAGCAGCTTCTCCGCCGCAAGACGGCGCACCGGCGGAATCATCAGCGCGATCGCGAGCGCCATCAGCGCTACGCCGAGCAGAATGACCAGCGTGTTCGTCGGGATCATGCCGCTGATCGCGTCGCTGCCGGTGAACAGGCCGAGCAGCAGCATGAGCAGCACGGTGCCGGCATAGTAGACGACCAGGTTTGCGCCCATGATCGCGGTCGCCGGCGTGGTGCGGTAGCCGCTTTTGCGCAGGAACTGCAGGTTGACGAACGCCGGTCCCACGCCGGCCGGCATGGAGATCATCGCGAAGCTCTGCGCCACCTGCGACATGATGATGCCAACCGTGTTGCGTTTGTCGCGGTCGATGAACGCGCCGAGTTCGAGCGCCGAGCCGAGCCACGCCACGAGGCCGAGCAGCAGGCAGACGACCGCCATTTCCGGATTCGCGTTTTTCACGGCGGCGATGACCTCGTCCGGCTTGAGCTGCGTGAACACCACGGACACCGCCACCACGAGCAACGCGATGCCGAGGAACGAGCGCAGGCTGAACCGGGACAGCTTCACCGGTTCCATCGATTCAACGGTGTCGTCGGGAGCGAGCGCGCGCAGCCGGGCGCGCAGATCGTCGAGCGTATGCTTGTTCCACTCGTCGAGCGCGCGTGTTCCGGCCGGAATCGCGGCCTTCTGCACGAACGGCGTGAGCGCGACGAGCGTGTCGGCGCCCCACACATGGCTGCCGGCGGCCACTGCCCTTTCCGGGCCGATCAGCGTGCTGAGCAGGGTGAGCAGCTGCACTTGATCGAGCGCCACGTTCGCGGCCGTGCTCGCGTCGTCGCCGTTCTGCCAGCCGGCGATGATCGGCGTGCCCGATTCCAATCGCGCCAGCGTGTCCGGCGTGATGCGCCGGTGCGTGTAGCCGCGCCGGTTCGCGACGGACAGGAAGCGCATGAGCGCGACCGCGTCGTCGTCTGTCAGCGTGTGCAGGTTGCATTCGCTCATCGCGTCCGCGCCCTGGAACACGAGGATCGACGACTCGCCGGTGTCGGCCACGCCGTACACGCGCGGTGTCGGCAATCCGCTGTTCTTGAGGCCGAGAATCATCGCCATGTGATGCTGCGTCGCCTCTCGCGGCGAACGGTCGCGCCGCATGGACACGCCCGTGAACCGGATCCATTGCCACAGCTGTTTGACGTAGCCGGCCGTACGCACTTGGCTGTCGAGTACGGACACGGCGAAATGCCGACCGCGGTCGTCGGTCGCGTCATACAGTCGGGAGCCTTCGACCAGATCGTCGTCCAGCGTCGTTTTCAACGTGCTGTGCGAAGCGGCGATAGTATCCAGACGCCGTTCCAGCGACGTGACGTGCAGGTCAACGCCGGCCAACGCCTGCACAAGTCCTTCGCCCCATACGCCCTGGTTCTTGGTGCCGACGGTGAAGCGCAGCAGCATGCCGACTAGGCGGCCCGCGGCGAAGGAAACCAGCACGCCCGCCACGGAATTCACGGACAGGAGCACCAGCAGCGCGCCCACCGTATACAGTACGTTCCAGCCCCATTTGACCGTTGACCGGGTGCGCCGCGGCCCGGCGGCCGTCAGCAGCGCCGCGGAACCGGCATAGAATCCCGGCAACAGGCCGGCTCCGAACCATGCGTTCGGCGAGCCGAGCGCGGCGAGCAGACGCTCGTTGCCGATCGCCGTGACGCCCAGCGAAATGCCCCACGCGGCCGCATATCCGCCGAACATGGCGAGAATCGCGATCACCGACTGCACCCATTCCCGGCTGACCAGCATCTGGGCGAACACCATCACCACGATCACGACGATCGCCAGCTGCTGCAGCATCGTCGTGGGCAGGTCGACCATCCAGGTGAGCGCCCGGCCGGCCGTGTGCGCGTCCGATTCGACTCCGGTGGTGATGCCGTTGAGATATACGGACGACAGCATCGCGACGGCGGCGAGCAGTACGGCGAGAATGGCGCGGAACAGGTCGCCGACGTCGTGGATGCGCTTCGGTGGCACGTCGTTGATGTGCGGGTGATTCGGATCGTCGTGCTCGGCGTCCGGCGTGATTTGGTGCGTAAAACGCGATTCCGCCGGCGAGACGGTGCGCTCGTCGGCGGAATCGGTCGCATGTTCCTGACTGTTCATCGGAACCCTTTGCGATAGGTGTGTGCGGTTATGTGGAGGGTCAGCGGTCGAAGTCGACCAGCTTGCTTGCGACTCCCGTGTACGTGGCCGGGGTGAGCGCCTTCAGGCGCGCCGCGGTCTCGGGATCGAAGGACTGCTGGTCGATGAACTGCTCGACCTGTTCTCGGTCGATCGTGTGGCCGCGCATGAGCTCCTTGACCTTCTCGTACGGCTTGTCCATGCCCGGCAGACCGCGCAGCTCGCAGGCGCGCATGGCGGTCTGGATCGGCTCGCCGAGCACCTCCCAGTTCTCGTCAAGCTCGCGCGAGATCACGTGGTCGTTTGGGTGAATAGACTTGAGGCCGCCCATCAGGTTGTACAGGGCCAGCTGCGAGTAGCCGAGCGCGGAGCCGATATTGCGCTGCGTGGTCGAATCGGTCAGATCGCGCTGCCAACGGGACTCCACCAGCGTGGCCGACAGGGTGTCGAGCAGCGAGCAGGAGATCTCGAAGTTCGCCTCCGCGTTCTCGAAACGGATCGGGTTGACCTTGTGCGGCATCGTGGACGAGCCGGTCGCGCCCTTGACCGGCACCTGCGCGAACACGCCGCGCGAGATGTACATCCACACATCCACGCACAGGTTGTGCATGATGCGGTTCGCGTGGGAGACGGTCGAATACAGTTCGGCCTGCCAGTCGTGGGATTCGATTTGCGTGGTCAGCGGGTTCCAGGTCAGGCCCATGCGGTTTGTGACGAACTCGCGCGAGACGGCAATCCAGTCGACGTCCGGGCAGGCGGCCAGATGAGCGCCGAACGTGCCGGTTGCGCCGTTGATCTTGCCCAGATACTCCTGGTTCTCGATGTGCTTGAGCTGGCGGTTGAGGCGGTAGACGTAGACGGCGAGCTCCTTGCCGAGCGTGGTCGGCGTGGCCGGCTGGCCGTGGGTGAGGCTCAGCAGCGCCTTGTCGCGGTACTCGTCGGCCTTAATGGCCAGATGGTCGATGATCTCCTTGAACGCCGGGGTCCAGACATGTTCCATCGCGTTCTTCACGCAACGGGCGATCGACAGGTTGTTGATGTCCTCGGACGTGCAGGCGAAGTGCACGAGGGTCTTGAGCGCGTCGTTGATGTTCGCGAGCTCGGCCGGGGCCTTGTCGATCTGGTCGTCGATGTAGTACTCCACGGCCTTCACGTCGTGATGGGTGACGGCCTCATGCGCGGCGTGCTGCTTGATGCCCTCGGCGCCGAAATCCTCGGGGATCGCGCGCAGGAACGCCTTCTCAGCGTCGGTGAACGGCTTGACGCCGTCGACGATCGGCTGGTTACCGTTGCCATCGAAGCCGTTCGCCAGAAGGATCATCCACTCGACCTCGACGCGCATGCGCTCGCGGTTCAGGGCCGGTTCGCTCAGGTATTCGACGAGCGGGGCGGTGGCGTTGTGATAGCGGCCGTCGAGCGGGGTCAGTGCGATTGCGGGGGAAATATCAGTAAGCTTCATGGATTCTAGGGTACTTCCAGCCGTGAACCGGGCGGTGTCGTGCCGGGAAACGCCAAGAACCGGTGGTTGTACGCTTAGGGGACTATGGGCAATGTGCGAATACTGGTGGTCGAAGACGATGCGGACATCAACGAAGTGGTCTGCACGCGGCTGATGAAGGCCGGATTCTCCTGCACGGCCGCATATTCCGGTTCGGAGGCGCGGCTGTTGCTGGCTCGTGGCGCTGATTCCGCGGGCGCACGGGACGACAATGGCGGCGGCGAATGCGGTGCGTACGATTGCATCATCACCGATCTTATGTTGCCCGGACTGAGTGGCGAACGGTTGGTCGCCATGCTGCGCGAACGCGGCGCGGGCGTGCCGATCATCGTGATCTCAGCGCGCGACGCCGTAGCTGATCGCGTATCGCTGCTGAAGCTCGGCGCCGACGACTATCTCGTCAAACCGTTCGACCTGGACGAGCTCGTCGTGCGTGTCCAGGCCCAGCTGCGCGGCCGCGGCTACGGGCAGGGCGGTGCGGTCCGTCGACCTTCGCCGACGAATGCAACGTTGACGCAGACAACCGGAGAAGCGCACGATCCCGCGACCGCAGACGCCAATCATGCCGGTCTTCTCACCGCCGGCCGCTGGACGCTCAACCCCGCCGCGCGCACGTTCGCCATCGACGACCGGCCGGTGTCCCTCACCAATACCGAATTCAACATCGTCGAACTGCTTATGGCGCACCCCAACACGGTCTTCACCAAACAGCAGGTATACGAACTGTGCTGGAACGAGCCGTACATAGTCGACGACAACACCGTCACCGCGCATGTGAGCAAGATCCGCGCCAAGCTCAAACCGTCCGGCACCGACGCGTACGTCAGAACCGTCTGGGGACTCGGCTTCAAGCTCGACGTGTGAGCGTCGTCGCGCGGGGATCCTCCGTATGTTCGCGTGATCGGCGCATTGACGCGAACATACGGAGGACACAGGCGCCTCAATTGTCCGTATGTTCGCGCAGCCGTCGTGATCGCGCGAACATACGGACGACGACGCCCAGCCGGCCCGTGATCGGCGCCGTCACGCTTTCGCAAGACTTTCGCAAGATTCGCGTGATGGCTGCACGATGGTTGCGCAAGATCCGTTCCATACGATGAGTGCATCATCCAAGGAAACGAAAAGGAAGGAACGGCTATGGATGCGATTCGCATACGATCGCTCGCCAAACGGTACGCCGGCAAACGCGCAGTCGACCATTTCGACATGACCGTGCCGCAGGGCGCGATCTACGGATTCGTCGGCAAGAACGGCGCCGGCAAGTCGACTGTGATGAAAATGATCGCCGGACTCGCAATGCCGAACGGCGGAGAGATCACGTTGTTCGGGAACGCTGGGAACGTGAATGATGGAACCGCCCGTACGCCTGTCGGAGTACAGCGCGTCGGTGCACTCATCGAAAACCCCGGCCTGCTGCCGCACATGAGCGCCTTCGACACGATGATGACGCAGGCGCTCGTGCTCGGCGTCGTCGACCCGAAGCCAGTCTGCCGCGACCTGCTCAATCAGGTCGGACTCGGCAATACCGGTCACAAGAAGACCGGCGGCTTCTCGCTTGGCATGAAACAGCGGCTGGGACTCGCGCTCGCTCTCGTCGGCGGGCCAGATCTGCTGCTGCTCGACGAGCCGCTCAACGGCCTCGACCCCGAAGGCGCACGCACCATGCGCAACTATCTGGTGCAGCTCAACCAACAGCGCGGCATCACCATCGTTGTCAGCTCGCACGTCCTCGACCAGCTCGAACGCATGTGCACCCATTACGGCGTCATCGCGAACGGCCACATGGTACGCGAGATGACCGCCGAACAAGTCCAAGCCGAATGCGGCGAAAGCCTCACCGTGCGCACCGCCGACACTGCGACCGCGCTCGCGATCCTCGAAGACCGGCTGCCGGGCAATCCGGACGCCCCGGTGCGGTTCGCCGCCGAACCGGACGGTTCGATCACCATCTCCGGCGGATTCGACGCGGCCGAAGTTTCGCGGTTGCTGCACGAAACGAACCAGACCGTCCTTGAACTGTCCGCGAAATCGCGCGACATGGAAGACTATTTCGTCGCTCTCATGGACGACGCCCGCACGGAAGGAAACCGATGATGTTCAACCTGTTGCGTTCCGACCTGTACCGTCTCATTCACGGTCGTAAATTCTGGATCGTCACCGCGCTGTCCGTCCTGTTGACCGCCGGCCTGCTCACCACGCTGATTCTGCTCGGCGCCGCCACCGGAGCCGCGCAGACCGACACGGACGGCGTTTCGGTCACGGCCAACGCCACCGCCGGACTGGCGGCGACCGCCCGCATGATGGACTCGCACACCGCGATGCTGGCCAGTTCGGGAATGGGCGGCGGCTCCATACTGGCCATGTGCGTCGCCGTGCTGGCCGTGCTCGCCGTGATGGATGACTGGGATACGGGCTTCGTCAAAAACCTCGTCGCTGGACGCCGCAGCCGGACGCCATACGTCGCAAGCCGTCTGCTGTTGTCATTCCTGCTGACGGCATGGAATGCGATCGTGGCGATCGTCGCTTTGGAACTGTCCTGTCTCGCGCTTGGCGTCCGGTTCCGCCATACGGAGAGCATCGGCGCCTACCTGGGATTCTGCGGCCTCAAAATATTGGGAACGACCACGTTCGTGCTGATCGCCGTCGCGTTGGCGATGATCGTGCGCAGCAAGGCGTTCGGCGTTGCCGTTGCGGTCCTCGTCGGCGCGGGCGTTATCGGATCTCTGACGAACATCGTGCTGTCGATGATCGCCGCGTATATGCCGTGGCTCGGCCAACTGACACCGTGGCTGCCGTCGAACAACGTGAAACTGTACGCCGACAGCGCCGGCCTGTTTGCCACGACGGCCGGCGGCGTATCGCTCGGCATACCGGTCTGGGCGCACGCGCTGATCTGCTTCGCCGGCTGGATTGTCCTGTCCGCCGGCGCCGCGCTTCTCGTCAACCGCCGGCGCGACGTGTGCTGAGTTGTCGCAAACATGACGATGGTACGCAAGGGAGCGTGGAGCGGGGATGTGCCGTTTCCGACCGTATGACTTGGCTGAGCGGCCCGGAGCGTGTCGGGAATGGTACATCCCTGCTCCACGCGGCAACGTCGGAACCGAACAAACGTGATCAAGACAACACGTAGGATGAAGGCATGGTGATGGTGGGATTGCTGGTCGGGCTGGTTGCGGGGATTGCTATCGGGGCTGCGCTATATGGGCGCGAGATGCGGAGGATGGCGCGGTTTCTGCGTGAACGGCCGGCGGGAAGCAATGCTCGGCTGGTTGTGGAATTGCCGGGTGGGGCGAGCCGCGAACTGGCTCGGGCGATCAACGCGCAACTGGACGCGATCCAGTCCGAGCGGATTGCTGCGATGGCCAAGACGCAGGAGTTCCAGCGTGACCTGTCGTCGCTCGCACACGATGTGCGCACGCCGTTGATGGGCGCGCAGGGGCACATTCAGCTGGCGATGGACGGGAATCGCCCGGCCCGGGATGGCGGCGAAGTCCCGTCCGCGTCGAGTGCCGGTCAGGATGCGGAGCGGGAACGTCATTTGCGGGCGGCGTTGCAGCGCATGGACGACATGCGCGGACTGCTCGACCAGCTGTTCGCTTATGCGCGTGCGAACGATCCCGACCGCACGCTCGATCTCGAACCGGTCGCCGTGCAGCCGCTCGTGGCCGAGGTGCTCGTCGGGCATTATCCCGAGTTCGAGGAGCGCGGATGGGAGCCGACCGTCGACTTTGATGACGAACTGTTCACGTTGGAGGCGGATCGGACCGCGTTGCGGCGCATCGTCGACAATCTCGTCACGAACGCACTGCGTCACGGCAGCGGTGCGCCGACGATCAGCCAGCATGGCGGCGTGATCGCGTTCGCCAATCCCGTTGCCGCGCGGACCGCCGCCGATCTCGACCCGGACAGGCTGTTCGACCGCTTCTATCAGGCCGACGATGCGCGCGGCAAGCAAGGATCAGGTCTGGGCCTCGCCGTCGCCCAATCCCTTGCCTGCGCGATGCGACTGCGGTTGGACGCAGCACTGCAGCGGGACGATGCCGCCGGCGACGGGTTGGCCACGGACTGCCGGTATTCGCTGGTCATTCGCCTGCAACGGCAGTCGGATCCGGAGTCTCTTGCCATCGCGTCCGGCCATTGACGGCAGTGATGGCTGGACGCAACGGCAACGATGAGTCGACGACGGCGAGTTTGCGGCAACGCACGGCAGCGCACGCCGAAGGAGACTACTCGTCGAACCGTTGCATGTCTATGCGATCGCTGTCCGGCGCCATGACGGTGGACGGCAGCGGCGTGTGACTCATGGTGCCTTGATAGTAGCGCGTTTCCTCCAATGTGCCGTCAATGATCCGGCGGAAATGCTCCTCGTGTGCGTTTACGGCGTGGGACCCCAGATCGGAGGCGTTCTTGTAGGCGGCCTGATGGTATTTGAGCCAATGCGTGATCTCCTTGTCTTCGGAGGCTCCTTTGACTTCCTCGGCGGCGAAACCGCGGCTCCACGACGAGAACCCGTTGCCGGGCAGGCATGAACCGTCCGAGCTGACCTCGCCCTGCGAGGTGACGTCGGTGCGCGTCGCATGGCCCCGAATGGTGAGCCAGTTGTCGGTTGACGGATTAGGTGCGCCGTCGAGCGCCGCCACCAGCTCGTCGTCCATTTCAATGCTCGTCACCCATGTCGTTGACGGGATAGGATGGTTGGCCACCGGCGATCCGGCGGTCATCACATGCTGAATGTTGTACTGGTCGGCCAGATCGGCTGCGATCGTCGCCGCGACGATGCCGCCCTGCGAATGTCCGATCAGCGCAACCGGCTCGTCGGCGCCGATGCCGGCCTGCCGCATCGCTTCTGCGACCATACGCGCACTGTCGCCGGTCATGCGCTGCACGGGGTCGTCCGACATGATTTCCAGATTCTGCAGCCAGTCGAACGGGGAATCGTGTTCGCCGTCCGTGCCGGGAATGGTGATCAGCCATGCGGATGATCCGTCGGCGTGCCGGTAGCGTTGTACGGCGACCGTGCCGTAGATCAGCTTGCTCCCCAAATCGATGGTGCCGAGCCGCTCTTCGGCGAGACGACGCAGGTTTTCGAGCGATTCGGCCACCGAATGTGATTCCTTGACCACGACAGCCTCTGCCATAACTTCGCTGACGGTGAGGACGTCGCCTTGCTTGGCGTCCTGAATCGGCTTGGTTACCGCGGCGAGAAATCCTGCCGCGTCGTCCACGCCGTAGCCCTGGTCGGTGTTGAGTAGGGGAAGCGAGGCCCGTCTAAGACCGTTCACCCATACCGAGGCGCCTCGGACCAAACCTTCCTGCGCCCATTGCGTCGAGGTGAGCCCGTAGATGCGGTTGTCTTTGCCTTCAGCGGCGGAACCGGTCAAGATGCCGGCCTTGGCCACGGCATATGTGCCGAGTGCGGTGTACTGCGGTGCGACGATGGCCGCCGCGGTCACCGTCATGGTCACCAGACGGCGCACCCATGCCTCGTTGTCCTCGTACAGCGAGTGCGCGCGCACCAGCAGCGCCGACAGGGTGTCCAATTCCTCGCCGATCGTCGCGCAGTCGACCGACAGGTCGGAACATCGTTGGATGAGCGCGCCGTAGGGCAACGAAGAATGACTGACAGTTGTGCCTTCATCCGGTGTCGCCGACGAGCACCAGGTCAGGCTTGCCTGATGCTGTGCCAGTTCTAATGCTGCGGCGCTCCATGCGGCGGAGGCGGCACGCCAGTCGGCGGCCACGTCGTCCAGCAGCCGGGCCAGCGACGCGTATTCCTCACGGTCGGCCACCGCATACGGCTGGCCGCCGGAAATAGTCGAAGTGACCTGCCATCCCATCATGCACCCCAGCACAGGCTCAGCACGGTTTGCGCGTTGTGTTCGACCAGTCGAGCGTCTACGGCGCACTGGTTGAGCCGTTGGCGGAACAGGGAGGCCGCGTTGCCCTCCCACGGGATGGCGTCGCCTCGCGAGCGGGGTGCGAGGATGGCCTCGGACGCGAGCCGCGTCTGCGAGACCCGGGCGCTGACGAGATTGCGGCTGGCGTCGACGATGCCATGGCAGGAACACGTGCCGTCGGTGCCGAAAACGGAGGAGCCGCCGAACGGCGATGCGACGCCGAACGCGGACGATGAGGCGAAAATGCTGTTCATGCGCCCATTGAACCGGGACGCGGCGGCCGTGTCCAGCCGGAACGGGGTATGTGGTCGAATGGTCGGGGTTATCCACACCCCGGCGTGTCGTCCACAGTTTTTGCCCGTCGGCTGTGGACAACACACCGGTCACCACGGTTTGTTCGTGTTGCCCGTGTTGTTGGTGACCGTCGATTCCTTGGACGTGCTCTTGCCCGACGGCGTGGACTGCTCGTTGGCCTTGAGCAGGTCCTCCACCTGCTTGCGCTGTTCGTCGGTGAGCGCGCCCGACGACGAATCGGACGACTGCTCCTGATCGTTGCCTCCCGACGACGAATCGCCGGAACCAGACGATGTCGAACCGCCCTGCTGCGCGTCAAGGTTCCGTTTCACCAGTGCCGTCAGCTTGTCCGACACTGCCGCGTTCGCTGCGATCGCCTCGCGGATGCCCGGCAGCAGCACGGCGCTCGCTGCCGCGGCTTCGTCGAACTGCGCGTCGGTCTGCTCCTGCAGCGCGTTGAGCTTGGACCAGTCCGGAGTGTCCGCCTTGGCCGCCGCAATATGCTCGGTCAGGCTTTGCGTGGCCTGATTGAACGTCGTCGCCGCGCGCAGGTTCACTGCGGCGATCAGGGCTGCGGCCGCCGCGATCGCGGCCAGCGTTCCGAGCGCGATGCGCATCGGCAGTCCGGCGCGTGTCCGGCGTACGGTCGTTCCCTCGTTCGGTTTGGCGCTGTCGGCGGTCGTGGGCATATCGATTTCGTCCGCGACGGCGTTCTCCGCGGTCGCAGCGCGACTGTCGCGGCGTGCGTTGCGGTCCGCACGTCGGGCGCGACGCCCATGCGTGGCACTCATAGCAGCCTCCTTGACGTGACGATCCATGTACCGGCCTCCCACGTGAGCAGGATCAGCGCAACCGCGGCCAGCGGCCAGACCACGGGCGTGATGCGTGTGCGCCGCTTCACCGTGCTGGTCACCTGCCAGCGGGATGACGCCTGTTTCGACGCGCCCTGCGTCATCGTGGTCGTCTGGTCCATGTGCAGGTAGGTGCCGCTGATTTCGTCGGCGATGTTGGTCAGATTCTTCTCGTCGAGCTTGGAAATGCCCGGTTTGCCGGTGTCCGGGTCGGTCACCCACGCCTCGTCCTTCGACTGGGACGACTGCGAGGACGACGAAGAGGACGACGTGCCGTCACGGATCACCGGTATCTTGCCGCCCTGCGTCGAACCGACGCCGACCGCGAACCCGTCGTTCAGGTACTTGCGCAGCGTCGAGAACGAACGTCGCGGCTTGGTACCGGTCTGCTCGCCATCGCTGATCACGTACAGGATGATCGCGTCGTTCGGATGCGCCTCGCGCACCGACTTGAGGTCGAGCAGCAGCGTGTCGAGCGGCGCGTCGAGGCTGGAACCGGACGAGACGGACGTGGCCTCGACGGCCAGCGTATCCGCCCAGTTGCCGATCGCCCGCTCGTCGGGCGTCAGCGGCACGTCAAGCGAACCGCTCGCACCGAACCGCACGCCCATAAAGCTCGCGTCCGGATACAGCGACGTGATGTCCTTGACGGCCTGCCTGGCCGCGTCAATACGGGTGACGGTCTGAGCGGACCCGTATTGCGCGTCCTGCACGGCCATCGAGCCGGTTACGTCGACGGCGATGACCACGTCGGTGGCGTTCACCGCGCGGCTGCTCGTCGTCGACACGACGCTCGGCGTGAGCATCATCACGGCGAGCGTCACGCACAGCAGCACGCGCCGCACGCACGCCGCAACCGTTTCGTCGCTCGAATCGCGGCGCCGCGCATGCAGCACGATTTCGGTCACAGCCAACGCCGTCATCAGCGCAGCGAGACACGCGCCGGCGGGCCAGCCGAGCGCGGGGGAAAGCGTGAAATCATGCCATGTCATCGGCGCAACCTCCATGCGACGGCCAGCCATGCGACCACGAACACAGTCAGCGCGAGCGCCCACCAGCCGGGCGCATCCGCAACGGATGCCTTGGACGTACGTTCGCTGTGCGTGGTGCGCCGCTGATCGATGCTGCGCACGAGTTCGTTGACGCTCGCGCCGTTCGACTGGGTGAGGAACATGCCGTCGTGCGATTCGATGAGCTTTTTCATGTCCGTGGTGGTTGATTCGGATTCGCTCTCCTTGGGCCCGGAGAACAGTCCGTCGACGGTGATGCCCGCACTGTGGACCAGATCCAGCGCCGCGGACAGCGAATACGTGGGCTTGCCCGACACGACGTTGTCGGTGGCGAGCACGATTGACGCGGCGCGTTGCCGCGCGTCGCCGGAACCGCCCGACCCGTACGCGAATCCGGGCAGCATCGCCGCGCAGCTGACCACGCCGTCGCCGATCAGTGACGTCGCGTTGGTGCGGTTCTGCGTGCCGTCGAGCCAGTCGGAGATCTCCTGGTACTGCTGGTCGCTCATTTTGTCGATGTCGGCCTGTGATTCGACGCCTTTGAGCGTCGTGGCCGCGCTTTTCAGCTCGCGCGCGACCAGCGCGTAGTCGTCGGTGAGCGGGAAGACCGTGCGCGACGTGGAGTTGAAGATGCTCAAACCGATGCGCTCGCCCTGAAAGTTGGACACGAGATCCAGATACGTTTCCAGCACTTCGCGGTCGTAGGGCAGTGTCGAACCGGACACGTCGAGGCACAGCACGATGTCACGACTGCTCGACACCTCCTCGCTGCGGTCGATGACGGACGGGCGCGCCAGCAACGCGACGCACAGCGCCAGCGCCGCGACCAGCAGCGCGGCGGCCAGGCGGCTCAGCGCACGCCACTGATGGAACAGACGGGACGCCTGCTCGGTGTTCAGATCGTCGTCCAGCGAGAACACCGGCATCTCATAGAGCTTGCCGTTGCGTTCAGCCTGTTCGGCGTCTCCGTTTCGCCTGCCGCGCCGGGGATTGCCCAATGCCGCGACGAGCAGGATGACGGCGAGGACGCACAATGCGCCCGCCGCGGCGGCCCACGGCCACTGCCAGGAAAGCATCAGCGCCACCTTTCCACAAGATTCGACACCCATCCGGCCGCCTCGCGCACGTTGATCGACGCGGCGTGCCTGTTCAGCGCGGCATCGGCGAATTCCGGCGGATACAGCGCGGCGACGGTCTGCCGCAACAGGTCAAGACCCTGCCGGTCGCCGGCATTGCGGGGGAGGGAGGACAGATCGCGCAGCGTGCTCGCACGCATGTCGCGTCCCGTCGCGGCCCCGGCGAAATCACGGGTCGTTTCCGCAAGCTCGACGAACGCCTGCTCCCGCGTCAGTTCCTTCGCCTCGTACCGGGCGACGATGCCATCGATGCGGGCATGCCACGCCGCCGCGTCGCCGCCGGTCATGTGATTGCCGCGGCGCGGCGCATTCGCCGGCACGCGCCGCGGCCGCGACAAGACGACCGTCAAGGCGATCAGTGCGGCCGCCAACACCAGACAGCCGATGATCACCGCCAGCAGGGGAGTGGTCAGCGCAAGCTGCGGCACCGGGTTCAGATCGGCCGTACCATCCGCGATCGCGTTCATCGGACACCTCCCATGTTCTGCTGTCCCGCGCGCAGCTGGTTGAACGCGGCGGACGTCATCGACAACGACGCCAGCCGCACGAATTCGTCGAACATCTCCTCGCTCGACGCGGCGCGAATCATCCGCGAACCGTACCGGGACAGTTCACGGCGCAGTGCCTCCGCATTGAACTCGCGGTGCACGCGCACCTGCTCGGCCGCCGCCGCGGACCGCAGAAACGCCGGAACCCGCCGACGATCCGCGCCGTCGACGACTGCCGCGCCGACGGGAGGCGCAAACGGGTTCAACGTCGCCACGTCGATCAGCACCACCGGGTGCGTGCGCGCGATCAGGCCGATCGTGCCGACATGTTCGCGGCGCAGCGCATGCTCGTCGGTGGCGATCACGATCAGCGCGTCCCGGTCGCGGATGCGGCGAGCGTACGCCAGCAGTGCGTCGATGTTGCGGTCGTGGCTCCACTCGCGATCCATCGCCCGGTCAAGGGTGTGCTCGAACTGGCTGAACCCGCCGTTGAACGGTACACGCGTGATGCTCGCGGAGTCGCCGAACACCAGCGAAATATCGTCGGAGCGGCGCAGCGACAACGCCGCGAACATGCGCAGTGCGTTCGCCGCCACATCGCCCGCCGTCTCGCCGCTCGCGCACATGCCGGTCATCTGCCGGCCCGCGTCCATCAGCATCCACACGCGGCTCGTGACGCGCCGCTCGCGCTGCACCACCATCGGCCGACCCTGGCGCGCGCTCGACTTCCAGTCGATCAGGCGCGCCTCGTCGCCCGGCTCGTACACGCGCACGTCCATGACGTCGTCGCCGCCCCCACGGCGGCCGGACGCATGCTCGCCCTCCAACAGGCCCAACGCGCGGCGAACCGTGGGCAGGCTCAGCGACGTGCCGAGGGACTCGATCCTCCTGCGAATCGGGTCGTCGGAACGGTTGCGTCCGATCATGGGACAGGAACCGCCTTGACGATCGAATCGATCACCTGATCGGCGCTCACGCCGTCGGCCAGCGCCTCGAACGTGAGCATGATGCGGTGGCGCATCACCTCGAACGCGAACGCCTTGACGTCCTCGGGAATCACGTAGTCGCGGCCCGCCAGCAGCGCGTTCGCCTGACCGATACGCACCAGTGCGATCGAAGCGCGCGGGCTCGCGCCCAGACGCACCAGCTGTGCGAGGCCCTTGACAGGATGCGTGCCGGCGCCGCGCGACGTGGCTGCGATATCCACCGCGTAGCGCATGATCGCCTCCGACACATGCACGCGGCGGGCCGACGAGCGCAGAAACTCCACGTCGCGGATCGAAATCACATCGTCGGTAAGCGTCGTGGGATCAAGCGTGTCGGAACCGCGCGTGGTGAGCAGTGCGAGCATGCGCGTCTCCTCGTCGGCGGTCGGATACGTCATGACCGCCTTCATCATGAAACGGTCCATCTGCGCTTCGGGCAGGTTGAACGTGCCCTCCTCCTCGATGGGGTTCTGCGTGGCGATCACCATGAACGGCTTGGGCAGCGCGATGCGTTCGCCGCCGATCGTCGTCGCGCCCTCGGCCATCGCCTCGAGCATCGCCGACTGCGTTTTCGCGTTCGAACGGTTGATCTCGTCGAGCAGCACGAAATTCGCGTGGATCGGGCCGATCTGCGTGGTGAACTTCTGCGAGGCGAAATTGAACACCTGCGTGCCCACCAGATCCGACGGCATGAGGTCCGGCGTGCACTGGACGCGCTTGAACGTGCCTGACACGCTCGTGGCGAGCGTCTGCGCGGCCGTGGTCTTCGCCAGACCCGGCACCGACTCGATGAGGATATGACCGCCGGCCACGAGCGTGACGATCAGCGACTCACGCAGATTGTCCTGGCCGACCAGCGTCTTGGAAAATCGCGTGCGGATGCGGTCGGCCAGCTGGCGGGCCAGTGCCGCGTCGTCCAAAGAAAGGCCTTGCGGTGCGGCCGGGGCCGCTGCGGCGGGCGCGGGCTGCGGGGAAAGATTCGATTGCATGGGGAACAAAGGCATGCGCTCCACTGTAACCGCACTTGCTGAGATTCCCGTTCGGCGAACGCCGTGGGCCACCCCCCGTTCGCCCGGTTGGTATCCGTTGCGTCGGACTGCTCCCGGCTGGCTCGGATGCCCCGGACTGCCTAGTCCAGACGCCAGTCGACGGGTTCGGCACCCATCGCGGCGAGCGCCGCGTTGGCGCGGGAGAACGGCTTGGAGCCGAAGAAGCCTCGCGACGCGGACAACGGGCTCGGATGCGGCGACTTGATGATGTACGCGTTCGTCAGCAGCGGTTCGAGGCTTTGCGCGTTGCGTCCCCACAGAATCGCCACCAGCGGCTTGGGCTTGCCGTCGGCGTCGGTGCGCGCGTTGAGCGCGCGGATCGCGGCGTCGGTGACCTGCTCCCAGCCCTTGCCCTGATGGCTGTTCGGCCGGCCCACGCCCACCGTCAGGCACCTGTTGAGCAGCATCACGCCGCGCTCGGTCCACGGCGTCAGATCGCCGTTGGAGGGCATCGGCACGCCAAGATCGTCCACCAGCTCCTTGTAGATGTTGACCAGGCTCTTCGGCAGGGGGCGCACGTCGGGCGCCACGCAGAAGCTCAGTCCCACCGGGTGCCCCGGCGTCGGATACGGATCCTGGCCGACGATCAGCACCTTGATCGAATCGAACGGTATGGTGAACGCGCGCAGGATATTGCGGCTCGCCGGCAGGTAATGGCGGCCCGCGGCCAACTCGGAGCGCAGGAAATCCCCCATATGGTGCACCTGCGGCTCCACCGGGGCCAGGGCTTCGGCCCAGCCGGCTTCGACGAGTTCGGACAATGGTTTGACATGCGATGCTTCCATGCCGTTCACTGTAGGCGTACCGCCGGCCGAAGCGGCCCCGCGAAGGTTCCCGGAACGCTTCCGGGCGGCACGGGGAGTGTGCATATCCGGTGCATGAGGGGCGGGCGTGTCGTCTTTCGGGCAAGGTGGCGGTTAGACTCGTGGATAGTTTTGTGACGGAAGGGCTGGTATGGCGAAGCAAGACAAGGAAACCTATGAATCGTACGCTCGTGATTCATTCGACACTCCTCCGGTCGGTCCGGTGGGCGTGCATCGCGGCGCACGATCCGTCGGCGCGCGCACGCTGCCGTATCTGATTGTCCTCATCGTCGCGGCGCTCGCCGGCGCGCTCGCATGGGGCGTGATGACCGGCGAGTTCTCCAAGTTCGTGTCGGGAGCGTTCCCGAACTCGTCGACGTCGGTTTCCGCCGGCGGCCAGAGCGGTTCGAGCTCGAATGATTCGAACGACTCGACCGACTCGTCCAAGAAGGACTCCTCTTCGGACTCGTCCTCCGACGGCACCGATTCGTCCTCTTCCTCTTCCGATCAGAAGAGCGAGAGTACGGACGGCAGCACCTCGTCCGACGGTTCGTCGTCCTCTGACGGCACTGATTCGTCCGACCAGAAGTCCGATTCCACGGATCAGAATTCGACCGACCAGAACACGTCGTCCACGGATCAGAACGCGCAGACCGCCAACAAAGCGACCTCCGTGCGCGTGGTCAACGCAGCCGGAATCAACGGCTACGCGGCGCAAAAGGCCGGAGTGCTCACCGACGCCGGATACACCAACGTGCAGGCCGCGAACCCGACCGGCGACAACCTGCCGGACTCCACCGTCGTCTGGTACCAGAACGAGACGGATCTCGCCACGGCCCAGGACGTGGCGACGAAGCTGGGCATCGCGAACGTGCAGCAGGTCACGGGCATCGACGTGCCGGTCGTCGTCGTGCTGCGTAACTGATCGCGGGCAAAACGGCCTTGCGAACCTGAAGAACCGGGATCGCGGGCGATATGCCCGGCAGTACGGCCGGCCGGCTGGCGACTCCCCCGAATTGACGCGAGTCAATAGAAAAAATCGTTGGAAATTCAGCGTTTTCACGGTTGATGGGCAAAGTTAGTCCCGTCAACCGTTACAATGGGTAGAGTCGCGAGGTAGGGGGAGCGCGAGGTAGTGCTGTGTGTGTTCTTCCATTTATCCGCGATGTTCGGATTCCCTAGGAAAGAATGGTTATGGCACACGGAACCGTTAAGTTCTTCAGCGCTGGTAAAGGATATGGTTTCATCAACCCGGATGACGGTGGTGACGACGTATTCGTCCATTATTCTGTGATTCAGGGTGATGGGTTCAAAACGCTGGAAGAAGGGGAGAAGGTCGAATATGAGGCTGAGCACGGGCCCAAGGGCATGCAGGCCACGAAGGTGATCAAGCTGTAGGGATCGCCGGATTCGGATCCAATCCCGTTAGCTAGTCCCCGGACGCACAGGCGTTCGGGGACTTTTTTGTACTCGCCGCCGTTTGCCATGAGCGCAATCGCCGGCCGCCGGTTGGCACTCGGGCACCGAGAGTGCTAATCTCCCAATTAGCACTCGGAAGGCGAGAGTGATAACCGGCAGCTGACGGCCGGTCGCCGCGCCGCCCTCCGCAGTGAGCATAAGTACCGTGAAGCCATTTGGAGGACAAACCATGGCAAAGATCATTTCGTACGACGAGGAAGCTCGCCAGGGAATGCTCGCGGGCCTCGATAAGCTCGCCGACACCGTCAAGGTCACGCTGGGACCGAAGGGCCGCAACGTCGTGCTCGACAAAACCTACGGCGCTCCGACCATCACCAACGATGGCGTGTCCATCGCCAAGGAGATCGATCTCGAGGATCCGTACGAGCGCATCGGCGCCGAGCTGGTCAAGGAAGTCGCCAAGAAGACCGACGACGTCGCCGGCGACGGCACCACCACCGCGACCGTGCTCGCCCAGGCTCTGGTTCACGAGGGCCTGAAGAACGTGGCCGCCGGTTCCAACCCGATCGCGCTGCGCCGCGGCATCGAGAAGGCCTCCGACACCATCGTCAAGGAGCTCATCGCCGCCGCCAAGGACGTTGAGACCAAGGACCAGATCGCCGCGACCGCGACCATCTCCGCCGCGGATCCGGAAGTCGGCGAGAAGATCGCCGAGGCCCTCGACAAGGTCGGCCAGGACGGCGTCGTGACCGTCGAGGACAACAACCGCTTCGGCCTTGACCTCGAGTTCACCGAGGGCATGCGCTTCGACAAGGGCTACATCGCCCCGTACTTCGTCACCAACGCCGAGGACCAGACTGCGGTGCTCGAGGATCCGTACATCCTCCTCACCTCCGGCAAGGTCTCCAGCCAGCAGGACGTGGTCCACATCGCCGAGCTGGTCATGAAGACCGGCAAGCCGCTGCTGATCATCGCCGAGGACGTCGACGGCGAGGCGCTGCCGACCCTCATCCTGAACAACATCCGCGGCACCTTCAAGTCCTGCGCCGTCAAGGCCCCGGGCTTCGGCGACCGCCGCAAGGCCATGCTGCAGGATATGGCCATCCTCACCGGCGCTCAGGTCGTTTCCGACGAGCTGGGCCTCAAGCTCGACTCCGTCGACCTGTCCGTGCTCGGTCACGCCAAGAAGGTCATCGTCTCCAAGGACGAGACCACCATCGTGCAGGGTGCCGGCTCCAAGGAGGACATCGACGCTCGCGTGGCCCAGATTCGCGCCGAGATCGAGAAGTCCGATTCCGACTACGACCGCGAGAAGCTGCAGGAGCGTCTCGCCAAGCTGGCCGGCGGCGTTGCCGTCATCAAGGTCGGCGCCGCCACCGAGGTCGAGGCCAAGGAGCGCAAGCACCGCATCGAGGACGCCGTGCGCAACGCCAAGGCCGCCATCGAGGAAGGCCTGCTGCCGGGTGGTGGCGTGGCCCTCGTTCAGGCTGCCGCCAAGGCCGAGAAGGACGTCAAGCTCGAAGGCGACGAGGCCACCGGTGCCGCGATCGTGTTCCGCGCCATCGAAGCCCCGATCAAGCAGATCGCCGAGAACGCTGGCCTGTCCGGCGACGTGGTCATCGACAAGGTTCGTTCCCTGCCTGACGGCGAGGGCCTGAACGCCGCGACCAACACCTACGAGGATCTGCTGGCCGCCGGCGTCACCGACCCGGTCAAGGTCACCCGTTCCGCGCTGCAGAACGCCGCTTCCATCGCCGGCCTGTTCCTGACCACCGAAGCCGTGGTCGCCAACAAGCCGGAGCCGAAGCCGGCCGCTCCGGCCGCCGGTGCCGACATGGGCTACTGATCGGCGGTTTGAAGCCGAACGGCATAGCTGATTGAAAGGGCTCTCCGCGCATGGTCGCGGAGAGCCCTTTTTGCGTTGACCGGTCGGTTCGGATGACCGGTCGCGGCGGCATTACGAGAACAGGCGCATGGCTTGCGCTTCAGTGTCCGCGTAAAGCGCGGAGGCCGAAGCGAGCGCCTGCTGGATGGATTCCAGAGACGCTTCCATCTGCTGCTGGGCGGCGCGCCACTGTTCGGCCACGCTGGCGAATTGGGTAGCGGCGCCGCCTCTCCACACGCTTTGCAGGTTGTTGAGATTGGCGTACATGCCGTTCACCGCCTGCCGGATCGAGGCGACGGAGGCATTGACGGCCGCCGACGATGACTGGATCTGTTCGGAATCCACTTGGTACTGGGGCATGGTGTTCTCCTTCCAAGAACGGGTTCTGTGTTGGTTGTGCCAGCGGCGGCCGCTTGGCGCAACCGGCCGCTAAGGTGGACGATATGACAAATCGCGAAAACGGGTACGGAAAAACGACCCATGTGGTCGAAAGGTCGCGGCACGGCGTGTCGCCAATGATTGCAATGCTTGCGACGCTGATTTCGCTGATCCTGTGTCTGGGATTTTTTTCTCCGGCCATGGCCGACGGATCAGATTCCGATTCCGGATCGTCTGATCAGACCGGTGCGTTCACCGACGACATCACGGACACGCAGAACCTGCTCGGCTCCGATTTGGGCAAGGTCACCGACGCGATCGCCGAAACCAAGAAGGAGACCGGGGTCAGCGTCAAGCTCATGTACCTGCGCACCTTCGGCGTCAAGGTGAATGCGGACTCGTGGGCGAAGGGCGCGCTCAAGGGCATGAACCCCGCCAAGAACACAGTGATGCTGGCCGTCGCCTCCGACGACGGCAACCTGGTGGTGGCCGTTTCGTCCAATTCCGACGAATGGCTGCGCCGGCAGTCCACGGTCGACGACCTGTCCAAGGCGGCCGGAGACCAGCTGCTCAAGGACACGCCGGATTGGGCGGGAGCTGCCACCGCGATGATGGACGAGATCATGACCGTCAAGAAGACGTCCACGTCCGGTTCCTCTGTGGTGGCCGGCGTGGTCGTGCTGGCCATCGTGTTGGCCGTGCTCGTCGCCGTCATCGTCGCGACCATCGTGATACGTCGTCGCATGAAACGCAAGGTGATGCGTCAGATCGCCGAGAAGCGCAAGGCCGCGGAGGAGGCCGGCGAGGAATTCGATGAAAACGGCCCGCTCACCCGCAAGGAGATCCGCATGCGGCGCAAGGCCGGCATGTGGAAGAAACAATCGTAACCGGCGGCGATGCCGATGCGGTTCTCAGCCATTGGACAAGAATCAGCCGACATTCAGGAAACCTCCAGATGGGCGCGACATGCTGGGAGGCATGAACAAGCCCATTGAAGCATCGATTGTTGTTGTGGATGATGAACCCTCCATCCGCGAACTGCTCGTAGCGTCCCTGCATTTCGCCGGTTTCGAAGTCGCCACCGCCGCGTCCGGCTCCGAGGCCATCGAAGTGATAGAGAAAACCCAGCCCGACCTGATCGTGCTCGACGTGATGCTCCCGGACATCGACGGATTCACCGTCACCCGTCGCATCCGTCAGGAAGGCATCGGCGCACCAGTGTTGTTCCTTACCGCGCGCGACGACACGCAGGACAAGGTCATGGGACTGACCGTCGGCGGCGACGATTACGTCACCAAGCCGTTCAGTCTCGAAGAGGTCGTCGCCCGCATCCGCGCGATCCTGCGCCGCACCCGCGAACAGATCGAGGACGACCCGATCATCCGCGTCGGCGATCTGGAAATCAACGAGGACTCGCACGACGTGTCTCGCGCCGGCCAGCCCATCGACCTGAGCCCGACCGAATACAAGCTGCTGCGCTATCTCATGGACAACGAGGGCCGCGTGCTGTCCAAGGCGCAGATCCTTGACCATGTTTGGCAGTATGACTGGGGCGGCGACGCGGCCATCGTCGAATCGTACATTTCGTACCTGCGCAAGAAGGTGGACGGCATCACCTACACCGACGCCAACGGCGAGAAGCGCAAGGTGACCCCGCTCATCGAAACCAAGCGCGGCATCGGCTACATGATCCGCGAACCGAAAACGGCTCCGGGCGCATGAGCGGCACAAACACCACGCCGTCGGGAGGCACCCCGCAGCCGGCCGTTCCGATGGGTCCCGGTGCGGGCGTGAATCCGGTGGCCCCGTCGCAGACGCAGACGACGCCGGTCGGTCCGGCGCTTCCGGCCGCCTCGCCGACGCAACCTGGCGACGGACAAGCCATGCCAGCGGGTGCCGCGGTCCGGACGGAAACACGCCCCTCCTGGTTCAAGCGGCACGTCGGCCGGCACATCGACGCGATCCCGCTGGCGACCAAACTCGTGGCCTGCATCATCGTGCTGCTCACCATCGGCTCGTTCTCGCTCTCGTTCGCCATCCGACAGCTGGTCAGCAACTACCTGCTCGAAAAAACCGACTCACAGCTGATTAACCAAAGCCAGCTCGTCGCCAGAAACACCGAACTGCTCAACGAAATGAGCAAGTCCGAAGGCTCGCTGAGCATGACCAGCTACTTCGTGCAGATGCGCGACTACAAGGAGAACACGGTCACCGACGCGGTCGTGCCCAATCTGCGCGGCGGCGTGGTCTCCAAACCCGACTTGCCGACCAACGACAACTCCGTCTCACTCGGACAGCCGTTTACCACCGCCGCCAAAGTGTCGTTCGACGGGGCGAACCCGGCAAACGAGCGTGCGGGCCGGGACACGATCCAGAAAGCCGGACTGCCGTGGCGCGTCATCGCGCTGCGCTGGATTGACCTTGACTCCAACCAGCAGCAGTACACGCGCGGCACCATCTACATCGGCCTGTCGCTGAGCGACCAGTACGACACTGCCGACACGATCACGCGATACAGCGCGATGGTTGGCATCGCCGTCGTCCTGCTCGGCGGCGTGATCGGCATGCTTGTCGTGCAGGCCACGCTCGCCCCGCTCAAGCGCATCGAAAAAACGGCCGCGAAAATCGCCGCCGGCGACCTGAGCCAACGCGTGCCCTCCGCGCCGGAGAACACGGAAGTCGGCTCGCTGGCCGCCTCGCTGAACGCCATGCTCGCGCGCATCGAGCAGAGCTTCCACGAGCAGCAAGAGACGACCGACAAGATGAAGCGGTTCGTCTCCGACGCCAGCCACGAGCTGCGCACGCCGCTCGCCGCCATCCACGGCTACGCCGAACTGTACAAGATGCAGCGCGAATTCCCGGGTGCGCTCGAACGCGCCGACGAATCCATCGAACACATCGAAGCGTCCAGCGCCCGCATGACCGTGCTTGTTGAAGACCTGCTTTCGCTCGCCCGGCTCGACGAAGGACGAGGCATCGATCTGACCCAACAGGTGCCGCTTACGTCGATCGTGTCCGACGCGACCGACGACCTGCACGCGCTCGATCCCGAACGCGGCATTCGCGAAGGCCGTCTCGAGCTGCGCCGCAACGAGGACGGCAACGGATCGGACTTCACGTTCGTGGAAGGCGACATGCCGCAGGTCACGCTTACCGGCGACGGTTCCCGACTGCGCCAGGTCGTCACCAACATCGTCGGCAACATCCACCGCTACACGCCGGCCGACTCGCCGGTCGAAGTGTCGATGAGCGTGCTGCCCGCGTCGATCAGCCCCGAATCGCTGGCGCTCATGCCCGCCACCGAAACGTCCATGCACCATCTCATCGAGGCCATTGAAGTCGGCCAGAACATGCAGGTCGGCATGAACTACGCGATCATACGATTCTCCGACCACGGCCCGGGCGTGCCTGAAGCGTCGCGTTCGCAGATCTTCGAACGGTTCTACACCGCCGATCCGTCGCGCGCCCGCCTCAAGGGCGGCACGGGCCTCGGCATGGCGATCGCCCAGTCGGTCGTCAAGGCGCATCGCGGCTTCATCTGCGCCACGGGCAGCGAAGGCGGCGGCCTGACTCTGACCGTCGTGCTGCCGGTCGCGCCGGTCGAACCGACGGTTCCGGCGCCTGCCGCGGCCGACCAATCCAACACGGGCAAAAGCGTCTGGACACGTTCCTCCGACCGCAAATCCGCCAAGGCCGACCGGAAAAACCGGTGAGACTGAGCATGGCTTGAGGTACACTGAGTCTTTGATCTGAATGTGACGGCGGGCATGGGGCCCGCCGATACCGAGGCAAAGACAGAGGTGTGAGACAAGATGCCCAGTGGACGAGTGCGTTGGTTTGATGCGAACAAGGGATACGGATTCATCACGAACGAGGAGGGCAAGGATGTGTTCCTGCCCTCCGCCGCGCTGCCGGCCGGCGTCACCACGCTGCGCAAGGGAGCCAAGGTTGAATACTCCGTCGTCGACGGGCGCAAGGGACCGCAGGCGATGGGTGTGACCCTAGTCGAGGCCCTGCCGTCGCTGGTCAAGGCAACCCGTCCGAAGCCGGACGACATGGCCGCCATCGTTGAGGATCTCATCAAGCTGCTGGACTCTGCCGGCACCACGCTGCGTCGCCATCGCTATCCGTCGCAGCAGGAAAGCAAGAAGCTGGCCACGCTGTTGCGCGCGGTCGCCGACAACTTCGACGTACAGGAATGATGATGCCCGAAACGACAATCGATCCGGTCCAGCTGGCGCGCGACGTCGCCATTGAGGCCGCGGACGGCGAGGCCGCGCTGGTCGGCCAGTTCGTCACGTCCTCCGACCTGGGCGACCATGTGACCGACTTCCGCTTCTCTTGCATGCTTAAGGGGTATGAGGGCTGGCAGTGGACCGTAACGCTGTTCCACGACGAGGAGGCGGAACGCTGGACGGTCAACGAGTCCACGCTGGTGCCTACGGAGGACGCCCTGCGCCCGCCGGCGTGGGTGCCGTGGAAGGACCGGCTGGAACCGACCGACCTGTCCGTCACCGATTCGATCGGCACGGATCCCGACGACCCGCGCATCGAGGAAGGCTTCCGCAAGACCGAACCCGCGGTCGATGCTCCGTTGCAGGACGGGGAGGCGGCCGATGTCGCGAACGCTGGGGAGACCGATGCGGCCGATGCCGTCGCGGTCGCCGTTGCGCCGGATGACGTTGCGCCGGATGACGTTGCTCAGACTGATACATCGACTGTCGACAAAACCGCGACGCCGGATGCCGCGAAGAGTGTGGCCGATGCCGCGGACGTTGCGGCGGCGACCTCGGACGGGACAGTCGTGGCCGATCATGCTGTTGCCGATGATGCGGCCGCTGCAGCCGACGCGGCCGCTGACGCGACGGAACAGGTTTCCGCACCGTCCGTCACATCCGAACAGGACGTCGACGACACGGTGCGCGAATTCAACCTGTCGCGCCGGCACGTCCTGACCCCGCTCGGACGCGCACAGGCGGCCAAGCGCTGGTACGAGGGACAGCACGGACCCAAGTCGTTGTCCACCAAAACCGCCGACGGCAACGTGTGCGCCAACTGCGGCTTCTTCATCCAGCTCAAGGGCGAACTCAACATGCTGTTCGGCGTGTGCGCGAACAAATGGAGCCCGGACGACGGACGCGTGGTCTCCATCGACCACGGCTGCGGCGAGCATTCGGAAATCGACCCGCCGGAACCGAGCAGGCTGTGGGTGCAGTCCAAGCCCGCGTACGACGATTACCACATCGACGTCATCGCACAGGCACCGCGTGAGGAACGCGGGCAGATCGAGCTGATCGAACGGCTGAACGACGCCGGCATCAACGTCGGCAAGGGCGTGATCGTACTTCGATCGCAGCTGTGAGCCGTAACCGGGTCTGACCGGTGCGGAACCGTGAAACGCAGCAGAACCGTGAAACGCAGACGAGGGGGCTGTCGGAACATTCCGACAGCCCCCTCGTTGTCCGTGCGATCGTTTCCGTGCGGCGATCGCGCAAGCCGTGTGTGTCAGTGCACGACCGTGACCGTGCATTCGGCTAGATTGACGATCTGCTTGGACACCGATCCGAGGAAATGCGCGTCCAGACCGGACAGGCCGCGCGAGCCGACCACCAGGTGGCTGGCATAGCGGGACGCTGCGATCAGACCCTTTGCCGCGGAAATATGGAACGCATGCGCCTGCACGGCGAGGCTTTCGTCGAATGATTCGTCGGCCAGCATGTCGTCCAGCAGATGCTCCGCGCGACGCTGCCCCTCGGCGACCGGGGCCACCGCGTTCTCGTATCCCGGCACGATCCCCAGATCCTTGAGCTGCCAGCAGAACAGGACGTGCAGCGGCAGACCGTGCACGTGCGCCTCATGTGCGGCGAACTCCAGCGCGCGGCGCGACGTGGCGGAGCCGTCCACGCCGACCACCACGGGCCTGCCGCCGTCGGCCGTGGGCCGGGCATAGCCGACCGGCGTCTCGCCGGGCGTCAGCGCGTTCGCGATCGCATCCTGCATCGTCTCGTCCTCGTCGGTGAAGATGCGCACCACCGTCACCGGCACGGTCGCCTCCTCCGCAAGCGACGCGGAAAACGAGCCAGTAAACCAGCGCGCGACGCGTCCCAGCGAACGGCGACCAACCACCAGCTGCTGCGCGTCCTTGCCGATCCGCAGCAACGCCGACGTGCCGGACGCATGCACCGACGTCAGCATCACGTTGTCCGCGGACACGTCGTCCAAACCGGCAACGGCCTCATCCACCCACGCACGCAGCCGTTCGGTGATCTGCGCGCGCAGCTGCTCCCAGCCTTCCTCACTGTTCGGCTCCGAACCCATGTCCCACGAGCGGGTCCAACCGTACACGGCGTTCACGCGCTGACCGGTCAATTGCGCCTCGCGCAACGCCCAACGCAACGCGGCGAAGGATTCGTCCGAACCGTCCACGCCGACCACGATGTCGGCCAGAGTCGTATTCTCGGTCATCATGCCCTCCTTGACATAACCTGACAAAACCAGCATAACGTCTCGCGTTGCGTTCTCAGCGCAATTCATGGGACAACGGGAAGAAACGTCACCGCAAATCGGTAGAGTGTCAGTGAATAACAAGAGTGGAAGGACAAGCATGTTCGAACGGTTTACCGACCGTGCCCGGCGCGTCATCGTACTGGCGCAGGAAGAGGCTCGTACCCTCCAGCACAACTATATCGGCACCGAGCATCTCCTGCTCGGCCTGATTCGCGAAGGCGAGGGCGTCGCAGCCAAGGCGCTCGCTTCGAAGGGCGTGACCCTCGAAGATACGCGCAAGCAGGTCGAAGAGATGATCGGCAAGGGCAACGCGGCCCCCGGTGGGCACATACCCTTCACGCCGCACGCCAAGCAGGTGCTGGAGCTGAGCTTGCGCGAGGCGCTGCAGCTGGGGCACAGCTATATCGGCACCGAGCATATCCTGCTCGGCTTGATTCGCGAAGGCGAAGGCGTGGGCACGCAGGTGCTCATCAAAATGGACGTCGATCTGGGCGAGCTGCGTAGCGCGACCATCGACATGATCCGCGGCAACTCCGCGACCGGTGACGGACAGAACAAGGGCGACCTTGCGAACGCCGGCGGCGTGCAGGACAAGCGCGCGCAGACCGGTTCCGCCATCCTCGACCAGTTCGGCCGCAACCTGACAGCCGAAGCGGCTGAAGGCAAGCTCGACCCGGTCATCGGACGTTCCAAGGAAATTGAACGCGTGATGGTCGTGCTCTCCCGTCGCACCAAGAACAACCCGGTGCTGATCGGCGAGCCCGGCGTCGGCAAAACCGCCGTCGTCGAGGGCCTCGCGCAGAAGATCAACGCGGGCGACGTGCCGGAGACGCTCAAGGGCAAGCAGGTCTACTCGCTCGACCTCGGCTCCATGGTGGCCGGCTCGCGTTACCGCGGCGACTTCGAGGAACGCCTCAAGAAGGTGCTCAAGGAGATCAAGACGCGCGGCGACATCGTGCTGTTCATCGACGAGATCCACACGATCGTTGGCGCAGGCTCGGCCGACGGCGCGCTCGGCGCGTCCGACATGCTGAAGCCGATGCTCGCGCGTGGCGAACTGCAGACCATCGGTGCGACCACGACCGACGAGTACCGCAAGTACATCGAAAAGGACGCGGCGCTCGAACGCCGCTTCCAGCCGATCCAGGTGCATGAGCCGTCGATCGCGGAAACCATCGAAATCCTCAAGGGTCTGCGCTCGCGCTACGAGAACCACCACAAGGTGACCATCACCGACGGCGCGCTGCAGTCCGCGGCCGAACTGTCGGCCCGCTACATCCAGGACCGCAATCTGCCGGACAAGGCCATCGACCTGATCGACGAGGCCGGCGCGCGCCTGCGCATCAAGCGCCTCACCGCGCCGCCGGAGCTCAAGGATCTCGACACGCGTATCGCCAAGCTCGCCGCCGACAAGGACGAGGCCATCAAGGCCCAGGACTTCGAGAAGGCCGCCAAGCTGCGCGACAGCCAGGAAAAGCTGGAGGCCGAGCGCAAGGAGAAGGAGACGGCCTGGAAGCAGGGCGAATCCGACGTCAAGATGGTCGTGGACGAGGACGTGATCGCCGAAGTGATCTCGAACACCACGGGCATCCCGGTGTTCAAGCTCACGCAGGCCGAATCCAAGAAGCTCATGAACATGGAAGCCGAGCTGCACAAGCGCATCATCGGCCAGGACGAGGCCGTTTCGGCCCTGTCCCGCTCGATCCGCCGCGCCCGCGTCGGCCTCAAGGATCCGAAGCGCCCGGCGGGCTCGTTCATCTTCGCCGGCCCGACCGGCGTCGGCAAGACCGAGCTGGCCAAGGCGCTCGCCGAGTTCCTGTTCGACGACGAGGACGCGCTCATCCGCGTCGACATGTCCGAGTTCTCCGAGAAGTACGCTGCGTCGCGCCTGTTCGGCGCGCCTCCGGGATACGTCGGCTACGAGGAGGGTGGCGAGCTCACCGAGAAGGTGCGCCGCAAGCCGTTCTCCGTCGTGCTGTTTGACGAGATCGAAAAGGCGCACCCGGACATCTTCAACACGCTGCTGCAGGTGCTCGACGACGGTCATCTGACCGATGGTCAGGGACGCAAGGTGGACTTCAAGAACACCATCATCATCCTGACCACGAACCTCGGCACGCGCGACATCGCGAAGATGGCGAACACCGGCTTCAACCTCGGCACGAACACCGAGTCGAGCTACCAGCGCATGAAGGACCAGGTGAGCACGGAGCTCAAGCAGCAGTTCCGCCCCGAGTTCCTCAACCGTCTGGACGACATCATCGTGTTCAAGCAGCTCACCGAGCCGCAGGTGCGCCAGATCGTCGATCTCGACGTCAAGCAGCTCAACGACCGCCTGTTTGACCGTCACATGTCGCTCGAACTCACCGACGCCGCTAAGGACCTGCTCGCGCAGAAGGGCTTCGACCCGCTGCTCGGCGCGCGTCCGCTGCGCCGCGTGATCCAGCGCGACATCGAGGATGCGATCTCCGAGAAGATCCTCATGGGCGATCTCAAGGACGGTCAGAAGGTGACCGTGGGCACCGAGGGCGACAACGTGCTCGACGAGGAATTCACCTTCACCGGCGAGGACTTCGAGCCGGCCAAGACGGATGACCAGTCCGACGCCAACGCCGAAGGCGACAAGCCGGCGGATGGTGGCGATCAGCCCGAACTGGTCGACGCCGCTGCATCCGGTTCGGATGCAGCCGACGCGTCGTCACACGCCGACGCCGAGTGATTCCGCTCGATTAGGCTGATAGCAAACCAAGAACGGGAGGTCTCGATTCCATGCGAATCGAGACCTCCCGTTCTTGCGTTCGTCTGATGCTTCATACGGTATGCACAGGGGCTTGCGCATAGGCTTTTTGAACGGATAGCGTGACATAGACCCCAGTACGGTCGGCCTACTCGCCACAAGGTCACGCTATAAGGCTGATTTGCGTGGTCTTGTCCCCGGTAACTCCATCCTGCTCTCGGCAATATCACGCAGGTGCCGTGATAAACCGAACCCCTACACGCCGCCATACGAAGAACCGGATAACGGCACATGCCGGTAATGGGGAAGGCCCCTCCATCCCATGTGCATGATGCACGGGACGGAGGGGCCTTCCCCTGTCAGAACCGGTGAATCCGATCGTTTACTTGATGGCGTTCAGCCACTGCTCCTTGGTGGCCTTTTCGGCCTCGAGCTTGGCCTTCTTCTTCGGGTCGGACTCGGCGGCGATCTTCTCGTTCAGTTCGGCGAGCTGCGCGTTGAGCTGCTCCTCGAAGCTGGACTTGCGGGCGTCGGCCTCCGGGTCGGTCTTCTTCCAGGCGGCGTCCTCGACGGCCTTGATCTGCTTGTCGACCGCGTCGAGACGGCCCTCGATGCGGCGCATGTCGTCGCGCGGCACGTAGCCGATCTGGTCCCACTCCTCCTGAATGGCGGCGAGAGCCTGACGGGCCTTCTTCGCGGCGGCCTCGTCGGCGACCGGAACGAGCGCCTCGGCCTTGGCGAGCAGCTCCTCCTTCTTGGCGAGGTTCTCCTTCTCGGAGGAAGAGATCTGGTCACGGTCGGCCTGACGCGCGTTGAAGAAGGTGTCTGCGGCGGCGCGGAACTGCGCCCACAGGGCGTCGTCCTCGTTGCGGCCGGCGCGGCCCGCCTGCTTCCAGCGGTCCATCAGCTCGTTGAACTTGCGGGAGGTTTCGCCCCAGGCGGTCGAATCCTTCAGCTCGTTCGCCTCGGCGATGATCGCCTCCTTGGCCTCCTTGGCGGCGTTGCGCTCGTTGTCGCGCTCCTGCGCCCACTTGCGGCGGCCCTGGTTGAACTTGGTGCGGGCCGCGGAGAAGCGCTTCCACAGTGCATCCGCCTCGGTCTTGTCGATGCGCACGCCGCTCGTGCGCTGATGCTCCTGCCACTGGTCGAACAGGGCGCGGAACTTGTCGGCGGTGGAACGCCAGTTCGTGTTCTCGCCCAGCGAGGCGGCCAGCTCCTCGGCCTTGACGACGATCGCGGTGCGCTCCTCGACGGCCTTGGCCACGGCGGCCTTGCGGGCCTCGGCCAGCTGGGCCTTCTTGGCGGCGCCTTCGGCCTTGAGCGACTCGAACTGCGCCTTGAGGGCGGCGATGTCGCCGACCACGGCCGGTTCGGCGGTCTCCTCGGCGAGCGACTTGAGCGACTCGTCGATCTCGCGCGGCTTGACGTTGGACGCCTTCAGACGGTTCGCCAGCAGGTTCAGCTTCGCCTTGAGGTCCAGGAAGCGGCGGGCGTACAGCGCCAGCGCCTCCTCCTTGGACACGTCCGGGAACTGGCCGACCTCGCGCTCGCCCTCGCGGTCCTTGACGAAGACGGTGCCGTTGTCGTCGACGCGGCCGAACGCCTCGGCGGCCTTGACGTCGGCCTCGGTGTAGGCGTCGTTGGCCGGGGCCGGGGCGGAGGCGTGCGGGTGCGCGGCCTTCTTGGCGAACGCGGCCGGGGACGGCGCGTGCGGCTTCGGCATGCTTGCGGGTGTCGGCTGTGCGGGCTTGGCGCTGGCCTGTGACTCAGGGGCGGGCGTGCTCGCCTGTCCGGTGGTTTCGGTGTTCTTCTCTTCGGTGACGTTCTCGTCGGCCATGGCCAGCTCCTTAAGCTACAAGGTGGTAGAGGGGTTGCAAAACGTGCGTTCCCGGCCGAAAGCCGGCTCCGCGTTTTCCGCAACCTCCCTTATTATAGGGAACCGTGGCTAAAGGCGCATCTATTTCAGGATTTCCAGAGTGGCTCCCCTCTGAACGTGTCGTGGAGCAGCGTGTCATCGACACGCTACGTAGGGTATTCGAGCTCAACGGGTTCATCGGCATCGAGACCCGCGCGGTGGAGCAGGGTTCCAGCCTGCTCAAGAAAGGCGAGACCAGCAAGGAGATTTACCTGCTGAGCCGCCTGCAGGAGGTCGGTCAGGAGAACGACACCCCGGTCGAGGACCGTCTCGGCCTGCACTTCGACCTCACCGTGCCGCTGAGCCGGTACGTGGTCGAGCATTCCGGCGATCTCGCCTTCCCGTTCAAGCGTTGGCAGATCCAGAAGGTCTGGCGCGGCGAGCGTCCGCAGGAGGGCCGTTTCCGCGAGTTCGTGCAGGCCGACATCGACGTGATCGGCCAGGGCGACCTGCCCGACCACTACGAGGTCGAGCTGCCGCTGGTGATGGTCTCCGCGCTGGAGTGCCTGCGCGAGTTCGGCCTGCCGAAGGCGACCGTGCACGCGAACAACCGCAAGCTGTCCGAGGGCTTCTACCGCGGTCTCGGCCTGACCGACATCGAGGGCGTGCTGCGCGAGATCGACAAGCTCGACAAGATCGGCGCGGACGAAGTCGCCAAGCTGCTGGTCGAAGGCTGCGGCGCGAGCGAGGCGCAGGCGCGCGCCTGCCTCGAGCTGGCCGACCTGACCGCCGCCGACGGCGCGGAGCTGTCCGCCAAGTTCGACGCGCTGTGCGAGGCGCACGGCATCGCGTCCGATTCCGACGCGTACGTGCTGGCGAGGCAGGGACTGGACACGCTCGCGATGATCGTCGACGAGGCGGCCCGCATCCGCCCCGGTTCGGTGATCGCCGACCTCAAGATCGCCCGCGGTCTCGACTACTACACCGGTTCCGTCTACGAGACGTTCCTCGACGGCGCGTCGGCGCTCGGCTCGATCTGCTCGGGCGGCCGCTACGACAACCTCGCCTCGCAGGGCAACCGCAAGTATCCGGGCGTCGGCCTGTCGATCGGCCTGTCCCGCCTCGTGTCGTACATGCTGCACACGGCCGGCGCGCACGCCAGCCGCGTCTCGCCGGCGGCCGTGCTCGTGGCCGTCTGGAACGAGGAGGACCGTCCCGCGTCGAACCTGATCGCGAACGCGCTGCGCGAGCGCGGCATCGCCGCCGACGTAGCCCCCACCGCGGCCAAGCTCGGCAAGCAGATCAAGTACGCCGACAAGCTCGGCATCCCGTACGTGTGGTTCCCGGCGGACAAGGCCGATGAGAACGCTCACGACGAAGTCAAGAACATCGTCACCGGCGAGCAGACGCAAGCCGATGCGCAGTCTTGGGAGCCGGATACGCTGGTGGCCCGGCAAACCGTGGAAATCAAAGGAGTAGAGGAAGCATGAGCCAGACGGCTTACAGAACACATCATGCAACCGACGTCACCGAGGCGCTCGTCGGCCAGAAGGTGACCCTCGCCGGTTGGGTCGACCGTCGCCGCGACCACGGCGGCGTGGCCTTCATCGATCTGCGCGACAACACCGGTCTGGTGCAGGTCGTCATCTACGACGAGGAGATGGCCCGCCCGCTGCGCTCCGAGTTCGTCATTCAGGTCACCGGCGAGGTGCGCCTGCGTCCGGACGGCAACGAGAACACGCATCTGGCCACCGGCAAGATCGAGGTCGTGGCCGAGTCCATCGAGATCCTCGCCAAGTCCGACGCCTTGCCGTTCCAGGTGTCCACCGCGCTCGAGAACGAGTCCGAGAACAAGCTGCCGGGCGAGGACGTGCGCTTGAAGTACCGCTACCTCGACCTGCGCCGCCCGTCCATGCAGCACAACCTCAAGCTGCGCTCCGACATGGCCAAGGCCGCCCGCCACGCGCTCGAGGAGATGGACTTCACCGAGGTCGAGACCCCGACGTTCATCAAGTCCACGCCGGAAGGCGCCCGCGACTTCCTCGTGCCGGCCCGTCTGGTGCCGGGCTCGTGGTATGCGCTGCCGCAGTCCCCGCAGCTGCTCAAGCAGCTGCTCATGGTCTCCGGCGTCGAGCGCTACTACCAGCTCGCCCGCTGCTACCGCGACGAGGACTTCCGCGCCGACCGCCAGCCCGAGTTCACCCAGCTCGACATGGAGATGAGCTTCGTGGACCAGGAGGACGTGATGGCCATGGCCGAAAAGGTCATCGCCGCCATCTGGAAGGTCGCCGGCTACGACGTCCAGCTGCCGCTGCCGCGCATCTCCTGGCAGGAGGCCATGGACAAGTACGGTTCCGACAAGCCCGACCTGCGCTTCGGCAACCCGCTCGTCGAACTGACCGACTACTTCAAGAACACGCCGTTCCGCGTGTTCCAGGCCCCGTACGTGGGCGCCGTCGTGTTCAAGGGCGGCGCCGCCACCCCGCGCCGCCAGTTCGACGCATGGCAGGAGTGGGCCAAGCAGCGCGGAGCCAAGGGCCTCGCGTACGTGGTCTTCGCTGAGGACGGGGAGCTCAAGGGCCCCGTCGCCAAGAACCTGTCCGAAGAGGAACGCAACGGCCTGCGCGAGGCCGTCGGCGCCGAGCCGGGCGACGCGGTGTTCTTCGCCGCCGGTGCGCGCGAGTCCTCCCAGCTGCTGCTGGGCGCCGTGCGCGTGGAGCTGGCCCGCCGCGAAGGCCTGCTCGACCCGAAGAAGTTCGCGTTCACGTGGGTCGTCGACTTCCCGCTGTTCAAGCCGACCGACGATCCGGACGACGACGACGTGGCGGTCGGCCACTCCAAGTGGACTTCCATGCACCACCCGTTCACCATGCCGAGCAAGGATTGGATCGACAAGTTCGACCAGGATCCGGAACACGCCATGTCGGACTCCTACGACATCGTCTGCAACGGCGAGGAGATGGGCGGCGGCTCGGTGCGTATCCACCGCGACGACATCCAGGACCGCGTCCTCAACGTCCTCGGCATCGGCCCGGACGAAGCCAAGGAGAAGTTCGGCTTCCTGCTCGACGCGTTCAAGTTCGGCGCCCCGCCGCACGCGGGCATCGCGCTCGGCTGGGACCGCACCGTGTCGATTCTGGCCGGCGCGGACACGATCCGCGACGTCATCGCCTTCCCGAAGGCTGGCGGCGGCCGCGACCCGCTGACTGGTGCCCCGGCTCCGATCACGGACGAGCAGCGCGCCGAGACCGGCGTCGACTACGACCCGGAGGACGAGGACTGAGTTCCTGCGCCGATTTGCGTCCGGCCGTCTATTGACTGACCGACGATGCGGAGGCCCCGTTGGATTCGCGTTCGCGGATTCGACGGGGCCTCCGCCGTTTGAGCCCGCGCGTATGCCCGTACCGTTGCCGTGCGGCGGTGCCGGTGAAGCCATGGGCGAATGCCCCAATCTGATATGTCGAAACGAGATATACTGAAGCGTATGAGCCTGATCGAGATGATGATTCTGGGATTCCTGTCGGAACGTTCCATGTGCGGTTACGAACTGCGCAAGAAAATGGAGCAGCTGCAGGGATACGCGCGCAAGTTCAGCGACGGCGCGATCTACCCGGCTACCGGTCGTCTCGTCGCGGCCGGACTGATCGACGAAGAATCAGAAATCCGCGACGGGCGGCAGCGCCGATTATTCACGCTGCTTGACGACGGTTTCGATCGTCTCGTCGACGAACTGAAAAACGCCAACGGATTCAACATCACGGACTTCACGCGCTGGACCGTCATCCTCACATTCCTGTCCGTTGTGCCGGATCAAGCCGACCGCAATGCGGTGCTGCGACGCCGGTACGACTATCTGTCGCGCGGCGACGTGCACTACTTCTACTGCGACGCCGGTAACCCGCTCTCCGCCGAGCAAATCAAGGATCCGTACCGTCGCGGCATCATCGCCGTGCACGACGCCGAGCTCGCGGCCGAACTCGACTGGCTACGCGGACAGCTCGGCATCGACGACTGACGCGCCGATCGGCCGACGACGACGATCGGCGCACGTCCGGCCCGCTCCCGACATTCGTATGAGCCGTCGGGAATGGCCGTCTGTAGCCCGCCTTGCGTACAGTTGGAGCGTACTTATTTGTTTCCGCTTTCGGAGGTTCTTATGGCAGACGGCAAGCCCGAAGTGGCAGTCATCATGGGATCGGCCAGCGACTGGGAGACGATGAAGCACGCGTGCGACATCCTCGACCAGTTCGGTGTGCCCTATCACAAGCAGGTCATCTCCGCCCACCGCACGCCCGAACTCATGGGCGAATTCGCGCACAACGCGCGCGGCAACGGCTTCAAGGTCATCATCGCCGGAGCCGGCGGTGCGGCCCACCTGCCCGGCATGGTCGCGGCGCAGACCACGCTGCCGGTCATCGGTGTGCCGGTGCGCTCCCACGCGCTTTCCGGCTGGGACTCGCTGCTGTCCATCGTGCAGATGCCCGGTGGCATCCCGGTCGCCACCACGGCGGTCGGCAACTCGGGTGCGACCAACGCCGGCCTGCTCGCGGTGCAGATCCTCTCCACCAACGACGAGCGGCTCGCGAACGCGCTGCAGGAATACCGTGACTCTCTGAAGGAAAAGGTGGCTGAATCCAATGCCCAGCTTGTCTGAGGAAACCCACGGCGCGGTTAAGATGCTGCAGCCGGGAGCCACGATCGGCATCATCGGCGGCGGCCAGCTCGGCCGCATGATGGCGCTTTCCGCCAAATACATGGGCTTCCGCATCGGTGTGCTCGACCCGACTCCGGACTGCCCGACCGCGCAGGTGGCTGACTTCCAGATCGTCGGTGAATACGATGACAAGACCGCCATCCATGATCTGGCCGAAAAGTCCGACGTGCTCACCTACGAATTCGAGAACGTGGACGCCGAGGCGATCGACGAGGTGCGTCATCTCGTCGCCGCGCCGCAGGGCACCGATCTGTTGCGTGTGACGCAGGACCGCGTGCACGAGAAGACGTTCATCAACGAGCACGGCACTGAAACCGCGCCGTGGCGCGAGGTCAACGACTTCGACGAGCTCGAGGCTGCGATCGACGAACTGCACTATCCGTGCGTGCTCAAGACCCGTTCCGGCGGCTATGACGGCCACGGTCAGCATGTGCTGAAGAATGACGCCGATCTTGAAAAGATCCGTGCGCGCGGCGACCGCGGTGGCGGCTTCCCGCCGTCGATCCTCGAAGGCTTTGTTGACTTCGCGTTCGAGGCGTCGATCCTCGTGTCCGGCAACGGCGAGCAGTACGTCACGTTCCCGATCGTGCGCAACGATCATCGCAACAACATCCTGCACATGACGATCGCTCCGGCCGAAGTCAGCCCCGAAATCGCTAAGGCCGCACACGAGCTCGCGCTGCGACTGGCCAAGGGCTTCGAACTGGCCGGCACGCTCGCCATCGAGCTGTTCGTCACCAAGGACAACCGCGTCATCGTCAACGAGCTCGCGCCGCGTCCGCACAACTCCGGCCACTACACGATCGAGGCGTGCTCGATCGACCAGTTCGACGCGCACATCCGCGGCATCGCCGGCTGGCCGCTCATCCAGCCGAAGCTGCTCAGCCCGGCCGTCATGGTCAACGTGCTCGGCCAGCACGTGTTGCCGACCCGCGCACAGATCGCCTCGCACCCCGAGTGGAACGTGCACGACTACGGCAAGGCGCAGCTGCGCCACAACCGCAAGATGGGCCACATCACCGTGCTCACCGACGACACGGCCGCCACCGTGGCCGCGCTCGAGGCGACCGGCTGCTGGGACGACCTCAAGTAGCGGTTTCCGGTTCCCGGGATTTCGCGCCGAAAATCCCGGGAACTATCCCATGTTCATATGAACATGCACAAGCCTGGCATTATGCGAAACGCGATGCCGGGCTTGTTTGATAATGTGCGGTTTCCGGTTCCCGGGATGCAACTGGCTGATCCCGGGAACATCATTGACGGGTGTGCAGGGGCAGTCCCACGGTGGGTGTCCCGGTGAGTGGAATGCCGCTCCATCGCAGGGTGTGTGCGGGATCTGTTGCGTGCCGGGGCTCCGGGAACATGAGCCGAAGATAGTGCAGCGCATTTCGTTTGGAGCCATTACCGCTGATATACAGCCGGATCGCCTGCTCGGGATTCATTTCGAACATCGGAATCCTGTGCAGGTTTCCCTGAACGTCTTTCATGAAATCGAGCGACACATGGCCGCGCTGCGCCAGGAAGAAGGGGGTGTCGCGTTCCCCGGGACTGATGCGTCCGGGAATGATAAACGCATTGCCAAGTACCTTTCGGGGATGGTCGTTCCGGTTTTGCAGGGCCATCATGTAAAAGTACTGCTTGATGATGTCGGAGATGCCCGGCGCGCCCGCAATGCCGCCTTTGCCGTTGCCGTCGGCGTCTCGATACCGTGGAACATAGTATTTCGCGTCTAAAATATAGCATTCCGTATCGTTGACGTTGGTCACGACGTCCGGGATCAGTGTGTGCACATTCGCATCGAGACGAGTGCCTTGCGCATCGGATTCGTCTCCTGCATCTTTTTCGTCCTGCGATCCGTTGACGGTGTCGTGCACCGAGTTGCCGGACGGCCAAAGCAGTCGCCTGCTGGTGCGATATGTCCATCTCGGATGCGGCATGTCCGCGCCGTCGTCGGCGAACACCGACTTGCAGATGCCTTCCCACACCAGGTTGAACGATCCGGTGCCTTCCGCGAACACCTTGGTGCATTCGGCCGGGCTCCTGCTGCTCAGATAGAGCAGCATGTTGTGCAGAAGCATCTTTTTCCTAGTCTCAAACTGCACGGATCGTTCCTTTTCGATTACGGAGATCAGATAGGAGACGCCACCCAGATCGGCGAGGGACTCCGTCGACGGCCTCATGAGCGGCAGACGGAAGATGGCGTTCATGCCGGTGGTTGCGACGATATTGCTGATTTCCGTAACCATAGCCTGTTGGATGCGGGCGATGACGTTGGATTGCTCGTGCGTGCGCCGTGACGTGATCATCTCCATGTACGCCGGGCGATGACGCTGCATAACGGGAGCGACGCGCGCGATGGTGCGCGTCCAGTCGATTTCGCCGTCGCCGTTGTACTCGTGCAGCTGCCGGGTGTTCGTATAGGCGCCGTATTCGGCGTAGTCCTCAAGCAGCGAACGATACAGGCCCATCGTATTCTGCTCGACTTCGACGTTCTCCATCACCGGATTGAACAGTATCTTGTCCTGCTGGTTGTCCTTGGCATACCGTTCGATCGCTTCTAGGACGTCGACCAGCGGGGGAATCGCCTCCTGCATGGTGATATCGTGCGCACTTGCCGATTGCGGCGCGTAGTACTTTGGCAGGATGGCGAACACGCACTCATGCACGGCGACGACGCCGACATAACGGAACTGGTATCGGTTGCCGTCCAGTTTTGCCAGCATGTTCCTGCGTCCGACGCTCATGTTGCGCAGCAGGCGAACGATTCGCCTCCTGTCGTCCATGGGGACGTCGTTGCCAGCGACCTGCGATGGTGATCCCCACAGTTGGTCGAACGTATAGACGACGTTTTCGATGAGAATTCTACAGAACATCGTCTTCGACATGGTCGTCGGTCCGAATCGGGAAGTCGGCATCGTATTCGGCCGGCGCCGGCATGTCGGATGGAGTGTCGGCGCCGTCGGCATCGGCCGCGAGCGGTTCGGCATTGAACTCGGATCCATCGTCGGCAGGTTCGTCGTCCATCTTGAACAGGGCGTAGCCGAGACGCTCCCAGCCCTTGAACAGCATGTGCAGCGAGACGGTCTGGCCGGTGAGGGTGTAGCGGATTCCGTTCGCCTGCGCGATCCGGGTGAGATCGAACACGCTGTCGCGACGATATCGTGCGGCGTCTTCGAACAGGTACATGATGACCTTGTTCATCATGGCCTTGTCGAAGCGGTCCCGTTGGTTTCCGTCACTGCGGACGAGATCTGGATCGCCGAGGAAGAATGGGCCGAGCTGCTTGTCCTCGTTCACTCCGGATTTGAGCAGCAGCTTGTTGATGTGCCTGCGTTGCCTGTTCCATTCCTGATCGGCCAATCGCTGCTGTCCGTCGTCGATGCCGACGTATTCGAAGTCCCAGCGCCGCTTGAACGCCGTGTCCAGTGGAAAGACGCCTTGGTCTGCTGAATTCATGGTCGCCCAAATGTACATGTTGGAGGGAATGACGATGCGATCGCACACGTGATCCGAAGCGGGCGTCGTCTGGTTCACGGCGGCGATGAGCCTGCTCAGCTGCGTCTTGCCATCCTCTGTCAGCTGATTCTCCAGATAGTCCTTGAGATCCTCGCTGACGGCAATGGGATATTCGCTGACACCTTCCTTGCCACGATCCAGCAGTTGGAACAGGTCGCCGAATACGGAGGCCGCATCCGCACGGTTCAGCTCCTCGATGACCAGCACGTAACGCTGGTTCGGATGATTGAGCGCGTTGACGAGCATGCGGGTGAAGGGGCCCGGTCGGAACGCGTACGCGATGTCGCCGTTGACCATATGCGGTTTGTATGATCCGACGAACTGCGCGTGCATGTAGTCCGCATAGAAGGTTACGCGTTCCAATCGGTCGGCGGAAAACGGGTTGACGGTGTTCGGCGCATGCCGGCTCGGATCGAATAGGGTTTTGATCCGATAACTCTTGCCGGTTCCCGGAGCGCCGAAGCAGCACAGGTTCCATGCTCGAAGGTACGGATCGGACGAGTCCGGGGGCAGGATTTCACCGTCTTCGGGATCCTCCTCTTCCATACCAGCGTCATTCAGGGCGTCCGGCGTGGTTGAGTGCTCGCCGGATCCGGGATAGCGCAGCCGGCTCTCCTCTGCGAGCTTGCCGAATCCGTCGTCGCCCAGATAATCCTGCAGTTGATGGTAGTAGGTGATCAGGCTGATGACGTCAGCGGATAGCTGTTCGTCGGTCGGCATGTTGTTCCACTCGTACTCCTTGGCAAGGATGTTAGACGCGGTGTAGGGACCGTAGTCGCCGGCGAACGAATCTCCGGAGATGAACGAGTGCACTGGCGGGATATCGTGTCCCGTCATATCGTCGTGCAGAAGCTGCCTGCACTGCTTGGCGATGAATAGTGAACGTTGTTCAAGAATGTCGTCGGAGATGTCCTGTCCGTAGGATCGGTTGGACATGTTGAGCGTCAGGCAGAAGCGGCGGGCTATTGTGCGGGAGTCCTTGTCTTCCCAGCGGGGGAACAGGTACACCACGCAGATGTCGCATTTCGACATTCGCCCGTTGAAGGAGATCCAGGAGCAGTCGGGCAGATTGGCCGAACTGTTGCAGGAGAACGATTCCCGTCCCTTGCTGGGGCCGGATTGTTTCGGTGCGGAAACGATGCCGTACGCGTTGCGATCGATATGACGTTCGTCCAGAATCCGCAGCACGGCCTGACTGATGTTCACTTGGAGGGGCACCATCGGCGCGATCAGCACGTTGTAGTCGGGATCGCCCTTTGACGGTGTCTTTTTGATGTCCTTGCCGTTTTCCAGATAGTCATGGTACTCGCGCAATGACTGTAATAAGGATTCGGTCATGATGCTGTCCTCCAAGCTGCATGAGATGCCGATGCTGTTCCACGGAGAAGGATTCGTTGCAGATCCCAAGTCCCGGTCATCTTGCCGTCGCGCAGTATGTCCGCATTGCCCCGACTGCGGTTCGGCATGATGGATCGTGGGACGGCTTGCGTTGCGCTGCTCATGACCGCTCCTTCCTCCGATACGTATGATTCATGGTATGCCGAATGTGCATCGATTGCGGCATGGAGTCCGCCGACGGCGCGTTGCTGCCGTACCCCGCGCGTTGACCTCACGACGTGCTACGATGAGCCGCGTTGTAAGGCAATGATCCGTTATCAGCGGGGAGTCTTCGGAAGAACGGCGCGGGCCGGCATGGCGCGCGCTCAGTAGAACCGACGGGATCGGCCCGACACAGCCGAAACTCAAGCGGTCGCGTTTGCGCGGGTCTGTCCGGGCGAGCGATGACAAGCGAGGTGGTACCGCGGTGACGGGCGGACGGCCACAGGGCCGAGCCGACCGGTCATCGTCCTCGTAGGCAGGAATGACACTGACCGTCATGCCCGGCCGCGAGGCTCGCGCATGGCACGTCACATGTCAGTCCTGTAGGACAGAGCAACACATTGACGAGGAGAACCATGGTGAGCGAAACCACCAATCATGTGTATCCCAAGGCGAACGAAGGCGGCGAAACCGCATCCGTTGCGCCGAACCCGAGCTTCCCGCACATGGAGGAGACCGTCCTCGACTACTGGGACAAGGACGACACGTTCCAGAAGTCGGTCGAGCGCCGCCCCTCCGGTGATCACAGCCAGAACGAGTTCGTGTTCTTCGACGGCCCGCCGTTCGCGAACGGCCTGCCGCACTACGGCCACCTGCTGACCGGCTACGCGAAGGACGTGATCCCGCGCTACCAGACCATGAAGGGCCACAAGGTCAACCGCGTGTTCGGCTGGGACACGCACGGCCTGCCCGCCGAGCTCGAGGCGCAGAAGGAGCTCGGCATCGACTCGGTCGCCCAGATCGAAGAAATGGGCATCGACAAGTTCAACGACGCCTGCCGCGCTTCCGTGCTTAAGTACACGCGCGAATGGCAGGACTACGTGCACCGTCAGGCCCGCTGGGTCGACTTCGAGCACGGCTACAAGACGCTCAACATCCCGTACATGGAGTCCGTGATGTGGGCGTTCAAGCAGCTGTACGAGAAGGGCCTCGCTTATCAGGGCTACCGCGTGCTGCCGTACTGCCCGAAGGACCAGACGCCGCTGTCCGCGCACGAGCTGCGCATGGACGCCGACGTGTACCAGGACCGTCAGGACACCACCGTCTCCGTCGCCGTCAAGATGCGCGATGAGGACGCCTATGCCGTGTTCTGGACCACCACGCCGTGGACCGTCCCGACCAACTTCGCGATCGTCGTCGGTGCGGACATCGACTACGTCGAGGTCGAGCCGACCGAAGGCAAGTTCGCCGGCAAGAAGTTCTACCTCGGCAAGGACCTGCTGCCGCACTACACCAAGGAACTCGGCGAGAACTACACGGTCGTGCGTGAGCTCAAGGGCTCCGAGCTGGCCGGCCGCCGCTACTGGCCCGTCTTCCCGTACTTCGCGGGCGAAAAGGCCGAGACCGAAGGCAACGTGCCCGGCCCGAACGGCTACACGATCTTCACCGCTGACTACGTCGACACCGTCGAGGGCACCGGCCTCGTGCACCAGGCCCCTTACGGCGAAGACGATATGAACACGCTCAACGCCAAGGGCATCAAAAGCACCGACGTGCTCGACAACGGCTGCAACTTCACGTCGCAGTGCCCGGACTACGAGGGCCTGTTCGTGTTCGACGCCAACCTGCCGATCCTGCGTAACCTGCGCGCCGGCGACGGCCCGCTCGCCCAGATCGACGAGGACAAGCGCGCGATCCTCTTCCAGGAGAAGAGCTACGTGCACTCCTATCCGCACTGCTGGCGCTGCGCCACGCCGCTGATCTACAAGCCGGTCAGCTCCTGGTTCGTCTCCGTCACCAAGATCAAGCCGCGTCTGCTCGAGCTCAACCAGCAGATCAACTGGATCCCGGAGAACGTCAAGGATGGCCAGTTCGGCAAGTGGCTCGCCAACGCGCGCGACTGGTCGATCTCCCGTAACCGATTCTGGGGTTCCCCGATCCCGGTGTGGGTGAGCGACGACCCGAAGTACCCGCGTGTGGACGTGTACGGCTCGCTCGAAGAGCTGAAGAACGACTTCGGCGACTATCCGCGCGACAAGGACGGCAACATCAACATGCACCGTCCGTGGATCGACAACCTGACCCGCCCGAACCCGGACGACCCGACCGGCAAGAGCCACATGCACCGCATCACCGACGTGCTCGACTGCTGGTTCGAGTCCGGTTCGATGTCGTTCGCGCAGTTCCACTACCCGTTCGAGAACAAGGAGAAGTTCGAACAGCACTTCCCGGCTGACTACATCGTCGAATACATCGGCCAGACCCGCGGCTGGTTCTACCTGCTGCACGTCATGGCGACCGCCCTGTTCGACCGTCCGGCGTTCAAGAACGTGATCTGCCACGGCATCGTGCTCGGCTCCGACGGCCAGAAGATGTCCAAGCACCTGCGTAACTACCCGGACGTCAACGGCGTGTTCGACAAGTACGGTTCCGACGCGATGCGCTGGTTCCTCATGAGCTCGCCGATCCTGCGCGGCGGCAACCTCATCGTCACCGCCGAAGGCATCCGCGACACGGTCCGCCAGGTCATGCTGCCGGTGTGGAGCTCCTACTACTTCTTCACGCTGTACGCCAACGCGGCCAACAAGGGCGCCGGCTTCGACGCCCGCGCGCTGCGTGCCGATGAGGTGGCCGGCCTGCCGGAGATGGACCGCTACCTGCTGGCCCGCACCCGCCGACTGGTCGAGAAGGTCCAGAAGTCGCTCGACGAGTTCGCGATCTCCGACGCCTGCGACGCGGCCGCCGACTTCATCGACGTGCTCACCAACTGGTACATCCGCAACACCCGCGACCGCTTCTGGAACGAGGACGCGAACGCGTTCAACACGCTGTACACCGTGCTCGAGGTGTTCATGCGCGTGCTCGCCCCGCTCGCCCCGATGGAAGCCGAATCCGTGTGGCGCGGCCTGACCGGCGGCGAGTCGGTGCATCTGGCCGACTGGCCGTTCCTTGCGGACGAGAAGACCGGCGAGGCGACCGAACTCGGCCGCGTGCTGGCCGACGATCCGAAGCTTGTCAACGCGATGGAGAAGGTGCGTGAGGTCGTCTCCGGCACGCTCTCGCTGCGCAAGGCGGAGCAGATCCGCGTGCGCCAGCCGCTCGCCAAGCTCACCGTCGTGGTTGAGGACGTGGCCGATGTCGAGGCGTACACCGAGATCCTCAAGTCCGAGCTGAACGTGAAGGACATCGAGTTCTGCACGATGGAGGACGCCGGCTCCAAGGGCCTCAGGATCGTCCACCAGCTCAAGGTGAACGCCCGTGCGGCCGGTCCGCGTCTCGGCAAGCAGGTCCAGTTCGCGATCAAGGCGTCCAAGACTGGTGCCTGGCACGTCGACGCTGCCACCGGCGCTCCGGTGGTCGAGACGCCCAACGGCGAAGTCGCGCTGGAAGCCGGCGAGTACGAGCTGATCAACCGCGTGGAGGAGGAGAACGCCGCCGAAGCCGCGTCGTCCGTCTCCGCGGCGCTGCCGACCGGCGGCTTCGTGATCCTCGACACCGCGCTCGACGACGATCTGATCGCCGAAGGCTACGCGCGCGACGCGATCCGCGCCGTGCAGGACGCCCGCAAGGACGCCGGCCTCGACATCGCCGACCGCATCAGCCTCAAGCTGACCGTGCCGGCAGTCGACGCGCCGAAGGCCGAACAGTTCCGCGACCTCATCGCCCGCGAAACCCTCGCCGAAGCCGGCGTCGAGATCGTGGCTGACGCGGACGCCAAGGAGCTGGGCGTGAGCGTCGCCAAGGCGTGAGACAGCCGAGTCGTGAACGTGTGCTGCTCGTAGGTTCGTAGCGCGCAGTGACCGAATTTGGGGACAGACCGGATATGACGGTCTGTCCCCAAATTGTTTTGTGGTGAGTTGGCCGTGCTCTATGCTGAGGATGAGAGAGCCGACATATTCTGCTCATCGACGATATGTGGACGTCGGGTGGCATCGTCGAGTTGGCTTTCGTCATGTTCAAGCAGCATGGCGTGAAACGGGTGACCGTCTCCTGTCTGGCGAGAATCATCGATCTGGACTACTGCTCGCGCATGGTCTGGTCGGACGGAGCGTCTCCGATGACTATAGGCGGCTGTCCTACCGCAGAGTGTGTCCGTGGAACGACGCCCAGTGCCCGATGCTGGGCGTGCGGTGACGGGGCATGGTGTATATGAGATTGGGGTCGTAATGTCGGCCCCAAACTCTGGTCTGCATGAGTCGGATTTGATTTGTGTCTCATCTTTATTCAAAGAGTTGTGTAGCTGATATCAGTCTCACGTCGTCTTCCGTCTTTGCTGTTCGTTTCAATGCATCAGTGAATCCGGCTAGGGCAAACAAGTAATAGTAGGTCTGCATCGTTCCGAATTTCGCTCCTTTGACCTGCAAAGACCGTAGTACGGTGTTGTCAACCTGTTTGCTGCGGAACTTGCATTCGCCGAGAATCATCTGTTTACTTGTTCGACTTGTGGCGATCACGTCGATCTCGTCACGGTTATCCCACCAGCGTCCGATATCGCCGGCGCGGAATGGAAGCTGGCCGGTGATGCTTTCCTGTCGTAGCCATGCCGTGCATATGCGTTCGAACGGGGTGGCTGCGAAATCGTGGAGTAAGGGTTCGATGTCGTGTTCCCAGACGCCGTCAGTATCGCCGATCTCGAGATCGGAGATACTGGGGAAAACGAACGCATACCAGAACCGGAAGAAATTGTCGCTCACCTGATAGAGTCCCCGCATTCCTTTGGACCGTTCGACGATTTTCGAACCGACTGGGAACTCACGTTCCAGAATGCCTACTTCAATCAGATTGGCGATGTACACGCTGGTCTTTTGGGGGGTGAGCATGGTTCGATTGGCGATGTCGCTTAATTGCGTCGCGCCGAGGGCAACTGCTTGGATGATCGTGTTGTATATGCTGGTTTCACGGAATTCCTGTCGCATGAGAAATTCCGTTTCGCTGTACAGTACTGACCCTTTGGTGAGAATTCGTTGTTTGACGTTTTCCTCCAGGCTCTTATCTGGATCGAACTGCGTAAGATAGTGAGGGATTCCGCCCAATATCGCGTACGCAAGGATTCGATCCTCTGCATCGTATCCGGGCAGGAATTCAGCTGCTTCGCGGTATGACATGGGCTGCAGTTTGAGAATGCCGGTAGCTCGTCCGTACAGCGGCGCCTTTTCGGAAAGCAGTTCCTTCTCGATAAAGCTCATTGCGCTGCCGCAGATCACAATCATAACATTTTCATGGCGCAGCTCGTGATCCCATAGATTCTGCAGTACGGACGGCAGCGATGGGTCCGATTTGACCAGATATGGAAACTCGTCGAAGATGAGCAGCTTACGTTTGCCGTCAGTTGGCAACGAACTGATGTCGCGCAGGGCGCTCTGCCAGTCTTCATATTGAGATACGTATCGTCCGGCTGGGGCGCCAGCCTCGAACATTTGTCGGGAGAAGGACGCCAGCTGTGCTTCTTTGGTGGATAGTTGCGCGGCGAAGAACACGCATGGCTTGCCTTCGGCGAACTTGGACAGTGTCTCGGTTTTCCCGACCCGTCGTCTTCCGTACAGGAAGACCAGTTGGGCCTTGTTGTCCGAGTAGCAGGTTTCGAGGAACTGCAGCTCCTTGGTGCGACCGATGAATACCATGATTACATCTTGTATATCAAATCACGTTTTGTCAAATTATGATTTGACAAACGTGATTTGATAATGGCGGCTCATCAGATGTGCGTGATCTGTCGGAAGTTCGGACATGAGTGTCCATCCTCATTGATTGCATCGAAAACCCGCTGCAGCGTCTTCGTTCCGTACCATGACAGCGCCGTTCCGTATCATCGAGCGTGAATCGACTGCGCGATTATGACGCCTGTGCGAGCAGCTCCTTTTCGCCGGAGGCTAAGTGGTCGAACAGCAGTTTTTTAGCGTCGCGATACTGTTTGGCTAGGATGAGTTTGGCAATGCTCATGTGATCCTGACCTGCAGCGGCATCTTCTTGCGGAGATTCTATTTGCGCTAATGCCAAGCTGAGCCTGCGCAGCAGTTGACGGTACTGGGCTGTGATCAACGGTGAGCCGATGCATTCGACGATAGCCGTGTGACAACGCCACTCAGCCTCAACAACCTCCAGAGGTTTACCGTCTTCCAACACGGCAACCAATTGCTGCGATGATTCCCGTATTGCCTCAAGCTGTTGCGGCGACGCATGTTTCGCGTTGTTGATGCCGGCGCCTTCATAAAAACGACGGGCGAAATACACTTGCTCGATCTCATCTGCGGCGGGTGTGCGAAAACGTAGCGTGCGCGTTGCTGGATCCCTCGTCAGATATCCGTCTTCCTCCAAACGAGCGAGAGCTTCTCGAGTGGTGCTGCGCGAAACCTCGTACCGCTTCTTGACCTCTTCCTCGATGAACGGTGTTCCTGCGGCATATTGACCGGTAATCAATTCCTGTTGGATGGTTGCAACCAGCTGATCCACGAGTGAGATTCGCCTGACTCCTGCCATGTTTACCTTTCCTCTGGAACGGCCACCCCGCTGTGCGCGAGCAACGCACCAGCGGCCCCCGTTGCCAGCATAACAAAACCAACCGGCAGCAGGAACAGTAGGTGTACGTTTAAGCCGTCTGCGACCTGCCCTGCTCCGAATGAGCCGATTGCCAAGCCGACGCCCATTGCCGTATTAACCCAGGAAAACATTTCTCCTTGACGATTTTGCGGCGTCAACTGTCCAGCAAGTTGATACTGCAAACTCGTGCCCGGAGACACCGCAACGCCCACGAGAAACAATATGGCGATCAACGAATATGCGTTATGCGGTAGTATCAGCAGCGCGCAGGCCAGACAGTACAATCCGGTAAACAACGTCAGTTGGACGGTGGTCGTCGCATGTTTGGGATGGAACCGGGTGAATAACAGAATGCCTACGATGGATCCGATGGACCATATCGAAATGGCCATGCCGCTCAACGCGGTCTGCTGCAATTGCGAGTAGAACAGTGGAACCGCGGTTTCCACCCATCCGCTGAACGCTCCCGTAAACAGGCAAACTAGTAATAAGCACACCACATTCGCATCGCCCAACAATGGTCGGTGGGATTCCGTTTCACTGGACAATGCAGTAACTGTGGCGGCGTAATTACGAACGGGCCGGCTCATGGCTAGAAGTATGCATCCACAGGCCATGAGACCGTACACCAGTCCCAAGGCCATGCCCGGGTCGAATATGACCATCATCATGCTTGCCATCAATGGTCCTGCTACGTACAAGACATCCACGATGAGCACTTCCAGATCATATGCGACGGGAACCAGCTGGGAGGATACCGTTGACGACCATAGAGAACGCGTAGTCCCAGCTACGGGCGGAGTGGTTATTCCTGTGAGAAGAGAGCAGAAATACACCGCTATGACTGGAAAATTAGCCATAGCGGATATGACCAGACCGATGATGCCAGCGAACTGCAAGACGCCTAGCGCGATGAGACTGACTGGAGCCTTGCCCAGATCAATGAGCTTGCCGAACAGCGGAGCGCATACCGCCATGACTCCAGTCATCAGTGCCGTGGCGCTACCCGCTGCAGCGGCATCATAGTGAGAGCTCACCAGTAGCACCACGAGCATGACTGACGATCCCAGAGGCATGCGTGCGAGCACGGAGGACACAACGAGAAACGGAATATGCGCGGTGGCGAACAGTTCCGAATATCCTGTTCCGTTATGCCGGTCCTTCCGTTGGCGTTGTGTCATGTTCCCTCTCCGTTTGTCACGATACTCAAACGCTTATTGTCATTCCGACCGTCTAGCTCATCAGACGTGTCTGTGTCAGTTGAAATCTCGTGGCACGGTTACCGTGGATGATTCCTCGTGAATGGTTTTCCCGTTGTATGTAACCGTCATATGTGTGTTGACAAAGAAGTCGGTTGCATCACAAGTCATGGAGGATTCCAACTGCGTAGTGACCTTCCATCCCGGACGTTCGAAGCCGGAATGACGAGTGGTGCGCATAGACGCCGATAACGGATCATCGGGGTTGATGAGATAATCCGTATGCTCGTTACCCCAGAATCTCATTCCGCTCGGTGTCAGCTGGTCACCACGACCGTCGGTGGAACGACGATATACCACGTCTCCGGTTTCCTCGTCCACGAAGCGACGACAATACGGGTGCATGGCTCGTAGTTGCGTTACATCCGGCGCGGGCGCGTTGACCGACGGCTCGAACGGGACCGCAAGCGGCGCGAGATTGTCGGGAGGCTGCGGGAGGCGCAGAGAACTTTCGGCCGGGTCGATGGTGATGGGCGTCATAACCGGAGATGGCCAGATCCACGTCCAATAGCTGGTGGACAGCGAAAGCCTCAGTCGATGACCGGCCGGGATTCTCTGGGACACGTTCTTCAGACGAATGGTTACATCGTATTCTTCGTTGGGAATGCAGTCTTCGGGGAACTCATGGGATCGACGATGGCATAGGTTCAGGTTGCCTCGTGTAATGAGTTCCGATTCTCCGGAAGGCCATACGTCGCACAGTCGAGCGAACACGAACGCTTGCCGTCCAGCGGCGGATACTTTCAGTCGAACCACCGGCTGACCGGAAATCACGAGATCTTCTGCCAGTGGCTGACTGGTGAAGCATACACTTCTGAGATCGTCAGGAGTTTGCTCTTGCGGCAAGTCGATGGGAGAGCCCATGGGTAGCCATGTATCGACCTGAGTTCCCGTAACCAGCGCGCTGCGATGGGTGACCTTCCCGTCATGGATGCGCGTATAGCTTTCCGGATCCGATGAAGGTTCGCACGCCAATGAATGGTCCGACTTGGCGTCGATAGACAGCCGAAACGACGGTGCATTCGATTCATCGCCGGCATGGAAGCCGTCTGCCTGATACCAGACGCCGGTGCGTTCGGTCATCGCAGGATATGAATGGCATTCCTCTTGGGTGAAGAAACGGATCTTGGGATCGAACTCGGCCCCGTTGGGCTGGTCCTTCAGCCATTTGTCCCACCAACGCACGCATGCCTGCAGATAGCCGATGGACGGACCGGGGATGCCGCGTTCGGGCCAGGTATGGCCCCATGGTCCGATAATGGCTTGCGTGCAAGGGGACTGGGTAAGACCTTTCATCAGTCGGAAAATAGCGTCCGTGTACGAGTCGGCCCAGCCGCCCACGGCCATGACGGCACAGTGGATCGAAGCGTAGTCCTCTATCACCGAGCCCTGCTTCCAGTATGCGTCTCGACGCTGATGCGACAACCACAACTCACTGAGATTGGTGTTCTCGCTAAGCCGTTCCATGAACCGGGATCGCCAATCATCGCCGACAACCGCAGGATCCGGCGGTCGAACGTTGAACTCGTGCATGATTGCACCCCACCAGTTCATGTAGAACCCCAGCAGGGATCCTCCCATGTAATGCACGTCGTTGTCGTATCGGTCATCGGTGGAGCAGGTGGTGATGATGGCTTTGAGATGTTCCGGAGTATGCGATGCAACCTGCAGACTGTTAAAACCGCTCCAGGAAATGCCGGTCATGCCGACATTGCCGGTACACCATTCCTGCGACGCCAGCCATTCGATTGCCTCGCAGATATCCAATTGCTCTCGAGGAGAGTATTCATCGTCCAGCACTCCCTCGGAGTCGCCTGATCCGCGCAGATCAAGTCGGACGCAGGCATAGCCGTGCTTCGCCACATAAGCGAACCGCACTTCGTCATCGATAAGGCACACGTCATCCTTGCGATAGGGAATTGCTTCCAACACGACTGGGAACCGTTCCGCTCCTTGCGGCATCCAGATTTTGGCCGACAGAGACTTGCCGTCGCTCATCGGAATGGACACGTGTGGCCGTACCTCAACTGCATAAGAACTGTTCATGATTATCATTCGATTCTTGCTGATCTTCTATACCAACTGCTCACTCTGCAGGAGTAACCCACATGTCGCGGATCCGCCATTGCGCGTGCAGTGTATCGCCTTTACGCACGCGCATGCCGTTGGACGGTATATGTGCGAGCATGGAAACGTCGTTCTTGCCTGACAGTATGGTGCGGTAGTGAGCCCCCATGAAGGTGACGTTGTCGACAGCCAGATCGATGCCGAGCGTGTCGGGTTCGCTGTCGTGTTTTCCAGCCGAATGGGTTTCGACGCACTCGGGGCGTATAACACCGACAATGCTCGCTCCGGCATCCAAGCCAGCTACTCCAGCGCATTGGCAGTGCAATCCCGCCTCGGGAAAGTCCACCTCATAACTGGTATCCGTAATACGTTTGGTAACGGTTCCTTTCAGTCTGGAAGAAGAACCGAGGAATTGTGCGACGAATTTGTTCACCGGATTGCGATATAGCTCCTCCGGAGTGGACACTTGGAGCAGATGGCCGCCGCGCATGACGCCGATTCTGTCCGACATGGCGAATGCTTCGCCTTGATCGTGAGTGACATATACGAACGTGATGCCCACTTCCTGGTGAATTTGGCGAAGTACCATTTGCATGTGCTGGCGTAGGCGCAAGTCAAGCGCGCCTAACGGTTCGTCAAGCAGCAAGGCTTTCGGCTTGAGCACGAGCGCTCGGGCAAGTGCGACGCGCTGTTGCATGCCGCCGGACAGTGAACCGGGGGAGACTTTCTCCTGTCCGCGCAGTTCAACCAGATCGAGCATCTCTTCGACGCTGTTGGTGATCTCCTGTTTGCTGAGTCCGCGATTCTTCAAACCGTAGGCGATGTTTTCGAATACGGTCATATGCGGGAAGAGCGCGTAGTTTTGGAATACGGTATGCACGCTGCGCTTGTTGGCTGGCACGTCGGTGATCTCTTCGTTATCGAGCGTAATGCTGCCCGATGTGGGAAACTCAAGACCGGACAACATGCGTAGCGTAGTGGTCTTGCCGCATCCGGAAGGCCCCAGCAGGGAGAAGAACTCGCCCTTGTTGATCTCAAGCGTGACATGGCTGACAGCCTGCTTGTCGCCGAAAGTGCGGCAAACGTCGTCCAATAGGATACCCGCGACCGGCCCTTGTCCGATACGCTCGTGTCCCGGCGTAGTGAAGCCCTTGGTTTTGACTGACATAATGGTTCCTTTTTGTCTTCGGCCTTACGAAATCGGATGCGTGACGTTTCGGTCAGCTGCCTTTGACCGCGGATCCGGCGACCTGGCGAATACCGATGAACCGCACCACGATAAGCAGCACAAGAATGTTGAACACGGACATGATGACGCCTATGGCGTTGACTTCGGCGGATACGCCCTTCTTGATCATTCCCATGATCAGTAGCGGGATGGTTTCGGCTGAAGGGCCTCCGAGGAAGGTGGGAGAAACGACGGAATCCAGCGAGAACGTAAACGCGAGCAGCCCACCAACGAAAATCGACGGGGCAAGCAGGGGAAGGGTGATCGTCCAGATGATTCTGGTTTGGCTGGCGCCCAGATCCATTGCGGCCTTTTCGTACAGGGACGACACGTTGGCGAGTCTGGCGTTGATGGTGACCGCGGCGTAGGCGGAGTAGATCAGGGTCTGTGCGATCACGACCCATGCCGGTCCGAGCTTGAGGCCGAACATGCGCGCCACGATGAACAGTCCGACGACAATGACGATTTCGGGCAAGGTGATGCGCAGGAAAATCGCCGACTCGTAGAATGTGCGGACCTTCGCTGGAAGTTTCGCCATGCCGATCGCTCCCAATGACGCGAAGATCATGGACAGCAGCATGACGATGATCGCGATCGTAAGACTCATGACGAATGCATTCTGGAATCGTTCTCCGGACAGTGCTTCGGCGAACCACTTGAAGGTGAAACCGCCCCACGTGAGCAGCGTCTTGTTCGCGTTGAACGCATCCCTGAACACCACGACGATGGGCAGGAACAGGAAGACGAACACGATGGCTGACATGATGGCCGAGAACCAATGCTGGCGCAGTTTCATCGTTTCCTCCAATCCGTGATTTCTTTGCCGATGAGTATGACCAGAACCGCGAGCATTAGCACCGATGAAAGTGCTGCCCCACGCGGATAGTTGCCGGTGGTCTGGAATTCGCTGGCGATGACGTTGCCAATCATCAGCGTCTTGCTGCCGCCGAGGATCGCTGGGATTGTATACTCGCCCAATGCGGGGATGGCTACCAGCAATGCGCCGGCTGCGATGCCGCCTCCGCAGGAAGGCAACACGATTTCAAAGAACGCTTGCGAGGGACGTCGTCCGAGATCCGCCGCGGCCTCCAACAGGGACTTGTCTAACTGTTCGAAAGTGGAGTAGGCCGGCAGGATCATCATGGGCAGGTAGGAGTAGATCATGCCGATGACGACAGCGGTCAGGGAATAGCGCAGATCCGTTCCCTCGGGAAGTAGGCGGAAGCCTACGAGTATCCGAGTGATGGCGCCGTGGGCTCCGAGCAGTTCCAGCCAGGCGTAAGTACGAACGACAAACGACGTCCAGAAGGGGATGACGATCGCACCGATGAGCAGTAGCTGAAGCTTGCCTTTGCAGGATGCGATGAAGTAGGCGATCGGCAGTCCAAGCAGGATGCAGCCGATGACGGTGATGAGCGTAATCAGCAGGGAACGGAGCAGTGCCTGCAGATAGATGGATTTGGCGATATCGGCATAGTTGCCGAGGTTCCAATCCGTCGTCACGATGAATGTGGTCAGATCGATTTTCCAGAAGGAATATAGGATGATGATGACGAGTGGAACGGCAAAGCAGCAGAGTGTTAGGATCCCGTCAGGCAAAGCGAGGATCGCTCCGACTATGCCGTCTCGTTCCTTTCCCTTGCTGTCGAGTTTCCGATCATGGCGTTTCATGGCGGCCTCTCGTTTCAGGAATTCTGAATTTCCTGCCAGGCAGACGCCACTGCCTGCTGGATGTCAGCGCTTTGCAGTGTTCCGTAGATCGTCTTTCCGGCGGTCTCCGGGTTCAGCGCTTCGTTGTCCACGAGATTCTTGTCGAGAGAATCCGTGACGGAGGGCATCAGCCAAGAGGCTTGGGTGGTGTTGATGAAGTCGGCGTAGTTGCTCTTGTCCAAGTGGAAATCCATGAACTGGTATACCTTGTTGAGGTTTGCGGTGCCCTTCAGCGGCACCCATCCGTCGATGTATCCGGGCATGCCCTCACTGGGCGAGACCCAGCCGACCTTGTCTCCGTTTGCCTTGGCGGATGCGTAATCATAGTCGTATACGACCGCGATGGAGGTCGAACCGTCGTAGACCTGTGAGGCCGCATCCGAATCGACGAACGCCTTGACGTACTGTTTGATTCCCAGCACCGCCTGTTTCGCCTCGTCGATGTCAGCGGTGTTCTTCGTGTTCAGATCATGGCCGGTGGCGAGCAGGGCAACGTCGATTACGTCGGACGAGTAGCTGGGCATGAGCAGTTTGCCGGAGAACTCCTTTGCGCGGGCGAACAGATCCTTCCATGACGTCGGCGGGTCTTTGACTTCGTCCTTGTTGTAGATGATGCCGATCTTGCCTTGCTCTACGGGGATGCCCCAAGGGAATGCCTTCACGTACTTTTCGTCGATATTGGACAGGTTCTTGACCTTTGATGCGTCAAAGTCTTCCAGCAGTCCGGCAGTCTTTAGGGTTTCGGCGACCTTCATGCCAGCGAGGGACATGTCGTACGAGCCTTGGTTTTGGCGGATGATGTTGACCCACGCCGAGTCTCCGCCGTCCGGAGTGGATACCTGCTTGATGGTATATCCGGTCTTCTCCTTAAAGGAGTCAACTTCCTTGCTCCCCATCCAGTCTGGATAGTTCATCATGGTGATGGTGTCGGATGCGGCTTTCTTCTCTACGGCTCCGGTGGTAGAACCGCCGATCTGGCAGCCTGCGAGCGACAACGACATGACGAACGCTCCTGCAGCCGCGATGATCATCCTCGCGCGCTTAGTGATTGGCTTCCTCATGATGATATCCTCTCTTGTCATATTGTCTGACAACAAAACCGAAGTTAACTCTGCTTTGTTACGGGTGAATGGCGTCAAAACCATTGGAATTACATGCCTGTAACATTTTGACATCAGACTGACAACTACAAGAAAATCTGAAAAAATCAGAGGAAGGCATGGCATGAACGTTCGTCTCCGCACCATTTTCGACTCGATTCCCACCTATAGGCCCGGACAGTGTCCTGATGAGGAGACGGGCGCTCAGCTGATCAAAATGTCGTCCAACGAGCTTCCTTGGTCCCCTTCGGCATCGTTGCTCGGAGCTGTGGAAGAGGCGTTCTCCACATTGAACAGGTATCCGGATTTTTACAAGGTGGATCTGTCCGAACGGCTCGCAGAGTTTGTCGGGACCAAGCCGGAGAACATCTTTGCCGATGATGGGTCAGGCACGTTGCTGCAGGATCTGGTACGCATCGTGGTGAACGCCGGTGATGAGGTCATCTTTGGCTCTCCTTCGTTCGCCGCCTACGATATCGATGTGGTGCTGGCCGGCGGAGTATCGGTGAAAGTTCCGTTGGATGATTCGTGGACGTACGACCTTGAGGGTTGCGAACGTGCGATTACCGGCAAAACTCGCATGATCCTGCTCTGCAACCCGAACAACCCGACTGGCACGTTTCTCACCACCGCAGCCATTCGGCGGTTCCTCGACCGCATTCCTGATGACATTCTGGTTGTCGTCGACGAAGCGTACCGCGACTTTGTCACGGCTGAGCCGTACGGGGAATCCAAGAAACTAGTCGACGAATACGACAATGTCGTACTGCTGCGCACCTTCTCCAAAGCGTTCGGCATGGCAGGGCTGCGACTCGGATACGGTATCGCCCGACCGGAAATCGTGGATGCCGTCAACAAGGTTGTGGCCGAATTCTCGGTCTCCACCTTATCTCAGGCAGTCGGTGTCGCCATGTTGTCCGACCGAAACGTTCTTGACGATCTGAAGAGCAAGGTTGACGTCATCAAACAGCAGCGTGAAGCCTATGAGCGGTTCTTGAGAGACAAAGACGTCAGCTACATTCCTTCCCAGGCAAACTTCATCATGATTCCCGGCGATGCCGACCGGCTGTTCGCGCAATACCGCAAGCATAATCTCATCGTCCGCCCGTTCGAATCGCCGAACGGAGTCCGCATCACGGTCGGTACGCCGGAGCAGATGGCGATTGCAAGGGAGGTCTGGCAGTGAGCGGAGAACGCCATTCGATTGCGGTATTAACGTCGCGTTCGGTGCCGTTGCCGCAAGGGGCCACCGAACTATTCTATGAGCTGGGATGCCCCGTATCCGTATATGTTCCGGAGACTCTGCCGAATGTTCTTGGCGAGGATATGTTGTTCGTATGGGATACAGACCTGCATGAATACATGCGCCGGCATTGGAGTACATTCAGCCGCGTAGCGTGGATGCACGCTGCGGTCACTGGAGTTGACTCGTTCCTATTCCCTGAACTGGTTGATTCCGACATTACGTTGACCAATGCAGCGGGAATCTACAATGTAAGCATCGCGGAATTCGTCGCATATTCGGTGCTTGCCCATGCGAAACGGTCGGGAATGCTGTGGTCGCAGCAGCATGAGAAGACGTGGAAGCACATACACAGCGAGTCGGTGAACGGTTCCCAAGCTGTAATTTACGGTACTGGCAGCATTGGTCGCACCGTCGGCGCGATGCTTCACGGTCTTGGTTTGCGGGTAAGGGGAATTGACCCGTATGTCACTTCGGCTGATGGATTTGAACGCATCTATTCTTCTGACAAGATGCGGGAAGCGGTTGAATGGGCAGACTGTTTCATCATCTGTGCTCCGTTGACTGAAGCCACAAGGCATAGTATCAATCGTGAGGTTTTCTCTTGGATGAAACCGACGTGCCACGTTATCAACGTTGGCCGAGGTGCGGTCATCGACGAGAAGGATCTGATTGATGCGCTTCAGTCGCATCGTATCGGATCGGCTTCGCTCGACGTGTTCGAGCAGGAGCCTTTGCCTGCGGATAGTCCGCTATGGGACATGAATAATGTGTCGATCAGTCCTCACATATCAGGTGACGCCGGCGATTTTGAAATGGCGTTGATCCGCCAGTTCATAGATCTTGCCAAAACATGGTTGTCCGGCGGCGACTTCCCGCTTGTTGTTGATAAGGAGAAAGGGTATGCAGTGAGAAGATGACCGAGCAGTTATGGTGTGGCATCTTGCGTCTGCTGATATTGCTCATTTGCTTGGCTTCTCGCGTAAAGGCGATCTCAAGTCTTGAAACAAAAAGAATATGAATCTGGAGGAGAGAAGATATAGAAATTGCGGAATGCTGAGAATTGGCTTTTCCTTTAGTGTCGAATTATTGTGTTTATGAAGGAAAGGGAGATTGAATACAAAGAAGCTGTCGGTATAAAGCCGACAGCTTCTTTGTCACCTGATTATTTTCTGCGGTATGGAATCCAATAGTTCCTTTGTGTAGTTATCTGTCGGATGATCAAAAATGGCTTCGGTTGTGTTTTCCTCCATTACTTTTCCGTTTTGCAGCACGACAACTCTGGAGCAGAAACTCCTCACAACTGCTAAATCGTGTGAAATGAACAGAATTGACAAGTTTAACTTATTGTGAAGATCTAGCAAAAGATCTAGAATTTCTTTCTGAATAGAAACATCCAAAGCGCTTGTTGGCTCATCTGCGATAAGCAGCTTCGGCTGCAATGCCAGTGCTCGGCCAATAGCTATACGCTGTTTTTGCCCACCTGAAAGTTGTTTAGGTTTTCGATTGAGTAACTCCTTGTCGATCTGGCATCTTTCCAAGGTTTCGACAATGTATTCGTTAGATTGGTTGTGTGGAACTATATGGTTTGCATTCACAATTTCCTGCAGTGTCTGACGAATTGTTTTTGTCGGGTCAAGCGAAGCATTGGGATCTTGGAAAACCATTTGTATCGCACAGTTTTGATTTGCTGTACGATGTTTGCCAAGCGGCTCATTATCGAATCGCAGGGTTCCGGAATCGTATGGTTGAAGGCCACTGATTACTCTTGCGATCGTTGATTTTCCAGAACCTGATTCACCGACCAAGCCAACAATTTCACCTTTTCCGATGCTTAACGAAATGTTGTGCAAAACGGTTTTTCGATTGTTTTTATGGAATAGAGTGAAACCTTTGTTCTCAAAGGAGACCACAACATTGTTCATCTGAAACAGGGAATCGTCCGAGATTGGTTCATAACGCTGATATGGTCCGGTCATGGTCGGAGTTGCGGCTATGAGTTTCTTTGTGTAGTCGTCTTGAGGGTCATGAAAGATCTGATCCAATGATCCCTCTTCGAGTATCTGGCCTGAGTGCATGACGTTGACCGTAGAACATAACTGGCTGACGACCGCGAGATCGTGCGATACGTACAGCAGGCCCAGATTCGTGGTTTGCATCATGGTTTTCAGCAAGTCCAGTATCCTCGCCTGTACTGTCACATCCAATGCGGTGGTTGGCTCATCGCAGAGAATAACGCCTGGATTGAGCGCGGTGGCGGCCGCGATCATTGACCGTTGCTTCATGCCGCCAGACAGCTCGAACGGATAACTTTTGGCGGTTTCTTCCGGATTGCGCATTTCGACCGATTGCAGCAAATGCAGCGCTAACTGCCTTCTTGCTTCCTTCGACAAATGCTCTTTGCTGTTGACCGCATCGGTGATTTGCTGGCCGATCCGAAGGAGCTGGTTCAATGCGGAACCGGGTTCCTGGAAGATCATGGTCACATGTTGACCGCGAAGCGTGGCAAGCCGCTTCGTATCAGTCATGTCGTAGGTTTTGCCCCCGTAGGTCAGGACGCCGGATTCGACGTTGACTCCATTGGGCAACAATCCCATGATCGAGCGAAGAACCATGCTTTTGCCAGAACCTGATTCGCCCACGAGACCGGTCGCCTCTCCAGCTGTAACCTGCAGATTGACGCCGGTGACGAGTTTTCTATTCGAGGTGGCGATAGTCAGATTCGAGACGGTCATTAACGCATTCATCGCGTCTCCTTGTCTACGTTTAATCCTTCTCCGATCAGGGAAAAGGCGAAGCTTGCGATAATGATCGCCAATGCTGGGAAGAAGATCAGATAATAGTCGCCATTGGCGAAGTACTGTTGTCCTTCCGACAACATCTGGCCCCAATCTGGTTGAGGTGGAACTAAGCCCATGCCGAAATAGCTGAGGGTGACGATGACGCCGATGTTGGCGCTGGCGTCAGTTACAGCGTAGGTGAGCGCCTGGTGCATGACATTTGGCATGACGTGGTTGATGATGATTCTCAGGTCGGAGAGGTTGCCCATTTTCGCAGCTGAAATGAAATCCAGGTTTTTGATCCTTGATGCTTCGGCTCTGACCAGACGGCAATATGGGACCCAGCTGACGATGGCGATGGCGGTGAACACGCTTCCCATTCCGTTGCCGATGACAAAGACGAGCGCGATGGCAAGCACGTAGAACGGGAACGCGCTGATCACGTCCGCAATACGCATGATGAGCGTATCGAGCCAGCCGCCGTAATAGCCGCCCGACGCACCAAGAAATGTGCCCAAGATCAATGGAGCGATGACGGCAACCATGGCGACGATGAGATCAGTTTGCCCACCATAGAGCAGCCGGGCGAATATGTCTCGGCCGAGCGCGTCGGTGCCCATGATGTGCTCCGCGTACGGGGATCGTAGCCCGTTTGCCACGTCCTGCGCGTACGGGTCGGCATGAATCAAGATGGGGACGATGAAGCAGACGAGCAGCGTGACGAGCAATAATGCGCATCCGCTGAACATGCGGATGCGGGCGGGATCGTACTCTTTGGGTTTCACTTGTTTGCCTGTCATGACATGCTTCCTCGTGGGTCCAATGCCGTATAGCAGATATCGGTCAGCAGATAGATGACCGTGACCAGCGCGGCGAAGACGATGACCACGCCTTGTACGAGCGGGAAATCGCGGGACAGGATAGCTGACATCATCAGATTGCCCATGCCGGGGATGGCGAACACGTTTTCCACGATGACGACGCCGCCAACCAATGATCCGAGTTGCAGTCCGATGAGATTGACCGTGTCGACGGCTGCGGGACGTATCACATAATCCCTCTTCAGTAACCCGTCCGGCAATCCTTTAGCTTTACCGAAAGCGACCGAATCGGATTCCAAGGAGTCGAGGATTGCCTGTCGGAATCCTCGAAATAGTACGGGAATCAGACCGATACCGATCGTGATCGACGGCAAGACGATGGAGACCAGATGGTCCATCAAGGTTGTTCCATACCCGCCGACTGGCATCCATTTCAGCTGGAGTCCGAACAGGATGATCACGAACGTGCCCAACACGAACGATGGGATGCCTTGCAACAGAGCGACAAAAACGCGCATGAACTCGTCGAAGAAACCGCCAATCTTTTTGGTTGACAGGATTGCGAGAGGCAACGCCAAGACGATTCCAATCAGAGTGCCACCGGCCATGAGCAGCAGTGTTGGGGGCAATCGTTGCGCGATGGCTGTGGCTGTCGGCTCGTTCAACGTGATCGAGTCTCCCAAATCACCGTGGAAGATGCCGACGACGAAGTCAAGGAACTGCACCCACAGGGGTTTGTCAAGCCCCCATTCGTGGCGTCGGGTGGCAATCGCTTCGGCGCTTGCCTTGTCGCCTAACGCCAAGCGAACTGGGTCGCCGGGAGCGACATGAAGGAGAAGGAACGTGAGAAGGCAAACCCCCAAGGCGACCGGGATCAATGTGACCAGTCGCTTGAGGGTTGGCAGAATAAACCGCTGGAACATATCAGAGAATGAGTTTTCTGCGACTACTTTTCGATCCAAGCATCAGTTAGCAGGTACGCTCCCGTTTCCTCGTTGACGGCGAAATCATGAAGCTTCTTGGATGTGATGTAAATGTTCGGCGAATAGTACAGAGGCACCAGCGGCTGCTGTTCATTGAATTCGGTTTGGATCTTGCTGTACAAGTCGAGGCGCTTATCGTTGTCCGTAGCTGCAGCGGCCTCGGAAGCCCACTTGGTGATCTTTTCATCCGGGAAGAACGTACGCATGGCGTTAGCGCCACCTGATTCGACAGCAACGAATTTGACGAGCTCATCCGGGTCAGAAATATCGGTCGTGGACAAGGTGAACGCCATGTCGTAGGTGCCATTGACTCGATCATTGCCGGCTGCACTGTCGTCCTTGGTGACTATCTTCGCGTTGATCCCGATCTTCTTCAGCGATTCCTGAACGATCTGAGCCGTGGTCTGCTGGCCACTATCACCGGCGACGACTTCGATGGTCGTATCAAAACCGTTCGGATAAGCCGACTTCTTCAATTCTTCCTTGGCTTTATCGAGATCGTACTCGCGAACCTTCTGATTCTTGTCATACCCCCAGATGGTCGGGGCGAGGAATGAGTTCGCGGGAGTACCGTTACCGTTCAACACGGCTTTGATGATAGACTCCTTGTCAACGCTATGACCGACGGCCGCGCGCACATGCTGATCTTTGAACGGCTTGCTCTTGTTGCTCATGATCAGATAATCGGTTTGACTGGAGCCGAAGGTGAGCACGTTAACGCTGGAATCTTTTTTCACGGAATCAAGCGTGGTGAACGACGGACCTTCGTCCACATGCGCCTGACCGCCGCGAACCTGCATGAGACGAGTATTATCCTCGCCGACTGTAGTGAAGGTAACGCCGTCCAAGTAGGGGCGGTTTGCCTTCCAATAGTGTGGGTTCTTAACCAGCGAGAGACTTTGACCTTTCTTCCACTCCTTGAACATGAATGGGCCGGTACCAACCGGGTTCTTCTCGAATTCCTTCAAAGACTTGCCACCGTAGTTGGCCGGGACGATCGCATTGGAGAACAAAGCCACATCAGAAGGCAACGGTGCCCACGGGCTCTTCGTTATGATTTTGACCGTGTAGTCGTCAACGGCTTCGACGTTCTTGATGCCTTCGTTGACGAAACCGAAAGGTAGGTCGGGATCACTGGCGGTTTTGATGGAGAAGACCACGTCCTTGGCAGTCATGTTCGTACCGTCGGAGAACTTCACGTCTTTGCGAAGGTTGAATGTCCAAGAGAGCTGGTCGTCGCTTTGCTTGTAGTCGGTGGCGAGGCTGGGTTCGAGCTTGGTTCCGTCCTTGCTTGGTGTCAGCAATGTGTCGAACATTTGCTCGACCACGAAAATGGAATCATTGCCGCCGGCTTCAGTGGGGACAATATTGCCTGCGTCGCCTCCTCGGGCGAAAATGAGCGTTCCGCCAGAGACAGGCTTGTCATTGCTGCCGCTTGCTGAGGTTCCTGCCGAATTGTTGGTGCAACCGGCAAGTATGGTGGCTGTGGCCGTGATCGCTATCGCTGCGGCGGACATTTTTCCGAGGAACGTTTTGCTCATTGTTCCTGCTCTCTTCCTTCTTGGGAGAAACGACCTAACGATCGTCATTAGTGGTTCTTGCTCTCGCAAAAACTTCTTGCAACCGTATTTGCCGTGATTGAACCTGTCGCGACGAATCGAGCAACCGAAGATGAACAGGAAACCAAGTTACACCGTTCAGCCAGTATCAAAACTACGCATCAAGCCTGCCCGAAATCAACCGCTTATGGGACGGTGGGGAGGGTGAAATCCCGCAAATCCAAGTCCGTCTTGTGTTGTGTTAATCACTGCAGTTGTCGAACATATGTTCGATAATGGGCTGCATGACAGCACCTGACCGCACGTACCTCGCCATCGACCTCAAGTCGTTCTATGCCTCGGCCGAGTGCGCGGCGCGCGGTTTGGATCCGCTGACGACCAATCTGGTCGTGGCCGACGTGAGCCGCACCGAGAAGACCATCTGCCTCGCCGTCTCCCCGTCGCTCAAGGCATACGGCATTCCCGGCCGCGCGCGGCTGTTCGAGGTCGAGGAGAAGCTCAACCGGGTCAACGAGGAACGCCGCGCGAGAATCCCCGGACACCGGTTCGCGGGGGAGTCCAGCAACGCCGAGGAACTGGCACGCTTCCCCCAGCTCAAGGTCGCGTATCGCGCCGCCAAGCCGCGCATGGCGTACTATCTCAAAACCAGCGGCGACATCTACACGATCTATCTCAAGTACGCCGCCGCCGCTGACATCCACGTCTACTCGATCGACGAGGTGTTCATCGACGCGACGCACTATCTCAACACCGTGCATCGTATGAGCCCGCACGATCTGGCCCGCACCATCGTTCGCGACATCCTCGAACGCACCGGCATCACCGCCGCCGCGGGCATCGGCTCGAACATGTACCTCGCCAAAGTCGCCATGGACATCGTCGCCAAGCACATGCCCGCCGACCGCGACGGCGTGCGCGTTGCCGAACTGACCGAGGAATCGTACCGGCGGCTGCTGTGGAACCATCGTCCGCTCACCGACTTCTGGCGCGTCGGTCGCGGCTACGCGCGACGGCTCGAATCGGCTGGGCTGCTCACCATGGGCGACGTCGCCCGCTGCTCGCTCGGCCGCGCCAGCGACTACTACAACGAAGACCTGCTCTACCGCATGTTCGGCGTGAACGCGGAACTGCTCATCGACCACGCGTGGGGCCGGGAACCATGCACGATCGCCGACATCAAAGCGTACAAGCCGGCCGAAAATTCGCTGAGCAACGGGCAGGTGCTGCACCGGCCGTACTCGCGCGAGCAAGCGCGGCTCATCGTGCGCGAGATGGCCGACGCGATTTCGCTGGAACTGGTGAAGAGCAAACAGGAAACCTGCCAGATCGGCCTGTACGTCGGCTACGAGGGTGCGCCGGGATTCGAAGGATCGATGCCGGTGTCCACGAACCGTTTCGGCAGGACGGTGCCGCGACCGGCCAACGGCACGGCCGAATTGGGGGAGTACACGTCGTCGACGAAAGTCATCGCCGACGCGATGGTCGCGCTGTACGACCGCATCGTCAGCGACAACACGAACGTGAGCGTACGCCGGCTGAACATGGTCGTCGGCCGGTTGCGGAAATATGCGGACGGTGATGACAGCGTCGATGGCGCTCGCGTTTCGGCTTCGACCATTGCGCCGGTTGGTGAGGCGGAACAGCTGGATTTGTTCACCGACGTCGATGCGGAGGACGAACGCCGCGAGACGCGGCATGCGGAACAGCGCCGCGAACACGACGTGCAGCAGGCATTGCTGGCCATCAAACAGAAATACGGTAACAACGCGGTGCTTAAGGCCATGAACCTTGAACAGGACGCCACCGGACGCGACCGCAACAGCCAGATCGGCGGCCACGCCGCCGGAACCACGGATGAAGGACCGACACGTGAGGTAACGTCCACGTCGTCGTCCACACCAGTCGCGGTTCGCAGCGGCGGCAGGTCTGGTGCATTGCCTCCCCATGCCGGTACGCCGTCCCGGTCTGTGGCCTCGATACCGACGGCGACGTTTTCGACGGACTCATCGTCGACGGGTTCCCGCAAGGGTCCCCGTACAACGGCATTTCCTCCGCAGCCCTTGCCGACCGGCGTCGCGTCGCGGCAATCCGCAGCATCGCAGCTCGCATCATCGCTGCGCGTCACGCATCGCTACGACGACATCATCGATATGCCAGGCCATCGTTCCATGCACCATCCGCAGATGGCCGCCATCAATCGCGCCGCACAGTTCATGCCGTTCGCCGCGCTCGCCGGCTACGACGATGTGCTTCTTGCCAACCTGCATGCCGTGGAGGAACGCGTCGCCGCCGAGGATGCGGCGGGGGACTGCGATTTCGGCGCATAAGTCGATAGCGACGTCGGTCGTGTGCATTCGCGGCGAATGGTCGGGATTGAAAGCCATGTGTACCCATGTGGACCGGGTGGCGGATGACTGGACATGGAAACCATTGGAGAACGGCGGAATTCCGCCATTGTTGCCGTGCTGATCCTTACAACCACTGCAAAACATGGCAATGTGAGGTCGGTCATACCGGTTTTTCCGGTTTCTCGTGCGGGGGAGTGACACACTAAAGGGGTGGAAGAGAAAGTCATCGCATCATTCGTCAACGACACCATCCCTGCCGGCGGCTCGGCGGCATCGGCCGCGCCCGCAGGACCGGCACCGAACCCGGCTCCGGTCGCCGGCGTCGCCGCCGCGCCGGCACCCCGCATGAACCCGCTGTTCCCGGGGCGCACGTTCATCAGCACCGTGCTCGACGCGCTCGACAGCAAGGAAACCATGACCGGCAAGTTCACCGGCAAGTACATGCAGCGCGCTGTCATGGCCGGCTTTTTCGTCGGCATCTTCTTCACCGCGTTCTTCGCGATCAGCGCCACGTTCGCCGCGACCGGCCCCTCAATGGCGCTCATTGGCAAGGTCATCGCCGCGCTCACGTTCGGCTGGGCGCTCGTGCTCATCTACTACACGAACTCCGAACTGCTCACGTCGAACATGATGATCATCTCGATCGGCGTCTACCACAAGCGCATCGACTGGCTGCATTCACTGCGCATCCTCGCGCTGTGCCTGCTCGGCAATCTCATCGGCGGGTTCATCATCGCCGTGCTCATGCGCTTCTCCAGCATCACCGACGGCGTGATCTTCACGCAGATGGCCAACGCGGCCCTCACGAAAACCGGCTACGTCACGCAGGGCTTCGGCGGCATCGTCGACCTGTTCGTGCGCGCCATCTTCTGCAACTTCTGCATCAACATCGGCATGCTCATGGTGTACAACGGCAAGCTCGTCAACGATTTCACCAAGTGCATCATCATGGTCGTGGCCGTGTTCGTGTTCGCCTATCTCGGCTTCGAGCATTCCGTCGCGGATTCCGTGCTGTTCCTCATCGTCGGCCTGCACGGCGTGATCAACCCGTGGCTGGCCATCGCGGCGATCGTCGTGATCCTGCTCGGCAACTTCGTGGGCGGCGGCGTGCTCATCGGCCTCAACTTCGCCGTCATGAACGACCGCCCGCACCCCAACCCGTCGCAGCCCGGCGAGTTCGAGAACTCCGCCCTCGAGCATCTCGAGGCGCCGCGTCCGGCAGGATTGTAGGACTACAGGGGATTGAACCGCAAGCAGACAAAAACGCGTGTTCTTGAGGTTCGTGCAACCGCGTTGTTCAACTCCATTGCGTTTCGCGCGTAACCATACGAAAAAAGCTCCCGAACAATACGGGAGCTTTTTTCGTATCGGCCTGACCGTTCAACCGGTCAGATCAGCGCATCGAGGATCAGGCGGCGAAGTATTCGACGCCGGCCTCGAACAGCGGCTGGTACTTGTTGCCGGGCACGTTCACGTACAGACCGTTGCCGGAACGCTCCGAGTGGCCCATCTTGCCGAACACGCGGCCGTCCGGGCTGGTGATGCCCTCGATCGCGAGCAGCGAACCGTTCGGGTTCACGTCGAGATCCATGCCGGGCACGCCGGACTCGTCCACGTACTGCGTGGCGATCTGGCCATTGGTCTTGAGCAGGTCGAGCACCGGCTCGGACGCGACGAAACGGCCCTCGCCGTGGGAGATCGCGACCGTGTGGATGTCGCCGACGGAAGTCTTCGCCAGCCACGGGGACAGGTTCGACGCGACGCGCGTGCGCACGAGACGGCTCTGGTGGCGGCCGATCGTGTTGAACGTCAGCGTCGGGCACTCTTCGGTCATCGGCACGATGTCGCCGTACGGCACCAGACCCAGCTTGATGAGTGCCTGGAAGCCGTTGCAGATGCCGAGCATCAGGCCGTCGCGGTTCTTGAGCAGGTCGCGCACGGCCTCGGTGACGGCCGGGGCGCGGAAGAACGCGGTGATGAACTTCGCGGAACCGTCCGGCTCGTCGCCGCCCGAGAAACCGCCCGGGATCATCACGATCTGGCTCTTGTTGATCTCCTCGACCAGCGCCTGCGTCGACTCGGCAACGGCGGCCGGCGTGAGGTTGTTCACGATCAGCGTCGACACGTCCGCGCCCGCGCGTTCGAACGCGGCGGCCGAATCGTACTCGCAGTTGTTGCCCGGGAACACCGGGATCACGACGTGCGGCTTGGCGACCGGAGCGCCCACGTACACGGTCTTCTTCGGCGTCTCGAACGTGACCGTCTCGACGGTCGCGCCCTTATCGGCACCCTTGGAACGGTACGGGAACACGGATTCGATGCCGGACTCCCACGCCTCCTGGATCGCATCCAGATCAAGCGTCTCGCCCGCGGCGCGCAGCTCGTATGCGGCGGTCGTCGTGCCGATCTCGCCGATTTCGACGAGGTTGGACGCGGCCGGCAGCTTCGCGTCGTCCGCAAGCTCGATGATGAACGAGCCGTACGCCGGCGTGAACAGGTCGTCCGCGGCGATCGAATCGTTGAGCGACACGCCGATGCGGTTGCCGAGCGTCATCTTGAACAGCGCCTCGGCCGTCGCGCCGTAACCCGGCGTGGACACGGCCAGCGCGTCGTGGAAGTCGACGAGCTCCTCGACGATCGAGAACGCCTCGAGCAGCGCATCCTTGTCCGGTGTGATGCCGTCCGCGAGATAGCGCGGCGCGATGCGCACGACGCGATGGTCGGCGCCCTTGAACTCCGGCGACGTGGCGCGCTTCATGTTGCCCACGGCCACGGCGAAGGAGATCAGGGTCGGCGGCACGTCGAGATGCTCGAACGTGCCGGACATTGAATCCTTACCGCCGATCGCGCCGGCGCCAAGGTCGATCTGCGCCATGAGCGCGCCGAGCACGGCGGCGGTCGGCTTGCCCCAGCGTTCCGGCTCGTCGCGCAGCTTCTCGAAGTACTCTTGGAAGCTCAGATACGCCTTCTCATGCTCGAAGCCGGCGGCCACGAGCTTGGCGAGCGACTCGACCACCGACAGGTAGGCGCCGGTGAACTGGTTCGCGCTCATGATGTACGGGTTGAAGCCCCACGCCATGGCGGAGGCGGTGGTCGTCTCGCCGAACACCGGGAACTTGGCGACCATCGCCTCGTTCGGGGTGAGCTGACGGCGGCCGCCGAACGGCATGAGCACGGTGCCCGCGCCGATCGTCGAATCGAAACGCTCGGACAGGCCCTTGTTGCTGGCCACGTTGAGATCGGTCACGACCGCGCGCAGACGGTCCGCAAGTGAGCCCTCACGCCATGCGGCCGGCGTCTCGTACGCCTGCTGCGCCTCGACGTGCACGACCTGATGCTTGGACGCGCCGTTGGAGGCGAGGAATTCGCGGGAGAGGTTCACGATTTCGTCGCCGTTCCACGTCATCACCATGCGCGGATCCTCGGTCACGGTCGCGATGACGGTGGCCTCGAGGTTCTCCTCGCGGGCGTAGCGAGGAACTCGTCCACGTCCTCGGCGGCCACGTCCACGGCCATGCGCTCCTGCGATTCGGAAATCGCCAGTTCGGTGCCGTCAAGGCCCTCGTACTTCTTCGGCACGGTGTTGAGATCGACGTACAGGCCGTCCGCCAGCTCGCCGACCGCCACGGACACGCCGCCCGCGCCGAAGTCGTTGCAGCGCTTGATCAGACGGCACGCGTCGCCGCGGCGGAACAGACGCTGCAGCTTGCGCTCGACCGGCGCGTTGCCCTTCTGCACTTCGGCGCCGTCAAGCTCGAGAGACTCCACGTTGTGCGCCTTGGACGCGCCCGTCGCACCGCCGATGCCATCACGACCGGTGCGGCCACCGAGCAGGATGATCTTGTCGCCCGGAGCCGGGGTTTCGCGGCGCACGTGATCGGCCGGGGTAGCGGCCACGACCGCGCCCACCTCCATGCGCTTGGCCACGTAGCCCGGATGGTAGATCTCGTCGACCTGGCCGGTGGCGAGGCCGATCTGGTTGCCGTACGAGCTGTAGCCGGCGGCTGCGGTGGTCACGAGCTTGCGCTGCGGGAGCTTGCCTTCCAGCGTGTCGGCGACCGGCACGGTCGGATCGGCGGCGCCGGTGACGCGCATCGCCTGGTACACGTAGGAGCGGCCCGACAGGGGATCGCGGATGCAGCCGCCGATGCAGGTGGCCGCGCCGCCGAACGGCTCGATCTCGGTCGGATGGTTGTGCGTCTCGTTCTTGAACAGGAACAGCCAGTCCTGATCCTCGCCGTTGACGTCCACCTTGACCTTGACGGTGCAGGCGTTGATCTCCTCGGACTCGTCGAGGCCCGTGAGGATGCCGTTCTTCTTGAGCCACTTCGCGCCGATCGTGCCCATATCCATCAGACAGACGGGCTTGCCGTCGCGGCCCAGCTCGTGACGCAGCTCGAGATAGCGCTTGAACGCGGCCTTGACGGTCGCGTCGTCGATCTTGACGTCGTCCAGTTCGGTTCCGAACGTCGTGTGGCGGCAGTGATCAGACCAGTACGTGTCGATGACCTTGATCTCGGTGATCGTCGGCTCGCGCTTCTCAGCCGCGAAATACTTCTGGCAGAACTCGAGATCCGCCAGATCCATGGCGAGTCCGCGCTCGTCGATGAACTTCTGGCCGGCGGCCGCGTCCATCTCGTTGAAGCCGGCGATGACCTCGACCTTGCCCGGGGTCGGCACGGCGGTCTTCAGGGTTTCCTTGACGGCAAGGCTCGCCTCGCGGGCCTCGACCGGGTTGATCACGTAACGCTTGATCGCGTCCATGTCCGAGTCGGTCAGCTCGCCGTCGAGGGCGTACAGCTTGGCGGAGCGGACGGTCGGGCGCTCGCCCTGCGAGATCAACTGGATGCACTCGCTCGCCGAATCGGCGCGCTGGTCGAACTGGCCGGGCAGGAACTCGGTGGCGAACACCTTCGCGTCGCCGAAGTCGGGCAGGTCGTTGGACACGTTGTCGACCTGCGGTTCGCTGAACACGGTCGGCGTGGCCTGGGCGAACAGCTCCTCGCTGATGCCCTCCACGTCGTAGCGGTTCACGATGCGCACGGACTTGAGTCCGGTCATGCCGAGGATCGTGCGCAGTTCGCCGGCGAGCTGCTGCGCCTCGACGTCAAAACCGGGCTTCTTTTCCACGTACACGCGAAAAACCATGGAAATCCTTTCCTGAAAACTCTTGAGGATCGCAAATAAACGCGCAAATAAAACGAAAATCGGCTCCCTCTGACATCAGGGGGAGCCTAGAAAACAAGGTCAGGCGACTTCGATGCCCTCGGACTTGGCCAGCTCGGCCAGACGGCCCTCGATCTCCTCGTAGGCCGGGATGATTGAGCCGAGACCGCGGCGGAACAGGTCCTTGTCGAGGTGCTCGACCTTGCCGGAGTGGTCGCGCTGGTCCCACAGGCGGCAGGAATCCGGCGTGATCTCGTCGGCCAGCAGCAGCGTGCCGTCAGAGGCGCGGCCCATCTCGATCTTGAAGTCGACGAGCTTGACGTCGATCTTCGCGAAGATGTCGATGAGTGCCTCGTTGATGCGGCGGGCCAGCGGAGCGATCTCGGCGAGATCCTCGCGCGTGCACACGCCGAGCGCCACGAGGTCGTCGTCGTTCACGAACGGGTCATGCAGGTCGTCGTTCTTGAGGAAGTACTCGAGCACCGGCTCCTTGAGCGGCAGGCCCTCCTCGACGCCGAGGCGCGAGCAGAAGTGGCCGGCGGCGGTGTTACGCAGCACGATCTCGAGCGGGAACATGTCCATCTTGCGCACCAGCTGGGCGGTGTCGTTCACGCGCTTGACGAGGTGGCTGTCGATGCCGCGGGCCTTGAGCAGGTCGAAGATAATGGTGGTGATGAGGTTGTTCAGACGACCCTTGCCGGTGAAGTCCTCCTTCTTCTCGCCGTCGCCCGCCGTTGCGGTGTTCTTGTACTCGACCCACAGGATCTCCGGGTCGTCGGTTGCGTACAGCTGCTTGGCCTTGCCCTCGTAGAGCTTTTCCAGTTTCTCCATGATCGCCTTTCAAATCAGCGGAATTTCTGGGTGAACTAACGGTAAAAGGGTACCAATAAAGGGCTACAAGCGGGCTGTTTCGGAGTGGCATGGCGCCGGCTGTTCTCGTCACATGCACGCGCGCCGGCACGCGATGAGAGCAGACGATCCACGGGTTAATCCACGGTCAGCGAATCGTACGTTTGCTCATCAAACGGCCATACGCTTTCGGGCTGCCGCAGCGTGCCGCCGTTGGCGAGTACGATCACTGTGTCGCCGGTACGGTAGCCGTCCGGCATGAACGATGCGACCGAATTGCATGCAAAGCGGAGTTTCACGTCGTCGCCAGCCTGATAGGTGCCGGCCTTCACATCCAGCAGGTGCGCGGTGAACGTGACGGCGTTGCCCGACCACGACAATGCAGGCTCGCCGAGCGTCGCCTTGGCGACCAGATCGGGATGGACGTCGTCAAGATACGCCTGTGCGGAATCGTACGACTTCGCATAGCTGATCGCACAGTTCGCCGCGACGTCGCTGCCGGTTGAAACGGACCGATTCTGTCCGCTCACGGCGATCGCGCACGCCAGCACGACGACGATCGCAATGCCGATGATGAGTATGATGCGCCGTTTCGCAGCCATGATCGGCCTCCTTCTTCAACGGGCTTCGACGGCCCGCCGTGGCAGACACCGCCCTGCAACCATTGTCCCGCCCGGAAACGAAACGGGGCCGTGCATGTCATATCTTTCATGACATGCACGGCCCGGCTCACGCAACAGCGGAATGCGCGGCGAATTGGCACCCGCGTACCGGCAACGTGCTATCGCACGGTGATGTCAAGCGCGTCCGCAACACGGGCCGCCTTGGCGCGCGCGTCGTCCGCGGACGAGCCGATCGCCAGCGCGACTGCCATGCGACGATGACCGTGCACCTCCGGCTTGGCGAAGATGCGCAGATCGGTATCCGGCTCGGCCAGCGCGGCCGGCACATTCGCAAATTCCGCCTCGCCGTCGCCCGACACGACGATCGCATGGCTCGCCGCCACCGCGCCGGCCGGCATCGACAGCGCCACATGGCCGGCCGTCACCGGCAGGCCGAGAATCGCACGCGCGTGCAACGCGAATTCGCTCAAACGCTGTGAGATCATCGTCACCATGCCCGTATCGTGTGGGCGCGGCGACACCTCGTTGAACAGTACCGAACCGTCCGTCAGCACGAACAATTCCACGCCGAACACGCCCCAGCCATGCTCTCCGGTCGCCGTGGCCTTCGCCACGAGCCCCTCGACCGCACGGCGGGCGATCGACTGCGCCGTTTCCAGCACGCCGGCATCCGTCGCGGCCGGCTGCCACGACTCGCGGTAATCACCCGACTCCTGACGCTGACCAATCGGCGCGCACGTCACGATTCCGGCCGACGAGCTCACCGTCAGCACCGTCAGCTCATAGTCAAGCGGCGCAAGCGCTTCGACGATCACGCGCGACACGTCGCCCTCGCCGGACGCGCGGCGACCCTCCTGCGCCTCCGTCCACGCGGCGTCGATCGCATCCGTCGAACGCACGACCGACTGGCCGTGACCGGACGAGCTCATGATCGGCTTGACCACGCACGGATAGCCGACCTCGGCGGCTCCCGCACGCAGCTCCTCAAGCGAGCCGGCGAACCGGTACGGCGTGGTCGGCAAACCCAGCTCCTCGTGCGCGATCACGCGCAGGCGCTCGCGATCCATGCAGATCGCTGCAATCTCGGCGCTCGGCACCACCTGAATGCCGCGCGCGGCCGCCGCGGCCAACTCGCCCGTGGCGATCGCCTCGACCTCCGGCACAATGATGTCCGGCCTGACCTCGTCGAACAAGGCGCGCAGCTGCTCCGCGTTCGCCATGTCAAGCACGCGGCATTCGTGCGCCACCTGCTGCGCGGGGGCACCGGCGTACGAATCGGCCGCGCACACCCACGCGCCAAGACGCATCAGCTCGATCGTGACCTCCTTGCCGAGCTCGCCCGCGCCGAGGAACAGCACACGCGTCGGATGCGCGCCCAGCGGCGTGCCGAGCGTGCGGCCGGCAGGGGAAGAAGATGCGGAAACCGGGGAAACGTTCATATCACTCATGCCCCTCATTGTGCCATCGAGGGACGATACGGCCGACGACGGCGATAGGATGGGACAATGCTCGAAAACAGGGAAGACGGCGTCGCCGCCGGAGAGAAGGAACCGCGGATCGACCGTCCGCTGACCATCGCGCTCGTCATGGACACGATCGGCAACAAGGGCAACGGCACGTCCAATTCGGCACTGCAATACGCGCACGAACTCGAACGTCAGGGCCACCACGTGCGGCTTGTCGGCATCGGCGCGCCCGAATATCCGGCGCGCGTCAGCCGCGTGCCGCTCGTCTCGTGGGTGGCCGCCAAACAGCAGATGCAGTTCGCCGAACCCAGCGAAACCCTGTTCCGCACCGCATTCCGCGGCGTGGACGTCGTCCACATTTATCTGCCGTTCCGATTCGGCCGCCATGCCGCCCGGGCTGCACGCGCGATGGGCATTCCGGTCACCGCCGGATTCCACCTGCAGCCGGAAAACGTCACCTATTCGGCCGGGCCGCTCAAATACGTGCCGGGCATTTCCGGTTTCCTGTACTGGCTGTTCAAAACATGGCTGTACGGCGGCATCGATCACATCCACACGCCCACAGAAATGATCGCTGGCCAGCTGCGCGCTCACGGCTACAAAGCCAAGCTGCACGTGATCTCCAACGGCTATACGGCGCGATTCACGCCGAAGACGCAGCGCAAACCCGGCGAACCGGCGCCCGTGCCGTTCCGCATCGTCGCGTCCGGGCGACTTACGCACGAGAAGGACCACATCACGCTCATCAAGGCGATTGCCCGCTGCCGTCACGCCAAGGACATCGAGCTGACGATCTGCGGCACCGGACCGCTGCAACGGTATTTGCGTTTGCGCGCGAAAATGCTGCTCAGCCGGCCTGCGTCGATCGGCTTCCATAGGAACGACGACATGCCGGCTTTGCTGCGCTCCTGCGATCTGTTTGTGCATCCCTCGATCGTGGACATCGAATCATTGAGCGTGATCGAGGGCATGGCCTCGGGCCTCGTGCCGGTGATCGCTTCGTCCGAACTGAGTGCCGCCGGCCAGTTCGCGCTGCTTGACGAATCGCTGTTCCCCGTGCGCGACGCGGCTGCGCTTGCGCAGCGCATCGACTGGTGGATCGACCATCCGGACGAACTGTCTGAGTGGGGTGCGCGCTACGCCGCGCACACGAAGGAGCATTATTCGGTCGAAGCGTCCGTCGCCAAGTTCGTGGATATGGAACGTGAGGCCATCGTGGATGCCTGATTGCATCATCCGACGTGGAATTTGTCCGGACGTCAACCGGAGTTTGACGATTGAGAGGCTGATATCGACTCCTGCCTAGGTCGGTTGAACGATTGAGAGGCTATCTTTCATGACCAGTCGGCGTGAACGTCCGATGCTCCCTTGATATTTCGCGGATAGCGCGGTTTGATACACCCGTTGTGATCGAACGGCTGCCTCTCGATCGTCGAACCGACCTATGCAATGCGCCCAATCAGCCTCTCGATCGTCGAACTTTCCCTGACTACAGCAGCGCGAGCAGCTCCTCGACCTGATCGTCGGTGGTGTGCCAGCTTGTGCAGATACGCATGACGGTGTGCGTTTCGTCGGCGCGTTCCATGAAGCCGAGACGCACGTGCTCTTCGAGGCGTTCGCGCGTCGGCTCGTCGAGCGTGATGAAGATCTGGTTCGTCGGCGCTTCGAACGTCAGCGTGTAGCCCTTGTCCCGCAGCGTCGCGCGGATGCGGTCGGCTGCCTCGTTCGCGTGGCGGGCGATGCGCATGTACAGGTCATCGGTGAACAGCGTGTCGAACTGGAGCCCCAGCAGCCAGCCCTTGGCCAGCAGCGCGCCGTGCTGCTTGATGAGCGTGAGGAAATGCTTCGGCGTGTCGGAATAGTCGCCGTGATGCGTGAACACGACAGCCTCGCCGAACAGCGCGCCCACCTTGGTACCGCCGATATAAAACACGTCGGCGATGCGCGCGAGATCCTCGAGCGTCACGTCGTTGCCGGTCGCGGTTATCGCGTAGCCGAGCCGCGCGCCGTCCACGAACAGCGGCATGTGGTAGGCGTGGCAGATCTCGGCGATGGCCTCGAGCTCGGCCTTGGTGTACAGCGTGCCGTATTCGGTGGCCTGCGATACGTAGACGCAGCCGGGGAAGACCATGTGCTCGTAGTTTGCGTCGGCGTAGAACGTGGCGCAGTATTCGTTGAGCTCCTTCGCGTCGATCTTGCCGTCGTGATGGGGGAGTGTGAGCACCTTGTGCCCGCTTGCCTCGATCGCGCCGGCCTCGTGCACGTTGACGTGCCCGGTCGCGGCCGCGACGACGCCCGCGTACGGCGGGGTGATTGCGTCGATGATGGTCTGGTTGGTCTGTGTGCCGCCGACCAGGAACCACACGTCGGCGTCCGGCGCGCCGCACGCTTCGCGGATTTTCGCCTTGGCGGACGCGCAGATATCGTCCGAACCGTAGCCGGGGAACGTGGTCGTGTTCGCTTCGGCGAGTCGGGCGAGGATTTCTGGGGTTGCCCCGCAGGAATAGTCGTTTTCGAAGGACAGCATGGTTGGCTCCTTGGATTGTGCCGCGTCTGTTGCACGGCGGTCTGTCGTACGGCGGGAATGCCTGCATGACAAAAGGCATGCCTGCATGACGAAGGCGAGTCTACCGCGCGATGCCGCCGTCGTCCGTGAGGCCGCTCGTCGTCGCGGTGGTCGCCGTGATGTTCCGTTGCGTGAGGTGGTCATGTGATGCCGCGGCCGCGTTCCGACTGTTGCCGAGCGAGGATCGAACGATCGTCGCAGTCGCATATGCGGAAGAAAAGGTCGGGGACAAACAAGGGCCCGCACGGTTCGTTCCGTGCGGGCCCTCTGCTGAAAGGAGGTTCTCATGATACATCTGCTCGTACATATCGTTCGTTGCGCACCGCCCTGTGCGCGTCTGTATGGTGCCACCTCTGTTGCTGCCGGATGAAGTTATATGGAGGCGTTGCGCATGGTTCTCACAACCGCGGCGCTTCGTTGCGGCCTGCCGGCTTCCCGACCGACCTACAACTCCGGCCTCCATGTAACAGTATACGCGTTTCGTCGATCGAACACGCGAGTGCAAGATGCCGTTAGCCCAATGTTTGCAAGTGTTTCCTTACGATTTACCAAACGAACGGAACTGCACATTCGGATCGTTTTCGTGATGATGAAACGCACACGATCGGGCAAGGCAGAACGACGCGACACGCCGAATTGGCGCATCTCGGAGGTTCGTGTATAGTATCCATCTGTTGCCTAGCGCACTGCTGGTGCGGAGGACAACGATGGTGGATATAGCTCAGTTGGTAGAGCAGCTGATTGTGGTTCAGCAGGTCGCGCGTTCGAGCCGCGTTATCCACCCCAGTAAAGCCCGGGACTCAGGTCCCGGGCTTTCTTGTTTTTCAATCCCAGTTCCTGTCTTCCGACAAATCGCGGCATGATACCGGTGCCTGGCGTGTCGTATGTCGAGGGTTTCCGTATTATGGATATTCGTGTGTGCCAACGGCATGCCTTATGTGACAGGCGTGCGGGTTGGGATATCCCGTGAATCGACTGGATCGCGCGCAGCAATGCGGACTGTGAAAGAGGATCGGGCCATCGGGCCGGTGGACTGTGGCTATCTTTGACCGATCTGTCGATCAGTGGGCAAAGTGTGGGCGCAGTGCGGCGGTCTCACGGAAACAAGAGAAACCACTGAATCGGAGAATTCAAGTTGCCTACTATTGAACAGCTCGTCCGTAAGGGACGTCAGGCCAAGCCGAAGAAGTCGAAGACTTTGGCCTTGAAGGGCAGCCCGCTGCGTCGCGGCGTGTGCACCCGTGTGTACACCACCACCCCGAAGAAGCCGAACTCGGCTCTGCGTAAGGTCGCCCGTGTGCGCCTTTCCTCGGGCATCGAAGTCACCGCTTACATCCCGGGCGAGGGCCACAACCTGCAGGAGCACTCTATCGTGCTCGTGCGCGGCGGCCGTGTGAAGGATCTGCCGGGCGTGCGTTACCACATCGTGCGTGGCGCGCTCGATACCCAGGGTGTTAAGGATCGCAAGCAGGGTCGTTCCCTGTACGGAGCAAAGAAGGCGAAGTAAGAGATATGTCACGTAAAGGCCCCGCTAAGAAGCACACGCTGCTGCCCGATCCGATCTACGGCTCGACCGTCGTGGCTCAGCTCATCAACAAGATCCTGCTCGACGGCAAGAAGTCGATCGCCGAGGACATCGTCTACTCCGCGCTCGATATGGTCAAGGAGAAGACCGACCAGGAGCCGGTCGCTGTCCTGAAGCGCGCCCTCGACAACATCCGTCCGTCCCTCGAGGTCCGTTCCCGCCGCGTCGGCGGTGCGACCTACCAGGTCCCGGTCGAGGTCAAGCCGAACCGCGCCAACACGCTGTCGCTGCGCTGGCTGACCGACTTCTCCCGCGCCCGTCGTGAGAAGACCATGGCCGAGCGTCTCGCCAACGAGATCCTCGACGCCTCCAATGGCCTCGGTGCTTCTGTCAAGCGCCGCGAGGATACTCATAAGATGGCAGAGGCCAACAAGGCCTTCGCTCACTACCGCTGGTAATTTCCAAGAACGAGAGCTAAGGAATAGCAAATGGCACTTGACGTGCTTACGGATCTGCACATGATCCGCAACATCGGCATCATGGCCCACATCGATGCCGGTAAGACCACCACCACCGAGCGCATCCTCTTCTACACCGGCAAGAACTACAAGATCGGTGAGACTCACGACGGCGCCTCGACGATGGACTTCATGGCTCAGGAGCAGGAGCGCGGCATCACTATCCAGTCCGCCGCCACCACCTGCTTCTGGAACCGCCAGACGCACGACACCAAGGACAAGTTCCAGATCAACATCATCGATACCCCGGGCCACGTGGACTTCACGGCCGAGGTGGAGCGCTCCCTGCGCGTCCTCGATGGTGCCGTCGCCGTCTTCGACGGCAAGGAAGGCGTGGAGCCGCAGTCCGAGACCGTGTGGCGCCAGGCTGACAAGTACGGCGTTCCGCGTATCTGCTTCATCAACAAGATGGACAAGCTCGGCGCTGACTTCTACTTCTCCGTGCAGACCATCAAGGACAAGCTCGGCGCCAAGCCGCTCGTCGTCCAGCTGCCGATCGGCGCCGAGAACGACTTCGCCGGCGTCGTCGACCTGATCCGCATGAAGGCCTACGTGTGGAACGACGTGTCCACCGATCAGGGTGCCCACTATGACACCGTCGACATCCCGGCTGACCTGCAGGACAAGGCCGAGGAGTACCGTGCCCAGCTGCTCGACGACGTGGCCGAGGCCAGCGACGAGCTGACCGAGAAGTACCTCGAGGCCGGCGAGCTGACCGAAGAGGAGATCCGCGCGGGTATTCGCCAGCTCACCATCGAGCGTCGCGCGTACCCGGTTCTCTGCGGTTCCGCCTTCAAGGACAAGGGCGTGCAGCCGATGCTCGACGCCGTTGTGGACTACCTGCCCTCCCCGGAGGACGTGCCGTCCATCAAGGGCTTCAAGCCGGGCGACGAGTCCGTCGAGATCGACCGCAAGCCGCTGGTCTCCGATCCGTTCGCGGCCCTCGTCTTCAAGATCTCCACGCACCCGTTCTACGGCAAGCTCGTGTTCGTGCGCGTCTACTCCGGCTCCGTCAAGCCGGGCGACAACGTGCTCGATTCCACCAAGGGCAAGAAGGAGCGCATCGGCAAGATCTTCCAGATGCACGCCGACAAGGAGAACCCGGTCGACGCCGCTGAAGCCGGCAACATCTATACGTTCGTCGGTCTGAAGAACGTGTCCACCGGTGACACCCTGTGCGCTGAGTCCGCCCCGATCTCCCTCGAGTCCATGACCTTCCCGGACCCGGTCATCCAGGTGGCCGTGGAGCCGAAGACCAAGGCCGATCAGGAGAAGATGGGCATCGCCCTCGCGAAGCTCTCCGACGAGGATCCGACCTTCCAGGTCACCACCGACGAAGAGTCCGGCCAGACCCTGATCGCCGGCATGGGCGAGCTCCAGCTCGACATCATCGTCGACCGTATGCGCCGCGAGTTCAAGGTCGAGTGCAACGTCGGCAAGCCGCAGGTCGCGTACCGCGAGACCATCCGCAAGGCCGTGATGAACGAAGTCTACACCCACAAGAAGCAGACCGGTGGTTCCGGCCAGTTCGCAAAGGTGTTCATGAACTTCGAGCCGCTCGACACCGAGGCCGGCGAGACGTTCGAGTTCGTCAACGAGGTCACCGGCGGCCACATCTCCGCCGAGTTCATCGGACCCATCGAGGCCGGTGTCAAGGAAGCCATGGAATCCGGCGTGCTCGCCGGCTTCCCGGTCGTGGGCGTCAAGGCCACCGTGTACGACGGCCAGATGCACCCGGTCGACTCCTCGGAAATGGCCTTCAAGATCGCCGGTTCCATGGCGTTCAAGGAAGCCGCTCCGAAGGCCAAGCCGGTCATCCTCGAGCCGATCATGGCCGTGGAAGTCCGTACGCCGGAAGAGTACATGGGCGACGTCATCGGCGATCTGAACCAGCGTCGTGGCAACATCCAGTCCATGACCGACGCCACCGGCGTCAAGGTCATCGACGCCAAGGTCCCGCTGTCCGAGATGTTCGGCTACATCGGCGATCTGCGTTCCAAGACCCAGGGCCGCGCCATGTTCACCATGCAGATGGATTCCTACGCCGAGGTGCCGAAGTCGGTTTCCGACGAGATCATCAAGGCCCAGCGCGGCGAGTGACACGCGCTGCCGCTTAAGGCGTCCAGTGTCTCCAGTCAGCGCTAATATCGTGTAGCGCTGACTGGGTTCTGGCTCCAAAGTGGCACATAACCCAGAAACCCAGTAAACTGTAGCGAGTGCCCGGGCCACAAGCCGGGGCTTCTACTACACGAGACGTCCAGGAGGACAAAAGTAATGGCAAAGGAAAAGTACGAGCGTACTAAGCCGCACGTTAACATCGGTACCATCGGCCACGTCGATCACGGCAAGACGACCCTGACCGCGGCCATCTCCAAGGTCCTGCACGAGGAGTACCCGGATCTCAACCCGGAGTACGACTTCAACCAGATCGACGCCGCTCCGGAAGAGCAGCAGCGTGGTATCACCATCAACATCGCCCACATCGAGTACCAGACCGCGAAGCGTCACTACGCTCACGTGGACTGCCCGGGCCACGCCGACTTCGTGAAGAACATGATCACCGGCGCCGCCCAGATGGATGGCGCTATCCTCGTTGTGGCCGCCACCGACGGCCCGATGGCCCAGACCCGCGAGCACGTGCTGCTCGCCCGTCAGGTGGGCGTCCCGAAGATCCTGGTCGCCCTGAACAAGTGCGATATGGTCGAGGACGAGGAGCTCATCGAGCTCGTTGAGGAAGAGGTCCGTGACCTCCTCGACGAGAACGGCTTCGATCGCGACTGCCCGGTCATCCGTCTGTCCGCCTACGGCGCTCTGCACGATGACGCTCCGGATCACGAGCACTGGGTCGAGCAGGTCAAGAAGCTCATGGACGCCGTCGACGAGTACATCCCGACCCCGGTCCACGACCTCGACAAGCCGTTCCTGATGCCGATCGAGGACGTGTTCACCATCTCCGGTCGTGGTACCGTCGTCACCGGCCGTGTTGAGCGTGGCCAGCTGGCCGTCAACACCCCGGTCGAGATCGTCGGCATCCGTCCGACCCAGTCCACCACCGTCACCTCCATCGAGACGTTCCACAAGACCATGGACGCCTGCGAGGCTGGCGACAACACCGGTCTGCTGCTCCGCGGCATCAACCGTACCGATGTTGAGCGTGGCCAGGTTGTGGCCAAGCCGGGCTCCGTCACCCCGCACACCAAGTTCGAGGGCGAAGTCTACGTGCTGACCAAGGATGAGGGTGGCCGTCACTCGCCGTTCTTCTCCAACTACCGTCCGCAGTTCTACTTCCGCACCACCGACGTCACCGGCGTCATCGAGCTGCCGGAAGGCGTCGAGATGGTCCAGCCGGGCGATCACGCGACCTTCACCGTCGAGCTGATCCAGCCGATCGCTATGGAGGAGGGCCTGACCTTCGCTGTGCGTGAGGGTGGCCACACCGTCGGCTCGGGCCGTGTCACCAAGATCCTCGCCTGATTTTTGTCAGAGAGATCATGACACGCTTGAACTAGCGTTCTGAGAAACCCCCGAATCCCAACGGATTCGGGGGTTTTCTTATATTGGAAACGCCTGTATAGGCGGTATGGCATAATGGCGAAGGCTATTTTTCAGCTTCACGCAAAATCAGTCAAAACGAATAGGTGAGTAACTGTGGCACAGACTACCAATGACATCAAGAACGGTTCCGTCCTGAACCTCGACGGCCAGCTGTGGACCGTCACCAAGTTCCAGCACGTCAAGCCGGGCAAGGGCCCCGCCTTCGTGCGCACCACCATCAAGAACGTCCTGTCCGGCAAGATCGTCGACAAGACCTTCAACGCGGGCATGAAGATGGAATTCGAGACCGTCGACAACCGCAACCTGCAGTACTCCTACGAGGACGGCGAGAACTTCGTCTTCATGGACATGACCACCTACGATCAGATCTACATCCCGAAGTCGCTGGTCGGCGATCAGGCCAAGTACCTGCTCGAGGGCACCGACTGCGTGGTCTCCTTCCACGACGGCACCCCGCTGTCCGTTGAACTGCCGGCTTCCGTGATCCTGACCGTCACCCACACCGAGCCGGGCCTGCAGGGCAACCGCTCCAACGCCGGCACCAAGCCGGCCACCGTCGAAACCGGCGCCGAGATCCAGGTCCCGTTGTTCATCAACGAGGGCGAGAAGGTCAAGGTCGATACCCGCGACGGCTCCTACCTCGGCCGCGAAAACAACTGATCCGCGGGTACGAGATCCGCTGGGACCAAAGGAATAGAGAGCTTCATGGCACGTTCCACCGCCCGCAAGAGGGCTCTGAACACGTTGTACGAAGCGGACGAGAAGGGACAGGATATCCTGTCCCTTCTTGCTGAGCGCATCGCCGAGCCGGGCGCGCAGACCCCGCTTCCCGATTACGCCATCGACATCGTGCGCGGCGTCGCCGAGCACCGTCGTGACATTGACCGCACGCTGAACGACCATTCCACCGGTTGGAAGGTCTGGCGCATGCCGGTCGTCGACCGCAACATTCTGCGCATCGCCGTCTGGGAGATCCTGTTCAACGACGAAGTGCCGAACAAGGTCGCCATCGACGAGGCCCTCGGCCTCGCGAAGACCCTGTGCGACGACGATTCGCCAGCGTTCATCCACGGCCTGCTGAGCGCCGTGTGCAACGGCATCGAGCGCCCCATCGACGATGGTCCGTCGCAGTCCGACCAGTCCGGCGAGCAGCCGTCCGAACAGGGCGAACAGACCGGCGAAACGTCCGCCGATACGACCGGCGAGTCCGAATAAACAGCACATTTCCAGCGGTTTCGTTCGGGTTCCCAGTCCCCGCCGGCCGCTATCGTGAGTGACGAATATCCCGAGTAATTAAGGGGGTTTTGGTGAACCAGATTGATTCCGAAGCCGTGAGTTTTTCCCCTGATGAAGCCGTTCTCGTTCTTGAGGACGGGCAAGTGTATGTGGGAGACCCCTACGGCGCCATCGGCAAGACCAGCGGCGAGATCGTGTTCGCAACCGGCATGACCGGCTACCAGGAGACGCTGACTGATCCGAGCTACGATCGGCAGATCGTGGTGCAGACGTTCCCGCACATCGGGGACACCGGAATCAACCAGGAGGATCCCGAATCCTCGCGTATCTGGGTCGCCGGCTACATCGTGCGCGATCCCAGCCCGACCGTGAGCAACTGGCGTGCGACGGGCTCGCTCGACGACGATCTCAAGTGCGAAGGCATCGTCGGTCTGTGCCATATCGACACGCGCAAGTTGGTGCGCCACCTGCGCACCGCCGGCGTGATGCGCGCGGCCATCTTCTCCGGCGACGCGCTGATCGACGAGGGCACTGGCACGCTGCGCTCCGTCGCGTCCATGCTGGCCGAGGTCAAGGCCACGCCGCAGATGAAGGGCCTGAGCCTCTACGACGAGGTCAGCACCAAGGAAACCTACACCATCGAACCGTGCGGCGAATTCGAAGGCAAGGAGCCGCTGTTCACCGTCGCGGCCGTCGACCTCGGCATCAAGGCCATGACGCCGCACCGCATGGCCGAGCGCGGCTGCCGCGTGCACGTCGTGCCGTCCACCATCACGTTCGAAGAAATCGAAAACCTCAACCCGGACGGTGTGTTCTTCTCCAACGGCCCGGGCGACCCGGAGCAGGCCGGTCCCGAAGTCGAGCTGCTGCGCAAGGTGCTCGACGCCGGCTACCCGTTCTTCGGCATCTGCTTCGGCAACCAGCTGCTCGGCCGTGCGCTCGGCTTCGGTACGTACAAGCTCAAGTTCGGCCACCGCGGCATCAACCAGCCGGTCAAGGACGTGACCACCGGCAAGGTCGAGGTCACCGCGCACAACCACGGTTTCGCCGTGGACGCGCCGATCGGCGAAATGGTGGATGCCCCGTACGAGAACGGCAAGTACGGCAAGGTGTTCGTGTCCCACATCGATCTGAACGACGACGTGGTCGAGGGCCTGCAGTGCGTGGACATCCCCGCGTTCTCCGTCCAGTACCACCCGGAGGCGGCGGCCGGTCCGCATGACGCCGCATATCTGTTCGACCGTTTCGTCGACCTGATGAAGACGACGAAGACTGCCAAGGAGGAGAAGCGCAATGCCTAAGCGTACGGACATCAAGTCGGTCATGGTCATCGGCTCTGGCCCGATCGTGATCGGACAGGCCGCCGAGTTCGACTACTCCGGCACCCAGGCATGCCGCGTGCTGCGCGAGGAGGGCATTCGCGTCATTCTGGTCAACTCCAACCCGGCCACCATCATGACCGACCCGGAGATGGCGGACGCCACCTACATCGAGCCGATCGCAACCCCGATCCTCGAGCAGATCATCGCCAAGGAGCGCCCCGACGCGCTGCTGCCGACCCTCGGCGGTCAGACGGCCCTGAACGCCGCGATGGCGCTCGGCGAGGCCGGCGTGCTCAAGAAGTACAACGTCGAGCTGATCGGCGCCTCGCTCGAGGCCATCGACCGCGGCGAGGACCGCGAACTGTTCAAGAAGGTCGTCGAGGAGGCCGGCGCCGAATCGGCCCGCTCGCGCATCGCGCACACGCTCGTCGAATGCGACCGCATCGCCGACGAGCTCGGCTACCCGCTGGTCGTGCGTCCGAGCTTCACCATGGGCGGCCTCGGCTCCGGCATCGCGCACGACGAGGAGGAGCTGCACCGCATCGCCGGCGCCGGCATCCACTACTCGCCGACCGATGAGGTCCTGATCGAAGAGGGCATCGAAGGCTGGAAGGAATTCGAGCTTGAGCTCATGCGCGACCGCAACGACAACGTCGTGGTCGTCTGCCCGATCGAAAACGTCGACCCGGTCGGCGTGCACACCGGCGATTCGATCACCGTCGCGCCGTGCTTCACGCTCACCGACCGCGAATACCAGAAGCTGCGCGACATCGGCATCGCGATCATCCGCGGCGTTGGCGTCGACACCGGCGGCTGCAACATCCAGTTCGCCATCCACCCGGACACTGGCCGCATCATCGTCATCGAAATGAACCCGCGCGTTTCCCGTTCGTCCGCCCTCGCGTCCAAGGCGACCGGCTTCCCGATCGCCAAGATCGCGACCAAGCTGGCCCTTGGCTACACGCTCGACGAGATCCGCAACGACATCACGCAGTCCACGCCGGCCTCCTTCGAGCCGACCATCGACTACGTGGTGACCAAGGTGCCGCGCTTCGCGTTCGAGAAGTTCCCGGGCGCCGACCCGACCCTGACCACCTCGATGAAGTCCGTTGGCGAGGCCATGGCTCTCGGCGGCAACTTCCAGGAGTCGCTCGGCAAGGCTATGCGCTCGATCGACAAGCGCCACATGGGCTTTAACTGGGACGGTGCCAAGCCGTCCGCCGACGAGGTCGCCGAATTGCTCGAGGCTATCAAGGTGCCGACTGAGCATCGCTACCTGCAGATCCAGCGCGCCCTGTGGGGTGGCGCGACCGAGCAGCAGATCTTCGATGCGACCAAGATTGACCCGTGGTTCATCCGCCAGTTCGCGCTCATCAACGACACCGCGCTCGAAATCGCCGCCGCCGAGACGCTCACCAAGAAGCTGCTCAAGAAGGCGAAGCAGGCCGGCCTGTCCGACCTGCAGATCGCGCACCTGCGCCGCCTCGGCGACGAAGGCGAGAACACGATCCGCGAGCTGCGCTGGACGTACGGGCTCAAGCCGGTCTACAAGACCGTCGACACCTGCGCCGCCGAGTTCGATGCGGTCACGCCGTACTACTACAGCTGCTACGCCGACGAGTCCGAACTGCGCCCGCGCGAGCGCGAAGCCGTGATCATCCTCGGCTCCGGCCCGAACCGCATCGGCCAGGGCATCGAGTTCGACTACACCTGCGTGCACGCGGTGCAGGAGCTCGGCAAGGACTATGACACGATCATGGTCAACTGCAACCCGGAGACCGTGTCGACCGACTACGACATGTCTGACCGCCTGTACTTCGAGCCGCTCACCTTCGAGGACGTGCTCGAGATCTACGAGGCCGAGAAGAAGATGGGCCCGGTCAAGGGCGTGATCGTGCAGCTCGGTGGCCAGACGCCGCTCTCGCTCGCCGCGCGACTCAAGGCCGCCGGCGTGCCGATCCTCGGCACCACGCCGGAATCCATCGACCTGGCTGAAAACCGCGAGCTGTTCGGCGAGGTGCTCAAGAAGGCGCACATGAACGCGCCGCGCTACGGCACCGCCCTCAGCCTCGAGGAGGCCCGCGAGGCCGCGCACAACATCGGCTACCCGGTGCTGGTGCGCCCGAGCTACGTGCTCGGCGGCCGCGGCATGGAGATCGTGTACGACGACGCGCAGCTCGTCAAGTACGTCAACCGCGCGCTCGACGAGGCGAAGGCCGACACCGTGGTGTCCGGCCGACTGCCCTCCCCGCTGCTCATCGACAAGTTCCTGCAGGACGCCATCGAAATCGACGTCGACGCGCTGTTCGACGGCGAGGAACTGTACATCGGCGGCATCATGGAGCACGTCGAGGAAGCCGGCGTCCACTCCGGCGACGCGGCTTGCACGCTGCCCCCGTCCACGCTGTCCGACGACCAGATCCGTCGTCTGCGCGAGGGCACGTACGCCATCGCCAAGGGCTGCGGCGTCAAGGGTCTGATCAACGTGCAGTACGCGTTCATGGCGAACACCCTGTACGTCATCGAAGCTAACCCGCGCGCCTCCCGCACCGTGCCGTTCGCATCCAAGGCCACTGGCGTGGCGCTGGCGAAGGCCGCCGCGCGCATCATGGCCGGCGAAACCGTCGCCGATCAGCGCGCCAACGGCCTGCTGCTGCCCAAGGGCGACGGCGGCGTCATCCACCGCGGCCAGCAGGTGGCAGTCAAGGAGTCCGTGCTTCCGTTCAAGCGCTTCCGCACGCCGGTCGGCAAGACCGTCGACGTGCTGCTCGGACCCGAGATGCGTTCGACCGGCGAAGTCATGGGCTTCGACCGCGACTTCCCGCACGCGTTCGCCAAGAGCCAGCTCGCCGCCTATGAAGGCGGCCTGCCGACCGGCGGCAACGTGTTCATCTCGGTCAACGACTCCGACAAGCGCCAGCTGCCGATGTTCGCCGTGCGACTTGTCGAACTCGGATTCAAGCTGTGGGCCACCGAAGGCACCGCCTCCGTGCTGCGCCGCTACGGCATCGAATCGAAGATCGTCGACAAGATCAGCACGCGCATGGACACCGATCCGGACGCGCCGGTCGTCGTCAAGCATGCGGAAGGCAGCATCGGCAAGAATGTCGTCGAACTCATCGAGGACGGCAACATCGACATGATCCTGAACACGCCGAACTCCCGCGGTTCGCGTTCCGACGGATATTCGATCCGTGCCGCCGCGATCGCGGCCGACATTCCGCAGTTCACGACGATGACCGAGTTTTCAGCTGTGCTCATGGCCATTGAAGCCGTCAAGAAGAACGACTATCAGATCATGAGCATTCAGGAACATTCGCAGCAGTTGTTCGAAATGGAAAGCCGGGATAACTCATGATCAACAGCCTCAGCAGTGGAGAGCAGCAAGCTCAGCGCTCGGACTTCGGTCTGCGCCTGAGCAATTCAATGGCCAAGTACGGCCCGTTGTGCGTAGGAATCGACCCGCATCGCAAGCTCCTCACTGACTGGGGCTACAACGTCGATGCGGAGGGCGCGGAGCTGTATGCCATGCGCATGCTGCAGGCCGCGTCCGGCCGCGCCGCCGCCGTCAAATTCCAGTCCTCGATGTTCGAGCGCTACGGGTCGAAGGGCTTTGCCGCGCTCGAGCGCGTCCTGTACGCGGCGCGCCAAATGGGCATCATCACCATTGTCGACTGCCTGCACGGCGGTCTGTCCACGACGATCTCCGCGATTTCGGACGCCTACTTCAAGCCGGGCGCCTACTTCAAGCCGGGCGCCCCGTTGCTCGCCGACGCGATCACGCTGCTGCCGTACTATGGCGCGCGTTCGCTCGGCGGCGTGATCAACGATGCACTCAACAACGGCCGCGGCGTGTTCGTCGCCTCCCTCACCTCGAATGAGGAAGGCGCGAGCCTGCAGACCGCCATCCGCCAAAACGGCGACTACAAGGGCAAAACCGTGGCGTACGGCGTGGCCAGCACCGTGCAGAAGTTCAACGAAGGCATCACCGGCATGGGATCCGTCGGCCTGATCATCGGCGCGACCATCGGCCAGTGGATCAACGACAGCGGCGTCGACCCCGCGCAGTTCACCGGCCCGATCCTGTCTCCCGGCTACGGCTGGCAGGGCGCCGAGGCCAAGGACCTGCGCACCGTGTTCAAGGGCACGCGTGGCAACGTGCTCGTCACCGTGTCTCGTTTCATCGCCTCGCACGGACCGGACATCGCCGCGCTGTCGCAGGCCACCGAGGCGATTTCGCTCGACGTGCGTCAGGCGCTGCTCGAAGCGACCAAGGCCACGGACGACCGGGCGGCCGATCCGCACGCGCCGACCGTCGTGGACATGGGCGCCGCTTCCCGCACGTCCGGTGATGCCGACACGTCCGCAGCGAGTGCCGATGCGCCGACTGCCGCAGCCACTCAGCCCGTTGCTCCGGCGCATAGCGAGTCGGCTGATGCTTCTGTTGCGGCCGGACATGATGCGACGCCCGCCGAACCCGCACACGATGATGCCGATACGACGGCAACCGCGGACCGTGCCGACGGTGCGTCCGCGGCCGGAGCCGGCAAGTCCGCTGCCTTCACCGTCGACGCGTCGGCGGCAGCGAATGCGTCCGTCGCCGTGTCCGATGAAAGCGCGCAGGACGTGCGTGAACGGCAGATGAAGCGGGCCATGCACGGCGGCCGTCTGCTGGTGCTCACCGGTCCCGCCGGAGTCGGCAAAGGCACCGTGGAAAACGCGTTGCGCAAGAAGCACCCCGAAGTATGGGTGTCCGTTTCCGCCACCACGCGTGACCCGCGTCCGGGCGAAATCGACGGCATCAACTACTGGTTCATGAGCGAGGACGAATTCATCGCCAAGGAAGCGGCGGGGGAGTTCCTCGAAACCGCCGTCGTGCACGGCATGGCCCACTACGGCACCCCGCTCAAGCCGGTCGAGGAGCATCTTGCCGCCGGCACGCCCACGATTCTCGAAATCGACCTGCAAGGCGCCCGCCGCGTCAAGGAAACCGCCAAGGACCTCGGCCTCGAAGTCCTGTCCGTCTTCATCGCGCCGCCGAGCTTCGACGAACTCGTCCGCCGCCTCGTCGGCCGCGGCACCGAAACCGAAGCCCAGCGCAAGCGCCGCCTCGAAACCGCCAAGGTCGAACTCGCCGCCGAAAGCGAATTTGACGTGACCATCGTCAACGACAACGTCGACAAGGCCGCAGAGGAGCTGTGGGCCCTCATCGCCAAAGAATACGGTATCAGCGAACGATAATGATGAAGCAGCTCTGATATGAAAAACCCTCCCGACCGATCGGGAGGGTTTTCAATATCGGGCGAAAATGCCTATCAGGCGAGACCGGAGAGCTTGTTGATCAGCTCCGGGTCACGGGCCGAACCGTTAAACGGACAGTCCAGTGGACTGTCCGTAGGTGAGGGGAGCGGCTTGCCGCGACGGCTACGCGAGTCCCGAGAGCTTGTTGATGAGCTCGGGATCTCGCGTAGCGACCTTGTCGGCGGAGCGGGCGAAGGCAGCGTTGTAGGGGATAACGGAGCGCCCTCTGCGCTGAGCCGTTAAGCGGGAAGTCCAGTGGGCTTCCCGTAGGCGAAGTAAGCGGCCGCAAGGTCGCACGCGTTATTCCGCGATGCCTGGAGGGACGGATCAGGCGTCGATGGCGCGCAGCACGTTCACCATTTCAATGGCGCCCAGCGCGCAGTCGAAGCCCTTGTTGCCGGCCTTTGTGCCAGCGCGTTCGATCGCCTGCTCGATGTTCTCGGTCGTGATCACGCCGAACAGCACCGGCACATCCGTGCTCAGCGACACCTGCGCAATGCCCTTCGCCGTTTCGTTGCACACCAGATCGTAATGCGACGTGCTGCCGCGTATGATCGCGCCAAGGCAGATCACCGCATCGTAGCGGCCCGTCGACACCATGCGCTTCGCGGCGATCGGAATCTCGAACGATCCCGGCACCCACGCCACATCGACATCCGATTCGGCAACGCCATGCCGCTTCAGACCGTCCAGCGCGCCCAACAGCAGCTTCGACGTGATGAACTCGTTGAACCGCGCCGCCACGATGCCGATGCGGATCGGCGCCGCCTCGCCGTTCGCGGCGTTGGCGACCAGCTGTCCTTCGAATACCGTCATGATCAGTTCTCCTTTGCCAGAGCACCCAGCAGATGCCCCATTCGATGTTCCTTGGTGGACAGATACTTCGCGTCGTAGTCGGTGGGCGCAATGACCAGTGGCACACGACGGTCGATGACAATGCCGGCGCGCTCAAGCTGGCCGATCTTGTCGGGGTTGTTGGTCATGAGATCGATCGACGCGATGCCCAGATTCCGCAGCATCACCGCCGCCGTCTCGTATTCGCGCGCGTCGGCGGGAAAGCCGAGCTTCATGTTCGCGTCGAGCGTGTCGAAGCCCTGGTCCTGCAGCTCATACGTGCGCAGCTTGTTGAGCAGACCGATGCCGCGTCCCTCCTGGCTCAGGTACAGGATGACGCCGCGTCCGCGCTCGGCCACGCGACGCATCGCCTCACGCAGCTGAGGCCCGCAGTCGCAGCGCTGCGAGCCGAACACGTCGCCGGTCAGGCACTGCGAATGCACGCGGCACAGCACCGGCTCGCGCACGGCGTCGCCGCCGGCCATGGCGGCAAGCACGTCGTCGCCCATGACGAGCGCCACATGCTCGGCGCCATCCGCCTCGTAGCCGACCATCGTGAACGTGCTATAGTCGGACGGCAACTGCACCTGCGCGACGCGGCGCACCGTGCGCGGGAACTCGTGGGCGCGACGGTAGGCCTGCAGCTGCGCGATCGTGATGATCGCAAGACCGTGCTCGCTGGCGAAGGCGCGCAGGTCGTCGCGGCGCATCATCGTACCATCCTCCTTCATCATCTCGCAGCACAGTCCGCACGGCTCCAGCCCGGCCAGACGCGCCAGATCCACGGTCGCTTCGGTGTGCCCGTTGCGCTCCAGTACGCCGCCGGGACGCGCCACCAGCGGGAACATGTGGCCGGGACGGCGGAAGTCCTGCGGACGCGTATCAGGGTCGATGCACGCCAGCGCCGTCAGCGACCGGTCGCGCGCGCTGATGCCCGTGGACGTGGTCACATGGTCGATGGACACGGTGAACGCGGTCTGATGGTTGTCGGTATTCGTCGTGCACATGGGCGGCAGCTCAAGACGTGCCGCCAGTTCGGCGCTCATGGGCGTGCAGATGAGGCCGCGGCCATGCGTCGCCATGAACGCGATGTTGGCGGTGGTGGCGTAGCGGGCGGCGCAGATCAGGTCGCCTTCGTTCTCGCGGCTTTCGTCATCGGCGACGACGACGGTGCGTCCGGCGGCGATGTCGCGGATCGCGCGCGCAACGGCGCGTTCGGCTTCGGGATCGATGGAGGATGCGGCAGTGACAGAGGAGTTGGAATCGGTGATGGCCATGGCAGGCTCCTTGCAGATAGCAATGACAGGTTGACGATAATGAAAGGTGATGACGGGACGATGACGGCCGCGCGTCAGAATCCATGCGCGGCGAGGAACTGCTCGGTGATGCCATCGGCGTGCGCACTGGCGGCATCGGCGCTGGCGTCGGCGGCGCGCGCTGGCACCGCCATGAGCCGCGCCACGTACCGTGCCAGAGGATCGATTTCGAGGTTCACGATGTCGCCCACGCGGCGCTCGGGCAGGACGGTGTGCGCTGCGGTGTGCGGAATGACCGCGACGCCGAACGCATCTGCATTGGCGAACGTGACCGTCAGGCTAATGCCTTCGACGGCGATCGAGCCCTTTTCGGCGATGGCGCGCAGCAGCGCGTACGGCGCTCGAATCGCGTACGCCGTGGCGATGCCGTCGCGCGTGATCGAGGCGATGGTGCCGGTGCCGTCGATGTGCCCGGAGACGAAATGCCCGGAGAAGCGGCCGTCCGCCGGCATTGCGCGCTCCACGTTCACGTGGCTGCCGCGCCTGAGCGCGCCGAGGCTGGAACGGCGCAGGGTCTCGTGCATCACATCCGCCGTGAATGCGGTGCCATGCAGGCCGGTGACCGTCAGGCACACGCCGTTGACGGCGATGCTGTCGCCGAGCATGGTGCGGTCGGTGACGACGACGGGCGAATCGACGGTCAGCCGGGCGAAGTCCGCGCCGCGCTCCACGGCCAGCACCGTGCCGAGGTCCTCAACGATGCCGGTGAACATAGTCCACGCCTCCCTCGATGAGGATGTCGTCGCCGATGGCGCTGACGGCCGGATGCGCGATGCGGAAGCAGTCGTCAGGCGAGGCGACGCCGAGGCCGCCGATCGGCGCAGGCGCGCCGGCGCCGCCGAACAGCTTGGGCGCGATGTAGGCGCTGACCTTCGTGACAATGCCCGCGTCCAGCGCCGACCATGCGATGCCGCTGCCGCCTTCGATCATGATGCTGTCGATGCCGCGCGCATAGAGCGCTGCGGCGACGGCTGCGATGCTGGCATGGCCGTCGCCGTCGGTCGCGACGCGCAGCACTTCGCAGCCACGGTCGCGGTACTGCTGGGCGCGCGCGTCATTCGCGCTGGCGGTGGCGATGATCGTGGGGGTGCGCGCGGCGGTCGCCACGACCTGCGCGTCGAGCGGCGTGCGCAGATGCGTGTCGCAGATCACGCGCAGCGGGTTGTGCCCATGCTCGATGCGGCTGGTGAGCTGCGGATCGTCGGCGAGCACGGTGTTCACGCCGACGAGGATCGAAGCGAAGCGCGCACGGTCCTCGTGCACGCGCCGCCTCGCCGCCTCGCCGGTGATCCACTGCGACAGGCCGGATGCGGTGGCGATATGGCCGTCGAGCGTCATCGCGTACTTGAGCATGACGAACGGCGTATGCGTCACGATGGCATGCAGGAAGATCTCGTTGAGCGCGTCGCATTCGCTGCGCAGCACGCCTTCGGTCACGGCGATGCCCGCGTCGGCGAGCTGGCGGATGCCCTTGCCGGCGACGAGCGGATTCGGGTCGGGGGAGCCGACGACGACGCGTGCGATGCCGGCGTCGATGAGAGCCTGCGAGCATGGCGGCTGCTTGCCGGTGTGACAGCATGGTTCGAGCGTGACGTAGATGGTGGCGCCGCGCACGTCGACGCCGGCCGCGGCGGCCGCTTCGAGTGCGGCGCGTTCGGCGTGCCATCCACCGAGGTGATCGTGATGGCCCGTGGCGATGATGCGGCCGTCGCGTACGATGACGGCGCCGACCATCGGGTTGGGATTGACCTTGCCAGCCCCAAGCCGTGCGTGACGCAATGCCACGGACATGAATTCCCTGTCGCCCATGAAACCCCTTTCCTTCGGCAACGAGGGCATGTCCAGGGGTTCGTGGGATCAGTGGCGGCACGACCGCATGCGGATATACGGCATTCGGATATGCTTCCGCCTGCGTCGTGCTGCTGCAACTTCTTCCATCCAGACTGTAACTGTCGGTACCGGAGTCTCACCGGTTCATGAGCGTATGCTCCAACATCGCGCCAAGGCGCGCTGCTCGCGGACTGTACCGCCGATCGGGAATTTCACCCTGCCCTGAAGATGCGTGTTCGGTTATTGCGGCTCAGCATACGGAGGCGTCCAGTCAACGCCGCATGGCATGTCCGATATGCGGACATATGCGCTGGCATGAGCCGGCTATCGGGAATGCGTATGGCCGTTGCGCGGAACCGTTGGCGCATGCCGATGCTCTGATAAGCAGTGGTGAGATACGACGAGGGGGCGGAACCGCATGTGCGATTCCGCCCCCTCGTATGTCTGGTCAGAAGACCATCAGGCGAGGCCGGACAGCTTGTTGATCAGGTCGGGGTCGCGAGTGGCGCCCTTGTCGGCGGAGCGGGCAAAGGCGGCGTACGCCTTAAGCGCCTGCGACACCTTGCGGTCGCGGTGCGCCACATAGCCGTCGCCGGCCTCGAGTTCGGCACGGCGCTCGGCCAGCTGCTCGTCGGTCAGCTCCACGTTCACCGAACGGTTCTCGATGTCGATGTTGATGATGTCGCCGTTCTTGATGAGCGCGATCGGGCCCTTGTTCGCAGCCTCGGGCGCGATGTGGCCGATGGCCAGACCCGAGGAACCGCCGGAGTAGCGGCCGTCGGTGAGCATGGCGACCTGCTTGCCGATGCCCTTGCCCTTGACGAACGAGGTCGGGTACAGCATTTCCTGCATGCCCGGGCCGCCCTTCGGACCCTCATAACGGATCACCAGCGCCATGCCCGGCTTGAGTGTGTCGTTGAGGATGACCTCGATGGCCTGCTCCTGCGACTCGACGACCAGCGCCGGTCCGCGGAATTTCCAGATCTCCTCCGGCACGCCGGCGGTCTTGACGACGCACCCGTCGGGGGCGAGGTTGCCGCGCAGCACGGCCAAGCCGCCCTCGTGGATCTCCGGGTGGTTGATGTCGTGGATGGCGCCGTTCACGCGGTCGGTGTCGAGCGAGTCGAACAGCGTCTCGTGCGTCCACGGTTCGGGGGAGATGATGTGGCCCGGCGCCGCATGGTACATGGTCTTGGCCTCTTCGGTGCAGGTCGGGCGCATGATGTCCCAATCGTCCAGCTTGGCCTCGAGCGACGGATAGTCGACCGAATGCACGTCGCGGTGCAGCTTGCCGGCACGGTCGAGCTCGCCGAGAATGCCGGTGATGCCGCCTGCGCGGTGCACGTCGGAAATCTCCCACTTGCCGGACGGGCTGGCCTTGCAGATGCACGGCACGGTGTGTGAGATGCGCTCGATGTCGTCCAGCGTGAAGTCCACGTCGGCGGACTGGGCCATGGCGAGGATGTGCAGCACGGTGTTCGTGGAGCCGCCCATCGCGACGTCCATCGTCATCGCGTTCTCGAACGCGTGCTTGGTCGCGATCGAACGCGGCAGGACGGAGTCGTCGTCCTCCTTGTAGTAGCGGTTCGCAATGTGCACGATCTCACGCGCGGCCTTGCGGAACAGCTCCTTGCGGAAGCCGTGCGAGGCCAGGATCGTGCCGTTGCCCGGCAGGGCGAGGCCGATTGCCTCGGTGAGGCAGTTCATCGAGTTCGCGGTGAACATGCCGGCGCACGAACCGCAGGTCGGGCACACGGTCTTCTCGTAGTTGAGCAGGTCCTCCTCCGAGATGTTGTCGTCGGCGGACGCGTACATGACGGAGATCAGATCGGTGTTCTTCTTGACGGTGCCGTCGGCGAGCACTGTGGTGCCGGCCTCCATCGGGCCGCCGGAGACGAAGATCGTCGGGATGTTCAGGCGCAGCGCGGCCATGAGCATGCCCGGCACGACCTTGTCGCAGTTCGGGATGCAGATCAGCGCGTCGGCGCAGTGCGCGTTCACCTGATATTCGACCGTGTCCGCGATGATGTCACGGGAGGGCAGCGAGTACAGCATGCCGGTGTGGCCCATCGCGATGCCGTCGTCCACAGCCATCGTGTTGAACTCGCGCGGAATGCCGCCGGCTTCCTTGATCGCTTCGGAGACGATGCGGCCGACCTTGTTGAGGTGCACATGACCGGGGAGGAACTCGTCGAACGAGTTGGCGATGGCGATAATCGGTTTGCCGAAATCCTTGCCGTCGACACCGGCGGCACGGTAGAGGGCTCGGGCGCCCGCGAATACGCGCCCATTCATCAGTTTCGCGGATCTCATTTCTGCCATGCCTCTATTCAAGCCCTTAATCGAGACACGGGTGTTGTCAATACTCGGATAGTGGAATTCACAATTTATTAACGTTCGGCGGGCTGTTCTCTGTCGGCTCCACACGTTCGCGCATCCGCGTTCCGGAGGCATTCCCCGCTCACGGTGCAGCCTCCGGCGAAGCGGACGGTATGCTGGTATGTCAGCGGTTGCGCATCACGGTCATCCAATCGTGAAACGTAGCGTGAAACATATGTTCCGCGTGTGGTGCGCATCGTGCCGGCCGTGGCGACGTGCCGGCCGTGCGCGGCCGGGGCACGCGGCGAACGCGCGGCAGACGCTCGCATACAAGCGGAAGGAGCTGGATCATCGCATGAAACGCATCGTCGCAGGCATTCTCGCGCACGTGGACGCGGGCAAGACCACGCTGTCCGAGGCGCTGCTGTACAACACCGGCACGATCCGCAAGCTCGGCCGCGTCGACCACGGCGACGCGTTTCTCGACACCGACGCGATGGAACGCGCCCGCGGCATCACGATCTTCGCCGAACCGGCCGTCATAGAAACCGGCGACCTTGAACTCACACTGCTCGATACTCCCGGCCACGTCGACTTCGCGGCCGAAACCGAGCGCACGCTGAGCGTGCTCGACTACGCGATCCTCGTCATTTCCGGCGCGGACGGCGTGCAGGGACACACGGCCACGCTGTGGCGTCTGCTCGCGCGCTACCGGGTGCCGACGTTCATCTTCGTCAACAAAATGGACGCGCCCGGCGCGGACCGGGCATCCCTGCTCGCGCAGCTAAGGCGACGGTTCGGCGACGGCTGCGTCGATTTTCAGAGCGACGTCGCGCCGGAAGAGTCGGAAGACGTAGCGATGCAGGACGAGGCGGCGACCGACGCGTTTCTCGCGAACGGTCGCGTGTCTGACGATGACATGCGCAGGATGATTGCCGAACGCAAGCTGTTCCCCTGCTTCTGGGGGTCCGCGCTGCGCATGGACGGGATCGACGAATTCCTGGCAGGATTCGAGCGGTACGTACGCGAGCCGCGATACGGTGACGCATTCGGTGCTCGCATCTACAAAATTTCGCACGACGCGCAGGGCAACCGGCTGACATGGCTGAAGGTGACAGGCAGCGAACTGCGCGCGAAAATGATGCTCACGAACGCCCGGACGGCTGCAGGAGCCGCGGCGGAAGCCGGCGAGGCTGGGACTGCCGCTCCGAACGATGCGGCGAACACCGTGGCAGGCGCTGTTGCAAGTGCTGCCGCGGTTATCGAATCCGCGGACGAGCTGTGGAACGAAAAAGCCGACCAGGTGCGCGTCTACTCCGGCGCCAAATTCGCCACCGTTGAACGCGTGCCCGCCGGCGCGGTGTGCGCGGTCACCGGCCTCACGCGCACGTTTCCCGGCGAAGGGCTCGGCTTTGAGCTGGATGCGGGCAGTCCGAGCCTGCAGCCGGTGCTCACCTATACGCTCGAGCCGCGCGGCAACGACGTGCACAAGTGCCTGGTCGCGCTGCGCGAACTCGACGACGAGGATCCGCTGCTGCGCGTTGTGTGGGTGCCGCGGTTGCAGGAAATCCACGTGCAGCTCATGGGCGCGGTGCAGCTCGAAATCGTCGAACAGATCATGCACGACCGGTTCGGGCTCGACATCGGCTTCGGTCCGGGCGGCATCCTGTACCGCGAAACCATCACGCATCCGGTCGAGGGCGTTGGCCATTTCGAGCCATTGCGCCACTACGCCGAGGCGCACATCCTGCTCGAACCGGCCGCGCCGGGCAGCGGACTGAGCTTTGCGAGCGCGGTGAGCGAGAACGTGCTCGCGCGCAACTGGCAGCGGCTCATCCTCACGCATCTCAAGGAAAAGGAGCATCTGGGCGTGCTCACTGGCTCGCCGATCACCGACATGCGGCTCACGCTCGTGGCCGGCCGCGCTCACGAGAAGCATACGGAGGGCGGTGATTTCCGTCAGGCCACGTATCGGGCCGTGCGCGAAGGACTGATGATGGCGCGTGCGGAAGGCGACGTGTCCGGATACGGGCGGGATGCCGAGATCGGCGATACAGTCGAAGCGCGCTCCGGCGGCGCTGACGATCGTGATGCGGCCGGGGTCGGCGGCAAGAACGGCACGTCCGATGCGCGCAACGCGGCCGGTGTGGGCGGCAGGCATGCCGGTGACGTCGCCAACAAGAGCGCCGACAATGCCGACGGCGCGGACGATCGGCAGCCGGTCGATCCCGGCTGGTGCCGCCTGCTCGAACCGTGGTACCGGTTCCGGCTTGAGATTCCGCAGGACATGATCGGCCGGGCCATGTCCGACGTGCAGCGCATGGCTGGCACGTTCGACCCGGTCACAACCGACGGCGACTACGCGGTGCTCGAAGGCGACTGCCCGGTGTCCGAAATGCGCGACTATGCGATGGACGTGAACGCCTACACGCACGGTCTCGGCCGGCTTTCCTGCACGTTCGGCGGCTACCGGCCCTGCCATAACGCGGACGACGTGATCGCCGACGCCGCTTACGACCCCGAGTCCGACTTGGAGAACACGCCGGATTCGGTGTTCTGCGCGCACGGGGCCGGATATCCGGTCAAATGGTACAAGGTGCCTGATTTCAAACATCTCGACTATGCAACCGATTGGAACGGAGAGCGGGGAGAGGACTGACCGATGGTGAAGGATACGGAGCATCAGAACGTGCGTGCGACGCGAGCTGCGGAGCAGTCCGGAAAACCTGCAGAGTCTGTGGAAATACAGGAAAATGCGGTGGACGAGACGGGCGAATGCTGCGCGGATGACAGCGAACGCCGGTATACGATCCGCGACATGGCCAAACGGTTCCATATGGAGCCGTCCGCTCTGCGCTATTACGAGGAGGTAGGGTTGCTGCCCGGAGTGGAACGCACGGCCAGCGGCCAGCGAGTCTACCGTCAGTGGCATGTGTGGCGGCTCGGATCGATCTGCTGCTTCAAGGACGCCGGCATGACGATCGATGAGATCAAACGTTTCTTCATGTATGAGGCGAACGAGGATGAACACATCGACGACATGGTCGAACTGCTCACCGAGCGCCGCGCCGCCATCGAAGAGCAGCGTCGCGCGCTCGAGGAAGCCTATCATCACGTGCTGCGTAAGCTGCACTTCTACGGCGACATCCGTGACAGCCTGCGTGACGGCACGCCGCGCCCCGACTGGAAGGACTACGGCGACAAGATCTTCACCGACTGACGACGCCTTCACATCCTGTGGTGGCTTACTGGTACTTTGTCGAATTTATACTGCCGCATTCTTTATTCTTGGCTCCCCTTGTCAGGGGAGCTGTCACGCAGTGACTGAGGGGTAGTCAGAACTCATCGCATCAATTCCGACAAAGTACTGGTCGGAATCATGTTTCGCGAGGCAGGACTTCGCCTCACTGAGAGAGGGGAGTGCCACCGTTGGCTGTGGTCGTTGGCCTCGGTCGCTATGGAGATTGAAAAGGCCGTAGTCCAACAGCCGGGGAAATGCTGTCGGGCTACGGCCTGCTGATGCGATCGGACTGTAACGGCTCGGATCAGGATTCGATCAGATCGTCGCTGGAGGAGCCGTAGTAGCTGCTCGAATCATTGCTGGAGCTGCCGCTGTCGGAGGAGTTGGACTGGCTGTCGGACGACTGGCCGTCGGACGAACCGGACTGACCGTTCGTGCTGCCGGGGATGCCGCCGCCCATGCCGTTGCCGGACTGGCCGTTGCCCGACTGGCCATTACCGGACTGACCGCCCATGCCGCCGCCGGGCATCTGCATGTTCATCTGCTGGCTGTTGGAGCCGCCATTATCGGTGAGCGCCGTGACGGCGAACGCGCCGATGCCGCCGCCGATTAGGCCGCACACCAGCGACACCGCCGCGACGATGCCCCACGCCTTCGCCAGCGCCTTCTTGCCCTGCGGAGCGCCCGCCGCTCCGGCGACGCCGGTCACACCCGGTACCCCCGGCACGCCGTTGCTCGCGGCGTTCTGCGTGGCCCACATCGGCTGCTGCTGCCAGGCACCCTGGGTGCTCTGGCCGTACTGCTGCCCGTACTGCGGCGGATACTGGCCGTACGGCTGCTGCGGATAACCCTGCGCAGCATACTGCTGGCCCTCGGTCGGAGCGGCGGTCGTGGTCTGCCGCGTTTCGGCATCATTGCCGGATGCGGCGGCATTCGCCGCATCCGAGGTGCCGGCCGTCGAGAAGCCGGACATGGTCGGAGCTTCGTTGTGATACGTGCGGTACGACGACTGCGTGTCGTTCGAGGCGTCGGCGTAGTTTGCCTCCAGTGGCACGGTGCGGTCAGTGTCGGCCGTGGTCTGCTCGGTGGCGTCGCCGTTGATGGCGTTCGGGTTGATGGTGTTGTTGCTCATAATGGGTTCCTTTCGGGAAAAGAGTCGGTTTCCAGGACCGGATATTGTTCAAGGATTTTGGTGGTGGGGCGCCGGTCCGGTCCGGATTCGGGACGTTTCGGACCGGACCGGCGCGCTGTGTGCGAGAGGGAAAGAAAGGAGGGCTGTCAGCTCATTGACCAACTGGTGCTGGTGCCGAACTGGCTGTCGAAGTCGGAGCGATCGATCGTCTCGTCCGCGAGTTCCGTATCGGACCCCGCGTCGACGGTCGTGGAATACGAATCGGTCACGGTCACGGTGATATCGCTGTCGCCGGAGACCACGGTCTTGCCGTTCGCGACGATCGTCACCGTATCGCCGTTCTCGTCGACGATCTTGCCGCCGGACGCGACGTTCAGCGCGGAGATCGTCGTGTCCTTCGTCACGACCCACGTCGACGTGCCGTCGACGTTCACGGTGATCGGCGCGTCGCTGGTCTTGCCGTTCGTGGCGGACGAGTTTTCAGTGATCGACGCTGCGCCGGTCCACGTCGAGCCTTCCAGCAGATACAGGTCGACCGACGAGATCGTGTCCGCCGTCACATCGCCCTCAAGCGTCTGGTCACGCCCGGTGAACGTGACCGTCGCGCCGTTCGAACCCGCCGAACCCCAGTTGTTGGAGTCGTTGCCGGACGCGTTGATGAGCGTCGCCTTGCTCGTATCGAAGTCGAGTGTCGTGTTGTTCAGCACCACGTCGGCGGTCGTGTTCGTGAAATAGAACATCGAGCCGGACGTGATCGCGGACTTGAGCGTGGAGTCCTTCGCTTGGAACGTCGCGTGCTCGCCGGTGGAGCTTTCCGCGTCGCCGGACGTGGACTGGTAGATGATCACGCCGTTGGCGATCGGGTCGGAACCGGTTTTGCCGGTGTTCGTGCTTTCCAGCGTGGAGTTGCTGATGAGGATCGTGTTGTAGCCCTCCATGCCGGCGATCTGGCTGCCGGACGCGGTGCCGGTCACGTTGTTGACTTGCACGTCGCCGGTCGAGTACAGCAGCGGCGAGCCGGAACCGGCTGTCGAAAGCGTCGAATCGGTGACGGATACGCTGCCGCCGCCGCGGTCGGTCGCCGCGGTCGCGCTGTGGTCGCCTTTGGTGCTGGCCGTGACCTTGCCGGCCAGAATCGTGCCGGAGTAGGTCGCGTCGAGCGCCCGCGAATTGTCGGACGTGGTGCTGATCGTCGTGTTGTAGACGAGCGCGGTACCCGAGTCGGTGGCGAACACGCCGTTCGAGCCGGAGCTCGACGCGGTGAGTTTGCTGCCGGAGATGACGGTTTTCGATCCGTCGCCGACGGTCAGCGAGATCGAGTTGGTGCCGTAGAAGTTGTTGTTATCGGCGTTGTCGGAATCGCCGGATTTGGTGAGCGTGGCGTTCTCGATGGTGAGCGTGCCGCCGTTCTGGGCGAGGGCCGCGTTCTGGTCGGATTTGGTGGCCGTCGTGTCGTCGGAGGAGGTGACCTCCTTGCCGTCGGCGGTGAGCGCGGCGGAATAGGAGCCGGTGTAGTCGTAGCTCATGGTGTTCGCGCCGCCCATGCCACCGGGCGGGGTGCCCATGCCGGTCTGGGACTGGCTGGAGGAGGAGTTGTGGTTGACGATCGCCGCGGCGCCGGCTCCCGCCACAAGTCCGGAGCCGAGCGCGACGGCTGCGGCTAGGGCGACGAGCTTGCGGGTGACGATCACCGGGGCGACTGCGGCAGTGCGCTTGTTCCTGTTCATGGTGTCATCCTTTCGCTTGTTTGGATGACTCCTATTGAACGGCCGTTTCCGAAAGGACCCCTGCAATGTCGCGAAACATCGCCTCCAAGCCTTGGAACAACTCGCTGGAGGTTTTCTGGGCGCTTCCTGAAAGCGATGAGGCGCGTCGGCGTGTCGCCGGTTGTACTTCGAGCGCTCGAAGTTCCTAACGTTGATGCCGTCGCTGGAATTGATGCGGAACGCGCCGTCGCGATTCCGGCAAGATGCAGGATACACGCGGAATACGCAATGCAAGGAGCATGACATGAGTGAAACGATGAAGGCCGCGATTTTCGTGGAACCGGGCCGCATGGCCGTCGAGGAAGTGCCGAAGGCTCGCCTTGAGGCCGATACGGACGCCGTGGTGCGCATGGTGCGCACATGCGTGTGCGGGTCCGACCTGTGGTATTTCCGGGGGCTTTCCCCGCATGAGCGCCACGCGCAGATCGGTCACGAGGGCATCGGCGTGGTCGAGGAGGTCGGTTCGGCCGTCACGTCCGTCAAGCCGGGCGATTTCGTGATTCTGCCATTCCCATACAGTTGCGGCGTGTGCCCGGTGTGCAAGGCCGGTTTCGAGTCGTCCTGCCCGCACGGCGGCTACTTCGGTTCGAATCAGGCCGAATACGTGCGTGTGCCGCAGACCGACGGCACGATCGTGAAGATTCCCGGCAAGCCGGAGGATTACGACGATGCGACGCTCGCCTCGCTGCTGACGATCTCCGACGTGATGTCGACCGGCTACCACGCGGCCGCGTCCGCGGAAGTCAAGCCGGGCGACACGGCGGTGGTGATGGGCGACGGCGCGGTTGGCCTGTGCGGCGTGCTGTCCGCGAAGATGCGCGGCGCGACGCAGATCATCGCGATGAGCCGCCACGAGGACCGCGCGGCCGTCGCCCGCGAGTTCGGCGCGACCGACATTGTGGCCGAACGCGATCAGGCCGCGATCGACAAGGTGCTGGCCATGACCGACGGCTATGGCGCGGACGCCGTGCTCGAATGTGTCGGATCCAAGCAGTCGTTCGACACGGCGATGGGACTCGTGCGCGCCGGCGGCGTGATCGGCCGCGTCGGCCTGCCGCACTATGCCGAAATCAGCGCCGAGGGCACGTTCGGCCGCAACATCGGCGTCAAGGGCGGCCCGGCCCCGGTGCGTCACTACGATCTGCACGCCGGCCTGCTCGACGCGGTGCTGAACCACGAGATCAACCCCGGCCGCGTGTTTACCGGCGAATACGATCTCGACCACATTCAGGAAGCCTACGAGGATATGGACGCCCGCAAGGTCATCAAGTCCCTCATCCGCTTCTGACCGCGGTCCATTCGCGTTGTTGGCTGAGAGGCATGAAAACGACATTGCGCGACGCGCAATCCAGTGTTTCCGGCGGCAGCCATCTGCCGTACCCAAATGGTTGCAACGCTCCCCAGTGCTGGCGGTAGCTCTCGGCCCCCTCGGCTGAGGGGGCTCCCGGCGAAGCCGGGTGGGGGAGCGTCGCGGCGCCACGCGCCGCCAACAACACAGCATCGCGCGCAGCGCGATTCCAATACAACAGGCATGCGCGCCATACACACCAAAATACGAAGAGCTTGAAAACGGGTAGCGGGAAAGTCGTTTCCTATCGGCTTCCCCGCCACCCGTTATGCTGCGCCAATTGATTGAATGCGTAACGGTCAGAGGCTGTTCAGCCCGTCGGCCAGACGGCCGATGCCCTCGCGCAGGCGTGTGCGGGGGCATGCGACGTTGATGCGGATGAAATCGCGGCCGTTGCCGCCGAACTGGGCGCCGGGGGAGAACAGCACCTTGTGCTCGTCCTTCAGCCAATCGCACAGGCCGTCCGTATCAGCGAAACGCTTCCCTTCGCCCACGAACGCAGCGCAATCCAGCCACAGCAGGTACGTGGCCGGGCCGCACACCAGCGTGACGCGACGGTCGGTCGGCTCGGATGCGTTGTAGTCGTCGATCATGCGCGCGGTCTCGCGCTTATTGCCGGCCAGATACGCACGCAGTTCGTCCAGCCACGGTCCACCCTGGCTGAACGCGGCGATCGTCGCGTCCATCGCGAACGCGTTCGGCTCGGCGACTTCATCCGTGTTGAGCCCGCGCCACACCTTGTGTCGCAACGTCGGATCGGGCACCATCACGGCAGCCGTATGCAGACCGGCGATATTGAACGCTTTCGTCGGCGCCATGCACGTCGCCGAAATCGCCGCGCACCGCTCGTTCACGGACGCGAACGGCACGTACGAGACGCCCGGTTCGGTCAGATCGCAGTGGATCTCATCGCTGATCACCGTGACGTGATGCTCCCAGCACAACTCGCCGATGCGGGAGAGCGTGTCCCGATCCCAGATCATGTCGGTCGGATTGTGCGGATTGCACAGGATCATCAGCGAGGTCTGCGGGTCGGCAAGCTTCGCTTCCAGATCAGCCCAGTCGATCGAATAGCGGCCGGCCTCGCGATCGTAGGCGAGCGGCGCTTCAAGCGCGTTGCGGCCGTTGTTGAGAATCGAATTGAAGAAAATGTTGTACACCGGCGTCTGGATGACCACGTTCTCGGCCGGCGTAGTCAGCTTGCGCACCATGCTCGAAATCGCTGGCACCACGCCCGTCGTGAAGATCAGCGAATCCGGGTCGATCGCAAGCCCGTGCCGCGAACCCCACCAGTCGACGTACGCCTGAGCCCAAGCGTCCGGCACGATCGAATAGCCGAACACGCCGTGATCAAGCCTGCGCCGCAGCGCCTCGCGGATCGCCGGCGCGGTTTGGAAATCCATGTCCGCGACCCACATCGGCAGCGCGTCGCCCGCCTCCTCCCATTTGAGCGAATATGTGCCCGAACGGTCCACCGGAGTATCGAAATCGAACATGCTGCCACACCTTAAACCATGCTGGAACGTCAGTTTTTCCACGACAAAGCATAGCAATGCGGAACGATTCAACCCGGAGAGTAACCCGTTGTGCGCGGGGCGTGCGGCGCACACATGGCCGGGAGCGTGATCGGGAGTGGGACCGATTGTCGGATGGCTTGTGAAAAGACGGATTCTCCAACGTTGTTATGCGCATGTGCGTTGGAGTGGTGGGCATCTCGCGACGTGTCACGATGCCTGCTTTTAGAATGGTGGGCATGAACGGTCTGCAGGGGAACGGCGGCGGCAAGCCGCAGGCGATCGAAGTACGCGGGGCGCGCGTGCACAATCTGAAGAACATCGACGTGGACGTGCCGCTGGGGGAGATGGTCGGCATCGCCGGCGTGTCCGGTTCGGGTAAAAGTTCGCTGGCGCTGGGCGTGCTGTACGCGGAGGGCTCACGGCGATACCTTGAGGCGCTGTCCACGTACACGCGTCGCCGGCTCACACAGGCCGGTCGCGCGCAGGTCGACGACGTTCGGTACGTGCCGGCGGCGCTCGCCTTGCACCAGCGGCCGGCCGTGCCTGGCATCCGCTCCACGTTCGGCACGATGAGCGAACTGCTCAATAGTCTGCGTCTCCTGTTCTCCCGCTGCGCTGCGCACGTGTGCCCGCACTGCGGCACGCGCAACGAGCCCACGATCAACGTGGCCGCCGATCTGCCAATCCGTTGCGCCTCCTGCGGCCGGCAGTTCCGCGCGCCCGGCGCCGAAGACCTTGCGTTCAACTCCGGCGGCGCCTGCCCCGCCTGTTCGGGCACCGGCATCGTGCACGAAGTGAACCGCGCCGCGCTCGTGCCCGACGAAAGCAAATCCATCGACGACGGGGCCGTATTGCCATGGGGATCGCTCATGTGGGATCTCATGAAGCAAGTGTGCGGCGCGATGGGCGTGCGCACCAACGTGCCGTTCCGCGAACTCACCCCCGAAGAGCGCGACATCGTGTTTAACGGGCCAGCCGTCAAAAAGCACATCCTGTACCGGCCGAAAAAGGGCGACGATTTCGCCGAACTCGACTTCACCTACTACAACGCCGTCTACACGGTCGAAAATGCGCTCGCCAAAGCCAAGGACGAAAAGGGGCTCAAGCGTGTGGCTCGGTTTCTCAAGGAAACGCCGTGCCAGGACTGCGGCGGCACGCGGTTGAATGCCCGCGCAAGAGCTCCTCAGGTGTGCGGCATCAACCTCGCGCAGGCGACCGCCATGACCCTGGACGAGGCCGTGGCGTGGGTACGCGGCGTGCCGGAGACGATGACTCCCGACATGCGGCAAATGGCCGCGAACATCGGTGAATCCTTCCTCGACACGGCGAAACGACTGCTCGAACTCGGACTCGGCTACCTGTCGCTCGACCGCGCCGGCGCCACGCTGTCCACCGGCGAACGCCAGCGCGTGCAGCTCGCCCGCGCCGTGCGCAACCGCACCACGGGCGTGCTGTACGTGCTCGACGAACCGTCTATCGGCCTGCACCCGTCGAACGTGGACGGCCTGCTCGGCGTCATGCGCGATCTGGTCACGGACGGCAATTCGGTCGTGGTGGTCGACCATGACGTGCGCGTGCTCAAGGCCGCCGATCATCTCATCGAAATGGGCCCGGTGGCGGGCGCCGGCGGAGGCCATGTGATTGCGCAGGGCACGGTCGGCGACGTCGAAACGACTCCTGGCAGCCGCATCGCGCCGTTCCTTGCTGAAGACCGGCCGAAACGGGTGCGTCCGGCCACAGACGAGTCGCGCATGTTCGATCTGGGGCGCATCCACCTGGAAACCGGACGCCTGCACACGGTCAGGCCGCTGTCCGTGGACATTCCGCGAGGCCGGCTCGTGACGGTGACCGGCGTGTCTGGCTCCGGCAAAACCACGCTGGTATTGGAAACGCTGATCCCTGCGCTCAAGGCCCGCGCGGCCGGCGAACCGCTGCCCGCGCACGTGCGCGCGCTGGACGCTGACGGCATTCACCGCGCGAACCTCATCGACGCGACGCCGATCGGTGCGAACGTGCGCTCCACCGTCGCCACGTACGCCGGCATCCACGATGAACTGCGCCGCGCGTTCGCCCGCTGCGACGAAGCCAAACAAGCCGGCTATAAGGCCGGTGACTTTTCCTACAACACGGGCAGACTGCGTTGCCCGACCTGCGACGGCACCGGATCGATCTCGCTCGACGTGCAGTTCCTGCCGGACGTCGACATCGAATGCCCGGACTGCAGGGGCTCCCGCTACGCGCCGACGGCCGGACGCATTCACCGTCGAGGCAAGGACGGGCGGGAGCTCACGCTGCCTCAGCTCATGGCGATGAGCGTGGACGAGGCGATGGACGCGACCGGCGACCTGCGCAAGGTGCACGCCGGGCTGACCACCCTGCACGACCTGGGACTCGGCTATCTTACGCTGGGCGAGCCCACGCCCGCCCTGTCCGGCGGCGAAGCGCAGCGGCTCAAACTCGCCGGCGACATGGGCAAAGCCCAATCGGACGCGGTGTTCGTGTTCGACGAACCGACCATCGGCCTGCACCCGCTCGACGTGCGCGTGCTGCTCGGCGTGTTCGACCGGCTGGTTGCCGCCGGCGCCACCGTGGTGGTGATCGAGCACGATCTTGACATGATCGCTAACGCCGACTGGATCATCGACATGGGCCCGGGCGGCGGCGAGGCGGGCGGCCGCGTGGTCGCTGTCGGCACGCCACCGGCGATTGCCCGGAACGCCGACAGTATAACCGGCCGATACCTGCGATAGCCGTTCCGCTGTGGATTCGTCCGCCGTCGGCGTATCCGGGCGGGTGGTAGAGTGGCGGCGTGGTTCAGATGCATGCGATCAAACGGGCAAGTGCGGACGCGAAATACCGGCAGATGACGGGCAGTCCGATCCGGCCGCTCATCCTGCGGCTGTGCATTCCGGCCGTCGTCTCGAATCTGGTCACCACCGCGTACAATCTCACCGATACGTTCTTCATCGGCCAGCTCGGCACCGCGCAGTCCGGCGCGATCGGCATCGCGTTCTCCATCATGACCATCCTGCAGGCCATCGGCTTCTTCTTCGGCAACGGCGCGGGCAACTCCATGAGCCGCGAACTCGGCAAGCAGAACAACGATCGTGCCGCGCGCCTGCTCGCCGTCGGCTTCACGGGCGCGGTCGTGTGCGGCGCGACCGTCGCCGTGATCGGGCTGATCACGCTGCATCCGCTCGTCGTCATGCTCGGCTCGACGCATACGATCGCGCCGTACGCCGTGCAGTATCTGACGCCGATCCTCGTCGCCGCGCCGTGCGTATGCGGCTCGTTCGCGCTCAACGGCCTGCTGCGCTACCAAGGACAGTCCGCGTTCGGCATGATCGGCCTCGTCACCGGCGCGCTGCTCAACTTCCTGCTCGCCCCCCTGTTCATCTTCGTGCTGAATCTCGGCATTTTCGGCGCCGGACTCGCCACCGGTATCTGCCAGACCGTCAGCTTCGTCATCCTGACCACCATGAGCCGCAAGTTCGGCGTCATGAAACTCTCGCTGCGCAACTGCCGGCCGGACGCGCTGCTCATGCGCGAGATCGTCGGCGGCGGCCTGCCCTCGCTCGTGCGCCAGGGCGCGGGCTCGATCGCCACGACCTGCGTGAACATCGCCGCCAACCCGTTCGGCGACGCGGCCATCGCCGGCATGGCCATCGTCATGCGCATCATGCTCGGCGCGAACTCGGTCATCATCGGTCTCGGCCAGGGCTTCCAGCCGGTGTGCGGCTACAACTACGGCGCCGGGCTGTACGGGCGCGTCAAGGAGGCGTTCTGGTTCGTGATCCGCCTGTCGACCGCCGTGCTCGTCGTCATCGGCGCGTTCGTCTGGCTGTTCGCGCCGCAACTGGTCGAGATCTTCCGCTCCGACCCGGCCGTGGTGGAGGTCGGCGTGGCCGCGCTGCACTTCGAATGCGTCACCGTCGTGGTCAACGGCGTGAACATGATGGGCAACATGATCACGCAGACCATGGGCAAGACCGGCATCGCCTCGTTCCTCGCCGTGTGCCGCATGGGCCTGTTCCTCGCGCCCGTCGTGCTGATCCTGCCGCAGTTCCTCGGCGTGCTCGGCGTGGAGATGGCCCAGTCCGTCTCCGACATCCTCTCGTTCGCCGTCACCGTGCCGGTGCTGCGGCGTCTCCTGCATGACGATCTGCGCGAGACGGGACGCTGACGTGCGGTCGGTGCGCGGTTGTCCTCGCGTCGCCGTGCGGCTGCCGCGATCGGCCGGCGCCTGATAGACGGTCATAAGCAACGCCTATAGTCGCGCGGCGTTGCGTGCGGAACCGCGCCGGTAAGCTGTCCCGTAACAAGTTTGCGTGGAGGACTTCGATGACACTGGAACTGCTCGACTGGCATGATGGGGATCTGCTGGCGGCGCCCGTGTTCGACGCGCTGAAGGGGCTGGTCGAACACGGTACGCCCGAAAGCAAGATTCTGGGCGTGACGATCAACTCTGACGAGGAGTCGGACACCGACCTGTGGTGTCCGAAATATGGAATCCCATTTGAACAAACCGGCAACGTGGTCGTCGTGCACACGCACAAGACGCGCAAGGCGCCGCCGCAGTTCGCCGCGGCGTTCGTCACCGCGGACACGCGCGCCGACCTCAACGGCGTCGTCAAGCGCACGCTGGAAGTGAGCAAGGTCAGCTTCGCGCCCATCGCCGACGCGGTGGAGGCCACCGGCATGGAATCCGGCGGAATGTCGCCGATCGGACTGCCCGAAAGCTGGCCGCTGCTCGTCGACCAGCACATCCTGTCGATCCCGAAGTTGTACCTCGGCAGCGGCATCCGCCCGTCGAAGCTCGTGGTCGACGGGTCGATCTTCGACGACATCCCCGGCGTCACGTTCGTGGCCGGACTCGGGCACCCGCGCGGCTGACCGGGCAAAATCGGTCGGAACCGGCGTCATAATGCCTTTTGTCGCGAACGGTCCCATGTGAACGTTCACTTGTCCGCGGGGTGAACGATGGGGGTTGAGTCGGTAACATGCTGTCGATATACTGCCCGCTATGTCCGATAAGAAAGAAGAAGTGCGGCCCACTATGCCGCTTGTCCCGGGAGACGAACCCGGCCGTCCGCTCGTCGAGCTGACCCACGTCGAAAAGCATTTCGGCGACCTGCACGTCCTCAAAGACATCAACCTGACCGTCAACAAGGGCGAGGTGCTCGTCGTCGTCGGCCCGTCCGGCTCCGGCAAGTCCACGATGTGCCGCACCATCAACCGCCTCGAAACCATCGACTCCGGCGACATCCGCATCGACGGCAAGCCCCTGCCCCAAGAGGGCAAGGAGCTCGCCAGCCTGCGCGCCGAAGTCGGCATGGTGTTCCAGTCGTTCAACCTGTTCGCCAACAAGACCATTCTCGACAACGTCACGCTCGCGCCCGTCAAGGTCCGCCACATGGACAAGAAGGAGGCCGAGCGCCTCGCCATGGACCTGCTCGACCGCGTCGGCGTCGCCACGCAGGCGAATAAGATGCCGTCCCAGCTCTCCGGCGGCCAGCAGCAGCGCGTCGCCATCGCCCGCGCCCTCGCCATGAAGCCGAAGGTCATGCTCTTCGACGAGCCGACCTCCGCGCTCGACCCGGAAATGGTCAACGAAGTGCTCGACGTCATGGTCGAACTCGCCCACGAGGGCATGACCATGATCTGTGTGACGCACGAGATGGGCTTCGCGCGCAAGGCCGCGGATCGCATCGTGTTCATGGCCGACGGCCAGATCCTCGAGCAGAACACGCCCGACGAGTTCTTCGAGCATCCGCAGACCGACCGTGCCAAGGACTTCCTGTCGAAGATCCTCACCCACTGACCGCCCGATCGCAAGATCGCACGATCGCACAGCGACAGCGGAACACCTGAGGAAGCAACTGAGGGAAGCATTATGACATTCAGACCAAGCATCAAACGCGCCGCCACGCGCGTCGTGGCCGCCGTGGCCGCGCTTGCCTGCGCGTTCTCGCTCGCCGGATGCGGTGAGGACGAGGCAGGCAAGATCCGCATCGGCATCAAATTCGACCAACCGGGCCTCGGCTTCAAGAAGTCCGGCACGTACGTCGGCTTCGACGTGGACGTGGCCAAGTACATCGCCAAGGAGCTCGGCTACTCCGAGGACGAGATCATCTGGAAGGAAGCCCCGTCCAAACAGCGCGAGGCCATGATCCAGAACGGCGATGTGGACATGATCCTCGCCACCTATTCCATCACCGACGAGCGTAAAAAGGCCGTCTCCTTCGCCGGACCGTACTTCGTGGCCGGCCAGGACCTGCTCGTGCGCGACGACGACCACTCGATCAACGGCCCCGAGGACCTCGACGGCAAGCGCCTGTGCTCCGTGACCGGCTCCACCTCCGCGAAGACCGTGAAGGAGAAGTTCGCGTCCGAAGTGCAGCTCATGGAGCAGCCCGGATACGCCGAATGCGCGACCGCGCTGTTCTCCGGCATCGTCGACGCGGTCACCACCGACGACATCATCCTCGCCGGCCTCGCCTCCGCCTCGCGCGGCAAGCTGCGCGTCGTCGGCAAGCCGTTCACGCAGGAATACTACGGCGTGGGCATCAAGAAGGGCGACGTGCGCCTCGCCGCGCGCATCAACGCCGCCATCGAGGACATGATCCAAGACGGCGCATGGCAGCGCGCCATCGAGGACAACACCAAGGGCACCTCGTACCAGCCGAACGCGAAGTACAACCCGCCGGAACCGACCGAAGGGGAGGCATGACATGAACGGATTCATGCAACTGCTCCAAACCTACGACGTGCTCGGCGCGTTCCTCGTCAACATCGAACTGACCCTGTGGAGCGCCCTGTTCTCCACCGTGCTCGGCGTGATCCTCGTCATGATGCGCATCTCGCCGATCTCGTCGCTGCGCGCCGTGGCCGGCGCGTACGTCGAACTGTTCAAGAACCTGCCGCTGACGATCATCATGGTGTTCATGGTGCTCGGTGCATACGCGCAGTTGAAGCTCAGCTTCTCCGACACGTTCGCCACGAACTTCTTCTGGCTCGCTGTGACCGGCCTGTCGCTGTACACGGCCGCGTTCGTGTGCGAATCTCTGCGTTCTGGCATCAACACCGTGCCGATCGGCCAGGCCGAAGCCGCACGCGCGCTGGGACTGAACTTCATGCAGGCCGCGACGCAGATCATCCTGCCGCAGGCGTTCCGCGGCTCCGTCGCGCCGCTCGGCAACACGCTGATCGCGCTGCTCAAGAACTCGACCGTCGCCGCGGCCGCGTCCGTGTCGACCGAAACGTCGTCGCTCATGAGCGAAATGATCGAATTCCGCCCGGACGTGATCGTGCAGATCTTCCTGATCTTTGCGTTCGGCTACGTGATCCTGATCATCCCGATCGGCATGCTCACCACGTACCTGTCCAACAAGCTCGCGGTCAGGAGGTGACCCGCCATGGCTGATACTTCGAATTCCGTGCTCTTCGACGCGCCCGGTCCCAAGGGCCGCCGCACCATCCGCATCGCCAACTGGGTGGCGGGCATCCTGTTCGCGATCGTGATCGTGCTCATCCTCATGCGCCTGCACAATCCGCCGGACGGCGAGAACCAGCTGAGCTGGGAGCTGTGGAAGCCCGCGGTCGAACGCGAGGCGTGGACCGATTTCTACCTGCCCGGTCTGTGGATGACCGTCAAGGCCACCGTGGTGGCCGTGGTCGGCGCCGTCGCGTTCGGCCTCGTCTTCGGCGTGGGCCGACTGCTGCCGAACCCGGTGTTGCGCGCGATCGCCGCCGTGATCGTCGAATTCTGCCGCGCCGTGCCGGTGCTGCTGCTCATGATCTTCTTCTGGCGACTGTTCGCGTTCGCCGGCATGGACAGCCCCTCGTACTGGGCCGTCGTGCTCGCGCTTGTGCTGTACAACGGTTCGGTTGTGGCCGAGCTGGTGCGTTCCGGTGTCGGCAACCTGCCGAACGGCCAGCGCGAGGCGTCGCTGGCGCTGGGCCTGACCGAAACGCAGTCGCTCATGCAGATCGAGGTGCCGCAAGCCGTGTACGCGATGCTACCGGCCGCCGTCACGCAGCTGGTCGTCGTGTTGAAGGACACGGCGCTCGGTTCGATCATCATGTACACCGACCTGTTGCAGGAATCGCGTCGACTCGGCTCGATGTACTTCAACATCCTGCAGACGCTCGTCATGGCCGCGGTGATCTACTTCATCGCCTGCTGGCTGCTGTCGCGTCTGGCCGAATGGCTGCCGGCGCGCATGCAGCAGCGCACGGCCGCGCCGGCCGAACCCGAGCCGGTCGCGCCGATCGCGATCATGGACCCGTCGAACGTGAACCAGATCGCCGTCGCGAAGGAAGTCAAGGAACTGCCGCTCGGCGGCACGCCGCGCCAGTACCACGTGCACCATCGCGGCACGAACGCGTCCATCCGCAACTGGCGCAAGACGCGCTACGAACAGGGTTACGACGAGACGCACCCCGAGTCGCAGGTCGACCCGGCCACCGGCGAATTCCCCGCGCTCGGCGGCAAGGGCAAATCGAAGAAGCCGGGCAAGGTCGGTTCGATCGACAAGTCCAAGTCCGGCTCCGGCAAGGGCGAGGACAAGGCGGGCAAGCCCGACGCGATGCCGAAGAACGAGGCCGTGTTCAACCACGGCAATGATGTCGGCAAGGGCCACACCAATCCGGAAGGCCACCAGAGCCATCCGGGCATCGGGCCGCACCGGCCGAAGATCTGACCGATCCGATAGACCCGATCGGATGGCCGACTGAGCGATTCGATCCGATGACAGCAAGCAAGGGCGGGCGTCGATCCTTACGGGGACCGGCGTCCGCCCTTTATAGTGCGCGTCGTCTGCGCGGATACGATCTGCACGGACTGGCGCGAATCATCCGCGATCTGCCCGCCTTCCCCGGACGAACCGACGCGTCGACGGATCTACGCGTCGACGGACTTACGCGCAGTCTCCGGTGAAGCTGATGTCGCGCGCAAACTGCAGACGGATGTTGCCCATGCCGTTGGCGTTCGGGTCGATGTCGCCCGGCTGCGTCGACGCGATCGTGAGATTGCGGAACGTGATGTCATGCGCCGGATGCTCCGCGTCGAATCCACACACCTCGATGTCTCGCCCCTTGCCGCGCGCGTCGCTGGCTGCCGGGAAGCGGTCCTCGATGCGCACGTTGTCGAACAGCATGTCCTCGAACTCCGGCACGTGGCCCGAATCCTCGCCGTCATCGTTGTACGGCACGCCGTGCAGCTGGATGTGCGAGAACGTGCTGTCGTATGCGCGCACGTCGCGCACGTAGCCGCCGCGCTTGCGCGTCGCCTTGATTTCTAGGCCGAACGACGTGCTCGACATGTCGCAGTCCCAGATGCGCACGTTCGCGATGCCGCCCGACATTTCTGAACCGAGCGTGATGCCGAAGCCGAACGTGGCACGGCAGTCGAAGATGCGGATGTTCCGGCACGGCCGGTTGATGACGTTGCCTTCCGGATTCTTGCCGGATTTGATCGCGATCGCGTCGTCGCCCGTCTCGAACGCGCAGTCGAAGATCGTGCAGTCCTCGCACGAGTCGGGATCCCAGCCGTCGCCGTTGAACACGCCCTTCGAACGGAACGTGCAGCCGTACGTGACGATGTGGTCGCTGTAGATCATGTGCACGTTCCAGCTGGCCGACTGACCGAGCGTGAGTCCCGCGATCGTGACCCGGCTCGCATTGCTCATGTTGATCAGCCGCGGCCGTACGCGTCCCGGCACCGTGTCGTCGCCGTCCGGGCGGCCCACCGCGGCCGGTGCCGTCGACCGCCCGTCGCGGATGCGTTGCTTCTCCCGGTCGATCACGTTGCGCATGAGTTCGCGGCCGCCGCTCAGGATTGCGCCCTCGCCGCGGATCGTCACGTCGGTGACGTTGGCCGGGCCGTCGTGGTCGAGTTCGCCGATGTTGATCAGGCTCGACAGGCAGTTCATTTCGATGCCCTCGAACCAGCTGCGGATGTACGGCTCGTAGTCGGCCGGATCCGTGGTGCCCTGCAGCGTCGCGTCCTTGGAAACGACGAGATCGGTGTGCGAGTGCATGCGCAGTGCGCCGGTCAGGAACGTGCCGGCCGGAATCACCACGACGGAGTCGGCGTCGCAGTTGTCCAGCGCCTGCTGGATGGCCGCCGTGTTGAGCTTGCGCCCGTCGCCGACCGCGTAGTACGGGGGCTGGGTGACGTCGATCACGCGTTTGACGGCGGTCGTGCGCGCCTCGACGCTCGCCAGACCGTGGAAGCGGCCGGAACCGTCGGCGTCGAGCCGCACGGCGACGCGGTACGTCTGCGACGGCTGCAGGCCGCGGATCGTGCAGTGTGTCACGGTCGTTTCGCGTTCCATCTCGCCGTTGACCATCACGCGGTAGTGTCGCTTGGCGCCGGCGTCGTCCGGCCGGTCCCACCAGACCGTCAGCGAATCGTGCGTCGCTGTGTACTGCAGCATTGCATCAGCCATGTATGCCTCTTTTGCGTTCAGCGTGTCCGGGCCGGTGAAGCCCGTTGTTTCATGCGTGGTTACGTTATCAGCATTGAATGAACCGAGGGCAAACTGTTGCCACGGTTTGCCGAAACTTCCGCTGAAATCGGTGATCGGCCCAGTCATTGGCCGGGAATCGTGCAATCGGCGCGCAGTCGCATGATTCCCGGCCTCCGTCGATGAATGGACCGCCGCACCGTCAGCGGGCCACGCGCTCGCGCAGGCGCGCCGCCTCGGCCGCGGTGATCGGCAGGATCGAGCCGTGGCGCTTGACGAGCGTGCCGAAATCGATATTCTCGGTCAGCCACGCGGCGCCCGTCGCATCGTCCAGATCGGTCGTGGAGAACATGATGTAGCCCTTGGACTCGCGGAACTGGTCGCACATAAGCCCCCACGTCGGCGTCGGCTCGCCGTTCGCGTCCGGTCGCCAGTCGGCGCGGTTGCGCAGGAACAGTTCCGGGCCTTCGAGCTTGCCGAACCAGTCGCCGTCGGGGAACAGGCCGTCCACGGTCGCGATGCTTTGCCAGCGGTCGGCGCGGCCGGTCGCATCGTGGCCGATCGACGGCGCGTACAGGTCGGAGCACGTTTCGAGCGGAATGCCACCTTCGGTGGAGGACGCGCGGTAGAAGCGACCGTTTGCGGCGATCACCGTCGTGTCGAGCGCGGCGCCCGTGTAGTCGATCCACTTGACCGGCTTGGTGAACTCGCGGAAGTCGCGCGTGGTGGTCATGTACATGTTCATCGAACCGTTCGGCTCGTCGGGTTGCAGATTCGTGGTGCTCATGTCCGCGCCGACCGCGAAGTAGACCGCGTACCAGCCGTGCTCCTCGTCCCAGATCGCCTCCGGTGCCCACGCGCAGCCGGCTCCCGGAATCGGCGAGGCAACGTCCGGGTACCACGGCTCGCCCCAGTCGACCAGATCGTCGGAATGCCAGACGGCCAGCCGCGTGCTGCCGTGGTTGATCGTGCCGTTCCAGCCGTGGCGGTGGTACACGCTCAGATCGGTGGCGAGAATCGTGAAGCCTGTGCCGTTCGGTTCGCGGATGATGTACGGGTCGCGCACGCCGTGTTCGAATTGTTCCGAACGCAGCACAGGATCGCCGTGAGCGCGCAGGTCATGCCAGACGCGGCCGTCGTGGCTGAGCGCGAAATACAGCTGTTCGTCGTCGGGGGACTGTTCGAATCCGGTGAAATGGACGAACAGATAGTCGGTGGTCGGGTCGGTCATGGCGTGCTCCTTTGCGTAGAGGTATCGTGAGATGGAACCGACGTTTATTATATCGTTACATATGACGGTTCGGCTCGATACGTGCGACAGATGGTACAACGGAAGACCTATGATGATGAAACCTGACGGGAGGCGGTATGACGGGCGGGATCGGACGGCACGGCGGTGGCGATGATAATGGTACCGGTGCAGCGGAAATCATGTCCGCATTGCCTTCATCGTCGGCTGTGTCCGCATCGCCGGCACCAACCGGGTCGCCGTCATTGTCAGCCGGCATCCCGAGAACTCCGCGGCGCGTCACCATTCGCGACGTCGCCGCGCTCGCCGGAGTGTCCCCGTCTACCGTATCGCGCGCGTTTGCACTGCCGGACCGTGTCAGCACGGCCACTGCCAAACGCATCTTCGAGGCGGCGGAACGACTCGGCTATCACGACGACCGCGTTGAAAGTCGTCCCTTGGGCAAACCGACCAGGCTTGTCGGCATCATCGTGCCGGACATCGCCAATCAGTTCTTCTCCACCATCATGCGCGGCGTGCAGCGCGAACTGCAGGGCGAGGGCATTTCGCTCATGGTCGCCGAATCGCAGGAGGACGCGCGTGCCGAACGCGAGGCGTTCGACCGTCTGGCCCCGTACGTCGACGGCATGGTGCTGGCCGGCTCACGCATGCCCGATGCGACGATACGCAAATGCGCGCAGACGCGGCCGCTGGTCGTCGTCAACCGCGAGGTGCGCGGCGTGCCCAGCGTGGTCGTGGACGTGCGCACCGGCATCGACCAAGCGCTGCAATGCCTGACCGACCACGGACACCGCCGCGTCACGTATCTGGACGGACCGGCCGCCTCATGGTCCGCAGGCGTGCGCTGGAAAACGCTCAAAGCCGCATGCGAACGGCGCGGCGTGACCGTGCGCCGCATCTGGCCGAATCTGCCCACCTTCGACGGCGGAGCGGCTGCGGCGGAACGCTGCGCCGCATCGCCTACCGACGCCGTCGTGGCTCACAACGACCTCATGGCGGTCGGATTCATGGTCGCCATGCGCGCCCGCGGCATCCGCTGCCCGGACGACTACTCGCTGCTCGGATTCGACGACGGCATGGTCGCGCGCATCTGCGATCCGGCGATCGCCAGCATCAACCTGTCCGTGCCGAAACTCGGCGTGTACGCGGCGCGCATCCTGTTGCGCCGCATCGCGGGAGAGCCGGTGCCGGACCTGATCACCGTCCCGTCGTCGCTGACCGAGCGCGCGAGCGTCGCCGACGTGCGGTGACGCGGCATGCGGCATGCATGACGGTTGTCGCGTGACGATCGCGGCATCATGCGACCGTTCGCAAATGCTGGCAACAAAAGACGGCGCGCGGGCGCGACGTTTCTACGATGACGTCATCATCGGCCGGCGATGGTACCGGCCGACCGGCCGGGCGCCCGCTCGGACGGCATCGCACGCACAAAGGACGGACCATGGACTTTCTCAACGACAATTTCCTGCTCACCACATGCACCGCGCACACCTTGTACCACGACTATGCGGCCGCTATGCCGGTTGTGGACTACCACTGCCACCTGCACCCCGAGGAAATCTATCTCGACCCGCATTTCGACAACATCGTCGAGGCGTGGCTCACCGACGGCTCCAACTACGGTGACCACTACAAGTGGCGGCTCATGCGCGCCAACGGCGTGCCGGAGGAACTCATCACCGGCAACGCCGACCCGTGGGACAAGTTCCAAGCTTACGCGGCGACCATGGAACGCGCCGTCGGCAGCCCCGTGTTCCTGTGGACGCACATGGAACTGCGCCGCTACTTCGGCATTACGGACACGCTCAACACGCGCACCGCGCGCGACATCTACGAGCGGACCAACGCCATGCTCGCCGGGCCGGACTTCACGCGGCGCGCCCTGCTGCGGCGCATGCACGTGGACACGATCTGCACCACCGACGATCCGACCGACGACCTCGCTTGGCACGAGCGGTTCGCGGCCGACGGCGGCGACACGTTCCGCATGCTGCCCGCCATGCGTCCCGATAAGGCGCTCAACCCCGACAAGCCCGGCTTCGGCGAGTGGGTGGAACGGCTCGAAACTGCGTGCGGTGACCGCGTGACCAGCTTCGACTCGCTCATGGCGCTGGTGGCGCAGCGCGTCGACTTCTTCCACGAACACGGCGCCCGCCTGTCCGATCAGGCCGCCGATCTGGTCACCTACGACGAGGCGACGCCCGCCGAACTCGACCATATTCTCGACAAGGCACGTGCCGGGCGGGAACTTGATGCGCTGGAGGCCTCGCAGTTCCGCACTGCGCTGCTGGTCGGGCTCATGCAGATCTTCGCGGCCAAAGGCTGGACGATGCAGCTGCACCTGCATGCGATGCGCAACGTCAACAGCCGCGGATTCGCCGGACACGGTCCCGACACCGGATTCGACGCGCTGAACGACCGGCCGGTCGCCGAGCCGCTCGCCCGCCTGCTCGATGCGGCGTCGCGGCGCGGGGGAGTGCCGAAGCTGCTCATCTACTCACTCAACCCAAACGACTACCTGCCCATCGCCACGGTGATGGGATGCTATCAGGGCGGCGGCGCGCGCCAGCGTCTCGCACTCGGCAACGCATGGTGGTTCAACGACACGAGAGCCGGCATCCGCCGCCAGCTTGAAGTCATGGCCGAGGAATCGCTGCTCGGCAACGCCGTGGGCATGACCACCGACTCGCGCAGCTTCCTGAGCTTCCCGCGCCACGAATTCTTCCGCCGCATCCTGTGCGAGCTGCTCGGCGAATGGGCCGAACGCGGCGAGATCCCGGACGACGAGGCATGGCTCGGCGGGCTCGTGCGCGACATCTCCTTCAACAACGCCAAGGCGCTGTTCGCGTGAATCCTTTTGGTCTTTCCGTACTTTTGGCCTTGTGATCTTTACGAGGCAGGTCTACGAGGCAGGTCTTCGCGAGGTTTTCGCGAGGTGATTCTGCCGGACCTTCTCCGTTTTGCTCCGCTGGGAGTGGTCTGAGCGGAGCAAAACGCCGAAGGTCTAGCAGGATTGCCCCGCTGGGCTTTCTGAGCGGGGCATTGTTCCGAAGGCCTGTCGGTTTTGCTTCGCTGAGAGGTTGCCTGGCGGGGTGAAACGGAGAAGGTCTAGCAGAATTGCCCCGCTGGGTTTCCTGAGCGGGGCATTGTTCCGAAGATCCTTCGGTCTTGCCCCGCTGGGAGTGGTCTGAGCGGGGCGATTCGCCGAAGGTCCAGTCGGAATACCCCGCCGGCAAGCCCAGCGAGGCACATCGGATGGATCTTCGGAAGAAGGAAGAAACCCCTGAGCGAGGCTGACGCCTACTCGGTGATGCCGTCCTTGAAGATGGCGATCTCGTGCATGCCGTAGCGCTCGTTGCGCGTGGGCGCCCCGTCGACCGCGGCCAGCACCGCCTCGATGAACCCGGGCAGCACGTCGTCCATCGGCTCGTCCAGCAGACGGCCCGCGTTGAAGTCGATCCAGCGCGCATGCTTGTCCGCCAGCGGCGTGTTCGTCGCGATCTTGAACGTGGGCACATACGTGCCGTACGGATTGCCCCGGCCCGTGGTGAACAGCACGATCTGGCAGCCGGCCGAGGCGAGCGCCGACGCCGACACCAGATCGTTGCCTGGCGACTGCAGGAGCGTGAGCCCCGGGCGCGTCGCCTGATGTCCGTAGGCGATCACGTCGGTCACCTCGCAGTGGCCGCCCTTGCGGATGCAGCCGAGCGACTTGTCCTCCAGCGTGGTGATGCCGCCTGCCTTGTTGCCCGGCGATGGGTTCTCGCCGATCGGCTGGCCGTAACGGCGGAAATAGTCCTTGAAATCCTTGATGAGCTTGACGATGCTGCGGAACGTCGCCTCGTCCTTCGCCTGATTCATGAGCACCTGCTCCGCGCCGAACATCTCCGGCACTTCGGTGAGCACCACGCGCCCGCCCTCGCGTACCAGAAACTCGGCGAACCGGCCCACTAGCGGGTTCGCGGTCACGCCGGACAGGCCGTCCGAGCCGCCGCATTTGACGCCCACCGTGAGCTCGCGCAGTCCGATCGGCTCGCGCCGGTCGCCGGCCGCGGCGTCGTTCAGCTCGTTGAGCAGTCGGGCGGCGGTCGCGTATTCGTCGTCCTCCAGCTGGCAGATCATGAACTTCACGCGCGCCGGATCATACACGAGCCCGTCCTTGAGATCGTCCACGGACGCCGCGGGGTTATCCGATTCCTCGCCGCAGCATGTCATTTCCGCTCGGAACTGTGGAATCTGATTGTTCTCGCAGCCCAAGCCGACCACGAGCACGCCGCCAGCGTTCGGATGCATGGCGATGTCCTGCAGAATGCGCTTGGTCATCGCGTGGTCGCCGCCCAGCTGCGAGCAGCCGTACGGATGATGCGCGATGATCACCGAGTCGAACGACCCGTTGCCCGGATGCGCACGTTCGAACGCGCGCGCGATGTTGTCGCACAGCGAATTGACGCAACCGACTGCTGGCACGATGTACAGGTCGTTGCGGATGCCGACCTTGCCGGTCGCGCGCCGATAGCCGAGGAACGTGCGGCCGGACGGCGCGCCGGGATGCACGCGGCCCGCGTCCGGCCGGTATTCGTACGTCAGGTCAGGACCGAGATTCGACTGGCAGTTGTGCGTGTGCACCCAGTCGCCCGGTTCGATCGTCGCTTTCGCATGTCCGATCGGATAACCGTATTTGACGATCGGATCGCCGGTCTCCATGCGCCGGATCGCGATCTTGTGCCCGCGCGAGACGTTTTCGCGTAGCGTGATCGGCACGTCGGCTCCCGGTATGCTCACGCGCTCGCCGGCGGCGATGTCGCGCGCCGCCACGACCACCGTGTCGTGTTCGTCCAAACGAATGACATCCATAATGACTCCCTTGTTCCCTGAACGCGTGATCGGCTACGCCAGACTGTCGATCAGCTGCTGCATACGCCCGTTCGCAATCGCCGTCACGTCGTCGGCCACCAGATTGGCCAGGCCGTCGATCGCGGTCAGATCCTCCGGCCACAGCGTGCGGTCGGCCAGTACCGTCGCGACATACGCGCGAACGTCGCCGTGCGTGGCAGCGGCGGACGAACGGAACCGCTCCAGCGTCTCCGGCACATCGCTGATCGCGACGGCAACCGGCGTGAAACCGCCGTAAACCGCCAGCAGTCCGGCGAGCGCCAGCACGGCACGCCGGGGTAGCCCGCGTCCGCGCCGCACGTTCTCCAGCACGATCGGCAATACGCGCGCCGCGTACTTCGCGGCCGAATTCAACGCGATCGAATCCAGCTCATGCCGCATGTGCGGGTTCGCAAACCGTTCGATCACCTGACCGGCGAACGTGCGCAACTCGTCGGCTGGCAACGACAGCACGGGAATGATCTCCTCGTTCATCTCCCGTTCGACGAACGCGTGCATGCGCGGGTCGGCCACCACCTCGCCCACGGTCGCAAAACCTGCCAGTCGCGCGACCAGCGCCATCGTGGTGTGCGGCGCGTTGAGCAGGCGCACCTTGCGCTCGCGGTACGGCCGCACGTCCGGCACGAGGATCGCGCCCACGCCAAGCCGGTCGACGGGGAACCGCTCGGTCACGGCGTTCCGTACGCGCTCGTCGCCGGCGATCACCCACGAGGCGAACGGCTCGGCCTTGACCATATTGTCGTCACGGTAGCCGAGCTCGCGCCAGATCGTTTCGGCATCGTCGCGCGGGAACCCAGGCGTGATGCGGTCGACGAGCGTGGACGCGAACACGTTGTCATGCTCAATCCACGCGATGAATGCGTCCGGCAGCGCAAACCGGTTCGCGCACTCGACGACCGCCTTCCGCAGCGCGTCGCCGTTCGCTTCGATCAGCTCGCACGGCAGCAGCAGGAAACCGGGCAGACCGCGCCGCCAGCGTCGTTCGAGCAGCAACGTGAGCTTGGCTGGAAAACTCGCCGGCGGGGTCAGGTCGGGCGTGTCATGGTCGTTGAGCGCGATGCCCGCTTCAGTGGTGTTCGACACGATCACCGACGCGTTCGGATCGTCGGCGAGCGCGAGGAACCGTTCCCAGTCCGTGTACGGGTTTACGGTCGCGCCGATCGAGTCGACGACGGTGCGGCTCTGCACGTCGCGTCCGCCCAGCATGCCGTCGAGCAGTACGGTGTACAGCCGGTCCTGCGCCTCGAGCGCTGCGACGCGGCCTCCGGCCAGCGGCTGCACGATGGCCACGTTGCCGTCGAACGAGGGCTCGCGTTCGTTGAGCAGCTGGACCATCCAGTCGACGAATCCGCGCAGGAAGTTGCCTTCGCCGAACTGGATGACGCGGATCGGCCGTGTGGCGGCTTCGCGCGTGGTCAGTCTGTGCGCGAGCACGTATCGCGCGTTGAGCTGGGGTGGTGTTGCCTCGGACGTGATATCGGTGGTACTGATGTTCTGGGAAGACTGTTGTTCGCTCATGCCGCCAGCGTAGGGACGCTGTGCGCCGGGCGGGTCATTTGTTGCCGCGGTTTGCAGAGCGGCACGGTGCGTTGACACGATTGAACTAGAGGGCGTTGTTTGGTATAACGGTTGCTGTAACGATACATATCATTGATGATTGCACGGTCTGTTGCGATCGTGCCGCGGACGGCCCGGCGTGACCGCCGGGACCGCGGCCGTGACGGGCCAATGCTGAAAGGCTGTGCCATGACGCAAGTGACGATGTCCGCGCCGCTGTACGAGGACCCGATCACCGGAGGTCCGACCGATCCGACCGTGATCTGGAACGGCTGCGAACGGCAAATGTTCATGTTCTATACCCAACGCAGGCCGAACCCGCACGCGGTCGGCGTCTCGTGGGTGCACGGCACGAAGATCGCCGTCGCCTCCAGCGAGGACGGCGCCCGCTGGCTGTACCGCGGCACGCTCGACCTCGATCTGGACGCGTTTCCTGGAGAGAACACGTTTTGGGCGCCGGAAGTCGTTGACATCGATGGCGTCTATCACATGTTCGTGCCGATGATCGTGGGCGTGCCGACCGACTGGCATGGCCGTTCACGCATGCTGCACTACACGTCGCGCGACCTGTGGCGGTGGGCGTTCGTCTCGGAAATCGATCTCGCCTCCAACCGTGTGATCGACCCGTGCGTCGCGCGCGAACCGGACGGCACCTACTCCATGTGGTACAAGGACGAGGATCTGGGCGGCGTGACCTGCCGGGCCGTCAGCCGCGACCTCAACGAGTGGAGCGTGCTCGGGCAGGAGGTGTTCGACTGTCATCAGGAGGGACCGAACGTGTTCGACCTCGGCGGCCGGCGCTGGATGATCTCCGACTACTGGCATGGCCTCGTCGTCTACCGGCAGGAAGATGTGGCTGAGGAACATTGCGGGAACTCCGCCCCGGGTTCGGCTGCGGGCGACGGATCCGAGAGGAATGCCGGGATCCTGGGTGAAGGGAACGCGGCCGAGGGGCATGGTGGATCCGCCCTCCATCGTTGGACGCGATGCCCCGACATCCTCGACAGGTCCAGTGGACGCGCGATGGATCAGGGATTCGGTCACCACGCCGACATCTGGGTGAACCCGAAGGACGGCCGTGCCACCATCTTCTACTTCTGCCATCCCTACGCGCACGACGACGGTTCTCCGCGCGCTGCCGGCGAGCCCGCCGATCCAACCGCCGCCCAGCTCAGCGTTGTCCAGGCCGCCGAGTTGCGCGTCGAAGGCGACGTCATCGTCTGCGACCGCGGCGCCGTACCGGTCATCGATCTGGGCTGAACGTGGTGCCGGGCCGTCTGCCCCGTCCGGCGGCCTCTTCATCCGTCGTTGTAGTGCGTGTTGTGTATCGTTAAACTCAAGCGTTGGGACACAGCATCGCCGAAGAAGCCGAAGGGGAAGAGGAAGGCAATGACGCAGCAGGCGGCCACATTCGAGGAATACATCCAGAACTACCGGCGCAACAGTGGGCATCCGATCCGCATCCTGCTGCGCTTCTTCAAAGGCAGCGCGGTGGACCTGACCATCTCCACCATCGCGCTCATCGCCAAACAGTCTCCGATGTGGGTCACGCCGATCGTCACGCGCAACATCATCAACTGCGCGACCAACCCGGCCGCGCACAGCGTGAACGAAATGCTCGTCAACCTCGTCATCGGCGTCTTCTTCATCGCGCAGAACATCTTCACCGCGTACATGTACATCAAGCACTTCGGCAAGGTGAACCGGCTCATCGAACGCCGGCTGCGCGGCAGCCTCATCGCCAAACTGCAGCAGCTGTCCATCCGGTTCCACACTGAAACGCAGTCCGGCCGGCTCATGTCGAAGATCATGCGCGACGTCGAAAACGTCGAAGTGCTGCTCGACCAGACCTACCGCAGTCTGCCGCTGGTCATCCTCGACATCATCATCGCGATCACCGTTACCGCGATCAGCAGCCCGATCGTGCTGATTTTCTTCGCGCTCGCCATCCCGACCGCCGTATTCTCGATCTGGTTCTTCCGCAAGCCGATCCGCGAATCCAACCACGACTTCCGCACGCAGATGGAGCGCACGCAGGCCGCCGTGGCCGAAATGATCGAAATGATCCCCGTCACCCGCGCGCACGGCCTCGAGGACGTGGAAATCCGCAAGATGAACCGCAAGCTCGAGTTCATCCGCGAAGCCGGCTTCCGGCTTGACATCATCAACATCGTGTTCGGCGCGACCAGCTGGGTCATCTTCCAGATCTTCCAGCTGCTGTGCCTCGGCTTCACCGGCTATCTCGCGTACCGCGGCCGCATCTCCGTGGGCGACGTGGTGCTGTTCCAGACGTACTTCACGCAGATCGTCGGCGGCGTGTCGAATCTGATCAACCTGTATCCGCTGCTGACCAAAGGCGTCGAATCGGTCAGCTCGATCGGCGAGATCTTGCAGGAGGACGATGTCGAGCACAATCCGAAAAGCGCCGGCGTCGAACCGGGCACGCTGCGCGGCGACGTCGAATACCGGCACGTCGACTTCCGTTACGACCAGGGCCTGCCGCTCGTGCTGCACGATTTCTCGCTCAAAGTGCGCGCCGGCGAGTCGATCGCGTTCGTCGGCGACTCGGGCTCTGGCAAGTCGACGCTCATCAAGCTGCTCATCGGTTTCGCCGAGCCGGAGTCGGGCGCGGTGCTCGTTGACGGCATCGACCTGAAATGCATGGATTTGGACGCCTACCGCAGCCAGATCGCCGTCGTGCCGCAGAACACGATCCTGTTCTCCGGCACGCTGCGCGACAACATCACTTATGGGCTCGAGCATGTCGACGAGGCCGAGGTGGACCGGATCATCAACGAGGTAGGCTTGGACGATGTGGTCGCGCAGCTGCCCGACGGGCTCGATACGACGGTTGGCGAGCACGGCGGTACACTGTCGGGCGGTCAGAAGCAGCGCATTTCGATCGCCCGCGCGCTGATTCGCCATCCGCGCATCATCATTTTCGACGAGGCGACGAGCGCGCTCGATTCGGTCTCGGAAAAGAAGGTGCAGCACGCCACCGAGAAGATGATGGGTCACTGCACGACGTTCATGGTCGCGCACCGGCTGTCCACGATCCGCAACGCCGACCGCATCGTGGTGCTCGAGCATGGGCGCATCGTCGAGCAGGGCTCGTACGACGAGCTCATGGCCGCGCGCGGCAAGTTCTACGAGCTCAAAACGATGCAGATGTAGCCGCGTTGCCGCAGTCGTGCGATCGCACGCGGCTGCACGACGGTTGCGTCGGTGCTGTGATACTGCCTGGCTCGGATGATTCCGGGCCTTTTTGTATACGACGGTGCCGGAAGGTTGCCGGGGAGGCGTCGGCACAGGTCGGCGCGGGCGATGATTGCGCCGGCGTGTCGCGATGACTTGACATGTTTGGTACAGCGGTATATCTTAGTGATTGTCGATAGGTTCACCGGTATACCAAAAACCTGCCGGGAACAGTAATCGGGCAACCGCAGGGCCGTCCACAGGGGGACCGCCCGCAACGCTCAGTGAGGAGACAGAGCAATGAGTGGTGCACAGAAGAACACGCGCAAGCGCATCATCGCCGGAGCTGCAATGGCCTGCGCGGCCGCGACCATGCTGGCCGGCTGCGGCAGCGACACCGCCGGCGGAGACAAGCCGCAGATCGAAATCCTCGTGGTCACCCAGCTAACACCATCGCCCCCGCCAAGATGGAGTGGACCAAGAAGCTGACCGCGGCGTGCGACTGCACGATCAAATGGTCGCAGGTCATGACCACCGCGTGGTCCAACCAGAAGTCCCCGATGCTGGCCTCCGGTTCTGTCCCGGACATCTCCATCGCGGCATTCGACCCGTCCGACGCCGACAAGGTGCCGGTGTTCGAAGACCTCAACCAGCACATGGACCAGCTGCCCAACGTCGCCAAGTTCTTCAAGGAGCAGCCGAACGCCAAGAAGCTCGCGCAGACCCCGTCCGGCAGCGTCTACGTACTGCCGTCCTCCCGCGGCCAGCAGTTCTACGGTTCCGGCCAGCACATGCTCATCAACAAGACCTGGCTAGACAAGCTCGGACTGCAAATCCCGAAGACGTGGGACGAGCTCGAGAACGTGCTCGAGGCGTTTAAGACGCAGGATCCGAACGGCAACGGCAAGGCCGACGAAATCCCGATGAACATCAAGAAGTTCGACACCACCGGTTTCGGTCCCGACTGGTACAACACCTTCCTGCTGCTCAACTCGCTGGGCATTGTCACCCACTTCAACTCCGGCCCGTCGCAGCAGGGCATCTACGTCAAGGACGGCAAAGTCGGCAACTTCATGGCCACCGACGAGTTCAAGACCGTCGTCAAGTACCTGCACGAGCTGATGAGCAAGGGCCTGATCCCGTCCGATGCGCTCACCAAGGACGCCTCCAAGTACAACGCCGAACTCTCCAGCGACGGCAAGACCGCGCTCACCGGCGTTGCGTTCGCCTACGCGGCCACCGACTTCGGCGACCTGTCTGACGAATACGTGGCCATGCCGGCTCCGGCCGGCCCGGGTATGTCGGCCGACGACGTGACGTGGGATGGCTCCGTGGAAACCACCATGTTCCAGAACAACAAGCTGGCCGTGCGTGCCGGCGACGAGCACATGGACGCAGTGCTCAAGATCGTCAACGAACTGTATGATCCGGACGTTTCCGTCCAGCAGTTCTACGGTTCCAGCCCCGAATACGTCACCAAGAAGGACGACAAGACCTACGAGCTGACTCAGAAGGTCTACGATTCCACCGAACGCGTCGGCCTCGGCGGTGAGAGCGCGGCCGGCTGGATCCCGAACGACGTGACCGTCAACAACATCGACTACCTCACCTCGTTCCGCGCGGCCGACGACGTGTACGCCGAACAGTACAAGCACTTCGACCTGACCAAGGATACGATGCCCGACTACGTGCGCCCGTCCGACACCGACTCGACGACCATCTCCAACAACGACACGCAGATGTTCGACTACGCGATGCCGGTGATCTCTCGCTGGATCGTCTCCGGCGGCGTGGATAACGAGTTCGACGACTTCGTTTCTAAGCTCAAGACGCTCGGCATGGACGACACCGTCGCCCTGTGGCAGAAGTGGTACGACAAGTACACCAAGTGACGCAAGCTGAACGGCCGATATGCATGGTGGCGGGATGCTTCGAAAAGTATCCCGCCACCATGCATATCACGTCTATATCACGGTTCGCTCGTTTATCATGGTGCGTCCGTTGCCGGTCGTGGATCGTTTCAGTGAGCGACTCAGTACAACGGGTGTGGTCGCCGAAACGTCGGATCGGACGTCGGACGAACGCCTGCCTGATAATGCGTTACGCCGACTCGCGTTCGGTGACCGTATATCCGACGATCGTCTTGCGCGGCGCGGCGGTCGACCCGTCGATGCGGGCCAGCAGGTCCGCGACGAGTGCGCGCGCGGCCTCGCGGTAATCCGGCTCGATGGTGGTGAGCGTGGGGGAGACATCCGCTCCCATGCTGATGCCGTCGAATCCGATCACCTTGAAATCGTCCGGAACCCGGATGCCATGCCGGCGCAGCGTCTGTAGCACGCCGAGCGCGACCGAGTCGGTCAGACAGAACGCGCCGTCGAACGCAATGCCCGAGGTGAGCATCCGTTCGGCTGCTTCGCGCCCACTGTGCGCGTCCCAACCGCAGTCGAACGCGGTGTCCTGGCTCATCGTGAGCCCAAGTTCGTTGAATGCACGGAAACAGCCGCGATAGCGCAGCGTTCCCGGATTGTTCAGATTGAGCAGCATGTCCTCGGGACCGAGATGCGACGAGCCGATCACGGCAATGTTACGGCAACCCTTGGCATATAGGTGACGGATCGCGTCGGCCGCGCCGTCCTCGTTGGCGAGATTGACCGTATCGAATACGTTGTCGTCGGAGGGCATCTCGTGCAGTACCACCGGCTTGTGCAGGGCGATCTGCTTGATCTTGTCCGACGACAGCAGCGGCGTGACGATGATCACGCCGTCGCAGAACAGGCTGAACGGTTCGCTCAGCGCGTTTTCCTCGCCGCGGCGGTCATAGTGCGTCTCGCGCAGCAGCGCCTCGCGGCCGTTGCGTTCGATCTCGTCCGACAGTGCGGAGGCAAGCCGCGAATAGAACGGATTGTCGAAGCTGCCGACGATGACTTCGATGATGTCGCTGCGGCCGGAGCGCAGCATTTTCGCCGACGGATTGCTGGAATAGTTCATGCGCCGGGCCACCGCAAGCACTTTCTTGCGGGTTTCGGCCTTGACGCCTGGCTTGTTGTGCAGCGCGTTCGACACGGTCATGATCGACACGCCCGCCGCCTCGGCCACGTCTTTGAGCGTCGGCTTTGACTGTTGGGAAGATGGTACGGACTTCATATGTATAAAGATACATGCTTTTATATATAAGTTACGTGCCGTGTCGTTGTGATTCTGAGCTATTCTGTTGTGTTTTGTTGCTGGTTGCGATGCCGTTTGTGCGGTTCGGTAGTCGAGGGAGGTGCGAAAAACGTTGCAATTGCTGGGTTTTGTGCGTTTGAGATATGTTTGAGTTCAGATTTTGACTTTTTGAAATGTTAAGTATATCGTTATAGTCGTTCAGGGGTTGACGGGGCCACCGACAACCAAGGAACGCGGGTTTACGGGCATTGCAGCTCGTAAGGGATGGGCCGGCAACGGCTCAGGAGGAGACAATGATCATGCGTGCGGAGGAACTGCTATGACAGCATCCAAGACAAAGACCGCGGCCGTCCAGACGGTTGATGCTTCGGGAGTGATCGATAATACTGCTGCGTTTAAGGCGTTGCCGTGGCCGAGGAAGTTGGTGTGGCATGTGCAGCATTATTGGCAGCATTGGGTGATGGCGTTGCCGGCGATGGTGTTTGTGTTTATTTTCGCGTATATCCCGATGTATGGTATTCAGTTGGCGTTTCGTGATTTTGTTCCGTCGAAGGGGTTGACGGGTGGTCAGTGGGTTGGGTTGAAGTATTTCAACCAGTTTTTCACGTCGCCGATGTTTAGCAAGGTGATGCTTAACACTATCAAGATCAGTCTTGGTACTCTGGTGCTAGGCTTCATCGCGCCGATTATCTTGGCTCTGTTGATTAACCAGATTCACAGTACTCAGGTGAAGGGTTTTGTGCAGACGATTACGTACATGCCGCATTTCATCTCGACGGTCGTGATTGTGGCTATGTTGAACATTTTCTTGACGCCGAACACGGGACTCTTGGGTCGTTTCTTTGGTGGGACGAGCCTGTTGGATAATCCGAATATGGTGGCGCCGATTTATTGGTTGTCTGAGGTGTGGCAGCATTGTGGTTGGAATGCGATCATCTACCTGGCTGCGTTGAGCTCGGTTGACGTGAGTCTGTATGAGGCTGCGAAGATTGATGGTGCTGGTCGTATGCAGTTGATTCGTTATGTGGATATTCCGACGATTATGCCGACGTGTGTGATTCTCCTGATTATGAATATGGGTAATATCCTCTCGGTTGGTTTTGAGAAGGTTCTGTTGATGCAGAATGCTATGAACTTGCCGGGTTCTCAGGTGATTGCCACGTATACGTACATGATTGGTTTGAAGTCGTTCCAGTTCTCGTATGCTACGGCGATTGGTTTGTTTAACACGTTGATTAATTTCGTGTTCTTGATTTTGGCGAATTGGATTTCCAAGCGCGTGTCGGATACGAGCATCTTCTAAGCGAACGTGGAAAGGGTAAAGGTAAAGGCTATGGCTAGTGCGACTGTTTCCCCGGCCGTGAAGAAGAGCGGGGATGAGATTCCGTTTAATAAGCATGTGGCTCAGCATCGTGAGCCTGCTGATTGGGTTGCGGATATCGTGATCTGGGTCTTGTTGGCTTTGATTGTGGTGGTGGTGATTTACCCGTTGTGGTTCGTGGTGATCGCCTCGTTCTCGAATCCCGCGATGGTCTCGACTGGTAAGGTCACTGTTCTGCCGGTGGATATTAACTTCGGTGGTTACGAGAAAGTGTTCTCTGATAGTCGTATTTGGATTGGTTATAAGAACACGATTATTTACTCGGTGGTGGGCACGGCGTTGAACATGATCGTGACCCTGCCTGCCGCGTTCGCGTTGAGCCGGGTGGATTTCAAGCCGCGTCGTGTGATTTTGTTCTTGTTTACGTTCACGATGTACTTCGCGGGTGGTCTGATCCCTTCTTACTTGTTGTATAAGGATTTGAATCTGTTGGATAACATGTGGGTGTTCATCCTGCCGGGTGCCGTGAGTGTGTGGAATTTGATTATCGCGCGTTCGTTCTTCGAAACCTCGATTCCTGAAGAACTGCATGATGCGGCGCAGATTGATGGCCTCTCATTCTTCGGCTACTTCCTCAAAATCGTGATCCCCCTGTCCAGTGCGATCATCGCCGTGTTGGGCTTGTATTACTTCGTGGGTCATTGGAATGATTACTTCACGGGCCTGATCTACATTCGTACGGATACGAAGCAGCCCCTGCAGATGGTGTTGCAGAACATCCTCTTGGCGAACCAGACTCAGCAGGGCGGTGCCGGTAACGGTGGCCAGAGCGCACTCCAGCAGCAGCAGTTGGCTGACCAGATCAAGTACGGTGTGATCATCGTCTCCACCGCCCCCCTCCTGATCCTCTACCCGTTCCTGCAAAAGTACTTCAACAAGGGCGTCATGATCGGCGCCGTCAAGGGCTGACGGAATCGGCCTCCGGCCGACGGCTCGCGACGCTCCCTCAGTCACGCTTCGCGTGACAGCTCCCTCAGCCGAGGGAGCCAGCAAGGCGTGTTAAAGGCGCTGGCTTCATAACCGTAGCAACGACTATGAAGCTGGCGGCAGCTCTCGGCCTCCTCGGCTAGGCCGAGCCGTGAAGAAAACGCCGGAGGCGTTTTTAGGCGAGGAGCGAGCGATAGCGAGCCAGCAAAACGCGGCCGTCAGGCCGTCCTTAATTGCTGAATGCTCCCGGCGAAGCCGGGTGGGGGAGCGTCGCGGCCGCAAGGCCGCCAACAACACAGCATCGCGCAAAGCGCGATACCGCTACAACACACTTAAATACATCCAACAACAAGGAAACATACGTAATCATGGCAACTCTCAAGGGCGTTCAGCTCTTCAAGGACACCGACGGCAACGTCGCGCAGCTGCACGGCATCGGCGTGCAGCGGTTCGGCGACCGCTGGTACGCGTACGGCGAGATCAAGAACAACGGCAACCTGTTCCAGGGCGTCGCCTGCTACTCCACTACGGACTTCGCCGAGTGGAAACACGAGGGCACGGTCCTGCCGGTCGGTCCCGAAGACTCGGTCTACGGGCCGAAGCACATCGTCGAACGGCCGAAGGTGCTGCGCCGCCCGTCCGACGGCAAGTACGTCATGTACCTGCACGTCGACGGCGAAAACAACTACTCGTACGCGCACATCGGCACCGCCATCAGCGACTCGCCGACCGGACCGTTCGAGTTCCTCTCGACGTTCCAATTCCGCGGCTACGAGTCGCGCGACATCGGCGTCTTCCAGGACGAAGACGGCACCGGCTACATCCTGAGCGAGGACCGGCCGCACGGCACGCACATCTACCGCCTGTCCGAAGACTACCTGTCGGTCGTCGAGGACGTGGCCTGCCTCAAGGGCACGAACTACTGGGCCGGCTACGAGTCGCCGATCATGGTCAAGCGCGACGGCGTCTACTACTGGTTCGGCTCGCAGCTGACTGGCTGGGACTGCAACGACAACATGTACGCCACCGCCACCGATCTGCACGGCCCGTGGAGCGAGTGGAAGCCGTTCACGCCGGAAGGCTCCAAGACCTACGAATCGCAGTGCGACATCATCGTCCCGCTCGACGGCGAGGACCAGTGGCATGCCACCAAGTTCCTCTACATCGGCGACCGCTGGCACAACAAGGATCTCGGCAACTCCGAACTCGTCACCCTGCCCATCGAGATCGGCGACCGCAAGGCGCTGCTCGCATGGCACGACGAATGGGACAACGAGCTCTGACCCGAACCGACGTACAGGCGACGCCGTCGCGCCAGCGGTCTTGTCGGCGGCGCGTCCACTCGAACAACTGAACACCGGGCCGGTATCGCTCACTTGTCGAATCCAGCCCGGCCGTCCTAATCGGCGGCGCATGAACGGGATCTTTTTTCCTTCTCCTCCTTCCCGTCCATGCGCCGCTTTGTCATATATGTCCGTCTTCGGCCATCGTCAGCCGTTGGCGACTCGTCGGACATGTCGGCGAGACCGGCGGCTGAGCCGCGCAATCCCGCGGTACAAGCCCACGCCGCACGCGCCGACCAGCAGCAGGGTGAACGCCGCCGAGATCAGGATGGCGTCGACCGGGGTGCCGGTGTCGAGCGGCTCCAAGGGATTCACGAGCACGTTGCGGTTGGAGGAGATGTCGGGGGCGGACGAGCCCAGCTGCGACGCCTCGTCCAGCCACGCGGACAGACGGTTCAGTCCGTCAAAGAACTCGTCTTCGCTCACGGCTTCGGTAATGTAATGCTCCGACTCTTCGTTCAGCGGCGTCACCTTGCCGTCCTTGATCATGAAATAGCCATACGGATGAAGCCGGGTCAGCTCCGCGAACACGCCGCCTTCGCGATACGCTCGCTCAAGGCATGCGGCAACGTCGGCGTTCGTGGTCGTCTCGTACGGTGTGATCGTGCCGTTGTCCGGATCGCGCATGACGCTGGCGGTGCCCGCCGGCTTGCCCCGAATGGTTATGGCGGCGATCCAACCCACGTCGACGGCCTGGTAGCCGCCGTCGTCGCCGGCCGCGATGACGTAATACGGCTGGATATAGCGCACGTGTGCGGTGCGGCCTGCGACGTCGCCGGTCCGGACGGTGCCCTGCGTTGCGATGAACTGCGCCGCCTTCGGCAGATTGTCCTGCATGAGCTGCGCGACTTCCTCCGGAACCTGGCTGCCGTGGGATGGCTGTGCCGCCGTGGCCGGAACGGTTGCCCATGCGACAGCGAACGTTGCCAGCAATGCCGCCGCTGTGATGAGCGCCGATACGTACCGTATGTGCCGTGCGGCCAATGAATGACGACTAGTGAACCGCTTCATCGTGGATGCCTCCGATGCGTCTGCTGCTGGGATCGTCGTCGGTACTGCCTCGTACCCGCCCGACGATCGTCTGCTGTATATATATGGCTGACTGGCTGCATCGTCACTGACTGCAGGAGAACGGTTGTGCTGCTTACCACGATACGCCGGGGGTTTCCGCACGGCAAGACGATCATCGACCTGTATGTCTGCCGGATCGACGTCTCACGCGACATGCGTGACGACTCGGCAATTTTGGCAACTTATTGAGCAAGAACGGCCGTTTCGGTTGACTATGGTGCCGTAGGCATGAGTGAGTTGGCATATCGGCGGAGCGGCCGGCCGCGGCGATCGTACGTCGCGCGGCTCCGGGTTTGGCTGTCCGCGACGATACCGCCACAAGGCAAAGGAGACGACAATGGCGACCATCTTCAACGGCGTATCGTGGTTCGACGATCGCGGCGAGACGGTGAACGCGCACGGCGCATGCGTGGTCGAGGAACACGGCACGTACTACCTGTTCGGCGAATACAAAACCGACGACCGGAACATGTTCAACGGGTTCGCCTGCTATTCGTCGCGCGATCTCGCAACCTGGCATTTCGAGCGGCTCGTGCTGCCACGTCAGAGCGGTGGCCGGCTCGGCCCGGACCGCGTCGGCGAGCGCGTCAAGGTGATGCGTTGCCCCGCGACCGGCAAGTACGTGATGCTCATGCACTCCGACAACCTCGAATACAAGGATCCGATGACGCTCATGGCCGTGTCGGACACGATCGACGGCGAATACCAGATCGTCGGACCACTCTTGTGCGACGGCCGGCCGATCCGCATGTGGGACATAGGCACATTCCAGGACCACGACGGCACCGGTTATCTGCTGATCCACGGCGGCCACATCTATCGTCTCTCCGACGACTATCTGTCCGCCGAACTCGTCCAGCCGGACACGCTCGAGCCGTACGGCGAATCGCCCGCGATGGCGCACGTCGGCGACACGTACTATCTCATCATGTCGAATCTGACCGGCTGGGACCGCAACGACAACTTCTACCTGACTGCGCCCGACCCGTCCGGCCCGTGGACGTACCGCGGCAACGTCGCGCCGCAGGGCACCTGCACGTGGGATTCGCAGAGCTCGTTCGTCTTCCCGCTGCACACCGGGCACGGCGACCGGCTGATCTACATGGGCGACCGCTGGTCGTTCCCGCATCAGGCGTCCTGCGCGAGCCAGGTCTGGCTGCCGCTGCGGTTCGGCGACGATGTTGCGTCCGTCAGGGACGGTTCAGCCGATATCGCAACGGACGCCGATGACGCGCGTCGTCGGTCGGCCGATGACGCCGCGCTCGCCGATGACGCCGGAGTCGACATGCTCGATCCGGTCGACGCGCCGACCGCGATGATCGGCACGGCGACCGAAAGCGGTGCGGTCGCCGGCCGCCCCGCCGATTTTGGCCGTCCGCTGCTGCCGCGATACGCAGATGCTTGGGATTCGGCGACCGGCGAACCGGTCGCGTTGCGCGGCGAGACCGTGCCGCTGAGCCTGTTCTCGAATCGTCATGGCGACTCGGCGTCCGCGGTTATCGAGATCGCTGACACCGCCGATGACACTGCCACCGATGAGCATAACGGCACGATCGGCGGCGACGATGCCGCACGACTCGTTCTGATCGGCCCGCGCAGCAAGGATGGCGGCGTCGGCCGCGTCGTCATCCGCCGTATCGACGGCGGCGCCGATCATGTCGCTGATCGCACAGCCGGCAGCAATGTCGGACGTGAGACCGGTATCGTCGCACGTTCCGTGTCCGCGCCGATCGTTTGCCAACTGTTCGACTGCTACGCGCAATCGGCCTACAGTGGTCCGCTGTTCGTGAGCAAACCGCTGCCGGCCGGGCGATACGAAGTCACCGTGCAGGCGCTCGGCGAAACCGGCCTGTGGATCGAAAAGAATGGCACCCGCCGCGGTGGCGCCGACTCCTACGTCAACGTCTGGCACGCTCTGCTGCTGTAACGGTGCTTTGTGCGAGCAGACGCGTGGCATTGAGCCCGGTGCCGCTGGCATGCTGATTGCAATGTCACGCCACGAGGCCGATTCGTGTGACGATATCCCCAGTTTGGCTGGTCTACCGGTTGCAATGTCACGCAAGTGCTGCAAGAATCTTTATAGAGTTTTCTATTATTGAAAATTCTATTATAGATTTTTCTATAATTCCCGTTGGCTTCTTAGCTCGCCCCGATGATATGCGTCACTGTGCAGATGCTTGGGGAAAAACATGTCTAGAGGATCGTTTATCGCGCTTATCGCTCCGCATTTGGCAAATCTGTCAAAAAGTGGAGGGGGAGCGGGACACCCGGCATAATGGGAACCAATCGAGCGATCGAGAAGGAATCTCACCCATACAGATGACGGCATTGAAGACGATGCCGCACTACCCAATCGCAACGTTGCAGATGCAACGCTTGGGACAACTATATCCAACGAAGGAGAGCAACCATGTCAAGAACATCAGTAAAAGCGATCATCGCCGCGTCATCGGCGGCGGCCATGCTGCTGCCATTGGCCGCATGCGGCAACGACACCGCCGGCAGTGCGGACGAACCGGTGACGATCGTTGTCAACGTGCGAACCGACATGATGCGCATCGGCACCATGGACTGGCCGAAGGAACTCGAAAAGGAAACCGGCGTCAAGATCGACATCAAGGGCATCGACGAAGCCACCTGGAGCAACCAGAAGTCGCAGACGCTCGCCGCCAACGACATCGCCGACATCACCGTCTACGGATACAGCACCAGCGACACCGCCAAATTCAGCAGCCAGTTCGAGGATCTGCTGCCGCATCTCAAGGACATGCCGAACGTCGAGCGATTCTTCGAGGAAAAGCCCGAAGCCAAGGAATACGTCGAGACGCTCAATGGCAAGATGTACAACCTGCCGAGCTACCGCGGCAAGCTGCTCGAATCACCGAACAACATCATGGTCATCAACAAGGCGTGGCTCGACAAGCTCGGACTCGACATCCCCAAGACATGGGACGAACTGATCACGGCCCTTGAAGCGTTCAAGACGCAGGATCCGAACGGCAACGGCAAAGCCGACGAAATCCCGTATCTCGCCCGTCCGTGGACTACCACGCAGATCATGGAATCGTATTCGCCGTTCCTGTTCCTCAACTCGTTCGGACTGGAAACCACCACTATGAACGACGCCACCATGAACGGCTACTACGTCAAGGACGGCAAGGTTGGCACGTACCTGACCACCGACGAATTCCGCCAGACCGTCGACCTGCTCAGCGAAATGGTGGGCAAGGGACTCATGCGCAAAACCGACCTGACCTCCGACTGGTCGAAGTACTACAACACGCTCAAGGGCGACGGCAAGACCAACACCGTCGGCATGGAATTCGGCTGGTCCATCATGGACTTCTCCAAGTCGGACGAATACGTGGCCATGCCGCTGCCGGCCGCACCGGGCGTCTCCGCCGACGACGTGACCTGGGATTCCGGCGTGAACGCCTACGTCGCGCAGGGCGTCGCGGTTCGGAAGGATTCGCCGCGCATGGACAAGATCCTCAAAGTCATCGACGCGCTGTACTCGCAGGAGTTCTCGGTCAAGCAGTACTACGGCGACTCCAAGTACTGGACCAAATCCGGCGACACGTACACGATGAACGACGAATGGCAGAAGAACTACAACGACGGCAAACTGCCTGGCCTGCAGGAGCATTTCGCCGGCTGGATTCCCGACAACGTCGAGATCGAAAATGCCGCCGCACAGGACGTGCAGAAGTCCGAGGACGGCAAGGTGTACGACGAGCAGCTCGCGCACGTCGATAAGACCAAGGACGTGATCCCTAACTACGTCAATCCGAGCGACGAGGACCGCGTGACCCTGTCGAACAACGGCGCGACGATGATCAACTACGCGGTGCCGGTCATCGCCAAGTGGATCAACTCCGGTAAGCCGGTTCTCGACAATGAATGGGACGCCTACGTCAAGAACCTCAAGTCGTACAACATCGACCAGAACGTGCAGATCTGGCAGAAGTGGTACGACCAGTACATGAAGTAACCGGCATGCAATAGCCGATTGACTGCGGCGCAATCGCCGCGACGGGCGCTGTCACCCCAGTGGCGACGCCCGTCGCGCGTATGGAGAACGGAATGGGTAGGCCGGTCGGACGGCTCATTTCATCGTTCGGGAAAACCAATTGCCCGCGTCGCGCAAGCCGTCGGCCTACCCGACCTCGACCCGATACCCCTTGGCGCGCGCGAACGCGGCGATTTGCGATTGCCAGTTCGCGAGCTGGCCGACCGGGTCGCCGCCGGGCACGAGTTGCGGTCGAACCGTGTTCGCGAACACGGCCTCGACCTGCGGCATGAACGGCAGGTACCGAAAATCCGGCGCAATATGCTCGGCCGCCTCGAAGAACACGTCGTACAGCTTCTGGTTGAAGAACGGGTCGATTTTGCCGGTGAGCCGCGGATTGCGATGAAAGTACGTCGAGGCCGACATGACACGGTCCAGCTGCACGTCGATCGACGCGGGGTCGGTCTGCGCCCAGAATGCCAGTTGCGCGGCCGCATTGCGGCGTTCGGGCGGCACGCGGTTGCTGATCGTCCACGCCGAACCGCCGATGTGCGCGGTGCGCAGTTCGGACGGGTCGCCGAACGACGGAGGCAGCGCCGCCCGCCACAGCCCGCGCTCGTCCGGCCACCGCTGCACGATATTCTCGCAGAACCAGTTCGCGCTCAGCACGCAGGCCACCAATCCGTCAGCGACCATTTGCCGGAATTCCGTATCGTTGAAATTCATCATCAGCACGTCGCCCTGGTCAATGCCATCGCGCAGGAACGCGGTCGTCCGGCGCACCGGCTCCGACGTCAGAGCAAGCTGGATCGTCGTGCCGTCCGCATCCATCGACCACGGCCGCGCGCCGGCCATATACAGCAGCGCGATGAACGGCGCCGAATCAAGCGTATTGACCGCTACCGCACGCATGCGCGGATCTTGCGCGCGCAACGCGGCACCCATCCGCATCATTTCGGCCCACGTGCGCGGCGTTTCCACGCCGAACCGATCGAACACGTCGGTGCGACGGAACAGCATCGTCGTGTCGTAATCACACGGCACACCGTACACGCCGCCGCGCCAGCTCACCGCATCCCAACAGTCGCCGACGAACTGCCGACGGAACGCGGCACGGACCGACGGCGTGTTCAGATTGAGCAGCAGCCGGTCCTCCGCCAACTGCGGCAGCCAGCGGTATTCAATGACCGTGATGTCCGGAATGTCGCGCCCCTCGCGAACGCGCTGATAGTACGACGACACGATTTCCGCCTGCGTGCCGCCCCAAATGCGCCGCACGGACACCTCCGGATGCAGCCGCTCGTACTCGGCGATGTGCTGCTCCCAATCCTGGAACGAACTCGCCATCATGGTCAGTTCGATCGGCTGGCTGCGGACTTCGGCAAGCGGCGTGCGATCATCCCGCACGGCGCTCGCAGACAGGGCGCGCGTGCGTTTGCCGATGCTGCCGGCCGGCACGAACGCGGCCTCGCGTGACGTGTCGGCCGGACGCTGCGCTTTGACGAGTGAAATCAGGCTTTCCGCGCAGTCCGTGCCGAGTTCCTCGGCCGGGCAGGAGATGCGCGCGAGCGTCGGCCGGTCCAGGCCGATCGCGTCGTCGTCACCGAACCCGACGACGGCGAGCTCGTCCGGCACGGCGATGCCGCGTGCGCGCGCCGCGGCCATGAACCGCACGGCTACGCGGTTGTCGGGCGAGAACACGGCGTGCGTCGGATTGTTCAGGAACCGTTCCAGCGTGCCGCGCGCGGATGCAGTGTCCGGTTGGCAGCCGAGCAGCGTGAGCATGGCGATGCCCTGGCGTGCGGCTTCGGCGGCGATCTGCGCGCGCAGTTGGGTGCCGAACACGCCGTCGTCCGGAGCGGCCAGATACGTGAGGCTTGTACGTCCTTCTGCTTTGAGCGCGTCGATCATGCGCGCGACGGCGTCGGCCGTGTCGATCGTGCCGGCACAGACGCCCGGCAGACCGCGGCCGACGAGCACGATCGGCAGCTGCGCGGCGAGCGCGCGGATCTCCTGATCGCGCAGCGCGCGGCGTTGGATGATCGCGCCGCACACCGGTAGTTTGCGGAACTGCGCGGCAAGGCCGTCGCGCGTGATGATGTCGCTTTCCTCGATGATGAGCGCATGGTAGCCGCGTGCGGCCAGGCGCCGGCGCATGCCATCGATCGCGTGCGCGGTCGTCGCGTCGTTGATGTCGGCCGCGATGATGACGACGAGCGTGGTGGACGCCGCCGTTGCCGCCGGTTGCGTGCCCTGCCGGTCCGTTGCGGCGTCGAGGTAGCCGAGTCTGCGTGCGACGTCGCGGATGTGCGCTTCGGTGCGCTCGTTGAGCCGGCCCGGGTGTCTTAATGCGCGGGAGACCGCGGACAGGCTGACCCCGGCTTCGGCGGCGATGTCGTTGAGCGTGGGGCGGTTGCGATTGACGGATGCCATGGTTGTCATTATGGCACCGACTTGGCAAGAGTTGTCAACAAGTTGGACAGCGCAAGGTCGGGAGGAATGATGGAATCTAGAGAAACGCCGCGATGGTGTGACAGTTGCCTCTCGGACAGTTGATGGGACGGAACGTTCGACGTTCCGAGTTGACAAAGGGACGCCGGCACGCATAAAATCGCAGCGTTGCGATTTTGAAGTGAACACCGATCGGCGGGGCCGAAGGCGACCCGCAAAAGGAGAAACGACCATCATGTACGCACTGGGCAACAACGCGCCGGTCGCGCCGGCATACGCCGACACGACCTCCATGCGCTCAGAACTGGGGCGCATCGAAATCCGCTTCGGCAACGATCCGTCGAACATGAACTGGCTACGGCCGGACCATCCGTACGCGGCCGTATCCGCGCCGGACGGCATCGAATCCAGCGTGCACATGCTGCGCGGCGGCGACTCGATCGTCACCACCGTCACGCTCGGCAACGCGACGGGCAAAACCATCTGTGCGGCCGTCGGAGACATCGGCATCACGCTGCCGCTCGAAGACCGCTACTACGACGACACCGACGACTATTCCATCGAACGTCACTGCAACGCGCACCTGTTCTGCGGCGGCACATGCAGCTGGGCGCTCGCCCTGCGCATGAGCGGCAAGGCCCCGCACCTCGGCCTCGTGCTCACCGAAGGCGCGCTCGCCGCGTACAGCGTCAGCCGCGACTTCGCACAGTACAGCAACGACCGCGGCTGCTTCGTGCTGCACCCCGAAGCCATGGAATTCGCGCCCGGCCAGACGCGCACGATCTCGTGGGTCATCTTCCCGTGCGACTCGCGCGAGGACTTCTTCGCGCAGGCCGCCGAACGCAGCCGCTTCATCGACGCGCGCTGGGACCGCACCGTCGTGTTCCCCGGAGAAACGACGACGCTGCGCATCTGTCCGTCGTTCGACGTGAACGATGCGTACGGCGCGAGCGGCACGGGCGATCCGGACGGCGCGGACGATTCCGCGGACGAACGGACCGACGTCGCGCAAGATGGCGCGCGCGATCGCGTGCACGACCGGGCCGACAGCTCGGCCGTCACCGTCAACGGCAGGCCCGCGCGGCCGCTCAGCGACGGCACATACGCGTTCGACTACACGCCGGTCTACGCGGACGTGTTCACGCACGACACGTACAACGACCGCATCGGCGAGCACGTCTTTACGGTCGAAGCGGGCGGCCGCACCGTGCATACGCGCGTATTCGTCTCCGCGCCGATGGGCGAGCTGCTCGCCGAACGCGTGCGCTTCATCGTGCGCAACCAGCAGTACCGCGGCGACGATCCGCACCTCAAAGGCGCGTATCTGGCCTACGACAATGAAGACCAGCGGCAGTACTACTACGTGGGCGATGACGACGGCAAGGTGATCAACGACTACAACGCCGGCCGCGAACGCGTGTGCATGGCGCTGCTCATCAACGCATACCTGCGCGCGCTCGACCGCGGCGTGTGGAGCAACGAATCCGGCGATTCCCTCGCCGACGTGGCGCACCTGCTGTTCAGCGACGGCGATGCGTTGTCGCTGCGCGACGAACTGGCCGCAAGCCTCGCCGAATATCGCGCGTTCATGGAACGCGAACTGGTCGACACGGTCACCGGCGAAGTGTTCAACGACTCGCCGCGCGACAACTCGTACCGGCGTTTGTACAACGCGCCGTGGTTCGCGGAACTGTACGTCGAATTCTGGAAGTCGGACGGCGACGTCGAAAACCTGCGCATCGCCGCGCGCATCCTCAAGTGGTTCTACGCAGGCGGCGGCAGCCAGTTTTATCCGCTCGAACTGCCGGTGCTCGCGCTCGGACGCGCACTGCGCGAGACGGGGGAGACCGCGCTGTATGCCGAGATGCGAGAACTGTTCCTCACCCACGCGCGCACGCTCGCCGGACTCGGTCTGTATTACCCAAAGCACGAGGTGAACTACGAGCAGTCGATCGTGGCTCCCGCCGCGAGCGTGATCCTGCAGACCGCCGTGCTGACCGGCGACCATGACCTGCTGCGCGCCGGCTTCGAGCAGCTGCGCGTGCTCGACCAGTTTAACGGATGCCAGCCCGACGCGCACCTGAACGAGGTGGCGATCCGCCACTGGGATGGCTTCTGGTTCGGCAAGCGCAAGCAGTACGGCGACACGTTCCCGCACTACTGGAGCGGACTGACGGCCGACGTGTTCGAGTTGGTCGGCGATCTGCTGGTCGACGGTGACGGGGACGGCGATGATGATATCGCCGCCGCCGGCAAGTTTGTGCGCGAACATCTGCTGACGCTGCTGGCATCGCAGCCCGGCGGCTTCCCGACGGAATATCATCGCCGCGCCGCGGCCTCCCGCCGTGCGCTGCTGCAGCTGTTCTTCCCGGACGGCACCGCATCGTGCGCATACGTGTTCCCGTTCTCGGTGAACGGCGAACGCACGCACTTCGCCGACCCGATGGCCAACGATCAGGACTGGGCGCTCTACTTCATCGTGCGCCGGCTGCTGGAGACGCTATAGCGGCTTGTCGGAGTAACGCCGAACAATCCGAACGAAAGGGAATGACGATGACCGGTACTGTTAAATCGTCGCGGTCGCAGACATACGCCGCCTACCTGTTCGCCCATTTCACCGGGACAGAAGGCCGACCGACGGACGAGCAGGTGTATTTCGCGCTCAGCCGCGATGGTGTGCATTGGACCGACATGCGCAACGACGGCGACCCGGCTCTGGTTTCGACGGTGGGCGAGCGCGGTGTGCGTGACCCGTTCCTGATTCGAGCCCATGACGGGTCGCGTATCTACCTGCTGGCCACCGATCTGAGTATTTATCATCGCGGCGGTTGGAAGAATGGCGGGGCGAAAACGAACGGCAGCACGGACATCGTGATCTGGGAGACGACAGATCTGGTGCATTGGAGCGAACCGAGGCTCGTCGACGTTGCGTCAGGGATTCCGGGAGTGTGCTTCGCATGGGCACCGGAAGCGTGCTGGGACGAGGAACGCGGCCGGTACATCGTCTATTGGGCCACCGGGTCGCATGAGGACAACGTCAACGGTGATTATCAGAACATGTATTACGCCACGACTGAGGATTTCGTGACGTTTACCGACCCAGTCAAGTGGATCGACCGCGACAGCTACTGCATTGATACGACGATGATCCACGCCGACGACGGCTGGTGGTATCGTGCGTCCGGCGACGGGCAGATCACCATCGAACGGACGCGGAACCCGTACGCGACGTCGCTTGCACCCAACGCACGGCTGGAAACCGGCGACGGCGTCGATTCGTGGGCGTACGTCGGTTCGCTTGCGTCGATTTTCGGCGACGAACGGCTGAGCGGGGGATATCTCGAAGGTCCGGAACTGTTTCGGCTCAATGACTCCGACGTGCGGGTGGTCGACGGGCGCGCCATGCGATATGGGCTGATGTGCGACCAATATCGGCTCGGGCTTGGCTATCTGCCGTTCCGTTCGGCCAGCCTTGCCAGCGCGGATCGCGCCGACTGGGATGCCGCCGCTGACGTGGATCTTGGTGCGCTGAAGAAGCGCCACGGTGGCATCCTGCCGATCACCGAAGCGGAATATCGTGCGGCCATGGAGGCATTCTCACGGTGACGTGTTGTGGCGTATTGACGGTACGCGCGTGAAACACACTACTGAGTTTCACGTGAAACATGTCATAGGAGTTGCTGGTTCACCGTCGCTCGCTCCTCGCCTGCAAACGCCTCCGGCGTTTGCTTGACGGCTCTGCCTGGCTGAGGGGGCTCCCGGCGAAGCCGGGTGGTGGAGCGTCCGTGGCCGAAGACCGCTAACAACGCGGGATCGCGCTACGCGCGATCCCGATGCCGTGTCTGCATCTCCTGTGCGCCGGAAATGCGAAGAGCCATGAATGCGCGAGTCGCGGCTATGATATCGCTATCATGGTGTGCTGTTCGGCATGCGCCTCGTGTACGGCACACTCCGCCGACCAGTAGTGAATGAAACCAGCAAGGGAGCCAGAGATGCCTGCCAATACGCCTGCTGTCGAATCCTCGTCAACGCATGATGTCGATGCCATCGACGTGCGTTATCCGCTGCAGATGCACGACTTCAGCCTGCATGATCCGTTCGTGCTTGCGGATCAGGCGAGCGGCCTGTACTACCTGTACAACGCGAACTACTACCAGTATCGCGACGCCGCGCACGGGCACGGCAAGTCGGTGGTCGTGTACGTGAGCCCCGATCTCAAGCATTTCTCCGAACCGGTCGACGTGTTCGACCTCAACAACGTGCCCGCCGGCGCATGGTACGACGATTCCGACTCGCCGTGGGCGCCCGAAGTCTACGCGCGGGACGGCAGATACTGGATGTTCGTCACGCTGCACGCCGAGCGCACCACTCCGGAACCGCCGCACGCCGGCCCGGACTGGTACGTGCGAGACCACGGCATGATGCACCGGCGAGGCGTGTTCGTGGCCGTCGCCGATTCGCCGCTCGGCTCGTTCCGCGTGATCGACCCGGCGCGGCCGACCTCGCCGGACGACGTGATGGCGCTCGACGGCACGCTCGCGACCGACGCGGACGGCAGTCCGTGGATGGTATATGCGCACGAATGGGTGGAACTGTTCGACGGCACGATGGAGGCGATCCGACTCGATCCAGACGACATCGCGCGCTCCGTCGGCGAGCCGGTGCACCTGTGGTCCGCGAGCGAAGGCGTGTGGCATCCGGCAGACGGCGACGCTCCGGCCGGCGGTTGGCGCGGCGACTTCACGACCGACGAGGCGCGCGCCACGATTCCGGAACACTCCGGCGGATACGTGACTGACGGGCCGTATCTCGAACGCACGCCGAACGGCTCGCTGATCAGCGTGTGGACGTCGTACAGTCGCGGCGAATACATTCTTTCGCAGGCGATCTCGCGATCCGGCCGCGTCGCCGGACCGTGGGAGCAGCTCGCGCCGATCGACTACAGCGATGCCGGTCACGCGATGGTCTTCCGCACGTTCGACGGCACGCCGCTGCTCATCATGCACACCAACATGACCCGACACGACGCCGACGGCAAACCGCTCACGTCGCACGGCATCGTGTATGAGGTTGCCGTGACCGACGAGGGGTTCCGCCTCGGCCGGCATCGCGACGACATCGACGGCATCGCCGATCCCGCGCGCGACGATGCATGAAGTCGTATGAGCATCGTCTGCAAGGTGCTTGTCGAACCTTGTGCGATGGGTTCGGACTACCCCTCAGTCACTGCGTGACAGCTCCCCCTGACAAGGAGAGCCTGGAAATAAAAACGTGGCCGTTCAATTCTGAAGGACTGGTTGCGTCGGCTCGAATGGCATGTACGATGCCCCGGGAACGAACAAGCCCGGCTGTTGGGGCCGGGCTTGCGAGAGAAGGAGAGGAAGAAGAGAGGTGTATTCAGTTATGTGCGGCCTGTGCGGCCGTGACTCCATATAACCGCCTCTTTCATGGCGCAACGTGCGGTTTTGTGCAACGTTCCGTTCGATTGCCCTGTATGTTCCCTGACAATGACATGGCTCTGCCGATCTCTTCCGATATTGAGACCGTTGTGGGTGTAGACGGTACGCTGACAGGATTCGTGGGCATGGACGGTATATGAACAGACGTGAACGGGCCCGTTCGTGTACCGGTTATGCCCACGATCCTATGAATGGTCCGTTTATGCCCACGATCAGCGGGCGGTAATGGTCGGGTTATGCCCACGACCGGGGTTCCCTGTCGACAAGACTGATGCGGAACGCCGGTATGGTCCCGTCTATGCCCACGACTGATCTTTCGGTCAGATGCAACTCGTATTCGTCAGACTCATTGTGGACATACGCGGTACATTAACTGGATGACGCCAGGATGACGCCGGGCGGTGGCGAATGGATGGTGGCATGGATTCCTGCGGACACTGCGGATGCTGCACGGTGAGGGGATCCAGCTCGTTTTCCAGTGCCAAAGAGCGGCAAATCCTTTGAAAATCAATATGTGTAACGATATAGTCGAGAGTGGAAAGGGGTTCCGCAATGCAACTGCTCTGCCAGTCGGGACAAGAAGGTCCCGTTGATGTGACGTATCCCGCCGAAGGGATCGATCTGACCATTTTCAACCGCGAAACACAACCGGAGGCCGCACGCGCGCTTGAGCACGCCGCCTGCCTGACGGTCGTCGCGCAAAGCCTCGACGAGCATTCCGTCTGCCTCCAGCTCGCCTTCTACGAGGCCGGCCAGCGCGAGCGCGGCGACGACCCGACGCTGCGCGCCGTCTTTGGCCTGCTGCCCGGCGTCAAGGTGCCCGTGCCGTTCGACCTTACATGGCTCGACGGCGAAACGCTGTTCGCCCCGCGCACGCTTGGCCGCCTCAAGATGACCATCTTCGGCAAACGCATCCGCCGCACGGACATCGCCGAAATCGTGCTCTCCGCCACGCCGAGCCTGCCCGACCGCAGCGTGCGCCTGTGGCCGTGCGAACTGCTTGACCAGATGCCCGAGATCGACATTCAGCCTCAGCCGCTCGTCGACGAACTCGGCCAGTGGCTGCCCAAGCAATGGCCCGGCAAGGTCGCCGACCGCGCCGCCTGCGACGCCGTGCTGCGCAAGATGGCCGGCGACGATGCGTCCGGCAAGTCCGAAACGTCCGGCGTGCCCGCCGGCGATCCCGTTTACACGCTGGATGGCTGGGGCCGTTTCGGCGGCTGGACCGGCAAGCGGTTCAAGGCCACCGGCTGGTTCCGCGTCGAACGCGAACCCGCCGGCTCGGACGGCAGGCCCGGCCGGTTCTGGCTGGTCGACCCGGACGGCAACGCGTTCGTTTCCACCGGCGTCGACTGCATCGGCCCCGGCGTCGGCGCGCGCGTCGACCCGGTCCGTCCGTGGCTGGACGCGCACGTCGCCGGACTGCTGGATCATGCGATCGACGCGGCCAAGGCATCGTCGGCAGACGGCGCGTCGCACGACTCGGCCAAGCCGGCCGCAACCGACGTTTACGCCGGTCGCCGCCGCAGCGAGCCCGTCGTCGACCCGACCGATCCGTCGTTCAGCTGGCGTGCGGACGCGCGCGGCTGCGGCGGCGTCACCGCGTTCTACGACTACGGCAAGGCCAACCTGCGCGCCGCGTTCGGCGAGAACGGCTGGCGTGCGGCGTGGGCGCGCATCACGCGCAGGCACCTGCTCGACTGGGGTGTGAACACGATCGGCAACTGGTCCGACCGCGCGTTCATCCGCGAGGCCGGCCTGCCGTACGTGCTGCCGGTCGAGGAGCTTGCCGGCGTCGGCTTCCCGAGCACGCCGCACATGGTCTTCCGCGACTTCCCGGACGTGTTCGACCCGGAATACGAGCGTCAGGCCGCACGCTACGCGGCCGGGCTCGAGGCGTGGAAGGACGATCCGAACATGATCGGCTACTTCATGCGCAACGAGCCGAACTGGGCGTTCGTCTATGACCTCAACATCGCCGAGGAGATGCTCGCCAACCCAGCCGATCTCGCGTCCAAGCGCCGGTTCGTCGACTGGCTGCGCGAGCGGTATTCGGACAGCATCGCCACGCTGAACGGACACTGGGGCGCGGAGTTCGGCTCGTTCGACGAGATCACGGCCGAACCGCGGTTCCGCGCGGCGAGTGCGTGGCCGGGTTCCGCCGACGATCTGCACACGTTCTCAACGATGATGATCGACCGCTACGTGCGCGTGCCGGCCGAAGCGCTGCGACGCGTCGACCCGCATCATCTCAACCTTGGCATGCGCTACGCGTACATCACCGACAAAAGCCTGCTGGCCGGGGCCGACTGCTACGACGTGTTCTCGATCAACAGCTACCAGCGCACCGCGTACGATCAGGTCGAACAGGTCGGGCGCATGCTCGACATGCCGGTTATGGTCGGCGAATTCCATCATGGCGCGCTCGACCGCGGGCTTACCGCGCACGGCATCCGCGGCGTGACCACGCAGACCGAACGCGGCGTCGCCTACCGCTACTACGTGGAGCAGGCCGCGCGCAGCCCGTATTTCGTGGGCGCGCACTACTTCCAGTACAACGATCAGAGCGCGATCGGCCGTTTCGACGGCGAGAACTACCAGATCGGGCTCGTGGACGTGTGCATGCAGGAGTATCCGGAAATGGCCGCGGCGATGCGCGACTGCCATGAGGCGGTCTACCGCGTGGCGGCGGGGGAGCGGGTCGCGTTCGACCGGGTGCCGGAGGAGGTCAATCCGATCCACTACTGACCGGGCTGGCTGGGCCACTCGGCTGTATGTATGTGCGGATGTCGCATTGTTTGCGGGCATACGGTCGTTTCATGGGGTTGAAACGGCTGTATGCTCGCACGGGCGTCCTGTATGGCGGTGGTGGACGGGTCTGACGCGTGGTTTGGCGATGAGCGTGTGGAGTCGCGTGTGGATCAGTGCGTGGAACCGCGCACTTCGAGCGTGAAGTCGGCGGTGCGGGTTTCGATCGGCGCGTCGGGCGTTTCGATGCGGCGCAGCAGCAGGTCCGCGAGCGTTGCGGCGAGCCGGTCGAAGTCCACGGCGGTGGTCGTCAGCGGCGGGAACGCCGACCGTCCGGCCTCGATGCCGTCGAACCCGGCCACGGCCACGTCGTCGGGGATCGCGATGCCGCGGTCGTGCAGCGCGTGCATTACGCCGATCGCCACCGTGTCGGACAGGCAGTACACGGCGTCGAACTTGCGGCCCTCGTCCAGCAGGCGCATCGTCGCGTCGTACGCGCCTTCGACCGTCCATTGCGCGGGGACGGCCGTATTGTCCGGACCGAACGCGACGCCGGCGTCGCGGCAGGCGTCCATGCAGCCGGCCAGTCGCGAGTTGCTCACGTCGATCAGGTTGCGGACGCGTTCGTATGGCTGGTACGCGACGCCCATCGCGACGATGTGGCGGCAGCCGGTGCGCAGCAAGTGGCTGACCACGTCATACGCGCCGTCGTGACCGGGCGTGTACACGCTGTCGTACAGGTCGGTCGGCTGGCTGGGGTCGAGGATGACGAGCGGCTTGGACCCGGTGATTTTCTTCATCTGTTCGGGCTTGAGTTCGCCGGAGCAGAAGATGGTGCCGTCGCAGAACTGGTGGTCGAGCTCGCGCAGCACGGTCTCCTCGTTGCTGCCGGTGAACAGCGTCTGCTGGGCGAAGACCTGATAGCCGCGCGGCGCGAGCGCGACCGAGATCGCGTGCGCGAGTTCGGCGGAGAACGGCAGGGCGAGGTCGTGCACGGCCACGGCGATGACGTTGCTGCGGCCGAGTCGCAGGCTGCGCGCGGACGCGTTGCCCTGATAGTGGAGACGCGCGGCCGCCTCGCGCACTTTCGCCGCGGTTTCCGGCTTGACCTGCGGATTGCCGCGCAGCGCGTACGAGACGGTCGCCGTCGAATAGCCCGTGGCCTTGGCGATGTCGGCGATGGTGGCACTCATCACAACTCCTTATGCACACGCTTGTCGACGAATTGATTTGACAAGCTTACCTCATCATTCTATATTAAAACTAATCGATTAAGTTAATCGATTAGGAAACGACCGGGCCGGCGTGAACCGACCCTTGAGGAACGAAGGCAAAGAGGTTCAACGATGAGCGTTTCATTTAAGAACGCAGGACGCAACGGCAAGCGCATGCTCGCCGCCGTCGCGGGCGTGTCGGCGCTGGCCATGGTGCTCGCCGGCTGCGGCAACACCAGCAAGGGCGAGACCGACGCCAACGGCAAGCCGGTGGTCAAGGTCATGGTCATCACCAACTCCGCCACCCGCAAGATGAACACCATGACGTGGTGGAAGAAGCTCGAGGCCGCCTGCGACTGCTCCATCAAGTGGCAGCAGGTCGACGGCACCGCCTGGGACCAGCAGAAGAACGCCTCGCTGGCTGCCGGCGACGTGCCGGACCTGACCGTGTGGGGCTTCGGCAAGACCGACTTCTCCAAGAACCAGGGCCTGTTCGAGGACCTCTCCGACGATCTCGACAAGATGCCGAACGCCAAGAAGTACCTCGAAGAGGACAAGGACGCCAAGGACTTCGCGACCGACTCGCAGGGGCACCTCTACCAGATCCCGTCCGACGCCTCCTCCCGCATGAAGGTCAACGTCAACGGCCAGTCCATGATGATCAACAAGACTTGGCTCGACAAGCTCGGCCTCAAGGTGCCGACCACGTGGGCCGAGCTCGAGAACGTGCTCGAAGCCTTCAAGACTAAGGATCCGAACGGCAACGGCAAGGCCGACGAGATCCCGTTCACCATCCGCGCGCTCAACCCGAACGGCTTCGGCTGGTGGGATCCGTACCTGCTGCTCAACTCCACCGGCATCTCCACGCAGATGTCCAGCGTCGGCGGCCAGGGCATCTACGTCAAGGACGGCAAGGTCGGCAACTTCCTGCAGACCAAGAACTTCCGCGAGGTCACCGAATACCTGCACGAGCTCATGAGCAAGGGCCTCATCCCGGCTGACGCGCTGACCAAGGCTGACGACAAGTACAACGCCGAATGGACCGGCGACGGCAAGACCGCGCAGGTCGGCGTCGCCTTCGGCTGGAACACCAACGCCTTCGGCAACCTCAAGGACCAGTACGTCTCCATGCCGGCCCCGGCCGCTCCGGGCGCCACCCCCACGTGGGAGCCGAGCGTTGCTGACGTCTACAACGGCGCCGCGGTCAAGGCCGACTCCCCGTACAAGGACCAGGTCTTCAAGATCATCAACGAATGGCTCGATCCTGACGTGAGCATCCAGTCCTACTTCGGCGACTTTGACAAGTACGTCGTCAAGAACGGCGACAACGACTACACCGTCAAGCCGGAAGCCTCCGCCGACTCGTCCATCCAGGTTGCACTCGCTGATCGTGGCCTCGCCTGGCTGCGTCCGGGCCTGAAGATTACCGGCGTGCCGGACATCGACGCCTCCAACAAGGATTGGCCGGTCTACCAGAAGTACCAGCCCAAGTCCTCCAAGGACTACATGCCGCAGTACCTGACCCTCGGCGACGACGACTCCAACACCGTCTCCAACAACAACACCTCGATCTTCACCTACGCGATGCCGATCATCGCCAAGTGGATCAAGGACGGCGGCCTGACCGACGCCTCCTGGAACGACTTCCAGAAGCAGCTCAAGACGCTGAACATCGATCAGAACATCGAGATCTACCAGAAGCTGTACGACAGCGCCAAGTGAAATTCCGCACCGGTGGTCCGGTAGACGATCCGGTTGATCCGGCGCCTGCCGATCGCCGACTGACCTGAAACGGCCGCGAACTCCCTTCCTTTCCTCGGGGTTCGCGGCCGTTTGCTATTTCGGGGTGGCTCGCGGTTTGGTTTCTGCACGTGGCTCCTGTCTGAGGCTCCGGCGTGCGGCGTGGTTCCTGCGGTTCCCGCGCAAAAAGAAACCCGGCGGGGAGAAGCCGCCGGGCGAAGAAAGGAGAAGAGAGAAAGAAGAAGGATGTTCAGTTATGCAATGCGGCTTGTTCGGCCGTGATTCCTATATAACCGCACGATTCATGGTGAATCGTGCGGGTTGGCTGGGAAAAGTCTGTGAATCGTGACAACCTCGGTATCTGCGCGGCAATTGCACCGTGCGGACACCGGGGTTGTGATGCCGTCGGCGTATGGCCGAGGCCGGAATTGTCGTTGCGACAATCCCGGCCTCATTGGTCACGGTCACAGCTTGAACGCGGCCTCCACGGCGTCGTATTCGGCTGCCGTGATCGGCAGGATCGCGCCGTGACGCTTCTTGAGCCCGCCGAAGTCGATGTCGTCGGCGACGGCCCAGTCCTGCGGGTCGCGGCTGGACAGATCGGCCGAACGGAACGGCAGATAGCCCTTCGCTTCGGCGTACTGGTCGCACATCAGGCCGTACTTCATCTCGCGGCCGTTGACCGTCTTCACGTCGGCGTCGTTGTAGCGGAACAGCTCCGGGCCCTCGAGATAGTGCCACGAGTAGCGGCCGTTGCCGAGAATGTCGGTGAGCGAGCCGACGTACGACCACTGCTGGTCGTCGTCGGTGCGCAGCACCTCGTACGTGCTCGCGTACGGGTTGCGCGTGCGCTCGATCGTGATCTCGGAATCCTTGGACGCGCGGTACCACCAGCCGTCGTCGTCGCGCAGCATGGTCGAGTCGATGACGACGTTCTTGCGGTCGATCCACTTGACCGGGTCGGAGAACGTGACGAGGTCCTTGCTGGTCGCGTAGTACATGTTCGTGCGGTCGCCGAGCTCGTTGTTGAGCGGGCTGCCGGCCTCGTCCTCGTTGGTCTTGGTGGCCCAGAACACGATCCACTGCTCCTTGTCCGGGTCCCAGCTGGCCTCCGGCGCCCACGCCATGCCCGCGCCCGGGATCTTCGAGGCGACGTCCACGAGACGCGGCTCGCTCCAGTGCACCAGGTCGGGGGAGTCCCAGATCACCAGGCCGGTGGAGCCGTTCGTGGTGGCGCCGTCGTGCGGGCCCCAACCGCCGCGGTAATGGATGGACAGGTCGGTGGCGACGATGTGGAAGCCGCCATTCGGGTCGCGCACGATGTGCGGGTCGCGTGTGCCCTTCTCGCCGCCGAGCCAGGTCAGCGCCGGCTTGCCGGCCGGGCGCAGGTCGTGCCACTTGACGCCGTCGCGGCTGAGCGCGAAGTACAGCTGCTCGTCGGTCGGGGTCTTTTCGTCGCCGATGAAGTGCACGAAAAGGTACGCTTCGGTTTTGGGGGTGTTCGTTTCGCTCATGGTCCTCGTTGATTCCTTGTCTTCGGGATGCGGTCGGTGCGGATCGCTGCGGGCTGTGTCGTCCGGCGCGGTTGCGTCGGCGTCGGCTCGCTTTGCCGGCGTCTGGTGCGCTCGTGTCGTCGAAATCATGGCTCGCGTCGATCAAATATGTAACGGTACATAATTATATGTACGACACGCGGAGAGGGGAACCGCCGCGCTGTTGCTGGGAATTGCCGGCTTGATTGGAGGTGGCGCGAAGTGTCGGATGAGGCTGCTGATATGTATCGATATGATGCTACGATGACGCGCAATGCAGGTTTTCGACGCGGATGTTCCCGCGTTGTTACTTCAACGATGGAGTGAACTGATGACAAGCATACAGACCACACCAATGATGCAGTCGGCCGACATGATCGCCGGCCCCGACAACGAAGTCGTCAACGACACTGGCATGCGACGCCCGCCGGTCATCGCCCGAATGCTCGAACTGAACGCGGCCCCAACCCGCGCGCTGCTGCACGTCAGCGCGCACGGGCTCGTCGAGGCTGACATCAACGGCCGTAAAGCCAGTGACGACGTGCTCACGCCCGGCTGGACCGTCTACGGCACGCGCCTGCCCGTCTGGACCTACGACGTGACTGACCTGCTGCGCGCCGGCCGCAACGAGCTCGTTTTCTGGCTCGGCGACGGCTGGTACCGCGGCCGCATCGGCTTCGGCGGCGGCGAGCAGGACTGCTACGGCAGCCGACTCGGCCTCATCGCGCAACTCGAGATCACCGACGCAAACGGGATCGAGATCGTCATCGCCAGCAACGCTGACGACGGGCTGTGGTGCGCGGCATACGGACCGATCGTGTCCAGCGGCCTGTACGAAGGCGAAACGTTCGACGCGCAAGCAACGCTGCCGGCATGGCCGGATGACGCCGACAAGGCCGACGGGAGCATCGGCGACAATGAGCCATTCCGACCGGTACGCGGCGATGCCGGCCGTGACGTATCGACCAGCTCCGGCGCCGACGATCCGTCGACCGATCCTGCGTGCGCATGGCAGCCGGTCGAACGGCTCGACTTCGACCGGACCACGCTGTATCCGGCAGAAGACGGCACCGCGATCCGGTGCATCGGCGAACGCAAGCCCGTCGCGATCAGTCGGCTCGCCGACGGCCGCTGGCTCGTCGACTTCGGGCAAAACTGCACGCAGCGCGTCGTTCTGCGCATCCCGAACGTTCCGACCGGGCACGAAATCGACATCCAGCACGTCGAAGTACTCAACCCCGACGGCGCGCCCGCCACGCGCCCGCTGCGCCGCGCCGTGCAGCACGACAGATATATCGCGTCCGGACGCGAATGCGACGGCGTCGCAGCCGACGCCGGGCGCGACGACCATGGACAGTCCGGCGACGCCGCGAACACTGCGACATGGTGGGAGCCGAGGTTCACCATGCACGGCTTCCGGTACGCGGTCATCGGCGGCTGGCCGGACGGGGCCGAACTCACCGCCGCCGACCTGCATACGCGCGTATACAGCTCGGCGCACACCCGACTCGGCTGGTTCTCCTGCTCCGACGAACGCGTCAACCGGCTGCACGAGAACGTGCGCTGGTCCATGCTGTCCAACTTCGCGTCGATACCCACCGACTGCCCGCAGCGCGACGAACGTTTCGGCTGGACCGGCGACATCGCCGTGTTCGCGCCTACTGCCGAATACCTGTACGACGTGACCGGATTCCTCGACAGCTGGCTCGACGACGTGGCCATCGAAACCGACAAGTGGGGCACGGTGCCGTACTACGTGCCGTACCCGTACCCCGGCTGGGGCAAGCCCGACGCGGTCGCGCTGTGGGGCGACGCCGCGGTGATGGTGCCGTGGGCGATGTACATGGCCACCGGTGACGCGGACGTGCTGAGCCGGCACCTGCCGCTGGCTCGCCGCTGGGCAGACCAGGAGGCCTCGCTGCTGTCCGACGACGGCGTGTGGGACCGCGAGCCCGACGTGTGGTGCGGCCAGCTCGGCGACTGGCTCGACCCGACCGCCCCGCCCGACGATGCGGCCCGCGCCATGACCGAAAAGCCGCTCGTCGCCACCGCGTTCGCCGCGCATTCCGCCGCGCTGGTCGCGCGCATGCTGCGCATCGTCGGCGATGATCGGACCGCGGGCGGACATGACGCTACGCGTGACGCCGCGCACGATGTCGCGCACGATGCCGCGTACTACGACCGGCTGGCCGCGCACATCCGCGCCGGATTCCGCGCACGGTTCGTCCGCGACGACGGACGCATGACCTCCGACACGCAGTGCGCGTACGCGCTCGCCATCGCGCTCGAACTGCTGGACGACGCAGAGAACGGTTCGTGGCTGCGCTCGGTCGCGGGCGAGCGGCTCGCCGAACTGGTGCACGAACGCGGGTTCGTGGTCGGCACCGGCTTCGCCGGCACGCCGTACGTGCTGGATGCGCTGTGCGCGACCGGTCATGCGGACGAGGCGTTCTCGCTGTTCCTGTCCGACAAGTGCCCCTCGTGGCTGTACCAGGTGCGCATGGGGGCCACGACCACGTGGGAGCGCTGGGATTCGATGCTGCCTGACGGCAACGTGAACCCGGGAGACATGACCTCGTTCAACCATTACGCGCTCGGCTCGGTGGCCTCGTGGATGCACGACGCGATCGGAGGCCTGCGGCTCGCCGCGCCCGGCTGGCGCGAAGTGCTGGTCGCTCCGCGGATTGACGCCGCGCTCGCGCACGGCCTGACCTCCGGCTCGGCCGCGCACGAGACACCGTTCGGACGCGTCGAAGCGGCGTGGAAACAGAGCGCGGACGGCACCGTCTCGTTGGATATTGCGGTGCCGGAGGGCGTGACCGCAGTGCTGGGCGTGAACGCTGATGGGTATGCCGCGGGTTCGCGGCTCACGGTGGGAACGTACTGTTTACGGTTGCGGTAGACGAAGCCGTGCTGGTCTCGGCGAGATGTGCGTCAACAACGGTATGAGGCAATTCGCCAATTGAGCGGTGTTTCGTTGGTGGTGGCTGGGTCGATTTGCCGATTGAGCGGTGGCATGCACGCTGCGCGGAGCTGAATTGCTCTATGAAGGCTGCTCATGGAGTCGTTGAAGGTGCATGCTGTGCGTTTGCCGTCGCTCAATTTACGAATTGACCTGTGCAATATGGCAGAAACACCGCTCAATTTCAGGAAAGACCATTGCCGGTCATCTCAATCGTCGTTGGCGGTTATGGCCATATGTTCTCCTCGTCGGAGCGGCCGGTCAGGCTTCGGTGGATTCGCGGGCGACCAGACGGTATCCGATGGTCGCCCGCACCGGCTGGTCCGATGCGGCGTCCGTGGCGTTGCCGGCGCCGTCGACGTTGCCGCGTTCGATGCGGCGCGTGATCATGTCGAGCGCGAACTGGGCGAGCTGATCGAGATCGACCTGGATGGTGCTCAGCGTCGGTGTCGAATACGCGCCGAAACTCGTGCCGTCGATGCCGATCACCTTCACGTCCTCCGGCACGCGCAGCCCGCGGTCCTTCAGCCCGCGGATCACACCGAACGCCGCATAGTCGTTCGCGCAGAACACACCGTCAAACGGCGCATCGGCGGCCGACGGCGGTTCGGCGTCATGGCCGGCCTTATCGGCCTTCGTGGCCGTGTCGCCCCGGGACGCGAGGATCGCGTCGCCGATCGCATGACCAGCTTGATGCCGTAGTCGCTGTTGTACCCGTAGAACATGATCGACTCGTCGTACGCCAGCCCGGCGTCGAGCAACGCGCCGCTCGCGCCACGCAGGCGCAGGCCGTACGAGTGCTCGACGTGCGCGAGCGTCGCGCGCGGCACGAATTCGCCGCCGACGATCGCGATCCGGCGGCATCCGCGTTCGATGAGATGCTGCACGGCGGCCCGCGCGCCCTCCTCGTTGGGGAAGTTGACGGTGTCCACGCTGGGCGTCTCCTCGCATCCGTCGATGAGCACGAGCGGACGGCCCGCGTTCATGCGGGCGAGCGGCAGGTTGGTGCCGAGTCCGGAGGCGTGGATGATTTCGCCGTCGAACAGCTGGTCGGAGAACGGGTTGCGGGTGAGCGCCCGCTCGGCCGCAGTGGGGGAATAGCTGGTCTGTTCGACGAACGGCGTGAGCCCCCGTTCGGTGGTCGCCGTGGCGAGCGCTTGCACGAGCTTGGAGTAGAACGGCGAATCGAATTCGTTGACGATGATGTGGATGATGTTGCTGCGGCCCGACTTGAGCATGCTGGCGGTCAGGTTGATGCGGTAGTCGAGCTGTTCGGCCGCGGCGAGGACCTTGGCGCGCGTTGATTCCTTGACGCCCGCCTTGCCGTGCAGCGCGTTCGATGCGGTCATGGGGGAGACGCCGGCGGCCGCGGCCACGTCGCGCAGGGTCGGTTTGCTGTTTGCCATGATCGTCTCCTTTGCGGTCGTCCGGCTTGTCGCCGCGGCCCGTGCCCGGGGCCATTGCCGTGCATCGCCGGCTACACCGTCATCAATTATGCAACTTAGTTATGTAACGGTATGCAGAAAATCGCCGCTTGTAAAATCGTGGTTGCGTGTCGCTGAACGTTGCAATGACAGGCGACTCTCCGAAAGGTTTGCCGGTTGTCGTATTGAGATTTGCCGATAAAATATGTATCGGTACATATTAGCTTGCGATTTACCACACAGACGAAAGCAGGTCACAATGGCGAATCTTCCCCAAGTATGGCGCCCGCCGATGGGCTGGAACAGCTGGGATTCCTACGGAACCACCGTCAACGAGGATGAGGTGCTCGCCAACGCACGGTTCATGGCCGAACACCTCAAGGACGCCGGCTGGGATACGCTGGTCATCGACATCGACTGGTACGACCCGACCGCCCGCGCCCACGGCTACAACAGCAACGCCCCGCTCATCCTCGACGAATACGGCCGCCAGTTGCCCGACCCGGTGCGCTTCCCGTCCGCCGCCGACGGCAAGGGCTTCGGCCCGCTCGCCGAGAAAGTCCACGAGCTCGGCCTTAAGCTCGGCGTGCACATGATGCGCGGCATCCCGCGCATCGCCGTCGACAAAAACCTGCCCGTGCTCGGCACCGAATACACCGCCAAGGACGTGGCCGACCTCGAGCACGTGTGCAAGTGGAACCCCGACAACTACGGCCTCAACCAGAAGCATCCGGGCGCGCAGGCCTGGTACGACGCGCAGCTCGACCTGTTCGCTTCGTGGGGGCTCGACTTCCTCAAGGTCGACGACATGCAGACCCCGTTCCACTCCGACGAAATCGCCGCCTACCACCGCGCGATCGCCAAGGCCGAAGCCAAATACGGCCGTTCCATCGATCTGTCCCTGTCGCCCGGCGGCTGGGTGGCGACCTCGTACGTCGACTTCCTGCGCGAAAACGCGCAGATGTGGCGCATCTCCGACGACCTGTGGGACCGCTGGGAGGACATCTACCAGCAGTTCGCGCGCCTCGCCCGCTGGGCGCCGTTCCAGACGACCGGCCACTGGGCCGACGCCGACATGGTGCCGTTCGGCCACATCGGCCTTCGCGCCGAGCGTGGCGACGACCGCCAGTCCCGTCTGGCGCTCGACGAGCAGAAGACGCTGCTCGCCCTGTGGTGCATGGGCCGTTCGCCGCTCATGGTCGGCGGCGACCTGCCGACCAGCACCGACGACACGATCGCGCTGCTCGCCAATCCGGCGCTGCGTGAGGTGCTCGCCGGCTCGACCAACAACCGCGAAACCGTACGCGAACGCATCTTCAAGCACTGGTGGGAGGACGACTCCTACCGCGGCGAATTCATCGTATGGGCCGCCGACGCGGCCGACTGGGCCGACGGCACGCCCTCCGCGCACCGCGGCGGCCACTACGCGGCCCTGTTCTGGACCGGCTCCGACGACTTCGAGATCGGCGGCAACATCCAGCTGCAGTCCATCGTCGGCCTCGGCGCGCGCAACGACGCCTGGACGCTCACCGACCTGTTCGCCGGCGCGCCCGGCAAGCCCGCCGACGTGCGCATCGAAGGCGAAGGTGCGGACCGCGTCATCACCGGCACGATCCCGGCGCATGGCGCTCTGTGGATCGCCCTTGATCGCAAGTAACCGGTAATCCGGCACATTCATTAACAAGCTAATCAACGGGAGACTTTTCATGACGGACAAACTCGTCGCGACGCTCGACAAAGCGGGCGTGCGCAAGGTCAGCACCGACCTGTGGGGCATTTTCTTCGAGGACATCAGCTATTCGGGCGACGGCGGCCTGAACAGCGAGCTCGTGCAGAACGGCGCGTTCGAATACAACCGCGCTGACAAGGGCGACTGGAGCAACTACACCGCGTGGCGCAAGATCGTGCCCGCCGGCTCATTCGCCGCGTTCGGAGTGCGCGAAGCCGCGCCGGTCGCGACCGAAAACCCGCACTACGCGGTCGTCGAGGTCGGCTCAGTCGACGGCGGTCCGGTCGCGCTCGAAAACATCGGCTTCGACGGCATGGTGTTCCGTGCCGGCGAAACGTACGACTTCACCGTGTGGGCGCGCGCGCACGACCGCGAACTGCCGCTGACCGTCGCGCTCGTCGGCGACGACGGCAAGCCGCTCGCCACGGCCGAACTGACCGCTCCCGCATCGTACGCGGGCGGCGACTGGTCATGGCTGCACGCCGAACTGACCGTGCCGGCGGGCGACGGCGAGACGGCCGGCGATGCTGGCACCGCCGACGGCAAGCCGGTCGTCGCGTCGCAGGGCATGCTGCGCGTCGCGTTCGACCAGCCCGGCGTCATCGACGTCGACTTCGTCTCGTGCGAACCGCGCACCACGTACAAGGGCCTCGAACACTTCCGTCCGGACCTGGTGAAGGCGCTCGACGAACTGCACCCGCGCTTCATGCGCTTCCCCGGCGGCTGCATCACGCACGGCCTCGGCATGAGCAACATGTACCACTGGGATACAACCATCGGCGACGTGGAACACCGCCCGCACAACTTCAACGTGTGGGGCTACCACCAGTCGTTCCGCATCGGCTTCTACGAGTACTTCCGCCTGTGCGAGACCATCGGCGCCAAGCCGCTGCCCGTGCTGCCCGCCGGCGTGAGCTGCCAGAACACGAGCCAGGGCCCGGTCCCGGTCGCGCAGGAGGACATGCCCGCCTACATCGACGAGGTGCTCGGCCTCATCGACTTCTGCAACGCCGACCCGGCCACCAACAAGTGGGCCGCCAAGCGCGCCGCGATGGGTCACCCGGAGCCGTTCGGCCTCGAATACCTCGGCATCGGCAACGAGGATCTCATCGACGACGTGTTCAAGAGCCGTTTCCAGCAGATCTTCGACGCGGTCAAGGCCGCGCACCCCGAAATCACCGTCGTCGGCACCGTCGGTCCCGCGCCTAGCGGCCAGGACTACGAGCAGGGCTGGGCGTACGCGCGCGAGGCGCAGGTGCCGATCGTCGACGAGCACTCGTACCAGGCGCCGAGCTGGTGGTTCCACAACCTCGACCACTACGACGACGCCGACCGCCAAGGCCCGAAGGTCTACCTCGGCGAATATGGCTCGTGGGGCACCGGCCTCATCAACGGCCTGTCCGAGGCCGCGTTCATGGGCCGCATGGAATTGAACGGCGACGTCGTGCACATGGCGTCCTACGCACCGCTGTTCTGCAAGAACGGCCACGACAGCTGGAACCCGAACCTCATCTACTTCGACAACGAGCACGTCTACCACCCGTACAGCTACTGGGTGCAGCAGATGTACGCGACCACCACGGCCGACACCGCATGGCCGGTCGCGCTCGACGGCACGACCACGTTCCGCCGCGAACTGCCCGACACGATCGGTGTGAAGATCGACGGCGGCGCGCACGCCGACTTCGCCGACTTCTCGATCGAAACCGCCGACGGCCAGCGTGTCGATTTGCCGGATGTCTCCTACCGCGGCAACGGTCCGATCGACCTCGGCGTGAACCTCCATGCGGACGCGTACACGATCCGCGCCAAGGTCACCTACCACGAGGGCATGTGGGGCGTCAACATCGTCTCCGGCGACCTCGCAGGCAAGAACCACAACCGCACGTCGCTCGGCCGCGGCTTCGGCCTCGGCCTCATCCGCGACGGCGCCGGCTACAACATCGCCGGCACCGAAGTGTCGATGGACGCCGTGCGCCCCGGCACCGTGTGGGACGTGCGCGTCGACGTGACCGACCGCGGCGAGGCGATGAAGCTCACGATCAACGGCGAAGTCGTCGCCGAAGGCCACGAAGTGCCCGACGAGCCGCGCCGCACCGTGTCCGTCTCGCGCGACGAAGTCGCCGGCGTCGACTACATCCGCATCGTCAACGCGCTGCCGGAAGCCGCGGACGTCGACCTGACGCAAGTGCTCGACGCGCTCGGCGTGAGCGAAACCGCGCGCGCGAACGCGACCGCCAACGTGCTCACCGGCGACGATCCGTACGCGGGCGACAAGGGCGCCGAATCGCCGACCCAGCCGACGGCCCACGAGGCGAACCTCGCGTCCGGCACGTACACGGCGCCGGCCTGGTCGTTCACCACGCTCGTCATCCGCTGACATCCTCGTCGGCATACGCCGAGACTAGACTGAAGGGAGCGCATGCGCCCGCCCATGCGATGCACGGGCTGCGCACGCCTCCCTTTTGTCATGCCGAAGCCGGCATTCGGCCAAAGCGTCCCCGACCAAGCGTCACGTCCAAACATCCCGACCAATCGCACCCGACCAACCGCATCCGACCCGACCAAGGAGCACCAACGTTGTCCGCCCCGACCGACGCAGCCGACGTCTCCGGCACAATCATCGACACCGCAACGGACGCCAGCGCCGACGTCTCCGACGCGACCGTCAACGACAAGACGGGCACTGACAGCGGCGGCAGCAAGGCGCTCGCCGCCGCCGTCGCCGTGCCGGGGCCGCGCAAAATCACCATGCGTCAGGCCATAGGCTTCGGCGTCGGCGACTTCTACGGTGGCGGACAGCTCACCATCTGCGCCACCTACCTGACGCTGTTCTGGACGCGCTTCTGCGGCATGGACATCGGCACCGCGCAGACCGTGGTCGGCCTGAGCGCCATCATCAGCGCGTTCGCCGCGCTTCTGTTCGGCGTGTTCGACGACAACCTCTACCGTTATCCGATCGGCCGGCGGTTCGGACGGCGCCGGCTCATGCTGCTCGTCACCTCGCCGCTCATCCTCACCGGCATCCTGCTGTGGATCCCCGGACTGCCGGTCGGCGTGTACTTTGCGACCTACGCGCTGTGGGTCGTGCTCGGCCAGTCGTTCGCCACCGGCTACAATCCGCTGCCCGGCGAAATGACGCCCGACTTCAACGGGCGCACCAAACTGTCCACCACGCGCCTGTTCATCTCCACCGGTGCGGGCACGCTCATCCCGCTCGCCGGCAGCGCGGTTCTGGCCGTGTTCGGCGAAACCCGGCCCGGCGGGTACATGGCGTTCACCATCACCACCACCGTGCTGTTCGCGCTCGCCGTGTTCGGCGCATGGCGGTTCACGTGGGAAATGACCCCGGAAGAGGCCGGATTCGGGGCGTACGCGCGCGGCGAGATCCGCGACGGGCATATCGGGCTGATCGGCTGGTGGCGGCGCGCGCTCAAAGTGCTGCGCGAATACGCCACCACGCTGCGCGTCTCCGTGTTCCGCAAGCATCTGGCGATCTACCTGCTCGTGCAGGTCTCTATGGACGTGTTCGGGCAGACATTCGTGTTCTTCGTGGTCTACAACTGGAACCACACGGCCGCGTTCGCCTCGCTGCTGCTCGGATGCCTCGCGATATCCCTGCCGCTCATGCCGCTGTTCGGACTCGGCATGACCCGGCTCGGGCCGCGACGCATGTATGCGATCAACTTCGCGGGATGCCTGAGCGGGCTGGCATGGCTGTTTGTTGCGTGGATGCTGGCTCCGGGTTCGGGCACGGGCACGGGTTCGGGTGCGGGCGCGCTGGGCCTGCCTGCCCTGCCGGACGCGTGGTGGACCGTGTTCGCCGTGGCCGGCGCGGTGTGGTTCTTCGCATTCAAATCGCTGTGCGGTTACCTGCCGTGGGCCGTGTTCCCGTACATCGCCGACGTGGACCAGATCGTGACCGGACGGTACCGTTCCGCCACGTTCTCCGGCATTCAATCCTCATTCCGGCAGTTGTGCTCCGGCATCGCGACCATCGCGGTGGGTGCGGTACTCTCGTTCGTCGGGTTCGACGCGACGCGCGCCGCTCAGACTCCGGAGGCCCGCATCGGCCTCGGCGCGGTGCTGCTCGGCTGGTTCGCGTTCGCCATGATCGTGTGCTGGATCATCTCCTCGCGCCTGACCATCGACAAGCGCACCGACGGCATCGTGCTCGCTGAAATCACCCGTCTGCGCAACGGCGGCAGCAAGGCCGACGTGACGCCCGAAACCCGACGCGTCGTCGAATCGCTCACCGGCCTGCCCTACGAGCGGTGCTGGCGGTAGAACCCTGTCCCAAGGCCCATTCCGCCAGCCGATCGGCGTCGGCGGTGCGTAGGAAGCGGAAGCGCAGCTCGTCGATGTCGTTGGTGACGAACAGCGGCATCCGCAGGGTTTCGACGCCTCGCGGCTCGCGCCACAGCGCCGACTCACGCGTCACGGACTGCACGCGCGACCTGCGGGTGACCATCATGTACCGGGTCAGCCCGCGCATGCCGGTCGCCACGATGCGGTGGGGGAGCGGGGGAGCGGGAGACGCTTGTTTGCGTGCGCCCATCCGCGTCTCCGTCGGCGGAGGCTGCCGTTTCGTCGACCGGCAGCGCATACCCCTCGACCCGCGCGCGCAGCCAACCGCGGGCCGTCCACAGTGCGGCCGCCAGCGTCACTATAGCCGTCACCGGCCACGCCCACCATCGTCCCATCCAGCCGTATGTCAGCATCACCCCGACCGTCACGGCGACGGCCAGCAGTCCGCACGCGATCGGCATCGTCACGTAGTACCGCGTCAGGCCGCGGCCGGTGCGACGTATCGGCAGACCGTCGCGCACGTCCCACTCCGGCAGCATCGAGCGCAAGATCGCGGTCACGCGGCGCGTGCCGACGATTGGCAGAATCTCCGACGCGTCGGAGCCGGACGAATCATCGTCTCCGGACTCCGCCGACGCGCTCAGGCCGAGACTGACCGAGCACAGTCGGAACGGCCGGCGCAGCAGTGACTGCCGGATCACGATCGTCTGAATGCGGCTGACCGGCAGCGTGGACGTGCGGCGCGTGAACAGGCCGCGCACGATCACCAGATCGTCGCCGCGACGCCACACTTCGAACCCGTAGAACCGCAGCATCGCCGCGACGACGCTCACGGCCATGACCGTGACGACGCACGCCGCCGCGAACAGTGCGATCGACAGGACTCCGCGCGCGACGATCGCGTCGACCGACCGCGTGGCCGAACGCATCCAGTCGCGCGGGATCAGGTCGCGAACTCGGTCGAAGAACGCGTATATCGCCAGCGCTGCGGTGAACGCGCCGATATTGGTGACGGCGAACAGGATGATGTCGCGCACGGACGCACGGAAGACCGGACGGTCGGGGAGGTCGGCGGCGGAATGGGGGACGCCGTCGCGTGCGGGGAGATCGTCGATTGCCGCCGGCGTTTCGGTTTGGGAGTTGGTTGCGGAGTGCTGCGACGGCTGCGTTATGGAGACTGCGGACGTTGTGCGGACCGTGGACGGCGATGGATCGTCGCCCGTATCGCCGCGGCCGTTGCCGCCGCGGCTGGACGCGCGCAGCGATTCCAGCTCAAGCTGCAGCGCGGCCGGCACCGCATCGAGCGTAATGTTCGCGTCCGATCCGGCCGCCGTGACCGTCAGTCGCGTCACGCCGAACGGCTGCAGGTACATCGGCGACGCGCTGTCGATCGTGTGAATCGCGCCGTATCCGATCGTGCGGTGTTTGCGCGAGAACAGGCCCGTGCGCAACTCCAGCGCGTCCGCGCCCAGCCGGTAGCGTGTGGTCAGCCATTCGGTGACGGCCGGTACGACGAACAGCGCCAATGCCAGTACGACAGCACCGGCAAAAATCCAGTCGGACCATCCGTTTCGGATGATCCGGTAGCCGACGACGGCGAGGAGGACGCCGATCGCCGATTTGACCGAGCTGGCGACGCCCATGATCAACGCAGCCGGATGCAGCATGCGCCAGCCGTCATCGTGCCGGCCGGGTCGGCCGGCGTGCTGGGCCTGAATGTCATGTCCGGTCTGGCTGGCGCGCGTGGTTTCGCCCGTTGCGCCGCCCATTACAGGTCCTCCTTCGCGGCGGCGACGCGTTCGGCGATAAGCGCCGTCACGCGCTCCGCCTCGGCCGTGTCGAGCGATTCGATCTTGTGCTCGCCGACGGCGGTATGAATGGCGATGGTCGTCAATCCGAAGCGGCGCAGGATCGGGCCCTGCTCGGTGTCCACGTGCTGCACGCGGTTATAGGGGACCGTCGTGGTTTTGCGGAACAGCCAGCCGTCGCGGATGCGCAGGTAGCGGTCGCCGATCATGAAGCGGTTGAACGCGTAGCGGTAGCGCGTCTGCAACGGCTGCGACGCGAGGTCGAGGATCGCCGCCCGCTCCGATCAGGCCGATGACGAGCGGCTGCCAGAAATGCCACCAGCCGTTGAACCAGCAGATCGCCGCGGCGACCGCGCATCCCGCAAGCCAGCATGCGCAGCTGACCGCCTCGCCAATCATCCACACCTGGGCCATGCGTTCGGGCAGCTTGCGCCACTCGTTCGTATGGTTCCACGGGACGGACTGTGAGGGATCGTGCCGCGGCGGTTCGGGCGTCGTCGGTTCGGACGGCATCGGTATGGGCGCCGCTGCTGCAGTCCCCGCCGGTTCGGCGACGGGCGGAGACGTGGTTGTCGGGATGTCGGATGCTGTGGACGGGGCGGTCGTTGGCGGTGGCGTGCCGGTGTCGATGATTGGTTTCGGCGATGCGGTGTCGTCCATGAATTCCCCTTCCTCGGATGTGCGCACGGTTTGCCGTACGACCAAGATGCCTTCACTCTAGACGACGCGGGCGCGGCCGCGACGATCCGGTACACGCTTGTTGACCGGGAGGCGAGGCGGACTGGACGAATCGGCGGGAATGGGGTTGAGTGGAGACCGTGAGCAAGGGAGATCCCGTGACCGAGTCCAACATGTTCCCGCCGGGGCAACGCCCGCCGGCGACGCCGTCTGAATCATCGGCGGCGTCTGAGCCATCGTCGGCGCCGTTCGACAATCCAGCGTCCGGAAATCCGTACGCGGCGAATCCGTACGTGACATATGCCCAGTACGCCCAGTCGCAACGGGTCGGGGCATCGGCGTCGGACGCGCGACGCCCCGCGCTGTGGGAACCGTGGTACGGGATCGGTTTCCGCGCGGCGACCGTGCGGATGTTCCGCAAGACGTTCGTGTTCCACGGGTGTGCGTCGCGCGGCGAATACTGGTGGGCGTGGCTGTTCGGCATGCTCGTGCAGGCGGTCTGCATCGCGATCGCAAGCGTCGCCATGCTGTGGGCCGGCGTCGGGACCGCGGTCTGGGACGACGCGGGAACCGTGGCGCAGCTCGTCTGCTGGCTGCTGCTGTTTCTGCCTGACCTGTCGCTGTCCGTGCGCCGGCTGCACGACGAGAACCTGCGCGGATGGTGGGTGATTCTGCCCACCGCGCTGCAGCTCGGCGCGTTCACGTCGTTTTTCGCGGTGCTGTTCGTCGGCGGCATGATCGACGGATACGCCGGGGGTGACGACGGTTCGCTGCAGGTGACCGTCGTGGCCACGCTGACCATGCTCGGCATGCTGTTGCTGGCCTTGCTTGCGTCGGTGCTGCTCATGATCCTGCCCAGCGACCCGCGCGGCGCGCGATTCGACCGGCCGCCAGCGGTGTCCGATACGGCCCGCGGGGAGGCGTGATGACCGGTCCGGCTGACTGCAACCGTCCGCATGACGACGATTCGTCGCGCGGCGACAATCCGCTCGCCGAACGGCGTGCGTGGTGGCGCGAACCGCACTTTCTCGAGAAGAACACGATCTTCGGCTGCGCCCTGATCGTGCTCGAACTCATCGTCCTGCCGCCCGATTCGCCGATGCAGATGCTGCTCGCGCTCGCATGGCTAGGACTGGTCTCGGCAATCCCGTTCATGCGCGGCGTGCCATACGCGATCGCGCTGCAGGCCGTCGTAGCCGGTTGTTCGCTCCTGCCCGGCCAAGGCTGGTGGACCAGCGGCGGCACGGCGATCATGACCGCGTTTCTCGCCGTCGGCTATCTGCTGCCGCGGTGGGGCGCGGTCGCGGCGGTGCTCGGCTACGCGACGCTCGACGCGGTCGGCTTCTCGTTCGCCGGAACCAATTCGATCGGCGGCCGCGTCATCCGCGGCGCCATCGGCGCGATCAACGACATCGTCGCCGACGATGCGGCGACTGGCGGCGCCGAGGCGCGGAGACAAGCCGTTGCAGTCGCGTTGCCGCAGTATTCGATCATCGTGCTCGTGTTCACGTTCGCGCTCGACCTGATGATCGTCGGCTTCCTCGTCACGTTCGGCGCGGTGTTCCGGCGCACCGCCGAAGCGAACGAGCGGGCCGCGCGCAGCGAGCGGCTGCTGCGCCGCATCACGCGCGAACAGGAGCTCGCGCACATGATCCACGATTCGGTGGCCAACGACATGTCCACCATCGCCATGCTCGCGTGGCGGGCGAAAGCCGCGGTCGCGGCTCAGACTCCGATGACGTCTGAACTCCGTGCCGGGACGACGGACGATTCCGCGGAGTCGCCGAACCCTTCGAACGTTTCAGGCGTTGCAGATGTTCCAACCGTCTCGGGCATTGCTGATGCCGAAGACCTTGACACGATGCTCGACACCATCTACGAACGGTCGCACCATGCGCTCGATCGCGTGCATGAAGTGATCGACGTGCTCAACGGCGAGCGGGACCTTATGACGAAGTCGGACCCGTCCAAAGTGATGACCGCGTATGGTGCGAGCGCGGAATCTCCATTCGGTGTGCAACTGGAGAAATACGTCGAGGATCAGGACCGCACGATGACCATGCTGGGCATTCGGGGCGTATCCCAAGTGCGTTGCACGGGCTCGCAGACGGTGTCGCCAGCCGTGCGACGGGTGACGATGAACCTGCTGGAGGAAATCTACGCGAATCTGGTGCGGCATTGCACGATGCGGGCGGATGCCGCGTACCATCTGTTCGTCGCCATCGACGATCGGCACATTCGCATCAACGAGGTCAACACGCTTGCGGACGAATCCGACTCCTTGACGCACGGTCACCGGCATGGCAGCGGTCTTGGTCTCCATCGCGCGTCCATCGAGGCGCTTGGCGGCATGCTGCACGCCAGTGCGCAGGACGGCGCATGGACGCTCAGCGCCGAAATTCCGCTTGCGGTCAGCTAGCGGCTTAACCAGATCGCGATGGCGTGGGCGAGGGAATGGGCGCCGAGCTTGTCGACCGCCCGGTGCGCGTGCGTGCGCACGGTCGAAGCGGCCACGCCCCAACGCGAGGCGATCTCGTCGTAGCTGAGTCCCTGCGACAGGAGATGCAGGGTTTCGGCTTCTTTGGCGCCGAGCTTGGGACGGCTCCCGGCGTTGGCATCGGCGTTGGCCTCGGTGCCGAGCGTGGGGGTCTCTTCGGGCGCGGTCGAAATGGCAGCGGTTCCCGTAACGGTTCCCGTGGCATCGGCGGTGCGGAACATGCCTGCGCACTGCGGCGGGGCAAAGGTCCCGCCGGCCGCCACCGTGCGCAACGCCTTGGCCAACTGGGGAATGTCCGCCTTCGACACGATGCCCCGCGCGCCCGCCTCGGCCGCGCGACGCGCATACGCGTCCGTCGAGAACGCGGTGATGGCGAGCAGCGCCACCCGGTCGGTGCGTTGCCGGATCATGCGGCACACGCTCACGCCGGTCGCGTCGCCAAGCGACATGTCCACCAACAGCACCTGCGGTTGCGCGTCCGGATCAAGCGCCCTGCGCACCGCCTCGTCCGCGGTTTCCACGCCCCACAGCCACCGCGACTCCGGCAGCAGCTGCGGCATGATCCCCTTCAACGCCAGCAGTGCCATGCGATCGTTGTCCACCGCCGCAACCGTCACCGGCCCGCGTGCGGCCCCTTGTGCTTCGACCATGAATCCCATCCTAATGGTTCGCGGTTCGTCTTATTGTCATTGCTTGGACGGTCCATGAATGTCCGCTGGTAGACGCGTGTGGATATCGTCACGATTCGTTCAGCAACGGCGGGTAGCCTGAACGGCATGAGTACCAACGAATCTCAGCCTCAGCCTGATTCCGGCGCTTCGTCGCAGCCGACGCAGCCGGAATCGTCGCAGCCTCAAACCCAGCCGCAACAGCCAAGCCCATATCCGCAACCGCAGCCACCGTATCCGCAATACCAGCCGTACTCTGCCGGTTCTCCGTCGCAGTCCGGGCAGCACTATCAGCAGCCTCAACCGCAACCGCAGTATCCCCAACAACAGTGGCCGCAGTATCAGCCATACCAGCCGTATCAGTACCAGCCGTATCCTTACGCCTACCCGCCGCAACCGCCGGTCGACCCGGAAACGGTCCGCCGCCGCACTCTACGCAAGTCGGTCGGCCGAGTCGCCGGCCTCGCGCTCGCGTATCAGGCCATATTCACCGCCACGAGCCTGATCGCGGGCATGGTGATCGGCCTCGCCGCGGCCGCGTCCCGCTACGGTTCGCAAGCCACGTCCGGCATGTTCTCCGAGCAGGAACTGTCCCAATTCGAGCAGGAAGTCGCCCGGCAGACCGTGCAATGGACCGGCGTGCTGTACCTGCTGGCCGTTGCGGTCGGTTTCGCGTTCATGCTGCTCATGCGGCATCGAACGATCCTCACGCGCGCGTTCTGGACCGGCGATCCGCACGAGCCGCATGCCGCCATGCGACCTGCGTGGCTGCTCGCGTTCGCCGCGATGCTCGTAGGCGTGCAAGGCGTATCCATTCTCATTCAGGTTGCGTTCGCCGCGCTCGGCACGCCGCTGGCGTCGCCCACGTCGGAGGGCATCGCCGAGTCGGCCGTCACGGTGAGCATGTGGCTGTACATCGGCCTGATCGGGCCGGTCATCGAGGAACTCGTGTTCCGCGGCGTGGTGATGAAGGAGCTCAAACCGCTCGGCAGGAATTTCGCGATCCTCACCTCGTCGCTCATGTTCGCGCTGTTCCACGACGACGTGGTGCAGGGCCTGTTCGCGTTTGCGTGCGGACTGATCTTCGCGTTCGTTGCGATGGAGTATTCGCTGGTGTGGTCGATCGCGTTGCACGTGTTCAACAATGCGGTCATCGGTGGCGTGTTCAGTGCGATCGCCGGCAGCTTCGGCGATACGGGCAACGTCGTGTATGCGGTGTGTCTGGTGATCGTCGGCGTGGGCGGCCTGATCTGGGTGCTGCTCAAGTACGGCTGGGGTTTGCGCGAGTACGTGCGCGTCAACCGGTCCGCGCCCGGCACGTACTGGGGCTGGACGTCCGGCCTGTTCCTCACGCTGGTGATCCTGAACGTGCTGATCGCGCTCATCTCGTTCGCGATGGCGATGGCCGGCGCCGCATGATCGCGTGATCGGCGGCCGGGCTGGGCGTGTGCGGAGGACGGCTTGTCTTACAGTGGAATGGACCGATTTTCCGCACGCTGTTTGCCTGACGTTGGGAGTGCCATGAGCGATTTCGAACCGTTCTACGATGTGAACCTGAGCTACGACGACAATTACGCGAAAGGCCCGTTCGGCGCGTTCGCCGCGGCGCTTGCGGCGGATGCGGGCGAGACCGGCGCGGGTGCCGGTGCTGCCGGCGCGGCGGCCGTCGACGAAACCGCCGTCGACTTCCTCGGCCACAAGGTCAACCTGCCGTTTGGCATCCCCGCCGGCCCGCTGCTCAACGAACGGTTCACCACGGCCGCGTTCCGCGCCGGCTTCGACCTCGCCACCTACAAAACCGTGCGCTCGCGCGCGTGGGGCTGCAACCCGTTCCCGAACGTGCTTGCCGTGCATCCGCAATCCGCCGACGGCTCGCTCATCCCCGGCAGTGCCGAACTCGACGAGGGCGTACTCGCCGACACCCGCTACGAGCAGCCGATCTCCATTTCCAACTCGTTCGGCGTGCCCTCGCGTGACCCGGACGAATGGCAGCCCGACATGAAGCGCGCCATCGAGGCCGCCGGTCCGGGCCAGCTGCTTATCCCGAGCTTCCAAGGCTCGCGCGTGGAAGGCATGACCACCGACGACTACATCGCCGACCACGTCGCCACCGCGCGGCTCGTCACCGAAACCGGCGCCGACCTGATGGTTATGAACACGAGCTGTCCGAACGAGGGTCACAACCGCCTGCTGTGCCACGATCCGGCGCTGGTTGGCCGCATCACCGAGGCCGTGAAGAACGAGATCGGCGACCGCGCGCTTGCCATCAAGCTCGCGTACATCCCGCCGACCGAAGTGACCGGCGGCTGGGGTCCGGAGCGCACGATCGTCGACGATTCCGCGCTCGAGTTCATGGTGCGCGAAACCGCCGCGCGCGGCACGGTGCAGGCGTTCTCCGCGATCAACACGATTTCCGCACGACTGGTCGACGCGAACGGCGAGCAGGCGCTGCCGGGCGCCGGCCGCGACCGCAGCGGCGTGTGCGGCCGCGCGATCCGTCGCGCCGGTCTCGACATGGTGGCCCGTCTGGCTGCGATCCGCGAGAAGCTCGACCTCGACTACACGATCGTCGGACTCGGCGGCGTGGTATCGCCCGAGGATTACGCCGCGTACCGCGCAGCCGGCGCCGACGCGGTCATGAGCGCCACCGGCGCCATGTGGGACGCCGATCTCGCCCGCAAGATCAAGGCCGCACGCTGAATCCCGATGCATGACGTGCGCCGCGGCGGCAGCGGCGTATCGAAGCGTTATGGCGTTACGGCAGGTAGTCGAAGGCCGTGCGGACGGTGACCGGCCTTCCTGCCGTGATGGCGTATTCGATCGCCGGAATGACGGTTTTCGGGTGCACCAGATTCGTGTTCGGATCCGCTTCGATGATCAGCGGTTTCGGCTGCCGATCCGCGCCGTCCGCGCCGTCACGGTCGTCCGGACCGTCCGCCAGCGCGGTGACGCTGCAGAACAGCCCGTCGCAATCGCACCGCGCGTGCGCACCCCCAACCGTCCGCGTCGGCCGCCGCAGATCGTCGTTGTTCACCGCAAAACCGCAGTCGTATGCGGTGCAGTCCACGTCCGACATGATCCGATGCGTGCGCACGTGACCGTGTTCGGTCGCTTCCACCGTCGTTTCGACCCGCACGCCGCGGCACGGCGACCAACGAATCGCAAACCCACGGGAATCCGCGCGCAGCAGCTCGGCGACGCCCTTGCAGTACACAAATCCGTCGATGCGGAACGCAAGCATGCTGTCGGGCGCGTTCTCGCGCACGCTCATCATCGAATGCGCCACCGAGAATCCGAACGCGCTCGAATACGCGAACTTCGAATACTTGTCGATATCGTGCGCGTGACGGTCCGCGCCGACCAGCCCCGGCGTCAGCAGCACCACGTCGCCGTCCGACCCGCGTTGGACGATCGTGCGCGTCGCCTCGCTGTAATGCCGCGGCTCCAGCTGCGGCATCGGCGCTGCCGGCACCCGCCAGAACTCGTGATCGGCCGGCAACGCGAGGAACAGGAACGCCTCGAGCCCCCAATACGGCGAGCCCGGCGCGTTGTACGACTCCTGCATGCGCAGGTTCGGGTATCCGTAGCCGATGGTGAGCACGCCTGCATTGTCGAAAATCGGGCGATTCAGCCAATCCACCAGATGCCGGGCGATGATGCCCTTGAGCACCGGCAGCGGGAACACATCGATGCCGGCGACCACGCACGCGGAGAAGAACGCGACCTGCGCGAACCGGTAGATCTGCGAACGGCCGAATGCGGGAGAAGGACCGCTCGGCGAGAACCAGTGGATGTAGTCGCGACCGAACTCGTAGGCGCGTTCACGGAACTGGCGCGCGTTGTCCGGATCCTCGTCGGCCATGAACAGCGCGTAGAGCACGCCGAACGTCACCAATACGAACGGGTTGTAGTAGTCCTTGTCGCCGTTCACGCCGTCCGAATACCAGCCGCCGCGGTCGTACAGACTGTTGATGAACTCGACTCCGGCCTTGAGTTTCGCGGCATCATACGGCATGCCGCGCTTGAGCAGCGCCACGTTGGCGATGATGCGGAAGAACGTCCAGTTACTGGACAGGCAACGGTGACGGTTGATCTCGTTGAGCCAGTCGGCGAGGTTGCGTTTCGCCTCGTCGCCGAGCGGATCCCACACCTGCGCGGGTGCGAACAGCATGCTGAATGCGATCGACGCCATTTCGCAGAACTTCTGGTCGTAGTCGTGGCAAGGATGCCAGTAGTCGGGATGGTTTGGATCGGTGCCGGCGGTCAGGCCGTCGTGCACGATGCGCTCGAAGTCGGCGTCGTGGCCGCCGCCGGCCCAGAACGGGGTGAGTCCCCACAGCACGCGCGAGAACGCCTCCATGGGAATGGTGTCGTTTTCGTACCACGTGCTGGTCGAACCGATGTCGAGACGTGCGCCGGAAGGCGAGTAGAACGGTTTGACCGGGTCGATGATGCGTTTGAGCACGGCGCACGCGCGATCGCGGGTGCCGAAGTCGTCGACGGTGATGTGCAGTTGACGGGGACTCATTGGTATGCCTGATTTCTGGATGATGGTGTTGCGTCCGGTGCGGATGGGAGGGGTGCGGCGTTTGCGTGTTCAGTCGGCGCGTTCTTCGACGGTGAACACGGTCTGCGTGCCGTCCGGCGCGGTGACGACGGCCTTGTCGGCCGGGGTCAGGCCGGTCGGCAGCGTCGCGTAGAAGTCGATCGTGCCGGAGCCATTGAAGGAGAATGCGGCGCGCCACTGTTCGGGCGTGATGTCGTGCAGCGGACGCTCGGCGACCATGCGGCGGTTCTCGCGGTCGAGCGCGAAACCGCTGTCCGGGCGGGCCCACAGCGACCACGGGATCACCGTGCCGGTGACGCGCGCACGGCCGTCGGCGTCGGTCGCGTCGCCGTCGACGGCCGTGCTGTCGGCCGCGTCGATCAGCGTCTTGGCCAACTGTCCGCCGTCCACGCGGTCGTCGTCCGCCAGCCGCGTCCAGATCACCTGATCGGCCCAGACCGTCGCATCGTCGGGCGCGCCGGCTGCGTCGTCGTGCGTGTCAGTTGCGTCGGCTGCATCGTGCGCGCCGGTCGTGCCGGCAGTGCCGTCGTCGTACGCGCCGTACGCCCAGATCGTGTACGTGCCCGGCTCATCCAGCAGCCCGTCCACGGTGAACACGCCGTTGCCCTGCGCGACCGCATCGTACGCGACCTGCGCGCCGCCGTCATGCGCGACGCGCAGCCACACGCGGTCGAGATTCGAATACACGCGCACCGTGCTCGGTCCCTCCGCGCGTGCCGTGTACCGCCGCGACGCGATGTACACGAACGGATCGAGCCGGTTCCAGTTCGCCTTGTGCAGGTAGAACGCGTCCTTCTTCACGCGACGGTTCCACGTCACGAGACCCTTGTTGTTGATCTCGAACCGCCCCGCCTCGCTTGGCCGGTGATCCACGCCGAAATCGAACATGTTCCACAGCGACGTCGACCACAGCCAGTCGTGCGCGTTGATGTACGCCAGCGCCTCCTCATGCTGCTGCGACTGGTATTCCTCCGGCTGCCAGTAACTGTTCGGACGGGTCTTGTGCGCGTTCGGATGCAGCTCGTGCTGGTCGATGCTCGCGCCCGTGCCGTACTCCGACAGGCCCAGCGGGCGGCGTTCGATCGAACGTTTCTGCTCGATGAGCGCGCCGAAGCCGGGCTGCGAATACCAGCCCGGATACATGTTCCACGAGATGATGTCGCTCGCCCAGTCGTCGCGCTCGCTGGCGGTCTCGTCCTGATCGGCGGCCTGCGTGGTGTAGCGGGTCGCGTCCTCCGCGTGCGCGAGATCGTTCAATTCGCGCGACAGCTGCGGCATGGCGATCCACTGGTTTGCGGTGTTGTGGTTGCCGACCTCGTTCTGCAAGCCCCAGAAGCAGATCGAGGGGCGGTTGCCCTGCTGGCGGATCAGCTCGACCAGCTGCTCCTTGGTCACGTCCGCGAAGCGCTCGTCCTCGCCCACCCAGTCGATGAACGGGATCTCCGCCCACACGATCACGCCATTCGCGTCGCACAGGTCGTAGAAGTAGTTCGCGTGCGGATAGTGCGCGAGGCGCAGGTAGTTCACGCCCATCTCGAGTATGAGCGTGAAATCCTCGAGATGCTGCGCGTCGTGCAGCGCGTTGCCGAGATTCTCGCGGTCCTGATGACGCGTGACGCCACGCAGCGGGTGCGACCGGCCGTTGATGAAGAAGCCGTCGTTCTGGCTCACGTGGAACCAGCGGTAGCCGACCTTCTCGCTCACCGAGTCGAGCGGGGCGGTTCCGTGAGCTTCCTCGAGCGCGTCCTGATCGGCGAGCACCATGCGCACGTTGTACTGGTACGCGACGTCGCTGTTCGTCGCACCGCGCGAGTAGTCGATCGGCTGCCACAGATGCGGTTCGGCGACCTCCAGCGTGACCGTGACGTGCTGGCGTTCGTGCGGCGCGAGCGTGATGTCAGTGACGTTGTCGGCGACGGTCGCGGAGTGCGCGTCGTCGGGCGTGCCTGTTGCACTGACGGATGCAGCCGTCGCACTGCCCGGCGCGACGATCGTCGTGCGGACGGAAATGCGGCGCTCGCGATCGGAATCGTTGACGATGTCCGCGTGGACTTCCGTCAGACCGAGATGCTCGGGCCGTTCGATCGACTCGCTGCGGCCCGCGTTCGGCGTGACGACGCGCAGTCCGGGCGCGCCGTGATCGTCGAGCGCGAGATGCACGTCGGAGGTCTGGACGAGCCTGGCTGGACGATAGATGCCGCCGTAGAAGTTGAAGTCGGCGAACAGCGGGGCGACGCGCAGGTCGCGGCGATTGTCGACGCGCACGGCGATCACGTTGTCGCCCTCGTGCAGTGCGTCGGTCAGGTCGAAGCGGAACATCGCGTAGCCGCCGAGATGCGCCGGATCGCCGGTGTCGCGTGCGGTGTCCTGCGGATCTGATCCGAGCGGGGCGAGCGCGTGGCCGTTCACGTACAGCGACGTGATTGAGTTCACGCCGTCGAATTCGAGGTACGTGCGGCGGTCGGGGGAGGCGGCGATCGTTGCGGGCTTGATGACGGTGGCCCGGCCAGCGTCCGTGGTGGCGGCGACATGTAGATGCGCGCGATACCAGCCGACCGTGCGGTTCATGTTGCCGCGCACGCCGTCGTTGGTATCGCGCGCGTTCCAGGTGTGGGGGAGGGTGACGGGCTCCCAGCCGGAATCATCGAAGCCCGTCGCGGCGGCGACGGACGGGGCGAGGATACCCTCATCCCCGTGCCCGCAGGTGAACCGCCAGCCGAGGTCGGCAAGGTCGACGACCATGCGTTCCGGCCCGTGGTTGAGTGCCGCGGTGCCGCCGGCGTCTCGGACGTGATAATGACTGACTTCGGTCTGTGCAAGCGGGATGATATGCGTCATCGGATGAACCCCTTCGTTTTATGTATCGTTATACATCCGATTATTGTACGCGGATCGCCTTGCGGATGACAGGCGGAAGGCAACGAAAAAAAGGGGATTCTCCCATATGCGGAAGAATCCCCTAAGCGTTGCCGGCGATCCGCGTCAAACGACGATCGCCGACTCGCGACTCACTTCTGCGAAGCGGCGAGGCGCTCGCGCGCCTCCTTGATTTCCTTTTCGGCCACGTCCGCACCGGTCCAGTAGTCGCCCGGCTTGACTTCCTTGCCCGGCTCGAGGGCCTTGTACTGCTCGAAGAAGTGCTTGATTTCGGCGAGGTGGTACTCGTTGACGTCCTTGACGTCCTTGATGCCGTCGTAACGGACATCGGCCGGCACGCACAGCACCTTGTCGTCGCCGCCCTCTTCGTCCTCCATGTGGTACAGACCGACGGCGCGGCACTCGATGACGCAGCCCGGGAACACGGAGTTCTTGACCATCACGAGCGCGTCCAGCGGATCGCCGTCCTCGCCCAGCGTGCCCTCGATGTAGCCGTAGTCATCCGGGTAACCCATCGCGGTGAACAGCTCGCGGTCGAGGAAGACGCGGCCGGTCTCCTGATCCACTTCGTACTTGTTCTTGGAACCGCGCGGAATCTCGACCACGACGTTGAAGGTTTCTGCCATGTTGTTCTCCTTGAGAATCGACAGTTGTATTGACATGCACCACAATACCGCGTTTGCCGGATGCGGCGCGAGTCATTTCAGCTTGATTTCGGTGCCGTCCGTGCCGATGAAAGTGACGGACATGGGCGGATCATCGAGATTCGGACCGCTGATGAGCAGGTGGGTGTCGTCGGGCAGATCGTATCGATAAACGTAGTTGCCGCTGCCCACGTCCTGATGCGGATACTGATTGAAATCGTCCCACGATACGTTGTCGATGCCCTTGGATGAGATCACATCGTTCACGTATCCTTCCGGCAGAGAGGGAGTGTGCGGGGTATGAAAAAAGTGGAGACGCAGATCGCCCAGATGATCAGCACTGCCGCCGATGTCAGTGCCATGATGGTTTTCCTGTGCTTCATGGGAGGCCCTTTCCTCGGTGATTCCAGTGTATCGGTCGGGATGATCCGACTGGCCGGACGAGCGGAAAAGCCGAAGAGACGGAAAAGGGCTCCCTGCAGTGGCAGGAAGCCCTTTCATGTTGCCGGGTTATGCCGCTTGCCGAAAACGACTAGCGCACGACGGTGAAGATGTGCGCCACGTCGGCCCACGGGGCCAGCGAGACGAAGTTGTCCCACTTCCAGTCGAATTCGCGGCCGGTCAGCTCGTCGCGCAGATGCGCGCCCTTGGCCGGGTCAACGTCGAAGTCAGGCATCTCGAAGTGGATCTCGTCCTGGTGCGCGTTGTGGCCGTCGAGGTTCACGACGACGATCAGCGTCTCCGCCTTGCCGGTGCCGGTCAGTTCGGCCGGCGTGTGACGGGCGAACGCGAGGATCGACGGGTCGTTGGAACGCAGCAGCGTCACATTGTGGTAGCCGAACGCGGCCTTGTGCTCACGACGGATGCGGTTCAGCGACGTGAGCAGCTCGGCGATGCCGTACTTGTCGGCCTTGGCCCAGTCGCGAACCTTGACCTCGTACTTCTCGTTGTCGATCTGCTCCTCGAAGCCCGGGCGCTGCTTGTTCTCGATGAGCTCGTAGCCGTTGTAGATGCCCCAGCTCGGGGAGCCCATGGCGGCAAGCACCGCGCGCACCGCGTGGCCGGCGATGCCGTTGTCGCGGATGTAGGCGGTGAGGATGTCCGGCGTGGTCGGCCAGAACGTGTTGTGCTGGTAGTAGCCGTCGTCGCCGTTCGTCTCGAGCAGGTACTCGCTGAGTTCCTCCTTGGTGTTGCGCCACGGGAAGTAGCAGTGCGATTGCGTGAAGCCCACGTAGCTGAGCGCGCGCATCATGCCCGGGCGGGTGAACGCCTCGGCGAGGAACAGCACCTCCGGGTGCTTCTTGGTCACGGCCGCGATCACGTCCTGCCAGAAGCGGACCGGCTTGGTGTGCGGGTTGTCGACGCGGAAGATCGTCACTCCCGCCTCGATCCACAGGTTCATGATCCGCTCGACTTCCTTCTCGATGCCGGGCATGTCGGCGTTGAAGTCGATCGGATAGATGTCCTGATACTTCTTCGGCGGGTTCTCGGCGAACGCGATCGTGCCGTCCGGCTTGGTGCGGAACCAGTTCGGATGCGCCTTGACCCACGGGTGGTCGGGCGAGCACTGCAGCGCGAAGTCGAGCGCGATTTCGAGGCCCAGCTCGTGTGCCTTGGCGACGAGCGACTTGAAGTCGTCCATCGTGCCGAGCAGCGGGTCGACGGTGTCGTGGCCGCCGAACGACGAGCCGATGCCGAACGGCGAGCCCGGATCGTCAGGGCCTGCGACGAGCGAGTTGTTGCGGCCCTTGCGGTTCGTCACGCCGATCGGGAAGATCGGCGGCAGGTACACGACGTCGAAGCCCTCGGCCTTTGCGCGTTCAAGACCGGACACGGCCGTCTTGAGCGTGCCCTGCACGATCTTGCCAGTCGCCTGATCGACGTACGCGCCCTCGGAACGCGGGAAGAACTGATACCATGCGGCGAAGCTGGAGGTCGGACGCTCGACCTTGAAGCGCTGCGGTTCGCTCGGCGAAATGCCGTCACGCAGCGGGTTGGTCTCGTGCAGCGCCTCGATGGCGGCGTTGTCGGCGGCGGCGAGGCGCTCCTCGGGGCTGAGCGTGCGGTCGGCGGCCGTCTTGGCGGCCTCCTTGAGCGTCTTGCGCTCCTCCGCGTTCAGCTTCGCATCCTTGTCGACGGCCCAGCGGGCGAGCAGTTCGGCGCCGGAATCCAGCGCGTTCTCCACGTCGTCGTTGACCTTGACCTTGATGCGCGCGTCGTGCAGCCACGAGGCGTACGTGTCCTCCCAGCCCTCGACGGTGACCGTCCACTCGCCGAGCTGACGCTTGACGGCCGCGAATTCGGGATCCCACGGTTTGACGTCGGAACGTTCGCCGCACTTGAGCTCGGCGGACCAACGGTCGAGGCCCTTGTTCACGCAGGTCATCGGCACGCGTTCCATCTCCTTGCCGCGCGGGTTGCGCACGATCAGAGTGGCGCCGACCTTGGTGCGGCCTTCGATGAAGACCTGGGCCGTGACCTTGAACGGCTCTCCGAGCTCGACGCGGGCCGGATAGATGCCGCGCTCCTCGCCCGGGGTGATGTCCAGCACGTTGACGCGGCCGAACTGGCCGGGCTCGGTGACGGGCAGGGTCTGCGCCGGCATTTCGCCGACCGCCGTGGTGGAGGGAAGCTTGGCCGCCGCCTTGCGGGTGCGCGTGGTCTTGCCTGCGGTCGTCTTGCGGGTGCGGGTGGTTTTGGTTGCCTTCTCGGCGGAGTCAGACTTCTTCGTCGCGGGGGCGGAGGTCGTGGAGGTGCTGCTGGTGCGCTCAACTTCAGCGCTAGTCTGTGCATTTTCCATACGGCCCATTCTAGGGTGGTGCGTGTGACGTGGAACAGCGAATTTGTGCATAAAATCGCCGTTTCTGAGCTTGAATCGGTTAAATGTGGATAACTTTTCTGTGAATTTGCCGAAAGTTGTCCACAACACGCCGGCAAAGCGACCTTTCGACCACATGGTCCGAAATTCGGACGATCCGCAGCGCAATTGTGCCATGATGCTCGCATCCCGTATGCGCCGACGTGGGCCGAACGGGACGACAACGTAAGTCGATACAGGAAGGGGAATGATCATGACGGTTCGCACCAAGGCGGTGAAGCTGATATGCGCCATTACGGCGGCGTTGGCGACCATGCTTGTCCTCGGATTGACGGGCATGACGGCCATCGCCGCATCGGCGCTGGGCCGCCCACAATCCGGAACGTATCTCGGCTATCCGTCTCCGGAGGCCGACAAACGCATCATCGTCGGCGTGACGGCGGTCGACAAGCACAACGGCGCGCGATACTACTGCAGCGAAGTGGGGGAGTCGGTGAATTATTTCATCGGCGACTCCACGCTCATCGCCGACAGTGACCCGGCGCGCAGACTGGCCTGGCTGATGGACGAATACGATACGCAGGGCGACGGTCTGACACTCGCCGCGATCGGCGTGCTGGTCCACGACCATTTCGACGTGAACATGGAACGGTGGAAGATGCACCGTGACGTGATCTACGCCGAATATCCCGACATCGGCGCGCGCGTCGACGAACTGTGGGAGGAGGCCGGCCGCAACGCGCCGCTTGATTCGACCGTCGAGCAAACGTATGCGAAGGGCGTGCGCGAAGGCGACGTCAGCGTGCAGATACTCAACGCGTACGACGAGCCGGTTGCCGGCGTCGCGTACACGGTCACGCTCAGCGGGCCGGCCGTGTTCGTCGAAAACGGCGAGGCGACGATTTCCGGCGTTACGACGGACCAGCCGATTATACACGCCTGGCGTGCGACGGAAGCTGGCGAAGTGACCGTGACCCCGGCATACGACGTGCCCGCGTTGGAGCTGGTGCCCGGCACACAGGATCTGATCCGCCTGTCCGAACGCATGACGAAGCAGGGTGGCGACGCGGTGAGGTTCGCCGCGCGCAAGGACTTCGCGCCCGGCATCGTCACCGAAACTACGAGCCGAACAGTGGATGCGGGCGAAGCCGTATACGACGACGTGACCGTGCTGCTCGACGGCGAACGCAACCACTGGCTCGACGGGGAAGTGCTGAATGCGACGGGATGGTATTTCGCCGGTATTCCCGCGGATCGTGTCGACGATGATCTCGCGCCGGACGAGAACGAACGTGCGGAGGCGTTCGTGAAGCGCATCGCCGAATTCGGATACGAGCCGGCCGCGTACGGCATGGCGACATTCACCGAGTCCGGGCAAACCGTGCGCGTGCAGGCGATGACCGAACTCGGCGGCGACGAACCGTATCTGGCGCCGGGCGACGGCAAGTTCGGCACCTGGGTATGGGCCATCGAACTGGACGAGCAGAGCGAGCGCGTACGGGAACATCTCACGCACGACATCGTCACCCCGTTCCTCGACCCGGCCGAAACCAACGCGAACAGGTCGAACCTCATGGTCGAATCGACCGTTACCGAGCACTCAGCGACGGTGGGCGCCGAACTGAGCGACACGATCACCGTCGGTGGTTTTCCCGACGATCACGGTTCGTTCGCCGGTGACAAAACGCTCGGCCTAGGGGCGGATCGCGCGCACGCGCAGGTGAGCGTATGGTGGGCCGGAGATGCGAGCGACCCGTCCAAGGACGACGACTGGCGTCCGGCCGGCGCGCAGGTGCCCGACGAGGACGAGCATCACCGACTCGTCGGCACGTGGGACTATCCGGCCGTGAACGGGCGGATTCGCGTGGGAGGAGGCGAGCCGGACGCGCACGGCGACGCGGTGCACATCACGGCCGAAACGCATGGCTGGTACGTGTTCGTGTGGAGTTTCGCCGGAGACGATCGCGTGGCCGCCGCATTCAGCGCGTACGACGACGCGTGGGAGCGCACGCGCGTGCGCGAATCGCCGCCTATGACCCCGCCGGACACGCCGGACGAGGAGACGCCGCCGGACGAGCCGGAGACGACGGAGGAGCCGGTCGAGCTGACGTTGGTGACGCAGGTCGACCCCGAACGGGTCGCCGTGGGGGAGTCGTTCCGCGACGTGGCGATGATCCGTGGTTCGCTGCCGGACGGCGCGTACGTGACGTTCAGCGCCTACAAGGCGATCGCCGAAGGGGAACTGCCCGGCGTGAACGACAAACTGCTCGACGAAGCCCGTTCGGTGCCGCAGCCGGCCGGCGTTGTGGATGGGGCGGCTGCGGTCCGCAAGGGCAATGCGATTCCGGATGACGATCAGAACATCGGAGTGAACGATGATACGCACGACGACGAGAACCGCGATACGGAGACCTCGGACGACGGATATGCTACGGACGCTGCCGATATCGCTGGCGAAGAAGAAGCTGGGCGTTCCGATGATGCCGGCGACGATGCCGCTGCAACTGGCACGTGGACGGCCGCAAGCCCGGAGATCAGCTCGCCCGACGCTGGGTTCGTATATTGGAGGGCCACCGTGTTCTCTGCGGAAGGCGACGTGCTCGTCACCCACGAACTCGGCGTCGAAGGGGAAGTGGTGACCGTGACCGAACCGCCGACCGTCGAAGTCCCGCCGTCGGAAGAACCGGAACCGTCACTGCCGTATACGGGCGCGGACATCGGTATCGCGCTGGCCGTGGCCTGCGTCGCGCTCGCCGGAGGAATCGCCCTGCTCATGGCGGCCCATCGCCGACCAATCTGATGGCGGTATATGCGCCGACCGGAACGACTTCCGTGCGCGCATTAATGGCGGTCTGGAACCGGGCTCCATGCCTACGGCGGGTTCCACACCCGCGTCGAACGGCCATCAACCAACTAGACCGCCGGACACACAATCTGGCCTATAACCCCGAGAACGCGAAAAGGCCGGAAACCTTGCGATTTCCGGCCTTTCGATTAGTAGCGGGGCATGGATTTGAACCATGTTCCTCTGGGAACCTTGGCAGGCCCCAGAGGAACATGGTTCAAATCCATGACCGGCTGCGCCGATTATCGGTCTTTAACTTAGCTGCCTAGGCGAACATGTCGCCATGGCAAATAGAAGAAAGGCCCAGCCGCCGGGCGAATGGCGGCAACCTATGGAAGACTGGCTTGACTCGCTCAAGGCGGGCGGTCTCAGTGAAGAGACTATCCGCTGCCGGCGCTACAAGCTGGGATATATCGCCCGCCGTGTCGGGGAGCCTCCGGAGACGGTGACGGCCGAACAGCTCACGCGCTGGATGGCCGCACAGGAATGGAAGGTCGAGACGCGACGGGCCTACCGCAAGACGCTGGTGTCGTTCTTCCGTTGGATGCAGCGCACCGGTCGGCGCGCGGACAATCCGGCCGACGATCTGCCGAAGGTGCGCAAGGCCGCGCCGAAGCCGCGCCCGTGCCCGGACCGGTACATACTGGACGCGCTGCGCCGGGCCACCGGGCCGGAACGGCTCATGGTCCGGCTCGCGGCCGAATGCGGGTTGCGGCGCGGGGAGATAGCCCGCGTCCACTCGCGCGACGTGATGGACGATCTGCTAGGCCGGTCGCTGATAGTGACAGGCAAGGGCGACAAGCAGCGGATAGTGCCGTTGCCGGACGATCTGGCGGACCTGATACAGGCGGCCGGCGGCTACCTGTTTCCCGGCCGGTGGTCGGGCCATGTCGAACAGTCGTACGTGAACCGGCACGTGTCCGGCCTGCTGCCGGACGGGTGGGGCTGTCACTCGCTGCGCCACCGGTACGCCACGAAAACGTACGAACAGACGCATGATCTGTTCCTAGTCGCCAAGCTACTGGGACATTCCAGCGTCGAGACGACACAGATCTACGTCGCCATGCCCGACAGTCATCTGCGTGCGGCCATGGCGGCCGTAACGCTTCAGGCATAGCGAAATGGACCGAATGGGGCCCTTTCGCTTTTATGAGATGCGTTTCATGGCGGAGAACAGGCGCGTGGCCCACGGCGCGGTCTTGGAACCGAGCTTGAACACGGCGATGTCCGTGCCGGTGGCCTTCTTGTACGCGTCCTTGATGGCCGTCACCTCGTCCGGGTGGCTGAGGTTGTGGATATGCGCGCCGTCCCAGTAAACAAGACGGCTTTCGTCATTGGGTTGAATGATCGCGGCGACCATGTCGTAAAGATTTCCTTCCGTATAGTCCGGCGAACCGGTGGCGAGTATGTTGTTGGCCTGCGCGATGATCTCTTGCCATCGCAGCGGGTTCGGGCATTTGTCCGGGCAAGCCGGATGCGAGTACGGGTAGATTTCCCGATGCAATCGCACGTTCTTGCCGTGCTCCAGTCGTGTCCAGCCGTAACGGCGCGCGATGTCGGCACACAGTCGAGCGGACGCGGCCACGCACGCGTCCGTGTTTACTGCGCCGGTAATGCCGCCTTCGTGCTCGATGCTGATACTGGCGGAATTGCCGTAACTGCCGTTGCCGTCCGCCCACGCGGTGTCGGCCTCGCTCACGTACTGGTGAACCGTGCCGACGGCTCCCACGCCGTAGGTGCTGGACGCGCCGCCGGCACGGCCGAACGTCGCGTCGGTGCCGGCCAAGTATCCGGCCATGACGTGCAGCGCGATGTACTGGACGGGTTGGGCTCGGCCCGGCGTGTAGTTCGGGGAGCCGACCCACGTCGCTCCACTGTAATCGGTCACGCCGTGCCGCCTTCCTTGTCTTGTGCCGCGTTAATGTCGGCAAGCCATTGCGCGGTGATCGCCTTCAGCTCGCCGTCGGTGAGTCCGACCGGTTCGGATGCGGCGGCGTTCGCGTTCACAAGCGCGGACACGGCCGTTTCCGTGTGGTCGGCGGTGATCTGCCGGGCGGCGGCCTTTTCGTTCGCGGTCACGTCGTGACCGATCGCGGCGGCTTGGGTCACGACATTCTGCCGCCACCACGCCCACACGTCCACGCCCACCGACAGGGCAAGGCTCACGGCCACGCCCGCCTCGGTATCGCCGAACGGCAGCGGGTTCCAGCCGATCAGGGCCAGCACGGCGTTAACCGTGGTGACAAGGCTCGCGGCCAGCACTCCAAACGATTTGATTCGTTCCGTGGTCAGTTTCATAATTTCGGTCCTTCCTTTATTGCTCGTGGTCGAACAGGTCGTCGGGCGGTTCAGGCGGTGGCGGGCCCAAGCCCTTGTAAATGTGATCGACAAGCGAACGATTCCACGCCCATAGGCGCTGATTGTCCGCGCGAAGCTCCAATAACATGCGATAGGTCTCTATCTGCGTCTTCGCTGCCGTGAACAGCTGGGTGGCTATCGCCCCGCCGATCGCGGACACTATGCCGATCACCGCTATAAGCAGGTTCTCGCTCATGCCTCACTCCACGTAGTCCCAGAACGCCAGCCACTGGAACTTCACGGCATTACCGTTAATCCACTTGTGCGTGTCCTCGCGTCGGAACCGGATTTGCGCATAGTTCGCCTCGAGCGTCCACACTATGGGCGTGAATAACAACACTTCCGATTCCACGTTGTGGTTGGCTAGGGTGACCACCATGGTGGAAGGCGCGCGGGTGTGACGTTCCCAATGAACAGCGACGACGCCGTTGGCGTTCGTTTTTGCGTTGTAGAAACCGGCCTCGTAGTTCTGCGACGCTACGACCTTCTGCCAGCTGCTTGTACCGCGAATGTACGGGCCGCGCTTTTCCTGCGTGGAATCGCCGGTTACGTAGCCGATCTGTCCCGTGTTCGCGGTCGCCGAATTCAGTTGCGACTGAGTGGTGACGACAATCGGCGCGGTGCCCTCGGTGGTGGCTCGCGAATCGACTTCCTTCAACGCGCTATCGACTTTTTCCGCCAATGCCTGCAACTGCGCCGGTGCTTTCGATACAAGATCACTGCCGGACGGGTAGGGGATTTTGTAGTTCGTCGTGGTTCCGGTCATACCGGGGTCCTTTCTGCAATAGCTGCCGCCGCCGGCGACATAATCGACAAATCAGCCCACGTAATCTCAACGTCGTCATACGTGGCGGTCCAACCCGACAGGTCGGACCATTTGACCGCGCTGTACACCGGCAACGGCCAAATCGTGGTTTCATGCCGCAACACCGGTTCGTCGGCCTCCCAGTCGAACGTGAGCGTGCCGCCGATCGTGGTCCACGCGCCCGTGAACGCGGGCTTGCCGTCGTCGCCAACTAGACGGGCGGCTGTCGCGTTGGTAATCACCAGCGGGCCACTGGGACAGGTGCGGTACAGTTCGGGCCGTTCGGCCGGTTCGACACGACGACTGTCGAACACGATGTTTTGCGCACGCAAACGCATGTTGACCGCGTACAGCCATGCCGACGCCGTGGCCTTGCCCTCACTGGTAGGCGACCACAAAACACCGCCCCACGTGCCGCCGGACTCGTCCGACGTAATCACGTCGCTTTCACGGGTAATGGCCGACTGCGTGTTCTTCAGGTTGGCCGGTAATAGTCCGCCGTCGCCGTACACGGTTTGCGTGTCGCCGATCTCCAGCACGTTGTCAGAATTCTTTTTCACGCTGCGACAGGTGAGCGTGATTTGCGTGACCGGTTCGGGGATGATATACGATTCGTCTGCCGGTATCCGGGAGCCGTCCACCGCATCGCGGCGTTCCCCGTCCACGGTGGTGTACGCGTCGCCGTTCGCGTTCGTGCCGATCGTCACCGGGTCGGCCAACGCGGTGTACCCGATCACGCTTGCGGTCTTGCTGGGTTTCTCGCACCACAACAGCATTCGGCCGCTATGCGCGTACAACCGGTGCAGCAGGTCCAGCAGTGACGGAAAATCCGAATCATCATAGGGCGCGACGTTCGGCGGCAGCTCCAAACCGGTCGTGTCCACGGTAGGCGCGTTCGCCGCCCTGGCTCGCTTGTTGATCTCGGCCACCCGTTCGGCCGGACTGCCGACCCAGTGCAAGCCCTTGTATTTCGCGGCCGTATTGGTCGGCCCCTTGGACGACAGGCGTTTCAGAACGATCATGCGACTGGACGCGGTAAGAGACAGCATCCAACCGCCGGCCACCGGCCGCACCTCGCCGCCGGTGGACACGATGCCGTCGAACAAGGTTTGCGCCGAAGCCGACGCAACGTCCGGAATGTCCGGCGTGTATTTCGACGGCAGTTTCGACCACGTAAGGTCGCTGGAATCATACGTGAACGACGGCAGGCTGCTCCAACGCGGCGACTCGCTCAACTGCAACAGCACGCGCGCGCCGGCCAACGTGGCCGCACGTCCGGCAAGATCACCGGTACGGTCCAGCACGCGAAACGACAATACGGCCGGGTCGGGCTGTTCGTCCGGCGTATCCACGCCCCACCTGCACGACAGGCCGGCGAGAGCGGCCATAGAGTTCACATGGCTGGTCAGGGACACCCAACCGTCGCCCCAGTTCATAAACAAAAACACCTGTTGCGACATGATTCACCCCCTCTTGCGCTCGTAGTCCTTCAACACGCGACGAATCTTGCGCGCCGCGTCCTCGCCGTCCAACACTCCGTTCACGGTGATCTGGAATGTCTGGGACACGGGTCGGGCGTACGCCGACCCAGCCGACGCGTACTGGACAGCCGGCACGGCCCGCAACCGGTCAGCGACCGGCACGGCCCGCATCGCCGCCACGGCAACGGGTGCGGCACCGTACAGTGCGGACGGTTCCGCCGAATAGTTTTGCGCGCTCAGCCCGCTTGCTTCCTTCTTTGCGCCCGTGATCTTGTCCCACAAGCTCGAAGCCCAATCGAACGACTTCTTGATACCGGATATGATCGAATCGAACACGCCAAGCACTTGGTCGCGCAGCCCGCCGAAAAACCCGGCAATACCGTCTACCGCAGCCTTGGCGCTGTTCTTCGCATTGGTCCACGCGTCCGACGCCCATTGCGGCAGCTTGTCGAATAGGCCCTTGATTTTCGCCATGCAGTCCGCGAAAAACTGGGTGACCTCGCCCCATAGGCGGCGGCCGGTCTCGGTCTGCGTGCAGAACCACACCAAGGCGGCCACCACGCCGGCGATCAGCGATATCACCAACAGCAGCGGGTTGGCGGACATCACCAGATTCAACAGTTCCTGCTTGGCAGCCGCCAATGCGGCCGCTGTACTGAACCCTTCCATCGCGGTCTTGGCGGCCGTGATGAGCGTGGCGGCCTTGAACACGGCCAAACCGGTACCGATACCAACTAACCCGGCCGTGACTGGGTCCGCGTTCGCGCTGACCCAATCGCCGAACGCCTTCACCTTGTCCGCTACCCAGCCGACGGCGTCGGCCACGTCCGCGAACACGTCGCCCGTGGTCTGTCCCACGCCCTGCGCGTCCGACAAACCTTGCACGCCCGGCGCGATCACGCTTACGATGTCCTGAAACGCGCCGCCCACTGCCTTGACCGCGCCCGCGGTCTTCTCGAACATGGTTTTGGCGGACTGGAACGCGCTGGTATTGGATAGGCCGTCGGCGAACCCTTTCATGTTGTCCGTGCCGGTTTTCGCATAGTCGGCGATCTTCTCAGCCGCCCAACCGATCGAACCAGTGACGGCCGGCTTTATCAGATCGAACGCGTCCGTCAACCCGCCGGTGATCGACGCTTCGAGATTGCCCAATGCGCCTTCCATCGTCTGCGTGCTCGTGGCCGCTTCCTTGGCAACGTCGGACATGCCGAGCTTTACCAATGCGTTGTTGAACTCGTCGGCCGTTATCTGCCCGTCCGCCATCGCGTCGCGGAAATTGCCCGTGTACGCGCCGGCCTCCTTCAACGCTTCCTGAAGCTTACCGGACGCGCCGGGGATGGCGTCGGCCAACTGGTTCCAGTTCTCCGTGGTCAGCTTGCCCGCGCCGGCGGTCTGGGTCAGCACCATGGCCACGCTCTTGAACGTGTCTGAATTACCGCCGGCGACCGCGTTCAGGTTGCCGGCCGCCTCGGTCAGTTCGGTGTAGTTGCCGATGCCGTTCGCGGCCAGCTGCGCGGTGGTGTTCTGGATGGTGGTCAGATCGTACACGGTGTCGTCCGCGTACTTGCGCGTCGCGGCCGTGGCCTTCTCGACGGCGCTGGTATCCAAGCCGGCGAAGCTCATGGTGTTCTTGAACTTGTCCGTCGAATCGGACATGTCCATGACGTCCGCGCTGAAGTTCTTTATCGTGTCCCACAACGCGGTCACGCCTTTCAACGCGGCACCGCCCATAAACGAGCCGAACGCGGCTGCCTTGCTCGTGGTCTTCTCGAACGCGCGCGCCGCCTCGTCGGCGTTGCCGGTAATGCGCACGCTCATTACGGCGCTATGACCCATCCTCGTTCACCTCCTCCCAACGTTCCCGTTCCAACTGCAAGAGACGCAAGCCAGTGCCCCAATCCAAGTCGCTCGCCTCGGCCCGCCACTGCCACGGCGTGCCGCCGAACCGACTGGCAAGCAGAAACGACAGCACGCCCAGACTGTCGTCGGGCCACTCGGCTAGACGGTAGGGTTTTCCGCGTCGTTGTCCTCGGGCACGTTGACCTGCACGTCGATGATCGAATCAATCCAAGCGTCATACGGCAGACTGGTTTTACCGCTCGTGCGTGCGGCCGCGTACACGTAGTAGTACACGAACCGAATCTTGCAGTCCTCGGCCGAACCCCAGCCGTTCACCTGCGCGTGTTCCTCGGCCTTGCACTGCGCGCGGGCGGTCAGGTTCACGACGTCTTCGTGCCCGTCCGCGTAGTAGATAGTCGCTGTCTTCTGCTTCATGCCTATGCTCCCTTCACTTGGGATAGTGTCTTTTCGATAAATTCCTTGTACGGGCGCTGCCATGCGGGTTCACTTCTGGCAACGCCGGTGTTCACGAACAACATGGGTTCGATATGGTGGCCGGGCCAACCGTAGTTCAGTGGTCCCGCGTACGGGACGGTGGACTTTCCGGCGCGAATCACGCCCGCGCGTTTGGTCGCGCCGGCGCGCACGCTGCGCGCCAACTTGCCGCTCTTGCCCTTGGGTACGAGCGCCTTGACCGCCGGCAGGGCGATGTCGGCCGCCTGACGGTTCACGCCCTTCAACTCGGTCATGTCCGCGCCGGCCTTGCGCATGGTCTGCACGAACCTTTTTTGCCCCACCACCATGAGCGCGGTTTGCTTGCCCACGGCTACGCCTTCCCGGCCGTCACGTTCAACGCGGTAAAACTGAAGTCGTTGCTGTTCTTCGTCTTCACATCGCCGCCGAACTTGATCGACGCGATAACCACGTCGCCGGACAGCTTCAACCCGCCGGCCGTGTTCGGTATCCACGCGAACGGCAACGTTTTGCCGCTGTTTTGCAGACACCACACCTGAAGGCCGGTGGTGCTGAAGTCCTCCTTGATCGTGCCCGTGAGCGCCCAAGTTTCGGTCTGCGTGCCGCCCTCGGTGTGTCCGTCAAGGAACACGTCGTTGTCCTCGCTGGACGTGGACGGTTCCAATGCGGTGTTAATCACATCCGCGCTGAAGTCCTTCACGCTGCCGGTCGCGCCGATACGCAGACTGCCCGGCCCGAGCGTACGAGTTTTCTCAGCCATGGCTAGATTCCTTTCTGGTTCAGATTTCCAATGGGTTTAACGTGATCTGATAGGCGGCCAACTGTCCCGCGCCCGCAAGCTGATAGGTGACCGGTTCGGCCTTGCGCATGTTCAACCCCTGTTCGTGCAGGCGTTCCAACACGGGCATGAGCAGGTCCATCGACGCGGTCTGGGTCGCCATCGTGCCGGCGATCACGTCCAACGTCCATGTGATGTTCACGAACTGCCAGCCCTCGTACTCGATGGTCGGCGGTTCGACCAACACTACGGCCGTGCCCGGCAACGGGCGGGCCTCGGCCGCGTCGATCGTCACGGTGCTTACCAGACTGCCAAGCACTTCGGTGAGCCGTTCCACCAGCCTGTCACGTTCCTCGATAATCTCGGTCATGCGATCACCAGCCCGCCGGTCGGCACGCCCGCCGCGTTCAGCTTCGGCCACACGCTGCGCAACGGGTCGGTGGACACGCGGAACGGTTCCAGCGTGCTATCGGCCACGTTCATCACGCCCAACCGCGCGTCACGCGAGTTATACAAATCGGCCGCGCACGACACGATGCAATCCACGCGCACCGAATCCGCGACCACGTGCCCGCCTATCGCGCCGTCCACGTACACGATGGCCGCCGCGATCTTCTCCGCCAGCCGATCGTCGTCGCCGGCCAACACGTTCACCTCGTTGCGCAACAGGGCCACGAGCTTCGCCGTATCGTCCGCCATCACGCCAACCGCTCCAACACCGGGTGAAACGTGAGGGGAACTGTGAACTTGTTGGCCTTGATGACACGAAACGTATATGTTCCGGCTTGTTCCGGCCGGAACGTTTCGGTGTCTTTATAGGTGCCATCAGTATTGTTCGCGATTACCGTGATGGAATTGACGCGTGAGTATGCCGTTTCGCAGTCCGTTGACAGTCGGTAAGTTCCAGATTCAAGAGATATTTTCGTCAAGTCGGCACCGCTCTCGGTCAGCTTTTCCACAAGTACGCCGTCGGATGTCGTGCGGGCTGTCACCGTATCCGTGGACACGTTGATTTCAGGCAAGATATTCATACCCCCCCCCCTTAAGCGTTGTTACGGCGGGCTTTTCCCAGTCGGTGAGTGTTGAACCCTTCTGCAACTGGATTTTGCAAATGCCGTTCATCTTGTCCGTGTCGTCGGTTGAACGCCGGATGATCGACAGGCGGACGGACGCGGTACCGTCCGGTACGGTGAACGTTATCAGGTTCGATGTTCCGTAGATCAACGCGAGTTCGGTCGGGTCGCCGTTCGTGGTGATGGCTTCGACTTTCGAAGCTGCCTTATCCGGTAGGTCAACGTATCCGAAGACCATTTTTTCTCCGTCGTGACCGATGAACGGGAATGTCCACGCAACACCGTTACGTTTGGCCACGCCCGCGTCTGACAAGAGCAGGCTGCCGTCGGCTTGCACGGTCGAGGTCAGGTTGTTGCCCGACGCCGGCCCGTACTGCAACAGGTTCACATTGGCTTCGTGCGCTTCGATGTCGAACGCGGTGAAACTGAAGTCGTTGCTGTTCTTCGTTTTCACGTCGCCGCCGAACTTGATCGAAGACACGATTAGCGAACCGGTGAGTTTCAGGCTGCCGTCCGTGTTCGGTATCCACGTGAACGGCATGGTCTCGCCGGAATGCGCCAGACACCACGCCTGCACGCCGCCGGTGCTGAAGTCCTCCTTGATCGTGCCCGTGAGCGTCCACGATTCGGTCTGGCTGCCGCCCTCGGTGTGCCCGTCAAGGAAATTGTCGTTGTCCTCGCTGGACGTGGACGGTTCCAACGCGGTGTTAATCACGTCCGCGCTGAAGTCCCGTTCGCTGCCGGTCGCGCCGATTTTCAGACTGCCCGGCCCTAATGTGCGTACCGCCATATGGTCACCTCATTTTCACGCGGTCTTGAACTTGACCGGGATAAGACCGGTCGGATGGGTCGCGGCGACGGCCATGTACCCGTACACGCTGTAGTCGTTAGTGAGTTTGGTCACGTCTCCGTCGGTGAGCTGGGTCGGGCCGCCGGACTCCCACACGGTCACGGACTCCGAATCGATGAAGCACGCGGTGCCGGCCGGCGCGTTCGGGAGCATCTGCACGGGCACGCGCAGGAACCGGCCCGCGATGCCGGTCAGATCGAAGTCGCCGAGCGTGTCGGAACCGTCGCCGGACAGGTCGAAGAACCTGCTGCCGGTGTCCTTGAGCTTGATAAGCGCGGCCATGACGTCCTTGCTCACGCCCAAACGGGTCAGGTTCACGTTGCGATCGTCCGCGAGTTCGGCCGCGTCCATAATCAACGCCGCCCACTGGTCGATAGTCATGGCCGCGAGGGTCGCGGGCGCGTCGATCTTGTTCGCGCCGGTGGCCGCGTCGCGCTGCGCGGCGATGGTCGTGTACAGGAAGGTACGCACGGCCGTTTCCGTGGCCTTCGCGTACGCGTTGCGCAGCGCGGACAACGCGGTGTTCAGCATGGGCGTGGTGCTGCGTTCGATCACCTGACGCGACAGCGTGGTGTAACCGCCGTACGTTTTGATTTCGGCGTTCTTCGTACCGAACGTGACCTTGCCGAACGTGAGCGCGTCGCCTTCCTTGGCCTGCGTGTTCACCGCCGTGGTGTCGGTGGCGACCACGTTGTATTCCATGCTCATGCCCGTGGCCGGCAGCGTGTCGTGGGTCAGAATGTTCGTGACCTTGCGTCGCATTTCGATAAGGCGCAAATCGTCCGCGATCCACGCGACGGTGTTGCCCGTGTCGCCGGTCGCGATCAGATCACGGCAGTCAGCCATGAGCTGCGCGGCCGTGTCGTCGCCCTTGTAGAGCGCCTGTAGATACTCGCCGGCCGAACGGTACTCGCCGCCAATCTTCTTCGCGGGCGCGTTCGAGCCGCCGGCCGCCAGTGCTGCCTTAAGTGCACGCTGTTCGTCCTTGATGCCGGCAAGCATGTCTTCCAGTTCCTTGTCCATGCGGGATTCCTCGCTTTCCTGATTGTGGTTTTCTTGGTTTTCCAACGGTTTCGTGTCCGGTTCGGACTGGACTTGCATGTTGCGCTGTCCGGTGATCTTCGCGGCCTCGTACGCGGGCCACGACACCACCGACGTTTCCAGCAGGCGCACGCGCTTGCGGTGCGTGATACCGGCCTTGTCCACTTCGTCTTCCATGGGGATGAACCCGATGCTGAGACTGTCCAGCGCGCCGTCGCGCAACAGGGCCACCACGTCCCGGCCGCGCTGCGTGTCCGAAATACGGGCGGTGATGTGCAAGCCATCCTCTCGGGTCTCAGCAGCCGTGATACGGCCGATCAGTTCGCCGTGCTGATAGCACAGCTTCGCCGACTCGATGTCGTCAAACCGACAATCCGCGTCGAACGTTTCCGCACCGGTCCACGTGTCGATAATCTGACCGAACGGGACGGCCACACCCTCCACGGTTCGCCCGTCGCCGTCCTCGACCGATCTGAGACACACGCCCCTTAAACCGATCTCATGCACCTGCATTCGTCTCCACCTCCTGAGCAATAAGCGCGTCCAACGGCGGCAATGCCTCGCGGGCGCGCACTTCATTGACGGTCATCCAACCGGACGCGATAGCGGTCTGGTACGCGTTGAACCGGTCGGCCATGTCCGCGCGCCGCGAACTGTCCCAATCGAACTCAGCCGTACGGCCACGCGGCAGCAGACGATTGAACAGTTCTTCAATCTCGCCCGCGTAGGCCGCCAGCGTGTAGTCGGCGAACTCAATCCACGACTGTTCGATATTCGAATAGGTCAGATTCGAGCCGTCAACGGCGGCCAGCATGATCGACGCGGGAATGCCCAACAGTCGGGCGATCTGCGTCGTATCGAACTTCTGCGTCTCCAAGAACTGCAAGTCGGCCGGCTTCATGTCCAACGGCACGTACTTCAATTTGCTGCCCAACACCTTGATGTCGCCGGCCGTGCCGCTCGCCCTCCACGCTTCCTTCGCGTTCTGCGCGATCTCGGGAGTTACCTTGTCGTCGGTCTGCAAATAGCCCTTGATATTGCTGCTGTCGGTGTAGAACTTGGCCTTGTAGTCGCGGGCCATTCTCGCGCCCTCGACTTCCTCGCGCGCCGCCGAGATGGGGCCAAGGCCCCGCAGGCGGCCGGGCACGTTCAGGAACTTGCAATGCACGATGTCGTCGGCCGTGTAGTCGCGTCCCAAATAGCTGTAGCGCAATCTTGGCGCGGCCGGGTCGTTGCCGTCATCCGACACGACAACGAGCGCGGGCGGCAGCACCTCGCACGACACCACTTCACCGCCATAGCGCAACAGACGCACGAACGCGTTGCCGTCCAACACCATGGACGCGACCATGTCCGCGAGGAAGTCACGGCGGGAACGGTTCACGTCCGGCTGCGCCACGAGCGCGGACACGGTGTCGAGCTTCAACCCGCCGCGCATTTCGTGGATGGGCAACCCGGTTATCGCGGTTTGCAGCACCTGCACGCCGCGAAACACCGTGGACAACGCCAGCGGGTCGTACACGCTCGCGCGCGCCGGCGGTTTCACGCCGTCCGGCACGGTGTCGTCGCTGCGCGTCAACGCGCGCCACGCGGCCGGGATGCGATCGAAGAATTTCATGCCACGAATAATGAGCCGAAACCGGAAAATCGTCTACGAGCGTGCCGCCAATCACCGCCAAGTGCCGCCAATCGCCGACATGCGCCGGCGTGTCGCGGCTAGAAAATCTGCAACGGTCCGGCCTCTTCCGGACGGTGCGCGGCCCCCCACGCGGCCAACATGCACGATTCCAACGGGCTGGTGAGTCCGGTCGAACCGCGACGGGATACGCGCCACGCGTCACCGGCCCACTTGCGCGCCGAATTGGCCGCACTGGCGTCAAGCTCGGGGTCGGTCGCGTGATAGACGGCCTTGTTCACGAGTCCGCTCACGTAGCTTTGCCCGATGGTCAGATAGTCGGCGGCATCCATGTCCACGAACTCGATAAGCGGGTCGCCGTTCCGGTCGGTCATATGATGCAACCGGTCAGACAGGTCGGCGGCCGTGCCGCGCGAGTCGATCACCGCAGGCGCGTGATACTTCGCGCACAAACGGGCGAGTTCGGTCGGCGCGTATCCGGTGCCGTCCAGAATCTTCAGCAACTGGGTCGTTACCGTGTCGTCCGGATTGCAGATGCCCGCGCTGATACTGGTGTGGGTGCCGTCCACGTCCACGGCCACGCCGAACACCACCGGACGGCCGTCCAAGTCGGTCGGACTGACCGGCGCCACCGCCGACACGGCCCACGTCGCTTCGTCAATCACGCGGTCGGACAGGCCCGCGTCGCGCCGGTTGCCGAACGCGCGCGCCCAACCGGCCGGGTTTCCCTTGAATTGCTCCCTGAAGTCCGCCAGCTGCGACTTGTCCCACAAGAGGCCCGCCGCCGGATGATGGCGCATGATGGCGTCGAGGTCCTCTGGGTCGGCGTCCTCGGGTATGCCGAAGTCGAACCAACACGTTCGGCGTGACTGTTCGCCCGCTCGGCATTCGTCGAGTTTCCTGTTGAAAAACGTCGATTCGGCCGTGCCCTCGGTCGAGGTAATCCACAGCTGCGGTTGCACGCCCGTGGCCTTCAGACGGGTCGCCATCGTCGGCATGAAGCCGTCCAATATCGTGTTCCCGGTCTCCTCGGACAGCGAGAAAGCTTCGTCCAGCGTGATCTTGTCGCCCTGCACGCCGTGGCCCGCGACCTTCGTCACGCTTTTTGGCATAATCACCGAACCATTGACGAACGGCTGTCGAAGGTCTCCCGCACCCAAATACGGGCGCGTGGTAATCACCGAAAGCGGGGACGCCTGTATCGCTTTCAAATACTTTTTGAAATGGTCGCCCGCGTCCTTGCCGGTCTGCGCGAGATAGTAAATAAACCTGTTCGGTCCCCACTGCGAATTACGCGTGTCCACCGCGTCCACCAGCGTGCTTTTACCGCACTGGCGCGGCGTGGACAGAATCACCGTATCGTAAAAATACGTTCCCGTATCCGGGTCTATTTCCCCTGCGATATCCGCGACCATTCTCTGCCACGGCAACAGGGGAGTGCCGAGCAATTCCGCGAAGCGCGCGACAATCGGCCCGTCCGTCCTCCGCTCGGGATTGCGCGGCGTGCCGCCACGTACCGGCGTCATGCCTTCGCCTCGTTCAGCAGGCCGGCAAGCGTCGGGTCGATCTCGGGCGCGGCCGGGAACTTCGCTTCCAGCTCCTGATACCACGACAACAGCTGCGCCATGACGCGCGACGTATCACGGCCCTTCGCGTTCAACGCGTCGAAATTACGCGCAATGTTAATCATCGTCTTGCAAATGTAAATAGCACTCGGATTCAACGAACGGCCGTCAACGAAACTGTCAATCAATTCCTTGGTCGCCTTCTCCTGCAACCCCTCGTTAGGCATGTAATAATCATCAAAACCGGGCAATGTGATTTGTCTGCTCATTTCTGTTTCTTCACCGCCTTATTTTTTGGTTTTTCCAAATTTTTTTTTCCAAAGTCGAGAGAGTAAAAAACTGGGCGCGGGGTCTTTTCGCGGTGCGATCGTTTAAAAAACGCGTCACCATTCCGGCCGCGACGACGCGCGCGTACCGTCCGTGCGAAGGCCAAGAGCAACGAGCTTCGCGCGCCGCTCGCGCTTCCTCGCGTCCACCAGCTCTTGCGACAGATGCAGCGCGTACCACTGGCGCACGCGCTTGCGGCCGGCGTCGTCCGTGGCCCGCTCCCACTCGACCGCGAACCCGGGGTCGATCACCTGCACGTCATAGTCGAGCGCCACCCATTCGTCCAACATGCGCGGATGCCGGTGACTGCTCGGCGTCGTGCGCGTGCACCACACGTCGATAGGCTCGGCACTGATAGCGAACTGCCGATATGCACCGCTCCACGCCATAGCCACCGCACGCCGTTCGGCAAGACTAGGCGACGTGAGGCCCATCGCGGCGGCCAGGGCGCTGAAGCTAACCACGGGGTCGCCCGCGCTCTTATGCGCGTCGATGTAGTCCACGGCCTCACGGTCGCAGGAACCGGGCGGCACGACGATCATGTGCAGTCGCGCGCCGTACCCGTACAACACGCGGTCCTGCCGGGATGCGTTGCAGTGCTTGCACGCGCGGCGGATGTTCGCCACCGTGTCCCCGCCGCCATGCGAGTACGGCACGATATGGTCGTCCTCGGTGCCCACGCGCGTGCACCCCGGCAACCCCAGCCAACAATCGTTGCCCCACGTCTCCATGACCTTCGCGCGCACCAGCGGGTCGATGGTCTGCCGTCTCGCCATCACTTGCCCTTCCGTTGCCTCGCCCACACGTCCAAGTCCGTGACCTCGTACATGCACGGGCTGTTGATCGCGTCGCCGGCCTTGAACCATATCGGCCCGACGCCGTCCGCCCTCATGCGCTCCATCTGCCGCTGCGACAGACCCAAGTACTGCGCCGCCTGCGCCGTCGTAAGCCGTTCGCGCTGCGTCACTTGGCAACCCCCGCCCACGCCTTGAGCGACCTCAGCAGATCGTCACGGCCGAACACCTGCACGCCCGCACGCCGTTCGGGACGATTCAGCACGCCCAAGCTAATCAGCTGCTGCACCACATGGTCGCCAGTCGGGTCGGCGGCCGGCGCGATCTTGTTCAGCCTCAGCAACAGAATCACGGTCTGCCGGCTCACGGTGTCCAACGACGTCGTGTCACGCTCCAAAACGGCGATATTCCACCGAACCGCGTTCTTGATGTCCTTCGTGCGCTGCGCCTTCGTCGCGGGCGTCTGGCGCTTGGCCCGAGTACGGGACGGTTTGTAAGAGACTGCATAACCCATCGTGTTACCTCGTTTCGCTGTAAAGGACTCGAACTTGACTCGGTCCGTCGTGATTGCCTTGGTTTTCATTTCCCTGTGACCTTCGGGTGGTGAACGGTTGAGCGGGGGAACCTAAGCGCGTGAAAGCAAAAAGCCGGCCACAATCGGCCGGCTGTGCTTTCCGCAAGGTTCCCCGCGATGCTTCGTAACGGAGCCACGTATATCGCTTGAAGGAAGCGGCCCGAAGGCCGCGCGCAAGGTCTCGACACAAGGCCCGGAAAACCGGTGATGCACCCTGTTGCGCCCTGACAATGCGCCCCATGTCGATCAGTAAACCCGCATGACGGCCCCCGCCGCCGTTGTAACCACGCCCCCGCAAGACGTGTGTTTGTAACGCGCTGAGCAAGGCGCGCCCGGGTACTTTAACCGCGCTAGGGGTCACCGAGAGTCGCACCCCATCACAACGCATGAAATTATCAACAAGCCGAACGGCTACCGTCTTCGCCGCCGCTCCATCGCGTCACTGGCGACCGAATCACGAATCGACGCGGCCAACATGTCGAGCTGAGCGCCCGTGAGCAACACCTTCACCGCGATATCGCCGCTATCGGCCACAAGCGTGTACACGCCCGGACACGACGGCGTATTCAACACCTGCGCGTGCGTACCCATCACCGGTCACCTCCCGGCGCGACCAAAAACCCCAGCCACGCCAAAAACAAACCCAAACCCAACAACACGTGAGACAACCCACGCCGAAACACGCGAATCACTCCACCACCTCGCCGTCTCCATCGATGGTCATTTGCAGCACGTCCGGAATCGACTTGATACAGCAAATCAGCTCGTACCCGTCGTATTCCGGGATACTGCCCGTCGCCAGCACAATCGCCGGCGCGTCCGTATCATCGGTAAAACACCGCACCTTGCCACACGTCCACTTCACGCTGCGCTTCGTCTCCAAACGAAACACCACAATGTCGCCCGGCTGAACCTCGCCCGGCTCCGTCGTAATCTCAAACCGCACGATTACGCCCCCCGTTTGCTTGAATCCGGCGCGCTGAACCCAAGCCGGCGCTGAGCAAGCCGAAGTTCGTCAATCCACTGCTGCAAGTCCTCGGAATTGACCAGATGCGAATAGCAACTTCCTTCGTCGCCGATGACGCACACCACGACTTCTTCCTTATGCTGGTCATGCATGGCGATGCTGATTTGCGCGCTCATTTCGTTACCTCCGTTGAATTGCTTGAAAATTCCTCCAATGAGCCGTCGTCAAGCATGGCGGCAACGCCGCGCTTGACGATATCGGCCTGTTCCTCGGACAGAAAACGCGAAGACACATACACGGCACGCGCGTTAAGCACAATCACGTCGTCCGACTCGTGGCCCACCGATGCGGCGCAAGCCACGGCAACGTCGCCGGTACGATCAACGACGATCATTTCGTTACCTCCATCGGTTGCTTGGTGTCCGTGCGACCGGTCAGATAGTCAAGACTCACGTCGAAGTAGTCAGCAAGCCGAGACAGATCACGAAGCGTGAAATTGCTTCGTCCGTGGAACTTGTCACTAACGGCTTGCTCACTTACTCCCATCACGCCGGCTAACTCTCGTTGCTTGACGTGATTGAGTCGCATGAGCTTTCGCAGATTCTGAATCACTATCGACCTTCCATTACGCTACAGATTTTCCGTAATCAGTACGTATGAATATACACGGTGACTTCAGCGACACGCCGTGGAATACGGTTTTTTCGTAGTATGCTTTATGGCATGACTGCAACAATGCCCATGCCGAACGCGACTAAGCGTAGGCAAGATATCGTAGCTAATAATGTAAAACTAATGCTTACTGCTCGCGGATTGCTGAAACGTGATCTTGCTAAAGCAATGGGCATCTCGCCGCAGGCCATGGCGTCTAGGCTCCAAAGTAAAGCAAATTGGACTCTTGATGAAGCGTGCGCCGCTGCTGATTTTCTACATACACCCTTGTCTGTTCTAATGCGTTCCGACTTGACAGCGGCTGAGATTCTTGGATATGAAAATACCGCCGCCCCGGATGATTCCGGGAACGGCGGCCAATTGGTAGCGGGGCATGGATTTGAACCATGGACCTCTGGGTTATGAGCCCAGCGAGCTACCGAGCTGCTCCACCCCGCGACGGCTTGTCATTCAGACAGCTCAATCTAATTTACCGGCGAATGAGTATATGTCAAATCGGCGTGTCGCGGCAAAAGAGTGAGGAGAGAACATGGACTGATAGCCCGTCATAACGCGGAGGAATAACGTTTCCGGCATCCCGTCGGCGGGATGTTGCCATAATAATGGGTATGCCTATCAAGATCCCCAGCGGCCTGCCGGCCCGTGCCATCCTCGATTCGGAACGAATCTTCGCGCTCGAGAAGCCCGAAGCGGAGCGCCAGCGCGTGCGCCCGCTCAAACTGGTGATCCTGAACCTCATGCCCAAGAAGATCGAAACCGAGACCCAGCTGCTGCGCCTCATCTCGAAGAGCCCGCTGCAGGTCGAGATCGACTTCATGAAGACCTCCACGCACGAGGCCACGCATGTCTCCGCCGATCATTTGCTCAAGTTCTACGAAACGCTCGACGCGTTCGAGGACAACTACTACGACGGTTTCGTCGTCACCGGAGCGCCGGTCGAGCACATGCCGTTCGAGGACGTCGACTATTGGGACGAGTTCAAGCGCATCCTCGACTGGGCGTCCACGCACGTGTTCTCGACCATGTACTTGTGCTGGGGCGCTATGGGTGCGCTCAACTACCGTTACGGCGTGCGCAAGATCGACTACCCGCAGAAGGTCTTCGGCGTGTTCCCGCAGTACCTGCAGGACGAATACTGCTTCCTGACGAACGGTTTCGACGAGATCGCGCTGCAGCCGCACTCCCGTCTCGCCGGCGTGAACGAGGACGACGTGCGGGCGAACCGCGATCTGCAGATCCTCACGTGGGGACCGCAGTCCGGCCCCGGCCTGATCGCCGCGCGCGACTTCTCCGAAGTGTTCGCACTCGGTCACTGGGAGTACGGCAAGTACACGCTCGCCGAAGAATATGAGCGCGACATGAAGAAGGGCATGACGAACGTGCCGTTCCCGATCAACTACTTCCCGCACGACGATCCGTCGCTCGAGCCGCTGTTCAGCTGGCGTGCGCACGGCAACCTGCTGTGGCGCAACTGGCTGAACTGGGTGTATCAGACCACGCCGTACGATCTGACCGAAGTGCCGCAGCTGCGCCGCGAGAAGCGGCTTGGCACGGACCGTTCGATCCGCCATGAGCCGGGCTCTCCGCGCAAGGACGACTTCGCACCGTTCGCACATGACAGCTACGGGGTGATCGTCGGCTGACGGCCGGACCGTGAGGCGGAGGAGTCCACAACGTGGACGGGTTGATGGTCAAGGAATGAACGCATAAAAGGTCACGATGCGGATGTTCTTGTGAACGCTAACAAGACATATGGTAAGCGGGCGTCTAGTAACCTCGATCATACGAAACGCCGAGGAAGTGGCGGTTTTGCAACAGTTCGCAGATTTGTCCGAACGCGGGCTAATAATCACTTCAGCCATTCGGAGTCGAATGCACAACGTCGACTCCAAAGCCGCGCTGCGCAGACCCTGAAATCGGGGAGACGGAGGTAACCGGAGCGTCACATTCGCCCTACCCGTTGGGCTAAACTGACACCGGAATCAAGAAGCAGGAGGCGTGATATGGTCGGTTCATTCGGCACCGGTTTGCTGTTGGCGGCCGAGACGGGCGCGCATCTTCCGTCGGTCAATGATTTTCTTCCCCCGGAGATCCTGTTCCAGGGCACTCCGTTCGCGATCAATCGCATCATCCTCATCCGCATCGTCGCCACGATCGTGTTGCTGGCCGTGCTCGGCGTGACCGCCAGCCGTGCCAAGCTGATCCCCGGTCGCTGGCAGGGCGTCGTCGAGATGGGTCTCGACTTCGTGCGCGACAAGATCGTCTACGACATCATGGGCGAGACGCGCGGCAAGCGCTACGTGCCGATGATCACCACGCTGTTCTTCACGATCTTCGTGTTCAACCTGTGCGGCATCGTGCCGGGCATGAACATGGCCGCCACGGCGACCGTCGTCATGCCGCTCGTCTTCGCGCTGTGGACGATGGCCCAGTACTGGATTGCCGCCGCCCGCTCGCAGGGCCTCGGCCACTATCTGCGCCACGAGCTGTTCACGCCGGGCGTGCCGTGGCCGGTCTACATCCTGCTCGCGCCGATCAACATCCTCGAGCTGCTCGTCATCCGTCCGGCCTCGCTGACGATCCGACTCTTCGCGAACATGGTCTCCGGCCACCTCATGGTCGCCACCTGCCTCGCGTTCGCGCAGTACTGGATGGTCGACGCGGCCAACAAGCTGCAGGGCGTCCCGGTCGGCGCGCTGTGGTTCGCCGGCGGCTTCGCGATGACCTGCTTCGAGGCGTTCGTCGCGTTCCTCCAGGCGTACGTGTTCGCGATCCTGTCGACCGTGTACATCAACCTGAGCTTCCCGGAGGAGTGACCCCAGCGGTCCTTCCGGGCAATCCGCACGTTCCCGGCACAACGGGACACAGGCGGAAACCCAAGATTTATAACGTCACCTCGTACGTTAGAAAGGAAACAGAAATGGATATCATCACCCTCGCTGAGGTCGCCGGCAACCTGTCCGTCATCGGCTACGGCATCGGCACTCTGGGCCCTGGCATCGGTCTGGGCATCCTCTTCGGTAAGGCCATGGAATCCACCGCCCGCCAGCCTGAGATGTCCGGCAAGATCCAGACCATCATGTTCATCGGCCTGGCTCTGGTCGAGGTGCTGGCCCTGATCGGCTTCGTCGCCGCCCTGATCATCAAGTAAGACCCAGGCGAACGCACGAAACAACGATCCATGTCCAACAATGAAAGGAGGGCTTCATAATGACACTGGCAGAAGGCGGAATCGATCTGTTCATCCCCGAAACCTATGACATTGTGTGGTCCCTGATCATCCTTGTCATCGTTGCGCTGTTCTTCTACAAGTTCTTCCTGCCGAAGTTCAATGCGATCTTCGACGAGCGTGCGGCAAAGATCGAAGGCAACATCGCCAAGGCCGAACAGGCCAAGAAGGACGCTGACGCGGCGAAGGCCAAGTACGAGGCCCAGCTGAGCAACGCCCGCGTGGAAGCCTCCAAGATCCGCGACGACGCCCGCGCCGAGGCCTCGCACATCATCGCCGACGCCCGCTCCCGCGCCGAATCCGACGCGGCGCAGATCACCGCCAACGCGCAGCGCTCCATCGAATCGCAGCACCGTCAGGCTATGGTCAGTCTCAAGGGCGAAGTCGGCACGCTCGCCGCTGCCCTCGCGGGCAAGATCCTCGGCTCCAAGCTCGAGGACTCGGACGTGCAGTCGAGCATGATCGACAACCTGCTCGACGAGATGGACTCCGACAAGAAGTGACCGCCGAGCTGTGACTTCTCGGAACACAACAACGCAAACGTCAAGGAAAGGGAGGTGACCAATGCGAGGAGAAGCATCGCGCATCGCCGATCGCGTCTCTCGTGACTCGCTGGCACCCAAGCTGCGCGAAACCGGTCTGGACGCATGGCGCATCGGAAACGAACTGTTTTCGATCACCAACGTGCTCGACCACAACGTCCAGCTTGAACGCGCGCTCACCGACCCGTCGCGTCCGGTGGCGGACAAGGTCGCCGTACTGAACACCCTGATCGGTGGTCAGGCGCATCCGATGACGATGGAGATCATGACCGATCTGGTCGGTCGCCGTTGGAGCCGCGTGTCCGACATCGCCAACGCCGTGGAAGATTTCGGCGTGGATGGCATGATGTACTACGCGGACGCCACCGGCACCACCTTGCAGGTGTCGATCGAACTGGCCGAACTCCATTCGGCGCTTATCGGCATGCCGGTCCTGCGCTCCGAGCTGTCCGACGACAGCGCGCCCGCCGAAGCCCGCACCAAGCTGCTCAACAGCCTGATCGGCTCCAGCGACCTCAACAAGGTCACCAAGCGCCTCGCCGAACACGCGACCTGCAACCTGCGCAACCGCCGCTACCTGCAGACCGTGCAGTGGCTGATCAACAAGTTCTCGCGCCACATGGGCGAATCGATGGTCACCGTGACCACCGCCACGCCGCTCAAGAGCGAGCAGATCAAGAAGCTCACGGCGATCTACACGAAGAAGGTCGGCCGCCCGGTGCACATCAACTCGGTCGTCGATCCGTCCGTGATCGGCGGCATGCGCGTCCAGGTGGGCGACGAGGTCACCGACAACACGGTGGTCGCGCAGCTCCAGCATTTGAACCGCACCGTTCAGGCCAGCGCCTGACGACGAATATCCCTCCGAATCCGTACGTGCCCGAACACCACGGACGGCCGGCAGGGATCCCACAGATTTACCAATAACAACAAGGAGTGATCATGGCAGAACTTACCATTGATCCCACCACGATACGCAAGGCGCTCGATGAGTTCGTCGAGTCGTACAAGCCGTCGGACACGCCCACCCAGGAAGTGGGCTACGTGGCCACGGCCGGCGACGGCATTGCGCACGTGACGGGACTGCCTGGTTGCATGGCCAATGAGCTGCTGACCTTCGAGGATGGCACGCTCGGCCTGGCGTTCAACCTTGACGCCCGCGAGATCGGCGTGGTTATCCTCGGCGACTTCGCAGGCATCGAGGAAGGCCAGGAGGTCCGTCGCACCGGCGAAGTGCTCTCCGTGCCTGTTGGTGACGGCTATCTCGGCCGCACCGTCGACCCGCTGGGCAACCCGATCGACGGTCTGGGCGAGATCACGGACATCGAGGGTCGTCGTATCCTCGAGGCCCAGGCCCCCGACGTGATGCACCGCCACCCGGTCGACGAGCCTATGTCCACCGGTCTGAAGGCCATCGACGCGATGACGCCGATCGGCCGCGGCCAGCGCCAGCTCATCATCGGCGATCGTCAGACCGGCAAGACGGCCATCGCGATCGACACCATCATCAACCAGAAGAAGAACTGGGAATCCGGCGATCCGAAGAAGCAGGTCCGCTGCATCTACGTCGCCATCGGTCAGAAGGGCTCGACCATCGCCTCGGTACGTCAGAGCCTCGAAGAGGCCGGCGCGATGGAGTACACCACCATCGTCGCCTCCCCGGCTTCCGATTCCGCTGGTTTCAAGTACATTGCCCCCTACACCGGTTCCGCCATCGGACAGCACTGGATGTACCACGGCAAGCACGTCCTCATCGTCTTCGACGATCTGTCGAAGCAGGCCGAAGCCTACCGCTCGATCTCGCTGCTGCTGCGTCGTCCGCCGGGGCGTGAGGCTTACCCGGGCGATGTGTTCTACCTGCACTCCCGTCTGCTCGAACGCTGCGCGAAGGTTTCCGATGACCTCGGCGGCGGCTCGATGACCGGCCTGCCGATCGTCGAGACCAAGGCGAACGACGTGTCCGCCTACATTCCGACCAACGTGATCTCCATCACCGACGGTCAGATCTTCCTGCAGTCCGACCTGTTTAACGCGAACCAGCGTCCGGCCGTGGACGTCGGCATCTCCGTGTCCCGAGTCGGCGGCGCGGCGCAGACCAAGGCCCTGAAGAAGGTCTCCGGCACGCTGAAGATCTCGCTGGCGCAGTACCGTTCGCTGGAATCCTTCGCGATGTTCGCGTCCGATCTGGACGCCGCATCCAAGGCCCAGCTGAACCGTGGTGCGCACCTGACCGAGCTCCTGAAGCAGCCGCAGTTCTCGCCGTATTCGATGGAGCAGGAAGTCGTGTCCGTGTGGGCCGGCACCCATGGCAAGATGGACGATCTGCCGCTGGGCGACGTGCTGCCGTTCGAGCATGCGCTGCTTGACTGGCTCGACCACAACACCGACATCCTCACCACCATCCGCGACACCGAGAACTTCACGCCCGACACTGAAGCGGCCCTCGACAAGGCCGTGGACGAGTTCCGCGCGACCTACGTGACCAAGGCTGGCAAGCCGCTGGTCGAGAAGAAGAAGGTCTCGAAGAACCCGACGCCGGTTGAGCAGGAGAAGATCGTGGCCAAGGCCGAGAAGCCGGAGCACGATCCGAACAAGCACCCGATGGCCGGAGAAAAGAAGTAGCCCATGGGATCGCAACTCGCATTGAAGAGCAGGATCGCCTCCACGGGTTCGTTGGAGAAGATCTTCAACGCCCAGGAGATGATCGCGTCTTCGCACATTGCCAAGCACGTGACGTTGCCCTGAACGCGAAGCCCTATGCCGATGCGATTTTCGATGCCGTGCAGGCTGTGGTAGCCCATTCGCATATCACGCATCCGATCGTGAAGAAGGAAGAGGACAACCCGAAGGTTGCCGTGCTTGCTCTCACGTCGGATCGTGGTATGGCCGGCGCGTACACGTCGTCGATCATCCGCGAGACGGAGGATCTGCTCAACCGTCTCGAAGCGGACGGCAAGCAGCCGGAGCTGTACGTATACGGCCGCCGTGGTGTCACGTACTACAAGTACCGCAACCGCGACATCGCCGATACGTGGGAGGGCGATACCGACAAGCCTGGCGTCGAAGTCGCCGAGGCGATCTCCACGGCACTGATGAACGCCTACATGAAGCCGGCCGCCGAGGGTGGAGTCTCTGAACTCTACATCGTCTACACCGAGTTCATCAACATGGTGGTTCAGAAGGTGCGCGTGCTGCGCATGCTGCCGGTCGAGGTCATCGAGGCCGAGCATGAGGCCGCGCAGCCCGGATTCGACGCCCCGAGCGATGCCGGCAAGGCCACGCCGCTGTATTCGTTCGAGCCGAGCCTTGAGGAAGTGCTGGACGCTGTGCTGCCGAAGTACATCCAGTCGCGCATCCACGAGTGCCTGCTGGAGGCTGCCGCGTCCGAGACCGCAAGCCGTCAGAACGCCATGCACACGGCCACGGAGAACGCCCGCAACCTGATCGACGATCTGACCCGCAAGCTCAACGCTTCGCGTCAGGCATCGATCACCCAGGAACTTACCGAAATCATCGGCAGCGCCGACGCGCTGAACAACAAGGAAGAGTAGGAACATGGCTGAGAATCTTCAGACCACAGCACCTGCCGAGACGGCCGCAGAGCCGATCAATGGTCGCGTCACGCGTATCCAGGGTTCGGTTATCGACGTCGAATTCCCGGTGGGCCACCTGCCTGACATCTACAATGCACTGACCGTGCAGCTGACCAACACCGGCGCGCATGAGGAAGGCGAAACTTCCCATTCGATCACGCTGGAAGTCGAACAGCACCTCGGCGACTCGACCGTGCGTTGCGTCGCGCTCAAGCCGACCGACGGCCTGGTCCGCGGCGCGACCGTCGTCGACACGGGCGGCCCGATCTCCGTGCCGGTCGGTGACGTGACCCTCGGCCACGTGTTCGACGTGACCGGCCACGTGCTCAACAAGAAGGCCGACGAGACCATCAAGGTCACCGAGCGTTGGCCCATCCACCGCAAGCCGCCGGCATTTGACCAGCTGGAGTCCAAGACCCAGATGTTCGAGACCGGCATCAAGGTCATCGATCTGCTCACCCCGTACGTGCAGGGCGGCAAGATCGGTCTGTTCGGCGGTGCAGGCGTCGGCAAGACCGTGCTGATCCAGGAAATGATCCAGCGAGTCGCGCAGAACCATGGCGGTGTGTCCGTGTTCGCCGGCGTCGGCGAGCGTACCCGTGAGGGCAACGATCTGATCGGCGAGATGGGCGAGGCCGGCGTGCTTGAGAAGACCGCTCTGGTCTTCGGCCAGATGGATGAGCAGCCGGGCACCCGTCTGCGCGTCCCGCTGACCGCACTGACGATGGCCGAGTACTTCCGCGACGTGCAGAACCAGGACGTGCTGCTGTTCATCGACAACATCTTCCGCTTCACGCAGGCCGGTTCCGAGGTGTCCACGCTGCTGGGCCGTATGCCTTCCGCCGTGGGCTACCAGCCGAACCTGGCCGACGAGATGGGTGCTCTGCAGGAGCGCATCACCTCGACGCGCGGTCACTCGATCACCTCGCTGCAGGCCATCTACGTGCCGGCCGATGATTACACCGACCCGGCCCCGGCCACGACCTTCGCCCACCTCGACGCGACCACCGAGCTGTCTCGTGACATCGCTTCGAAGGGCATCTACCCGGCCGTGGACCCGCTGTCGTCGACCTCGCGAATCCTTGATCCGCGCTACGTCGGCCAGGCTCATTACGAGTGCGCCAACCGCGTCAAGGCGATTCTGCAGCGTAACAAGGAGCTGCAGGACATCATCGCCCTGATCGGTATCGACGAGCTCTCGGAAGAGGACAAGACCACCGTCAACCGCGCCCGTCGCATCGAGCAGTTCCTCGGCCAGAACTTCTACGTGGCCGAGAAGTTCACCGGTCGCCCGGGCTCGTACGTGCCGGCCGACGAGACCATCGAAGCCTTCACGCGCATCTGCGATGGCGTGTACGACGACGTTCCGGAGCAGGCGTTCTCCGGCATCGGCGGCATCGACGACCTCGAGAAGAAGTGGCACGACATGCAGAAGGAGCTTGGTGAGTGATGGCTGGATCCTCAAAGACCTTGATGCAGGTGAATATCGTCGCCGCTGACCACCCGGTGTGGCACGGTGAGGCGAAGTCGGTGACCATCCCCGCCTCCGAAGGCGAGATGGGCATTCTGGCCGACCACGAGCCGGTGCTGACCGTCATCAAGGGCGGTTCGCTCACTGTGGTCGACCCTGCCGGCGAACGCCACGTGTTCGAGGTCACTGACGGATTCATCTCCTTCGACTCGAACAAGCTCACCGTTGCGGTCGAACGCGGTCGCGACGTGGTCCGCACCTCCGGCGCGGACGCCGCCGCCGAGTAGTTTTCTCGCTCGGTTCGCGTATTTCAGGGGTCTCCCGCACACTGCGCTGTGCGGAAGACCCCTTTTGCGTGTTGCGGGGCCGCGTGTGTGGCCTTATTTGTGCGGTCGTGGCTCACGGGATGGAATCTGAACGATGACATCCATCGCGTGTATTGCTTTGGTGTCTTTCTGTGACTGTTCTGCGGTCTGCCGCCGACTTTCGCGGGCACGGGATGGAATATCGCGCTGTTTTTCCGTCGCATGACCGGGCCTGAAGCCACGGGATGGAATGCAATGCCGATATTCCATCCCGTGCCCGAGAAAAGGGGGTGATTGGCGGTCATGGGATGGAATGTAATGTGTGATTTTCCATCCCGTGACCGGGTGTGTAGTCACGGGATGGAAAAACGTGCGATTCTGCCATCCCGTGCGTCATGCTACAGTGTTGCGACGTGCGAATTATTGTTGCTGACTGCTCCGCCGAATACTCCGGCCGACTGACCGCCTCATTGCCGCCGGCCAAGCGTGTGCTGCTGATCAAAGCCGACAACAGCCTGCTGATTTTCTCCGAACTCGGTTCGTACAAGCCGCTCAACTGGATGGCCGCGCCGTGCACGATTCGCGAGATCGTGCCGGATGCCGCCGCGCATGACGCGGATGCGGTGAACGTCGCCGATGACGAGAACGCCGCGGATGATGCCGAACCGATCGCCGGCAAGGACGCGACCGAACTCACGCCGATCAAGCTGCTGCGCGTGTCCGCGGACAAGTCGAGCGACATTCTCGAAGTCTCGCTGTACCGCGTCTATTCGGACGAAACGTACGATCTGGGCGAGGACCCGGGTCTCGTCAAGGACGGCGTCGAGGATCATCTGCAGCGCTGTCTCGCGCAGCAGATCACGCGCATCGGCGAAGGCGCCAAGCTCGTGCGCCGCGAATATCCGACCGCGATCGGCCCGGTCGACATCATGGCCACCGACGCGAGCGGCATGCACGTGGCGATCGAGATCAAGCGGCACGGTGGCATCGACGGCGTCGAACAGCTGACGCGCTACTGCGAACTGCTCAACCGCGACCCGCTGCTCGCCCCGGTGCGCGGCATCTTCGCTGCGCAGACGATCACCCCGCAGGCGCGCGTGCTGGCCGAGGACCGCGGTTTCGAATGCCTGATCCTCGACTACGACGACATGCGCGGCGTCGAGGACGACTCGCTGCGCCTGTTCTGAGTCCGCACGCTCCGACCGCACGCTCCGACCGTGCGGGCAGTCGCATCGACTTCATCAAAAAAGGGAATCGGCCGAAACCGATTCCCTTTCTGCTATGCCGCTTCAGCGTCGTTCGCCGATCACCGAGGATCGCTGCCGACCGCCGAGGATCAGTACGCGGCGAGAATGTCGACCACGAACACGAGCGTGGAATTCGCTGGAATCGAACCGGTGGCGGTGGAGCCGTAGCCGAGGTCCGGCGGAATCACGATCAGCACCTGCGAACCGACCGTCTGGCCGATCAGGCCGTCCTTCCAGCCCTGGATGATCTGGCCACTGTCCGACAGATCCGCGTCGAACGTCGTGTCCTTGTCCCACGAGGAGTCGAACTGGGTGCCGTTGAGCAGCCAGCCCGTGTACTTAACCTTCGCGGTCATGCTGTTGGTGAGCTTCTTGCCGGAACCCTTGATGAGCGTCTGCGCGAGCAGCTTCTTGCCGTTGCCCTTGTAACCGTTCATCGTGATCGACGGCTTGCCGTCCTTGGCACGCGTCACCTTTGGCAGGTTCGACGGCACGTCCTTAACCTCGTCGCCGGTGGCCTTCGTGTAGTCCTTGGACGTGGAGACGATCGTAAGCGCCATGATGTACGACGTGCCGGACGAGTTGGAATCGTTCACACCGAACGCGACAGTCGCGTTGACCTTCTGTTTGAGAAACAGTTCCTTGTACGCCGCGGCGAGGCTCGAGCTGGTCATGTCCCACGAGCAGTCGGGCGTGTTCTTCTCCCATGTGCTCATGAGCTGGGAGCCGTCCTTGACGTTGATTGCGATGCCCTGCACGCACACGCGGTCGTCGGCTTCGATGGTCTTGCCGTTGCCCTCCTGCAGCACCGCGTACGTGTTGTTAGCGACGGTCATCGGCGTGCTGGCGAGCTTGATCGTCGGCTTCTTGCCGAGCTCGCCGGTGGCTGTGACGCCGGAGATCTGGTCGAGGTCCTTGAGTGAGGACGTGTCGCCGGACGACGATGACGACGACGAATCCTTGGACGAAGAGTCGGAGGATGAGGAGGACGAAGAAGACGAGGAGGACGAGGAGCCCTTGGACGCCGAATCGGACGAGCCGCACGCTCCGAACGCCAGGCACAGGCCCAGCGCGCACACGCCGGCCAGAACGTTGCGGAAATGCTTGGATGTTGTCGAATTGCGCATAGTCACCACCCTAGCGCCAAACCTTGATTTGCCGCGCGTTCAGCCGCATCCCCACACTCTTCACGGGCGGGATTGTAGAATGGTGTGGATATGACTGGGAACGAACAAGAATCTCGACAAGAACATGCGAACGACGATGAGGGGATGTCCCCCTCCCGCCGCGCGTGGATCATGCGCGGCCTCATAACCCCGATTTTCGGTTTGTTGGCAGTGACCTGCATCGTGTTGGGACTGTTCAACGCGACGATTTGGAAGCCCAGCAGCGAGATCACCGCCAAGGGCACGGTCAGCGGCGTGCATTACGCCGCCACCGATCCCGGCGTGCTGCCGCTGGTCGACGACGATGCGACGCTGACCGTTACCGCGTCCGGCAGCGACGTGTGCGTCGCGCTTGGTTCCAGCAAGGACGTGAACGGCTGGATCAACGGCGAATCGTATGCGCGCGTGACCGGGCTGTCCGATTGGACCACACTGTCCACGGAGGTTTCCGACGCGACGCAGGGCGCTTCGTCCGGCGACGATTCGCAGGACGTGGCGTTCAAGGACTCCGACATGTGGACGCGCGTCGTGTGCGGCAGCGGCAAGGCTACGCTCAAGACGACCGCCAAGGATAAGTCCGAGATCGCGCTGATCGATTTGGGCGACGCCGACCAGGCCACCGTGTCGGTACACTGGGTGCGCGAAACGCTGCCTGATTTCGCCATGCCGTTCTATTTTGCTGGAGGTCTGCTCGCGCTGATGGCCGTGCTGACCGCGTCGCTGTTCGCGATGCCGCCGCACAAGCGCCGCAAGCGCGTGATCGAAAGCAAGCTCGTGCAGGAGGAAGTGACCGTCGCACAGGCGATTTCCGGCAGTCTCGCACGGATCATGCCGTCAAGGCGGCCGCGCGGCGAACGTCGGCGCCACGCGGGAACCGGCGTGCGCGGAGAGCGTGCGGAGACCGGCACGACGATCGGCTCGGCCGAATCGCACTACGACGCGCAGCCGGCGCAGCCGACGATTATCGACCCGTCATCGCGCAACCTGGTCGCCGATCAGGCCGCGCGCAACGCACAGGCCGAACGTGAACCGGCCGGACAGGACGATTACGGCGCGGATCGCGATCGCGACGCGCAACTGGCTCAGCCCGATCTGGTGCTGCCGGACGGCGCGGCGACGGACGACCGGTTCGCGCCGGTCGAACAGCCGGAGTCGGCGCTGCGATTCGACGCGGTGGATCAGGACGAGCCGGTGGTTCCGGCCGCAGCCGACGATCGCCGGCCGAACGACGATACAGTAGATGACGCGGCGGCCGCCACGATCGGCGAGCAGACGGTCGAACAGTCGGCTGAGCGGTCCTCTGACCAGGCTGACGACCAATCCGCAGTGTCCGATGTGGTGCCCGAAGCGATGTCCGGCGCGACGGATGCCGCCGACGAAACGCACGACGAGTCGCATCATGGGGATGAGCACATCGGCCGCGTCGCACAGTCGACGCCCGACGAGCCCGCCGCCGTGCAGCCGTCGCTGCCGCGCAGAAGACGCCGCCATTCGGCCGAATCCAACCATGCGGAAGACACGGCCAACAACGACGTGACATCCGTCATCAGCAACGAGGAACTGCAGGCGTACTTCGCCAGACTCGCGCAGGAAACCGCGGGAGCGGCGGATGACGACAGAGCGAACAATGACGGCAAGAAGGAGGAACGGCAGTGACGAAGCGAATCAGAAACGCGGCGGCGGCCGTGCTCTCCCTCGTACTTGCCGTCTCCCTCGGTGCGTGCGAAGGACAGGTTCCGCAGCCGGTCGCGGCGGGCGATGCGTCGTCCAAAACCAGCGCCAAGGCCACGCCAGACCTGAGCGAAGCGCAGGAAAAAGCCATCCGCAAGCAGATCCTCATCACACTCGGCGCCGCCAACGACGCGAAGGACGCGAGCGGACTATCCGCGCGCATGACCGGCCCGCAGCTGGCCATCCACAGCGCGCGCATCGCCATCGCGCAGAAAACCGGGTCCATCTCGCGCTACGCGACGATCCCGAACGACATCGTGCAGACCGTCATCCCCACCGATTCGGGCTGGCCGCGCAGCGTGTACAGCATCACCACCACCACCGACGACCAGCAGTCCAAGCGACTGCTCGTGCTCACGCAGGACTCGGCCCGCCAGAACTACAAGCTGTGGGGCGTGGCGCGACTGTTCCAAGGCACCAAACTGCCAAGCTTCGCCGTGCCGGACATCGGCGCGAAAATGGGCACCGCGAAGGACGCCGGACTCGTCATGACGCCCGAACAGGCCGTTGAACGCTACGCCGACGTGCTCACCAACGGCAGCTCCAGCCAGTTCGCGGCCAGCTTCGCCGACGACGAACTGCGTCAGACGCTCGCTAGTACCACCGAACAGGTGCAGCAGGGCATTGCCAGCAACAAGGGCACGCAGCAGCAGGTGTTTACGCCCGCGCCCGGCGCGATCCAAGTCATGCGCTCGTCCGACGGCGGCGACTTGGTGGTTGCGCAGATCAACCTCGAATGGACCCGCCAGGCGGGCGAGGGGCGCGAATCGCTGCCCGCGAACGATCAGGAAAACGCGCTGTTCGGCAACTCCAAGGCCACCAGCACGCTCAAGGCGACCTACGTGTTCGTGGTGGCCATGTACGTGCCCGAGGCGAACTCCGGCAAGCAGGTCACCGCGGTGGGCGCGGACCGCGAGGTCGTCAAGGTCGAGGCGAAGTGAGCGTCTCACGCTGAGAGTGCAAACGCGCGTTTGCACGGGGAATGAGCCGGCGCTGGAACTATAGTGTGTTCCAACGCCGGTTTTTCGTATCTGGCGATAATCGGAAAGACCGTTCGGTTGCATCATCGTGTGGTGCAGTTGGACGGATGATCGGAAAGGCGCGCGTGCAACGTGTGTGCGTGCGGCGATGCGTGGCAAGGCGTGACAACGCGTGACACGCAACAACATGGGAGGCAATATGGCGGATCAGCAGGAGTTCCATCCCGGCGTGTCCCTCGCGGGAGCCGTGGACCTGGAGGCGCTGAAGCATCAGGTGAAGGCCGAACCCGGACAGGCGGGCGGCGCGCCCGCGGCCGGCGGATACGTGATCGACACCACCGAAAACACGTTCCAGGCGATGGTGCAGACGTCCGCCACGTTCCCGATCCTGCTGCTGCTGTGGGTGCCCACCGACGACCGCCTGTTCCCCATGGCCCGCGCACTCGGCGACGCGGTCAACAAGCTCAACGGCCAGATCCAGCTCAGCCGCATCGACATCGCCTCCAGCCCGTCCATCGCGCAGGCGTTCCAGGTGCAGGGCGCGCCCGCGCTGTTCGCGCTGATCGGCGGCCGTCCGATGCCGATTCTCGAAGGACTGCCGTCCGACGAAGAACTGAAGCAGATCACCGATCAGGTGCTGCCCAAGCTCATTCAGGCCGCGCAACAGGCCGGCGTGACCGGCACCGCGCCGTATTCGGGCGATCCGTCCGCCGACGGTGCTGCGGGCGCTGGCTCGGGTGCCGCTCCCGCCGAGCAGATTCCGCCGGAGCATGCGGAGGCGCACCAGCTTGCGCAGGCCGGCGACTATGCCGGCGCGGCCGTTGCCTATGAGAAGGTGCTTGAATCCGATCCGAACGACAAGGTCGCCGCGCGCGAACGTGCCAAGGCGCTGCTGCTCGCCCGTTCGGCCAATGCGGATGTGCGCGAAGTGCGGGCTGCCGCGGCCGCGCATCCCGACGACGTCGACGCGCAGCTGGCCGTGGCCGACGTGGACATGATCGGCGGGCAGATCGCCGACGCGTTCGATCGTCTGCTCGACTATCTTGCGGCCGGCCATACGGACGAGCTTGAGCCGGTGCGCAAGCGTCTGCTCGAATACTTCCTGATCCCCGACCCGGCAGACGAGCGGCTCAAGCGCGCTCGCCGCCGCCTCGCCACGCTCATGTACTGAGCGGGGTGCCGGGCGGTCGGCATTGTGCTGCTCGCGTCGTGGCTGCGTTTGTGCGGTTGCGACGCGAGCGTCACGCGCGTCACGCCATGCGGTTGCGGCCGAACAGCTGCTGGAACTGCGGGCCGTCTTCGGCGAGTTCACGCTCGAAGTCGGCCCGCCAGCTATCGAACGGGCGCGCGGCGAGACCGTCGTTACTGAAGCGCGGCTGATCGGTGATCTCGGTCACACAGAATTTCGGAATAACAAGGTTCGTGACCGGCGTGGACCGTTGCGCCGAAGCGACCACGAGCGGCGCGTTCGGTCCGCCGAACACGTCGATGCTCCAGCCGTCCTCGTTGAGCCACACGGAATACCGGTTCTTGATGATCGGCGCGCCGCCGCGCATGATCAGCTCGGCCGCGATGCGCGAGTCGATCTCGCGCTCGGCCTCGTAGCGCGTGCCGCCCACGGACGGGCCTTTGACCGTCACGTACGCTTCGCGGAAATCGTCGCGGTATTCGTCGAGTACGGCGAGCGGATCGAGATCGGGCGTCATCGTCACGCGCACCGCACGGGTCGACAGGCGCACGCGTAGCGCGTAGTTGTCGTCATGAACGTAGTAGCTTTGCACGATCAATGCCGGAGCGTCCCCATCGTCGGCCTCCGGCGGCAGCGAACGGCAGAAGAACCGCCGTTCGTACTCGAAATCGTTCATATTCTCGTCCATGAAACCAGTGTAGGCATGTTTCGGCGTGGTGCGCGTGCATTCGGTCAGGGCGGCGTGTAAAGTAGTGGCGTGCTTGGGTCCGTAGCTCAGTGGATAGAGCGTCTGTCTCCGGAACAGAAGGTCGAGGGTTCGATCCCCTTTGGGCCCACAAGAATGGCGTAATTCCAAGGATTTAAGGTTCTTGGAGTTACGCCGTTTTGTCATATCGGGTACATATCGGGTACATATCGGGTACATTGCTGGCGCACGGTGCCCCGTTCTTCGCTCAGGATCGACGGTCTGCTGTTCGATCCAGTTATCGATCGTTCTGCTTGTTTTTCTGCATCATTTTATCCTTCAATGATGCAGAAAAAACGACGATGATGCAGAAAAGTGCGGGATGCGGCAATGCCAGCACAGTGTGCAGAGTCTGTGTTTATGACATGTCATGCTTTGCCGAGATAGCGTGGAGACGACCGGAGTATGACATGGCGCAATGTCAGACCCGGCAGGTTTTCCGAGATTCTTTCCGGGCGTGACAAGGCGCCGTGCCGGATGATCCCGGCCGATGAACCGTTTTGTTTGGAATTCCAAGGTTTCAAGGATCATTGGGGTTGTCATATCTTGCTTTTGCACGGTGTTCCTCACGGTGTGTGACAGCTCGGCTGTCACGCTTTGCCAAGAATGTCTCATTCTTCCAATGAGTGACCATCGTGCCTGTTCCCTCATGCGGACACCAGCCGCCGGGAACCGGTGCGGGAGGGCTATATTGAAGCCAAGTGCGGGGTTCCGCGCGGGTGTAAGCGGCGATCGGCAAACGATGGGCGCGACGGATGATACGGACGGTCGGCAAGACCGGCCGGTGATGTGTCAAAGGAGCAATATCATGAGCGAGAAGATGGAAGCGGTGGCCACCTCCGAGGCGCCGGCGGCGCTGGGCGCGTACAGCCAGGCGGTCAAGGCCAACGGATTCGTGTTCGTCTCCGGCCAGTTGGGCATCGACCCGGCTACCGGCGAACTGGCCGGCCCGACCGCGGGCGAGCAGGCCGCGCAGGCGCTCAAGAACATCAAGTGCATCCTCGACGCGGCCGGCACCGGCATTGAGCACGTGTGCCGCGCCACCATTTATCTCAAGAACGTCGAGGACTTCAAGGAGGTCGACGCCCGCTACGCCGAAGTGTTCATCGGCTCCGTCAAGCCGGCCCGCTGCGCGTTCGGCGGTAACGACATCCCGAAGGGTGCGCTCGTCGAAATCGACGCCATCGCCGTGCTGTGACGTTGCACCCCTAACGGGTTCGCTTTGAGGCACAGCAGTCATCATTCTTGGGACTGATGGTTGGCACGCGAGTCGCTGCGTAGGCTGAAAGCCGTCGCCGATCCCTGCCGGTTTGCGCCGGGGGAAGGATCGGCGGCGGCTTTGTCATATGCGTTTCGGCTGCGTTGTGTGCACGATGCGCGCGATATATAACGGTCCGTACGTGTGCGTGACGATTGACGGAATGACAGTCGTCGGAACGACGGACGGATGGAAAGGCGGAGAGTGATGCGCAGGTTGAACGCGAGCGGACGACGCGGCGTGTTTGCGATCGTCGCCGTCGTGCTCGTCGCGGCGATGCTGGTGTGCGACGTGGCCGTCGGCCTCGGCAGGCTGATCGACGTCGCGCATTCCGGTGCGAATGGCACGGCGCCGGCCGTCATCGCGCATCGCGGCGACGCGCGCGCTCCCGAAAACTCGCTCGCCGCCATCCGTGGCGCCGACGCGATCGGTGCGGACTATGCGGAAATCGACATACGGCTTACCGCCGACGGTGAACCCGTCGTCTTCCACGACCGCGCGACCGGACGTCTGAGCGCTGCCGGGCGCAACGTGATCGTCTCGCGCACGCGACTGCGTCAACTGCAGCGCATGACCATGCGGCAGAACGGGCAGAACTATCGCATCCCCACGCTGTATCAGGCATTACGCGCGGCGCAAGGCACGCGCGGCCATCTCGGTCTGCTGCTGCACGTCAAAACCGACGACCGTCACGCTCGGACCGTTGCCGACACGGTCATCCGTTCGGTCGAAGCGGCGCGGTTCACCAACAATCTCATGATCATGTCCACCAGTCGGGAAGCGCTCGTCGTCTTCAAGCAGCGCGAACCGAACTGGCGCATCGGCCTGTGCGCGAGCGGTGAACCCCAGCTCACCGGCTGGGACATCCGCGACCTGCGCACGCGGCTGCTCGACCGGCTCGCACGCGGCGGTCGTACCGGCCGCGGCGGACGATCCGGCGGCAAGCACGGCGGCGACGGTGCGGATGGCGGCGGAACGCACGGCGACGTAGCGCGCGGCGGCGATTGGAACGGGCACGAACTGCCGATGGACTTCGTCGTTGTGCGCGCACGCGAGGCGACGCGCACGTTCCTGCGCGAGGCGCGACGGCACGACGTGCCCGTGTACGTGGGCGCGGTCAACGACGCGCGCACTGCACGATCGTTTATCAAACAAGGTGCGGCCGGATTCCTCGGCGAGGACGTCGAACAGTTGCGCCGGGCCGCCGGCGAATACGCGCTGGCTTGACGGTTGACCAAATTCCAACGGTATTGCAACACGTCGCGCATAAGGCGCGCATAAAACGCATATATTGGTATGATACTCGTAAGTATCATACTGAAGGAGCATGTTGTGTTTGTCGGGCGTGAGCATGAACTGTCGGTGATGCAGGATTTGTGGGATCGAGACGATTTCCAGATGCTGGTGATGTACGGGCGTCGACGCGTGGGCAAAACGGCGCTGCTGGACGAGTTCGCACGAAGCCGGGATACGCTGATGTTCACCGCGCGCCAGCAGACTTCCGCGGCGAATCTGCGGGATTTCTCCCGTGAGATTTACCGTTTCTTCGGGGAAACGGCGTCACGGCCGGCGTTCGGCCTGTGGCAGGATGCGTTTGATTTCATCGTGGACAAGACACGACAAAACGGTTCGCGACGCATCTTGTTCGTGTTCGACGAGTTTCCGTACGCGGCGATGAATGAGAAATCGTTGCCGTCGATCCTGCAGGTGACCATCGATCACGGTTTCCAGGACACGAACATGATGATGGTGCTGTGCGGTAGCAACGAAGGATTCATGGAAAGCGAGGTCCTCGGCTACAAGAGCCCGCTGTACGGCCGGCGAACCGCGCAAATGCACGTCAAGCCGTTCGACGTATTCGACGCGGCGCGCATGATCCCGTTCGCGTCGACCGAGGACGTCGTTCGATACTATGCCACGTTCGGCGGCACGCCGTACTATCTCAAGCAGCTGAGATCGGACCGCTCCTACGAGGATAACGTTTCGCGCCTCATGTTCGATACCAGCGGTCTGCTGTACGAAGAACCGCTGATGCTGCTCAGGCAGGAGCTGCGCGACATCGCCGTGTACAACTCGGTGCTGAATGCCGTCGGCTCGGGCGCCACCCGGCAGAATGACATCGCCGGCAAGGCGGGACTGGCCTCGTCTTCATCGGTCAGCAAGTATCTGAGCGTTTTATCGGACTTGAACCTGATCGAACGCAAGGTGCCTTTTGGAGAAGACCCGACCCGTACTCGTAAGGGGCTGTGGTCGTTCGCCGACCCGTTCTTCGCGTTCTGGTATCGGTTCGTCGCCCCGAACACGGATCTGATCGAACGCGGAGACGGCGATCTCGCCCTGACGGATATCGCCGGTCCGGCTTTGGACACTTACGTCGGCCAACAGTACGAAACCGTGTGCGAGCAATGGCTCGTACGCGCCAACCGGCAGAGTCTGCTGCCGTTTCGGGCCACGACGTTCGGCAAATGGTGGGGCACTGATCCGCGTCTGCGCCAGGAAACCGACATCGACGTGATCGCTGCCAGTCCTCGCGACAAGACAATCCTGCTCGGCGAATGCAAATGGAAAAACACGCTCAATATCGCCGAAACCACGGCGACGCTCCGTTCACGAGCCGACCTCATCCCCGGATACGGCACTCGGCATTATGCGCTGTTCGTCAAAACCGACGGACTCGCCCAAACCGCCCGCTCGCGCAACGAGCCGAACCTCACCGTATGGTCGGCCAACGATATGCTCGGCAGTGTTCTCGGATGATGCTCATTGCTCTTCGACGATCATCAGACTGTCCGGACGGGCCGTCTACGCGATGCTCGACGACAAGATCAAGAAGCCGTCGTCGGCTGTCAGACGGGCCGGTAGACTGGGGAGAATGAGTCCTGAAGCCCTGAGCGAACTGATTTCGCATATTGCCCATGAACTGGTTGCGTCCGGCAAGGCCGGCAACCTCACCGATGACCTGATCCCGCCTGTCGAGAAGCTCGCCGTCATGCGTCCGAAGGATCGCGCGCACGGCGACTGGGCCTCGAACGCGGCCATGCAGCTGGCTAAGAAGGCCGGCATGAAGCCCCACGATCTGGCCGAACTCTTCGCGGCCGGACTCACCGCCGCCGAAGGTGTCAAGTCCGTCGAAGTGGCCGGCCCTGGCTTCATCAACATCACGCTCGACTCCGCGTCCGCCGCGGCCGTCGTCGACCAGGTGCTCGACGCGCCCTCCGACGAGCGCGGCTTCTCCACGTTCGGCAAGAACACGCATCTCGCTGGCAAGACGCTCAACCTCGAATTCGTCTCTGCCAACCCGACCGGACCGATCCACATCGGCGGCACCCGCTGGGCCGCCACCGGCGACTCCATGGCCCGCGTGCTCGAGGCGAACGGCGCGAAGGTCGTGCGCGAATACTACTTCAACGACCACGGCGAGCAGATCAACCGTTTCGCCAAGTCGCTCGTCGCCGCCGCACACGGCGAGGAAACGCCGATCGACGGCTACAAGGGCGCGTACATCAACGAAATCGCCGACCGCGTGATCGCCGAGGCCGAAGCCGACGGCGTGGACGTGCTCGCCCTGCCGCGCGTCGACGGCGGCCTCGACAAGGACGGCAACCCGCTCGGCGAAGGCGACTCCGAACAGCGCGAAGAGTTCCGCAAGCGCGCCGTGCCGATGATGTTCGACGAGATTCGCAAGTCCATGAAGGAATTCCGTGTCCACTTCGACGTGTGGTTCCACGAGAACAGCCTGTACACCGATGGCGAGGTCGAACGCGCGATCAGCGTGCTGCGTGAGCGCGGCGACATCTACGAGAAGGACGGCGCGACCTGGTTCGAGTCGACCAAGCACGGCGACGACAAGGACCGCGTGATCCTCAAGTCCAACGGCGAATACGCGTACTTCGCGGCCGACATCGCCTACTACTGGAACAAGCGCCACCGCGCGACCGACCCGGCCGACGTGGCGATCTACATGCTCGGCGCCGACCACCACGGCTACATCGGCCGCATGATGGCCATGTGCGCCGCCTTCGGCGACAAGCCGGGCGAAAACATGCAGATCCTCATCGGCCAGCTCGTCAACGTGCTCAAGGACGGCAAGGCCGTGCGCATGTCCAAGCGCGCCGGCAACGTCGTCACGATCGACGATCTCGTCGAGGCGATCGGCGTGGACGCGTCCCGCTACTCGCTCGCGCGCACCGACTACAACTCGCCGGTCGACATCGACCTGAACCTGCTCGCGTCGCACTCCAACGACAACCCGGTGTACTACGTGCAGTACGCGCACGCACGCTCCTGCAATGTGGACCGCAACGCGGAAGCAGCCGGCATCACGTATGAGGGCGCAGATCTCGCGCTGCTCGACACCGAGGCGGACGGCGAAGTGCTCGCCGCGCTCGCCCAGTGGCCGGCGCTGCTCACGCTCGCCGGCGACGCGCGCGCACCGCACCGCGTGGCGCACTATCTTGAGGATCTGGCCGCCGCGTACCACAAGTGGTACAACGTGGAGCGCGTCGTGCCGATGGAACTCACCGATCCGGAAACCCGCGGAGACGAGGCCGAGCGCGAAGCCGTGCGCATCGCCAAGGCTCCGGAACCGGCCCGCGCCGCCGCGCGACTCAAGCTCAACGACGCCGTGCGCACCGTGATCGCCGAAGGCCTCGACCTGCTCGGCGTCACTGCCCCGGACAAGATGTAACGGCCTTCGGCCGTTGCTGTGTTTTGCGACGCTCACGACGCTTCGCTGTTCGCTGCTACGCACAGTCCACTGGACTGTGCGTCCCGAGAAGATGTGATCTTCCTTGGCTCCTCCTTAGGGGAGCCAAAATCATAGAGAATGAGGAACCACCTATGGCAATCAGTCCCATTTGGCCGGCCGCCACGGCCGTGGATCCCGCGACCGGCGCGATCACGTTCCACGGGCGCACCGCCGAATCACTGCTTGACGAATTCGGTTCGCCGCTGTATCTCATCGACACCGACGAGGTCGCCAACCGCGCCAAGCATTTCGTCACCGCCGCGGCGCGCGCGTTCAACAACTCCACCACGCACGTCAGCTTCGCCGGCAAGGCGTTCCTGTCCAAGGAAATCGTGCGCCTCGTGCTCGCCGCCGGCATGTACGTCGACACGTGCACGATGGGCGAAATGCGCATCGCGCTCGCCGCCGGAGCCCCCGGCCGCCGCCTCGTGCTGCACGGCAACAACAAGTCCGACGCGGAAATCGAACTCGCGATCGAACAGGGCTTCGCGAAAATCGTCGTCGACGAGCCGAACGAGCCGGCCCGCATCGCCGCGATCGCCAAGCGCCTCGGCAAGCGCGCCCGCGTCATGCTGCGCGTCACGTCCGGCATCCACGCCGGCGGCCACGAGTACATCTCCACCGCGCACGAGGACCAGAAGTTCGGCGTGCCGCTGCTGCCGGCCGGCGCGGACGCGTCCGTGCTGTCGATCCTCGACGACCTGACCGGCGTGACCCCGGCCGTGACGAACGCGCGCGTGGGGGAGCGGCATGACTCGGCCGACACCGCGGCCGACGCGTCCGACGAGACGAACGCGGCCAAGCCGGAACGCCAGCTGCGCTACGACATCAAGTATCCGTACGACCTGCACGGCGAAGAGGTCTCGGCCGATGACCGTGCGCTCGCCGCCGCGATGACCGCCGTGGCGGACGGCCCGGCGCTCGCCGTACTCAAGGAGATCCAGCGTCATCAGGACGTGCTCGAGCTGGTCGGCGTGCACTCGCACATCGGCTCGAACATCCACGACGCGGACGCGTTCATCCAGGCCGCCAAGCGCATGATGCTCCTGCGCAAGACGTTCTACGCGACCGACGCGTTCACGCTGCCCGAAGTCGACCTTGGCGGTGGCTATTCCGTCGCGTACACGGACGGCGAGGATTCGATGGACATCGACGCGGAGCTCGGCCGTCTGGCCGATGCGGTCGCGTCGATCAACCGTGCGCTCGGCATGCCCGCGCCCGCGATCTCGTTCGAGCCGGGACGCTGGATCGTCGCGCCCGCCGGCGTCACGCTGTACCGCGTCGGCACGATCAAGCACGTGCTGCTCAGTGCGGACGCAGAAGGCCACCAGCCGACCGACAAGGCCGGCGAGCCGATCAGCGAGCGCGTGTACGTGTCCGTGGACGGCGGCATGAGCGACAACATCCGTCCGGCGCTGTACGGCGCGGACTACACGGTGAAGCTCGCGAACCGCCGCGGTTCGGACGAGTCGATGCTCGTGCGCGTGGTCGGCATGCACTGCGAGTCGGGCGATATCATCGTGCACGAGGACCATCTGCCGGCCGACCTGAAGCGCGGCGACGTGCTCGCCGTGCCGGTGACCGGCGCGTACGGCCGCACGATGGCGAGCAACTACAATCAGGCGCTGATTCCGGCGGTTGTGGGCGTGTCTGAGGAGGGTGCGCACGTGATGATCCGCCGTCAGACGATCGACGACCTGCTGAGCTGGGATCTCGGCTGATACGAAGCGAATCGCTGATGCGAATCGCGTTTGCGCGTGATTCCGGGCGATGCTGAACGCGAGAAGGGGCCTTCCGGATGAACCGGAAGGCCCCTTCTCATATTCGGTTATGGTTCTTCGGTTATGGATCGCGGAGCGGATCAGGCGAGGGTGCCGACCGGGGTGCCGGCGGCGACTGCACCGTGAGCGGTGATTGACAGGTCGTTGATGAGCGACGGGTTGGTGAACACCACGATCACGTCGGTAGGCTTGCCGGCTGCCTTGATGGCGGCCCAGTCCACGTCGATGATCGGGGCACCGGCCTTGACGTCCTGACCGGTTTCGACATGCACGGTGAACGGCTCGCCGCCCAGCTGGACGGTGTCGACGCCCACGTGCACGAGCACCTCCACGCCGGAATCGGTGGTGATGCCCACGGCGTGGCGCGCATTGGCCACGGTGGTCACCTTGCCGGAAACTGGGGCTACGATCGTGGCCGAGGCGGGGACCACGGCGAATCCGTCGCCGAGAATCTTCGCGGCGAACGTGTCGTCGGGAACGTCCTCGATCGGCTTGATCGAACCGTCGACAGGGGCCAGGATGCTGCTGGCGGAACCTGCAGTCGCGGCTGGGGCTGAAACCGGCTTCGGGGCCGGCTTAGCGGGTTGCGCGGCGGCTGCGGGAACCGCCTTTACGCTTTTGGGGCGATGCCCTCGCGCGCCACGATGCGGTTCATCTCGTCGGCCACGAACTGCACGTCCGTGCCCACGATGATCTGCAGGTTGGTCTTGTCGATCGGCTTGATGGCCGGCACGCCGGTCTTCTTGATGGCTTCCGTGTCGACCGCGGTGGCGTCGCGCAGGATGAGGCGCAGGCGCGTGGTGCAGCTGTCGACGGAGACGACGTTGGACTTGCCGCCGAGCGCCTCGTACAGGCGGGAGGCGAGCAGCGTGTACTTGTCGTCGCCCTTGGCTTCGGTGATGGCGGTGTCGGCGACGGCCTCCTCAGGCTCGCGGCCCGGGGTCATCAGGTTGAACTTCTTGATCGCGAAGTCGAACACGAAGTAGTAGATGACGGCGAACACGAGGCCCTGCACGATCAGCATGTACGGCTTGTGCGCGAGCGGCCAGCTGAGGATGAAGTCGACGAAGCCGGCGGAGAAGTTGAAGCCGGACGTCCAGTTCATTGCGGCGGCAACGGCCACGGAGATGCCGGTGAGCACCGCGTGCACCACGTACAGCGGGAAGGCGACGAACATGAAGGAGAACTCGAGCGGTTCGGTCACGCCGGTGAAGAACGCGGCGACGCCGGCGGCCAGCATGAGCGAGCCGATGGCCTTCTTGCGCTCCGGGCGGGCGTTCTTGTAGATGGCGAAAGCGCCGGCCGGCAGGCCGAACATCATGATCGGGAAGAAGCCGGCCTGGTACATGCCCGGATGGTAGCCGGCGATGGTGACCGGGTCGCCCTGGTAGGCGGCGCCCTGCCAGAAGCGGGCGATGTCGTCGATGCCGGCGATGTTGAACCAGAACACGTTGTTGAGCGCGTGGTGCAGGCCGGTCGGGATGAGCAGACGGTTCGCGAAGCCGTAGATGCCGGCGCCGACCGCGCCGAGCGACATGATGGCCTCGCCGAAGGCGGTCAGCCAGCCGAACACGAGCGGCCAGATGAACAGCAGGATGAGCGAGACAACCGACATGAGCGCGACCGTGACGATCGGCACGAGGCGCTTGCCGCTGAAGAAGCTCAATGCGGCGGGCAGCTTGACCTCGTGGAACTTGTTGTACATGGCGGCGGCGATCAGGCCGGCGAGGATGCCGATGAACACGTTGCCGTTGTTCATCTTGGAGAACGCGTTGTAGGTGTTGAGCGCCGTCTCCTGCATCTTGGCCGCGTCCGCGTAGCCGAGGAACTTCGACGCCGCGTCCGGAACCAGCAGCGTCATCGGCGTCAGGAAGCCGACGAGGCCGGCGAGCGCCGCCGCGCCGTGCTGGTCGCGGGACATGCCGAACGCCAGACCGACAGCGAACAGGATGCCCAGATTGTTCAGGACCGCGCCGCCGGCCGTGGTCAGGAACGTGGAGACCACGTCGCCGCCGGTGAAGCTTGCGATCCAGTTGCCGATGCCTACGAACAGCGCCGCCGCCGGCAGGCAGGCGACGGGCAGCATGAGCGAACGGCCCATGCGCTGGATGTACTCTTTCATTCCAACCTCCCTCTGAGGGTTTTGGCGATGACGTCTTTCTTCTTTGTTCGCCGCTGAAGTTCGTCGTCAAACAGCCTGGCGCCATCGTTGGTACCGGACCTTGTCGCAGCGGTTTTCATCGCTAAGCAACCATGGTACGGCACTGGGAACGCACTTTAGGGACATTTTGTTAAGTTTCTTTACGGTCTCATTGCGTCCGCGAAAACTAAACGTCCGTGAGGGCTACTCGCGCTTGGAAGCGGGGACGGACAGACGTCTGATGTTTTTAGTTAGGAACGTTGCGCTGCGGCGTGTCGAATTCGGTTCGTAGGATGGTGGAGGAATTGTGATGGCCGCCGACCGGCGGACTTGGCCGAAAGGATGCTTGTGGCACAGCTGAACGAAACCCCCATCCGCGTGGGACTTCTGGGCGCGGGAACCGTAGGATCGCAGACCGCGCGCCTGCTCGTCGAGCAGAAGGACGAGCTTGCCGCGCGCATCGGTCGTCCGATCGAACTGGTCGGCGTCGCCTGCCTCGACCCGGACGAAGTGAACTATCCGTGGATCGACAAGTCGCTGCTGACCACCGACACGATGAAGGTCGCCACGAACGCCGACATCGTCATCGAGCTCATCGGCGGCACCGGCGCGGCCCGCACGTTCGTCATGGCCGCGATCGAATCCGGTGCGTCCGTCGTGACCGCCAACAAGGCGCTGCTGGCCAAGTACGGCCCCGAAATCTACAACGCGGCCGCCGCCAAGGGCGTCGACATCTACTTCGAGGCGGCCGTGGGCGGCGCGATCCCGTTCCTACTGCCGCTGCGCGAATCGCTGGCCGGCGACAAGGTGACGAGCATGCTCGGCATCGTCAACGGCACCACCAACTACATCCTCGACGAGATGACCACCAAGGGTCTCCAGTTCGACGACGTGCTCAAGGACGCACAGGCCAGGGGCTACGCCGAAGCCGACCCGACCGGCGACATCGAGGGCCACGACGCGGCGAACAAGGCCGCCATCATGGCCACGCTCGGCTTCCACACCAACGTGACGATCGACGACGTGTCGGTCGAAGGCATTACCAAGATCACCGCCGACGACATCGCCGCCGCGACCGCCGAACACAAGGTCATCAAGCTGCTCGCCGTCGTCGAGAACGGCGAGGCGGGCGTCTCTGCGCGCGTCTACCCGGCGCTCATCCCCGAAACGCACCCGCTGGCCTCCGTGCACGGCTCGTTCAACGCGATCTTCGTCAAGGCCGAGGCGGCCGACGACCTCATGTTCTACGGCCGCGGCGCGGGCGGCGCGCCGACCGCCTCCGCCGTCGTCGGCGACGTGGTCGCCGAGGCGCGCCACATCGCGCAGGGCTGCACTGGCCCGACCATCCCGATGTACAACAACCTGCCCAAGGCTCCGATCGAGGCGAGCCGCGCCGCGTTCGCTGTGCGCTTCCTCATCCACGACAAGCCGGGCGTGCTGGCCGCCATCGCCAAGGAATTCGCCGACAACGGCGTGTCCATCAACGGCGTCAACCAGGACTTGAAGCCCACGCTCAACGACCCGGGCTACGACGGCGAAATCCAGCAGCTGCGCATCGTCACGCACCAGACCGACGAGGTCACGCTGCGCAAGACCGTTGAAGCCGTGCGCAAGCTCGACTTCGTGACCGGCGAGCCGTCGATCCTGCGCGTGCTGGACTGACGGGCGCCCACAGCATCGGGAGCGCCGCGCGAGGCCGATAGCACGTCATCGCGCGGCGCTCGATTCAGTTTTTCATAGGGGGACACATGGAACCGATCTGCAGACAGGTCAAGGTCAGCGTGCCGGCCACGAGCGCCAATCTGGGCTCCGGCTTCGACACCGTCGGCCTCGCGCTCGACTATCACGACGAGCTCACGTTCACGTTGAGCGCCGACCCGTCGAACCGCGCCGCGCAGGTGCTCATCTACGGCGAGGGCGAGGACACGCTGCCGCGCGACGAAACGCATCTGGTGGTCTCCACCTTCCGCCGCGCCTGCCAAACCTTCGGCCTGGGCCGTGTGGGCTTCATCCTCGAAGCACACAACAACATCCCGCAGGCGCGCGGCATGGGATCGTCCGCCGAGGCGATCGTCGCCGGCATCGCCGCCGCGGCCGCGTTCGCGCACGACGACGACCTCAACCGCGACGCCGTGTTTGAACTGGCCGCCGCGATCGAAGGACACCCGGACAACGTCGCGCCGGCCGTCTACGGCGGCATGACCGTCTCGTGGAACTTCGACACGGCCGAAGGCGTCGGCTCCGTGCCAATCCCGGGCGGAGAGCCGCTGCACGGCGGCTTCCACACCGTCAAGTACCGCGTCGACCCGAAGATCCGCACCGCCGTGTTCGTGCCCGACTACGAGCTGAGCACCGAAAAGGCGCGCGAGGCGCTGCCCGCCGCGGTGCCGTACAAGGACGCCGTGTTCAACGTGTCGCGCGTGGCGCTCATGGCCGCCGCGATGAACCCGGGCGCGCTTGCCGCGTCCTCCGACCCGAACGCGCTGCTGTTCGCCGCCACGCAGGACCGGCTGCACCAGCCGTACCGCAAGGACCTCATGGCCCCCTCGTGGGAGCTCATCAAAGCCCTGCGCTCCCGCGGCTACGCGGCCATGGTGTCCGGTGCCGGCCCGTGCGTGCTCGTGCTGCACTACGGCGACGAGGCCGAAGCCATTGAGCATGTGGCCGGCGACCGCCTGTCCGACGGCCACTGGCGCGTGCTGCACCCGACCGTCAACGCCAAGGGCGTGGAAATCGAGCGCAAGTAATCGCGTGCGGTAGCATGGCTGGAGAACCCGGGGCGCGGTCCGTTGGTGCGGGTCGCGCCCCGGTCTGATTATTCCGAGCGTTTTCCAAGCGAAAAGTGAGGCCAGTCATGTCCATTCCGCTGATTCTCGCATCCAAGTCGAAGCCGCGCCGCGACGTGCTGTACTCGGCCGGCATCTGTCCGACCATCCGCGTCTCGCACGTCGACGAGCCGGCCGCACTGGCCGCCGCCGCGCGCGAGGAGGGCGTCGACGTGGAGACGCTTACCGTCGACAAGCGCGTGCTCATCCTCGCCTCGGCCAAAGCGCACGCCGTGTATCAGGCGTATCGCCACGTGGCCGACGCGGCCGCCGCGGCGACCGGCGAGCGCGTGATCGCCTACCCGTTGCAGTCCGCGCAGCTCGCGCGGGAAACGGAACGCGACGATTCGGCCGACGGAACCGTGTCCGTCGACGACGTGCCGGGGGCCGTGGCTGCGGCCGGCACTCCCGACATGGGCAAGTCGGCGGCCGGCGACGACGCGAACGCGACGACGCGCGACTTCTCCGGCGTGGACGTGCCGACGGTCGCCGAGCCGATCTCGAACGTCGTCGCCATGCAGCCGGGACTCACACGCGCCGAAGTCGGCCCGCTGATCGTCGGCTGCGATTCGATGTTCCTGTTCGACGGCGAATGCTATGGCAAGCCGCACAGCGTCGACGTGGCGCGCGAACGGCTCAAGGCGATGCGTGGGCGCACCGGCGAACTGTGGACCGGCCACTGCCTGATCGACTTCGCGTCCGGTCGTGCGGTGCGCGGCACGAGCTATGCGAAGATCCACTTCTGCGATTATTCCGACCTGGACATCGAACGCTATCTGGCGACCGGCGAGCCGCTCGAGGTGGCGGGATCGTTCACGCTGGAGGGCTTCGGTGGCGCGTTCATCGACTCGATCGAGGGCGATCCGCACGGCATTATCGGCATCAGCCTGCCGCTGCTGCGCCGTCTGACCGGCGAGCTCGGCGTGGAATGGACCGATCTGTGGAACGTGGATCGCGGCGAATTGTTCCCGTCGGACAAGGCCGATCCGCGCGGGCTGACCCCGCCCAAGGAGAACGTGCACCAGCCGGGCGACGGATGGATCGACTGCGCGTGCGGGCGCCGGCACTGGGGCACGAACGGTGCGTCCGGCGTGCTGCTGGCCCGGCGCGACGCGGCCGGCAACGTGACCGACGTGGTGATGCAGCACCGCGCCGCGTGGAGCGCCGAGGGCGGCACGTGGGGCATTCCGGGCGGCGCCACCGCGGACGGCGAGTCGCCGATCGAGGGCGCGCTGCGCGAAAGCTACGAGGAGGCGAACATTACGCCGGAGGATATCGAGGTGGTCGGCTCCTACCGCGAGGACCACGGCACGTGGGCGTACACCACGGTGTTCGCGTTCGAGAAGCCGGGGCACACGGTGACTCCTCGCGCGAACGACGACGAGAGCATGAAGATCGAGTGGATTCCGATCGACGAGGTCCCGAACCGCAAGCTCCTGACCGCGATGAAGACCGACTGGCCGCGCTTCCGCGCCCGCCTCGACGCGATCGCGGTCGACCATCGCGGCGAGTGATTCGCGCAGAGTTATCGTTAACTCTTGGGGTGGTCCTAGACTGGGGTGCGAATGGCGTGCCGGTGCCGAACGGCGGTGGCGGCGCGCGTAACCAGAGACACTCAGCGACATCATCTCAGGAGCATCGAAGCCATGGCTGAACCGCAGTCGTTCCCCAACCTCATCACCGTCAACGCCGACCCCGCAAGCCAGGCGCCCGTCCAGTTCCACCTGCACAACGGGCAGGTCAGCGTCATCCTCGGCGTGCTCGAAGGCAAGCTCGTCAACCTGTACACCGGCGCGGCCGTGCCCGCGGCAGGCGACTTCGGCTACCTCGTCGACGATCGCTTCCGCGTCCAGTCGTCCACCGTGGAGGAGGGCGCGTCGCGCTACGCCGAACACGAGCGCTTCGCCTACCCCGAATTCGGCCGCGGCGACTACCGCCACCCGGCCATCGAAGTCGGCCAGCCGAACGGATCGCACGTCACCGACCTGCGCTACGTCGGCCACACGATCGCCGGCGGCAAGCCCGCACTGGCTGGCATGCCGTCCACGCACGCGGCCGCGGACGAGGCCGCGACGCTGTCCATCGAACTCAGGGACGAGCTCATCGGTCTCGCCGTCACGCTGCGGTACACGATCTTCCGCGACGAACCGGTCATCGCGCGCAGCGCCGTCATCCGCAACGACGGCGACCAGCAGCTCACGCTGGAACGCGCCGCCAGCCTCAGCCTCGACCTGCCCGACAGCGACTACACGATGACCGAATTCACCGGCGCGTGGGCGCGCGAACGCGAGCCGCACACGCAGCCGCTGCACCCCGGCATCCAGCAGATCGAATCGCTGCGCGGCGCAAGCGGCCCGTACTTCAGCCCCAACGCGATCTTCGCGCGGCCCGCCACCACCGAGGACGCGGGCGAAGCGTTCGGCCTCGCGTTCGTCTACTCCGGCAACTTCGACCTGCACGCCGAAGTCGACACGTACGGCGCGACCAGACTCCAGCTCGGCATCAACCCGCTCGGATTCCAGTGGGCGCTCGGCCCCGGCGACGAATTCGCCACGCCCGAAGCGCTGCTCGACTACACGGGCAACGGCCTCAACGCGCTGAGCCAAAGCTTCCATCGCATCGTGCTCGACCACCTGCAGCGCCCGCAGTGGGCGCGCCGCGAACGCCCGGTGCTCATCAACAACTGGGAGGCCACGTACTTCGACTTCACCGAAGACAAACTGCTCGAACTCGCGGGCCTCGCCAAGAAGGCCGGCATCGAACTGTTCGTGCTCGACGACGGCTGGTTCGGCGCGCGCACGTCCGACCGGGCAGGCCTCGGCGACTGGGTGGCCAATCCGGACCGCCTGCCCGAGGGCATCGCCGGCATCGCGCGCAAAATCAACGCGCTCGGCATGGACTTCGGCCTGTGGTTCGAGCCGGAAATGACCAACAAGGACTCCGGCCTGTACCGCGCCCACCCCGACTGGATCATCGCCACGCCCGGCCGCGGCCAGTCCGTCTACCGCAACCAGTACGTGCTCAACTTCGCCAACCCGGCCGTCGTCGACAACATCTACGGCCAGATGCACGCGATCCTCTCGACCGCGAACGTGGCCTACATCAAGTGGGACATGAACCGCTTCATCTCCGAAGCGTTCGACGCGACGCGCGGCGCCGAGCACCAGGGCGAGATCATGCACCGCTACATCCTCGGCGTGTACGCGCTGTACGAGCGCCTGTTCGCCGCGTTCCCCGACCTCATCATCGAAGGCTGCGCGTCCGGCGGATCCCGCTTCGACTACGGCATCCTCGCGTATTCGCCGCAGGCGTGGACCAGCGACGACACCGACGCGATCGAACGCCTGTCGATCCAGTATGGCACCAGCTACTTCTTCCCGGTCGCCACGATGGGCGCGCACGTGTCCATCACGCCGAACCACCAGACCGGCCGTTCTGAGTCCCTCGCCACGCGCGCCAACGTGGCCATGTTCGGCACGTTCGGCTACGAAATGGACCTGACCAGCGTACCCGAGTCCGATCTTGACGAGATCGCCAAGCAGGTCGCGTTCTTCAAAGAGCACGCGTCGCTGCTGCACAACGGCGACCTGTACCGTCTGCGCGCGCCGTACGACCACCGTCAGGCCGCGTGGATGAGCGTGTCGGCCGATCGTGCGCACGCGATCGTCGGCGACTACGTGATCCTCGGCGTGCCAAACCGGCCCAAGTCGCGCCTGCTGATGCGCGGCCTCGACGAAACCGCCTCGTACCACATCGTCTCCTCCGACGGCAAGTTCGACGCGACGCGCACCGGCGGCGAACTCATGCACATCGGCATCGACGACACCGATCTCGGCCCGGATTTCGCCTCGCGCGTCTACCTCGTCGACCGCGTGTGATCGCCGATCGTCGGGAATCGGCCCTGTGAGGGCGGGATGGCCGCAAGGTTGTCCCGCCTACACAGGGCATTTCGCAGTTGTAGGTCCCTGATCGGCGGCGAACGGACGTCGCCTGCCCACCGGAGATTGAAAACCCTTGATTTTCCAATGGCAGGGGCAGATCATTCCGCGCCGATCCAGGGCGTATTCGTCTGTCGGGGACCTACAACTGCGAGATGAGGGTGATGAAACCGTGATATGGCCCGGCACGACGGTTCCGCCATGGCCCGGCGCGATATGGTCCGATGCGATATGGCTCGGCGCGATTTCAGCCGACCGCGTCAAACCGCCAACGGATCGCCAGATGATAGTGGCTGCCGGCCGGCAGCAGCGGCGAGCGTTCGGAAGCGTTGTTGACGGCGTTCGGCACGAATCCGGGTTCCAGCGCGTACCCGGCCGCCGGGCAATACGTTCGGCCGCCGGTGCCGGGCACGCCGTCCAGGAACCCGGCGCTGTACAGCAGCACGCTCGGCGCGTTCGACAGCACGGTCATGCGAATGCCGGTGCGTTCGCTTGCCGCGACCGCGACCGTGCGCAGCCCGGTGCGGGGGTTGAGGGAGGTTGCGTGCGGCAATTGCCCGTGCGCGTCCTCGAACACGAACGCGTGATTGTAGCCGCGCGCGGCGGCGAGCTGCGCGTCGCCGGCCTCGAATCCGGCCCGCATGGCGTCGCCGATGCGTTTTGGCGCGCGGAAGTCCATGGGCGTGCCGTCGACCGGCTCGCAGGCAAGCGGAATGAACCGTTCGTCCGTGGGACAGTAGCGGTCGGTCGGGATGGTCAATATTTGGTCGAGTATGTCGCCGCTTGACTCGCCGGCGAGATTCCAGTAGGCGTGGCTGGTCATGTTGGCGATAGTGCTGCGCGTGCATTCGGCGTCGATGTCGCAGCGGAGCGTCATGTTGTCGACTTCGTAGCGCACGCGCACGTCCATGGCGCCGGGGAAGCCCTGATCGCCGTCCGGCGAATGCAGCACCAGCGTGAGCGAGCGTTCGCTGCGATCCGCGACGGCCCATAGCCGCCGATCGTAGCCGTTCGGTCCGCTGTGCACGTTGTTCGTGCCCTCGTTGGCGACCGGATGGCAGACGGCGCCGTCGATGACGCACGTCGCGTCGGCGATGCGGTTCGCGTTGCGTCCGATGATCGCGCCGAGATAGCAGTCGTCGGTGAGATAGTCCGCGGCGGTCGGACGGCCGAGCAGCACGTTTGTTGCGCGGCCGCCGCGACCCGGCACGGTCACGGCCATGAGACGGGCGCCGTAGTCGGTGACGGTGACGGCGAGACCGGCTGCGTCGCCGATGGTGAACGATTGCGGCAGCGCCGGCGCGGCCGAGGGCGCGTCGGTTGCTGCGGATGCGGCCGGGGCGACCGTCGGAACGATGGCGGGGGAGACCGTGGAATTGACTGCGGGAACGACCGTGCTGGCGGCCGCGGAATGCGCATGATGCGTCGAAGAAGACATGCTTCGACCATAGAACCGCCAAACGCGGCAGCCATATCGTCAAGTTGCCGCCCAGTGCCGGAAAACTGCGCGATGCAGCGTCGACACCCGACTGCGACCGTTGGTGGTCGTGCATAACGGCTCTTCGTATTGTGTTGTGTATGGTTGGCTGTCCGGTGGTATCGGAATCACGCTACGCGTGATGCAGCGTTGTCGTGAGATTGCGCGGCAGCGCAATCTCAGTATCGCGCGATCGCGCGATGGAATCGGTATTGTGCTCATGCGCAATGCCATGTTCCCGGCGGCGGCCCGGCCGTCGCGTTTGGTTTTTTCAACACACTGCGGTGTTGGCGGTAGCTCGGCGTCCTGCAATCATGGACAGCCTTCGGCTGACTGTATTGTCGGCTCGCCGTCGCTCGCCCCCATGCCCGGCAACGCCTCTGATGCTGGCGGTAGCCTCGGCCCCCTCGGATAGGCCGAGCCGTTAAGAAAACAGTCCAGTGGACTGTTTTTAGGCGAGGAGCGAGCGATAGCGAGCCAGTAAACAGCCAGCCGTAAGGCTGTCCGCAATTGCAGGTCGCTGTCAGCCGCAGGCTGACTGGGGGAGCGTCGCGGCGCTATGCGCCGCCAACCGGCACGGCATCGCGCGCAGCGCGATTCCGATATCACCCGCGCATCCACTACACTCAACCCATGAGGGAATACGACAAAACCAACACGCCCATAGCCAAGCAACTGCGCAGGAACATGACCCCATGGGAGAGAAAACTCTGGTACCGATTCTTAAACACTCATATGTTGCGTTGGCAGCGGCAGACCCCAATCGGCCGGTATATCGTCGACTTCTATTGTGCGAAGGCCAGGCTTGTGGTCGAACTCGACGGTGGCGGTCACTACACGGTGGAACAGCAAGCGAAAGATGCCAAACGCACCAAGGATCTGGAGGCTGAAGGCCTATTGGTGCTGAGATTCGCGAACAATCAAGTGGATCGCATGTTCAATGAGGTGTGCGTGAAGATCGACCGGGTGGTGGCAGCAAGGATTGTAATGCGATAAGAGGGTGTTGCGGCTCTGGTATTGGAATCGTGGTACGCGCGATGCCGTGCCGGTTGGCGGCGCACAGCGCCGCGACGCTCCCCCAGTCGACCTTCGGTCGACAGCCCCCTCAGCCGAGGGGGCCGAGGCTACCGCCAGCATCAGAGGCGTTTCTAAGCATGGGGGCGAGCGGCAGCGAGCCAGCAGCACAGTATCGCGCGACAGCGCGATTCCGATACCTCGGACTGTGCAACTCATACACACCAAAATGCGAAGAGCCCGTATAGCCGGCTAGGGGCGGGCGTCGGCGGGGTCTGGAGAGGGAGCGCCGTGCTGGCGGAATTCCATGGGGGACATGCCGGTTTTTCGTTTGAAGGCGGCGCAGAAGGCGCTCGGATCAGTGAAGCCGCACTCGTCGCACAGCTGCTTGAGCGCGACATCCGAGTTGAGTAGCAGGTATTTGGCGGCGTGCATGCGCGAGTCGATGATGTACGCGTGCGGCGTGTAACCGGTTTCCTTCTTGAACACGCGGATGAAATGATATTCGCTCATGTACGCGATCGATGCCAGTTCGTCGATCGGCAGCGGCTCGTTCAGATGGTTCGCGATGTACGAGAGCACGTTTTCGATGATGTGCGGCTGACGCTGTGGCGACGGCGTGCTGTCGGAGGCGGCCACCGCGAATTCGGTGAGGATGTCGGTGATGTGCTTCGCCATTTTCGGCTCGGACACGCGCTGCTGCGTGTGGAACGTGGTGAAGATGCCTGACAGGCGGGTCAGCGCGTAGCTCGGGTCGCGCAGCGAGAACACGGTGCCGAGCTTGCCGTTGATGAGCTCGAAGTAGGCGCGCGCCTGCGGTCCGTCGAAGTGCAGCCACAATACGTCGCTGTCTTCGAGCGCGCCGTAGGAGTGGTGGTCGTAGCAGTCGATGAGCGCGAAGCTGCCTTCGCCGGCGATCTGCTCGCCCTGTCCGGTCGAGACGGCGAACCTGCCGCGGCGGATGGCCATGAGCAGGAAACTGTCGAACGAGCTGCGCTCCTGACGGTAGCCGCGTTCGTAGCGGAACGATCCGACGCGCAGCGGATAGAAGAACGTGCGCAATGCGGTTTTGCTCGGCGTGTAGATGTAGAAATCCGAACCTTCGTTGAGAATGCTGTGCTCTGCCGGCTTCATTGCTTGATTCCTTCCCGTTGGACGCTGGACGTACGCGGCGCCGTTCCGTTCCAAGTATTCCATGCAACGGTGCATGATATGGCAATAATTCTACATCTTCGGCAACGTTTCGACACTCGCATGACCAACATTATTGACAGCAATTTTTATCTATCTGAGGGCAGGAAAACTCGAAAGAAGCCATAAACCGCGGATTTAGACTATAGGCAAGTAATCAATACATTACGCATCATGCGGAACTGAAAAGCCGCATGGTTTCCAATGAAGGAGCAGCAATCATGGCCGTCACGATCAAGGACACCGTCGTCACGATCCCCACCTACGAGATCGGCGCGGCGGACAAGAACCCCGAATTCATCGAAAAGCGCGTCTATCAGGGCAGCTCGGGCCGCGTCTACCCGTACCCGGTCATCGAGACCATCAGCGACGAGAAGCGCGACAAGGCCTACAAGGCCGTCATCATCGAAAACGAGTACCTCGAAGTGACCGTCCTGCCCGAACTCGGAGGCCGCATCCAGTACGCCAAGGACAAGACCAACAACTACGACTTCGTCTACCGCAACGACGTCATCAAGCCGGCGCTCGTGGGACTCACCGGCCCGTGGATCTCCGGCGGCATCGAATTCAACTGGCCGCAGCACCATCGCCCGACCACCTACCTGCCGGTCGACTACAAGGTCGAGGACCTGCCCGACGGCGGCAAGGCGGTGCTGTGCCACGACACCGACCAGATGTACGGCACGCAGGTCGTCACCAAGATCGCGCTGCACCCGGGCAAGGCGTACATCGAGATCACCGCGCAGCTGTACAACGGCACCGCGCTGCCGCAGACCTTCCTGTGGTGGGCCAACCCGGCCGTGCCGGTCAACGAGCATACCAAGACCGTGATGCCGCCGGACGTGACCGCCGTCATGGATCACGGCAAGCGCGACGTTTCGCGCTACCCGATCGCCACCGGCACCTACTACAAGCACGACTACTCCGAGGGCGTCGACATCGGCCGCTACAAGAACGTGCCGGTCCCGACCAGCTACATGGCCGCGCACTCCGACTACAACTTCGTCGGCGGCTACGACTTCGGCGTCGGCGCGGGCATCCTGCACGTGGCCGACCACCACGTCTCCCCGGGCAAGAAGCAGTGGACGTGGGGCAACGGCGACTTCGGCCGCGCGTGGGACCGCAACCTGACGGACGCGAACGGCCCGTACGTTGAGCTCATGACCGGCGTGTTCACCGACAACCAGCCCGACTTCACGTGGCTCAAGCCGTACGAGGGCAAGACGTTCACCCAGTACTTCATGCCGTACAAGGGCGTGGGCCAGGTCAAGAACGCGTCCATCAACGCGGCCGTGAACCTCGAAATCGGCCCGCAGGACACGTTCGGCGCGGCCGGCGAAACCGAAGGCATCGAGGCGCAGGGACTCGTCGCGGGTCAGGGCCGCGTCACCGTGTACGCGACGAGCGTGTACGAGCAGGCGACCGTCACCGTCACCGACAACCGCACCGGTGCGACGCTGTACCAGTACACCGGCACGATCAGCCCGAACGACATCGTGCGCGCCGAATTCAACACCGGCGACGCCAAGCCGACCGACATCACCGCCACCGTCGCCTCCGCCGACGGCACGGTCCTCATCGACTACACGCCGCAGCCGAAGAAGATCGACAAGCTGCCCGAGCCGGCCAAGGCCGCCGACGAACCGGCTAAGATCGCCACCAACGAGGAACTGTTCCTTGCTGGCACGCACCTCGAACAGTACCGTCACGCCACCTACATGCCCGACCCGTACTATCTTGAGGGCCTCAAGCGCGACCCGCTCGACGCGCGCATCAACAACGCGTACGGCCGACTGCTGCTGCGCCGCGGCGCGTTCAAGGACGCCGAACAGTACTTCCGCAACGCGATCAAGCGCCTCACCAAGCACAACACGCAGCCGTACGATTCCGAGCCGCACTACAACCTCGGTCTCGACCTGTTCTACCAGGGCGAATACGACAAGGCGTTCGACGCGTTCTTCAAGGCCACGTGGGACGACGCGCAGAAGGAACGCGCGTTCTTCTACATGGCCGCCATCGCCGCTCGCCGCGGCGACTGGACCGACGCGCTCGAGTACGTGGACAACGCGCTGACCCGCAACACGATGAACATCAAGGCCCGCGGACTGCGCGCCTACGTGCTGCGCAAGCTGGGACGCGCGGACGATGCCGCCGCGGCGCTCGCCGAGAACCTCAAGATCGACGAATTCGACTTCGTCTCCGGCAACGAGCGTGTGATCGCCGGCGCAGATCCGTCCGAATTGGCTGGACTCATGCGCGGCTTCCACGAGAACTACCTGCAGGCTGCCCGCGATTACGCGCTGTTCGGCGCGTACGACGAGGCGCTCGCGCTGCTCGCCGAAGCCGACCAGACGAAGCCGATGGTCAAGTACTACGAAGGCTACTATCTCGCGCAGCTCGGCCGCGACGCCGAGTCTCGCGCCGCGTTCGAGGCCGCCGAAGCCGCGCCGAGCGACTACTGCTTCCCGAACAAGCTCGAGGACATCGCGCCGCTGGAGCTCGCCATCAAGACGGTGAACGGCGCGAAGGCCCCGTACTATCTCGGCTGCCTGTTCTACGACAAGACGCTCGCCGACCGTGCGATCGCACTGTGGGAGTCCAGCCGCGACCTTGACCCGGGCTTCCCGACCGTGCACCGCAACCTCGCGCTTGCCTACTACAACAAGCGCGGCGACGCGGCTGCGGCCCAGCGCGAGATTGAAGAGGCATACCGTCTTGACGAGTCGGACGCGCGCGTGTTCCTCGAAACCGACCAGCTGCACCGCAAGATCGGCTGGACGTACGAGCAGCGTCTCGCCGAGTTCGAGAAGCACCTCGACGTGGTGGTCGAACGCGACGACCTGTACATCGAGTACCTGACTGTGCTCAACCTGACCGGCAACTATGCGAAGGCGTACGAGCTCATGGGTCAGCGCCGCTTCCACCCGTGGGAGGGCGGCGAAGGTAAGATCACCGCTCAGTACCGCATCGCGCTCACCCTGCTCGCCAAGGACGCCATGGCGGCCGACGACTGGACTCGCGCCAAGGAGCTGCTCACCAAGGCGCTGCGCTATCCGGAGAACCTTGGCGAAGGCAAGCTCGAAGGCCAGAAGGACAACGACCTGCACTGCTACCTCGGCCTGGTCGAGCGCGAGCTCGGCCACGAGGACGAGGCGCGGGCCGAATTCCGCAAGGCCACCATCGGCCCCGACGAGGTGAAGGGCGCGATGTACTACAACGACCAGCCCGCCGAAATGATCCTCTTCCAGGGACTCGCCCACGCGGCCCTCGGCGAAACCGGACAGGCCAACGCGCGCTTCTACCGCCTGCTCGACTACGGCGAGCAGCACCTCGACGACCAGGTCAAGATCGACTACTTCGCCGTCTCGCTGCCCGACTTCCTGATCTTCGAGAACGACTACACGAAGATGAACCGCATCCACTGCCTCTACCTGATGGCCCTGGCCAACATCGGCATGGGCGAGCACGACGCCGCGGCGAAGTTCCTGAACGACGCGCTGGCGCTCGATCCGAGCCACATTCAGGCGAACCTGTTCGCCGACGAGCTGGCCAACCGCCACGTGCTGTGACGATAGCCGGTGCGGCGACGACAAGGTCGGGTCGATGATGTGACCGGGTTGCGGCTGGGCCGGTGATGTCCGTCCGGTGGACGGATGTCGCCGGCCCTTGTCGCGTTGCGCGGACGTACTCGGTTCGATGCCGCGGAGCGTTGCCGCGACGACTCAACCCTTGTGTGATACACCGGTAGATCACTATACTGTTGACTGCAGGACGCGCGATTGCGCGGCCGACTGCAAAACCCAGCCCGGACCGCGCGCGAACAGTCAATCAATGATGACAACGATGAACAACCAACAGAAACGGAAGGCAACGATGACCGTTACCATTGACAACGCAGGATTTGAAACCGCAGACTCGAACGGCGTGGTCCAAGGATGGACGACGACACGCGCGATCCACGCGTCGAGCGAGCCGGGAACCGTCTACTCCGGCAAACGTTCGCTGCTCATCAACCGCGAGAACAGTGACACGCTGCTGTCACAGGACGTGCACGCCAAACCCGGCATCTACGACCTGAGCCTGATGGTGTGGGCCAACGGCCCGCTCAAGGACAGCCGCTTCGAAGCCAACGGCGACGCCGTGCCGATCGCCAGCGCCGGAGCCGTGCAGATCGACGGCGAGAAGACATGGGACGAAATCAGGCTCGAAGGCGTGCGCGTCGAAGCGGACGGCGAACTCGACGTGCGCATCTACGTCGAACCGATCGCGTCGCCGGATTTCGTCGGCTACATCGACGACGTCGCGATCGAACGCACCGGCGATCTCGACGCGGCGGGAGACGGCGGCGAAGCGGGCGCTTCCGGCTCGGTCGGTGCAAGCGGAAGGTCCGGCATGCCGATCTGGCAGCCGGTCACGGTACGCGGGGGAGACATGCAGGATCAGCGCGCTCGTATCGACGGGCTGGAAGACGGCTATTACACGCTGACCGTGATGACGCGCAATCCGGGCGGATGGCGGCAGTGCTACGTGTATGCCGGGTCCGAACCGGGCGAGCCGGACGGGACCGGTGATTCGCATGCGACCGGTCTGGCTCGGGACGACGTGCGCCGCGCCGCCGTGCCGCGCAACGCGTTCCGGCCGCAGGACAAGGACAAATGGAAGCGCGTCACTGTGCGCGGCATCGTCGTCTCCGGCGGCAGTCTGACCGTCGGCGTGCATGCGGAAGGCGGGACCGGCTCCGACGTAGTCTGCGAATTCGACGACTGGCGGCTGGAACGCGACGTGCGGCAGGACGGCGAGCCGTACCGGCTGTACATCGGCGGCGACATCACCGAAGTGCCGTACGTCATCGACCAGGGTGGCGTATTCCGCGACGAACACGGCGAGCCAGTCGACCCGATCGCGTTCGCCGGCGCCAACGGCTGGAACATCGTGCGCATCCGCGTCTTCAACGAAACCGGCAAAGGCCACGGCGGCGACGGCTGGTACATTCCCGGCGGCTACCACGAAGTCGCCGACGGGCTCAAACTCGCGCGGCGCACCAAAGCCGCCGGCATGGCGATCCAATGGTCGTTCCACTACAGCGACACGTGGACCAACCCCGGCATACAAATGGTGCCGCACGCCTGGCAGCGCAAGATCGAAGGACTCGGCGACGACGCGGCCGTGGACATGCTTGAACGGCTCGTCTACGAATACACCGCCGACACGCTCGACCGGCTCAACGCGCAGGGCACCACGCCCGAATTCGTGTCGATCGGCAACGAAACGCGTTCCGGCATGCTGCTGCCATACGGTTCGCTCGACCATTGGGACGCACTCGCGCGCTTCTACAACGCCGGCGCGCGCGCCGTGCGCGAACTGTGCCCGGACGCGAAAATCATCATCCACGTCGACGACGGAGGCAACACGCGACGCTACATGGAATACTTCGGCGCGGCCCGCGACCACGGCGTCGACTACGACGTGATCGGCTCGTCGTTTTACCCGTTCTGGACGCAAAAATCAGCCAAACAGTTCGCGCAGTTCGCCACCAAGGTGACGCATGAGTTCGGCAAGCCGATCATGATCATGGAAACCGGCTTCAACTGGACCGGCAACAACGGCGCCGGATACCCCGGACAGCTCACCAACAACGGCCCGTACGGCGGGCCGGAAACCAGCTCGCCCGAACTGCAGCGCGACTTCCTGATCGACCTGTTTAACGAGCTGCGCGGCGTGCCCGATGGCATGGCGATCGGCGACCTGTATTGGGATCCGGTGATGATCTACGCGAACGGCAACGTGCACTGGTCGTACCGCGAAAGCGACGACATGCCCGGCGGCAACGTGGTCGACAACACCGCGCTGTTCGACTTCGACGGACGCGCGCTGCCGGCGTTCGACGCGTACCGGTACAACGGCTGACCGGTGACATAGGCATAAGGCGTAGTCGACGTTGGCGCGCAGACGATGGACGATCGTCTGCGCGCCAACGCGTATGTGGCGATGTGCATGCGGCAAACGCCGGTAGGCCAACGGTCATACGCAAGCAACATTTTGATATCTACTGGCAATTTCTCGAGCGAAGGCAACGCGGTTCGACGGTATAGTAAAAACCAAGAGGAACACCACAAACCGCATCGAAGACGTGCGGACCCCTTGCGAAGGAGCAAAAGAATGAACAGCAGGAAAATCATAACGGGAATGGCCGCAAGCGCCGCGTTGGCAACCGTGCTCGCCGGATGCGGCGGCACGACCCAGGCCGGCGCCACCGACAAGAACGGCAAGCCGCTCGTCGAGGTCATGGTCGTCACCCGCTCCGAAGTCCGGTCCCTCAAGGATCTGGCATGGACCAAGAAGCTCACCGCGGCATGCGACTGCACGATCAAATGGTCGCAGGTCGGCGGCACCGCGTGGACGCAGCAGAAGAACCCGATGCTCGCCTCCGGCTCCGTGCCGGACATCTCCATCGCCGCGTTCGACCCGTCCGACGCCGACCAGATGCCCCAGTTCGAGGAACTGACCCAGCATCTCGACCAGATGCCCAACGTCAAGGAATTCCTCGAAACCAAGCCGAACGCCAAGAAGCTCGTCGCCAACCCCGAAGGCAAGGTGTACGTGCTGCCCTCCGACCGCGGCGAACAGTACTACGGTTCCGGCCAGCACATGCTCATCAACAAGACCTGGCTCGACAAGCTCGGCCTGCAAATCCCCAAGACGTGGGACGAGCTCGAGAAGGTGCTCGAGGCGTTCAAGACGCAGGATCCGAACGGCAACGGCAAAGCCGACGAAATCCCGATGAACATCGTCAAATTCGACGCGTCCGGCTTCGGACCGAGCTGGTACAACCCGTTCCTGTTCCTCAACTCGCTGGGCATCGTCACCCACTTCAACTCGGGCGCCTCGCAGCAGGGCATCTACGTCAAGGACGGTAAGGTCGGCAACTTCATGGCCATCGACGAATTCAAGCAGGTCGTCAAGTACCTGCACGAACTCATGAGCAAGGGACTCATCCCATCCGACGCGATCACCAAGGCATCCGAAAAGTACACCGCCGAACTCAAGTCCGACGGCAAAACCGCGCAGGTCGGCGTCGCGTTCGCCTACGCGGCCACCGACTTCGGCGATCTGGGCGACCAGTACGTGGCCATGCCCGCCCCGGCAGGCCCCGGCATGTCGGCCGACGAGGTGACATGGGACGGCTCGGTGGAAACCACCATGTTCGCCAACAACCGCGTGGCCGTGAAGAAGGACGCGCCCAACATGGAGGCGATCCTCAAGATCGTCAACGCGCTGTACGACCCGGAAACCACGCTCGAGCAGATCTACGGCGCGGTGCCCGAATACATGACCAAGGAATCCGACACCAAGTACAAGCTCACCGACGCCTACTACGACTCGTGGAACGATGACGGCAAGAGCCCGTCGCTCGGCGGCGAAAGCGCGGCCGGCTGGGTGCCCGACGGCATCACCGTCGACAACGTGAACTTCCTCGAATCGTTCCGCAAGGCCGACGACGTGTACGCCGAACAGTACAAGCACTTCGACCTGACCAAGGACGTGCTGCCCGACTACGTGCGCCCCGACGAAACCGACTCGACGACCATCTCCAACAACGACACGCAGATGTTCGACTACGCGATGCCGGTGATCTCCCGCTGGATCGTCTCCGGCGGTGTGGACGGCGAGTTCAGCGACTTTGTCGCCAAGCTCAAGCAGCTCGGCATGGACGACAACGTCACCCTGTGGCAGAAGTGGTACGACAAGTACACCAAGTAAGCCGCGGCATTCCCGCCATTCCAGCGTCATACGCAAACCGGCCGCGCGTGCGCGCACAACGCGTCGCGCGGCCGAACACTGCCGCGGCCATCAAGGCGGCCATCAACGCGGCCGATCATCAAGCAATCGTCAACCAACACACGCAACCAACCAACACACGCAACCAAGCGAGGCAACATCATGAACCACGTCGTCGATCTGACCAACTTCGTCAAGCGACCGATCCGACCATTCGACATCGTCGACCGCACGCGCAACACCAGCCCCGACGGCCACGAAATCGACTTCACCAACTACTACATGACGCTCGACGGCAAGCCGTTCTTCGGCGTCAGCGGCGAATTCCACTTCTCCCGCATGGACGAGTCCCGCTGGGACGACGAACTCGCCAAATGCGCGGCCGGCGGCGTCAACGTGATCGCCAACTACGTGTTCTGGAACCACCACGAGGAAATCGAAGGCCAGTGGGACTTCACCGGCTCGAAGAACCTGCGTAAGTTCACCGAACTGTGCGCCAAGCACGGCATGTACATGATCCTGCGCATGGGCCCGTTCGACCACGGCGAAGTGCGCAACGGCGGCGTGCCCGACTGGGTGTACGGCAAGGACTACGAGGCCCGCTCGCTCGACGCCGGCTGGCTCGCAGAAGTGCGCGAACTGTACACGAAGATCCACGAGCAGGTCGACGGCCTGCTGTTCGACCAGGGCGGCCCGATCATCGGCGCGCAGCTCGACAACGAGTACATGCACTCGTCCGCTCCGTGGGAAATGACCACCGGCATCTCCGACGAATGGGTGCCCGGCGGCTCCGACGGCATCGCCTATCTTGAGGCGCTGCGCGGCATCGCGCACGAAGTCGGCATCGACGTGCCGTTCTACACGGCCACCGGCTGGGGCGGCGCGCCCGTGCCCGACGACGTGCTGCCGCTGTGGGGCGGCTACGCGTACCGTCCATGGCTGTTCTACGCGCACGGCGGCGACCATCCCGTCACCGACGAGTACCTGTACCGCGACTTCCACTCCAACAGCTGCCCGCGCGGCGACGAATTCGACCCGAGCTACCAGCCCGAGGACAAGCCGTACGCGTGCTGCGAAATGGGCGGCGGCATGACCAACTCGTACAACTACCGCTTCGTGCTGCCAATGAAATCCGTCGACGCGATGACCAACATCAAAATGGCATCCGGCTGCAACTTCCTCGGCTACTACATGTACCACGGCGGCACCAACCCGACCGGCCACGGCGTCTACCTCAACGAAGGCCAGGTGCCGAAGAAATCCTACGACTACCAGTCCGGACTCGGCGAATACGGGCAGGTGCGCGAATCGTACGGCCGCATGAAGACCCTGCACTACTTCGGCTCCACGTTCGCCGAACGCTTCGTGCCGATGGACGTCGTCGTACCCGCCGACCAGGCCGGCATCGAACCGACCAACCGCGAGCGCCTGCGCTACTGCGTGCGCACCGACGGACGCTCCGGATTCGTGTTCGTCAACAACTTCCAGGACCACGACGAGATGGTCGCCAAGCACGGAGAGACGATCGAGATCGCGCTCGCCGACGGCAGCCACGTGACGTTCGACGGCATCGGACTCGCGCCGGAGGAGAACTGCGTGCTGCCGTTCAACATGGACCTCGACGGCGTGACGCTCGTTGCTGCGACCGTGCAGCCCGTCACCGTGGTCACGCTGCCGGGCGCCGCACGACGCACGTTCGTGTTCCTGCGCCCCGACGGCATGGGCCGTGCGTGGATGCGTTTCGCCGACGGCACCGTGATCGACGTGGACGGCGAGGCCGACTTCCAGAAGTTCACCGTGCGCGGCGGCGATACGGCGGGCGCCGCGTCGGTCGACGTGGTCGTGCTCAGCCGCGCCAAGGCCGACAGGCTGACCGTGATCGACGGCGAGGCGCTCGTGTTCGCGCCGGGCGCGGCCTACCGCGACGGCGACGAAATCCGCGTCGAAACGACCGACGGCGACGTGCGCGTCGAAACTTACCCGGCCGGCTATCTCGCCGCCGGCAACGGTGAAACGGACGTCATGGACGGGGAATCGCCGCTCGGCTCGCTCACCGTCTCGCTGCAGCCGACGCACGTCGAACCGAAGGTCGAACAGCTCAGCGACAAGCGGTACGCCATCACCCTGCCCGACGACTTCATGGACGGCGACCACGTCAAGGACGTGCTGCTGCAGGTGCGCTACATGGGCGACATCGGCTGGATGTTCGCGAACGCGGAGCTTCTGAGCGACAACTTCTGCAACGGCGACGTGTGGGACATCGGCATGAAGGAGAACGCCGCCCGGGTGCGCGCCGCCGGCAACCGACTCGTGTTTGTGATCACGCCGCTCAAGAAGGGCGTGAACGTGAACGTCGACTCGCCGATGGCCGCGCGCATGGAGCACGCCGACGAGCAGATCGCCTCGCTGGAGTCCGTGGCCGTGAAGCCCGTGTACGAAGTGGCGTTCCGCAAGGCGTGAGCGTGGCGATGCGGGCGGTGCTGTGGGATCTGGACGGCACGCTGGTCGATTCCGATCCGATGTGGGTCGCCGCGGAACGCCGCTGCGCCGAGCGGCACGGGGTCACGTGGAGCGACGGATTGTCACGTCGTCTCACCGCGGCCCCGTTGCCCGTATGTGCGCGCGTGCTGCGCGAGGCCGGGGTGAACGAGACGGACGATCGCATTATCGACTCGCTGATCGCGGATGTGACTCGACAGTACGACCTTTTCCCGGATTCGGTGCCGTGGACGCCGGGCGCGTGGGATCTCATGACGGCTTTGGTTCGTGAAGGGATTCCCTCGGTACTGGTCACCGGTTCTCCGCGCTCGCTGGCCGAACGGGTAGTGGTGGCTGCGCCCGTCGGGACGTTTGTCGGCATAGTGAGCGGTGATGACGCGCTTGCGCACAAGCCGGATCCTGCGCCATACGCGGCGGGCGTGCGGGTGGCCGGCGAATGGCTGGGCCGGCAGGCGGGCAATCAGCAGCAGGCCGGTCAGCGTCAGCGTACGTCAGCCGAAATACAGTCGGGCTACCGGCTACCAGACGCCCTATCGCCGGGGGAGTGCCTCGCCTTCGAGGACTCCGCCTCCGGCATCGCCTCCGCGCGGGCCGCAGGCGTGCGCGTCATCGGCGTCAACGCCTGCGCGCGGGTCCCTCTGGATCCGACGGCCGTGGGATGCCCGGTCGTCAGCGACCTGCGGGCGCTCGACCCGCTCAGCTCAGCAACGCCGCGATGATCGCGATGCCGAGCCGTTAAGCGGACAGTCCAGACTGTCCGTAGGCGAGGGGAGCGGCTGTGCTGCGACGGTTCATCGCGATTTCGCTAGCTCAGCAATGCGGCGATGATCGCGATGAACACCGGGCTGGTGAGCGTCGAGATCAAAATGCCGTCGCGCGCGAACGTGAGGCCCACGTTGTAGCGCGCCGCATAGTTGTACACGTTCTGGCCGGTCGGCAGCGCGGCGAGCACCACGCACGCGTACAGCACGCTGCCGCGGAAGCCCATCACAAAGTACGCGAGCAGGAACGCGATGATCGGCATGACAATGTTCTTGAGCACGGCCACCGTGAAGATCGCTGGAATGTCGCCTTTCTGCTGCAGCGGCTTCGTGCCGTGCAACGACATGCCGAACGCCATCAGGATCATCGGCACCGCGGACTCGCCGATCATGTTGATCGGGTCGTACAGGAAGTTCGGAATGAACCAGCCGGTCTTCGCGTTGACGGCCGACAGCAGAATGCCCAGCAGCGAGCCGATAAGCAGCGGCTGATGCAGGGGTTGCTTGAGAATCGCCTTGGCCGACACCTTGCCCTTGGTGGTCACGTCGAGCGCGGTCAGGCCGATCGGCGTGAACAGCGCCTGCTGCATGACCAGAATCGGCGCGACGAGCGCGCCGTTGCCGAGAATGTACGTGGCGATCGGCAGGCCGATGTTGTTCGAATTCAGATACAGCGAGTTGAGCGAGCCGATGATCGCGTCCGGCGCGCTCATGTGGAAGAACATGCGGTTGAGGATCAGGAAGACCACGCCCACCAGCATCGCAGAGAAGAACGCCACGACGATCGACGAATGGAAGATATCGAAGATCGGCTCCTTCGCCATGATCGCGAACATGAGGCACGGACTCGACACGAAGAAGCTGAACCTGTTGAGCACCATCTGCGCGCTCGAGCCGCCGATCTGCATGCGCGCGGCTATGTATCCCGCAAAAATTACGATGCCGATGACGCAGAAGCCTTCCATTGCACTCAACAAACCCGTCATAATCCCTCTTTTCCGCTGCCTTCGGCCGAAAAACACCGCATGTTCCGCGGGCGTTGCGTTTGCGCGGGCCCCGCGAATCTGAAACCTATCCCATACTGCCACACGCCGTCTAATTGTGTGGCGGGGTCTTATCGCAGGTCGCATTACGGGTGACCGAGACGGCTCGGTGAGGTTTTCTGCACATTGAGCGGTGATTTTTGGCATCCGCCGAGGCCTTCTTCAAAATTGAGCGGCGGCCGGGCGCGGTATGCCCCTGAATTCCTCCGGGAGTTTCACGGATCCGGTGCCGGTTGACGGTCTTGCGGGACGAGAACACCTCTCGGTTTGCAAAAAGCCTTTGTCACGGAACGCAATTCACCGCTGGATTTTGAGAAAGGAGAAAGATCAGGAGCGGTGTCGCTTGTTTCATGCCGCGGCACCCGGAACTTGGGACGGGCGGGGAATGGAAGGGCGGAACCCGCTACGATGAGGCGCATGACGAACGAACTGGCACAGCAGACGGCGACCGAACTTGGTTTTCCCGCAGGAGCGACGCGCGAACAGGCGCTTGCGGCCCTGCTCGAACAGATCATGGGAGCATATTCGGTAAGCGACGATGAAACGCCGCTTGCGGACGAGGTGGAGAAGTTTCTGCGCAGACAATCGCACCTGACCGTGCGCCGCCACGGCGACACGGTGGTGGCGAGCACGGATTTCGGCAAGCCACAGCGCGTGATCCTGGCCGGCCATATCGACACGGTGCCGGTGATTGACAACTTCCCTCCGCGCTGGCTCGAGCCCGGCGATCCGCTGATCCGCGAGGACGTGGCCGCCTCCCACCCGGGCGAACGCGTGCTGTGGGGCCGCGGCGCGACCGACATGAAGGCGTCCGACGCGGTGATGCTATACCTGGCCGCTGCGCTTAACGGCGGTGGTGATGACCGTACGACCGGCGGCATCGATCCGAAGTACGACCTGACCTACGTGTTCTACGACCACGAGGAGGTCGCCGCCGAGAAGAACGGCCTGCGCAAGGTGGTCGAAAGCCATCCCGACTGGATCACCGGCGACTTCGCGATCATCGGCGAGCCGACCGACTGCGGCATCGAGGGCGGGTGCAACGGCACGATGCGCTTCGACGTGGTCACGCACGGCGTGGCCGCGCATTCGGCGCGCGCGTGGATGGGCGACAACGCGATCCACAAGGCCGCCGAGATCCTGAACCGCCTGGCCGCGTACGAGCCTGCCGACGTGTCGGTGGACGGCCTCGTCTACCGCGAGGGCGTGAATGCGACGCTGATTTCCGGCGGCAAGGGCACGAACGTGATCCCCGACGAATGCCGCGTGCACGTCAACTACCGGTTCGCGCCCGACAAGACGATCGCCGAGGCCAAGGCGCTCATGATGGGCGCGGACTGCGGCGCGGAGCTCGGCAACGGCGAGCACGTCGCCACGGGCGGCATGTTCGAGGGTTTCGGCATCGAGATGAAGGACGAATCGCCGAGCGCCCGCCCGGGCATGGATTCGCCGCTGGCCGTCTCGCTGTCCCGCCTCGTCAAGGAGCGCACGGGCCGTGACCCGCTCGCCAAGCTCGGATGGACCGACGTGGCGCGGTTCGCGATCCTCGGCATTCCGGCCGTGAACCTTGGCGCCGGCAGCCCGTTGCTCGCCCACAAGCACGACGAGCAGCTTCCCGAGTCCGAACTCGCCCTGCTTGCCGACATTCTGGAGACGTGGCTTCGGTAGACGTCGCGATTCCGTCGTTGTTCACCGATTGTCAATTCTTGTGTCATACTTGAGAGTGGCGGTGCTGCAAGCCGCCGCAGCAACCGATGGCGTCGATCCCCTCGCGTGTGAATTCCGCGTGGCCGGTGTCCGCCGTCGCAGCAAGGACTTTTTGACCGTTGCTTTATGCGGGCGCAATCGATGCGCGGCCACGGTGAGAGCGTGGTGTGACAGCCGCATGGGGCTTTGACATAGACGACGTGATTGCAGCGCGTCGTTAGGAGCATTGTGCCCAGTGTGAACCATGAGGGCTTCGGTGACGCCGGAGCCGCAGATAACGTTGTACCCGATTCGTCGTCCCGTTCGGCGGATTCCGCCGCCGCTCAGCCGGCCCAGCCCGCTCAGTCCCAGCCCGTCGCTCCCGCTCCCCGTCGCC
>NZ_JGYN01000003.1 GCF_000741165.1 Bifidobacterium biavatii DSM 23969 | reverse complement strand
TAGGAGTCTGGGCCGTATCTCAGTCCCAATGTGGCCGGTCACCCTCTCAGGCCGCTACCCGTCGAAGCCTTGGTAAGCCATTACCTCACCAACAAGCTGATAGGACGCGACCCCATCCCATCACCGGTAAACCCTTTCCCACAATCGCATGCACTCATGTGGAACATTCGGCATTACCACCCGTTTCCAGGAGCTATTCCAAAGTACAGGGCAGGTCAGTCACGCATTACTCACCCGTTCGCCACTCTCACCAGAGTGCAAGCACTCCAGATCCCGTTCGACTTGCATGTGTTAAGCACGCCGCCAGCGTTCATCCTGAGCCAGAATCGAACCCTCCACAAAAAAACTTGCAAAGAGAACCAACAATGACTCTCATACATATTGACGGAACATCCTATAAGGAAGGACATTCACACAAAAACCTTGCCATCCATTACCTGCTCACACAGACCCACCACCACAAACAGCAGCAGGCGGACAACAAACTGGCAATCAAAACATTGACTCTAAAAAGTAGTACAAACACGCTCTTGAGTTCTCAAACCACCACCACACGATCAGTCCGCAACCCCAAAGAAGAGAACCACTCGCTGACCGGCAGCAAGAGATAAACATACACGACAACCCACAACCACGCAAACCAACAAACACAACAACACCCCAAAACCACTGAAAACACACGACTCCCTCGGCGTGTCGCAAACGCACCAAACCACGTCTACAACCATCCTAAACCCCAAAAACAACACCCAGATGAACAACACACAACCAATAGACGGCGTGTCACAACAGCTTCATCACGCAAAGCTCACGGGAATCCCGCGAAGCCCACCCGTCATCGCCAACGCAACCAAACCGCATAACCAGCACCCCGTAACCAGCACACAACCAAACGACACCGCCGTGCGTAGCGATACGCAACGCATACACGCGGAACATATGCGGAACGTATCCCACCCGCGCACATATACGCATAAACGAACAGGGTTCCGTCTCCAGCAAGACGAAACCCTGCATCAATTCCGATTCCCATACGCGTCATACATTGGCCACATCAGCGGCGATGCGCACAACGTAAGCGGCATGGACTACACCGGTAGCGACGATCAGACGATCACTCCTCGGTGATCTCCGAACCGAACAGCTCGGCGAGCATCTGCTGACAGGAAATGCCCTCCGACAGCACGCGGCTCATCGCAAACGCCAGCGGCGTCGGCACGCCGAGCTCGTCGCCGAGCGCAACGACCGCATCCGTCGTCGGCACGCCCTCGGCCACGCCGTTGCTCACGCGCGTCGCTTCCTCGACGGACAGGCCCTTGCCCAGATTCGAGCCGAACGTGTAGTTACGGCTCAGCGGCGAACCGCACGTTGCAATCAGATCGCCCACACCGGCGAGTCCGGCGAACGTCTTCGGATCGGCGCCGGCCGCCTGGCCGAGCGCGGTGAGTTCGGCCAGACCGCGGGTCTCGATCATCGCGGCCGTGTTCTCGCCGTAGCCCGCGCCGCGCGCCATGCCGACGGCGAGCGCGACCACGTTCTTCAGCGAGCCGCACATCTCCAGGCCGATCACGTCGGTGGTGACGAACGCCTTGAAATAGTCGGTGGTGCAGGCGGCGGCGACCTTGCGCGCATTGTCGATGTTCGCGCAGCCGACGACCGTGGCCGCGGGCTGACGGTCGGCGATCTCCTTGCTCAGGTTCGGGCCGGAAATGGCGGCGAACCGGTCAGCCGGCAGGTCGAGCGCCTCGCGCACGACTTCGTCCATGCGCTTGCTGGTGCCGCGTTCGATGCCCTTCATCAGGCTGACGACGATCGCGTCGGACGGGATGAGGCCCTTGAAGTCAGCAAGCGCGACGCGCGCGAACTGCGCAGCGATGGCGACGACGACGATTTCGGCGTCCTTGACGGATTCGGCGCGGTCGCCGGTGGCGGTCATATTGTCAGGCAGCTTCTCCACGGACGGCAGACGTACGCCGTTGTGGTGGTGGTCGCGGATGCCTTCGACGATTTCGGGCTCGCGCGCCCACATCGTCACGTTGTTGCCGGCGTCGGCCAGCACCTGGCCGAAAGCAGTACCCCATGCGCCCGCGCCCAGTACCGTTATGTTCATTACGTTGCTCCTTTGTTCCTGTTCCGTTCAGTCCTTGACACGCTTCATGGTGCGGTAGTCCCAGTAGCCGTCCGGCGCGGATTCACCGCGGATTTCGGCCATGATCTCGGTCATGCGCACGCGGATGCGGCGGGTGAGCTCGTCGGCGAGCGCAGCCGGCACACCGTCAATGCCCTCGGTCCAGTCGCCGCTGCCCTCCAACAGGTCCGCGTAGTCGAGCTGCGCGTCGTAGCACATGACGACGTTCTTGCGCGGCCACGGCCACCAGTGTTGATGCTGGCCGCGCCCCACGTCACCGCACAGAACAGCGGAACCTGGTGGCCGAGCCGGCGCGAGGCCTCGAGCGCGATCACGCCGACGCCGTTCTTCATGCTCATCGGCCATTTCTTCGGGTCTCGCGTCACGGTGCCTTCCGGCCAGACGGTGAGCGGACGGCCGGAGGTCAGGATTTCGATGGACGTTTCCTCGATCGCCTTGGCCTTGCCGCTGCGGCGCTGTACGGGCTGCATGCCGACAAGCTGGAACCATTTGCCGATGACGGGCCAATGGGCCATTTCGGCCTTGGCCATGTAGCGCGGGCGACGGCCCATGTGGAACAGGCTGGCCATCGGCACGAACACGTCGAACATGGTCACGTGCGTGGCGGCGGTGATGAACGGGCCGGTTTCGGGGATGTTGTCAAGTCCCCACGCGAGCGTTTTGCAGCTGGCGTTGAAGACGACGTCGACGCCCTTGAGCAGGCGCGCGGTGCCTTTGGGATGCTGCGCGTCAATTTCGGCCTGGTTGATGCGCCGGTTCGGCCCGGTCGGCAGGTCACGCATCGGGTCGACCAGATGGTGCGCCTTTGCCAGTTTCGTCACCTGCGCGTCGGAGAGCGGCTTGACCGCGGAGCGCGGTGACGGTTTTCCTTTGGATGCCATGCGCCCCATTGTACTGATGATTGTGTTCAGCGAATCGTGCTCAATAGGAAAAGTGTGAGGATCGCCCGGTCCGAATCGAACATATGACTCTCGCCGGCGTTGCGATTCCAACGGTTCTTAGGATGTTCAATTGAGCGGTATTGTGCGTTTGGCTCGCACTGTTCTTATCGAGAATGGTTCACTGAACAGCGAACGGGAAACCGACGACACACACCCCTTTTACATACCGACCGTTGGTATGTAAAATGCCGCAATATCGTCTGGACAGACGGGCATAGGGAGGCACACATGGCACGCAACGCGCACCCGGAAGTCACCGAGCGACGCATCCTTGACGCCGCGCGCGAGCTGTTCGCGGAGCAGGGCTACGAGAAGACAACCATCCAGGACATCGTCAACCGCCTCGGCGACCTGTCGAAAGGCGCGATCTACCACCACTTCAAGTCGAAGGACGCGATTCTGGAACGGCTCAGCGACGACGACTGGGCCGCATATCGGAATCTGAAGGAACAGATGGACGCGCGCGACGATCTGACCGGACTGGAGAAGATCCGACTGCTGTTCTCCACATCGATGAACAGTCTCGAACACCTGAACCTCGCGCGCGAGACGATGCCGTTTCTCGATGATCCGGCGACGCTCGCCTCGAATCTGCAGTTCTGGTCAACCAAGCTGCCGGAGTTCCTCCGCTCGCTGATCGACGAGGGCGTGCGCGACGGTTCGATGCCGACCGAATACCCGGCAGAAGTCGCGCAGCTACTGGCGCTGTTGTGCAACTACTGGCTGATGCCGCACTTCTACCCCGCCACCCGCGGAGAGATGGAGCGTCGCGTGCGATGCCTGCGCACGATGCTCGACGCGGTCGGCGCGCCGGTATTCGACGACGATCTCGAACAGCAGACGATCGATGGCATGATGCACGTCGCGCGAACGCAGTAGCCGACACGCAATACGGCCGGCAGCCAGCATTCCGACAGTCGGCCCGGCAGGCAAGGCGACAGCCGACACCAGCAATCAGACGGCACGGCCGGCGGCATCGTTTCATGGCGGCGGCCGCCGGCGGAACATCACCGGTACGGCGTTCACTGTCGCATCAGCAACGACATCCGCCATCGCAACAGCAAAGGACATTCCAGCAATCATGCGCAATCCATCAGCGGTCGTCAATGCAACGGTTTTATTCATACCGTCGGTCGGTATGAATAATCGAGCACCGCCATCAACGCATCCACGCATCAGCGCAACCGCGGCAGTGCAACCAGCAACGCAAGAAAGGAACCATCATCATGACCCATCCAACCGAATCGCGGCAGCAGCCCGCATCATCAGCATCAACGTCCCTCCCGACGTCCCCTACGCTCCCGCACGGCAACGCTCCGGACGGCACACCCGCAGCCAATACGAAAAGCTCGCCCGACGGCACGGTCTCCCCGCTCAAATCGCGCGACTTCGCGCTGCTCATCGCCGGTCAGGGCATCTCCCTGTTCGGCGACGCGACGCTCAGCTTCGCCATGGCGATGTGGGTGCTCGATCGCACCGGCTCCGCCACCGTCTTCGCGTCGATCCTAGCCGCGGCGGTCGTGCCGACCATCGTCTGCTCGCCGTTCGGAGGCGTGCTCGCGGACCGCATGAACCGCCGCACCATCATGGTCGCACTGGACGCGGGCCGCGCAGCCATCGTGGCAGTCAGCGCAATCGTGTTCGCGACGGCAGGCTTCAGCATCGCCGCCGTCGCGGTCATGCAGATTCTGCTCGCCGTGCTCGAGGCGTTCGAAACGCCGACCGTGCAGGCCGCGATTCCGCAAATGTACCGCCGCTACGGTGAGGAGACCGTACGGCAGGCCACGGCCGTGACCAATCAGGTGCAGATGCTCTGCAACCTGCTGCCGAGCTTTCTCGGCGGCGTGCTGTACTCGGCGCTCGGCATTCGTGCGATGATGCTGATCGCCGTGGTCAGTTTCGCGGCGGCGGCCGTGCTCGAACGGTTCATCCGGCTCGGCGCGCCGGAACGCGACGGCGAACTGCCCTCGCCGTTCGACGATTTCAAGGCCGGACTCCGATTCCTGCTGCGCGACCGGCCGAACGTGTTTAAGCTGGCGCTATTCGCGGCCGGGCTGAACTTCGTGATCATCGGATATTCGAACGTCGGCGTCGCGTACACGATCCGCACCGTGCTGGGATTCGACGCGACCGTGTACGGCGTGGCCGACGGCATGGTTGGCGTGGCGGGAGTCGCCGGGGCGATCATCGCCGGAATGTTCGCCGCGAAGCTGTCGATGGACCGTATGCCGGCCGCGCTCGTCGCGTTCACACTGACGCTGCTGCCGCAAGGACTGGTGTTCCTGCTGCCGGTCGGCGCATGGACGAAGCTCGCGGTGATGGTCGCGTTCGAATGCGCGTCGATGATCTGCTGCTGCTTCACGAACCTGATCGCCGCGCCGGCGATTCAGATGAGCACGCCGGAAGCGATGACTGGCAAGGTGATGTCGATCTTCGGCGCGCTGTGCATCTGCGCACAGCCGCTCGGACAGATGACGTACGGCTGGACGTACGACCGGTTCCCGGTCGCGGCGATCCTGCTCGTCACGACCGCGGCGTGCGGTCTGGTCACGGCCATGATGACGCCGTTCTCGCGCCGGTTCGATGAGTAGCGGCTTGCCTCGCACGACGGTCACGCACGACATCGCACGACGTCACGATGGTCGCACGCAATCATCGCATGCGACTGTCGCGTCCGATCCAACGCACGCAATCATCGCGCGCAGCGGATCATGCAATCGTGCATAACGAAACGGCCGACACCCGTACCATACGGATGCCGGCCGTCAGCCGATCAGCCAGCCAAAACTATTGGCCGCGATCAGTCAATCAGCGATCAGTCAAAGTCCGCGCCGAGCGCCTCGAGCTTGCCGCGGAAGTCCGCGTAACCGCGGTCGATGAGCGAAATGCCGTGCACGTCGGACGGACCGGACGCGGCGAGCGCCGCGATCAGGTGCGAGAATCCGCCGCGCAGATCCGGCACGTCGATGTCGCGGCCGGTCAGCGGCGTCGGTCCGAAGATCACGGCCGAATGCTTGTAGTTGCGCTGTTGGAAGCGGCACGGCAGCGAGCCGAGGCATTCGCGGTACAGCTGGATCGTCGCGCCCATCTGCACGAGCGGCTTGGTGAAGCCGAAACGGTTCTCATACACGGTTTCGTGCACGATCGACAGGCCGTTCGCCTGCGTGAGCGCCACGACCAGCGGCTGCTGCCAGTCGGTCATGAAGCCGGGGTGCACGTCCGTTTCGATGGCGACCGGGTGCAGGTCGCCGCCCGGATGCCAGAAGCGGATGCCCTTGTCAGTGACTTCGAATTTGCCGCCGACCTTGCGGAACACGTTGAGGAACGTGATCATTTCCGGCTGGGTCGCGCCCTTGACGAAAATGTCGCCGTGCGTGGCGAGCGCGGCGGACGCCCAGCTCGCGGCCTCGATGCGGTCAGTGAGCGACGTGTGCGTGTAGCCGGACAGTTCCTTGACGCCTTCGATGCGGAACGTACGGTCGACGTCCACGGAAATGATCGCGCCCATCTTCTGCAGCACGCAGACCAGGTCCATGATTTCCGGCTCGGTCGCGGCGCCCGACAGCTCGGTCTTGCCTTCGGCGAGCACGGCAGCGAGCAGCGTCTGCTCGGTCGCGCCGACGGACGGATACGGCAGGTGGATCTTCGCGCCGTGCAGGCCGTTCGGCGCGGTGATGTGGATGCCGTCCTTGTGCTCCTTGTCGACCGTCGCGCCGAGCTTGCGCAGCGTTTCGAGATGGAAGTCGATCGGACGGCCGCCGATGTTGCAGCCGCCGAGCGCGGGGATGAACGCCTCGCCCAGACGATGCACGAGCGGGCCGGAGAAGAGGATCGGGATACGGGACGAGCCGGAGAGCGTGTCCACGTCAGCCACGTCGGCGAGCTGGACATGCGACGCGTCGATCGTGACGATGCCGTTCGCGCCGTCCACGTCGACCTCGACGCCGTGCAAGCGCAGCAGATCGGACACGACGTGCACGTCGCGGATTTCGGGCACGTTCTTGAGCACGGACTTGCCGGGCGCGAGCAGTGCGGCGACCATGGCCTTGCTGACGAAATTCTTCGCGCCGCGCACCTTGATCGTGCCGTTCAGCGGCTTGCCGCCCTCGACGTGCAGGACGTCTTCCTCCGGATTCATGGCCACGCTAACCTCTTTCAGATGCTGGTGATGCTTGGAACGCTCACTTGCGGAAAACAACTACTGATAGTTTGCCACAAGGTGTGTGGTGACGCGGTGAAAGCGCGGCAAAGCCACTCGCAGAGCGGAAACGGTGTATAGTGGTACCTCGTAATTGACGACACGCGAACAGCATTCGCTTGGATTCAAAGCCCGGCTGGTTGGCTTGGCAGTTCAATGTCGGTACCCCTAGGCGTAGGCGGGTGAGAGTCCCGTCGAGGCCCATCCCGTGGGGAGACCGGCGGGATGAACCTTCGTAATACCAGTATGTTGCAGACATTTCTCATTGCCGTTTCCGTTTCCATGGACGCCTTTGCCGTTTCGATCGGCAAGGGGCTCACCGTGCGCAAGCTGCGTCACGTCGACGCGCTCAAGACGGCGCTGTGGTTCGGCGGATTCCAGGCGCTGTTCCCGTTGCTCGGCTTCTTCTTCGCTTCCACGTTCTCCCACTACGTGACTGCCGTCGACCATTGGATCATTTTCGCGCTGCTCGCGTTCATCGGCGGCAACATGATCCGCGAGGCGTTCGAGGAGGACGAGGAGAACGCGAAGGAAACCGCGGAATTCGACTGGAAACACATGCTGCCGCTCGCCGTGGCGTGCAGCATCGACGCGTTTGCCGTGGGTGTGAGCTTCGCGTTCATGAAGGTGAACGTGTGGTCGTCGGTGCTTACGATCGGCGTCACCACGGGCGCGTTCTCGGCGGCGGGCCTGTATATCGGCCGCATGTTCGGCTCGCGCTGGCAAAAGCCCGCGCAGATCGCCGGCGGCGTGGTGCTGGTGCTGATCGGCCTCAAGGTGCTGCTCGAGCATCTCGGCGTGCTGTGAGACGCATGATGAGACGACACATAGCGCAACGTGGGGAAATCGCAGTATGACCGGCCGTTTCGCCCCCACCCCGTCCGGCCGCATGCACATCGGCAACATCTATGCGATGTTCGGCGCGTGGCTTTCCGCCTCCAGCCGCGGCGACGGCGTGATCCTGCGCATCGAGGACATCGACCGTCCGCGCGTGCGCCCGGACGCCGACCGTTGGATCATGGACGATCTGCACTGGCTCGGCCTTGACTGGACCGGCGAGCCGGTGTACCAGTCGCAGCGGCTCGACCGGTACGAGGAGGCGCTGCGCGTGCTGCGCGACGCCGATCTCGTCTACCCATGCTTCTGTTCGCGTGCGGATATCCGCGCCGCGTCCGCGCCACAAGAGGGCGACGGATTCGTGGTGTATCCGGGCACCTGCCGCCGACTGTGGCAGGCCGATCCAGACGAATCCTGGCGTCGGGCGGACGCGGGCGCGCGCCATTCGCTGCGTCTGGTCGCGCCCGACGTCAGCGTCGCGTTCAACGATCGCGTGTTCGGCGCGCAGTCGTTCAATCTGGCCCGCGATTTGGGCGATACGGTGATGCGCCGCGCGGACGGTCTGTTTGCGTACCAGCTTGCGGTGACCGTCGACGATCTGGACATGGGCGTCACCGACATCGTGCGCGGGCGCGATCTGCTGCGTTCGACCGCGTTGCAGCTGTACATCCGCGATCGGCTGGTCTCGCTCGGATTCGGCTCGGCGGGCGGCGAGCGCAACGACGTTCCCTCGTTCGCGCATCTGCCGCTGATCGACAATGCAGCCGGCCGGCGGCTGGCCAAACGCGAACGTTCGCTGGACATGGGCACGCTGCGTGGCGAGGGGCTCTCCCCCGAACAGATCATCGGCTACTGCGCACGGTTGCTGGGATTGTCCGACGCGTCCGCCAACGACGCGGACGACCCGTTCGGCACGCCCATGAGCCTTGACGAGGCGCTGGAACGGTTCTCGTGGAATCGAGTCCGCTCGAATCTCGCCGATCGCCGCACCGAACTCGGCTAGCCAGGCGCGTCGGTCGGCCGCGTCGGTCGGCCGCGTCAGCCGATCCACAGTTCGCCGTCGAGCGGCCACTCGTTGGGCGTGCAACCGTCGAGATGCATGGATTGCTGCAGCATGAGCGGCGCCGGCTGGCCGCTGCCGGCGCAGGCCGTTTCGTTGTCGTAGTGGCCGAGCCGGTGGCCGACCTCGTGGTTAACGACCATTTCGCGGTAGCGCGCGAGCGTACCGCCCGACTTCAGCCAGTCTTCCGCGCCGCCGTTCCAACGGTCGAGGTTGATGATGACCTGATTGTCCACGCGGCAGCTGTACGCGTCCGAACAGCCGGCGGAAAACCCGGACATGTACTGCGCTTCGGACAGGATGAGCGTCATGTCGGCGTTCGCGCAGTCGTCGCCGTCGAGGCGCTCGAACGTCGCGCCGGCGCGCGGCCAGCCCTTCGCGTTGTTGAGCGTGCGGAACACGGTGTTGGCGAACGCGGTCGTGCTGCCGACGTCGCCCTTGGTTTCCAGACAGTACGTGAACGTTTGCGGCGTGTTGCCGCTGGAGGCCGCCGTCGATTGCGCGTCCTGCAGAATGGTATTGCGTTCGGCGTCGCTGAGCGGTTTAGCCGACGCGTCGGATTTCAGCGTTGCGGCGATGTCCGCGGCCTGCGGGTCGGCTTTTGCTGCGGCTTGGGACTTGCCGCTGCCCGCGTTCGACCCGGACGACGACGTGCCGGGCTGCTTGCTGGATTTGCGGTTCGCGGTCGCATCCGCCGACTGCGACGACAATGCGCCGGATTGCGCGCGCACCCGTTCCAGTGTGCCGCCGGCGACGACGGTGGACCAGACCACGGCCGCGATGAACACGACGATCAATGCGGCGGCGATCACACGGCGGATCACGTACTTGGGTTCCCGGCTGAATCTGCCGGCAAAGCGTCGGACAAGCGCGATTCCCGGGCCGAACGCCCCGTGCGATTCCCGCCGATCGGCGCCGCCTGCAGGGACTGGGCCGGGATTGTCGGGCGTATCAGCGTTTCCGGTGCGCTTGGCGTTGCCGGCCTTGCCCGGGAACGATGTTTGCCTCCCACCCGCCATATCTGACGATCGCGTTTCGCGACTGGATTCAGTGAAACGCGACATGGTTTCCTCCTCGCTCCGTCATCCGTGGGGTGTCCGGACGACGACCGTTTCCCGCACTCCGTTGGCGGGCATGATGATGCAGCCGCTACGGGCCGATGCGCTCAGTATAGGCCGCCCCGCGCCCATGCAGCGGGCCGGCGCTGCGGGCGGACGACCGGAACACGGCGTGCGCCTGGGCACCTCGATCGTCGGGATACCAGGAGCATACGGAAAGGCCCGCTCCGGGAACAACCGGGAGCGGGCCTTGTGCAGGTCGGCTGTCGTGCACTGCCGACCGAAGATGAGGCATGGAGATCAGGCGAAGAAGGCGTTGAACAGCCAGGCGCCGATGATCGCGCCCACGATCGGGGCGACGACCGGGATCCACGCTTCGTTCCAACGCGAGGTGCCCTTGGACGGGATCGGCAGGATGGCGTGCAGGAGTCGCGGCATGAGGTCGCGGGCCGGGTTCAGGCCAGGGCCGGTCGGGCCACCCATGGAGGTGACGAGGCCCCACACGATGAAGCCGACAACGATCGCGGCCGCGGCCGGATCCTTCTCGCCCCACGGGTCCATCAGGCAGCACAGCGCACCGAAGACGAGCACGAGCGTGCCGAACATCTCGTTGAGGAAGTAGTTGAGCTTCTTGTTGTCCGCGTCGGTGGTGCAGAAGGTCGCGAGGATCGCCTCAGCGTCCTCGGTGTCCTTGTAGTGCGGGTAGTAGGTCAGGTAGACGATGAACTGGCCGAGTGCCGCGCCGAGCAGCTGCGCGATGATGTACGGCAGCACCTCGTTCCACGGGAACATGCCGTTGATGGCCTGGGCGAGGGTCATGGCCGGGTTGATGTGCGCGCCGGAGACCGCGCCGAACATGAGCACCGGGAACATGACGCCGAAGCCGTAGCCCATGGCGATGTTCAGCCAGCCGGCGTGGTGGCCCTTGGTGTTCTTGAGCTCGACGTTGGCGACGGAGCCGTTGCCGAAGATCATGAGGATGGCAGTGCCGAAGAACTCGGCGGCCAGCTTGGTAAAGAGGGAGTATTCCACTGCTTCTTCTTTTCTTCTTGTCCTGTTGGATGGTCTATTGAAGATGACGTGACGCCGGCGCGAATGCGCCAAGCAAACTAGACAAGTGTACGCCGAGGGCTGAACCGGGACCGCATGGCGAACGACGAGGGCTGGACACGAAAAAGGCCGGAATCTTTCGATTCCGGCCTTGACCGTGCCCCCGCAGGGATTCGAACCCTGGACACGCTGATTAAGAGTCAGCTGCTCTAACCAACTGAGCTACAGGGGCATTGGTTAGATGTTGAAGTGTTCCTTGCAACGAGTGATAAATATACACGATCTCAGCGCGAGCGCAACTTACGGCGTGTCGCCTTTGTTTTCAAGGGTTTTGAAATCAGCTCCAAACCACTGCCCCACACCCGTGCCATCCCCTGCATCACACACGATCCGCATATTCACATTTCCATCACACTTTTGTCTGTCTTCGGCATCATCCGACGGCAACAACGTCATTGCGTGCGCACGATCGGACGAATCGCGCGCACATAGTGGCGTTTCGGACCACCTGATCGTCATTGTATGCGCGCACGTCACGCGATCACGCGCGCAATGACGATCAGATCGCCCGTGAATACGAAAAAGCCCCGCCGGACGGAAACCGCCTGACGGGGCAATGCTTAAGCTCAGACTTTATGGAGTCTGGATGATTCCGACGGAACGAATCCGCCGGAACGGGGTCACTCGGCGACGACCTTCACGAAGAAGGAAGCCGTGATCTCCGGGTGCAGAGCAACCTTGGCCGGGAAGTCGCCGGTGGTCTTGATCGGCTCAACCTCGATGTTCTTCGGGTTGACGGCGGCCTTGTCGGACAGGGCGATCGCGATCTTGTCGGCGGAGATGCCACCGAACAGCTTGCCGGACTCGGAAACCTTGGCGGCGATCTCAACGGTGGTGCCCTCGATGAGCTCCTTGGCAGCAACGGCCTCTTCGCGGGTGGCGACGGCCTTGGCCAGACGGGCGCGCTTCATCGCCTCGACCTGAGCGGCAGCACCCTTGGTCCACGCGAAGGCGAGGCCCTGTGGGAACAGGTAGTTGCGGGCGTAGCCGGACTTCACCTCGACGACGTCACCGGAGTGACCGAGGTTGGCAACGGTAGCGGTGAGAATAACCTTGGTATCAGCCATGTTCCTTTACCTCCTCAATCAGCGGCCGGAAGTGGCGTACGGCAGCAGAGCCATCTCGCGGGCGTTCTTGATCGCCTTCGAGATCTCGCGCTGCTCCTGGACGGTGACGCCGGTGATGCGACGGGAACGGATCTTGCCGCGATCGGAGATGAACTTGCGCAGCAGCGCAACATCCTTGTAGTCGATCGTGGTGATCTTGGCAGCCTTCAGCGGGTTCGGCTTCTTCTTGAACGGCTTGACCGGCGGCTGCGGCCTCTTGCGTGACATGATGTTCTCCTTAAAAACTGTGTTGTTGTTCGCTTGGTAAGCGGTATGCAAACGCCGTACGGCGGTTTGCTCGCGGGATCCGGAAGGCCGGATCAGAACTCGGGCTCGTCGGACGATCCGCCGAAATCGGTGGAACCACCGAAATCGGAGCTTCCGCCGAACGACGAGAATCCGCCGTTCGAAGAATCGGAGGATCCCCACGGATCGGCTGCAGGCTGCTGGGGCTGGGCATGAGGGGCCGCGGCCGGCTGCTGCATGGCGGACGCGCCACCGGAGTAGCCTGCGCCACCCTGATAGCCGCCGTTGTTGCCGGCATATCCGGCACCACCGGAATAGCCACCATTACCGCCGAAACCGTTGTTGCCGGCGTTCTGTCCGCCGAATCCGCCCTGGCCTCGGCCGGCGAATCCGCCCTGACCGCCAGAAATGCGGTTCACCTGGGCGGTGGCGTAGCGCAGCGACGGGCCGATCTCGTCGACCTGCATCTCCACCACGGTGCGGGTGGAGCCGTCCTGCGCCTGATAGGAACGCTGCTGCAAACGGCCCTGAGCGATCACGCGCATGCCCTTGGTCAGGGTCTGGGCGCAGTGATCGGCCAGATCACGCCATGCGGAGCAGCGCATGAACAGCGCCTGACCATCCTCAAACTGGTTGGTCTGACGGTTCCAGGTGCGCGGCGTCGAGGCGATGGTGAAGCTCGCGACGTTGGCGCCGGAGCCGATGGTACGCAGCTCAGGATCGGCGGTGAGATTGCCAATCACGGTGATAATCGTTTCGCCTGCCATGACGTTACCTTCTTACCTTGCGATTCAGCGATATCGCTGAGGGAAAGCTTACTTGGCGTCCTTACGAAGGATCTTCGTACGGATCACGGACTCGTTGAGGTTCAGCACGCGGTCGAGCTCGTCGCTGACGGCCGGCTCGCAGGTGTAGTTCACCACGACGTAGTTGCCTTCGGTCTTGCCGGCAATCTCGTAAGCGAGCTTGCGACGTCCCCAAATATCGGTGTTCTCAACGGAACCACCTTCCTTGGTGACGAGTTCCAGATACTGCTCGGTCAGCTTCTTCAGACCGCGCTCATCCAGCTCGGGATCGGCAATGAACATCAGTTCGTACTTATGCGCAGACATCACCCACCTCCTTCGGACTATTCGGCCACGGACGTTCCGCGGCAGGAGTGTGTATACGCGCTGCCCGCGCGTGCGGGCAACCTGTACAGAGTATCCCCACGCTCAGACAGCGTCTTCCGCGCGGGGTGTCGACTCCATGCACGTTGTTATATTGGAATGTGGCTTAAATTTACCCGTTGGAGCAATTGGAAGGCGGATCATGTCGGCGATTCTCGAAGGCACACCGGATAAGCGACTTGTGCTGGTCACGGGCCGCGCATACCCCGAACTGGCGGACGAGGTCGCCTCGTGTCTGGGCACCGAAGTGCTCGAGACCACGGCGTACGACTTCGCGAACGGCGAGATGTACATTCGTTACACCGAGCCGGTGCGCGGCGCGGACGCGTTCATTCTGCAGTGCCACACCGAACCGATCAACAAGTGGATCATGGAGCAGCTCATCATGATCGACGCGATGAAGCGCGCATCGGCACGCTCCATCACCGTGGTCGCGCCGTTCCTCGGCTATTCGCGCCAGGACAAGAAGCATCTCGGCCGCGAGCCCATCACCGCGCGCCTGATCTTCGACCTGTTCCGCGCCGCCGGCGCCGACCGCATGATGACGGTCGACCTGCACGCCACGCAGGAACAGGGCTTCTTCGACGGCCCGGTCGACCATCTGACCGCCACGCCGATCCTGCTCGACTACGTGCGCAACAACGTGCCGATGGAGAAGGCGACCATCGTCTCCCCGGACGCGGGCCGTATCAAGGTCTCCGAACGCTGGGCGGCCAAGCTCGGCAACCTGCCGCTGGCCTTCATCCACAAGACGCGCGACACAACGCGCCCGAACCACGCGACCGCGCACGGCATCATCGGCGAGGTCGAGGGCCGCGACTGCGTCGTCGTCGACGACATGATCGACACCGCGGGCACGATCTGCGAGGCGGTGCGCACGCTGCGCAACGCCGGCGCCGCATCGGTGACGCTCGTCGCCACGCACGGCCTGCTGTCGGGACCGGCGACGGAACGTCTGCGCGACTGCGGCGCACGCGAGATCATCGTGACGAACACCGTGCCGGTGCCGGACGCGAAGCGACTGCCGAACATGACCGTGCTGTCCGTCGCGCCGCTGCTGGCCGCGGGCATCCGCTCCGTGTTCGAATCCCGCTCGGTCACGCACCTGCTGGAAGGTCTGCCGGCCGACATGCGTCCGCGCAACATCTACGCCTGATCGGCGTTCCGCATTATCCGCGGCGCGCGAACGATCATCGGTGACGGAGGCGGCCCCCGCAATGGGGGCCGCCTCCGCGCGTATAGCCCCCGTGCGTTAGTCTGGGATACCGAAAACGGCACATTTTGCATGGAAGGTTTGTACGATGGCGGAAAACGTGCAGTATCCGGATCTGGTGATCGTGGGCGCGGGCCTGTTCGGTCTGACCGTGGCGCAGCAGGCGGTCGAGCGCGCGGGGGCGCGCGTGCACATCATCGACGTGCGCGACCACATCGGCGGCAACGCGTACAGCTATTTCGACAAGGAGACGGGCGCGGAGATTCACAAGTACGGCGCCCACCTGTTCCACACGTCCAACAAGCGCGTGTGGGACTACGTCAACCGCTTCACCGAGTTCACGAACTACGTGCACCGCGTCTACGCAACGCACGACGGCGTGGTCTATCCGCTGCCGATCAATCTTGGCACGATCAACCAGTTCTTCGGCGCGTCCTACACGCCGGACGAGGCGCGCAAGCTCATCGAGGAGCAGGCGGGCGAACTGGCCGGCACCGATCCGCAGAACCTCAACGATAAGGGCATTCAGCTGATCGGCCGCCCGCTGTACGAGGCGTTCATCAAGAACTACACCGGCAAGCAGTGGCAGACCGATCCGGCCGAGCTGCCGGCCGACATCATCAAGCGCCTGCCGGTGCGCTTCAACTACGACAACCGCTACTTCAAAGACACGTGGGAGGGGCTGCCGAAGGACGGCTACACCGCGTGGATGGAACGCATGATCGACGACCCGCGCATCACCGTGTCGCTGGGCGTGGATTTCTTCGACGAGTCGCAGCCGTACAACAAGAAGGCGCTGCTCGCTGCCGGCGTGCCGGTCGTGTACACCGGCCCGGTCGACCGCTACTTCGACTACGAGCTGGGCGATCTCAAGTGGCGCACGGTCGACTTCAAGGAAGTGCGCTACGACGAGGACGACCACTTCGGCTGCCCGGTGATGAACTACTCCGACGCGGACGTGCCGTACACCCGCGCGATCGAGTTCAAGAACTTCAACCCGGAGCGCTACGACTCGCAGAACCACTCCAAGACCGTGGTGTGGGAGGAGTACTCGCGCTTCGCCGAGCGCGGCGACGAGCCGTACTATCCGATCAACACCGACGAGGACAAGGCGCTGTACGCCCGTTACGCCGAGAAGGCCGCGGCCGAGCCGAAGGTCGTGTTCGGCGGCCGCCTCGGCACATACAAGTACTACGACATGCACAACGTGATCGACACGGCGCTCACCGCGTTCGATGAGCAGGTGCTCCCGCTCATCGCGAAGTAGGCCGGGACGCAACGCATGCAGATCGACATCATCGCCGTCGGCAAGGTCAAGGAATCGTACCTGCGCGACGCCATCGCCGAATACAGCAAGCGGCTCGGCCGCTACTGCAAGCTCGGCATCATCGAAGTCGCCGACGAAAAGACCCCCGAGAACGCCAGCGAGGGGGTCGAGCGGCAGATCAAGGCCAAGGAGGGCGAGCGTATCGCCAAGCACCTGCGCGACGGTGCCTACGTGATCGCGCTTGCGATCGATGGCAAGATGCTGTCGTCGGAAGGCCTTGCGAACGAGATCAGCCAGCTGGGACTGCGTGGCGTGAGCCATATCCAGCTCGTGATCGGCGGGTCGATCGGGCTCGACGACGCGATCCTGAGCCGCGCCGACTACAAGCTCAGCTTCTCGAAGATGACGTTCCCGCATCAGCTCATGCGCGTGATCCTGCTCGAGCAGATCTACCGCGCGTTCAAGATCAACGCGCACGAGCCGTATCACAAGTAGCTTCGTGAGTCGGCGCATGCCCGCATTCGCCGACTTGTGCCGACGTGGCGGTTTTCGTCGAGCGGAGCAGCTGTTTGGGCGGGACGTGCGCAGCCGTTTACGTGCACGGCATACGTACGCGCAGCCGGGTCCGCCAGTCGCCGACGACCTTGGCGTACGCGGTCAGATCGCCGCGGATCAGTGCGGCACCGGCCTGGCGCGCAACGTCGGGATCGGGCAGATAGGCGAGCATGACGGCGGCCATGTCCGCTTCGACGCGAGCGTGCACGCGCAGGCGACGATCGCGTTCGCTGAACGACAGTCGTTTCAGCTCGCCGAAATTCGGCGATACGGACGGCGCCAGCAACGTCGGCGCGGCCGTCAGCCCGGCGTTGCGCACGATCGCGACAATCTGTTCCACGCCTGGCGACGCCACGTTCGAAACGTTCCCGGTCGCGCGCGGCGAATCCGTCGGCCAGATCGGCGGCCGACGCGGCACCCAGCAGCATCTCCGCGATCATGCGTAGATAGATCCGGTTACGCCACAGACTCGCGCTTGGCGGATCGGCGCCGTGCCCGATCTCGGCAAGCCGCACGCCGTCGTCCGGCAGATTCCATAAACCGCGGTACGCGGCAATCACGTGCCGCGCGTCGAACAGATACCGGCGATCGACGTCCAGCAGTTCCTTCGGCTCCCCTTTCCCTCCGCGGTCGAATTCCGCGGAGTCGGGCTCGCCCTCGTCCGCACGGCGGTTGATCGCCGCGAGGTCCTCCGGCAGAAAACCAACCGCGCCATGCTGCGCGCATACCCACGCGTATTGCCGGTCGGCCTGTTCGCGCAATGCGGCCAGATATTCGGCGATTCGCCGTGCGGCGGCATTCCGCGAGGCGGAGCCGCGGCCGGTCGCGCGCGTCTCGTGCAGCATGGCCGCGCCGATGTTCGGACGGGTGAGCAGCATGAACGCGATGCCGTTGTCGCGTTTGCTGTTGCCCCATTGCAGCAGGCTGTATGCGGCGAAACGGTGCGTCTGCTCGCAGTGTTCGACGATGACTTCGCTGCGGAGCCTGCGATCGGAGATGTAGCGCGCGCCGCTGGCGATCGTGCATTGCCGGGCGAGCTTCACGTCTCCCATCGAACGGATCAGCAGCGGCATGCGCGAGGACGGGACGCCGGTGAACGCGGCCTGCCGCGCGTCGTCGATCAAATCGCAGAGCCATGCGTGGAGGCCGAGTCTGGCAACGGTTGCAACACTGTCGCGCAGGAATGCCCTGCATTCGTTGGCAACCGATTCCTCGCGGGTGGCCGCCGCGATGCAGAACATGGCCGACCATGACGATCCGCCGTACATTCCGCCGGACAGGATGAATAGCCTCTTGTCGACCGTCGAGCCGATGAGGCGGCCCGACGCGGCCGACATAAGCCGGGTGCTGGGCGGCTCCGGGGGCTTGCGTCTGCGCGGCCGACGACGGCCCGGGCCGCTGGCTCCCCTCGGTTTGGGCGGTCCAGCCCGCTCGGCTTGCCATTCCGGAGCTTGGGTTTCGTCGCGGTCGTCGACACGGCTCATCAGCATGTCGAAGCGTCGTTCGAGCTGTTTCGCCGATTTCAGAAAACCGACGACGTTCAAGGTATGCGCACCATCCACGGTGGCCTCTTTCTTCCTGTTGATTTCTCTCTGATCTCTCTGGTGATCGTTTCGCATATGGACAATCTGTCACCATGTTGTCGCGGACGTCCTTGCGTGTGACGCCACGATATTGCATACGTTTGCACAACGGGCGCAGTCGCACACGACGGAAACGCAAAAAAATTACGACGACAACAATGAATGCCTTTTGGGCAAGGCCCTTATCATGTCATGCCTTCATTGGCTGAACAATAGGCCGTCTCTATACGTGGACAGTCATTCGGACAGACCGACTCGCTGTTAGCGGCGGCCCACCGGTCTCCTCTGCTTGTTCAGTTTGCGGGATGCAGCACGCGATATTGCGACGAATAGCACACGCGCGGCTTCACACCGGTCGAAACGCCGGCTCGCGCCGGCTGCGCAACGACAAAGCCGAGCTTGGATTTCATGCCGGACCGATTCGTCCCAGACAGATTTGCTCCGGACAAATCAGGCTGTGCAGGCCGGAACGACGATGAACCCGACACCACGCGCGACTGCTGCGGCGGCATCGGAACGACAATCGGCCGCATACGGCCCGTGGTGTTGCTGGGGAAAAAACTTGGAGGCGGAGGCACCGGAGCCGACCCTGAATCGGACAACGGTTTCAGCGGCACGGTCTCCTCGAGCCGTGCATCGGCCGCGCCAGACATGCGCGACGATACGGCGGCGCGTTCCGCAGTCACCACGTCGGCGGGATCAACCGGCATGGTCGGAATCGAATCGGACGATTCGGATTCTTCGGAGTCGGACGACTCAGATTCGGCCCGTGCAAGGGACGCGGGCCGCGCATCGGACGAAACGCCGGGTCGTACATCAGGCACAGGCAAGGCGGACGCATCAGGCGCATCAGGCGCGCCCGACGTGTCAGAAGACGGGACAGACGACGCATCGGAGTCACCCTGAGGCGCACCGGAACCGGATTCCCCCGCCATGGCATCGCCCGCTTCGTCCGCATCGTCAGGCCACCCGCTGACAAAATGGATAGAAAGCGACGGATCGTCGTCAAAAGACTCAGTCAGCGGGAGCATGACGGTCGGCAGCATACCGCCAGACGCGAGGTGGTCACCCTGATCACGGCGCACATCCGACATGCCGGCTCCCTCAATCGTTACTCGCTACAACTCCACCGAGCGTATCGCACGCGGCACAAATCGGACTGCAATATGCGACCATGTGCGCAACTCCCCCACTATAACGTTACGTTTGCCACAGGTTGCCGTCATTTGCGGCATGCATTCACCACCTGACACAGCACCGATCCCCACAAGCACCCTCACCAACATTCGAGACAGCCATCGAATTCAGCCAAGCGGCTCCAAGCCACGGGGAACAGCTGCCACAGCAGCCCAAGCCCGACGGGCGACGGCATCACGATGCGGTATCGGACGGCATCTCGGGCAGCCTTCCGGCAAAACTTTCAGTCAACTTCCGGCCCGCATCGGACGACGGTCGCGACACGCCGAACCCACCAATAAATCGAACATCATGTATGTTCGATTTTGTTTGCCCCGAACATCAACCGGAACACCATATCCCTTGCCGCACCAACGCGGCACCCGCACCTCCAAACCACCAGTAAAACGAACATTCCAACGGTTTTCCGCACATCGAATCGGTGGTAGCTTAAATCACGTCAGCAATCAGCGACAACACAACAATCGAATACAGCGAGCGGTTCATCTGTGAGATGTAACACGTTCACCCTCGATTCAAATCATCGCCACCATCGCAACAAAGGACCAACCATGACTCAAGACAAGACCATCATCGTGAAAACCACATTGTTCGGCGAAGACCCGGCCACCAAGACCGCCGAGGCCAACAAGGTCGCCAAGAGCTTCGGCATCAGCGACGAGGCGCTGGCCGCCGTCGAAGACTTCAAGCAGGCGCTCACCGACCACAACGCCTGGGACCTGCCGTTCATGGGCTACGTGAACGAGGACGGCTACGGATACGCCTACGTGCCCGACCAGGCCATCGCCGCACCGAACTGGGACGCGCACAAGGCGTTCAAGTCACTGCCCGAGGACGTGCAGGTCGCGTTCGCCATTCGCATGCTCTTCACCCATCGCGATGTGGATCGCTACGGCGCCAACATGTTCCTGCACTACGAGCACGGCTTCACCGTGCGCTTCGAGGGCCCCGGCTCCAACAACTACTGATTCGTACTGATCCGAACTGGTTCAAACCAAACCGTCGAGCGAAATTATCGGGCGCGGTCGGTAAGTCCACAAGCGACGTCACCGGTCGCGACACGCTGGACGCGCACCAAATGCAGGATCGTGTGCATATCGACGCCGCGGCCGCTCGGCAAGCATCATCACGCCGCAGCAACAATCGCGACACGCCGAAAGACCGCCTTTCGGCACATCACGCAACCATCGTTGTGGGAATCTCAAAATCGTTGGAAATACTGGGAAGATAGCGGAATAACACACCTCGGTATCTTCCCTCACGAGTTCGAATCTCGTATCCTCCACCAATCTCGATTTGGCATATCCGGAAAACATGCTAGTATCTACTGATTGTGTGCTGATGCGTTCGCGCGGAGGTAACACGAATGGAGGATTCGCCTAGTGGTCTATGGCGCACGCTTGGAAAGCGTGTTGGTGTAACAGCCTCACGAGTTCGAATCTCGTATCCTCCGCCATCACCCCGGGGATCATTCGATTCCCGGGGTTTTTGCTTATCCGACAAATTTTCGGACAACCTGGGCAACCATCTGCTCCAGCTCCGAAAATGGAATCAGGCAAGGATGAGGTATCTTCCGCAACATCGGTCTGGCCGATGAACTCGGCAGCGACATGCGCAACCTGTACAAGTACTCGAAGCCCTACTCCGGCAAGGATCCCGTACTCGACGACGGCGATGTGTTCGAGGCGTTCATCCCCGTGCGCTGGGTGGAAGGCAACACCGCCGAAAACGATGCGACTGCTCGCAATGAGACTGAACATAACCCCAATGAACAGGTACATGGACCAGATAAAACCGTAAACGATCTCCATGAGCAGGAAAATGAGCAGGAAAAAGAGCCTTCTCGGGAGCAACTAATTCTTGATCTGATTCGTGTAAACCCGGCAATTACCTACCACGAGGCAGCGGACACTCTGTCCGTGTCCTACTCCACGGCCCGAAGAGGCTTCCAAGCACTACGGGAATCCGGGACAATCGATCGCATCGACTCAGACAGGCGCGGCACATGGCGCATCCTCACCCCGCCACAACCATCCCGCGAGTGATACCAAAGCCCGTCACGACATGATGCAGATATCCGCGTCAACGCACTGGAAGGCAACACCGGAACAGATTCTCATCCATCAAAGTACGTCGAATGGCTCGCATCCCCTGAAACGTCCTCCGATTCCCTTCGCGACTCCATTCGGCGCTCAGCATGTTTTGGCCTGTCGGTACGCCGATTTGCGCAATGCGCGATTCCGTGGCATGATGTTCAGGTTGCTCGACGAGGTCAGGCCAAATAGCCTGAGCGTCGTCCATCATGCCCCGATAGCTCAGTGGTAGAGCACTTCCTTGGTAAGGAAGAGGTCGTGAGTCCAATTCTCACTCGGGGCTCTTTCTTGTTCTCTCTTGCTTTCCCTCTTCCCGTTTTTCCACAAACAGAAACCATCTGACGCCACGTACCGTCAACGGCATGGGGACACGCCGGCGCATCGGCCCGCCAATGACGGTATTTGCTAGGTTCCGACTCGCTCTCCCCCTACCAGACACGGCCGAAAGTTGCGTTGGCGGCAGAATGGTGTATATTAGTCACTCGTTGCGCAAGCGACATCTAACCAAGCCCCTGTAGCTCAGTTGGTTAGAGCAGCTGACTCTTAATCAGCGTGTCCAGGGTTCGAATCCTGCGGGGGCACCATCAAGGCATCGACTTCGGTCGGTGCTTTTTTGTTTTCTCCGAAGATCACAATCCCGTCCATAGCAGCGACGCAAACGAGGGGCACGGGCACTTTCTGCCGGCAGGCAAGAACCGCCGCGCAGCGGGCGGAATGGCGGAGGACGAAAATTGTCCGGTTATTAGGATTGACGGCAAATGGCCGAATATGCAAACTCAACGAAGAAGGAGACCCGTCCATGACAGCACTGTCCAACGAACCCAACACCAACAACATCAATATCAACAACACCAACATCCATGCCGGCACCACCGTGAACGCCGACGTCGCCGGCACCAGCCGCATCAGCGCGAGCGTCGCGCAACTGCACGCGGCCGTGTACGGCCAAGCCGTTGGCGACGCGCTCGGCGTGCCCTACGAGTTCGAGCCGCGCGACTCGTTCGCATGCACCGGCATGACCGGTCACGGTTCGCACAACCAGCCAGCCGGCACATGGTCGGACGACACGGCCATGATGCTCGCCACGCTCGATTCGCTGTCCGACCACAACGGCCAGGTGGATACGGCGGATATGCTCGCCAAGTACCGCGCTTGGATCACGCGCGGCGAATACACGCCGGACGGCACCGTGTTCGACGTGGGCGGCACCACCAGTCGCGCGTTGGCGAGCGGCCGCGGCGGCACGCGCGAGCGCGACAATGGCAACGGTTCGCTGATGCGTATTCTGCCGTTGGCGTTCACCGATTGTTCCGATGATGATATTCGTCGCGCGAGCGCCGTCACGCATGCGCATGAGATCAGCACGGAGGCGTGCGTGCGTTTTGTCCGCGTCGCCCGCCTGCTGATTGAACACGGCCGCGGTTGCTCCGACGCGGAACTGTGCCGTGCGGCGGGTCTGCCTGCCGATCTGCGCTCCCGTTCGCGCGATGATATTCCGTCCAGCGGGTTTGTGCTGGATACATTGCAGGCGGCGATGTGGTGCCTACTCACGACGGACAGTTACCGCGATTGCGTGCTGACCGCCGTGAATCTGGGCAGCGATACGGATACGACCGCCGCCGTCGCGGGCGGCTTGGCCGGGCTCGCGTACGGTGACGGGGAGAATCCGTGGGAGCGTGAGATGCGCAATACCGCGCTGTTGGAGTCGCTGATCGCGAAGGCGGTTGACGGTCTGCCTGCACTGCACGCCCGCGCATGATGCCAGTCAACGAACCGACAATGGTCCGTTGACACGGGCGCGACGCCGCGCCGTTTCAGAAGACGGACGTCAATTCGTCCGTTTTCCGTACTCGAAATACCGATGAATCAGTGCTCGATGCCGTACTCGGCGAACATGTAGGCGTCGTACTGGCGTTCGCCGGAGTACTGCGGTTCGGTGTGATGCATGTCGTAATGGTTGCCGTTGTTGTTCATGATCGTTCCTTTGCTCAACTTCCATCCATGTCATGTTCTGGTGTACTGCGCCCATGTTTCCGGATGATGTGCGTAGAACCAAGCGCAGATGAACTCGTCCGGACAGCAACATGAACATGCGGGTACCTGCACCTGCAAAGGCCAAGTTCGGTCAGCCCACCGCGGATGGCAGTGCGCGCAACGCCGCCGCGGAACGACGGACAACCCCAAGAACCCAGAAAGCCCGGCCGATCGGGGCCGGGCTTTCAGAGGAAGAAAGGAGAGAGAAGAAGAAAGGTTCAGTTGTCGCGGCCTTTCGGCTGCTGACTCATAGTTAATCACCCGTTTCCGAGCGTACGATCGAGGATTCCTGAAAGTATTCTGAAAATCCTCAACCGCACGCCGCAAACACTGCCCAGCGATACTCGGAAGCAATGCTCGAGACCCGCTGAGCAAGCGGGTCGACCTCGACCGCCCGTTACCGCACGGCGAAGATGCGCGCCGACGGGCGGCTGTCGTCGGATACGATCAGCCGGACCGTCCGGTCGTCTACACGTTCGACGGACCACGGTCGAGCCTGCGGAGCATGGCCGAACGCCGCCGGCGAGGGGAAGATCTGCTTGACCGTGCGCCCCGCCGGCACGTTCAGATCAACGTACGGCAGACCATCGCGACGCCAGACCGTCACGTACGCCGTGCCGTCGCCGGAGCGGACCGCGTCGATTCCACCGGACGCATTGACTCCAACGTTCGCAGCATTACTCGCGACATCGTCGGACGCAGCATCAACGGACGTATCGGCGTCGTCGACCGACCGCAGGCCCGCGACAAGCCAATCGCCGGTGAAGTCGGGCAGTCCGGCGGGCCACCACGGCACGAGCCGCTCCTGTTCGGCGAGCACGCGACGGTGCAGGCTGACCGCGTCGCGCACGAGCGCCAGTCGCGTGTCGTTCATGCGGTTGATGAATCCGGACAGGTACAGGCGACCGAGCACGCCGCTTGCCAACGTGAGCACGGCCGTCTCGTCGTCCATCTCCTGCTGCGCGTAACCCCAGTTGCCCTGCTGTTCGGGCAGGATCGTAAGTCCCGCGCCGGCCGCGATGGCCGCGTAGATCAGCGGATCGCACTGGTCGGACGTCGACTGCAGGTCCAGACGCGACAGCTGCGCGTAATCCGCACGCATCGCGCCGGAACCACAGTTCTCGATCATCACGTCTGGATGACGGCGACGCACATCGTCCAGCCAGTCCAGATACGCGCGGCAGTGCGCGAGCAGGCCGCCGCCGACCGACTCGGCGTCGCGATCCGTGCCCGCGCCGGGGATCGTGTTGTAGTCGAACTTGAAGAACTCCACGCCGAATTCGTCGATCAGACGGTCGACGGTGCGCGTGACGTGCTCGCGCGCGGCCGGAGAACGGAAGTCGAGCAGATATCGGCCGGAATCGCATACGCGCACGCCGTGACGCGTGAAGAACGCATCGTCCGGCAGGCTTGCGGCGAGCGGCGACTTGACTCCGATCACCTCGGGCTCGAGCCACAGGCCGAGACCCATGCCATGTTCGCGGATCACGTGCGCCACGCCGGCCAGTCCGGCCGCGCCGAAGCGGTTCGTGGACGGTTCCCACTCGCCGACCATGTCCCACCAGCCGCCGTCGGTACTGTCGTACCAGCCCGCGTCGATGCAGAACACGTCCGCACCCGCCTTCGCCGCGCCTTCGATCAACGGCAGTTCCTTGTCGAGCCGCGGGTCGCCGAACAACGTATTCATGTAATCGTTGTATACGACCAATCCCTGCGAACGTTCGAACTGCGGCAAACGTCCCAATTCGACGGCCTTCGCGCGACGCAGCGCGCGTCGCTGTAGCGTCATCTCCCCCGCCGCGCGCTGCCAGTCGCCCGCCGCAATCGCGAACGAAACCGGCACGCTCGTGAAATCATGGCCCTCGCCGAGCGCCGTATACCACTGGTGGTCCACGTACTCCGGACCGAACGCGGTCACGTGCAGTCCGGGGTCGTTCTCGCCGACCTCCCATTCCCACGCGCCGTTGTGTTCGATCTGCCACATCACGGAGAACGCCGGCTCGCCCGACTCGCGACCAGCCTCGAACGCTTCGACGATGCCGGCAGGCTGATGCGAGCCGGTCGACCACGTTGACGTCGAGCTCAGCGCGAACCGCGAACTCGACTCGCCGGGATTGATGCGCTGGTTGCGTTCGCGCACGACTGTGTCATGCAGCGGGGCGCAATGCCAATCGTTTTCAACCGCCCACGCCGAATCGCCCCAATAGAGACGCGACGAATCCGCGGTGGCCCCATTCGCATCCAACGGCAGCGTGAGGCTCAGCGAGGACACCGCTTCGATCGGCAGCGGTTTTGGCGAGCGCAGCACCGTATGGGCTCGCACCGCGGACAGGCCGGGGAACGCCTCGAACACGGAGATGACGGTCAGCCCGTCGCCGCAATCACTGCAATCGTGAACATTGCCATCGTGGGCACTGGTCGTCGTATCCGCGGCGGGATCAGCTGTGCTCGAGACCTCGGACGCCGCCGCAGCCTTGGCGAGCCGGCGCGCGGCGGCCGGATCGGCACTGTCCAACGGACGCCCTGCCGGCCGAAGCTGGTCGTACGGCGCGAATTGGGTGATTTCCAACCGGTACGGTTCGATAGCATTCGCCGATACGCCGGCGGCGCCGATCACCGGATCGGCCGTCGGAACGGTCTCCCGCGCGCCGACGAATCGCAGCTTCGATCCCGCGACGGTGGTGACCAGCGTGAGTCGGTTGTCATTCGAACCGGTGCCGGATGCAAGCACCTCCACGATCGGCCGGGGATCACGCTGCGCAGTCCAATCATCGACGGCGGCACGCGAATCCTCTTCACCACAGGAACCGGTCGAAGACATACCGCGCCCGGACAGTCCGACCAAGCGCACCGGATGGTCGGCTCCAGTGTCGAACACCATCGTCACCACGCCGTTGCCCCAAGCGAACCGACCGTGGACGTCGGGCGTCAGTCGTCGCGCCTTCGCCTTGTCCCGCCCCTGCGTGCCCGAGCCGTTATCGTTCATTGCAGCATCTCCTTGCCGTGTCGTCGCAACACCGTTGCCCCGAATTTTGAACCGATTCATCAATCGACGTTCATCAGCTTAGGACGGCCGAACCCGCAGTCCGCCGAATCATCCAGCACGCAAACGTGAGCCCAGACACACAGGGAACCGTATGCCGACGTCGGCGTAGGCACGACGGCACGCAGGCACGGCGGCAATTCGCGCCGACATGCGCGCATTCACGTTCACGCGAACGCTGTGCACCGCAACGCCGTTCACGCGCGTTCGCCGCTGCCGCGCGCGACGACGGCATGGGACACGGTCATCGTACGCGCATCGGTGGGAGTCGTCCCGTCGATGCGCGCCAACAGCAGGTCAAGGCAGTCACGGGCCATTTCGGCCGGATCGATGCGCACGCTGGACAATCCGGGCGTCATAAACCTGCCTTCGGCCACGGCATCGAAGCCGACGACCATCACGTCCTGCGGCACGCGCACGCCGGCGTCGGTGAGCGCCTTGAGCACGCCGATCGCGATCGGGTCGCATACGCAGCATACCGCGTCAAAACCGAGCGTTTCCAACACGTTGCAGCCGTCATGCCAGCCGCGCTCGGTTAGCAACCGCGTCATCGTCTCATAGCCGGTTTCGCGCCGCCACGCGCACGGCAGCACGGCGCCGGCGACGATCGCGTCCTCGCGGGATCGATATGCACCGGCTTCCACCAGCGCGTCCAGTGCGCCGCCCAGCCGCAACGCGGACGAGCTGGGCGCCGACCGTTCCAGCAGTTCAGGTTCGGCCCCCATCACCAGCACGCGTCGCGCGCCGTGGCGCAGCAGGTGATGCACGCCGGCCGCAGCGCCGTCGGCGCAGGGCGTGAACACGCCGTCGACCTGCCCGGCAAGTTCGAACGCGTCGAGCATCACGAGCGGATGCCGACGGGAGAATCCGACGAAATCGGCGGCCGCGCTGCGCGGCCAGCATACGATCGCACCGTCGCAGATCTGCATGGACGCGCTCGACAGCATGGCCTGCTCGTAGTCGGCGGAAAAGCGCGTCTGCTGCGCGACAATCTGATAGCCGCGTTTGCCGGCCTGATCTGACAGCGCGGCGACCAGTTCAGCCGGGAAAATCAGGTCGAAGTCGGTCAGGGAGACGCTGATGACGTGCGTGCGGCCGGAACTGAGCTGCTGCGCGGCGATGTTCGGCCGATATCCCAGCTGTTCGGCCGCGTCGAGCACGCGCCTCGCGGTTTCAGGCCGGACGATCGCCTTGCGCCGCAGGGCGTTCGACGCGGTCATGCGCGATACGCCGGCGAGCGCCGCAACATCGTCGAGTGTGACCATCGTGCCTCCTTCGTCCTTGAGGGCCCCATTGTATACCGGGAGTTCGGGCATATCGGGAGTATCGGGAGTATCGGCCGGGTCGAAGCCGGGCCAGTCCGGGCCACGCCGGATCAAACAGACCGGGCCGCCCCCATCGGCCAGCCCGGTCGGATCATCAGATCAGTCCCTGCAGTCCGTGGTCGTGGCCGTCGCGCGCAAACGCCGGTACCACGTCGAGCGGGGCATCGACGGTGATCGTCTGTCCGCCGGCGAACGTCTCGCCGGTGTGCAGGTTCATCCACGAGGTGTCCGAACCGCCCGGCAGGTATACGCTGCGCGAGCGCGCGCCAAGTTCGGTGACGGGCGCGACGAGAATGTCCGGGCCGAACAGGTATTCGTCGGCGACGTTCGCGGCCGCTTCCTCGCCGGGGAACTCGTAGAACAGGCCGCGCACAAGCGGCTGACCCGATTCGTGCGCCTCGGCGAACAGTTCGCGCGTGTACGGGCGCATGGCCTCACGCAGGTTGATGTACTTGACCATGATGCGTTCGACTTCCGGCCCGTACGTCCACGGTTCGTTGTCTGCGCCGGTGGTGATGTGGTCGATCGGGTTGCCCTTGCGGTCGAACGTGGGCTTGCCGGGCACGCGCGTGGCGGGCATGCGGTCGCCGTGGTTGCGCATGACGGCGCTGAACGCGGAGAACTGGCACCAGCGCACGTACAGTTCGCGGAAGTCCTCGCTGGTCGGGTCGCCGCCCGCGAAGCCGCCCATGTCGGTGGTGAACCACGGGATGCCGGCGGCGCCCATGTGGATCGCGCAGGTGATCTGCGCCTTCAGGTCGTCGAACGTGGAGTGCACGTCGCCGCTCCACACGAGCGAGCCGTAGCGCTGCGAGCCGGCCCATGCGGCGCGGGTGAGGTTGACGATGTCGTCCTTGCGTCCGATCGAGAGCTGGCCGTCGTAGAACGTCTGGTTGTACTTCTGCGGGTAGATGTTGCCGACCTTGCCGACGGGGCCGATGTGGAACAGGTAGTGCGCGTAGTCGTAGTCGCCGCCCCATTCCGGTTCGGCCTCGTCGAGCCAGAACGCGTCGACGCCGAGGTCGGTGTAGTTCTTCTTGGCGAGCGCCCACACGAAGGCGCGCGTGTCGGGGTTGGTGGCGTCGAGGAACTGGTTGTCGCGCGGCCACCACATGCCCACGTCCTTGCCTTGGCGGGTTTTGGCGAGCAGGTTGCGGCGGCGCATTTCGTCGTAGTTTTCGGATTCGAGGTCGATCTGCGGCCAGACGGAGACCATGAGCTTGATGCCCATCTTGTGCAGTTCGTCGGCCATGGCCTTGGGGTCGGGCCAGAATTCCTCGTCGAAGCGGAAGTCGCCCATGAGCGGCCAGTGGAAGAAGTCGATGACGATCAGGTCGATCGGAATGTTGCGGCGCTTGAATTCGCGCGCGGTTTCGAGCAGCTGTTCCTGATTCCAGTAGCGCAGCTTGCACTGCCAGAAGCCGAGTCCCCATTCGGGCATGACGGGCGCGTGGCCGGTCGCGTCAGCGTACTGCGCTTCGATCTGCGCCGGGGTGTCGCCGGCGGTGATCCAGTAGTCGATCTGGTCGGCGACGCCGGAGCGCCATTCGGTGTGGTTGGTGCCGAACGTGACCTGGCCGACGGCCGGATTGTGCCACAGGAAGCCGTAGCCGCGGCTGGAGACCATGAACGGCACGCTGACCTGCGAGTTGCGGTGCGCGAGTTCGAGCGTGGAGCCTTTGAGGTCGAGCACGGGATGCTGGTATTCGCCCATGCCGTAGATGTGTTCGCCGTCGTACGCTTCGAACGAAGCGACGGGCGATTCGGCGCCGCTTTCGAGCGGATGGTGGGCGCGGGCACGCAGTCGGAGCGCGCCACCGTCGCTGGCTTCACGCAGCAGGATTGCGCCGGTGGACGCGTTGAGGAAGGTGAGGCGCAGTTGGTCGTGCTGCCAGCCGATCAGTTCGAGTTTGACGGCGATGTTGCCGTTGACGATGGCGGCCGCGAGTTCGCCGATGACGATTTGCGGCTTGGCCGCGTCGGCCGGCGGGGCGAGCAGCGCCCAGTCGGCGTCGATGACGCGCTGCATGAGGCGGGAGCGCACGCGCACGCTGTTGGCGCCCCATGCGTCGATGCGCACGTATTCGCCGTCGCCGTTCCATTCGATAGCATTGCCGTCGGCGGCGGCGTGGAATGCCTGTTCGGCGATGCTGCCTGCCGTGCGGGATGCACCGGAGGTTTCGACGCTGACGCTGCCGGCGCCGTCGGCCGCGGTTCCGGCGAGTTGTGCGGCGAACGCGTGCTGTGCGTCCGTAGAAAGGGTTGATGATGCTGAGAAGGTCATGTCCGCTCCTTGCGTGAATGCGACGGATTGTCCGGTGCGGGCACGGCATCTGCACCGCCTCCGCGCTTGGTATCCGTCTTTACAACCGTACGCTGTGTTGTAGCGCTATAATTATAGCGCTACAACAAATCGACACGCCATCCCAACCAACAAGGAGAGTACCGATCATCCACAAAGCCACGCACGGAAGCCTCATCCGCGCGATCAGCCGACTATCCGCAAGATCACGCCAAAAGACCCTCCAGCGTGACATCGCCGTCGGCATATTCCTTCAACCATCCGCAATGTCACGCCAGAAAACCCTCCAGCGTGACATCACAGCCAGTACGTCCCCTCAACTATCAGCAATGTCACGCCAGAAAACCCTCCAGCGTGACATCGCGGATAGCAAGGCGTGGGAACCATCGCCAAGGCCACGCAATCATGCCGATACGATATCGGAACGATCAGCCGAACGCAGCGACGAGACGCTCGCGTTCGGCGGCGGTGATCGGCATCACCGTGCCATGCCGCGGCTTGCCGCCGTCCGGGCTGACCGGCAGCCCCTCGCGCAGCTTGCCACTCACCGGCGCCCAACCGTTCGGATCGGCGAGATCCTGCGTCGCGAAGCCGATGTAATGGTTCGGACCGTCGTGATAGCTCGGCTGGTCGATGAACAGGAACCAACGGTAACCGTTCACGTCGCCCGGATTCGCCGGGAAAATGCACGGACCTTCGCCGCGCGTGAACGGCTTGGGCGAACCATCCTCCGCCTTCTCACCGTTCGACAGGCCGACGCCGACGTTCTCGCGCACCAGCTGCCAGCCGCCGTCCGACTCGCCGTCCAGGGTCGCATCGTTTTCATCCAGCGCTGACAGCGAGTCGAACGAGCTGAACATCTCCCCCGGCAGCATGCCGTGCACCTTGCCGAGCAGATCATGCGAACGTTCCTCACGGATCGTCATCGTGCGCTCGTCTTTGACGAAGCGGTACCACCAGTCACCGTCACGGGCGACGGTCGCGTCGATCAGGCCGCGTCCGTCATGGCCGTTGCCGCGGCACACGTCCATCCAGACCTGCGGCGCGCTGAACGTGCGGAAGTCCTTGGTCGTCGCGATCATCATGCGACCGTAGGTCGGCTCGTTACGCAGCGCACCGTCGGTCGCGGCCGCGCCGTCGTACAGGTTCGACGACCAGTAGACCGCGTACGCGCCGATTTCGTCGTCCCAATACGCTTCGGGTGCCCACGTATTGCCGGCGGCCGGCGGCGAGACGAGCACGTGCCGCTGGTCGCCCCAATGCACGAGATCGGTCGACTCCCAGATTTCGAGATAGCGCGAGCCGGTGCGCTGGGCTTCGCTGAAGCTGCCGTTGAGCGCGGCGACTTTGAGGTCAGTGGCGATGATGAAGAACCGGTCGCCCTCGTGCGAGCGCATGATGAACGGGTCGCGCAGGCCGCGCGTGCCGAACGTCGATTCGAACAGCGGTTTGCCACCGTTCAACGCGTGCCAGCTCAGCGCGTCGTTGCCATTGGAGACGGCGAGGCTAATTTTCTCGCTGTCGCCGCGGTCTCCGGTGAAATACGCCCACGCGTAGGCTTCATACGGGTCACTCATGCATACCACCAACCCTTCTGTTCACAGCATTGTTAACGCTAACGTACGTTGATGTACGTTAGCGTACCACCATTCAGCCGATCGTGCCGTCAGCCGCGCGCAAACGGTCGTATTCCGCACGGGACAGGGACATGACGCCGCCGTGCTTGGTGTGCGGGGCCATGTAGAAATCGTCGGAACGCAGGTAGTCGAGGCCCTTGTCGAGATCGGTCGTGACCATCGGGCGGTAACCGATGGACGGGATCACGTCCACATACAGGTACACGCGATCGTCGGAATGCGAGGCGAAGAACGCAGGGCCCTCCACACCGCCAGGGTTGCCGTTCTTGGTCCAGTCCTTGCCGATCTCGTACTGGACGGGCGTCCACAGAACGCCCGACTCCCACCAGCGCGGCGCGTCGGTGCGGTCGACCCAAATGCCCGGGTGCAGGCCGTTGTCCTTAGTCGCGCGGTAGGTGCGGATCGTGCCGTCCGGCAGTTCACGCTGGAGCATGGTCGTGTCGATCGTCGCATGGCCGGCGTCGATGAACACGCCGCCGTACTCGAACGTCTCGTTCGTGAAGTCGCTCGTCGCGCCCCACATAATGTGATCGTAGGAATCCGGGTCCGCGTGTTCAGTGTCGGAATCGGCGAAGGTCTTGCTCGACCAGTACAGCACGAACGCGCCGCGGCTGCCGTTGTGCTCGGCCTCGGAGCCTTCCGGATAATAGTCCGGCACCCACAGGGCCTCGGGCGCCCACGCCATGCCGAGTTGCGCGTCGGTGCCGTCGGGGCGACGCGCGACGTTGAGCTCGTGCGGCTCGCTCCAGTGCACCAGATCGTCGGAATGCCAGATGATGAGGTTCGTGCTGCCGTGATGCGACCACTCGGTCCAATTCTGCTTCGACTGGTCCGCGTTCGGGTCGAACACGCGCAGGTCGGTGGCGATGACGTACACGCGACCGGTTTCCGGATTGCGCGTCAGATACGGGTCGCGCACGCCGGTGGTGCCGAGCGGCGAGGTAAGGATCGGCTCGCCGTTGTTGAGCGGATGCCAGACCTCGGGATTGTCGCCGTCGGACAGGTCGAGATAGATGCGCTCGGCGTAGCCGTCCGGGTTCTCGATGAAATGGACGAGCAGATAGCCGTAGGGGTCCGCCGGCGGTTGCGGCTGCGGTGCGCGCTTGATGATGGCCATGATGAGGCTCCTTTTCTGTATGTGTAACGATAAAAGTGTAATGGGTGTGCGGATATAAAAAACGGGGATGGAACGCTTGGCGAGCAAGCTGGAAGGAGAAGGGAAACCTCCTCGCCTCGGGTTCCATCCCCGAAGGATTGCGCTGCGCGACTTCCGGCCTGATGAGCTGTCGGAAGCCGCCGCGAAGTGCGGTATCGCGTTTTGCGCGATGCTGTGTTGTTGACTCAGCCCTTGACGGCGCCGATCATGACGCCCTTGTTGAAGTACTTCTGCAGGAACGGGTACAGGATCAGCAACGGTGCGGTGGAGACGATGATCACACCGTACTTGATCTGGTCAGCCAACTGCTGCTGCTGGAGTGCGCTCTGGCCACCGTTACCGGCACCACCCTGCTGAGTCTGGTTCGCCAAGAGGATGTTCTGCAACACCATTTGCAACGGCTGCTTCGTATCCGTACGAATATAAATCAGGCCGGTGAAGTAATCATTCCAATGACCCACGAAGTAATACAAGCCCAACACGGCGATAATCGCACTGGACAGGGGGATCACGATCTTGAGGAAGTAGCCGAAGAACGAGAGACCATCAATCTGCGCCGCATCATGCAGTTCTTCAGGAATCGAGGTTTCGAAGAACGAACGCGCGATAATCAAATTCCACACACTCACGGCACCCGGCAGGATGAACACCCACATGTTATCCAACAGGTTCAAATCCTTATACAACAAGTAAGAAGGGATCAGACCACCAGCGAAGTACATCGTGAACGTAAACAAGAACAAAATCACACGACGCGGCTTGAAATCCACCCGGCTCAACGCGAACGCGGCAGGCAGGGTCACGATCATGTTCAACGCCGTACCCACCACCGAGTAAATAATCGTGTTCTTATAACCAATCCAAATACGACTATCAGAGAACACTTTCTCGTAACCACCGAAGTTAATATCCACCGGCAGAACAGTGACCTTACCAGTCGAGACCATCGCGGGATTCGAGAACGAGGCGATCACCACGAACCACAACGGGTAAATCACCACCACCACAATCAAAGCCAACAAGACCCAGATCACGATATCCGCAACCTGAAGTGGCCTGATTTTTGTTCCGTCTCTGCTATGAGACGGCTTGTGCCATCTGCTTTTGATAATACTCGTTCTCGACCTGTTCCGGTGTCCTGTAGCCCAGGGAGGCGTGCAGTCGCTTCGAGTTGTACCACGAGACCCACCGCATCGTCGCATACTCCAGCTCGGCCACACTCCGGTAGGGCTTGTTGACCCAGATCAGCTCGCGTTTGTACGTGTTGTTCGTGCGTTCCGCCAGCGCGTTGTCGTACGAGTCGCCGACCGTGCCGGTCGAGGGGAGCATGCCCGCGTCAGCCACGTGCGTGGAGTACACGAGGCTGATGTACTGCGAGCCGTGGTCGGAGTGATGCACGCACCCGTCGGCGCCGCCGTGGCATCTCGCCCACACGACGGCCTGCTCCAACGCCTGCAACGGCAGTTCCTCCGTACGCATCGTGGAGGCCGTCGCCCAGCCGACGATTCTTCTGGCGTACGCGTCGGTGACAAACGCGACGTACGCGAACGAGCCGTCCGCCAGGCGAACGTAGGTGATGTCGGCCACGTGCAGCCGGTTCGGCGCCAAGGCGGCGAACTTGCGTTCGACCAGATCCAGCCTGCCGCCACGGCCCTTGGCGGGAACCGTGGTGACCGGCCTCCTGCCGCCCCGAACGCCTTGGAAGCCGAGCCCGCGCATGATGCGGGCGACCTGGTCCCTGCCGACCTCCCGTGGATCCCAGCCCTGACGGATGAGCTGGTGCCATACCTTCCGGTATCCGTACACGCGCATGAACTCGTCCTCCCGGATCACAGTGATGTCACGCGCCAACGCCTCGTGGCGCGCCCCCATACGACTGACGGGACGGCGTTTGAACATGCGGTAGCCGCGCGCGGTCAGGAACCCGCAATCCAACGCGGCCGACAGGACCCGGCAGATCGGCCCGACCCCGAAACGGTCCCTGAAGGCGTCGATGTACGCGGCCTTCAACGCCGTGTCGGGTCGAGCCTGGCCGCGAAAAAAGCCGACGCCGTCGTCAGTATCTCGTTCGCCTTGCGCAGCTCCGCGACCTCGGCGCGCAGACGTTTCAACTCGGCGGCCGTCTCCTCCGCGCTGATCGCGGACTGTTCGGCGGTCGTCCGGTCGGCCTTGTTCCTCCACCTGCGCAACGTCTCCGGGGCGATGCCCAGACTCTGCGCGACGGAGGCCACGGCCTTCGTCTCCGACGAATGATTCGCACGCGCCTCCTCCAGAAGCCTGAGCGCCCTCGCCTGGAACTCCTTCGTATAACGAGTCTTTCCGGTCATGTTCCTAGTCTCCCATCAATGAGATAAAACACGGAACAAAAACCAGGTCATATCAAAAGACGCCAAACGCACCAAGGATTTGGAAGCTGAAAACCCATTGGTGCTGAGATTCGCGAACAACCAAGTGGATCGCATGTTCAACGAGGCGTGCATGGAGATCGACCGAGTGGTGACAGCAAGAATTGCCATGCAATAAGAGGGCGTTGCGGCTCTGGTAATTGGTATCGCGCTATGCGCGATGCTGTGTTGTTGGCGGCACTAACGTGCCGCGACGCTCCCCCAGTCGACCTTCGGTCGACAGCGTCCTGCAATTATGGACTCGCTTCGCGAGCAGTATTGCTGGCTCGCTATCGCTCGCTCCTCGCCTAAAAACAGTCCACTGGACTGTTTTCTTCACGGCTCGGCCTAGCCGAGGGGGCCGAGGCTACCGCCAGCATCACAAGCGTTGAACACACGCCGGAGCGGCAGCTACCGCTGCCGCTGACAGCACGGCATCACGCGACAGCGCGATTCCGACACCCACCGGGCAACGCCCGTACACAACAAAATACGAAGAGCCCGTATATGTCACCGGGCCGGCCGGGCTGCATGAGACAATGCGAAGAGCTTGTTCCGCCCGTGGCGACACGCCCGGCGTAAATCGGCGGCGGTGCGTATGATGCTGAACCATGAGTGACTACAAGGCCGAACGGGAGCAGCGCGAACGTCGCCGCCGCAGCATCGTGCGCGCGGTGTGCATCGTCGTATCCGCTGCCATGCTGCTCAGCCTTGTCATTCCCGCAATTTACGCGGGTCTTTGACGCTCCTTTTCGGCCGTTTTCTTCGTCTGCACGCATCCGCACCCGCCAACCGAACCGCCTCAACCGAACCAGCCGATCGAACCAACCGATCGAACCAACCGGCACGGGCGGCGCACACCGTCCGGCCGTCATCGGGCAAGGCAAGCGGCGCGGGAGCACAGGACAACGCAAGGCAGGGAAGCCGGCCGACGCCGCAACGCCGCGCAACCGCACATCCGCGCACAATCGCGGACACCAACGCAAACGCAGGCGTACGGCAAAGGAACGCACGGCACGCAAGTGCAGTCGGCACACAGCAGACAACGACACAACAACAGACCAACGAACAACAGAACAGCAACCAGAAACGCACGGTGGTAACGATGGCAGAATTTGACTACGGACAGGCAATCGGCGACGCGCGCGCCAAATACGAATCGATCGCCAAGGCGCTCGACACGGACCGTCTCAAGGCCGAAATCAAAGACCTTGAGCAGAAGGCGGCCGAGCCGGGCCTGTGGGACGACCCGGACAACGCGCAGAAGATCACGAGCAAGCTGTCGGCCGCGCAGGCCCAGCTGCGCCGCCTCAACTCCGCGAACCAGCGCATCGACGACGTGGAGACGCTCGTCGAGCTCGGCCGCGAAATGGAGGACGCCGACTCGCTCGCCGAAGCGCAGACCGAAATCGGTAAGATCCAGCAGGATCTCGACGACATGGAAATCCAGACGCTGCTCGACGGCGAATACGACGAACGCTCCGCGGTCGTCACGATCCGCTCCGGCGCGGGCGGCGTGGACGCGGCCGACTTCGCGCAGATGCTGCTGCGCATGTACCTGCGCTGGGCCGAGCGCAACGGCTACAAGGCCAAGGTGATGGACACCTCGTACGCGGAAGAGGCCGGCATCAAGTCCGCGACGTTCCAGGTGGACGCCCCGTACGCGTTCGGCCGCCTGTCGGTCGAAGGCGGCACGCACCGCCTCGTGCGCATCTCCCCGTTCGACAACCAGGGCCGCCGCCAGACCAGCTTCGCCGCGGTCGAAGTCGTGCCGCTCGTCGAGGCGACCGATCACATCGACATCCCGGACACGGACATCCGTGTCGACACGTACTGCTCGTCCGGCCCCGGCGGCCAGGGCGTGAACACGACCTACTCGGCCGTGCGCATCACCCACCTGCCGACCGGCATCGTCGTGACCATGCAGGACGAGCGCTCGCAGATCCAGAACCGCGCCGCCGCCATGGCCGTGCTCCAGTCCCGACTGCTCGTGCTGCGCCACGAGGAGGAGGCCAAGAAGAAGAAGGAGATCGCCGGCGACATCAAGGCCAGCTGGGGCGACCAGATGCGCTCGTACGTGCTGCACCCGTACCAGATGGTCAAGGACCTGCGCACCGGCTACGAGACCAGCCAGACGCAGGCCGTGTTCGACGGCGACATCGACGCGTTCATCGAGGCGGGCATCCGCTGGCGTCACGAGCAGCGTCGCGCGGTCGCGGCCGAGGCCGAAGCCGCCGAAAAGTAGTCGATTCTCGGCTCCCGCCATCGGGAGCCAAGGAGGATGGAAAGCATATGGCACTCATCTCGTTGGATCATGTGAGCAAGATCTACCCGCGCGGCACGCGGCCCGCGTTGGACGACGTCAACCTGCACATCGACCGCGGCGACTTCGTGTTCCTCGTCGGCGCGTCCGGCTCCGGCAAGACCACGCTGCTCAGCCTGCTGCTGCGCGAGGAGGAGGCCACCGACGGCGAGATCCACGTCGCCGGCAACGACCTGCGGCGTCTCACGAATCGTCAGGTGCCGCAGTACCGTCGTTCGATCGGCTTCATCTTCCAGGACTACAAGCTGCTCAACAACAAAACCGTCTGGCAGAACGTCGCGTTCGCGCTCGAAGTGATCGGCACCCGCCGATCGACCATCAAGTCGCTTGTGCCGAAAGTGCTCGAAACGGTCGGCTTGACGGGCAAGGAGAACAGCTATCCGCACGAGCTGTCCGGCGGCGAGCAGCAGCGCGTCACCATCGCCCGCGCGTACGTGAACCATCCGCAGATCCTGCTGGCCGACGAGCCGACCGGCAACCTCGACCCGACCACGTCGCTCGGCATCATGGAGGTGCTCGACGCGATCAACCGCACCGGCACCACGATCGTCATGGCCACGCACAACGAGGAGATCGTCAATTCGATGCGTAAGCGCGTCGTCGAACTGCACGCCGGCAAGATCGTGCGCGACGAGCGGCAGGGATCGTATGATTCCGCGCTGTATTTCCCGGACGCGGAGGTCGAGTCGCGCTCGCAGCAGGCGCTCGGCATGGGCGGCGACGCGCGGTTCCGTCCGGGTGCCGCCGGTGTGGACGCCGCGACGACTGGTCCGATCGCGGCCGTGGCCGGTGCTAGTGCGAACGTTGCGCATGATGACAACGTTGCGCAAAACGCTGATGCCGGATCGACGACGGCCGAAGGACGCGGCGGTGCGCACAGCAAGCGCAATTCGCGCGCGCGTCAGGCCGAGCGCGTGATCGACCAGGTGACTGAGGCGATCAACGGCGACCAGACCGACGAGGGCATCGCCCGACTTGCGAACTCCGTGCACTCCGGCCGCACGGGCCGGTACGGCGAAGTGTTCGCGCCGGTCGAAACGACGCTGACGTGGGGCCGCGGACTCAAGCTCGACGAATACGAGGCGTCGCTCAAGGCGGGCGAGTCCGTTTCGTCCGATGCTGCGGTCGCCGATACCGGTATTGCGGTCGGCACGTCCGCTGCTGATGCTGTTACCGATGCTGTTGCCGATGCGGCTGTCGACGCTGAGTCGGCAGCGACCGCCGCCGATCGCGCTACCGCCGGCGGTATCGATGCTACTGCCGCCGGCGCCGCAGCCAATGCCGCTGCCGATGGTGCCGCTGCCAACGTTGCTGTCAACGGTGTCGCTGCCGACAGTGCCGCTGCCGAAGGTGCCGATGACAGCGCCGAGACGCCGGCCGCAGCGACCGACATCCCCGATATCGTGATCGCCGATGCCGTCGAAACGCGCGTCGACGCCGAATCGCAGACGTACACGCCGTCCGCCGGCTCCGATCGTGTCGATCGTGCCGATTTCACCGATCATGCCGATCGTGCTGATCTCGTCGATCATCGGCCGGAACCGGCCGCCGCCGATGATCCGCACGCCAGGTTCCGTCCGGTTCGTCCGCAGGCCGGCGATCAACCCGCCGAGCGCAATGACCGGCCCGCCGAACACGACGCGCAGTCGCACGAACAGTCGACGGAACAGCGCGAGCAGCGTCCGGACGAGCTGATGCCGATCGACGCGCGCACCGATCGTCGCGCGGCGTACGCGGCCGCGTCGTCGGTCACGGCGATGCCGAAGCTGCCGTCCATTCCGGACTCGCTGCTCATGCCGGCGGTGTCGTCGACTCCGACGCAGACCGATCATTCGGACGCACAGCCGGCCACGCAGACGGTCGCGCAGCCCGCGCAATCAACGGGGGAGTTCCACGTGAAACAATCCGTGGAACATCAGCCGGACGCATCGCACGTGCCGAACGCATCGCACGTGCCGAACACATCGCACCAGTCGCACCAAACGCAGCAGCAGAACCAGCCGAACCAGCCGGCGAGCGGCCAGCCGCAGCAGCTGCTCGCCCCGCCGATGCCGCCCGCGCCGCCGGCGCAGCCGTCCGCACGCCAGCATCAGTTCGACCATGCGAATCGCAACAACAAGGAGGACGAGGAAACCCGATGAGACTGCGATTCATCCTCTCCGAAACCTGGACGAGCCTGAGGCGCAACGTGCCGATGCTGCTGTCCGTCATGCTCGTCACGTTCATCTCGTTCCTGTTCATCGGCGCATCCGTGCTCACGCAGGCGCAGGTCGTCAAGGCGAAGGCCGGTTGGTACGACCAGGTCGAGGTCGTCGTCTGGCTGTGCCCGGACGGTCCCAGCCAATCCGCGAACTGTGCGGACGGCAAGTCGCCCTCCGCCGCCGAAGTCGACGCGATCCAACAGAAGATCCGCGACGAACTGCCCGACGTGGTCGCGAACATCACGTACGTGTCCAAGGAAAAGTACTACAAGGACACGTTCCTCAAACGCTACCCGAACGGCGAATTCCAAGGCCGCACGCTCACCGCCGACGACATGCAGGCGTCTCTGTGGCTCAAGCTCAAGAACCCGGAGAAATACCAGGTCGTCTCCGAAGTGCTCTCCGGACAGGACGGCGTCGAGGAGGTCTCCGACCAGAAGCAGATCTTCGACCCGGTGTTCGCCGTGCTCAACCGCGCCACCGCCGTCACCGCCGTGCTCGCGGCCGTGATGGTGCTCGTCGCAATCATGCTCACCGCAACAACGATCCGCATGTCCGCCGCGTCGCGCAGCAAGGAAACGGAGATCATGCGACTCGTCGGCGCGTCCAACTGGACGATTCGCCTGCCGTTCATTCTCGAAGGCACGGTTGCGTCGCTCGTCGGCTCCGTGCTCTCGTGCGTGATGTTGTCCGTGATTGTGCGCGTGTTCGTCACCGGTTGGCTCGCACAGTCCGTGACGTGGATCCCGTACGTGGACCAGGCGACCGTGCTCATGATTTCGCCGTTCCTTGTGCTGGGAGCGATATTGCTGTCGATGATCGCGTCGCTGATATCGCTGCACCGTTACCTGAAAGCGTGACGCAAAGCTTGATATCAGGCCGTTTGACGGGCGTGTCCCTGCCGCACCGGCATTGCGCGGCGGGGACACGCCTTTTCAGATTCGTTTGTTATGGTGGGATCTGTTTGACGAAAGGAAACGTTGATGATCCGTTCTTCACGAGTTGGGGGAGTCCGCAAGCCCGTACTGGCTGCCGCTTCGGCGATGATGCTGTGCGCTACGATGGCCGTGGGCACCATCACCGCGCCCGTGCCGGTCGCGAACGCCGACACGTACGCCGATCTGCTCGACACGCGCGCACAGAAGCAGGCCAGCGCGCAGCGCGAAGCCGAGCTGAAGGCGAAACTGGCCGGAGTTAGCAGCGCGCTCGCCGACAAGATCGTCGAACTCGACAATCTCACCAGCGTGAAGATCCCTGCGGCGCAGAAGGCCGTCAACGAGGCCAATCAGGCCGCTGCCGTCGCACAGGCCGAAGCCGATGCGATGGCGTCCCGACTCGAAGCCGCCAAGAAGGACAAGGCCACGCTCGAGGAGGAAATCAAGAAAACCGGCAAGGACTACGACGACGCGCACGCCGCCGTCGCGCAGATGGCGCGCGAATCCATGCACGGCTCCAACGCGTCCGACGTGATGAGCGTCGTTACCGGCTCGACCAGCACCAAGGAATTCGTCAACGCGATGCAGACGCGCGACGCGCTCGCACGCACCGAATCGAACGCCGCGTCCGAAGCGGCCGTCTCGCTCAACACGTCAATGAACCGCGGCGAACGTCTCGCCGCGATCGAAAAGACCATCGCCGAACTTAAGGTCAAGGCCGACGAAACGGCCGCCGCGGCCGAAGCCGCCGCGGCCGACGCGCAAAGCGAACGTGACGCGCTCGACAAGCTGCGCGAGGAAGGCGAAGCGAAGCGCGCCGACCTCGAAGCGCAGCAGGCGCAGATCACCGACGCCAGCGCCAAGCAGGCCGCGCAGACCGTGCTACTCGACTCGCAGATCGACTCGCTCAACCGCAAGTACGCGGCTGAACAGGCCGCCGCCGCGTCCAAGCCGACCGTCGGCCCGCAGGGCACCACCAAACCGGTCGTCAACAACAACGCGTCGAACAACAACACGTCAAACGGCAACGCGAACACCAACACGAACACGAATTCGGGCGGATCCACGTCCGGCGGCTCGTCGTCGGGCGGTTCGACCGGCGGCAACACGGGCGGATCGACCAACAATTCGACCAATACGAACACGAATTCGGGCGGTTCGTCGTCGAGCGGCACGTCCGGCGGACAGGGCACCAGCAACGGCGACTCCGGCAACGCGTACGCCGGCGGACAGTGCACGTGGTACGCCTACAACCGCCGCAAGGAAATGGGCATCGGCACGCCGTCCTATCTGGGCAACGGCGCCGACTGGGCGAACACCGCGCCCTCGTACGGCCTGCGCGTCGACAACGTGCCGCAGGTCGGCGCGGCCCTCTCGTTCTATCAGGGACAGGACGGCGCGGACGGCACGTACGGCCACGTCGCGGTCGTCGAAGCGGTGAACGCGGACGGCACGATCCTCATCTCCGAAATGAACGTGCAGGGACTGTACGTCGTCTCCTACCGCACGCTCACCAACAACGGACAGTACCGCTTCGTGCACTGATCCGTGCGGACTCGCGATTTCGCGGGAATCGCAGGAATCGCGCGGCCTGGCCGGTCTTCGCCTGCAGCGAGGACGGACCGGGCCGTTGTGCTATCCTGAGATGTTGCGTTGCAAGACCGCCGCATAGTCGCAAGATCGTTGCATGACGAAAGGAGGGGGACGGATGCCCAAGGAAGAAGGCACGAAACTCATCGTGCAGAACAAGAAAGCCCGGCACGACTACGCCATCGAAGACCACTACGAGGCCGGACTCGTGCTCACCGGCACCGAGGTGAAGTCGCTGCGCGAAGGCCGCGCGTCGCTCGCGGAGGCGTTCGTCTCCATCGACCGCCGAGGCGAAATGTGGCTCGAAGGCGCGAACATTCCCGAATACCTCAACGGCACGTGGAACAACCATGCGCCCAAGCGTAAGCGCAAGCTGCTGCTGCACGAGCGGGAAATCGTCAAGCTGTCACGCCAGTCCGAGGCCAAGGGCTACACGATCATCCCGATCAGCCTTTACTTCAAGAACGGCCGCGTCAAGGCCGAAATCGCGCTCGCCCGAGGTAAGAAGGAATTCGACAAGCGCCAGGCCCTGCGTGAGGAGCAGGACAAGCGCGAAGCCCTGCGCGTCATGCGCTACAAGAACATGCGCTCGCGCTGACGGCCGAACGTCGCCGATTGCCCGCCGACTGTCCACTGCGTGTCCACGGAGTGAGCAATCGGCGTTCGTTTTACGAACATGTAGCATAGGGCACCTACTCTCGCGAATTAAACGGAAACATACCCGCCGGCCGACATTCGCAAGAGAGGAAATCCTAATGTCTTACAGCAAGGGAATACGTCGCAACCTGCGCTCCATCGCAGCGGCCACGCTGGGCGCGGCCATGATCTTCGCCGCAGCGGCCTGCGGCACCACCGATACGGGCGACACGAGCGCGTCCGGCGGCTCCGGCTCGTCATCGTCCGGCTCCGGCAGCAGCTCCAGCTCGACCACCAAGGGCTTCGACACTAGCTCCATCCAAAAAGACGACGCGATCGCCGCGCTCCTGCCCGACTCCGTCGCCGGCGACGGCACGCTCACCGTCGGCACCGACACGTCGTACGCGCCGGCCGAATTCCTCGCCGAAGACGGCAAAACCGCCGTCGGCTTCGACGTCGACCTGTCCAAGGCGCTCGCCGCCGTGTTCGGACTCAAGGAAAACACCGTTTCATCCACGTTCGACTCGATTATCCCGTCCGTCGGCAGCAAATACGACATCGGCATCTCCTCGTTCACCGTCACCAAGGAACGCATGGACGCGGTCGACTTCGTCACCTACTTCAAGGCCGGGTCCACGTGGGTCGTGCGCAAGGGCAACCCCGACAAGGTCGACACGTCGAACCTGTGCGGCGTAAAGGTCGCCGTGCAGACCGGCACCACGCAGGAAGAGGAAGTCAACAAGGCCAACGAGCAGTGCAAGGCCGACGGCAAGGACGCGATCGACATCCAGTCGTCCAAGCTGCAGACCGACGTGACCACCGCCGTGGCATCCGGCAAGGCGTCGATCTTCTACGCCGACTCGCCGGTCGCCGGATACGCGATCAGCCAGACCGGCGACACGTTGGAAACGCTCGGCGACGACACGGGCGTCACTCCGGAGGCCGTGGCGATCAAGAAGGGCGACTCGAAGACCGCCGAAGCCGTGCAGAAGGCCATCCAGAAGCTCATGGACGACGGCACGTACAAGAAGATCCTCGACACGTGGGGCGTCTCGTCCGGCGCGATCGACAAGGCCGAAATCAACCCGTCCGTGTGATTGAGAACTTGTCATATCGACCGGAATGACGGCTGTTCTCTTGTCATTTCGACCGGAATGACGGCTGTTCTCTTGTCATTTCGAGCGAGGCGAAGCCGAGTCGAGAAATCTTGAGAGAGGTGCTGGCTCTGAGGAAGATTTCTCCGCTCGCTTCGCTCGGTCGAAATGACGATGAGTGGGTTTGCTTTGTCCGGTCGAAATGACGGTGAGTGGGTTTGCCTTGTCCGTTCGAATGGCAGTGGCGGATTTGCTGGGCCTGAACGACCGCGCACGGCACGGTAACAGGAAAAACCTGTCCTCTCTGTATACTCGGTAAACACATCGAGAACCGAGAGAACAAGAGAGGAACCATGATGTTCAAGAACCTCAAGACCGCCGCCGCGCTCGCGCTGAGCGCTGCGATGCTGCTTGCCACGGCGGCCTGCGGCACCACCGACACGACCACCGACTCCACCACGGGCACCGCGTCCAACGCGACCGAAGGCTACGATCTGAGCGGCGTCAAGACCAACGACGCCGTCGCCGCGCTCCTGCCGAGCAAGGTCAAGAGCGCCGGCAAGCTCACCGTCGGCATGGAACTGTCGTACGCGCCGGCCGAATTCCTCGCGGAAGACGGCAAGACGCCGGTCGGCTACGATGTCGACATCGCGACCGCGATCGGCAAGATCGCCGGCGTCAAGACGGAAATCGTCTCGTCCACGTTCGACTCGATCGTCCCGTCGGTCGGCAGCAAGTACGACCTCGGCATCACCGCGATGACGATCACCAAGGAACGCCTCGAAGCCGTAGACTTCGTCAGCTACTACAAGTCCGGCTTCAGCTGGATCGTCAAGAAGGGCAACCCGAACAAGGTCGACACCACGCAGCTGTGCGGCCTGAAGATCGCCGTGCAGACCGGCACCGTGCAGGAAGAGGAGGCCAACAAGGCTGCCGAACAGTGCAAGGCCGACGGCAAGGATGCGACCGAAGTGCTGTCCACCAAGCTGCAGACCGACGCGGCCACCAGCGTGGTGACCGGCAAGGCTGACGTGTTCTACGCCGATTCGCCGGTCGGCGGCTACGCGATCAGCCAGACCGGCGGCGAGCTCGAAATGCTCGGCGACGTGGAAGGCACCGCGAAGCAGGGCGTGGCCATTGCCAAGGGCGATGAGGAGATGGACAAATTCATTCAGGCCGCCGTGCAGGAGCTCATGGACGATGGCACGTACGGCAAGATCCTCAAGCACTGGGGCGTCGAATCCGGTGCGATCGACAAGGCCGAGATCAACCCCACCGATCTCGCGTAACCACAACTCTCGGCTCCCCTTGTCAGGGGAGCTGTCAGCGAAGCTGACTGAGGGGTAGTCAGAAGATCAAACCTTCTTTTCTCCCTCAGTCAGCCTGCGGCTGCCAGCTCCCTCGTCAGAGGGAGCCAAGATACGGTAAGGACTGAAACATTTATGGCGAAGAAACAAGCTGACGGCGACGGACTGAACATCCCGAACCGCATCGACGCGCTGCCCGTGCGCCGCCCCGGCCCGATCGTGGCCGCCGTGATCGTCGCATTGCTCGCGGCGATGCTCATCCAGGGCATGATCACCAACCCGCGTCTCGAATGGCCGGTCGTCTGGAAGTACCTGTTCAACGAGAACGTGCTCGAAGGCATCCGGTACACGCTCGAGCTGACCGTCATCTCCATGGTCATCGCGATCATCCTGTCGGTCATCCTCGCGATCATGCGCAAGTCGATCAACCCGGTGCTGCGCGGCGTCAGCTGGTTCTTCATCTGGTTCTTCCGCGGCACCCCTGTGTACACGCAGCTCGTGTTCTGGGGCCTGTTCGCCGTGCTCATCCCGCGCATCAGCATCGGCATCCCGTTCACCGACATCTCGTTCTGGAGCATCAGTTCGCAGGACGTCGTCACCGCGTTCAACGCCGCATGGATCGGCCTAGCCCTGAACGAGGCCGCGTATTTGTCCGAAATCGTGCGCGCTGGCCTCGAAGCGGTCGACCCGGGCCAAACCGAGGCCGCGCAGGCGCTCGGCATGAAGCGCACGCTCATCATGCGCCGCATCATCCTGCCGCAGGCCATGCGCATCATCATCCCGCCGACTGGCAACGAGACGATCGGTATGCTCAAGACCACGTCGCTCGTGACCGCTGTGCCGTTCACGCTGGAACTGCAGTTTGCGACCGGCGCGATCGCCAACCGCATCTACAAGCCGATCCCGCTGCTGCTCGTGGCCTGCTTCTGGTACCTGCTCATCACGTCGATCCTGATGGTGTTCCAGTCAATGCTTGAGAAGCATTTCGGCAAGGGCTTCGACGCGCGCGCGATGGGCACGCGCGGCAAGCAGGCGCCGCTGCCGGGCAAGACCGAAGGCGAGCCGAAGGACAACGTGAACAAGATCAACGAGGCCGGGTTCACCGGCATGACCGCGTGAGCCGGGGGAGTGAGAAACCATGACTGATATGACCGCATTCCCGGCTTCTGGCGCAACCGGCGTGAACGGTGCGAACGCTCGCACCGGCGCGACGCCGGCCGTCAAGGCCACGCAGGTGCACAAGGCGTTCGGTTCGCTGCACGTGCTCAAGGGCGTCGACCTGACCGTCATGCCCGGCACGGTGACCGTGATCCTCGGACCCTCCGGTTCGGGCAAGTCCACGTTCCTGCGCCTCATCAACCAGCTCGAAACACTCACCGGCGGCACGATCGAAGTCGACGGCGAGATGATCGGCTACAAGCCGACCGGCCGCACGGACGCGGAAGGACGACCGATCCTGCAGACGCTGGATGACAAGGCCGTCGCCGCGCAGCGTTCCAAGCTCGGCATGGTGTTCCAGCGGTTCAACCTGTTCCCGCACATGACCGCCATCGAAAACGTGATGGAAGCGCCCGTGCACGTCAAGCACATGAGCAAATCCGAAGCGCGCGAACTGGCTATTGCGGAGCTGAACCGTGTCGGCTTGGGCGAGCGGTTGGACTATTACCCGGCCGAACTGTCCGGCGGTCAGCAGCAGCGCGTCGCGATCGCCCGTGCGCTGGCGATGAAGCCCGAAATCATGCTGTTCGACGAGCCGACTTCGGCGCTTGATCCGGAATTGGTCGGCGAAGTGCTCAACGTGATGCTCTCGCTCGCCAAGGAGGGCATGACGATGATCGTCGTCACGCACGAGATCGGCTTCGCCCGCGAGGTCGCCGATCAGGTCGTCTTCATGGACGGCGGCGTGGTCGTCGAACAGGGTGGTCCCGACATCATCGACCACCCCACCGAACCCCGCTTCAAGGACTTCCTGCAGCACGTGCTGTAGGAAGACCGTTTACCTCGTATTATCGTCGCCCGTGGATAGTTCATTGAACTGCCCACGGGCGATTTCACTGTTATCCCGTAGATCGTCCGGGAAAGCGCTCGTCTCGTCAGTGCATCACAGGAGTGTTGTTGCCGACGTTTTACAATGGGAGCCGACGGCAACGGCAAGGAGATGACCATGATTCCGATCGAGGACGTGTATCGGCAGATTGTCGAGTTTGCCGTTGACGCGGGAGCTGCGAAGGTCGTGCTGTTCGGTTCGCGGGCCAAGGGTACCGCGCGTCCGAAAAGCGACATCGACATCGCGATCGCCGGATGTCCTGATTTCGACCGGCTGTACCGACGGTTGCAGGATGACTTGTGGTCGCTGCTCAAAATCGACGTGATCAACCTGGACGAGCCGATCACCGACGAACTGCGCGACGAGATCGCAGCGACCGGAAAGGTCCTCTATGAAAAAGTATGAGAACTACGCCTCCGCCCTACGCTCGTTGCGTCAGGCTCCCGATCAGGATCTCAGCAATGAGTTCGTGCAGAGCGGCGTGATCGACAAGTTCGAGTTGCAGTTCGAACTCGGATGGAAGCTGTTCAAGGCATTGCTCGCATACGAAGGCGATCCGGTGTCGGCCTCCGGCTCGCCCCGCGACGTGCTGAAAACCGCGTTCCAGTACTACGACTTCGTGGATGAATCGACGTGGCTGCGTATGCTGCGTGATCGCAACGATTCAGCGCATATCTACGACGCGGACAAGGCATCGCGCTTGGTGGACGCGATCATCGCCGACTACATTCCCGAATTCGAGCGCGTGAATCAAGGACTGGTCGAGCGATACGGTGCAATGCTGACCGAATAGGCGCTCTTAGCCTGGCTGTCTGCATGGCTGTCTTTTGACGCGGCCATCTCTCAGCGTGGCGGATTGGTTAGTCCGTCTCCGTATTGTCCCGCTGAGACCCCTGTCGGCGTAGTGTTTTGGCAACGGTCTGTTCATTTCGCCACGCTTGGCTGTCCCAGCGTTGCAAAGCAGCTAGTTCTTCGCCTAACCGCTTCGCTGGAATGCCTGCCAGCATGGTGTTTTTGCGACAGCCTATCCGTTTTGCCACGCCGAACCGAAATGCTAATCAGTTATGTCGTCGGCGGGCGTGAAATTGATGGTGAGGGTGCGGCCCATGCCGTGGGCCAGCGCCTCGAGCGTTTTGAACGACGGGTTGATGCGCGCGTTTTCGATGCGTGCGATGGTGATGCGCGACACCTGCGACCGTTCCGCCAGCTGGTCCTGCGTCAGTCCCGACTCCTTGCGCGCCCGCAGCAGCGCCTGTCCGATCTGCGGGTAGATGCCGTTCTCGGTTTTGTGTTCGTTTGCCATGATCTGACTCATTTCATTGTGGCGAGAGATATTCCAGTATTATTGTAGCGTTGATGATGCTCTGGACGTTTCGGTGGCAATGCCCCGACAAACGCAAAGACTCGGCGGAAACCGGCTCTTCGTGTTGTGGTGTGTATGGGTTGTGTGGTCTGATTCGGGGGTGTCGTGGCGGCTTCTCGCGGGGCAATCCTTCCCTGCTGCTGCTTGGCTCGTAATGATTGTGGGCATGGGCGGGATGTCTACGACGGTGATTGACAAGGGAATGAACGCCGCTCATCCCGTCGGGAAACGATTGTGGGCATAACCGGTACGTGGCGCGCCCCGATTCGTGGGCACGGACGGTACATGGAGAAGATCGTGGGCATAGGCCGGCCATGAAGAGCCGGTTGTGAGCCCGTACATGGTCGGTGTATGCCCACGATCCTGTGGACGGGCGGACAAATGGACGGTTCATGCCCACATTCAGACGAGGAAGACGAGAGGACGCCGGGAGATACCGCCGGCATCGGAGGAAGTGTTGAAACCGTAAGCAGCGCGGCAGCCACTGCTGCCGCCGGCCGCACAGCATCGCGCGATAGCGCGATTCCGATACAACAGGCATGCGTGCCATACGCACCACAATGCGAAGAGCCGGCGGAAAACGGCGGGTTGCGGTTTCGCGTTGCAATGTGCGTCCGGTAGGGTAGTGGGCTATGTGTGGAATCGTTGGATATGCAGGAAACGTCGAAACCGCGTGCGGCAAGCCGCTGGAAGTGTGCTTGCAGGGCCTGAAGCGCCTCGAATACCGCGGGTACGATTCGGCCGGCGTGGCCCTCTCCGCCCCCGGCATGGAGCAGGTGGCCGTGCGCAAGAAGGCCGGCCGTCTCGCCAATCTCGTCGAGGACATCGAACGCAACCCCATGCCGGCCGCCACCGTCGGCATCGGTCACACGCGCTGGGCCACCAACGGCGTGCCGAGCGACGTGAACGCGCACCCGCACACCAGCCGCGACGGTAAGGTCGCCATCATCCACAACGGCATCATCGAAAACGCATCCCAGCTGCGGCTCGACCTGCAGGCCGAAGGCTACCGGTTCTCCTCCAGCACCGACACCGAGGTCGCGGCGAAGCTGCTCGGCAAAATCGTCGACGCGATCATCGCGGAAACCGGCAAACCGGACCTGTTCGAGGCGATCCGCCGCCTCGCGCGCATGCTGGAAGGTGCGTTCACGATCCTTGCCACCGACTGCCGCCAGCCGGACATCGTCGTCGGCGCGCGCCACGATTCGCCGCTCGTCGTTGGCCTCGGTGACGGCGAGAACTTCCTCGGCTCCGACGTGGCCGCGTTCGTCGCGTACACGAAGCGCGCACTCGAAGTCGACCAGGATCAGGCCGTGTGCGTTTCAGCGAACCAAGTGACCGTCACCGACTTCGATGGCAACGTGATCGAGAATCCGAAGACGTACACCGTCGACTGGGACGCGTCGGCGGCCGAAAAGGGCGGCTGGGACTCGTTCATGGACAAGGAGATCCACGAGGATCCAGCCGCCGTCCAGCGCACGCTGCTCGGCCGTCTCGACAAGCACGGCGACATCAACCTTGACGAGGTGCGCATTGAACCGCACGATTTCAAGGCGATCGACAAGATCATCGTCATCGCGTGCGGTACCGCGGCCTACGCCGGCATGGTCGCCAAGTACGCGATCGAACACTGGGTGCGCATCCCGGTCGAAGTCGAGCTCGCGCACGAATTCCGCTACCGCGACCCGATCCTCACGCCGCGCACGCTTGTCGTCGCGATCTCGCAGTCCGGCGAGACGATGGACACGTTGATGGCCCTGCGTCACGCGCGAGAACAGGGGTCCAAGGTGCTCGCGATCTGCAATACGCAGGGCGCGAGCATTCCGCGCGAATCCGACGCCGTGCTGTACACGCACGCCGGCCCGGAGGTCGCCGTCGCCTCCACCAAGGCGTTCGTCGCGCAGATCACCGCCGCGTACGTGCTCGGCCTGTACCTCGCGCAGGTCAAGGGCGCGATGTTCCGCGACGAAATCCAGTCCACGCTTGACGCGCTCAAGGCCATGCCGCGCAAGATCCAGTGGATCCTCGACACGCAAACCGCGGCCATTCAGAAGGCCGCCGAGCAGATGGTGAACGCGAAGTCGTTCCTGTTCCTCGGCCGTCACGTCGGATACCCGGTCGCGATGGAGGGCGCGCTCAAGCTCAAGGAGATCGCGTACACGTTTACGGAAGGCTTCGCGGCCGGCGAATTGAAGCACGGCCCGATCGCGCTCGTGGACGAAGGCGAGCCGATCGTGTTCATCGTGCCGCCGGCGCGCGGTCGCAACGTGCTGCACGCCAAGGTGATCTCCGGCATTGAAGAGGTCAAGGCGCGCGGCGCGTTCATCATCGCCGTGGCCGAGGAGGGCGATCCGGACGTGGAACGCTACGCGGACGTCGTGTTCTGGCGGCCGAAGGCGCCCACGCTGATGAGCCCGCTCGTCGACGTGGTGCCGCTGCAACTGTTCGCCATGGACATGGCCAAGCTCAAGGGCTACGACGTCGACAAGCCCCGCAACCTTGCCAAGTCCGTCACCGTCGAATAGACGCTGGAACTGACGCGTCCGGCGAACGTTGCGGCTACTGGCCGAGCGGATACCAGGTGGGTTCGTCGTCGCCGACGCGGCCGATCACCAGTCGATTGGCCGCCATGCACCCGGCTGCGACCGGATTGCTTAGATCGACGGTCGCCGACGAGTCGTTGGCTCGGTATTTTTCGATATCCTGCTCAAGCTGTTTGACGGTGTATTTCGAATCGGCTAGACCCTCTTGCTTGAGGCAGTCCACGGTACCGGGATAGGGATGCGAATAGAGCTGTGGGTTGCCGATTTGCATGCCGTACACGGTGTCGACGTCAAGCACGTGAATGGTCTTGCAATCGGTGTCGTCTTCGGTGAACTTGTCCCGTTTGCCGGATGCGGGGTCGATGTACGCGCCGGCTTCCTGCATGATGCCGTTTGAGTATTTGATGAGCACCGGCGTCGTGTATCCCTTGTCGACCATGCATTGCTTATAGTTCGACCATGCGGCCTCATAATCGGAGACGGAGATTTCGCCGCCGTTATCGATGGCGCGCTGCAGTATCGCCTTCTGTTCCGGAGCCATGCGGATCTGATCGTCGGAGCGCTGCGAGTCTAGGTCGATCAGACGCTGCTCGTATTCCCGCAATGACGAGGCGACTCGTTCGCCCTGCGACGGCGTTTTGCCGTTCTGCTGCGTCGAGGACTGCTGCTGCGCGCTTTGTGAAGCGCTGTCGCCGGGTGACGAGGAACATCCCGGAACGGCGCACAGCATGAGCATGATGCACACGATTGCGGCGACGTGGATGGTGCGGGCGGGTTGGATTCGGAGCGACTTCATCGTGATCTCCTTTATGCGTTCGGACGCATCGTTGCCGGGGAGGCAAGGAACATCCTATTGCTGCATAGTGTGACACGGCAAAAACGGCAACACAACCCGTACGCATGTTGTGTATGCGCAGGGATGCGTGCCGGCCGATGATCTGTTGCGCCGTCGCCGGATCGTCGCCGGAGTCGGGGAAGATGGCGGCATGACGACGCAACATCATCGCTGGGTGACGGACGAGCCGCGGATTCCGTTTGATTTTGACGTGCTGTATGAGGATGCGGGGATTATCGTGATCGACAAGCCGCATTTTCTTGCCGTTACGCCGCGCGGCATGTGGTATCGCGAGACGGCGTTGATCCGGTTGCGCGAGCGGTACGGCGAGCCGGACATCGTGCCCGCGCACCGGCTGGACCGGTTGACGGCCGGCGTGGTCGTGTTCGTGCGCGATCCGGCGTTGCGCGGGGCGTATCAGATGCTGTTTCAGGAGCGGCGTACGACCAAAATATACGAGTGTCTTGCTCCGGCCGCGCCGATTCGACAGCCACGATACGGTACGATCGAGCCGCTCGAGCCGCCGCGCGTGTTTCCGCTGCGGCGCCGCTCGCGCATCGTCAAGCAGCGCGGCATCCTGCAGGCGTACGAGGAGCCGGGAGCGGTCAACGCGGAAACGGTGATCGAACTAGGGAAGCCGGTCTCGCACGAGCCGACGCGAATATCGTCGTGCGCATCATCGCAAACGTCAGCGCACACGCCATCGACGCATGCAGCGTCGGTCCGCGCGTACACGCTGCATCCGCGCACGGGCAAAACGCACCAGCTGCGCGTCCACATGAACTCGCTGGGCCTGCCGATCGTCGGTGACGACTTTTATCCGCGCATCGAAACGCGTGCGTACGACGATTTCTCCCAACCGCTCGAGCTTGTCGCGCGGCAGCTGTCATTCGTCGACCCGGTCAACGGCGAGCCGCGCGCATTCGTCTCGCGCGTGCCACTGGGAGCCGCGTAGGCCGGCCGGCAACCGCGCTAGGCGTTCAGATCGCGCACGGAACCGCGCTCGACGAGTTCGGTGGGGATCACGGTTTTCACGTTCGCGGGCACGTCCGTGCCTTCGCACATGTCGCGCACCATCGAGAACGCCTTGCGGCCGATCTGGTCGAACGGCATGCGCATGGTGGTCAGTTCGAGCCGCGGGATCGTGCCGGCGAGCGAATCGTCCACGCCGATCACGCTCACGTCTTCGGGCACGCGCTTGCCGGCCGCGCGCAGGCCGAGCATTGCGCCGTACGCCATCTGGTCGTTGGCCGCGTACACGGCCGTGCAGTCGGCTTCGTGCGCGAGCGCGAGACCGCACTGGTAGCCGCTGTCGGCCTCCCAGTCGCCCGTGTACAGCGGCGGCACGGTGATGCTGCGGGCCGACAGCGCGTCGCGCCAGCCCTGTTCGCGGCTTTGCGCGGCGCGCGACGCGGCCGGTCCGGAGATGTGGTAGACGGTTTGGTGGCCTTTGCCGAGCAGGTAGTCGACGATGGCCTGCGAGCAGCCGTACTGGTCGGCGTCGACGGTCGGACAGTACGGGGCCGGGTTTTCGCTGAGTAGCACGACGGGCAGTTCGGCCGCCGGCTGGAAGTCGGAGAAGTCGGCGAGCTGCTCTTCCATGACGATGATGACGCCGTCCACGGGCAGCTGCTTCATGCGTTCGACGGCGGCTTTGATGCTGCGGTCGCGGCCGCGTCCGATGGAATGCACGGTGATTGCGTAATCATCATTGTTGGCGGCGGTGGCGATGCTGTCGAGGATGCGCGCGTTGCCGAACGACGACAGATTGAACATGACGACGCCGATGTCCTGGAAGCGGCCGTGCTTGAGCGCGCGGGCTGCGTAGTTGGGCCGATATCCGAGCTTTTCCATTGCGGCCTCGACGCGCAGGCGTGTTTCCGGTCGAACCGCGCTGCTGCCGTTGGCGACGCGGGACACGGTTTGCGGCGAGACTCCGGCTTCCTTGGCGACGTCCTGCATTGAGACCGATGCCGTTGTTGTGCGTTCCATACTGCCTACTACCTACTTCTCCATGAAACGGCGGTGTTTTCGTTATCAGAATCTACCATACCATCCGTGTTCCGTGCCACGCCGGAGGCTGGATATTGTCGATGATCGTGTTAGTATGGTAACGCAAACATCGATATGGTCCGCGAATGCAGCGGAACGACACGATGCAACGAAAGGACAGCAATGGCGCACAGACCATTCCGTTGGCCGCAGCCGCTTGAGGGCCAGGAAGCCCGCATCTGGTACGGCGGCGACTACAACCCCGACCAGTGGCCGGAAGACGTGTGGGACGACGACATCCGGCTCATGACCAAGGCCGGTGTGAACCTCGTCTCCGTCGGCATCTTCAGCTGGGCGAAGATCGAACCGCGCGAAGGCGTGTTCGACTTCGACTGGCTCGACCGCATCATCGACAAGCTCGGCAAGGCCGGCATCGCCGTCGACCTCGCCTCCGCCACCGCCTCGCCGCCGATGTGGCTCACCCAGGCCCATCCGGAAGTCCTCTGGCAGGACTACCGCGGCGACGTGTGCCAGCCCGGCGCACGCCAGCACTGGCGTCCCACCAGCCCGGTCTTCCGCGAGTACGCGCTCAAGTTGTGCCGCGCCATGGCCGAACACTACAAGGACAACCCGTACGTCGTCGCATGGCACGTGAGCAACGAATATGGCTGCCACAACCGCTTCGACTACTCCGAGGACGCCGAGCGCGCCTTCCAGGACTGGTGCAAGGAGCGCTACGGCACCATCGACGCCGTCAACGACGCGTGGGGCACCGCCTTCTGGGCGCAGCACATGAACGACTTCTCCGAAATCGTCCCGCCGCGCTTCATCGGCGACGGCAACTTCATGAACCCGGGCAAGCTGCTCGACTGGAAGCGCTTCAGCTCCGACGCGCTCAAGGCGTTCTACATCGCCGAGCGCGACCTGCTCGAAGAGCTCACCCCGGGCCGTCCGCTGACCACCAACTTCATGGTCTCCGCCGGTGGCACCGGCATGAACTATGACGACTGGGGTGCGGAAGTCGACTTCGTCTCCAACGACCACTACTTCACCCCGGGCGAGGCGCACCTCGACGAAATGGCCTACTCGGCCGCGCTCACCGACGGCATCGCCCGCAAGAACCCGTGGTTCCTCATGGAGAACTCCACCGGCGCCGTCAACTGGCGTCCGATCAACTACCGCAAGGAACCCGGCCAGCTCGTGCGCGACGCGCTCGTGCACCTGTCCATGGGCGCCGACGCGATCTGCTACTTCCAGTGGCGCCAGTCCAAGGCCGGCGCGGAAAAGTTCCACACCGCCATGGTGCCGCACGCTGGCGAGGATTCGCAGGACTTCCGCGACGTGTGCGAACTCGGCAACGACCTGCAGCGCCTGGCCGACGAGGGCCTGCTCGGCACCAAGCTCGCCAAGTCGCGCGTGGCCGTCGTGTTCGACTACGAGTCCGAATGGGCCACCGAGCACACCGCCACTCCGACCCAGCAGGTGCGCCACTGGACCGAGCCGCTCGCATGGTTCCGCGCGCTCGCCGATCAGGGCGTGACCGCCGACGTGGTGCCCGTACGCTCCGACTGGGATTCGTACGAGGCCGTCGTGCTGCCGAGCCTGTACATTCTGGACGAGGAGACCACGCGCCGCGTACGCGACTACGTGGCCCGCGGCGGCAAGCTGTTCGTCACTTACTACACCGGCATCTCCGACGAGAAGGACCACATCTGGCTCGGCGGCTACCCGGGTTCGATCCGCGACGTGGTCGGCGTGCGCATTGAGGAGTTCGCGCCGATGGGCTCCGACTTTGAGGGCACGCTCGATCACCTCGACCTGACCAACGGTACGGTCGCGCACGACTTCGCCGACGTGATCACGTCCGTTGCTGACTCGGCGCGCGTGCTCGAAACCTACAAGTCTGAGCCGTGGGTCGGCATGAACGGCGTGCCGGCGATCACCGTCAACGAATACGGCGACGGCAAGGCCGCGTACGTCGGCTGCCGACTTGGCCGCGACGGCATCGCCAAGAGCCTGCCCGAACTGCTCGACGCGATGGACATCGACGTGCCGTCCGTCGCCGGCAACGGCGATGTGCTGCGCGTCGAACGTACGAACGAGACCGGCGACGTCACGTTCGCGTTCCTGTTCAACCGCACGCACCGGTCCGTCACTGTGCCGGTCGACGGCGAGACGATCGTCGCCTCGCTCGCACAGGCCAACGACGACGGCACCGTGACGATCGACCCGAACGGCGTCGCCATCGTCAAGCGCTAGTCCGGGCTGATTCGGACCGGTCCAAACGGGTCCGGTGCGTCGCACTGACCGGTAACGGCTTCTCTCACGATCGACGTGAGGGGAGCCGTTTTCTTATGCCTGCGAGGCGCATCGGATGGACGTTCGCCGAATTGCCCCGCTGAGGTGTCTCTCAGCGAGGTGTTTTTCCGAAGGTCTATCTGATACGCCTCGCGTGGGGTTGTAGGCGGTGCATCTTGGTTGGATCTTCGGTGTTTTGCTTCGCTGGGGTGTCTCTTAACGGGGTGTTTTTCCGAAGGTCTGTCCGAATTGCCCCGCCGGGAAGCTGTGCATGCTGCGATTCCGCGCGCTCAGGACGGTGTCGTACACTCGATACGATGATGAAACGGTGTGAACCAATCGCGGATAAGGATGGCGGGGTGCAGGCATGATGCCACGACGACGGATGAATAATCGTGCGGCGAAACGCGCGATCGCCGCCGTCTGCGCGCTCGCCGCCACGGTCGCGCTCGCCGCATGCGGGCAGCGGGACACGCGCACCGAACTCGTCGTATGGTCGTGGGAGCCCAGCATGAGCACGCTGGCGCGCGACTTCGAAAAAACCAACCCGGACATCCGCATCACCATCAAGAACACGAGCGGCTACGAGAATCTCAACAGCGCGATCCAGGACGGCTACGGTCTGCCCGACGTCGCGCAACTCGAATACTTCGCCCTGCCGCAGTACGCGGTCAGCAGCCAGCTGCTCGACATCACCGACCGGGTCGACGGCTACGACAGCGTGTACACACCAGGCACATGGGCGTCCGTGCACCTCGGCGGGCGCGTGTACGGTCTGCCGATGGACTCCGGCCCGATGGCGTTCTTCTACAATGAGGACGTGTTCCGCCAGGCCGGCGTGGACGCCACGAAAATCAAGACTTGGGACGACTACTACGAGGCCGCAAAGAAACTCAAGGAGATCGGCGCGTACATTGCCGCCGACTCGGGCGACGCGAGCTTCTACGACGCGATGATCTGGCTCGCCGGCGGCCGCCCGTTCCACACGTCGAATGACGGCAAAACCGTGACCATCGACCTCTCTGACGATGCCGGCACGAAAACGTTCACCGCGTTCTGGCAGAAGATGATCGACGAGGGGCTCGTCGACACGCGATCGACGACGTGGTCTGAATCGTGGAAGCGCAAGCTCGGCTCCGGCGCGGTCGCGTCCGTGTTCGCCGGCGCGTGGATGCCGTCGCTGCTGCTGTCCGACGTGCCGGGCGGATCCGGACTGTGGCGCGTCACGCAGATGCCGACCGCCGACGGCACGCCGGCCAACGCGGAAAACGGCGGATCGGCGCTGTCCGTACTGCAGTCCAGCCGCAAGCCGGACGCCGCGTTCCGCTTCCTCGACTACGTGTGCCACAGCAAGCACGGCATCGCCACGCGCGTCGACGGCGGCTCGTTCCCCGCCGACAAGGCCACGCTCAGCAGCGCCGCGTTCCTCGACAAGACCACCGTCACCGACGAGCGCGGCATCGCCATCCCGTACTTCGGCGGTCAGCGGTACAACCGCGTGCTGGCCGAAGCGGCCGAAACCGTGTCCACCGGATACCAGTACCTGCCATTCGAGGTGTACGCGCGCAACGACTTCTCGTCCACGGTCGGCAAGGCGTACGACTGGTCCACGGCCAAATACAAGTACGATCAGGCTGTCGCGCGCATCGAGGACGGCGTGGTCGGCTCCGACGGCAAGCCTCCGAAACTGCCCGAGCATCCCGGCAAACGCATCGCGCTGACCGACGGCATTGCCTCGTGGCAGAAGGACATTAAGGAGTACGGGTTCAACCAGGGCTTCACCATCGAATAGCGGAAATCCGCGGGATTTGGCTGTCGGTCAGGGGCGTTGCGTCGGGGGCCGAGTCGAGAGATTGTAAGAAGCATCGTCTCCAGGAAGATTGCTCCGCTCGCTGCGCAACGCGAAATGACAGGATATGTTATCGCGCGTTGCGCCGGTAGATCTCCTCCATGCCCTTGAAGATCAGGTCCGGATCGTACACGTCGATCAGGTCCGTGTCGTCCTTGAACACGCGGCCCAGTCCGCCGGTCGCCACTACGGTGAAGTCCTCGGGGATTTCCGCGTGGAACTGCTGGATCGTGCGTTCGATGCCGCCGAGGAAGTTGTAGTAGAGGCCCGCTTGCATCGCCGTTTTCGTGCCGGTCGCCAGAACCGAGCGCGGCCGCGTGATCTCCACCTCCGGCAGCTGCGCGGTTTCGCCCCACAGCGCGGCGGCGGCCGTGCGGATGCCGGTCGTGATGAGCCCGCAGGTGATCGTGCCCGTGGCATCCACGTAGTTGAACGTCGTGGCCGTGCCAAAATCTGCCACCAGCACGCGCCCGCCGTACTCCGCGTACGCGCCCACGCAGTCCGACAGGCAGTCTGCGCCCAGCGACTTCGGATCGTCGATGCGGATGTTCATGCCGGTCTTGACGCCCGGCCCCACGATCATCGGCTCCAGCCCGAGGAACTTGACGATGCTCGCACGGAACGAGTGCATCACTTTCGGCACCACCGAGCAGACGATCACGTCGTCCACGTCGTCCGGCGTGAAATGGCTGAACCCGAGGAACTGCGTGATCATCAGCCCGTACTCGTCCGACGTGTGGTGCGCTTTGGTGGAAATGCGGTACGTGCCGACGATGCGGCTGCCTTCGATGAATCCGAGCACGATGTTGGTGTTGCCGATGTCGACCGCGACAAGCATGGAAATCCCCTTCGTTGGCTGTGGTGCGCCGATTGGACGCGCGATTGCACACCAGTCTAGCGCCGGTCGGGCGCCGGTCGCGCGCGTTGGCAAGCGTTGGCGTGCATTGGCGTAGGATGATGCGGATCGACTCGCGCTGTTGCAATCGTTGTCACAAGATGGATTTGCGGCAAACTTGCGGCAGATTTGCGGAACATGATCCGTATGCGGGCAATCGACGGCAATTTTCCGCCGGCGAGCGGGACCGGCGAGTACAGTTTCGCGTATGAGCGAACGTATGGAAACGAATGGAAACCAGCCGATCGCGACGTCAGCCGCGACGGCGGCGGCGACCGACGGCGGCGGACTCGAGCGTCTCGACCGGCGCAGCGTCGTTGTGCTGATCTGCGTGGGACTTGCGTGCGGCATACTGTCCGGCCTGTTCGGCATCGGCGGCGGCACGATCATCGTTCCCGCGCTGGTATGGCTGGGCCTGAGTCAGCGGCACGCGGCAGCGACGTCGCTCGCCGCGATCGTGCCCACGTCGATTTCCGGCGTGGTCTCGTACGCGACCGGCGGCAACGTTAACTGGATCGCCGCGCTGCTGCTCGCGCTCGGCGTGGTCGTCGGCAGCCAGCTCGGCTCGCTGCTGCTCAGCCGACTGCCCGAGGTCGCGTTGCGCTGGATTTGGGTCGTGTTCCTGATTTTCGTGATCATCCAGCAGGTCACGTTCACGCCGCCGCGCGAGGGGCATATCGTGCTGCACGTGTGGTCCGGCCTGTTTCTGATACTGCTGGGATGCGTGACCGGCGCGCTCGCCGGCGTGCTCGGCATCGGCGGTGGGGCGATCATGATGCCTGCGTTGTCGTTCCTGTTCGGCGCGAGCGATCTGATGGCGCGCGGCACGTCGCTGCTCGTGATGTTTCCCGGCGCGATTTCCGGCACGGTCGCCAATTGGAAGCGCGGCATCGTGCATTTGAAAAGCGGGCTGATCGTCGGCTGCTGCGCGGCCGTGACTGCGCCGCTCGGCACGATGATGGCCGGCTGGCTGACTCCGCGCGCCGGATCGCTGCTGTTCGCCGCGTGGCTGACGTTCTTGGCGGTGCGCAGCACCTGGACCGCGCTCAAGGCGACGCGTGCGGCTCGTGGCAATTAGTGCTTTGTCGGGCTTTTGCTGTGGTGTTTTATGTTCTCGGCTCCCCTTGTCAGGGGAGCTGTCACGCAGTGACTGAGGGGTAGTCAAACCCATCACATTACGTCCGACAGAGCGCCAGGCATGGCATCCCCATATGTGGGATCGGAGCGGAGTTCACGTGACCAAACGGTAATTTTCCGCGTGTTTGCATCGCGCTTCCAGCAAATCCACCGAAACCGGGGTAGGATGGGAGCCGTTGACAACCGCAAGGCCACGTGAACGGGGACGTTCCGCGGCCGCTGTTTCGAAGGAGAACCAGTATGGTCTACCGCATGATTTACCGGAGACCATAAGAAACCGCGAAATTCCAACGTTTTTAAGCCTGCCAAAACCCCGAAAATCGGGGTTTTTCTTTTTACCCGACGTTTTATCATGGAGGCATGAAAGACACCAGCCTGACGGCCTCGCGGGGCCACGCTACGCTAACACCAAGCATCACCGTGGTCAACACGCACGGCACGAAGAAATACCGGGCCTACGTCTGCTATCGCACCGCAGCCGGGGAGTGGAGGCAGGTAACGGGGAGTGCGCCCGTGCCGAACGTGCCCGAGGAGGAGAACCCCGCCGTCCATGAGATGGCCAAATCAATGGCCGTGGCCGCGATGGAGAAGAACATGCGCGGCAAGCTCGCCACCGGCAAGACCGGTACGCCGCGCACGCACAGGCTCAGCGAGGCGATAGAGCTTTTCTGGAAGGACAAGACGAAGCGCAACGTAAGGGGCAACACACGCTACACATATGAAAAGCAACTTGCCGCCGTAGGCAAGCGGCTACCGGACAAAAGCATCAGCGCATACAGCACGGAAGAACTGCAAGCCGTTGTGGATGCAATACCTGAAGCGGCCAAGGTGCTGAAAAGCATATACTACCAAGCCGTCCGCGAGGGCTGGATACGAGCGGCGGACGACCCGACGCGCTACCTACGCATCCCAGCCAAGCCGAAGGTACGCAAGGCACAAACGAAGCATACGGAAGATTGGATAGCGCAAGCGCCGGGCCTGCTCCTATGGCTAGCCGAGCCGAACACGACCGACCCCACCACAGGGGAGAAGGAGCAGAACCGTTTCCACCGCTTCTATGCGCTATACCTCATGGAGATGGGTATGGGCCTACGTCGCGAGGAAGTGCTGGGCCTGCAATGGAAAGACGTTGATTTCGACCACAAGCGCGTCAGCGTGGCCGAGCGCGTCATCATCGAGCTACGGGGGAAAGCGACGGTCAAGACGTCCGGCAAGACCGAATCAGCGGCAAGGCTCCTACCGCTATCGGGAAGGATAAACGACGTATTGCGTGCCAAGCGGGATGCCGAACGGGGCAAACCGGATGACTGGGTTTTCCGCACCGGCAAGGGCACGTTTTTCAAGCCGTCGTACCTTACGGCCATCTGGCAAGAATTGCTTCTGGCCTACCATAATTGGGCCATACGGGACGACATCGCCCGGAGCCGCAAGACAGGCAAGCCGCGTCAATGGCCGGACGAGAAGGAAATGACGAAGAAGCAATGGAGCGCTACAGGGTACGGCCCGTGGAAATGGAGGCAACACGACAACCGGCACCTAGCCGAATCCATCATGGAGATGTACAGCGTCGATTGGGCCGTGCGAAAAGATATCCTCGGACATAAGACGGAGTCCGACGTGACCGCGCGATACACGCACACCACCGAGCAGAAACGCCGGGAGGCCATCGAACTAATCGACAACGAGCTAACCCCGAAGGAGCCGGAGGAAAGCTACCTCACAGCCGAACAGCTACGGGCCATCGAAGAAGAACCCGACTACAGCTGACAAGCGCGGTACGAGCGCGGTACGCACGCACCACGCAACGCGCCGCGCGAGCATCGCCGGGTACATGCGGGGGCACCGCCGCCGTCCGGCACATCCCCGGCGTTCCGCCGCGCAAAGCACGACTCCACGGCGGGGGCACCGGACGGCTTGCGGCACATCGCCCGCGCACCGTCGCCCCGCGCTTATGCGTCACTACCGCACGGCGTACTGCTACGGCCCCGTACCACGCCCCTACGGGGTCATTCAAGGTCAATCGGGATGCCATCAGCACCGACCACAAACGGTAGCGCCGTAGGGCTGGACATATCCACGGGGTATGCCTCATCATCCGCCACCGGCTGAGGTGCTTTGGCCGGTGCTGTTTCGGGCTTCTCGACGTACCCGTGACCATCAGCACCCGAGGGGGTTACGCCGGTGGACTCACCTATCATCGCCCGTAGCGATTCATCCGCGAGCGTTTCGGGCCATTCAGGGCCTGCAACGTGACGGAAGCTGATTGTGTCCCCGTCCGAGCCGAGCGACGCACACACCGTACTAACACGCCGGTTTATAGGCCCCTGCTTCGGCTCGAATTCATCGTATCCATACCAGCCCGACATTGGCCGGTTCGAGGTAAAAATCACCGTGGTGTACAACGCATGTTTGTTTGCGTACCGAGCCGTCAGCTCCACGGGGTACCTATCCGTCCAACGCAACACGTCATCGAGCCGCATCCTGCCGTCGAAGTCCTCGACGATGACCACAGACTCGCCCCGGTAGTTGTCCCAAGGATGCGCGTAATCGGTCAGTCTGTATACATCCGCATTGTGCCGTTTGCCATAGAGCCATGCCCATAGGCTTTTCCCGACCCCGGTTTCTCCGTAGACATACAGCGTATGCACGTCACGCATTTTCCTGCCCTTCTCCTTCATTGCGATTTCATACGCCCGGTCGAGGTACCGGTCATAAGCAATTAGTTTCGGGTCATCCCTCATCAGCATGTCCGGGATGGCACCGGCCAATACTTTTTTCACCGCGTCATCGCGGGTTTTCAAGTCGGTGCGTTTGCCCTGCCCAGCGGGGTCGAATCCCTCGGATTCCCAAGGGCCGCCATCCACGCCGTCGTCTTGCATCGTCAAGCGGGTATCGTATTTCGTGACGTACCGCTCAACGACCTTGGGGGTTCTCTCCACCGGGTCTATGTGGGCCTGCGTCGGAAAGTGGTCGGCAAACGTTCCCATTCTCATGCGCGGGGTATAGACGATGAAATGCCCATGCCTCATTCCCCGGTATTTGCCGCCGCGACCGTACAAGAAGTTTCCGTCATCATCGACCGGCCTTTTGCCCTTATTGGAGGCCATACGTTTGCCGGTTCCTTCTTCGGCCTGTCCCATGTACGACCAGCCGTAGGCCGTCATGTCGTTCAGCTCGTCCAGTATCACCGACCAGTCCCCGCACACGTACTTCGAGGCAATCGTCACCATCCATGCCCGTGAACGTTTATGCCGGTTCAGCTTCTTTTTCTTCTCGTCATCGGGATAGCGAATCTCGCGAACCAGCGATAGCGATTCCCCATCCTGCTCGGATATTCCAGCCATAGGATGCCTCCTAGTCTCGCCCCGCGAAGTCCCCAGCTTCAAGGGGCATTTCGTTTTCTGTCCCAAGGTTAAGGTTTTGTCCCAAAGTTAAAGGGCCTTGTCCCAGAAGTTAAAAGGCCCCGCGAGGCCAATGATTTCAACGGTTTTCATAGCTTTGTCCCAAAGTTCCCTAATAATACTGGCGCGCCCGGGCGGCAAGCCGCCCGTCGCGTCTGCGCGCCCCTACGGGGCGCTTGACCCCCGCGACAAGCGCGGGGGCCAGCGGGAACTTTGGGCATGTCCACAAATGTGGACATTACTTCTGCCGGGACTGACGCCAGCTCAGGACGTCAACGAGCCGGTACCATGCCCGCCCGTTCTGCTTCTTGATGGAATCGCGAAAAACGCCCTGCGCGGTAAGTCGCATGATTTGCGTGTCCGAGACCTCACCCAACACCGCTACATCGGATTGACTGACATAGACGTCACCGTCGATAATCCTCATCATCGTCCTCACCTCCTTTCTCGTCCCAGTAGGCCTTATAAGCCCGTTCCCGTTCCCGGCTATGACTCCATGCCTCAGCCAGCTCACGGGCAAAAAGCCCAATAAAAAGAGCAAGAACTGCGACCCATACCGGCACGTGCGTAGACACGAGCCATTCCAGCACCTCATGCGCCGTCATCAACCCGCCTCCGAATCTTGCGTAGCCCGCGCCTCGGCCCGTTCGCGCCGCCATCGCTCGTAGCCGCCCTTAGAGACCTCGATACGGTCGCCACGCGGGGGTCTATCTCCTCCTCCGTCAGCCCCTCCAGCCGGTCGGGGTTCGTCACGTCCAACGGCTTCTGTTGGGCTTGTAGCCGCGCCAGTTCCCGGCGCACCGCCACCCCCACGAGTTTCGAGATGGTCATGCCCGGTATCGCTGCGGCCCACATCCGAAGGGCCGAGTACGTCGCCGGTTCCAGCCACGCTTTCACGGGCCGTTTCTGTTTTCCGTCCATTGTGAAAGTCCTTTCCGTCCATCCACACAATCGCAACAAAAATCGTTGCCGCCGTTATCAGCCCCAGCAGAAAACCGAGGGCAAAAGAGACAAGAAGCTCAATCATGCGAGGCCTCCCATCGAAGCTCCTGGGCTTCCTCGCGTTTCTCATTCCGCCACTCACGCTCCATCTGCTCAGCAAGGCCGTCGTGCGTCTCGCCGCCACGCAACATCTGCGACTGCATACGTCGAACGTCAGCCATGCCTTTTCGCATCAGCCCCGCGTTGAATGAGACCGCGAGCGGTTCGAAAAGCACGTCTTCGGCAATGGCCGAATCAATGGACATCATCCCAATCAACCCCCATTGCCCTTCTACTGCAATAGGTTTATTGCCGAAGTAGTGCCAAAGCTCCACGTACTCGGGCAAGCTCATATCCGTTCCCTGCAATGCCTCAGCGAGAGGCACGACACCGCTCGGAATAGCCATAAGAACACCTCCTTGCGAGGGGCGGGGCCGAAGCCCCGCCAGTCGTACCAGTCCGATTACTTGCCTTGCACCGGTTCGAGGTCGTCCACGATGACGCTGTAGCGCACCGAAGCGTACTTGCCGCTCACTGCGGCATATGGTGTTACGATGACCTTTTCACCAGCCGGGGCGAGCGGTATGTATTGCGGCCAGTCCTTAGCGACGCGGGCCTTGACGCTGATGCCCTCGGCCACAACCCACGCCCCGGCATCATTCTGAATCTGCACGACCACACCGCGAAGGGGATAGACCGGCTTGCCGTCAACCAGCTTCTGCGTAGTGGAGGGCTTGCCATCAGCTCCACGCTCCATCTGAGGTTCCGCATCCTTATAGCCCTGAAGGCATACAATGCGCATCAGCCAAGCGCTCGTAGGAAGAATGAGCCGAGAAATCCTGCCGTCCATGATGAACGTCCTTTCAATATTCGCGTCGGCCTTTCCGACGTGTCACCGTGGAAATATCGGACAGCACGTTTTTCAAAAACCTCGGTGGACTGGGGGTTTCCGCGCGACAAGGAAATAGTTAACATGTTCGTAACATAAGTTTTACAAACACGTAACATAACCTCAAGAAGCGGCTTGCGAAGGCCATGAAAACGGGGCCTATGAGGGGCCTGTAGGTGACAAAAAGTCACCGTGGCCGATATTAACCTTGCGAGGCCGGAAAGACCGGCACGGAAAGGCAAACATGAAGACGATACGAATCACGAGCGACCGGGGGCTGGCCTTGCCCCAAGGCCTCGAAGCTGCCTATGAGGGGAATGCGACCGTGACCATTGAGGGCATGCCGATGGAGATTATACGCGAGGACATTCTGGACGGCGCGACCCGGATTGCAACCGCCGCGATGGAGTGCCTCGGCCTGCCTCTCCTGAGCGAAGAGGAAATGCCCACAGAAGACGACAAGCAAAGGCTGCTGGACGTCTTCGATGATTGGTTCTTTGAAGACCGGCCAAAAAGCGAACGGGACACGTTCGACACATATAACACCGCCGCCATTCGAAGCACGGGCCCACTGACATGGGATTGGGACATTTATAAACCCAGCAAACGGCTTCTATGCCGGTGCCTCTCCGCGTGGGTGCTATGCCCCGAAAACATGATAGGCATCCCCTGCACCGAAGCGACGATACGCAAGACAAAGCGAAAGTGCCCCAAACTCCACCTGCCCATCATGGGAACGAACCAAGCCTACGCCGCTACCGGAATGCTCGACGACGCGGCATGCTGGATTCGATACGCAAAGAGCCTCCCCGATGCCGAACTGCAAATGCTGCTCAGCAGTGCGGTGGATGACCCCCGGTTTGCCATGCAGCAGCTATGCAAAGCGCGGGGAATACTCACCCCCATTCTCTAACACACAAAATGCGGGATGTCATACCATCCCGGCCTATAATCATTCGTGAAGGTGTCGTGTTCTTTTACCGGACTTTTTACCGGGAAGAATACGACACCAGAAAAACCCAATAGTTCCAATGCAAAGGAGCATAAAAATGGTTTATCGCATGATCTTCAATCAGACCGCCTATTTCGGCCGTGGCGCGATCAAGGAGATCCCGGCCGTTGCCAAGCAGCACGGCTTCACCAAGGCGTTCATCGTCACCGATCCGGTGCTGCTGGAGACTGGCACCGCCGAGAAGGTCACCAAGGTGCTCGACGAGGCGGGCCTGCCGTATGAGGTGTTCTCCAACGTCAAGCCGAACCCGCCGGTCGAGTGCATCAAGGACGGCGTCGCCAAGTTCGCCGAATCCGGCGCCGACTTCCTGATCGGCCTCGGCGGCGGCTCGCCGCAGGACACCTGCAAGGGCATCGGCATCATCACCGCCAACCCGGAGTTCGCCGACGTGCTCTCGCTCGAGGGCGTCGCCGATACGAAGAACCCGTCCGTGCCGATCTTCGGCGTGCCGACCACCGCCGGCACCGCGTCCGAAACGACCATCAACTACGTCATCACCGACACCGCCAACAAGCGCAAGTTTGTGGCCGTCGACCCGCACGACATTCCGATCGTCGCGTTCGTCGACCCGGACCTGACCGATTCCATGCCGCGCGGCCTCAAGGTCGCTACCGGTCTCGACGCGCTGACCCACGCGATCGAGGGCTACATCACGCCGGGCGCGTGGAGCCTGTCGGACTGCCTGTCCATGCAGACGATCCGCATGATCGCCAAGAACCTCGCCAAGTCCGCCGACGGCGACATCCCGGCCGGCGAGCAGATGGCGTACGCGTCCTACATCACCGGCATGGCCTACTCGAACGTCGGCCTCGGCCTGGTGCACGGCATGGCCCACCCGCTGGGTGGCCGCCTCGGCGTCGCACACGGCGTGGCCAACGGCATCCTGCTGGCCCCGGTCATGGAGTACAACAAGGACTACACCGGTGAGAAGTACCGCGACATCGCCGACGCGTTCGGCGTCGAGGACGCCTACACCGGCGACCTCGAGAAGGTGCGCGAGGAGGCCGTGCAGGCCGTGCACCAGCTGACCGTCGACCTCAAGAACCCGACCACGATCTCCGAGGTCGGCGCGACCGAGGCCGATCTGGCGCCGCTGGCCCACGACGCGTTCAACGACGTGTGCACGCCGGGCAACCCGCGCAAGGCCACCGAAGAGGACATCCTCGCGATCTACAAGTCGCTGATGTGATGCCTTCCGGTTCCCGGGATTCCCCGTAAAAATCCCGGGAACTGAAAACCTCACAATAATGCACAGGCCCGGAACCATGAACCGCATGATTCCGGGCCTGTTTATGTTCATATGAACAGACCCCGGTTCCCGGGATTTTCACGCGCGAATCCCGGGAACCGGGGAAGGACGCCGTCATGCGCCTTTATGGGCGATCGGCTTCCACTGGGCCTTGGCGAAAATCGCCTGGAAAGAAATCGGCACATAGCTGAGCATGTAGATCGGGAAGCTCAGCACATACGCGAACAGCTCCTTGTTGGTCGCGCCAATATGGTCGCGCTCCACGATGATCGTCAGCGCGGCAAGCGCCATCATCGTCAGCACCGCCATCACAATGCCATTCGACCAGCCCAGCAGCGACTGCACCTGCGACTGCCACGTCACGAATCCGCACGCAGCGAACAGCCATCCCAGCAGAATGCGCGTAATCGTCAGCACGGTGAACGGGCACAGCAGCAGCGTAAAGTCCACGGCCGAAAAATCGCGCTCGCGCACCGCGCGCTTGATCAGCGCCGGGCCGTAATAGCGGAACACCTGCAGGAATCCCTTGCTCCAGCGCAGCCGCTGACGCCAGCTCTGCTGGAACGTGACTGGCTGCTCGTCGTACAGGATCGCCGTGCCGCAGTAGCCGATGCGGTCGCCGTGCAGCACCGAGTCCATCGTGAACTCGAGGTCTTCGGTGAGCAGATGGAACTTCCAGCCGTTGTTGCGCTTCATCACCTCGCGCGAGAACATGAAGCCCGTGCCGCCCACGTGGCAGCTGGTGCCGAGGCGCATGCGCGAGGCGCTCAGGAATCGCGACTCGCGGATGAACCACAGCGCCGAACCGCTGGATACCCAGTTGTCGGACAGGTTCACCGAATTGCGGTAGCTGGTCAGGATCTTGAACCCGGCCTGGAACGCCTTGTTCATTTCCTCAAAATAGTGCTTGTCGAGCCGGTTGTCGGCGTCGAACACGAAGAACGCGTCGTAGTCGTCGCTTGCGCCGGACTCGTTCATCTGGTCGAGCAGGTAGGTGAGCGCGTAGCCCTTGCCGATGAGCTCCTTGTTGAAGCGTTCGATGACGTGGCAGCCTTTGGACCGCGCGAGATCGGCGGTATGGTCGTCGCAGTTGTCGGCGACGAGCCAGATGTCGACGAGCCTGCTCGGATACGTCTGCGATTGGATGTCGTCGATGAGGTTGCCGATCACGCTTTCCTCGTTGCGCGCGGAGATGAGCACGGCGTAGCGTTTGTCCATCGGCGCGTCGGGGAAGGCGATCGGCTTGGCCACCAGCGAGACGACGACGCAGATCGCCTGGTACACGATGCCGACGATGCCGATGATGTACATGAGAATGTCGAGTACGGACAGGAGTGCCATCAGCGCCACCTGCTTCGCGGATTGTCGGATGCGGATTTGTCTGACGTTGCGGATTTGCCCGACGCCGGTTTGACGGATGCCGGCCGGTCGGTTGCGCCAGCCGCGTCGTCCGCGGAACCGGACTTCGCGTCGCCGTCACGATCGTCGTCGCTGCCGTCGCCGCTCGGCCCGTCGTCCGACGTGCCGGACAGGCCGGCCAGACCGTGCCGCTCCTCATCCCATTTGCCGAGCGCGCCCTTCGGTATCGCCATCGTCTCCGACTCGTCGAGCTGCCGCGCGGTCGGCAGGTGATACACCTGCTCGGCCAGATGCTGCAGCTCCTCGTTCATCGGCACGCGCGCGCTCGACCCCTTGGCCGCACGCGGCATGTGACTGCTCACCGGTTTGATCACATGCTCGCCGAACGCCTCCGCGCCCTCGACGACCTTCGACTTCTTTACCGTGTCCGGATCGTACAGCAGCGGCGAATCAACCAGTTCGTAGCGCTTCGTGTACACCTTGAAAATCGCCTGCAGACTGGCCGTGATCGGCAGCGCCAGGAACGCGCCGAGCGCGCCGAACACCGAACCGAACACGAGCACCGCAAGGAACGCGATCGCCGGATTCAGGTCCATCGTGCGTTCGGAAATCTTCGGCGAGAGAATCAGGTTCTCGAACTGCTGGTAGACGGTGATGAACACGAGCACGCCCACCGCATACCAGATGCCGTTCGACCCCCACGCGAACACGACCGGCAGCGCACCGCCGATGTACGTGCCGACGGTCGGGATGAACTGCGAGACAACGCCGCAGAACAACGCCAGCGGCAGCCAGTACGGCACGTGGATGATCTCGAGGAAGATCGCCGTGCACGTCGCGTTGATGAGCGCGAGGATCGAACGCGAGAACAGGAAGCCGGAAATCTGGTCCTGCACGATCGTCCACGCGAGCAGGAAGCGGCGCTGCTGGCTGTCGCCCAGCCACTGGCACATGCTGCGGCGCATCTTCGGGCCCGCCGCCGACATGTAGTACGTGACCATGAACACGGTCATGATGTTGAGCAGCGCGCTGAACAGGCCCACCGTGGTGTTGAGCGCCTGGCCGGCGAAGTTCGTCACCCACGAGGTCTGCAGGTTCTTGAAAATCTCCGTGCCGAGACTGTCGATCTCCGGCATGTGGAAGTTTGAATACTGTTCGACCGCGTCCTTGATCTGATCGTAGAGCGCCGGCAGCCCGCGCACCATCGAGATCACCTGCTGCACGAACATCGAGCCGAACAGCGAAAACAGGGCGACGACGATGATCGTCAGTCCGATCAGCGTGATCGCGGCCGCAACGCCGCGCTTCCAGCCGTGACGGACCATAATGAGCACCATCGGCTCCATCGCAAGCGCAAGGAACACGGAAATCACCAGATCGAGCACAATGTAGTCGATCTTGCCCCACGACTGCCACACGAAAATAGACAGGAACACGGCAATCGCCGCATACAGCAGGCCACGGCCCCACCAGTCCGGCGGCTTGCGTGGATCGCCCTTGGCCGGGAACACGGAGGCGAAATCGATTCTTTGCTCATCCTGCTTGGTCATGGCTCCCCATTCTAACGTCGGCGGGTCATTTCGGCATGGTCCTCGCGGACGATGTGGCAGTTCGCGGCGCGCTTGTATGCTGAAGATATGCTGAATGTTTCGATCGTCATCCCCGCGTGGAACGAAGCCGAACGCATCGCCGACTGCCTGCTCAACACCGTGAGGCAGACCGTGATGCCGTACGAGATCATCGTCGTCGACAACCGGTCGACCGACGATACGTGCGCGATCGTGGAGCGCTTCATGAAGGAGCATCCCGAAGCGCCGATCAAGCTGCTCCATCAGAACGACGAGCAGGGCTTGATTCCGACGCGCAACTTCGGCCTGAACGCCGCCACCGGCGACGTGCTCGGCCGCTTCGACGCGGACTGCATGATCAAGCCGGACTGGGTGGAGGTCGTCGCTGGCATTTTCACCGAGGATCCGGAGGCGATGGGCGCGACCGGACCGGTCATGTACTACGACATGCCGTCGCGGCATTTCGGCTTGAAGGGTGACAATTCGATCCGCAAGCGCATCTATCGCGCCGACGGCGGGCAGCCGCTGCTGTTCGGCTCGAACATGGCCGTGCGGGCGAGCGCGTGGCGGCAGATCGCGGGCGAAGTGTGCCGCGACAAGTCCGACGTGATGCACGAGGACATCGACCTGTCGCTGCACCTGATCGGCAAGGGGCTGAAAACCGTGTACTCGCCGCGCATGATCGCCGGCATGAGTGCGCGCCGCATGGACACGTCGCTCGGCTCGTTCCTCAACTACATGCGCCGGTTCAAGAACACGTTCGACGCGCATCCGCAGCATTGGCGCAAGCACAAGCCGGAAATCCTGTTCACCGCCATGTATCCGGCGATGCACCTGTTCTATCCGGTGTGGCAGAAGGTACTCAACACGGCCGACATCAACCCGGCCGAAGCCGCGTGGATCAACGAGCAGATGAAAATCGCCGAAAAGCAGGGTCACGAACTCTACGACGAAACCCCCACCGACGAGGAGTACGACGAAAAGCACGAGTAGCGGGTACACATGCGTCCACGGGATGACGGCGTGTTGTGAACCGCTGGTCTAGAGTGGATGTATGAGCATAGACAACACTCAGGGGAATGTTGGTTTTCAGCCGCAGCCGCCGATGATGGCGGCGCCTCAGCCAGTTCAGCCGCAGTCGCAACCGTATCCGTATCCGCCGCAGCCGGTGCCGCCGAATCCGGCCGCGGCGGTCTCCATTCGTGGCCTGTTCAAACGCTTCGGCGAGAAGGTCGCCGTTAACGGCCTCTCGCTTGACATCCCGGTCGGCTCGTTCTACGGCTTGGTCGGCCCGAACGGTGCGGGCAAGACCACCACGCTTAACATGGTCACCGGTCTGCTCGTGCCCGACGGGGGACTGGCGATGATTCTCGGCCGCGACGTGTGGAGCGACGTGAACGCGGCCAAGCGCGCGATCGGCGTGATGCCGCAGCCCGGCCAGATCTTCGACCGGCTCACCGGCCTGCAGCTGCTCGTCTATTCGGGCATGCTGCGCGGCATGGGCCGTGACGAATCGTTGCGCCGCGCGAACGACCTGCTCGCTGCGTTCGACCTGACGCAGGCGGCGAACAAGATGGTTTCCGACTATTCGGCTGGCATGACTAAGAAAATCTGCCTCGCGTCCGCGATGATCCACAGTCCGCGCATCCTCGTGCTCGACGAGCCGTTCGAATCGGTCGACCCGGTCTCCAGCGCGAACCTCAAGGACATTCTCGTCGAATACGCGGGCACCGGCGGCACGGTCATCATCTCCTCGCACGTGATGGCGTTGGTCGAGAAAATGTGCACGCACGTGGCCGTGGTCAACAACGGCCAGGTGTGCGCGGCCGGTACGGTCGACGAGGTCGCCGCCGGCGAGGACCTTGAGGACCGCTTCCTGCAGCTGGTCGGCGGACGCCACGCCGCCGCGCACATCGCCTGGCTCGACGGCGGCGCGGCCACCACGTCCGCCGGGGATCCGGCCACGCCGGGAGCCCGATCATGAACGCCGCGTTCACGCTCGTGCGCATGCGCTGGGCGCTCACCCGCGCCACACTCACCAAATCCGTGTGGCAGACCGTCGCCTACGTGTTCGCGATCCTGTTCGCGATCGGCACGGTCATCGCCACCGCGTCCGCCGCATGGAACATCGGCGACTGGGCCGCGTTCGTGCAGTTCCGGCCCGGCACGGCCCCCATCAACGTGCTCGGGCCGCACGGCATCGTCAATACGGCCGTCGTGATTCTCGGCGCGGCCCTCACGCTCATGGTCGGCCTCGTGCAGATCATGCTGCTTGGCGAAGGCTCCACGATGAGCCCACGCAAGTTCGCGCTCTACGGCATTCCCGACCGCGAACTCCAATTCGGCCTGCTGCTGTCCGGCCTGTCCGGCATCCCCGCGATTACCGGCGTGCTCTCGCTCATGCTCTGGTCGCTCGCCTACCGCGCGATGGGCCCGGCCGTCGTGCTCGCGTCCATCATCGCCGCGCCACTCGCCGTCATCACCATGATGAGCGTGTCCAAGCTGCTGCTCGCGCTCGCCACCACGCTCATTACGTCCAAACGCGGCCAGGGCGCGTTCTACATGGTCGTCGTCATACTGTTCGTCTCCGTTTGCCAACTGCCGAACATCCTCGTCAACTCGGGCGCGGCCGACAGCGTGAGCCTCGATGCGGCGTGGGGCACGGCAAATGTCATGGCGTGGACGCCGTTCGGCGCCGCGTTCCAGCTGCCGTACGACGCGCTCGTCGGCAACTGGTTGGCGTTCGTTGCGCGCGTCGCGATCCTCGCCGTCGCATGGATCGTCTGCTTCGCGCTGTGCGTATGGTGCATCAGGCGCGAGCGGCTCACCGTCGGCGCGGCGGAGAAAACGGTCACGGCCAAAGGCATCGGCGCGTTCGGCAACATGCCTGACTCGCCGTCCGGAGCCGTGTCCGCGCGCCTGATCACGTATCTCAAACGCGACCCGCGCCAGGCGATGATGTTCATCATGCCCGTGTTCGTCACCATCGTGTTCGGCCTGCAGTCGCGAGCCATGCCCGGCATGGTGTGGGGCTCGCTCGTCATGTCCGGCTGGATGATGGCCATCGCCGAAAGCAACGGACTCGCCTACGACGGCCGTGGCTTCACCATGCAGGTCATCGCCGGCGTGCCGGGGCTCACCGACCGCATCGGCCGCGTGCGCGTGTACGCCATCATCATCGTCGCCTACCTGCTCGTGCTCACCGTCGCGATCGCCGTGTTTACCGGCGACTGGGCCAGCCCGGCCGGCCCGCTCACGGGCGCGACGTTCGCTGCGCTTGGCATCGGCGTCGCGTTCGCCGCCCTGGGACTCGCGGAAATCACGTCGTGCACGCTCATGTATCCGGTCGCTTCGCTCGACAAACCGTTCTCCGCGCCGCAGGGCCGCGCGATGGCGCAGGGCTTCTTCCCGTTCGTCTACATGTTCGGCAGCCTGCTCGCCATGCTGCCGACCGGCATCGTCGCGATCGCGCTGCTCGTCGCTGGAGCGTTCGATGGCCTGTACTGGCTGCTGATCCCGGTCTCGCTCGTCAACGGCGCGGCCGCGCTCGCGGTTGGTACATGGCTCGGCGGTAAGCTGATGGACGCGCGGATGCTGTCGATCGTCGCGACGCTCGACTCGTTCGCGTCATTGCAGAAATAGTTTTTCTCGACCGTGCGGACGGGCCGCGCGGACGACCGGCTCGCGCGTATCCAGGCAGCCGGGACGGACGGTTGCCGCGGACGTCGAAACGGACGCCGATACGATCGATACGGTCGATATGGATAGCACAGAAAGTAAGGAGCGCGACGTGCAGGACGGGACGACGCAACAGCCGCAACGCGGGAGGTGCGCACGACGCCGTACGATCAACGTCGCCGTGTCCGCGATCGTCACCGTGGCCCTGTGCGCGGGATACGTCGCGCTCGACATCGCCGACCTGGCACCAGGCCCGCTCACCATGCGGCAGGTGACGCGCCGCACGATCCCCAACGCTCCCGACGCGCTCGCCGCCGGATCCGTCGCCGGCACGCTCGACGCAACGCGTGCGGTCGACAAGTCCGCCGCCGCGGTGCTTATCAGCGCGTTCGGCAAGACGGGCGGCGTAGGCGACTCGTATTCGGTGATCATCACCGACGCGAACGGCGATCCAGTCGCCCAACGCAACGCGGACACGCCGCGAGAGCCGGCATCGACGATGAAAACGCTGACCGCGCTCGCCGCCTCGTCCACGCTCGACATGGGCACCACGCTCGACACGCAAACCTATCTCATCCAGCATGACGACGGCAGCGCCAGTCTCGTGCTCAAAGGCAACGGCGACATGCTGCTCGGCTCCGGGACCAGCGACCCCGACCACGTCAACGGGCGCGCCGGACTCGCCACGCTCGCCGCGCGCACCGCCACGGCGCTTAAGGCGCGCGGCATCGGCACGGTCACACTCACGTTCGACGACGCGCTGTTCGGCAACGACCGGTACCCGGACGGCATCGACGAGAACAACGAAGGCGACCTGTACTACACGGGCGTGAGCTCCATGGCCATCGACGGCGGGCGGCAATGGGACGGCGGCGCGCCCACCGACCCGGACACGTTCAGCGCCTACCCGCGCCTCAGCCAGCACACGGCGGAAGACGCGGCCGACGTGTTCGTCGACCGGCTCGCCGAGCAAGGCATCACCGTGAACGGCGACGTGACCGACGGCACTGCGCCAAGCGATTCCAGCCCCATCGCCTCAGTCAGCTCCGCCACGCTCGCTGAAATCCTCGCGTTCGCACTGCAGCACTCCGACAACACGCTCGCCGAGGAATTCGGTCGGCTCACCGCGATCAAGCTCGGCGAAGACAACTCGCCGAAAGGCGGCGTCGCGGCCGTGCGCAAGGAACTCGGCACGCTCGGCGTCGACACGACCGGCCTGACCATGGCCGACTGCTCCGGACTCACGCCCGGATCGAAACTCACCGTGCGCACGTTGGCAGCCGTGCAAGCGCACAATCTCAGCGTCTCCGGCGGGGCCGCCGCAGCCGAAGGACTGTCCATTCCCGGACTTGTCGGCACCGCGCTCAACCGCGCGGTCAGCGAGGACACGGCCGGACTGCTACGCGTGAAAACCGGCAGCCTCGGCGAAGTCACGTCGATGACCGGCAACGTGTCGCGGATCGGCGGCGGCGCGCTCGCGTTCGCCGTGATCGTCAACAAGCCCGACGACATGACCGCCGCGCGAGCCGCCATCGACCAGTTCGTCGACGACTTGGCGAGACTGTAATGGAATAGCGCTACGCGCGATGCTGTGTTGTTGGCGGCTTTACGGCCGTGACGCTCCCTCAACCAGTCTGTCGGCTGACAGCTCCCTCAGCCGAGGGAGCCGAGGGAGCCGAGGCTCTGCCAGCATCGTAAGGCGCCGAACGACAAGGAAAGCATATGGCGTATTCGGGAAGGATGAAGGCTGGGATCGGGGCCGTGCGCGCCACGCTCGCAGGGCTCGGCATCGGCGTGCAGGACGCGCGGTTCACCCGGCACGGCGAACACGAGCCGGACGCGGACGCGCCGCTCGTGCTCGTCGCATGCTCCGGCGGACGCGACTCGATCGCCTTGGCCGCACTCGCCCGGACCGTGTGCGCGACGCTCGGCGTGCGCTGCGGTGCGGCGATCATCGACCACAATATGCAGGCCGGATCGGCACAGGTCGCCGATCAGGCAGCCGACCGTTGCCGCGCGCTCGGACTCGACCCGGTCATCGTGCGCCAAGTCCGCGTCGACGACGACGACAGGGGAGCGGAGGCGGCCGCGCGCGACGCACGATACGCGGCGCTCGCTGACATCGCCCGAGACCAGGACGCGAGCGTCGTGCTGCTCGCACATACGAAAAACGACCAGGCCGAAACCGTGCTCATCGGGCTGCTGCGCTCCGCTGGCGTCGACGCGCTCGCCGGCATGCCCGCCATGTTCCGGCGCGACGGCGTGCGCTACGCGCGTCCGTTGCTCGGCCTCACGCGCGCCGACACCACCGGCATCTGCGAGGGTCTCGGCCTCGCATGGTGGGACGATCCGACCAACGGGGACATTTCCTCGCCATGTCATCTCGACCGGAGCGAAGCGGAGCGTAGAGAGCTTGTGGAAGAAGCAGACGGAACGATTGCTCGACCCACTGCGTTTGCTCGAAATGACCGTGGAGGGGGCCGTGGAGAGAACCATGGAAAGGATGCCTCGCTGCCGCTGCGCTCGCGCATTCGCCACGGGCTGATCCCGTATCTGGAGGATTTCGCCGGACGCGATATCGTCGCGCATCTGGCCGACGGCGCCCGGCCGGTCCGCCGCGACAAAGAATATATGGACATGCAGGCGGACGCGGCGGCCGCACGCGCGCGGCTCGACCCGGCCGGCGACGTGCTGCGATGGTCCGTCAAGGCGCTGGAATCCGAGCATCCAGCGATCCGCGCGCGCGTCATCGCCCACGATCTGGCCGCTGCCGGGGTTGCGGCGACCGCCCGTCAGATCGAATCCGTCGACCGGCTGGTGGCCGACTGGCACGGGCAGTCCGCTGTGCAACTTTCCAGAGGTTATTCAGTATTTCGTCAGAAACACGTCATTCGCGTGTGCCAAGATGGTGGGCATGCGAATCGCTGATGTGCACAATGATATTGACCGCGAACTGGTCAGCAAGGAACAGATAGACGAGAAAATACGCGAGGTCGCCGCGCAGGCGAGCGACGACTACCGCGGCAAAGACCCGCTGCTGATCGCGGTGCTCAAGGGGGCGGTGAACACGATCGCCGCGTTCTCGCAGGCGATGAGCATCCCCGTCCAACTCGACTTCATGAGCCTGTCCAGCTACGGTTCGGGCACCGTTTCGAGCGGCACCGTCACGATTCGGCAGGATCTGTCCACCGACGTGCGCGGCCGCCACGTGCTCATCGTCGAAGACATCATCGACTCCGGCCGCACGCTCGCATGGCTGGTTGAGGAACTCAAGCGGCGCGGCGCCGCCTCGGTCGAGATCTTCGCGCTGCTCGAAAAGCCGTCCCGCCACGAAGTGCACGTCGACGTGAAATACCACGGTTACGAGATCCCTGACGAATTCGTCGTCGGATTCGGCCTCGACTATGACGAGCGCTACCGCAACCTCGACTCGATCGCAGTGCTCAAGCCCGCAGTGTACCAAGGAGAAAATGCATGAGCTACCCCCAGGGGCCGCAGGGACCGGGCAACAACAATAACCCGTTCAACCCCTTCAACGGCAATCCGTTCAACCGCGGCAACGACAACAACGGCGGCAACGGCAACAACGAGAACAACGGCGGCAAGAAGCCGTTCTGGCAGTCCCCGTGGCTGTGGGGCGTGCTGATCGTCGTCATCGCGATCGTCTCGTTCCAGATCTTCACCGGCACCGGCGCACAGACCATTGACACGAAGGACGGCATCTCGCTGCTGCAGTCCTCGCAGATCAAGTACGCGGAAATCGTCGACAACACGCAGCAGGTCAAGCTCGAACTGCCCAACGACTACGTGAAGGCCGATCCGGACACCGGCAAGACGCGCAACTACGGCAAGAACGTGCAGTTCTACTACGCGTACGCGCAGAGCGCGCAGGTCGTCCAGCTCATCAACAAAGCCAATCCGACCAACGGCTGGAACACGACCATGCGCCAGAGCGGCATTCTCAGCTATCTGGCGAACATGCTGTTCCCGATCATCCTGCTCGTGGCGCTGTGGTGGCTGCTCATGCGCAACATGGGCGGTGCCGGCGGCATGTTCGGCATGGGCGGCAAGAAGAACAACGGCAAGCTGCTCGACGGCCAGACCCCGAAGACCAAGTTCGCCGACGTGGCCGGCGAGGATGCGGCCGTGCAGGAGGTCGAGGAGATCAAGGACTTCCTCAAGGACCCGTCCAAGTACAAGGCGCTCGGTGCGCGCATCCCGCGCGGCGTGCTGCTGTACGGCCCTCCGGGCACCGGCAAGACGCTGCTCGCGCGAGCCATCGCAGGCGAGGCGGGCGTGCCGTTCTATTCGATGGCCGGCTCCGACTTTGTGGAAATGTTCGTCGGCCTCGGCGCATCCCGCGTCCGTGACCTGTTCGACGAGGCGAAGAAGAACGCCCCGGCGATCATCTTCATCGACGAGATCGACGCCGTCGGCCGCAAGCGCGGCTCCGGCATGTCCGGCGGCCACGACGAGCGCGAGCAGACGCTCAACCAGCTGCTCGTCGAAATGGACGGCTTCGACAACGACACCAACCTCATCATCATCGCCGCGACCAACCGTCCCGACGTGCTCGACCCGGCCTTGCTGCGCCCGGGTCGCTTCGACCGCCAGGTCGCCGTCGAAGCCCCGGATCTCGAAGGCCGCGAGCAGATCCTCAAAGTGCACGCCAAGGGCAAGCCGTTCGTGCCGGACGTCGACCTGCACATGGTCGCCGTGCGCACGCCGGGCTTCACCGGCGCCGACTTGGCCAACGTGCTCAACGAGGCCGCGCTGCTGTGCGCCCGCGCCGGCGCGCAGCTGATCGACAACCGTGCCATCGACGAGGCCATCGACCGCGTGCAGGCTGGCCCGAAGCGCCGCTCCAAGGGCATGGCCCTCGACGAGCTGCGCAACACCGCATACCACGAGGGCGGCCACGCGCTCGTCGCCGCCGCGCTGCACAACACCGACCCGGTCACCAAGGTCACGATCCTGCCGCGAGGCCGCGCGCTCGGCTACACGGCCGTCATGCCGACTTCCGACCGCTACTCGCAGTCGCGCAACCAGCTGCTCGACCAGATGGCGTACGCGATGGGCGGCCGCACCGCCGAGGAGATCGTGTTCCACGATCCGACCACGGGCGCGTCCAACGACATCGAAAAGGCGACGAACATCGCCCGCACGATGGTGCTCGAATACGGCTTCTCGAAGAAACTCGGCGCGATCAAGTGGGGCACCGACGACACGAACGGTGCCGACTACGACGCGCTCGCGCCGCACAAGTACTCCGACCAGACCGCCGAGATCATCGACGACGAGGTCCGCCAGCTCGTGGAGACCGCGCACACCGAGGCGTGGAACATCATCAACGAGAACCGCGACGTGCTCGACGAGCTCGTCCGCCAGCTGCTCGTCAAGGAAACCCTGAACGAGAAGGAGCTGGCCGAGATCTTCTCGAAGATCAGGAAGGCTCCGGAACGCCCGGTGTGGCTGTCCGACGACCGCCGTCCGGATTCCGACATTCCGCCGGTCGAGATCCCCGAATCGCTCAAGCGTTCGGTGGGCATGAAGCCGGGCGAATGATCGGCCGATTGATCTGAATTGATATGAACGGACAGTGAGGGGCATGTCAGGCACATGACATGTCCCTCGCCGTTTTTATGAGCGGTTTGCATGCAGGGACGCCGGACCATCGTGGCTGCGTGCGGAGTGGAGCCGCGATGACGCTCGGATGGCCCGGACGTCCCGGACGGACGGAGACGATGCTTGGACGGACAGGAAGGAACGATTGCTTATGAAGATAACCGCGACCGACGTGACGCTGCACGTCGATCTTGACGGCGACGCCGACGCCGAGGACGTGCTCGCGCTGCTGCGCGACCATGCGCATGTCGACGTCATCGTGCACTGCGATGATCCACGCGTCGAGACGATGCTGTCCGGGGCACGGGTGCGCGTCAGCGTCGCGTCCGACGCCGGCAACGGTGACGGGGATGACGATGCGGATGACGTTGCGACTGCCGTCTCGGATCAGTCATTCGGCCGGTCATGGCCGGTCGACGATGCTGCGGCGTCCGGCGAACGTCCGGCGTCCGGCGATCACGCGATCGGCGACGCGGTCGGCGTGGACGACGCGACGTACCGCACGGCCGTCATCTCCATGGACAGCACGTCCACCGACGCGGAACGACTGTTCCGGTCGGCGATCGTCGCGCTCGACGGCATCCCCGGCAATCAGGTCGACGGCATCTCGCCGCTGTACCACGTCAGCAACGTCGACGGGCCGGACGCGATGGCCGCCGTCATGCAAATCACCACGAAACTCACCGCACGCCAGCTCATCGCGACGCTCGGCTCGGTCGAAGCGTCGCTCGGCAGCGACGTCGATCTCGACCTCGTCGACATGCCCGGCGTGACCAGCGACGAGCCGGACTGCCGCGTGCCGTGGCCGAGCGCGCGCGAACATGCCGCCGTGCTCGCCCCGTGGATGGACATGGACCCGGAGGCGCGGCTCGGCAAAGACCCGGTGTCGTTCCTGCTCGCCATGGCTCCCGACGCCGGGCGCGTCGGACTCCTGTCGGACAACTGGATCATCGGAGGCACGCTATGAAGGCGCATCGCACCCCATGGTGGTACTACTTGGTCGCGATGATCTGCGGCCTGTTCGGCGGCATGTTGCTCGTCAAATACGACGAGCTGTCCGGACTCGCACTGCTCGGCGTGCCGTGGTTCATCTCCGCGCTGCTGCTGCTCATCGGCGTCAGCGTGCTCGTCATGGCGCTGCAAGTGCACAAGTACGCCACCACCGATCCGCGCAAACGCGCAGAACTCAAGCCGTTGGACCCGCAGAAGGCCGTGTCCACGCTCGTGCTTGCTAAATCGCTTGGACTGGTCGGCGCGGCGCTCACCGGCTGGTACGGTGGGCAGATCCTGCTCAGCGTTTCGCACATGGAGGCCGCCTACTATTCGCAGGCCGTGCTCGAATGCGCGATCGCGTGCGCGGCGTGCCTGATCGACATGATCATCGGCATCGTGGGGGAGTGGCTGTGCCAGCTGCCGCCCATGGACGGGCCGGAAAGCGACAAGATGAAGGCCTCGCAGCCACGGCGCAACGTGGCCCCCGCCGCCGTCAAGACGCGGCACTGATTGATTGGTGCGGCGTCACTGCTGGGGGACGCGGATCATGGCCTCCTGGGCCATCGCGGCGACCAGCTCGCCGTCCTGCGAGTAGACCTTCGCGACGCCGAGACCGCGGCCGTGCGCGGCGGTCGGCGTATCCTGCATGTACAGATGCCACTGGTTGATGTCCACGTCGCGATACCACCACATCGAATGGTCGATCGACGCGTACGAAATGCCCGGCGTCGAAATGCTCAGGCCGGCGCGGCGCAGCACCGGCTCCATCATCACCTGATCGCAACCGAGCGCCAGCATCGCGCGGTGCATCACCTGCGGCACGTCGACCGTGCCGTCGGCCTTCATCCACACCATCTGCTTGCCTGAATCATGCGCGGCGCTCTCCTTGTCCGCGCCGAACATGATCGTCTGCGTCACATGGCGAATGTCGAACGGCGACTTCTTCGCATAGAACTTCGCGAACGGCGACTGGTCGGCGTACGGTTCCATCAGCTCCTTCGCACTTTTCAGCGTTTCCGGGGCCGGCACGTCCGCCGGCATCGGATCGGCGAACTCCACGCCCGACTGTCCGGCGATCTGGAAACTAGCGATCGCGGTCAGGATCGGCCCCTCGGACTGCGTGACGTTCACGCGACGGGCCGAAAACGAGCGGCCGTCGCGCAGCTTCTCCACATCAAACAGCAAATCCTGACGAATGTCGCCGGCTGCGATGAAATAACCGTGGATCGAATGCGGCAGACGCGCCGGATCGACCGTCTTCGACGCGGCGACCAGCGACTGCGCGATCACCTGGCCGCCGTAGACGCGGCCCGTCGGGAAATACAGGCTTTCGCCGTTGATATACGAGTGTCCGCGGTATTCGGACGGTTCCCCCAACCGCAGCACCTTCACCAAGCGCTCCAGCGGTGTCAGTGTGTCCGACTTCGTCATCGTGTTGCTCCTGCCTCTTGACTGTGACTGGAGAGCAGTTTATCCGCTTGAGGTAAAGAGCTGCGGGGAGTTTTGTAACGAGCGTAAGGCGCGGGTAAGGCGCAAGTGAACTGTGACGGTGATGCGGCATGCAAAAAGGGTTGATCGTTCCCGTAGGAACGATCAACCCTTTCGGATTGTTGCTTAGCGATTATGGACTCGCCTACGGCGAGGCTCATCGTTACCTCGTGGCTGTCGCCACTCGGCTGACCCTACGAAATGCCCACCGGGCATTTCGCTTAACGGGTCAGCTTACGATGCAGGCGATGCGGACGGGCGGCGTCCTCGCCGAGGCGGGCGACGCGGTTCTCCTGATACGCCTGGAAGTTGCCCTCGAACCAGTACCACTTGGCCGGATTCTCGTCGTCGCCCTCCCACGCGAGGATGTGCGTGGCGACGCGGTCGAGGAACCAACGGTCGTGGGAGATGACCACGGCGCAGCCCGGGAAGCCGAGCAGCGCATTCTCAAGCGATTCCAGCGTCTCGACATCAAGGTCGTTGGTGGGCTCGTCGAGCAGCAGCAGGTTGCCGCCCTGCTTCAAGGTCAGAGCAAGATTCAGACGGTTGCGCTCACCACCGGAGAGCACACCCGTGAGCTTCTGCTGGTCGGAACCCTTGAAGCCGAAGCTGGCCACGTAGGCGCGGGTCGGCACCTCGGTGCCTGCCACGTCGATGAAGTCGAGACCGCCGGACACCGCCTCCCACAGGTTCTTGTTCGGGTCGAGGCCCTCGCGGTTCTGGTCGACGTAGCTGATCTTCACCGTGTCGCCGATCTTCAGCTCGCCGCTGGTGAGCGGCTCGAGGCCGACGATCGTCTTGAACAGCGTGGACTTGCCGACGCCGTTCGGACCGATCACGCCGACAATGCCGTTGCGCGGCAGCGTGAACGACAGGTCGTCGATGAGCACGCGGTCGCCGAACGCCTTATGGATGTGCTTCGCCTCGAGCACCACCGAACCCAGACGCGGACCAGCCGGAATCTGGATCTCGGAGAAGTCGAGCTTCTTGTTGTTGCGCGCCTCCTGCTCCATCTGGTCGTAGCGTTCCAGACGGGCCTTGTTCTTGGCCTGACGGGCCTTCGGCGAGGAACGTACCCAGTCGAGCTCGTCCTTGAGGCGCTTGGCAAGCTTCGCGTCCTTCGCGCCCTGGATCTCCATACGCTTGGCCTTCGTCTCCAGATACGTGGAGTAGTTGCCCTTGTACGGGTACAGGTGACCGCGGTCGACCTCGCAGATCCACTCGGCCACGTTGTCCATGAAGTAACGGTCGTGGGTGACAGCGATGACCGCGCCCTTGTACTGGTGCAAGAACTTCTCCAGCCACAGGATCGACTCGGCGTCCAAGTGGTTGGTGGGCTCGTCGAGCAGCAGCAGGTCCGGGGCCTCAAGCAGCAGCTTGCACAGGGCCACGCGGCGGCGTTCGCCACCGGAGCACACCTTCACCGGGGTGTCCGGGTCGGGGCACTGCAGCGCGTCCATCGCCTGATCGAGCTGCGAGTCGAGATCCCAGCCGTTCGCCGCGTCGATCTCGGTCTGCAGCTTGCCCATCTCGTCCATGAGCGCGTCGAAGTCGGCGTCCGGGTTCGCCATCTCCTCGCCGATCTGGTTGAAGCGCGCCACCTTCTCGGCGATCGGGCCGAACGCCATCTTGATGTTCTCGCCCACGGTCTTCGTATCGTCCAGCGGCGGCTCCTGCTGCAGGATGCCAACCGTGAAGCCCGGCGTCAGGTACGCCTCGCCGTTGCTCACCGTTTCGAGGCCGGCCATGATCTTGAGCAGCGTCGACTTGCCCATGCCGTTCGGGCCGACCACGCCGATCTTCGCGCCAGGCAGGAAGCTCAGCGTCACGTCGTCAAGGATCACGCGCTCGCCGAACGCCTTGCGCGCCTTGATCATCTGGTAAATGAATTCTGCCACTTGCAGTTACTCCTTAAATAAAGGTTGGAATTCCGCCGTTCCTAGGTTTGCGCAGGTCGGCCGCCCCGTGCGGCGCCGTTGTCGTGTTCGTCCGCATAGCGGTCGTATCCGTGCCAAACCACCGCCCACCATGGTATCGGAAGGGCTGGAATGGCACGGTTCGGCAGGTGTCTCCGCCTTCGCTGTTGTCTTCGGCTGCGGCCGGGATTGTGACTGGGATCGGGACCGGGTCTCGAACCTCACCGAATTGACGGCGGAACCGTGCCGGAAGAGCATGCATTGCGGTATGGTCGAACGAATCAGCAGGAACACGATAAAACGCGACAAAACGTGACGGAACGCAACGGAACACTACAGAGGAAAGGAACCTGCGCGCATGCTGCCGAATTTCACCGAAGACGCCAATCTGGACAAGATCGCGATCATCGCGAGCGACATGGACTGCACGCTGCTCGCCGACGACGGCACGATGCCGCCGCATATGGCCGATCGCATCCGCGAGCTCGACGCGGCGGGCATCACGTTCTGCGCGGCGAGTGGACGGCCGAACTACACGCTGGCCGAAATGTTCCCCGGACTCGACCGCCACATGGCGCTGATGTCGGACAACGGCGCGGCGATCTACTGCCGTGGCGAACTCATCTACGAAAGCCTCATTCCCGTCGACGAATACCAGCGGATGATCCGCTACACGCTCGACGACGGCCGCGGCTGCCCGACGGTCTGCGGCATCGACGCCTGCTACATCCGCTCGTGCGACGAACGCTATGACGAGTACTTCCGCACGTTCTACAAGAAGATCGTCTACATGGACGATCTGACCACGCTCGACCGCGACGTCAACAAGTACACCGTGTTCTTCCCCGGCAACGATTCCGAGGAAGTGTACCGCGAAACCTACCGCGACGCCTGGTCGGACCGCTACACGGTGACGAACGCCGGCAAAATGTGGATCGACATGATGAATCCCGGCGTGGACAAGGGCTCGGGCCTTGCCCGCTTGTGCGAGCATCTCGGCGTGGATATCAAGGACGCGTGTGCGCTCGGCGACACGTACAACGACGTGCAGATGCTCGAGGAGGCGGGCCACGGCTACGTGGTCGCGAACGCCGAGGAGCATATGCACGAGCACGCGGGCTGGCTGGCCCCGAGCAACAACGACCGGGGCGTCGCCGCGGTCATCGACGCGGTGCTCGCCGCGCGCGCATAGCCGGTCTCGAACGGAACAGCGGCCGCAGGCTGACGCTCTGGCGTCGGCTGAATGGCGGGGTGATGGCCGCGAAGCGCGGTCATCACCCCGTTCCGTAGCGCGACGATCGTCGCATGGCACGCTCAGCAGCGGTCGAACGAGAACCGCGCGATGTCGTCGAGCGCCCGCTGGCTTTCGTCCAGCCACGTCATGCCGACCGGATAGACGTGACCGAGCGTTTCGTGACGCGCGACCTTGCGGTCGGACAGCTCGAAATCGGCGCCCTTGCGCGACAATGCGGTCGCCAGCGCGAGCGCGTCCGCCTCGAGGAAATCGTCGCTGGACGTGAGAATGAACAGCGGTGGCAGATCGACGTTGCCGACGATGCCCTCGGCCGTCAGATACGTCGGATCGGCCGCGTCGAGCCCGTCGAAGAACTCCGTGCCGAGCATTTGCTCAAGCATGAGCCGCTTGGCTGGATCGTAGCCGGCGCCGGTCGAGCCCGCGCGTTCGATCGCGGCGGGAGAGGCGAGCGAGTACACGCCGCACACCAGCGCGCCGCCGGCGAACTTCAGTCCGGACGGTTCCGCGACGCCGAACGCGCGCGCTGCGTCCGCGCTGTTCTCGATCGCCAGCGTGAGCAGCGCGAGCGCGCCGCCGGCCGAGTCGCCGGTGACGAACACGGCGTTCGGATCGACCGGATACTCGCCCAAGTGCGCGCGCAGCCAGCGCAGCGCCGCCTGCACGTCAGCCAGCTGCCCCTTGAGTCCGGTCTGCGGGGCAGGACGATAGTTGAGCGACACGACCGCGAATCCGCGCGACGCCAGATGCGTGTTGAAGTTGCGGTTGAGCTCCTTGTACCCGTATGTGAAGCCGCCACCGTGGATATCGATGTAGACGGGCGTCGTGTGCCCGCCGCGCACCGTCGCCTCATGCGGCAGGTAGATGTCGAGCAGATGGCCGCGGCACTGGCCGGTCGCGCGGTCCGTGCCGCCGTCCGGCAGGTACGCGATGTCGCAGATCGCGTCCACATTGTCCGGATCATGCCAGTATTCGGAACGTGGCAGGTCGAACAGCGCGGTCTGATAGCGGTTCATGCGGAACGCCTGCGCGCGTTCTGGCGACAAGTCGAGCCCGTCGAGATCGCCGTCGATTTCGGTCCAATGCTCGAACTGTTCCGCGAGCGCCGGGTCGAACGCGGGCTGCGCGGGGCCCGCGCCCGCCGCGGCATCCGAAACGCTGCCGGGGATGTTGCCGTTGTTGCCATTGCTGCCGGTATTGCCGTGGGGATCGGTGATGACTGTCATGCCGCCTCCATTGGTAGTGGGTCAATGGCTTCCATCATAGCGGGCGGAAGCATGCGCGGCGGGCATGAGTCGCGGCCGCGGGCGTCCCGGTCCGACCGGTTCCGACCAGTTCCGAACGAATGAGTGGCGTGCGCTTCCGACCGGCACGTTGCCCGAACGCGCATGAACATGTCTCGTGGCCTGCCGACCGGGCGGACGAATGGCTGCCGCCTGAATGTCAGCCGTCGAGCGAATGCCCGGCGAGCGCGTCGAATGACGTTTGCCGGGCCGGATCGTCGGAGTCCGGCCTTGGCCGGTGGTTCTCGATCCTGCGCACCTCCGTTTTGATCAGATACGTCTCCGCAAAATCAAGCGTCGTATACACCATCGTTGCCCCCTGTCAGTGGTTCCGGCGCATCTTCCCCTCCGCCGTGCCAACCATGAAACCACAGAACGCCGCGCGACACAAGAACCCGCATATAACAAACCCCGATAGCCCGCTATAGCCGCTCGCGAAGACCGGCAAGAATATCAAAAAGGCTTGGAACCGTCAGGATTCCAAGCCCGAAAAACTGTGCCCCGGATCAGATTCGAACTGACGACACCCGCTTTAGGAGAGCGGTGCTCTATCCCCTGAGCTACCGAGGCGACGATGTTCTATTGTACATGCGGCCCGTACAGCGCCTCGCCGCAGCGAGGAACAGGCAATTCGCAGATCGAGATGTGATTGTGCAGGTCATATGGACCTGTTTTGCAAATTGAGCGGTGCCCATGTGCGCGGAACGGCCGTTTGGCGGCATGATTGCCTGTTGTGGCAAGGATATTGAGCCGGATTGGTTCAGGTGGCGTCGCTTGATTTGCGAAACGACCGTCGCCTGCAACGAAGAACGCCGCTCGATTTGGAGAATGTACAGAATGTACATGGACAATGCGCGAAACGGCGTATGAGATTCGCGGGGAATGACGGAGCGCGAGCGCGCATGCGCCATTGCAAAGACGGCCGATGCCGTTGTGGCTCCTGTGAATGGTTCATGCGGATGTGCGGCCGGCCGCTCGCCGCACGATATGGTGGTGGCGGAAAGGAACGGGATGCGCATGGCAGCAACGGCAAACGGTGCTCGCAGATCGGCAAACGGCCGATCGGGCGGACGAGGAAACGGCACGGACGGTGCCGGACGCTCCTTGCGAGTCGGCACGGCGGGCGCGGCACGGGGTTCCGGACATTCCGTGCGATCCAATGCCGGCCGGACTCCCGCCAAATCGACCGTCACGTCATCCGCCAGATCGTCACGGCGCCCGGCGTCCGCCCGTTCCGGCGGCGGTTCCGTCCGGACGAAGCATCCCGCCGGACCGGGCATTCTGGTCGGTTCGGTCGTTCCGGCCGTGGATCGACGGGTGTGTCGTCGTCGCTATGGCGCCGCGTTGCCGGCGTGCTGGCGTGGATGCTGGCCGTGGCCTCGCTGCTGGGCTCCGTTGCCCGCGTGTTGCCGGCCGACCTGCAGGCGCTGCCGTACATGCCGGTGCTGATCGCGGTGACGCCGTGGTTCGCGCTGTCCGCGATCGTTGCGCTCGTGTTCGCGTGGGTCGGCAAACATTGGATTGCGATGCTGCTTGCCATCGTGTGCATCGTCGCGCAGGCGTGGTGGCAGCGGCCGTTTTTCTCGCCGTCGGATCGTCTGTCGCCGGCTGCGATCGCGGCCGTGTCCGGCGCGTCCGCGAACACGCGCGACGTGTACGCCCGTGTGATGACGTGCAACGTGTACAAGGGGCGGGCCGACGCCGCGTCGATCGTCAAACTGGTCAGCGAGCAGCGCGTGGAGATCCTCGCGCTGCAGGAAACGACCGACGAGTTCGTGCGGGCGCTGGACGACGCCGGCATCCGCGACTATTTGCCGTACTCGCAGGTGTCCACGTCGGACGGCGTGTATGGCAACGGGTTGTGGTCCGCCACGCCGCTCGGCGACCCTGCCGACGACGACGTGAATTCGAGCGCGTCGTTCATGCCGGGCGGCACGGTTGAATTTGACGGCACGGACGTGCGGTTCGTGTCGGTGCATACGACGTCACCGACGCGCGGATATTGGCGTCAGTGGAAACGTTCGCTGGATGAGCTTGGCCTGATGCGCGCGCACGAGGGCTCGCGATACGTGTTCATGGGCGATTTCAACGCGACGACCGACCACGCGCCCTTCCGCGATTTTCTTGGCAATCGTTTTTCGGACGCGGCGCAGCAGGCTGGGCGTGGATTCACGTTCACGTGGCCGGCTGACCGGTTTCCGCTGCCTCGGTTTGCTGGCATCGACCACGTTGTGCTCGACAAGGGCATGACGGCCGGCCAGCTGCAGGTGAAGCAGATCCCGGGGTCCGATCACGCTGCGTTGCTCGCCACGATCGCCGTGAAGTGAGCGGCCGCGGTAGCGAGTCGCGAAGGGAACTCAGTCCAGATTGGACTGGGCTGAGCTGCCGAACCGTTAAGCAGACGCCCCAGTGGGGCGTCTGTAGGTGAGGGGAGCGGCTATGCCGCGACGGGCGAAGTGAGGCCGTAGACCGAAGGGAACTCAGTCCAGATTGGACTGAGTTCCAGCGGTGTTCGCGCTGGTGGCCTGTTCGGCCTGCGCCGCGTCGAGCTTGGCCTTGACGTCGTTAAGCAGGCTCTGCGCGCGCTTGGCGAGCGCCTCGCCCAGCTCCCACTGCCGCATGGACTGGTCGAGGTTCAGGCCGCCCGCCTCGAGCGCCTGCACGGCTTGGATGAGCTTGTCGCGTGCCTCCTCGTACGGCATCTGCGCGATGGCCTCGCGCTCCTTGTCGGTCAGGGAGGATGCGGTGGGGGTTGCGGTGCTGCTGGTTTCGTCGGTCATGGTGTTCCTTTGTGCTGTTGGTCGTTGCCGTCGTTCGGCGGCGTTGCGTGATGGGCTGATGCCGGGGCTGCAAGCGTTGCCGGTGATCGACCGGCGCGCGCGTTACGAGACGGTCGCGTTGAGCGGTCCGTGCTTGAGCGTGACGGTGATCGGATCGCCGGTCGAGACGGCGGCAGGATCGTCGATCACGTGCCCGCTGGCGGTCTGCACGACGGCGTAGCCGCGGTCGAGCGTGGACTGCGGGCTGAGCGCGGTCAGACTCGCATGCAGCTTTTCAATCGTCAGGCTCGCATCGTCGGTGATACGCCGCAGACCGATGTCCATGCGGCGGCGAGCCTCGTCGATGAACCGCTGATGCGGTTCGAGCATGGTGAGCGGCCGGGTCAGGCTCGGCCTGTTCGCGTAGCCGTCGACGAGCCGCATTTCGTTAGACACGCGCGATTCGATGCGCATGCGCATGCGTTCGATCGCGCCGGTGACCAGCTGCCACTGTTCGTTGACGTCCGGCACGACCTTTTTCGCCGCGTCGGTCGGCGTGGACGCGCGTAGGTCGACGGCGAGGTCGATGAGCGTCCAGTCGTCCTCGTGTCCGATCGCGGACATGATCGGCGTCGCGCACGCCGCTGCCGCGCGCACGACGGATTCGTCGGAAAAGCCGATCAGATCCTCGAACGCGCCGCCGCCGCGCGCCACGATAATCACGTCCACGTCCGGATCGGCGTCCAGCATGCGGATCGCGGCGACGATGTCTGGCGGGCACTGCGGTCCCTGCACGTGCGCGTGCACGACCTTGAACCTGACGGACGGCCAGCGCAGGTTCACGTTGGTGATCACGTCGCCCTCGGCGCGGGCCTGCGGCGCGCAGATCAGGCCGATGCACGACGGGAACTCGGGCAGGGGGATCTTACGGTCGGCGTCGAACAGGCCCTCGCCCTTGAGCTTGCGGCGCAGCTCGTCGATCTGCTCCTTGAGCCCGCCGCCCGAGCCAAGCTTGCGGATATCGTCGCCGATGAAGCTCAATCGCGTCTGCTTGATCCAAATATCGGCCTTGCCGTGGATCACCACGCGGTCGCCTTGCCGGAATGCGGCGGCCTTGCGTGCGAAATCGCGCCATCCGGACACGGAGATCGCCACGTCCTCAAAATCGTCACGCACGGTCAAATACGCCGAACCGGCGCGACGCGTGTTGATCTCGGTAATCTGCCCGCAGATCCACGCGGCGGGCCACTTTTCCACGGCGACGTGGAACTTCTGGCTCAGCACGGACACGGGCCACGGGTTTTCCGCCGTGGTCTGACTGGCCAGCCGCGGCAGCTGGTCGATCGGCTTGGGCGCGGCCGGCGCATTGCCGCCCGCGAAGGACGGCATGCCCGTCTGATATCCCATATCCTGGTTCATGCCCTCCAGATTCGCCCATTGGCCGGACGACGGCGTGTCCGTTGCGGTGATGCCGTATCCTCGTGTGGGCCTCTCAGGGGCACCCCGGCAACCGTCCGGAGGAACCGCCCGCCGCGACACGCGGAACGTCGATCGTCGCCTAAATCACATATCGCTATTTTCCGGCGTCATTCCGCCGAAGACCACTATATGTAGGTTTGGGGCGGCGGGTCGCCACTAGATATCGGGGTGGGGTTGCCGTACAGTACTTAAGGCCGCCGAACGCGCGGCGCTGCTACACCGGCCTCAAAGGGCCGTCCGGACAAGTGAACACAGACAGGAACAGCAGACATATGGAAGGACTTCAGATGGAAGCTCAGATGATGAACGACACCGCATCGGGCACCCGCGGCGCCGTAGGCACCGTGCTGGTGGAGAAGCGTGACGGCCGCGTGGTCGACTTCGACCCGGTCAACATCATCGAGGCCGTGAAGTCCGCCTTCGGCGACCTCGACAAGCAGGTCGGCCCCGAAGAGGAACAGCTCATCCGCGGCTTCGCCAACCAGGTCGAAGGCGAAATCAAGGAACGCTACAACGGTCCCGCCAAAATCGAGGACATCCAGAACCTCGTCGAGCACGCGCTCATCGACGCGCACCTGTACGACGTCGCGCGCGCCTACACCAACTACCGTCTCGACAAGGACATCCAGCGCGCCAAGGCCACCGACGTGAACGAGGCCGTCGCCCGCTTCATCAACCAGGACCCGACGCTCATCCACGAGAACGCCAACAAGGACGCCAACGTGTACGCCACGCAGCGCGACCTGCTCGCCGGCGCCGTCTCCAAGGCCGCCGCATTCAACATGCTGCCGCCGGCCGTCTCCAACGCGCACATGAAGGGCGACATCCACTTCCATGACGCCGACTACTCGCCGTTCACCGCGCAGTCCAACTGCAGCCTCCCGAACTTCTGGGACATGCTCGCCAACGGCTTCACGCTCGGCAACGCGCCGATGGCCTCCCCGAAGTCCATCGCTATCGCCGCCACGCAGATCACGCAGATCATGAAGGACGTGGCCTCCAGCCAGTACGGCGGCCAGACCGCCAACCGTGCCGACGAGCACCTCGCCGTCTACGCGAAGAAGGACTACGAAAAGTTCCTCGAGGAAGCCCGCGAAACCATTCCCGACGGCATGCCGGTCGAATTCGCCCGCCGCCAGGTCGAGAACGCGAAGGCCAACGAGCCGTCCAAGCTGCACTTCGGCAACCGTGAACCGCTGCCGATGGACACCCCGTTCCACACCGACGTCGACGAACTCGAGCAGGAGCGCGAGATCCTCGCCAAGATCCGCACCCGCAAGTCGATCTACGACGCCATGCAGACCATGGAGTACCAGATCAACTCCAACCGCGTCTCCAACGGCCAGACCCCGTTCGTGACCATCGGCTTCGGCCTCGGCACTGACTGGTTCGCCCGCGAAATCCAGCGCGCGATCCTCCTCAACCGCATCCGCGGCCTCGGCAAGGAACACCACACCGCTATCTTCCCGAAGCTCGTGTTCACCCTCAAGCACGGTGTGAACGCCGACAAGGGCGACCCGAACTACGACATCAAGCAGCTCGCGCTCGAATGCGCCACCAAGCGCATGTACCCGGACGTCGTGTTTTACGAGAACATCGTCAAGATCACCGGCTCCTTCAAGGCGCCGATGGGCTGCCGCTCCTTCCTGCAGGGCTGGATCAACCCGGCCACCGGCAAGGACGAGGAGGACGGCCGCATGAACCTCGGCGTCGTCTCCGTGAACGTGCCGCGTATCGCGCTCGAATCTCACGGCGACAAGGCCCGCTTCTGGAAGCTGTTCGAGGAGCGCATGGAAGTCGCCCACCAGGCGCTGCAGTTCCGCATCATGCGCTGCAAGCAGGCCACGCCGGTCAACGCCCCGACCCTGTTCCGCTTCGGCGCGTTCGGCCGCCTCGGCGCGAACGACAACGTCGACCAGCTGTTCAAGAACGAGCGCGCCACCGTCTCGCTCGGCTACATCGGCCTCGCGGAGACCACCGCCGTGTTCTACGGCAAGAACTGGATCCGCGACCACGGCTGGGATCCGGAAGGCAAGGAGTTCGCGCTCTCGATCGTCAAGCGCATGAGCGAGCTGTGCAAGCAGTGGAGCAAGGCGGAGGGCTACCACTACTCCGTGTACTCCACGCCGGCCGAGTCGCTCACCGACCGCTTCAACCGCATGGACCGCGAGAAGTTCGGCCGCGTCGAAGGCGTGACCGACCACGACTTCTACACCAACTCGTTCCACTACCCGGTCTGGCTGCAGCCCACCCCGATGGAGAAGCTCAACTACGAGAAGGACTTCCCGTACTATGCTTCCGGCGGCTTCATCAACTACTGCGAGTACCCGTGCCTGCAGGACAACCCGAAGGCTCTCGAAGCCGTGTGGGACTACGCCTACAACATCGGCATCGGCTACCTCGGCACCAACACGCCGATCGATCACTGCTTCGTGTGCGGCTTCCAGGGTGACTTCGAACCGACCGACGAGGGCTTCAAGTGCCCCGAGTGCGGCAACTCCGACCCGGACAAGTGCAACGTGACCAAGCGTACCTGCGGCTACCTCGGCAACCCGGTCCAGCGCCCGATGGTGCACGGCCGTCACGAGGAGATCTCGCACCGCGTCAAGCACATGAGCGGCGAGACCGGCCACGTGACGCTGGCCGACGGCTCCGAGCGCGAGTGGTTCGAAGAGGCCAAGTAACTACTGGTATTGCGAAGGTGTCCGCAAGGGTCGCCGGCATGTATTGTCTGACACACTCAAGGCCGTTCGGCCAAGCCTACGGTCAGACAACACATGCCGGCGACCCTCGCTCGTTTTCGCGTAACGTTACGGTTGGTGGGAGCGGAAAAGTTTGCGGCTGATCGCGTTTGACGGTTATGTTGCGGTTGGTTGCGAGGCTATATGAGGAGGCTGATGATGGACAGGACGCCGATGTTGCATGATTTTGCGGCGGGGGAGACCGGGCGCGGGCCGTCGATTCCGACCGACGAGGCGAACAACCCGCGCGCCGGACAGTGGGATGGCCGGCGCATGTCCCGGCGCATGATCGCCGACTACAAGACGTTCATCGTCACCGACGGCGAGGGCGTGCGCAACTCGCTGTATGTCTCCGGCTGCCCGTTCCACTGCGTCGACTGCTTCAACTCGTCCATCTGGGATTTCCAAGCCGGACACGAGTACACGCAGCGGCTCGAAGACAAGATCATCGACGATCTGAAGGCGCCGTGGGTGCAGGGCATCACGTTCCTCGGCGGCGAACCGCTGCTGAACACGCCCGTGCTCGTGCCGCTCGCCGAACGCATCCGCGCCGAATTCGGCCACGAGAAGGACATCTGGTGCTGGACCGGCTACACGTGGGAGGAGCTCATGCGCCCCGGCGAAACCGAGGACAAGATGGCGCTGCTGCGCCTCATCGACATCCTCGTCGACGGCCGCTACATCAAGTCGCAGCACGATTCGCTGCTGCAGTTCCGCGGCTCGAAGAACCAGCGCATCCTCGACGTGCCCGCCTCGTTCGCGGCCGGCAAGCCGGTCATCTGGGCCAAACTCCACGACCAGGAGCGAGACATCCCCGAAATCTACCTGAAGGACCGCATGGCCGGGGAGGATTCGAAGTCCTCGTCGTGATCCCATTGCGCGATGCCCGATCGAGCGGGGCGCGCGACGGAGAAACCGTTGTTTCCGTCGCGCGACTTCAATGGCGGTCGCCCGCAACCCGACAAACTCCGGCGACGCGCGGGGTTTCGCCGCTTCCTCTGTTAGATAAATCACGGCGGGGAGGCAGTTCGGCCGGTCTCTTGGGCGGGGCTACAGACTAAAGTAAGGAACCTGAGAGGCCGGGCAATGCGCGGAATGCGTTGCGCCGCCGGGGATGCGGACGCCAGTGCGAACACCCCGCGAGCGCCGGAAAACTGGAACATTCGCGCCCCGGAAATTCGTTAAAGAGGTTTACATGGTGAACGAAGCACATACCGCGGCGGCACGCCACGATACGAAGTCGTTGCGCGTGGGACTCGACATCGGCTCCACCACGGTCAAGGCCGTGGTGCTCGATCAGTCCGACTCCCTGAGCGACACCATCTTCTCCGACTATCGCCGACATCACGCCAACGTGCGCGCTACCGTGGCAGGCCTGCTCGTCGACATCCACAAGGAACTCGAGGGACGGGGCCGCGGCGACGAGCCGATCCGCCTTGCCATCACCGGTTCCGGCGGCCTCGCGCTCGCCGACAGCATGCACGTGCCATTCGTGCAGGAGGTCATCGCCGAAACCGAGGCGATCGACAAGGAATACCCGGCGGCGGACGTCATCATCGAGCTCGGCGGTGAGGACGCGAAGATCACGTACCTCAAGCCCACTCCCGAGCAGCGCATGAACGGTTCGTGCGCGGGCGGCACCGGCGCGTTCATCGACCAGATGGCCACGTTGCTCGACACCGACGCGTCCGGCCTGAACGAAATGGCGAAAAGCTACGAGAACCTGTATCCGATCGCGTCGCGCTGCGGCGTGTTCGCCAAAACCGATCTGCAGCCGCTCATCAACGATGGCGCCGCCAAGCCGGACCTCGCCGCGTCGATCTTCACGGCCGTCGCCACGCAGACCATCGCCGGCCTCGCCTCCGGCCGCCCGATCCATGGCACCGTCATCTTCCTCGGCGGTCCGCTGTTCTTCATGAGCGAGCTGCGCGCCGCGTTCCAGCGCGCGCTCGACGGCAAGGTCGACGAGTTCATCGTGCCGACCAACGCGCACCTGTACGTCGCCTACGGCGCCGCATTGCAGGCCGACATGGACAAGGACGACGAAGGTCACCATTTCGAGGCGCGCACCTGCGACGACATTCTCAAGCGGCTCGACGAGCTCAAGAACCTCCCGTCCAACACGCCCACCATGCCGCCGCTGTTCCCGACCGAGGCCGACCGCGAGGCGTTCAACAAGCGCCACCACCGCGAGCACATCCACATCGGCACGCTCGAGGGCGCGCACGGCCCGCACTTCCTTGGCATCGACGCGGGTTCGACCACCATCAAGGCGACCCTCGTCAACGACGACCGCGAAATCGTGTGGTCCTCCTACGCGAACAACGAGGGCAGCCCGCTGACGGCCGCCATCAACATCGTCAAGCAGATCCAGTCCCAGTTGCCTCAAGGCGCGTGGATTGCGCGATCCTGCGCGACCGGCTACGGCGAAGGCCTCATCACCACCGGACTGCACTTGGACGAAGGCGTGGTCGAAACGATGGCGCACTACCGCGGCGCTGAAATGGTGAGCCCTGGCGTTACCGCCGTGATCGACATCGGCGGCCAGGACATGAAGTACCTCGCCATCACCGACGGCGTGATCGACTCGATCGCCGTCAACGAGGCGTGCTCGTCCGGCTGCGGCTCGTTCCTGCAAACCTTCGCCATGTCGATGGGCCTGACCATTCAGGAATTCACGCAGAAAGCTTTGGCGTCCACGCATCCGGTCGATCTCGGCTCGCGCTGCACCGTGTTCATGAACTCGTCCGTCAAGCAGGCGCAGAAGGAAGGCGCCTCGATCGAGGACATCGCCGCCGGCCTGTGCTATTCGGTCGTGCGCAACGCGCTGTACAAGGTCATCAAACTGCGCGATTCCGGCGAACTTGGCGACACAGTCGTCGTGCAGGGCGGTACATTCCTCAACGATGCCGTGCTGCGCGCGTTCGAACTGCTCACCGAACGCGAGGTGACGCGACCGAACATCGCCGGCCTCATGGGCGCGTACGGCGCGGCGCTCACCGCGCGCATGCACTACGAGGACGTCGCCGACGACGATCACGAGCACGTGCTCGCGGACGGCACGTCGGCCGAATCGACGAACGATACGGCAAACGTTGGCGCGAACGATACGGGCGACGCGACGTCCGACGTTGCGGCCGATCACGCGAACGAAGTCGTCGTCGACGGCGTGCATCACACCGCATCGTCGATCCTGACCGGCGACGAACTCGATCACCTGTCGATGACCACCGAACGCGACGTGTGCAAGCTGTGCCAGAACCACTGCAAGCTCACCGTCACCACGTTCTCCGACGGCTCGCGATTCGTGACCGGCAACCGCTGCGAACGCGGCGGCGACGCGAAAAAGCAACGCTCCGACCGACCGAACCTGTACGACTACAAGTACAAGCGCTGCTTCGCCTACCGTCGCCTCACGGACAAAAAAGCCACGCGCGGCGAAATCGGCATTCCGCGCGCGCTCAACATGTACGAGAACTACCCGTTCTGGTTCACGCTGCTCACGTCGCTCGGCTTCAAGGTCATGATCTCCGGCCGCAGCTCGCACGAACTGTTCGAGACGGGCATCGAATCGATCGCATCCGAGAACATCTGCTACCCGGCCAAGCTCGTGCACGGGCACATCAAGTGGCTCCTCAACAAGGGCGTCAAGACCATCTTCTACCCGTGCGTGAGCTACGAGGACAACCTCGTGCCCAACACCGACAACCACTACAACTGCCCGGTCGTGGCGAACTATCCGCTCGTCGTCGGCGCGAACATGCCCGAACTGCGCGAAGACGGCGTGCGCTACATGCACCCGTACTTCAACCTCGCTAACCACGAGCTCATGGTCGACCGCATCGTCGAGGAGTTCGCGTGGGCGAACGTGACGCGCGAAGAGGCCGAGACGGCCGTCAAGGCCGCGTACGCCGAAGACAAGGTGTTCAAGAACGACGTGCAGCAGGAAGGCCTGAAGGCGCTCGCCTATATGAAGGAGCACGGCTGCCGCGGCATCGTGCTCGCAGGCCGCCCGTACCACGTCGACCCGGAGATCAACCACGGCATTCCCGAGACGATTTGTTCGCTCGGCATGGTCGTGCTCTCCGAGGACTCGATCTGCGAACTGCAGCCGGGCCAGAAGCTCGACCTGACCGAATTCCTGTCCGCCGGCGAGGAGGACCCGCGCAAGAAGAACGCGAACGGCTTCCGCCACGTCGGCGATCGCAAGGTGAGTGTCAACCGCATGCCGCTGCGCGTGACCAACCAGTGGGCGTACCATTCGCGCCTGTACGCGGCGGCGCACTTCGTCGCCTCGTATCCGGGACTCGAGCTCGTGCAGCTCAACTCGTTCGGATGCGGCCTCGACGCGATCACCACCGATCAGGTGTCGGAGATTCTCGCCGACAAGGCCGACGTGTATACGCTGCTCAAGATCGACGAAGTGTCGAACCTGGGTGCGGCGAAGATCCGTCTGCGCTCGCTCAAGGCCGCGGTCGAGGAGCGCGAACGCAACAAGGCGAAGGCCGTCGCGGCCGTGTCCGCCGCGCACGGAGCCGGTGCGGCCGGTGCCGGCGCGACCGGTTCGTCCGCCGCGCAGCTCGTCGGCAAACAGGACCAGACGATCGTCGCCGCGCCGTCCGCCGCCGAAATCAAGGCGCGCGAGGCCGCCCAGGCCAAGGCACAGGCCGATCTGGCCGCCGCCGAAACGCAGCTCGCCGCGGCGAAGGAACAGCTCGCCGCCGCGCAGGCCGCGGTCAAGGCAGCGGAAGCCAAGCGCGCGGCCGCCGATTCGGCAGTCGCTGACGACGAAACGGCCCAGTCCGCCGCGCCGAAATCGACCGGATTCCGCAAGACCGGTTCGCAAGCGCCCACCCCGGGCCGTCAGGTCCTGCTCGACACGACGATGGCCGCCAACCCGAAGCTCACCGAATCGGTGCGCCGCGCCTCGCGCCTCGCCGCACAGCGCGACATCGAAGCGGCCGTCAACGCCAAGACCGTGCTCGCCGGATCCGACGGCACGGTGGACACACCCGGCAAGACCGCCCAAAAGGCCAAGTCCGGCCACAACAACGCGACCATGTCGCGCTACGCGCACCGTCAGAAGTTCGTCAAGGACATGAAGAAGGACTACACGATCGTCGCCCCGCAGATGAGCCCGATCCACATGTCCCTCGTCGAAGCGGTCATCCGCTCCGGCGGCTACAAGTTCGACATCCTCAAGCACGCCAGCCGCGGGGACGTCGAAACCGGCCTCAAATACGTGAACAACGACGCCTGCTACCCGGCCATCATGGTCATCGGGCAGCTCATCGACGCGATCATCCAAGGCAAGTACGATCCCGACCACGTCGCGCTCGCCATCACGCAGACCGGCGGCATGTGCCGCGCGACCAACTACTTCGGCCTCATCCGCAAGGCGCTGATTGACGCGGGCTATCCGCAGATCCCGGTCATCGCGATCTCCACGCAGGGCCTCGAGGACAACCCGGGCTTCAAGGCCACGCCGGTGCTGCTGCACCGCGCAATCAAGGCGCTGATCCTCGGCGACCTGCTCATGAAGTGCCTGTACCGCGTGCGCCCGTACGAGGTCGAGCCGGGTGCGGCGAACCGCCTGTATGAGCAGTGGGACGTGATCGTGCGCGAGACGCTCGAACACCACGCTTCTCCAAGACCGCGGCCAAGACGCCGTGGCTCAAGAAAGCGTACCTGCCGTATCCGGTACTCGCCAAGGAGATCGTGAAAAGCTTCGACGCACTGCCATTGCGCGACATTCCGCGCAAGGTGCGCGTCGGCGTCGTCGGCGAGATCCTCGTCAAGTATCAGCCGGACGCGAACAACCACGTGGTCGACGTGATCGAATCGCAGGACTGCGAGGCCGTGGTGCCCGGCATCATGGAGTTCATGACGACCCGCCCGTACATCACCGACTGGAACGAACGCAACCTCGGCATGGGCGGCAACCAGCAGCTGTACGCGCTCATGCGCTGGGGGCTCGACCGGTACAACGCGCCGATCAAGGCGGCAATCGCCACCGCGCACGGCAAGTTCAAGCAGGACGATCCGATGCCCGAGCTGGTCAAGAAGGCCGCCGAAGTCACGTCGATCGGCGTGCAGGCCGGCGAAGGCTGGCTGCTCACCGCGGAGATTCTCGAACTGATCGAACAGGGCTGCCCGAACGTGATCTGCGCGCAGCCGTTCGCCTGCCTGCCCAACCACGTGACCGGCCGCGGCATGTTCGGCAAGATCCGCCGCCTGCACCCGGAGGCCAACATCGTCTCCATCGACTACGATCCGGGCGCGAGCGAGGCGAACCAGCTCAACCGCATCAAGCTCATGATCGCGGCGGCGAAAAAGGCCCACGACGCCAAATTCGCCGCTGCCGGCGAGCCGCAGGGCTTCGCGTCCGCCGACTGACGGCAGGCACTCTAGTCTGTTATCGATTTTCCATATAGCCGTCCGGCCGCGTCGCCGGACGGCTTTCGGCTAAGCTGGGCGCATGAGTACACCGCGTATCAGTTATGCCCATTTGCTGGCCAAGCCGAATCCGAAGCACGTCCAGAGCCTGCTCGACTTCTTCGAGCACGGCCGGTCCAAACGCGGCACGGGCGGCTTCGGCGTGGAGATCGAGCATCTGCCGGTGCATAACAGCGACGATACGGCGGTGAGCTACTACGAGCCGAACGGCATCGAAACACTGCTGCGTCGCATCGCCCCGTACTACGACAAGGACAAGGAGTACTGGGAGAACGACCATCTGGTTGGTCTTGCGCGCGAGGGCATCACCGTGTCGCTCGAGCCGGGCGGTCAGGTCGAATGTTCGCTCGGCATTCTCAAGAAGCCCGAGGATCTCAACACGCTGTACCGCACGTTCCGCCGCGACGTCGACCCGGTGCTCGACGAACTCGACTTCCGCCTCGTCAACTACGGCTACCAGCCGAAGTCCAGCTATGCGGACGTCAAGGTCAATCCGAAGGACCGCTACGACGCGATGACCGCATATCTCGGCCGCGTCGGCCAGTTCGGCCCGTGCATGATGCGCTGCTCGTCGTCCACGCAGGTGAGCATCGACTACGTCGACGAGCAGGATTCGATCGAAAAGCTGCGTCTCGGCACGATCGTCGGGCCGATTCTCGCCTGGTATTTCCGCAACACGCCGTATTTCGAGGGCGAGCCGAACCCGTGGCCGCTGCTGCGCCAGCGCATGTGGGATTATCTCGACTTCCAGCGCACGAACGTGATCCCCGGCCTGTTCGACCCGCGTTTCGGTTGGGAGGATTATGCGATCGACGTGCTGTCCACGCCGCTCATGTTCGCCGACCTGACGCACACGCCCGAAGCCGAGGGACTGAGTGGCAAGGAACTGCACCATCCGGCGTTCTACGAGAACGCGGGCGACGTGTACCCGGACCGCGAACTCAACCCGTACGAGATCAACCACATCATCTCCACGCATTTCAACGACGTGCGGCTCAAGAACTTCATCGAACTGCGCCACTGGGATTCGCTGCCGGTTGCACGCGCCGAACGACTCACCGAAATCATCGCGTCGCTGTTCTACGATCCGTCGAACCGCCAGCGGCTCGTCAGCTACTTCGACGGCATCCGCGAGGAGGACGTGTTCGAAGCGAAGGCCAACCTGCAGGCGCACGGCCGCAATTCGTCGCCATACGGCCAGCCGCTCGAATTCTGGAAGGAATTCCTCGGCATCGAGGGCATTCTTGCGGACGAGCCGGGCGATCCGAAGCATCCCGACGTGTTCCAGGCGTAGCGGCCGCAAGTCGCGACGGCGTCCATGATGAGATCCTGCGCGACCATCTTGTTTAGGCGTGGTATGTCCGGATCGGCGACATCGTCGACATCGCAGTGATACGCCGGTGCGTATCGATGAGGTGTTCGACCGTGTACGCCGATCCGGGTGCATGCATGTTTCTCCAACAACGATGTTGTTGCACCGCAGTTGTCTTAATCGCAGATCACGTATACGTGGTCTATGACGTTGAAGGATCTCTGATGATCAGAACAGCGGTTCCATGCTGCTTTCCGGCTTGTCCCTGTCCTTACTCTTGGCGGCCGGATGCCCCTTCCAACGCGCTTCGACCACCCATTCGCCGTTGCGGTTCACGGTGCGCGCCTCGAACATGCGGTCCTCGAAGCCGCGGCGTGTGCCGTGCGAGATTTTCCATGCCGCGTTCCATGCGCTGCGTCGGTTCGCGGAGGCGAGCACGACCTGCCATCCGCGTTTCGCGCGCAGCCATGCGGCCAGATCCGGGCCGTTGTGCTTGATGTCGCCGATCGGACGGGAGTCCTCCAATTGCGCGTTCAAACCCTTCCTGCGGCATGACTGGAGGAAACGGGCCGCTTCGAGATCGTCGTCGAAGCTGACGCGAATGACCGTCTGCTTGCTCATGGCATTGATTGTAGCCGTTGCCGCGTCCGGCGCCGGCATACGTGGATTTCGCGCGCAGGGTTGTCCGAAGCTGTTCGGATTCGCGGTGATTCGTTCGGCTTTGTCCGTCGCCGGTCCGCCCACTGGCGATCGGTTGTGTGCGAAGATGCCTGATGATGGTTGATACTGTTCGTTTCGGCTGGCGCACGCATTACGATGGTACCGATACGGTTCGGTTGCCGCGGACGATGCGCGGCGGAAAGGCGGATCCGATGGGGAATGGCGCGCGGCACGGACGGCACAGCGGTCGATCCGGCGGAGGATCCGTCGCCGAAAGCGGTCGGAATGACATGCGGTCCGTCGCTGACGGGCCTACGCGACGTGACGATCGCCGGCATGCCGGTCGCGTCGCAGCGCCCACGTCGTCGTCACGGGCGTCGTCACGGGCGTCGGTGTCCGCACAATCGTCGTTCACGCCGCAATCATTCGCCGAAGCGATCAACGTGAAAGACGTGATGATCCTGCGCCGCAAACTGCGCCGGTCGCTGATCACGATGCGAGCGTTCGCGGTGCTGCTTCTGATCGCGGCGATCGCCGTTGCCGGATATCCGCTCGCGCTGCAATACCGCAACGCGGTCGAACTGCAGCGCACGTCGGACGCGATCGCCGCGCGCGTCGCCGGCTGGTCGCCGCAAAAAGTGAGCGACGAACTCGCGTCGGCGCGCGAATACAACAAACGGCTCGCCGCATCCGGGCAACCGGTGCTGGGCGAGGCGATCGACCCGTTCTCAACGCAGGGCGGCGGCTCTCAGGCCAAAGGCGAGGACACCACGTCGGCCAAGGACAAGGACTATCAGGCGCAGCTCGACACGGGCGGCGGCATTATGGGCACCGTGCGCGTGCCGAAAGTGTCGATCGACCTGCCGATCTACCACGGCACGTCGCAGGAGGCGCTCGCATCCGGTGCGGGGCACCTGTACGGCACGAGCCTGCCGGTGGGCGGCAAGTCGACGCATTCGGTGATCACCGGCCATCGCGGATTGGTCGAGGCGCTCATGTTCACACGACTCGACGAAATGCAGAAGGGCGACTTCTTCTACATCGAAGTAATGGGGGAGACGCTCGCGTACGAGGTGGACCGGATCAGCGTGATCAAGCCGGACGACACTCGTCTGCTGCGCATCGTGAACGGGCAGGATCGCGTGACGCTGATGACGTGCACGCCGTACGGCGTGAACACGCACCGACTGCTGGTGTCCGGTCACCGCGTGGCGATTCCGGTGCCGGCGCCGGATCCGAGCGACGTGATCGATGGCCGTACGGTCGGCGTGATGATCGGCGTCGGATTGCTGGTCGTCGGTTGGATTGCGATTGTCGCGCTGCGGCGGCGGAACCGCGAGCGGCCGGTGATGGCGATGCGGCATGCCGCCGCCGGAGCCGCTGCCGGCGGAACGACCGGCGGTGCCGTCGGCGACGCGAATGACGGCTTGGCCGGCATCGCTGTTGGCGGTGCGGATGCTGGTTTGCATGACGGTCGTCTGGTTGACGATGCGGCTGGACGTGTCGCGGTGTGATGCGCGGAGGATTGTTGTGGTTCGCGCATATGTCGTGTCGCGTTCACGTTGGCGTTTCCTGCGGGGATTAGTCTGTGCGGTAGCGGCTTGGAGTGTGGCGAGGCCGGCGATCGGGACGGATTGACGGCTCTGCGACACGCCGATGGATACCTGTTGTTGCAACGGTTTTGGCCGTTTTTTGTGTTGCCGGTTTGCGTTTGGTGGCTGGTGCGTGTAAGTTAATCACCTGTTGCCGCTCGGCAAGCGAGCTTCTCTTCTTGGGTTGTGGGTTTGCTGGTGTGGTGGTGGTTTGAGAACTCAAGAGCGTGTTTGTACTACTTTTTAGAGTCAATGTTTTGATTGCCAGTTTGTTGTCCGCCTGCTGCTGTTTGTGGTGGTGGGTCTGTGTGAGCAGGTAATGGATGGCAAGGTTTTTGTGTGAATGTCCTTCCTTATAGGATGTTCCGTCAATATGTATGAGAGTCATTGTTGGTTCTCTTTGCAAGTTTTTTTGTGGAGGGTTCGATTCTGGCTCAGGATGAACGCTGGCGGCGTGCTTAACACATGCAAGTCGAACGGGATCTTCCAAGCTTGCTTGGGGGTGAGAGTGGCGAACGGGTGAGTAATGCGTGACTGACCTGCCCTGTACTTTGGAATAGCTCCTGGAAACGGGTGGTAATGCCGAATGTTCCACATGAGTGCATGCGATTGTGGGAAAGGGTTTACCGGTATGGGATGGGGTCGCGTCCTATCAGCTTGTTGGTGAGGTAATGGCTTACCAAGGCTTCGACGGGTAGCCGGCCTGAGAGGGTGACCGGCCACATTGGGACTGAGATACGGCCCAGACTCCTACGGGAGGCAGCAGTGGGGAATATTGCACAATGGGCGCAAGCCTGATGCAGCGACGCCGCGTGAGGGATGGAGGCCTTCGGGTTGTAAACCTCTTTTATCAAGGAGCAAGGCGGCCTTTTGGTTGTTGAGTGTACTTGTTGAATAAGCACCGGCTAACTACGTGCCAGCAGCCGCGGTAATACGTAGGGTGCAAGCGTTATCCGGATTATTGGGCGTAAAGGGCTCGTAGGCGGTTCGTCGCGTCTGGTGTGAAAGTCCATCGCTTAACGGTGGATCTGCGCCGGGTACGGGCGGGCTGGAGTGCGGTAGGGGAGACTGGAATTCCCGGTGTAACGGTGGAATGTGTAGATATCGGGAAGAACACCAATGGCGAAGGCAGGTCTCTGGGCCGTTACTGACGCTGAGGAGCGAAAGCGTGGGGAGCGAACAGGATTAGATAC
>NZ_JGYN01000002.1 GCF_000741165.1 Bifidobacterium biavatii DSM 23969 | reverse complement strand
GCTGTGGCAGCGCCAGACCTCGCGCGGCGGCGCCGACGACATCCTGCGCGTCGTGACCGCGCTGCGCGCCCAGTTCGGCGGGCACGTCACCAAGGTCGACGAAATCGCCACGCACTGAGCGCGCGAAATCGCGCTACCGCTCGCTCGGAGGCTTGTACTGGTGCAGGGCGGTGAACGAGGTCTTGTAGATCAGGATCATGATCAGCGAATCGGCCATCAGCGTGAGCGCGCTGATCACCGCCAGCACCACGAATTGGTATTTCGCGGCCGTCAGCGGGTCGGCTCCCGCGATCACCTGGCCGGCCATCATACCCGGGATAAGCACGATGCCGCTCGACGCGAGTTGCGAGATCGTCGGAATCATGCCGAGCTTGACCGACGAGATGATCGAGGGCTTGGCCGCCTCGAACGGTGTCGCGCCAAGGCTGAGCATCATCTCGATCTCATAGCGCCGCGAGTCCATGTCGGAGAAGAAGCGGCTCATCGCCACGGCGATCGCCGAGACCACATTGCCCAGCAGCATGCCGCTCATCGTCGCCAGCACGGTCGGCGCATACCACGGATGCGGGCGGATCACCATCTCCGTGACCACGCACACCTGCAAGATCACGCTCGCCGTCAACGTGAGGAACACCGACGGCATCACCGAACGAGGGATGTTCGCCGCACGCGACATCGTGATCTGCACGGCCGCAAGGATCATCACTGCGATCAGCGCGAACACCAGCCACGGGTTGTTCTGTTCGATGACGAACTTGAGGATGTAGCCCATCGCCAGCAGCTGGATGAGCGAGCGGATCGTTGCCCACAGCATCTGCCGGTGCACGCCGAGCCGCATCGCATACGACAGGCCGGCGGCCACGGCCACCAGCACGATCGTGATGATCAGACCCCATACGTCGATGGGATAGGCCCCCGCATTCCCGGTGCTCATCGCGTTGCCTCGCCTTCCATACGTTCGCCGTCGTGCGCCGGCACGACCGCGACATCCCCCGTGATCTCCGTCAGCACGCCCGCCTCGAGATGCAGCGTGCGCGTCGCACGGCCGTCCGCCGCACGGTGCCGCACGCGCACGATCGCCATGCCCTTCTCCCGCGCCGCATACGCGAGGATCTCGCCCACCTTGTCCGCGTTCTCCTCGTCCAGCCCGGCGTCGACCTCGTCGGCCAGCATCACCTTCGGCAACGTGAGCAGCGTGCGCAGCAGGCACACGCGCGCCTGCTGTCCCACCGACAGATCTTGCGGCGGCCGCTCCAGCTCGATGTCCGAACATCCCACCGTGTTCAGCGTGCGCCGCAGCGTCGCCTCGTCCGGTCGGCGCTCGTCCAGAGACGAACCGTCATCGGAGAACCGGTGCACGCGCAGCGTGAACGGCATAAGGATCGCCTCGCGCACGCTCGCACCGGTCAGTGTCGGCCGCTGCGGCAGATACGCCACCTCGCGCCGCCAGCGTTCCGGCGTCATCGCCGTGCTCGGCGTACCCTCCAGCGTCAGATCGGCGCTCGCATACGGGTTGAGCTGCGCGACGGTCGTCAGCAGCGTGCTCTTGCCGGTGCCGGACGGGCCGACCAGATCGACGATGTCCCCGCGCCGCAGCTCGAACGCTACGTCGGAGAAGATGGTCTTGAACCCGACATCGTCGTGCTGGCGTTCAAAGCCGCGGAACAACGACGGCAGCCGCACCGCATCATCCGTCGCGGCCGTCGTTGTCTTCGGCATCCGGCATGTCGCATGCTCGGCCGTGAACAATGGCTGAATACTTGTCTCCATGCTCGCAATGCTACGAAGGAACGCGACGATCCGGCCGTTCGCGGCGATTCTAAGCGTTTTCTTAGACGGCTTGGCGTTGAGTGGACGATGCGATATCAGGAAGGTCGCGCGGACGGTCGCAAAAACCATGCGCTGCAACGGATGTGGCGGCGAGGCCGGCGATCATTAGAATGAGGGACGTGATGAACGATGAGTGAGACGACAACCGGCGGCGACGGGCGGCGCGCGACCGACCCGCTGCGTCTGCTGCTGCCTGCGGTGCTGCTGATCGAAGACGATCCGAACCTCGGCTCGATGACCAGCGAAATGCTCGCACCCGACTACCGCGTGGACTGGGTCGAATCGGCGGCCGCTGCCCGTAAGCAGCTGCGATCCGGCCGCTATGACGTGCTCGTGGTCGACCGTCGCTTGCCCGACGGCGACGGACTCGACCTGATCCGCACCCTGCGCGGCAGCGGCATCGCCGTGCCGGCGCTCGTGCTCACCGCCCTGTCTGGCGTGGACGACATCGTCGAAGGACTCGACTCCGGCGCAAACGACTACCTGACCAAACCATTCCACTTCGTCGAACTCGAAGCACGCATGCGCGCGTTGCTGCGCGGATTCCACGCGCAGGCCGCCGGCGTCGAGATCGGCGACTGGCTGCTCAAACCCGGGGCGAACCTCATCGAGGATCCGGACGGGCACGCCGTCTCGCTCACCGACTCCGAGACGAAGCTGCTCGCCACGCTCGCCGCATCGCCCGACCACGTGTTCTCACGCGACGAACTGCTCAGCCAGGTGTTCTCCGACGGCGCCGACGCGGGTACCGTCGACGTGTACGTCTCCTATGTGCGCGGCAAAACCGACCGCGCGATCATCGACACGGTGCGCGGGCGCGGCTACCGCATTGGTAGTCCGCAAGAATGACCGGGAACGCGCGCGGCGCGGATCGTGCGCAACGCAGGACGTGTGCAACACAGACCGTACGCAACGTAGACCGTACGCAACGCAGGGGAGGGAAGCATGTCCATTCGTGCCGCGCTGGGGCGCATCGGAACGGCCCATACCGAGTCGGGACGCGGGCCGGAACGTGAGTCGGGGCGCAAGCCGCGTCGAGAGCCGGACCGCAAGCCCGGCCGTAATGCGCGCAGCCGTAACGCACACGATCGCACCGTCGCCGGCCTGATCAGCCTGCGCATGACCGTCGCGATGGCCGCCGTCACCGTGATCGGCGGCATCCTGTTCGCGGCGGGCGTGCTGCTCGGATCCCGGCACGAATTCGCCGAACGCGGCCTCGACCCGAACAGCATGTCCGTGACCGAACAGTTCGGCTCCGGCATGATGGTCATCGACACGCGCAAGGCCATCGCGTTCACCATTCTGTTCGTCGCGGGCGTGGTCGCGTCCGTCGCGCTGATCGGCCGGCACTACTCGCGCAAGGAGGTTGCGCCGCTCGAACACGCGCTCGAATTGCAGAAGAACTTCGTCGCCGACGCCAGCCACGAGCTGAAAACGCCGCTCGCGGTCATCTCCACACGCATCGACCTCATCGACTTTCGACGGGCGCACGGCCAGCCGATCGACGGCGTGGTCGCCGACCTGCGCGGCGACGTGGACCGCATGAACGCGATCGTCACCGACCTGCTTGTCGCGGCGCGCGGCGCGGTCAACACCGAACCCGTCCTGCTGGAATCGACGATCCGGCAATCTGTGGACTCCGTGCGCCCGCTCGCCGACGAACGTCGCGTTGCCATACGCACGCACATTGACGGCGATCCGGCACGATTCGTCGTGCAGGGCAACGCGGTCGGCCTGTCGCGCTGCGTCGTCGCCGTGCTCGACAATGCGATCGCGCACGCGCCTGACGGCAGCGACGTGCTGGTCTCGCTCGGATACCTGCATCACGGCAACGCCGCGGCCATACGCATCACCGACCACGGCGACGGCATCGGCGACGATCCCGAACGGCTGTTCCGCCGATTCGCGCGCGACGACGACGGGACCGCGCACCAAGGCTACGGGCTGGGACTCGCGCTCGCACGCGACGTGGCCAGCCGATACGGCGGCACACTCGACGTGGAATCCACGTCCGCGACCGGCACGACCATGCTCATCACGCTGCCGTTGGACGACTGAACGGGCGCGGGGTGCAGGGCGGGGCGGGCACATCGCGGACACGATGCGGCGGACGCGCGCGCGACCTTAGCCCCGCCTAAGCGGGCGTGCCGTAGCGTGAACGCCATGATCACTCCAACATTTGCCCTCGCCGCGCCGATCACGTCCTGCCCGGTCTCCACCGGCGGCTTCATCGGCGCGATCACCGATTGGCTCGTCGGTCTTATGTCCACCATGGGCTGGCTCGGCACCGGCGTCGCCGTGTTCCTCGAAAACCTGTTCCCGCCCATTCCTAGCGAAGTCATCCTGCCGCTGGCCGGATTCACCGCCGCGCAGGGACGCATGACCCTGTTCGAGGCGATCGGCGGCGCCACACTCGGCTCCGTCGTCGGAGCGCTTGTGCTGTACGGCATCGCCTACGCGATCGGCGCGAACCGCATGCGCCGTCTGTTCGACCTTATGCCGCTCACCGACGCGACCGACATCGACAAGGCGAACGACTGGTTCTCCCGCTACGGATTATGGTCGGTGCTGATCGGCCGTGTCATCCCGATCGTGCGCTCGCTGATCTCCATTCCGGCAGGCATCGCGCGCACCAACCTGCTGCGGTTCACGCTGCTCACCGCGTTCGGCTCGCTCGTGTGGAACACGATTCTCGTGATGGCCGGTTATCTGCTGGGCTCGCAGTGGTGCGGCATTCTGGGCGTACTCGACCGGTTCCAGTACGCGGTGGCGGCGGTGATCGTCGTGCTGTTCGCCTGGTATGTGGCCGTCAAGGTGCGTGCGCGGATGGCCGCGGCACGTTGAACGGCTGTGCGTTAAGCGCGCCGCCGCTACCGCCGCCAGCTGCGGCGACGATAGTTGACAATGCGCTTGCCGCCGACGCCCGCCTTGCCGCCCGGGCCCCACGGGCCGCGCGCCTCGGCCTTGAGCTGCGTGAGATGATGCTTCATTGCGAGCAGCATGATATGCGTGTCCTCAAGGCCCAAGTGGCGTTCGGCGTCGTCCTCGCGCAGCGCGCCCTGACGCTTCGCATACGCGTCCAGCGTGTTGTCGCCGTCCGGGTGACCCTCGCACGGAATCGACCCCTCATCCCACAGACGGCTCATCGGCAGCGTGTCGATGATCGTCACATGCCCGTTGCGGTACGCCTCCGCATAGCCGGCCACGTTGAGCATGAAGAAGCTGTGCTCGAACGTGGCCATGTGCGCCACGAACGGCTGCGTGGTCAGCCTCTTGAGCAGGTCGGCCTGCGCGGCCGGATCCTCGTCGAACAGCGGGAACTCGGCTCCCGTGCGCTGGCTGATGTCGATGCCGGTCAGCTGAATGATGAACGCGTTGCCGTGCCGCGCGGCCTCGGGAGTCACACCGAACGAGAAGCGGTGCTGGTCGTACGCGTCGCCCGACTCGTAGTAGTCCTTGTCGTAGCGGTAGTCGCCGGGCAGCTGGGTCGGACGCGGCGACTTCATGTTCATGTATTCGAAGCCGACGTCGATGATGTACGCGCGGTACGGTTCGGTGCCGTTCGTTTCCAAGTCGATGCCCATCACGTTGTCCACGTCGCGGCCGGGCAGATACACGGCACGCCAATAGTCCTTCGGCGCGGCGGCGGCCCGCGCGGCCACATGCTCGGCTGCCGCGTGACGCGACTTTTCATAGCGCATCTCCGGCACGGCCGTTTCGTTCGCGTGCAGCTGTTCGACATCCGGCACGGCCGGATTGTCGTCGTTGATGACCGGCTGGCCCTCGATCAGATAGTCCGGGCTGCCCGCGTCCGAACTTGAATCGGCCGGCGCCGACTCGTCCGGACCGGCTTCGATTGAACCATAATGCTTCTCGTCCGCCTCGAACAGCGCCATCTGGCGTTCGTGACGGGACGCCTCGCGCTTCTCGCGATCGGCTTTGCGCTTCTCGGCGCGCGCGTTGACGATCTCGGCCGTGCGATCCTGCACGTCGGCCAGATCGTCGTCGGTCAGCGGGCCGGCTTCCGTTGCGTGCAGCACGGGCACGGTCACGCGCTCGCGGTCCTCGTCCGTCACCGTCCACAGGCCTTCGGCGACGCCGCGGTCGCGCAGCAGGTCGATCTGGTCGGTCAGGCGGCGATCGGCGTACGCGAGCGCTCGCGGCAACTCGTACGTCTTGATATGACGGTCGAAATCGCGCATGAACACCATGCTCATCTTCGCGATGATCGCTTCGAGCCGGTCGCGGATCGCCAGATCGGCCTTGAGCAGGTCGTGCGCGCTGCTCGCCGCGCCCGGTTCGAGATCGGCCGGTTCGGCCACGCCGATGCCGTGCACGAGGTCGAGCGAACGCACCCAATCCCAGTCGATGTCGTGGTCGTCGGCGTCGCGCAGCATGATGTACGCCCACTGGGTGATGGTTTCCTTGGCTGCGTTCAGCCACGCGAGATCGGGCGTGCGGGCGGGGGCGTCGTTGGCGGCCGCGCGGTTGTCGGGCGCGGTGGCGGTGACGTTCTGATGGTTCTGTTGGTTGTCGTTTTCTGTTGATTCGCTGCTCATGCTGTCGTTCATATCGTTCATATCGCTTATATCGCTTATATCGTCCACATCATTCATCGTCATGAAGTTATTCCCCACGCCTTCCATGGTAACGCTCACAGCCGATGGGTGTCGACAAGCCGCGCATTCAATCGAAGCAGCGAGGGGGAAGTGATACCGTCTCTGCGTTTCGAAGATGTTCGTGCCGTGCAGCGGTCGAAGTGATAATCCTTGCCGAAGAACATGCTCCACGCGAGCAGGATGTCCTCATAGTTTGCGGTCAGGAAAAATTGGAGCCGTCGGATGTCCTTGGATGACAGTCCGCCCTTGTTGTGCGCCAAGGATACCGTGCCGTCAGGTCACGATCATCGGGCTGCGACACTACCTTATGGAATCGGATGAAGCTTGTTGTATTGTTTTCCTTCACTGGGAATCGGCTTCCTTTGCTAAAGACTGCCAACAGGTCGTTCGGCATGCGCAATGATCTGTATGAGTGTCTTGACAACCACATGTTCTCAGTGCGTGATCGTTTCGCTTCCAAGATCGTCAACAAGGCGCTTGAGGCATATTCGGATATATATGGCGAGCACTTGTGCCGTGATAGTACTATGACGCTAACACACTGTATGATCAGTATTGACCTAAGAATATTTTTCTGTTATACTTATAAGAATAATTTAATATATATTTTCTATGAAAGTTAGAGTAATGATTCTCACTGTTGAGAATTATTATTTAGCTAATTTTCGTTAGCAAACGAAAGTGACTGGCATAATTATATTCTGATTTCAAGAAGGTGGCTGAATCAAAATGAAGAGATTGCGATACTGTCTGTCGCCAATGATGGCTTTATATTTATTTTTTCGCCTATGGTTGCCTATGCGGCTGATCCTTACCTACCCTACGGATCGAAAACAGGAACTATAAATGTAAAAAATTATTCTGATAAATATAATGATCAGTGGATTTCCATTATCGATAATGGAATATCCGCATGGAATAATTCGCGGGCAAATGTAGCAATTTCAACGAAATTATTTAGTAATAATTCTATTGAAGCGGCGCGATATGATGCTACATGGTACGGGCTAACTACACAAACATATAACACCAGTACTGGATATACATCAAAGTTTGTCGTACAAGTCAATGCTAAAACAATAAGCGCAGACGCATCAGACTTCGCCAATTTTGCCAAAAGCACTGTAACGCATGAGTTTGGTCATGTTTTCTGGTTAGTTGATAACCCAAGTACGGCGCAATCATCCATTATGAAATACAGTAGAAATAGAAATATCATGACAACGCCACAAACATTTGACATTAACAATGTTAATGCAAAATATGGGGGATGAAATGAAAAAGAGAGTAGTTATATTATCGCTTATGCTGGTTGGTCTCATTGCTATGAGTGCTTGTGGATCAAATGCAAACCCCACAGCAACTAACAATGAAATCACTACCATTCAGGCGGAATATCCGATTTATGATACCGCTAAGGAAATTATCGATTCTTCAGATTTAGTGTTCAGTGGAACGGTTAAGAAAATTAGTTATAAATCATTAAATGTCAAATCGGAGAAAGGGCCTGATTTAGAAACCGGACTAGATAAGTCTTCGGAGATTCCGTATACGATTTTCAGCATTACCATTGACAAGGTTTATAAAGGAAATACAGACGCGAATACGATTGCAATAAAACGTCCCGGCGGAAAAGTAGGAGATCAAGTTGTTGCCGTACAAGGTGATTCAACAATTGGCGTTGGAGGAACGTATCTATTTATCACCAAAACATATGAGAATTCTTATCCCAGCCTGCTCAACGCAACGCAAGCTTCATTCGATATGAACCACCCAGACATCCTAACCAACGATCAGAAAAACGAGGGAATTACTTTATCTACGGTTTTGGAATACTTGCAATCAACCAATTAATACGGCACTGCGTTGCTCTAGCAACGTGGCGCTAGGTTTTTGTGAAATCAAATCGTGTCTCGGAGACATATGCTCAGTTGCGTCACCGGTGCTGCATGGGATAGTGCTGATTGAGCGCGGCGAGCTGCGCGACGAACGCGGCGATCTGCGGGGCGGGGGAGAGCGGATACATCAGCCCGTACTGCATGCCGACCGGCTCGGGCCAGTCAACAGGCACGTTGACGAGCTGTGGGTGCACGTCGCCCCACATCGGCTTGGAGATGAGCAGGTCGCCGGACTCGGCGCAATCGTTGAACAGATCGAGATCGTAATGGCCGATGTCGATCAGCGTGATGCCGGGATTGCGTTCGAGCAGGTTGCGTGCGATGTCGTCGGTGCCGTTGCCGCGCGGCAGGATGCGGATGCGCTCGCCGGTCAGATCGTCGATGGTCAGTCTCGCCCGCCTTGCGAGCGGATTGCCGCGCGGCACGGCAAGACACAGCGGCTCGTACGACAGTGCGAGCGTGCCGCAGATGTCGGTCCAGTGATCCGGCACGAATGCGGTGGCGATCACGTCGATGTCCTCGCCGAGATGCGCGATGATGTCGTTGATCGACGTGCTGCTGTCCGGCATCGACACGAGTTCCAGCCGGATGTCCGTTTGGGCGGAGCGCTGCCACAGGTCGAGGATGCGGCGGGCCGGTCGCAGGATGGAGATGCCCAGACGGACCGGGGCTGCCTGCTGATGCATGCGTTGGCGGGCTCTGCGGACGATGTCGTTTGCCTCGCGGACCAGCGACCGTGCGTCGGCGATGAACTCTGCGCCGGCCGGGGTTGGGATGACGCCCGCGCGTGAACGGTCGAAAATCGTCAGATCGTATTCTTTTTCGAACGTGTTGATTTGCTTGGCGACCGCCGGCGTGGAGATGCACAGGCGACGCGCGGCCTGCGCGAAACTGCCGGTGTCCGCCGCGGCGATCACCGCGTTGAGTCTGCGATCGTACATGTCCTTCCGCCTCTCTGGCGCTCCCACGCCGTCTGCCGACGCCGGCGCTCGCCTACGCGTTATATATAAACCAACAGTTTATACAGTGTAAATCAGAATCATCTATAAACCGCGGTATTGCAGTCATTTACATTTCTATCATAGAAACTGTTATATACACGAATCGTATACGGTCACATGGAGACGCACCCAAGCATGACATCCTCATCGACTTCCCGCGACATCACCGAGTCCCGTCCCGACGCAACATCATTGGACATCGGGTCGCGGGCGTCGGACGCGTCCGACGCGTCGTCGACGGCATCGACCATCGCCGCATCCGTCGCATCGTTCCTCGCCGGCATGGACGTGCTCATCGTCAATGTTGCCTTGCCTACCATCGCGGCCGACCTCGGCGGCGACATGGCCGTCCAGCAGTGGGTCGTGGACGGCTACACGCTGCTGTTCGCAGCCCTGCTCCTGCTCGCCGGCAGTCTCGCCGACCGATTCGGCGCGAAACGGCTCTTTCTGATCGGCGCGGGACTGTTCGGCCTCGCGTCGCTGTTCTGTTCATTTGCGTGGTCGATGGCGGCGCTCGTGTTCGGCCGCTGCGTGCTTGGCGTCGCCTCGGCGCTGATTCTGCCGGCGTCCATGTCGCTTATCAACGAGGCGAACCCCGACCCGCGCCGTCGCGCGTGGGCGCTCGCGTTGTGGGGAGCGGGCGGCGCGTCGGCCTCCGCGGTCGGACCCCTGCTCGGCGGCCTGCTCACGCCGATCCACTGGAGCCTCGTGTTCGCGATCAACGTGCCGTTCTGCCTGTTCATCCTCGCGCTCGCCCCGCGCATCGCGCCCTCGCCGCGCCGGCCCATCCGCTTCGACTGGACCGGTCAGGCGCTCTCGCTGATCGGACTGAGCGCGCTGGTCGCTGGCATTATTGAAGTCGGCGCTATCGGCTTTGCCGCTCCCGCGACGCTGGCACTGCTAGGCGTCGGAGTGGTTTCGCTGGGACTGTTCGTATTCTCCCAAACCAAGGTCGCCGCCCCGATGATGCCGCTCGGGCTGTTCCGCGTGCGCGGCATGCAGGTCGCGCTGCAGATCGGTTTCATCATGATCTTCAACTGGTACGGCATGGTGTTCATCTGCACCATGTTCCTGCAGAACGAGCGGCATATGGGTCCGTTTGCGGCCGGACTCGTGTTCGTGCCGTCCGCGTTTGTCACGATCGCCGGCAACCTGATCGGCGGGCGCATCATCACCGCGCGCGGCGCGAAATTCTCGATCACGCTGGGACTGGCGATCATGATCGCCGGGTTCCTGTTTGAATTCCTGACTCCCGCGCCGATTCCTGTCTGGGTGATTGCGACCGGGCTGAGTGTCGTCGGCTTCGGCGCGGCCATCACCACGCCCGCCGCGGCCGGGGTTGTGCTGCGCTCCGTCGACCCGGCGCAGGCCGGTATCGCGTCGGCCATGTTCAATACGTTCCGTCAGGTCGGCGGCGCGATCGGCGTGGCAGTGTTCGGTGTCATTGCCACGTTCCTGCCGTCGCTTACCCTTGCGTTGCGGTCGGTGTTCCTCGCCTCCGCGCTGCTGCTGGTCTATGTGCTCGTCTTTGAGCTGACCCGCTGGCGCGGATAATCCGGTGCGCCGGCTCCCGGGATTTGCTCCGAACATCCCGGGAACCGGAAAAACGACATTATCAAACAAACGCACATGCCCCTGTGCTGCAATACCGCGGTTTGTGCGGAAAAAACGAACATGGCCGGTTCCCGGGATTCTTCTTGCGAAATCCCGGGAACCGGCCATGCCCATGTACAGGGGGCAAGGGGCCTCCCGTGCCACGTGGGAAGCGGCCCTCTCAATCCCTTACTTGGCCAGCTGCTCCTGATAGTTCTTGGCCGCCTCGGCCAGCGCCTCGTCGGTGATGCCGAAGGCGCCGAAGGTCACGAACGGTTTGACCCACGTCGCGCTGATGTAGTTTGCCGTGCCCTGGAACGGCACCAGCACCTGATCGATCACGAACTTGTTCGCGCCGTCCGGCTGGTAGTTCGCCTCCGGCGAGCCGGTGGAGACGGCCACCTGGAACTCCTTGCCCTCAAACACGTGGCCCTCGGAGCCGTACGCCCAGCCGTGCTGCAGGACCTCGTCCTCCCACGTTTTGAGCAGCGCGGGGGAGGAGAACCACCACAGCGGGAACTGGAACACGATGCGGTCCGCGGCCTCGACGGCGGCCTGCTCGGCGGCCACGTCGATCTTGCCGTCCGGATAGAGCGCGTACTCGTCGCGCACGGTCACGTTGTCCAGCTCGGCGGCCGCGTCGGCCAGCGTCTTGTTGACGTGGGACTGATCGTTCAGGCCCGGGTGGAATACGAGCACCAGCGTCTTCTTTGCCATGGAATCTCCTTGTCGATTGGTTCTCAGTTATTTGGTTGCATGTATCGGCCGCTCGACCGAACGTGTCGGCCAATCTGGCGGGTCGGCCGCATTGCGCAATATCTCGCATCGGAATATCGCGAAACGAGCCATGCAATATCACGTATTACTTTCGCAGACGACACGCCGACGCGACAGTCCGGTACGTTCAGAGCGAACGTAGCGGACTGCCGCGCCGAGACGATGTCTCAGGGCTTACTTGACAACCTTGAAGCCACCGGTCCACGGGGTCTGCTCGGTCACGCCCAGGATGATCTGCAGCGCACCGTAGCCCTCGAGGTACTGCGCGCGCTTGAGCGCTCCGGCGTCCACGGTCTTGAGACCCGCGCCCTCGATGAACGCGGCGACGGCCTTCTTGGCGTCCTCGCTGTCGGAAGCGATCTGCACGACGGTCGGCGCGCCGTCGTTGACTCCGGTGGCCAGTGTCGCGGCGAACGTGGTGTTAAAGCCCTTGACCACGGTGCTGTTCGGCAGCTTCGCGGCCACGTACTCGGCGGCGGACTTGAAGCCGGCCGGCAGGGCGAGGTCGAAGGTGGTGAAGTCGATCGGGTTGGCCACGTCGACCACGGTCTTGCCGGCCAGCTGGTCGGCGTAGGCGGCGAGCACCTCGTCGTAGGCCGGGAACGGCAGAGCGAGCACGACAATGTCGCCGGAGACGGCTGCCTCGTCGAACTTTGCGCCGGTGACGCCCTCAGCCGCGGCGGCGGCCTTGTCCGGGTTGCGGTCGATGACCTGCACGCTCGCGCCGGACTTGACGGCGATGCCCGCGACCGCGGAACCGATGTTGCCTGCGCCGAAGATGGTGATGGTGCTCATGGTGATGTCCTTTCGGTTGCGCCGCATGCCGTGCGCTGATAACGCGTGCGGTTGGTGCGCGGCGGTTGCTGGTTGGTGACGATTGTTGGGTGGTTGGTTTGGTTATTTGTCTCGCGATCGCGCCGGCGGAGGTTCGTGGTGCCGTTGCGTTCGCGTTGATGCCAGTATGCACCTCGAAGAGAGATATTTCAAACTGAGATATATCGGGAAGATTTATGGAGGGTGCTAGAACGGCTTGGTTCCGCCGATTGTGGAATGCTGCTGTTTGTTTGCCAGCGGCGTGTCGTTCCGAGATATCTCGAACTGAGATATCATGGTTGGCATGATGAACACGATAGAACTCATGACCCTGGGCTTCCTGAGCGAGGAACCGCTGTGCGGTTACCGTCTGCGCAAAAAAATGGAGCAGCTACAGGGCTATATGCAGGCCGTCTCCGACGGCACGCTCCACTCGGTGACGAACAAATTCGTCAAGGCCGGCTACATTGGAGAAACCTTCAACGTGGTCAACGGCCGCCGCCTGCGCGAATTCCACCTCGAGCCGGCCGGCCGCGCCGCGCTCGTCGACGAGCTCAAGAACACGAGCGGCTACAACCTCACCAACATCACCAAATGGGCCGTTGTCATGTCGTTCCTGTCAGTCATCCCCGACGAGGCCGACCGACGTGCCGTGCTGCGCCGTCGACTCGACCTGCTCGAATCCGACGTGCGCCGTCTCTACAGTGATGGCGAAGGCCCGATCGACAACGACAAGGTCACCGACAAGTATCGTCGCGCGATCATCGCGGTCCACGACGCCGAAATCGACGCCGAACGTCAGTGGCTCGAACGTGAGCTCGCCGAGTGAGTTTCGCGTAACATTCGCCGGTACGATGGCACATTGTTTGATATGCAACAATCGTCGTCGCAACGGAGGATGCGCCCATGAACGAACGCACAACAGGAAACGGTGACATGCCGGCACGGCGGCCGGGACAGTCCGGGTCAGGGCAGTCCGATCGATTGACACCGGCCGACGACAGCCGATCGCCGAAAACGTCCGCACGCCCGGCTGCCGGCTCAACCGTTGGCCCGGACTTCCAGTCCGCCGACGGCAAACGACCCGTGCCCGCGGCCATCGTCGTCTGCGTGGTGGCGCTCGCGATCCTCACGTTCCTTGGCATCCTGTCGGAAACGTCGCTCAACATCGCCTACTCCACACTCATGCAGGAGTTCGCGGTCGACGCATCCACAGTGCAGTGGCTCACCACCGGCTACCTGCTGCTCCTGTCGGTCGCGATCCCCAGCTCGCCGTTCATGGTGCGCCGCTTCGCCACGAAAACCCTGTTTGTCGCGGCGGTCGTGATCTTCACCGCCGGCACGATCATCGGCGCGTTCGCCGTGAACTTTCCGATGTTGCTCGCCGCGCGACTTGTCATGGCGCTCGGCACCGGCATATCGCTGCCGCTCATCACCAACATCATCCTCGAAAAGGCGCCGCTTGAACAGCGCGGCGCGATGCTCGGCATCGTCAGTTTGGTGACCTGCGCCGCGCCGGCCATCGGCCCGGTGTTCGGTGGCATGGTCATGGAATGGCTCGATTGGCATTGGATCTTCTACACGATGCTGCCGTTCCTCGCCGTCGCGTTCTTGCTCGGCATGGCCACCGTGCCGGAGATCCGTCACCCCGGCGACGCCGAACAGGCGACGATCAGCGTACCATCGCTGCTGCTGGTCGCGGTCGGACTGGCCGGCCTGATCGTCGCGGTGAGCTTCTTCGCCAGCTGGAACGGCGACTGGCGATTCTGGCTGACGTTGGCCGCGAGCGTGGCGGTACTGGCCGTGTTCGTGGCCGCGCAGTTGTGCATGACGCGGCCGCTGGTCGAAGTGCGCGTGTTCGCATACCCTGGTTTTTCGCTCGGCATGATGATTCTGCTCATGGCGTCCGGCGGCGTGCTCGGACTGAACTTCATGCTGCCGATCCTGCTGCAGCGCGGCTTCGGATTGGGCAGTCTGCCCGCGGCGCTGACGCTGCTGCCCGGCGCTGTAGTCGGCGCGATTGCGGCGCCGATGATCGGCGGGGCGCTCAAAAACCATTTCCCGCCGAAGTTCATCATGACCGGGTTCGTGGTCGTGACCGTGATGGATGGGGCGCTTGTCGTCGCATCCGGCAACGTGGCGGCGGTGGCCGTCGCCTACGCGGTGTTCATGGCGTTCTCCGGATTCGTGCTCGTGCCCGACCAGACCCACGCGCTGAACCAGCTGCCCGCACGGCTCAACGCCGACGGTTCCGCGGTGATGAACACCGTGCAGCAGCTGGCCGGCGCGATCGGCACGGCCGTGGCCAGCGCGCTGCTGTCCGAATTCTCCGCCGCCGCGGCCCGGAACGGCGCGGGCGAGGCCGCGTCTTATGTGCGAGGCTTCTCCTCCAGCATGTGGGTGCTTGCCGGCATGGCCGTGGTCGGCGTCGTGCTCGCCGCGCTCATGTTCCGCTTCTCGACGCGCCGCGCTCCGGAACTGAAGGAAGCGTAGCGGGTGGGTGTCCGGCGTGGATTTCCGTAGGATACTCACCCGATGAGCGAGGGAAGGCTGCCACGCGACCGACGAACGGCAGCCGCGCGTCCGTAACCGTAACCGTCAGCGTCGCTCGTCGCGAATCATCAGCGACAACGCAAACGCGACGACCGACACGACGGTCGAGACGACGAACACCGCATCCACACCATGCGCAAGCCCCGCCGCGGCCGAACCGGCAACCGACGCGGGCCGCGTGTTCGTCGTCATGACCGTGAAGCAGATCGCGATGCCGATCGCCGCGCACGTCTGCCGCAACGTGTTGTTCATCGCCGTGCCATGCGGAATGAGCGGACCGGTGAGCTGGTTGAGCGCGGTCGTCGTCAACGGCATCAGACAGAACGCGACGCCCGCCATCATCAGCGTGAAGAACACGGCCGGATACCACGCCGGCGTATTCGCATCCATCCGCGACAAGGCGAACGACGCCGCCGCGACGACGGCGATCGCCGGGGGAGCGATGCGACGGATGCCGACCCGGTCGAACAGGCGGCCGGCGACCGGATTGACCACGCCTTCGGCGATGCCGCCGCCCGCCAGCAGCAGACCGGACTGCAGTGCGGTCATCCCCAGCACGTTCTGAATGAACATCGGCAGGATGTTCATCGTCGAGATGAACGTGACGAACACCAGCACGACCACGATCATCGGCAGCGTGAACATCGGCCGCGCGAACACACGGAAATTGAGCAGCGGGCGCGGCAGACGCAGCTGACGAGCGACGAACGCGACTAGCGACACCGCGCCGACCGCCAGCGAGACGAGCGTGTCGACGGACGTCCAGCCGGACTGTCCGGCCAACGAGAACCCGAGCAGCAGACCGCCGAAACCGAGCGTCGACAGCACGACTGACGGGACGTCGATCGTCGGATCGGTCTGCGGCGTGACGTTGCGCACCGTCGGTATCGCGGCGGCGAGCACGGCCACGGCGATCACCACGAGCGGCACGAACAGGAAACGCCACGGCAGCATGTCGATGATCAGGCCGGACAAGGTCGGGCCGATCGCCGGCGCGAACGCGATGACCATGCCGAACCAGCCCATCGCCGTGCCGCGCTGGCTCGGCGGGAACGTGAGGAACAGCACGGTCTGCAACAGCGGCATGAGGATGCCCGCGCCGGTGGCCTGCAAGACGCGGCCGACCAGCAGCACCCAGAACCCGGGTGCGCACAGGCACACGAGCGTGCCGAACAGGAACATGCCGATCGCGTAGAAGAACAGCTGGCGCGTGGTGAATTTTTGGATGAGAAACGCGGTGATCGGGATCATGATGCCGTTGGTGAGCATGAACCCGGTGCTCAGCCACTGCGCGGTGTTGCTGGTGACGCCGAAGTCGAGCATGAGATGCGGCAGCGCGCTCGTCATGAGCGTCTGGTTGAGGATGGCGGTGAACGAACCGATCATCATGATGACGATTGGCAGGATCGGGTGATCGGGCGTCGCCGGCCGTGCGGATGCGGGTTCGGCGGTTGCGTGCGGTTGCGCGCTGTGCGGCGTGAGCGGCGACTTGGTTGGTGATGCGGACTGTGACGTTGCGTGCGGTGTGCGCGAATCAGGCATGATTGCCCCTTTCAGCTGCGATGCGAATGATGGTTCCCAGCTGATTTCGGTCAACGCCACGATGCGCGGACGTGCGATTTGCGGCCTTTCGCCGAAACTCGCCGATGATCGCTGTCTCGTGACGCCGTAGCCCCTGCCGGTCGATGTCACGGCCAGTCTACAGCGGGCAGGGACATCGATGATGAGTCTGACGGCGGATGATGTCGGCGACGCTGGAGACGCCGGTGCGATGGCCGGAAACGGGGGTCGGACGACCGGGGCTCGGACGCTGACGGAGTTTGTGGAATTCAGCGCGGCACGCTTGCGGAAAGCGCTTGCCAACCGTATGTGATCGAGTACAGTGGGGAGGCGGAAATACGCCACGGCTTACGCCGACACGGCTGAATGCGGCCAAAGCGGCCAATGAGGCCGACACAGCCCGATACAAGGAGGTACATATGCTCGTCAATCGCGACAACCCCGCCCGCTCCAACATGCTCGCCCACATGGGCAGCCTGCAGCAGGCCGCCTACACGCGCCCGATCGAATACCAGGAGGGCCGTTCCCACGGTCTGCGCGGCATCGAGGTCAAGAACGGCCCGCTGCGCTTCATGTCGATGGCCGACCGTGCCCTCGACATCGCGCAGATCGAATACCGCGGCGAAAACCTCACGTTCCTGTCGAAGCCGGGCCTCAACGGCCGCAACCAGTTCGACACCAACGGCGCCGAGGCGCAGCGCTCCATCATGGGCGGCCTGTTCTTCACCTGCGGCTTCGAAAACATCTGTGCCCCGTACGTGACGCCCGAAGGCTCCAAGTATCCGGCCGGCAGCTATCCGATGCACGGCCGCATCCGCACCACGCCCGCCGAACACGTCGGCTCCGACGCCTACTGGAACGAGGACGGCCAGTACGTGCTCGAGGTGTCCGGCGAAATGCGCGAGGCGGAGCTGTTTGGCGAGAACATGGTGCTGCGCCGCCGCATTTCGTCGGTGTACGGCACGTCCACGATCACGGTCGAGGACGAGGTGACCAACGAATCCTTCCGCGAAGAGCCGCTCATGTGGATGTACCACTGCAACTTCGGCTGGCCGCTGCTCGACGAGGGCGCCGAAGTCGTGATTCCGAGCCGCAAGGCCACGCCGCGCGACGAAACCACCGCCGCCGACGCGACCCCGTGGAACGAGATCGGCGCGCCGGTCGACAACAAGCCGGAAAGCGTGTACCTGCACGACTTGGCCGCCGACGCGAACGGTCGCAGCTTCGCCGCAGTCGTCAACCGCAGGCTCGGCCTCGGCGTCGTGATCGAATTCGACGCGGCCGACTTCCCGTACTTCATGGAATGGAAGTCGATGGGTTCCGGCGACTACGTCGTCGGTCTCGAACCGTCCAACTCCAGCGTGCACGGCCGCGGCTGGCACGAGCGGCGCGGCGATCTGCACACGATCGCACCGCAGGCCACCGAGCGCAAGGTCGTCACGTTCGCCGTCATCGAAGGCGACGCCGCGATCGACGCCCTCGTCGCCCGCCGCGACGCGCTGCTCGCTGCCTGAGTCGCCTGAATCGCCGGGGCTCGACGGATCCCGCCGGCCGCGCGTCACCGTATACTGATCGGTGACGCGCGGCGAAAGGGGAGCGGATGACGAGACTGCTGGTCGTCGAGGACGAGAAGGCGCTCAACGACATCACCTGCGACACGCTGCGCGACGCCGGATACGACGTGACCGGCTGCCTCAACGCGAACCGCGCGTTCGACGCGATGCGCGGCACGCTCTACGATCTCGTGATCTGCGACATCATGATGCCCGGCATCGACGGCTACGAACTGACGAGCCGCATCCGCGCGGTCGACGAGAACATCCCGATCATTTTTACGACCGGGCGCGACGACATCATGTCGAAACGTCGCGGTTTCCGCGCCGGCATCGACGACTACATGGTCAAACCGGTCGACTTGGACGAACTTGTGCTGCGCGTCGAGGCGCTGTTGCGGCGCTCGCGCATCGCCGAAAGCCGACGTCTCGCTGTCGGCGCGTTCATGATGGACGCCGACCAGATGACCGCGACGCTGAACGGCGAGGAGATCGCGCTCGCGACGCGCGAATTCAGCATCCTCTACCGGCTGCTGAGCTATCCGAGACAGGTGTTTTCCCGTGCACAGCTCATGGACGAGTTCTGGGATTCCGCCGCCGACGGCAATCTCAGGGCCGTGGACGTGTACATCACCAAACTGCGGCAAAAACTTGCCCGTTGCACGGATTTCGAGATCGTCACCATACGCGGCATCGGGTACAAGGCGGTGCCGCGGTGAATGGGGAATCGCGCGGGCGCGGGGAGGAACCACGATGGACGCCGGACGTGTCCGGCCGTGTGGTGCTGCGGTCGTTCGTAGTGTTCGTGCTGGCGGCTGCAGGCCAGACGAGCCTGATCGTCTGGCTGCCGCGACTGTGGCCAGAGGGAAACCGATGGTATTTGGCCGTGGTGATTCTTGCGTACTGGCTGGTGCTGGCCGTCGTGTTTTCCGCGCTCATCGGCCGGCAGATCCGCGAACGGCTGGAGCGGCCCATGCGCGAGCTGAGCGAGGCCGCCGGCAGCGTCGCCCGCGGCGATTTCTCCGTATACGTGGCGCCGCGGCACGTCGAAGGAAGTAGCGCATGGGATGCGACCGACCAGATGTTCGCCGACTTCAACACGATGGTGGCCGAACTGGGCGGCATCGAAACCATGAAAAGCGATTTCGTGGCAAACGTGAGCCATGAGATCAAGAACCCGCTCGCCATCATCGAAACCCACGCCAAGGCGCTGCGGCGCAAGACCGTAAGCGACGAACGGCGCATCGCCTACGCGGGAGTCATCGCCGACGCGTCGGCTCGGCTCAACCGCCTCGTCACCAACACGCTCAAACTCAACAAACTCGAAAGCCAGACCATCGTGGCCGAGGCAGTCGACTACGACCTGCCGCGCCAGCTCACCGATACGGCGGCGATGCTCGTTGATATGTTCGACCGCAAAGGCATCGCGTTCGACTGCGACGTGGAGGAACGGGCTACCATCCATGCCGACCCGGGCCTTCTCGATATCGTCTGGTCGAACATACTCGGCAACGCGCTCAAATACACGGAACCCGGAGGGCACGTGACGCTGCGTCAGACTTCGGATGCGGGCGCGGTCATCGTCGAAGTCAGCGACGACGGCTGCGGCATGAGCGCCGACGAAGTCGCGCACATGTTCGACAAGTTCTATCAGGGCGACACCGCGCGCGCCGCCGAGGGCAACGGCCTCGGCATGGCGATGGCCAAGCGCGCCGTCGAACTGAGCCATGGCGCGATATCGGCGCGCAGCCGTCGGGGCGTCGGAACTACCGTCACGGTCACGCTTCCCGCCGTATGCTGACGGTGGCATGCGGCGCCTTTTTAATGCAAGACCAACAATTCTTCAACAGTCGGCCAACACAACACCCGTATGGTAGACGTCATCATTCATACGAATGCGGACCAAGGAGCCAGATGATGACCGCCGCCAATCAGATCGCACAGAACGCACAACAGGCCGCCGACGACTACGTGAGCTACGAATACCTGACTGTCACCGCCGCCCCCGACCGCAACGCTGTGCTCGCCGACGGCTACCGCGCCTTCGGGTGGGAGTTGCAGGACGCTGATTCCCGCACGCTGCGCCTCCGCCGTGCGCGGGCCATCGACAACAAAACCGAACTCGTTCGCCTGCAGCGCCGTTTCGAGGCGCAGTCCGCGCAGATCGCCAATCTGGACGCCGCTCCGGCGCGCAACGGGCGCATCGCCGCGCTGAGCCTGGGGCTTGTCGGCTGCGCGTTCCTCGCCGGTGCCACGTTCGCCTACCTCGCCTCCATGATCGCGCTCATGATCATCCTCGCCGTTCCGGGTTTTGCCTGCTGGATCGCCGCATATCCCGCATGTCGTGCGGTCGTCGCCGCCACCGGCCGCCGCGCGGCTCCGACCATCGAGCGCCTGTACGATCTCAACGACGACGTGTGCCGCAAGGCCCACGCCCTGCTCCGCTAGCGGTCGTTGCCGCTGCCGGAGGAGCGTTTTGGCGGGGAGACGGTGCGTCACGATGACATGCCGGCATCGTCTTTGAGCGAGTTGATGAGCTGGGAGACGATGTTCGGCAGCGGGGAGTGGGCGAGCCATTCGACGGCTTCGGGCGTGAACAGGGTCTGCGCCTTGCCGAGGACGCCGAGCATGCCGCTGGCTGCATATTCCAATACGATGCGTTGACCGGGGTTGAGCTGGGCCTCGTCGACGCCGATCGCCGCGAGCCAGATGCCGGCGACATAGGTCTTCAGCTGCGCGGACAACCCCGACGACCCGTGCGGGCCGGCGATCAGCGACAGCCGGTGGATGCTTGTCAGATGCTCCGGCGTGCCGATGAATTCGAGCGCGAAGTCGCGCAGCGCATTGATGTCATTGTCCTGCCGAATGACGTGCGCGATGAACGCGGTCACGCCCGGCTCCTCGTAGATCGCCGCGATCGCGTCGTCGGCGAGTTCTGGAATGTTGGCGTAATGATAGTAGAACGCGCTGCGGTTGAGCCCGCTTGCGCGTGTGATGTCGCTGATGGTGATCTGCGCGTACGGCTTGTCCTCTAGCAGTCGCCAGAACGCATCCTGCATTTTTTGCGGTGCGCTTGGTTCCTCGGCTCGCGGTCGTGCCATGGTTCGCTCCCTGCGTTTGGAATACATTGATGGAATAACTCAACAGCGTATCGTGTTTTCGGTGCGGCGATCGCTGCAATGATGCAATTCCCGCACGATAACCCCACACAATGTCGGATTACGTGGATTTATTTACCCGACATGCTGATGTATTTCTTGGAACCACAAACCAAGCCTTGTGCAAGAACCGCAAGCAACCATTGCACAAGACGTATGGAAGAGTCATCGCAAGAGAGGAACGATCGACATGCCATTCCTTGAATTCCACGACGTGGTTCGCCAGTACGGCACCGGCGAATCCGCCGTGCGCGCGCTCGACCACGCCACTTTCGACATCGAACGGGGCGAGCTCGCCGTCATCCTCGGCGCGTCCGGCGCCGGTAAATCCACCACGCTGAACATCCTCGGGGGCATGGACCGCGCCACGTCCGGCTCCGTAAAGCTTGACGGCAGGGACATCACCGCGTTCAACGAGGCGCAGCTGACCGACTACCGCCGTTTCGACGTCGGCTTCGTGTTCCAGTTCTACAACCTCGTCCCCAACCTGACCGCCCTCGAAAACGTCGAACTCGCCAGCCAGATCTGCCCCGACGCCCTTGACGCGCGCGAGATGCTCGAGAAAGTCGGTCTCGGCAACCGTCTCGACAACTTCCCCGCGCAGCTGAGCGGCGGCGAGCAGCAGCGCGTCTCGATCGCCCGCGCGCTCGCCAAGAACCCGAAACTGCTGCTGTGCGACGAGCCAACCGGCGCGCTCGACTACAACACCGGCAAGGAAGTGCTCCAGCTGTTGCAGGATTCCTGCCGTCAGCGCGGCATCACCGTCGCGCTCGTCACGCACAACTCGGCGCTCGCGCCGATGGGCGATCGCCTGATCCGCTTCCGTTCCGGCAAAGTCACCGAGATCACCGAGAACCCGAACCCGACGCCGATCGCGGACATCGAATGGTAGGGGAGGGGACTGCGATGGAACGAACCAGACAGCACCGCGCGACGAGAGCGCGTCGGCGCACCGCGATGTGGAAGGACGCGTGGCGTGCGATCCGTGGCAACGGCAAACGTTTCGCCGCGATGCTCGTGATCGTCGCGGTCGGCGTGATGATGCTCGGCGGGCTCAACTCGGTCGGCCGCGACATCCGCGCCGGACTCGACACGTTTTTCGATGACACGAATATGCACGACATCGCGATCGTCTCCACGCTCGGCCTCGATGACGACGACATCGCCGCTTTGCGCAAGGTGAGCGGCGTCAAGGACGCGGCCGGCGAACGCGTCGCATCCGTCACCACGACGGTCGACGGCAAGCAGGCGTCCGCCACCGTCACCGAACTCAACGACCGCGGCATCGACAGCCCGTATGTGACCGACGGTCGGTTGCCGAACGCGGCACGCGAAATCGCCGTCACGCAACAGTATTTGGACGACGCCGGCAAGTCGATCGGCGACACGCTTGAGTTCAGGCCGGACGACTCGGTCATGACAAATGTTGCGTCCGTTGCTGCGACGACTGCTGACAGTGCCGGCGCGGATTCGCCGGACGGCGCATCCGATTCGTCTGACGAAACCGCAAACGGAAAAGGCGACGACACGACCGACGCCGACGACTCGACCGGCACGTTCGCGGACGGCAAGTACGCGATCGTCGGCACGATCATCGACCCGAACGACATTGTGAACCCGACTGGTCCGCTCGCGCTCGTCTCCGGTGGCAAAACCGTGTATCCGATGGTCGTCTCGTCTGACTCGCTCGCCGGCGGCGGCAATGATGATGGCGACGGAACCGCAACCGATCCGCCGTACACGTCCGCCGTGATCGCCGTTGCCGGCGCGGCCGCGATGAACACGTACGACGACAATTATCTGAACACGGTCGCCGACGCACGCGCCGCGATCGAGGCCATACAACAGACCCGCGAGCAGGCGCGCACCGACGCCGTGCATCAGGCCGCGCTCGACAAGGCCATGAGCCAACTCAACGCGCAAAAGGCCAAGATCGACGCGCTGCCGGACGGACTGCCGGCCAAAACGGCCGCCGAGCAGAAGATCGCCGCCGCCGAACAAGCCATCCAGGACAAGATCGCCGCCTTGCCGAGCGCCAAGTGGATCATCCGCGACCGCAGCTCGGTCACCAGCTACGAGGACGTGAAGACCCAAAGCGACATGGTCACGCGCCTCGGCACGCTGTTCCCCGTGCTGTTCCTCGTCATCGCACTGCTCGTGAGCCTGACCGCCGTCACACGCATGGTGGAGGAGGACCGCCAGCTCATCGGCACGTACAAGGCGCTCGGATACGCGCGCGGCGAGACGATGCTCAAGTACCTCGTCTACGCCGGCGCAGCCTGCCTGTTCGGCGGGCTGCTCGGTGACGTGCTTGGCCTGATCGGCCTGCCGTTCGTGTTCACGCGTCGCCTGATTTCGCGCATCTACGTGCTGCCCGGCTATCCGCTGATCGTTGACTGGCGGATTGCGGTCGGCGGCGTGCTGCTGTTTGTGGTCGCGATCACCGGTGCGGCCGCGGCGGCAACCGTCGGATCATTGAGACTCACGCCCGCCGAACTCATGCGCCCGAAAGCCCCGAAAGCCGGTCGTGTGATCTTCCTGCAGCGCGTCGGTTTCATTTGGAATCATCTGAGCTTCCTCGGCAAGGTGACCGCGCGCAACCTGTTCCGCTACAAGTCGCGCGCGCTCATGGTCATCGTCGGCGTGCTCGGCTGCACCGCGCTCATGACCGCCGGCTTCGGCATGGGATCGTCCGCGATGATGCTCATGCCGCGTCAGCATCGCGAGATCGCGACGTACGACGTCATGGCCGTCACGTCCGCCGCCGATCACGCCGACGCGCAGCGCTCGCTGGACGACGACGCGCGCGTCAGATCGACGCTGCCGCTGCAGGTCGGCAGCGTGACACTGAGTGCGGCGCATGACGATGCGAACACCGGCGCCGATTCGTCCGACGCGTCGACGAATGCGACATCGACGCACGATCGGGCCGACGACGAACAGATCACCGCGCAGCTGCTCGTCGTGCCCGACGGCAAATCGCTCGACGGTTACCTCGACCTGCATGCCGCGGCCGGCACGACGATCGCGCTGTCGGACGCGTCCGACGACGGTTCGTCCCGCTCCGGAAACGACGGGTCAAACGACGAGTCGGGCAACGGCTCAAGCCGCGACAAAAATGGCGACGATCCGTCCGCCGACGTGATCGTCACGACCAATGCGGCGAACAAGCTCACGCTTGCCGACGGCGACACGGTCGACCTGACCGACGCGATGGCCAACAGCGCGACCGTCACGGTCCTCGCGGTCGCGCAGTACTACACCGGCAACGTCGTCGTTATGACACAATCCGCGTACGAGCGCACGTTCGACACGGACTTCGCCGCGAACGCCGACCTGATCAACGTGAAGGCCGACGACGCGGATGCGAAGATCGCGTTCGCCGACGATCTTGCCGAAAACGACGCGTACCTGTCCGTGACGAGCACCGCCAAGCAGGAACGCGACTTCGCGAAGAGCTTCCTCACCTTCTTCGTGATGATCGGGTTCATTGTCGTCATGGCGGCGGTGCTCGCGATCGTGGTGCTCTACACGCTCGCCTCCACGAACATTTCCGAACGCGAGCGCGAACTGGCCACCATCAAGGTGTTGGGCTTCCGCAAGCGCGAGGTGCACGGTTACGTGAACAAGGAAATGCTGCTGCTGGCCTGCTTCGGCATCGCGCTCGGCCTGCCGTGCGGGCGCGGTTTGCTGGGCTTTCTGCTCGGCAAGCTCGATCTGCCGGGCATGACCATTGTGCCGAACGTGGCGTGGTTCTGCTATGCGGCCGCCGCCCTGCTCGCACTCGCGTTCACGGTGCTGGTCGAGGCGGCGACGAACCGGTCGCTTGATCGCATCGACATGGTCGGCGCGCTCAAGAGCCCCGAGTGACGCGAGGATGGTGCTCGTCGCGGCGTTCGATGTACGTTCGTACGTCGCGACGGGTATGGTCGTGAACCATGAACGAAACGCAATCGCAGGCCGCCGCCCGCCGTGCTGACCCGGACCGCAAAAGCCGCATCGTCGACGCATGCCTCGACGTGATCGCCGAACGCGGCGTCGCCGGCACGTCGCACCGCGTGGTCGCCGCCAAGGCCGGCGTGCCGCTCGGCTCGATGACCTACCATTTCCGCGGCATGGCCGACCTGCTGCATCAGGCGTTCGACCGGTACGCGCAGCATTGCATCGACCTGTTCGCCGAACGCATGGCCGCCGTGCCCGCCGGCGACAGGGCGGCCGCGTGCGAGGCGATCGCCCGCCACGTCGAAGGCGATCTGCTCGGCACGCAACGCGACCTGGACATCAATCTCGAGTTCTACACGCTCGCCGCGCGCGACACCGCCTACCGCGACATCGCCGAACGGTGGATGGCCGCAAGCCGCGCGCAGCTCGAGCGTTTCTTCGACAAGCCGACGGCCGCGCTGCTCGACGCGATGATCGAAGGACTCACGCTGCACCGCGCGCTCGGCACGCACGCCGAAGCGCACGACCCGCAGGTCATCCGAGAGGGGATCCGCCGCGTGGCCGGACTGTGACGCGGCGCGGCGGGGTGACTGGAATCAGCCGCTGCGGTGTGCGAACGGTGAGCCGGGTGACGGCTGACAATGGCGACTTGCATGGTCGTAGGTCGGTTGACAGACATGCCGATCGGACCGGCTGCGGTTATGCGGTGACTGGTCGGCTGTCTTGTCGCGTCAGCGCGTGATGATCGTCGTCTTCGCCGGATCGATGCGGTCCGCGTCAAGCGTGAGTTCGCCGATGTGGTCGGCGCGGATCACGCCGGACGTCGGGTTGATCACGCTGTCGATCGTGCCGGTCGCGTCCACGTCCACTGTCGAATACTCGAACGCGAGCGTCGTGTTGACGAACCGGCAGTTCTTCATGACAAGGTTGTCGATATAGCACAGTCCCTGCAGGCTTTCGATCGTGCAGTCGACGAGCGTGACGTTGCGCGAGTTCCAGCCGAGATACTCGCCGGAGATGTACGAGTGCTCGATCGTCACGTTTTCGCAGTTCCAGAACGCGTCCTTGGAAATCAGACGCGAATCGCGCACGGTGACGTTGCGCGCGCCGTCGAACGGATAGTTGCCGACCAGACGCAGGTTGGTCGCCGTCACGTCCTCGCAGTTCATCGCCAGATAGTCGCCGCGCGCGACGACGTTCTCCAGCGTGACGCCGGTGCAGTTCCACAGCGTCTCCTCCGCGTGCGTCAGATCAACGTTGCGCAGCGTCACGTCCGAGGCTCGGCGGAAGTTCTTCGGTCCTTCGACCGTGCAGTCCTCCACGAGCAGGTGATGCGTGTACCACACGCCCGCGCGCGCCATCTCGAACCACGTCGAATCGCGCACGGTCACGTTGTTCGCGTACCACAGCGGATACTTCCACTGGAACGAGCTCGAGACGACCTCCACGTCGTGCGCGTGCTTGAGCGGCGACTCGCCCTCCGCGAACAGGCAGTCCACATAGCGACGGTCGTGCGCGAAGAACTCCGCGCGCTCGCCGACCAGCCGCCGCTGGCGCACCTCCGCCATGCCGTCGGCGTCATGGCCGGTCGGCTGGGTCAGACTGCCGGATTCGGCCTCAGTGCGGGGCAGGCCGGGCGTATCGGTCGTGGCGGTCGTGCCGTTCATGCCGGACGGTTCGGCGTGCGTTTCCTCTGCAAAAGCGTTCACTGTGATCTGATCTCCTCGTGGAATCTCTCTGCGACCATACGGGGCCGACCGTTTTTCGGGCCGGCCGCGCTGCCGTGGTTGCCGTACGGGAACGACGATAGGAACTTCGAGCACTTGAAGTCAAAACGATAGGCCGCCGTTCCGCTCTCGGCGCACGGTTCGGGACTGGACCATGCGCACGGCGGTGACGTGGCCACACAACGGCGGTCATCGTCAACTCGCTGCTGGCGGGACGACGATTGCGGCATCGCCACGTCATGTCGTCCGACATGCGCGGTCCGCGCGGCGACACGACGACGAGACGGCGGCACATGCGAATCATGCCGTGCCGCCGTCTCGTCATTGCCATCGTTGCGTATCGGTCTCAGCCGAGCGCGATCTTGTCGATCGCGGCCAGCTCGTCGTCGCTGAATGTCGTGTTCTTGAGCGCGCCGATGTTGTCGAGGATCTGCTGCGGCTTGGACGCGCCGGCGAGCACGCTGGTCACCGTGTCGTCGCGCAGCAGCCATGCGAGCGACATCTCGGCGAGCGTCTGGCCGCGCTGGTACGCGATGTCGTTGAGCGCGACGATCTTGTTGTGCACGCGTTCGACGCTGTCCTCGTGTAGGAAGCGAGGATCGTGCGCCACGCGCGAGTCGGCCGGGATGCCGTTGAGATAGCGGTCGGTGAGCAGGCCCTGCTCGAGCGGGCAGAACGTGATCAAGCCCTTGCCGAGCTTCTTGGCCGTGTCCTTGAGGCCGTTGCGCTCGACCGTACGGTCGAGGATGTTGTACTTGTTCTGGTTGATGACGAACGGCACGTGCAGCTCGTCGAGGATCGCGGACGCCTTGGCGAGACGCTCGCCGTCGTAGTTGGACAGGCCGACGTACAGCGCCTTGCCGCTGGCGACGATCTGCGCGAGCGCGCCCATGGTCTCCTCGAGCGGGGTCTCGTTGTCGGGGCGGTGATGGTAGAAGATATCCACGTAGTCGAGGCCGAGCCGTTCGAGGCTCTGGTCGAGGCTGGAGATCAGGTACTTGCGGCTGCCGCCGTCGCCGTACGGTCCGGCCCACATCTCGTAGCCGGCCTTGGTGGAGACGATCAGCTCGTCGCGGTGCTTGGCGAAGTACTGGTGGATGAGGCGGCCGGCGCTCTTCTCGGCAGCGCCCGGCTCCGGGCCGTAGTTGTTGGCCAGGTCGAAGTGCGTGATGCCGTGGTCGAACGCGGTGAAGACGAGCGACTTCATCTGCTCGTACGGCGTGATGTCGCCGAAGTTGTGCCAGAAGCCGAGCGAGATCGCTGGCAGCTTGAGGCCGCTCGTGCCGCAGTGGTTGTAGCGCATCTCGTTGTAGCGCGTGGTGGCCGGCGCGTAGTCGTTGGTGGGTTCGAACATGGGTGCTCCTTTGTCTGTTGGTCGCGTATGCGTTGCCGTCCGTCAGCCCGGATCGTTCGCGGGCGTCGGGGCGGGCTTCCGTGCGGGTTCCGCACTCCGCCGATATCGGTGGCCGATGTGCTGGCCCACGCGGATGTTTTCGTTATCATCCGTTGTCGATTCCATCATCGTTCCTCAAGCGCACTTGAGCGCAAGCCGGCGTGTCGCGTCCGCGTGTCGCGGCGGGCATATCATGGTCGGTTGGATTGGCGTGAGCTGCGCATGATGCGTGTCGATGGGCGGTGCGTGTCGCCGCATGCTGGTGCGTGCGATGCGTGTGTACGCGGGTATGTGCGGAACGGATATACCGCAGGGCCTGCGATGGTTCGCGGCGGACGGAAAGGAGCGGATGTTGGGACAGTTCGGAGTGATGGTGGGCCAGCTGGTCGGATTCCTGATCATGCTGCTGGTCGGCTACGGATGCGTGCGGCTGCGGTTCTACGGCAAAACCGCGCTCGACGGCATGTGCGCGCTGCTGCTCAACGTGCTCATCCCTGTGCTCGTGTTCGCCAACGCCGTCGACGGCGCCACCCGCGCGCAGCTCGCCGCCAACTGGGGCGTGATGCTCCTGACTGCCGTCATGTACGTGCTGCTGGTCGTCGTCTTCCGTCTGCTCGCATGGGCGTTGCGGCTCACCGGCTCGCGTTCGCGCGTCTTCCAGGCCTCGCTCGTGTTCGGCAACGCCGGATTCATCGGCATTCCGCTCATCATGGCGCTCTTCCCCAAGGAGGGCGCGATCTACGTGGCGCTCATGTCGATCGTCGACCAAACACTGCTGTGGACGTACGGCGTCTGGCTGTGCGAGCCGGTCAACGTTGCCGCAGCGGTCGCCGGGGCTGGTGCGGCCGGTTCTGTTGACGCGTCCGGCTCGTACGGCGAATCGACGGCAGTGCCATCCACTACTTCCGATCAGTCCGGCACATCGCCGCGACGCTCACCGTCCGCAGACGGTCGTCGCGCGGCCGGCTCACCCGCGACGCGCACGTTCGGAGAACATGCGCTCGGCCTGCTGCGCCGGTTCGTCAACCCCGCGTTCATCGGCGTGATGATCGCGCTCGCGCTCATTCTCGCCGGCGTGCGCGTGCCCGGCATCATCCTCAAGCCGCTGCATACGATCGGCAACATGGCCACGCCGATGTCGCTCATCTATCTCGGCGGCCTGTTCGCGCTCACCCGCTGGTGGACCGTGCTGCGACGCTACGAACTGTACGTCGGCCTGTTCGCGAAGATGATCGCGTTCCCGCTGGCCCTGTACGCGCTGCTGAACGCCGCGTCCGGTGCGCTTGCTGGTGTCGCGCCGCTGCCGTTCACGCACGACATGATCCTGACGATCAGCGTGATCGCCGGTCTGCCGACCATGACCACGATCGCCATGTTCACCGCGCGGCGCAACAACATGCCCGAATACGCGGTCGGATTCGTGCTGGTCAGCACCCTGTTCTCGCTCGTCTCGCTGGCCGTCGTCTCCGCGATCATCTTCTGATCGAGGCATTCGCTCGAGTCCGTGCCCCATAGGGAGTGAAACCGACTGTGTGGTCATGGGCGTTTTCCCATCCATAATTCGGTCACAGGATGGCAAAATACGGGTTTTCTCCATCGCGTGCCCATGCGTTTCGGGTCGTGCTGTTCATGCGATGGCATAATCGTGCTGTTTTCCATCGCGTGACCCTGTTTTTGCTGGTTTGCCGGTCACGTGATGGCATGGCTGCAGGCGTTTCCATTGCGTGACCACGCGTGCCGAATCTGACTGGTCATGCGATGGCGTAATCGTGTTGTTTTCCATCGCGTGACCCTGTTTTCGCCTATTCACAGGGCACGAGATGGCAAAACGATCTTCTTTGCCATCGCGTGAGCGTGCGCCCGGTCACGCGATGGCACGACCAATCGATTTTCCATCGCGTGACCTCCGCGCGCGGGCACGTGACGGAAAATCGCCACACGAATACCATCGTGTGACCGTTCATATGCGAGGAATGCGATTCTGCTATTGATGTGTCCATAACGCGATGGAAAAATCGAGTGATTTGCCATCGCGTGACCACCAATGCGGGCTGCGGTGCGGAGAGGGGCATCATTCTCTGCGCATGCGCCAAAATACGAAGAAACGGGCAAGCTGGTGTAGTAAACGCTGATTGCTTGCGGTAAGGGTTTGCTGTATTTGCGGGATTAGTTGCAATGGCCGAGCATGTCTGCGCGGGGTAAGTTGGGGAAGATTCCTATTTTTGCAAGAGTTCTCGTGTGTCGCATGCTGGCGTGGTAATATACTGAAACCAGCGGTAAGCGTTTTCCAAAGGAAGGAACGAATATCATGGCCGAATCAAAGCCGAAGGTCATTCTCACCATGCAGCCCCCGGAGCTCGTGAACAAGCTCATGAACGACGAGCAGTGGGCCCGCCTCGAAGCCGTCGCCGACGTCGACCGCGAGGTCATCCCCGACTTCCACGCCGAGGGCGTGGCCGAGCGCATCAAGGACGCCGACTACGTGTTCTCCGGCTGGGGCCCCAACGGCCGCATCGATGCCGAAGTGCTCGCCGCGATGCCCAACCTCAAGGGCGTGGCCGCCGCGGCCGGCAACGTGTGGCCGCTGTTCACCCCCGACGCGCTCGAAGAGGCCAAGAAGCGCGGCATCCTGCGCGCCAACTCCGGCTACGTCAACGGCATCCCGGTCGCCGAATTCTGCATGGCTATGATCCTCATGGCCGACAAGGACTTCTTCCGTGCCGAGCGCATCTACCGCGATCGCCGCGAATACATCAACCGCGAGGTCGAATTCCCGACCGCCGGCAACTACCACAAGACCGTGGGCCTCGTCACCGCGTCCTCGCGCATCGGCCGCCACCTCATGGGCCTGCTCAAGAGCTACCGTCTGCGCGTGCTCGCCGAATCCCGTTCGATGGACGAGGCTGAAACCGCCTCCTACGGTGCGATCAAGGCCGATCTGGAAACCGTGTTCCGCGAGTCCGACATCGTTTCGCTGCATACGCCGAACCTGCCCGCCACGCACGGCATGATCGACGCGAAGTACTTCAAGATGATGAAGGACGGCGCGTGGTTCCTCAACTCGGCCCGAGGCGGCGTGGTGAACGCCGACGACATGATTGCTGAGCTCAAGACCGGCCGCATCAACGCGATCCTCGACGTGACAGACCCGGACGAGCCGCTCAGCCCGGACTCGCCGCTGTGGGACATGCCGAACGTGATCCTCACCCCGCACATCGCCGGCTCCGAAGGCGGCGAGCTGCAGGCCATGGGTGAGAACGTCGTCAACGAGCTCACCCACATGATCAAGGGCGAGCCGCTCGACTACGGCGAGCGCTGAGTCCGCTCGTCCGCCAAATAATCGCGTGGCGGTTCCCCGCGAGAAGGGGGAGGGGAGTCGCCACGTCGTTATCTTCATTCATATCGACTTCGTATCGACATGCCGCCGTATCGCGGTCGGACGGGCGGCGGCGCGGTTTGCGTCGTGCACCGACGTTAAGCGGTTTCCGCAATCCGATGCAACAAACGGCAAAAAACTGTCCGCCCGCGTGCAAATGGGATAGGTTCACGAGTATGACCAATGACGATTTCAAGGTTCCCGGCATTCGCCCGGGCAAGGTGCTGCTTTCCGGCGAGGCGATGGGCCTGTTCACCGCCGGCACGGAGGGTCCGTGCAGCCGCGTGGGCGTGTTCCAGGCGTCCGTGGCCGGCGCCGAACTGAACGTGGCGATCGGTCTCAAGCGTCTCGGCGTCGAGCCGCTTTACCTGACCAAGTTGGGCGACGACGTGCTCGGCGAGCGCATCAAGTACTTCATGGACGACAACCAGCTTGACGAATCGCTGGTCTCGTACGACACCGACCATCACACCGGCTTCATGTTCAAGTCGAAGGAATCGCACGGCGATCCGAAAACCTACTATTTCCGCAAGGATTCCGCCGCGTCCACGATCAGCGCCGACGACATCAAATCGCTCGAATCGAGCGGCAAGCTCGCCGACGTGACCGTGCTGCACCTAACCGGCATCCTGCCGCCGTTGTCCGAGGCCACGCTGGAAGCCAGCCACGAGCTCGTCAAGCTGGCCCGCCGCCACGGCATGTTCGTCAGCTTCGATCCGAACCTGCGCCCGGCGCTGTGGAAGAGCGCCGACGTGATGCGCGACACGCTGCGCCGCCTGGCCGCCCAGTCCGACCTCGTGCTGCCCGGCATCGGCGAGGGCCGCGAACTGTTCGGCGTGGAGAAAGTCGAGGACATCGCCAAGGCGTTCCTCGACAACGGCGCGAAGGCCGTGGTCGTCAAGGACGGCCCGCGCGGTGCGTATGCGGCCGACTGCAACGGCAATGCGGCGCGCGTGCCTGGATTCGTCGTCGACCACGTGGTCGATACGGTCGGCGCTGGCGACGGATTTGCCGCCGGCGTGCTCTCCGCGTTGCTGGAGGGCAAGAACGTGGCTGAAGCGTGCGAACGCGGCTGCGCGCTCGGCGCGATCCAGACGCAGTTCGTGTCCGACAACGAAGGCCTGCCGACGCCGGCCGAACTGGCCGAGTTCACCGCGTCGCACAAGCGCGCCGAGTGACCCGCGAGATCGCTGCGGAAAACCGATTGAAGACTTTCAGAAAGGAACCATGATTATGAGCGACAAGAACGATCAGGAGCTTCACTACCTCGAGCAGCTGGGCGTCGTCCCGCTGGTCACCCTGCACTCCGTCGAGGAGGCCGTGCCGCTGGCACAGGCCCTCGAGCGCGGCGGCGTGCCGGTTGCCGAGGTCACCTTCCGTTCCCCGTACGCGATCGAAGGCATGAAGCGCATCCGCGACGAGGTTCCGGGTGTCACGCTCGTGGCCGGCACCGTGCACACGGTCGAGCAGGCCAAGGCGTCGATCGAGGCCGGCTGCAAGGGCCTGGTCACCCCGGCGTTCACCGAGGCGATCGTCGACTACGCGCTCGAGAACGACATCCTCATCCTGCCCGGCACCGCCGTCCCGTCCGACGTGGACAAGGCGTATCAGAAGGGCCTGCGCTACGTGAAGTTCTTCCCGGCCGAGGCCTACGGCGGCGTGAAGACCCTCAAGGCGCTCAACGGACCGTTCGCCGAGATGAAGTTCCTGCCGACCGGCGGCGTGAGCCTGAAGAACGCGGCCGACTACATCGCGCTCAAGAACGTGTTCGCCATCGGCGGCTCGTTCCCGGTGCCGTCCGCCGCGCAGAAGGCGCACGACTGGGATGCCGTCGCGCAGGCCTGCAAGGACGCGCGCGCCATCGTCGAGCCGATCATCGCCGCCAAGGCCAACGCCTGATTCCACAGGCGGATCCCGGTGGCCGACTGTCAATGACCGGCCACTGATACGGCTGATCCTGCGGATTGCCCGGCACTAATGCGCGGGTGATTGGCTCATCGGCCCAAACAATACTTACCCCTGAACTCCTTCCTCCTGCATGAGGGGGCTGCCCGTTCGCCAATAGCGGGCAGCCCCCTCATTTTTTTTTTTATGATGCATGACCGGTTTTATGACGCATGACCGGCAAGTGCGTGCTGCAAGTGCGTGCGACATGGCTGCAGGCGCGTGTTATGCCGCGCGTCGAATCAGCACCGGGTGATGCCTGGTCACGCGATGGCATAATCCCCGTTATTTCCATTGCGTGACTGGCTGCGAGGTCACGCAATGGCAGTTATCGCATCAGGAGCCATCCCGTGACCGTGAAAAGCGCGAAAAGCATGGAGAAATCGTGAAATCAAGATGCCGCGCGAAAAACGCGATGGCAAATCCGGTCATTTTGCCATCGCGTGACCGTCGGAGTCGGCATCCTATCGGCGGGGGAGGGATTCACGCAGGACGATGTCGGGCGCACTCTGCACGAAGATGAGGCGGTTGTTGTCGTCGGACGAGGAATCGCCCTCGGCAGGGGACAGCACGCGGTCGACGGCGGCCTGGCCCATTTCGGTCAGCGGCAGGTGCACAGTGGTCAGCGACGGGTGCACGTCGGCCGAATAGGGGATGTCGCCGAAGCCGGTGACGCCCATGTCCGCGCCTGGTTCGATGCCGTTGGCGCGCAGCGCGCTCATCGCGCCGATTGCCATCACGTCGTTGAGCGCGACCACGCAGTCCACGCCGGTGCCGTCATAGGCTGCGTTCGCGCCGCCTGCCGCTGTGAGTCGGCCGAGCCGTGCCAGCTGCATGATCGCCGCGTAGCCTTCGGTGCGGCTGAACCGGCCGTTCGCCACGGCCTTCGGGTCGACCGTGATGCCGGCCTTGTCAAACACGGCCATCACGCCGGCGAGGCGCTCCTTGGACGAGCGGTAGTTGTCGTCGCCCTTCAAAATGGCGGGGCGTCGGTAGCCCGAGTCGACGATGAGCTTGGCGATGGCGCGCGCGCCGACTTCGTTCGCCACATCGACCGCGGGGAACGGCAGGTTGCGGTTGAGAATGAACACGGCCCGTCCTCCGGCCGCCTCGTAGCGCTTGAGTTCGGCTTCGAGCTGGGCGCGTTCGGGCGAGTCGATGCGTTCGCTCTCGGAGATGATGATGCCGCGCGGCCGGGTTGCTGTCGCCTTGCGCACGGCCTCGAGCTCGGATTTGGCGTCCGGCGCGACGCCGATGGTCACGGACACGCCCTGCTCGCCGGCGGCCTTGACAACGCCTTGCGAGACGGCCGCGAAGTACGGATCGGAGATGTCGGAGACGAGCAGCACGATGTTCGGCGCGGTGCCCTTGGCGACGGCCTGCGCGTAGGCGTTTGGCCGATAGTTGAGCTTGGTGGCGGCCTCCATGACTTTCACGTACGATTCGTTGCGCACCTTGCGCGCGCTGCCGTTGAGCACGCGGGACGCGGTCGCGATGGACACGCCGGCCTGATTGGCGACGTCCATCAGCGTCGCGGGGGAGGGATTCTTGTCGTTCTCAGCCATCGTAGTTGCCGTCCTTCTTCGCACATCTGGAAAACAGCATGAAACGCTTACCAGTATAGCGGCTTTCTGTTGTATGTTGTTGCGCGAGTTGCGCGGAAAAGTTATCGGTAAGCGCTTTCCAATCCGGCGTGTCGCGCGGTAAGCTGTATCGCAGTGGAACACAGCCGGCAGGCACGGAACGCCCGCGGCCGCGACCGGGAGCCCCCGACGACGGGAGCGGAAAGGACATCATGCGAACCGTACTGAACAGCGTAAGCTGCGGTGATCTGACCGCCGTCTACCGCCGCGACGCGGACAGTGGCGTCGTCGAGCTCGTGCTGACGCCGACCGATCGTGCGGACGCGATCGTGCGCGACGACTGCGCGGCCGAGCCGCTCGTGCAGGCCAAGATCGTCGGCGACGACTATCCGTTCGGCTTCAGCCAAGGACGCACGATGCGGAACGCGACGACCGTCACGCAGCACATGACGTACGGCGAGCCGCACGTCGACTCCATGCCGGACGGCACCGTGCGCGTCACGACGATCGTCGACGACGATCGCGGCTGGTACTACGAGCACGTGCTCACGATGACGCCGGCGAGCCGCGCCGCGGAAATCCGTACGTCCGTCGTCAACGACTCCGCGCGTGCCGTCACGTTCGAAATGCTCTCCAGCTTCACGCTCGGCTCCATCTCGCCGTACCAGACCGGACTCGACCCGGAAAACCTGACCCTGCACCGCCTGCGCAGCACTTGGAGCGCCGAGGGACGCGTGCTCTCCCAGCCGCTCGAAGACCTCGAACTCGAACCGAGCTGGCAGAAGTACAGCGCGAACTCCGTGCGCTTCGGCTCGATCGGCAGCTTCCCTGTGCGCGAATGGGCGCCGTTCGTCGCCGTGACCGACCGTCGCGCCAACGTGACGTGGACGGCGGCGACTACGCACGCTTCCAGCTGGCAGATCGAAGCGTACCGTCGCGACGAGGGTCTCAGCCTGTCCGGCGGCATCGCCGATCGCGAATTCGGACAGTGGACGCACGTCGTGCGCCCCGGCGAACGGTTCGACGCGCCGTACTCGGTTGTCGCGGCCGTTGCGGGCGGCGTGGATGAGGCCGCGCAGGCCGTGGCCGGCAACGTGCGCAAGGATCTGCGCGTGCCCGCATGCGAGAATCACCTGCCGGTGATCTTCAACGAATTCTGCTCGACGTGGGGCTGCCCGAGCGAGCGGAGCGTGACCGAACAGCTCGACGCGGTCAAGGCGCTCGGCGTGGAGTACTTCGTGATCGACGCCGGCTGGTTCGACGATCAGGCGTTCGAGTCGGCCAGCCGGTTCGGCAAGTGGGAGGTCAGCAAGAAGGCGTTCCCCAACGGCATGAAGCCGGTCGTCGACAAAATCCACGAGGCCGGTCTCAAGGCCGGCATCTGGTTCGAATTCGAAATCGCCGGCCGCGAAGAACCCGACTGCTTCAACAAGACCGAATGGCTGCTCACGCGCGACGGCCTGCCGATCACCTCCGGCAACCGCCGCTGGTGGGACATGCGCAACCCCGATGTGCAGGGGTACCTTGCACACAAGGTCATTGACTTCCTCAAGGACAACGGCTTCGACTACATGAAGGTCGACTACAACGACACCATCGGCATCGGATGCGAAACGCCGGATAACGCTGCTGCGTCGCTGGGGGAGGGACTCTACGACCAGATCCAAGCGTCGCAGACGTTCTTCCGCCGCATCCGTGAGGAACTGCCCGACCTGATGATCGAAATCTGCGCGTCCGGCGGCCACCGTCTCGTCCAGAGTTTCATGACGATCGGCGCGATGGCCAGCTTCTCCGACGCGCACGAATGCGACTACATCCCCGTCGTCGCCGCGAACATGCACCGCATGATCCTGCCGCGCCAGTCGCAGATCTGGGCCGTCGTGCGCGACGAGGAGCCGGACGACAAGCTCTACTACCAGATCAACTCCGGCCTGCTCGGCCGCTTGTGCTTCAGCGGCGACGCGACCGCGTTCGCCGGGCGCAAGAACGAGATCATCCGCGACGGCGTCGCGTTTTACCACGAGGCCGCACCCGTCATCGACCATGGCGAGACGCACTGGTACGGGCCGCGACTCGGCAGCTACAACCGACCGACCGGCTGGCAGGGCATCGTGCGCGACGGCGAAACCGGCACCACGGCCGACGGTCGCACGCTCGTCGTGCTGCACACGTTCCACGACGCGCCGGCGACGATCACCGTGCCGGTCGACGGCCCGTCCGGCGACGTCGAGGCGGGCGCGTCCGGCACGAACGCGACCCGCATCGCAACGGCGACGGACGAACCGGCCACCGCGCGCATCGCCCGCACGTTCCACCGCGACGGCGTCACCGTCACGTTGGACGACGACATGCTCACCGTCTCCGGCCTCGCCGACTTCGACGGCGTCGCCGTACTGCTCGAACGCTAATCGCGCGACCGTTCCCCGCAAGGGGACGCATCGCAACGCCCCGCCGCCGCCCGCGGTGGCCGGACGCCAAGGAAAGGATCTGACATGGCCGATCGCACAGCCGAGAACGACTATCCGACACGGGAGCGGGCCGTCGAGCGCATCGTGCGCATCCGCACCGGGGAGGGCGACTGGGTCGCGCTCAACGCCGACGGCACGCTGACCGTCACCGCCGACCGCGCGCTCGCCGAACGGTTCGCGCTTTACTGCTCCGCGTACCTGCCCCGACCGCACGACCCGACCCTTGCGCTCGACGGCGCGCAGGCGACGTGGGTTGCGATCCGGAGCGTCACAAACGGCAAGTATCTGACGATCCAGAACTACTACGCCGAGTCGGGCAAGCCGCTCGCGCGCACGGGCGCGATCGTCGCCGCGGACTTCGACAAGCAGCCGCCATACTACGTCAAGCGCGGGCTCACGTTCGTCGTCACCGTGACCGCGCCGGACGCGTACTGGAACGAACGGTTCACGCTCATGCCGCAGCCGGACGGCTCCGTCATCATCGGCAGCCACGCCGACGACCTGCGCGACGAGCCGGACTGCGCTGCGTTCCCCATGCGCGTCACGCTGTCCGGCGCGTATGTCGACTACGGCAACGTCGCCGTGCAGCGGCTGTATCTTGAGGACGCCGACGACTGCCCGTCATGTTCTTTCCCTGTCATTTCGACCGGAGCGCAGCGGAGCGGAGAAATCTCTTCCGCTCACGACAATACGGGGGATAAGATCTCTCCACTCGCTTCGCTCGGTCGAGATGACAGTGAGGAGCTCGCTGCTGTTCGAGATGACAGTGAGGAGCTCGTGGCTGTTCGAGATGACAGTGAGTCTGTTTCCGAGATCAACGCCGGCGACGGGACGACGATCGCCGTGCCGCGAACGTTCGCGCATCCCGGCGTGAACCTGTCCGCCGCGCAGCTTGAGGCCATGCGCGACCACGTGCGCCGGCACGAGCAGCCGTGGTACGCCGACTGGCTGCGGCTCACGACCACCGTGCCGAACGACATGGCCTGCGAACGCTACCAGCCGACCTTCCGCGAAGGCGTCGGCCGCGGCAACCCGACCGGCTCCGGGCACATCGGCGACTGGGAGATGTCGTGCGCGGCCGCCTACTTCAACGCGCTGCGCTGGGCGGTCACCGGCGACGGCAAGTACGCGGAAACCGTCACGCGCATCGTCGACGGCTGGGCGCGCACGCTGCACGTGATCGACGGACGCGACCGCATCCTCGGCGCGTCGCTCGCCACGATCAAACTCATCAACGCGGCCGAAATCGTCCGCTACTTCGACGGCGGCCACCCGAGCATGACCGACGACATCTTCGCGGCATACCAGACCATGCTGCGCAACGTCGTCTACCCGGTCGTGCGCGACGGCGGCGCGCCCATGAACGCCAACGGCAACTGGGACGTGGCCCCCATGACCACGCTGCTCGCCATCGGCGTCGCCACCGACGACCCGCGCATCTTCGCGCGCGGCGCGGCCATGTACGTGAGCCCCTACTGCAACGGCTCGATCGTCAACTATCTGACCGACTGGGGGCAGAGCGTCGAATCCGCGCGCGACCAGGCGCACGGCCAGCTCGGCATCGGTGCGATGATCGACACGTGCGCGATCGCCGAACATCAGGGCGTCGACCTGTGGAGCCTGTACGGCAACCGGCTCGCCAAAGCCGTCGAATGGTGCGCGCAGTACAACCTGTACTCCGGCGACGGCGAGCTTCGCGCCGTGCCGCTCGCCGGTATCTTCGGCTACTTCGACGACATCTCCTACTGGGACCACATGGAGGAGCAGGGCGTCTACCGCGGCCAGCTGCGGCCGATCTACGAGACCGCGCTCGCGCACTACCGCGGCGTGCCCGGCGTTTCGACCGTGTGGACGGAGCGCGCGGCCCGTGTGATGCGGCCGGAGGGACTCGTCCACTTCGACAATCTCAACTTCTCCACGCTCACCTGCTACAACGGGCCGGCCGAGACGACTGATACAACGCCGCGCGTCCGCCTGCGCACAATGATCGAACCGTGGTACCAGCGGACGTGGGACGCGATCCGCGGCGCCGGCGCGGTGCCGTCCAACGCGCTGATCGGCGGCGTGGTGCCGAGCGGACTGACGACCGAAACGATGCCGTCGTACTTCGCCGTGCAGCCGGACGGCACGCTCGCCGTGACGGCCAAGAGACTCGATGCGGCCGTGCTACGCGTCGTCGATCACGGCGCCGGCGCGGTGTCGCTGATCGATGCGGCCGACGGTCGTGCGCTGACCGTCGGCGACGAGCTGCCGGACGGCGGACGCGAACTGCACATGACCTCGCCGCCGGCGGATGATGACATGCCACGGGCCGCACGGTTCGCGCTGCGCAGCTGGGGCATCGGGCCGATGTACCTCGCATGGGACGGACGACTCGTCGAGATCGTCTCTGAAGGCGACGGTGACGACCCGCACGACCCCGCGCATCGCACGCTGCGGCTGCGACTCGGCACCAAGCTGGACGGCCGCAACATCGACACCACCCCCGCCAACTGGCTCACCTTCATCTACGAATCCGACTGATGTGTCATTTCGACCGAGCGTCAGCGAGCGGAGAAATCTTTCGGAGAGCAACCCTCTGGAAAGATTTCTCGACCCCGCTTCGCTCCGCTCGAAATGAAAAGCACCCCACGTCACACCAAAGGAGCTGACACCAATGACTACGATGATCACCAACCCGATCCTGCCGGGCTTCCACCCCGACTCGAGCGCGCTGCGCGTCGGCGACGACTACTACATCGCAACATCCACATTCGAATGGTGGCCGGGCATCGATATCTACCATTCGCGCGACCTCGTCAACTGGGAGTGGGTCGCCTCGCCCGTCAACCGCGAATCGCAGGTCGACCTGCGCGGCAACTACGATTCCGGCTCCCTGTGGGCGCCGCACCTGAGCTACGCGGACGGCAAGTTCTGGCTCGTCTACACCGACGTGAAAACGTACGCACCGTTCAAGGACACGCTCAACTACGTCATCACCGCGCCGAGCATCACCGGACCGTGGAGCGAACCGCACTTCCTGACCGCCTCCGGCTTCGACCCGGCCATCTTCCACGACGACGGTCGCAAATGGTTCCTCAACATGCTCTACGACTACCGTCCGGGCCATCAGATGTTCGCCGGCACCGTCATCCAGGAATTCGACCCGACGACCATGAAGCTCATCGGCGAACGCAAGCACTTCTACAAGGGCACCAAGCTCGGCGTATGCGAAGGTCCGCAAATCCTCAAGCGCAACGGCTGGTACTACCTGCTGTGCGCGGCCGGCGGCACAGGCTACATGCACGCCGCCACCGTGGCCCGCGCCCGTTCGCTCGAAGGACCGTTCGAGGATTCGCCGTACACGCCATTGATGACCACGCGCGACGAGCCGACCAACCCGCTGCAGAAGTCCGGACACTGCTGCTTCCTGCAAATCGGCGACGAATGGTACGTCACGCAGATCTGCGGGCGTCCCTTGACCGAACGCGGCAACTGCACGCTCGGCCGCGAAACCGCCATCCAGAAGATCTACTGGACCGAAGACGGCTGGCCGCGGCTCATCAACGACACGATCAGCCCGGACCTGCTCGTGCCCGCGCCGGCCGTGTCGCAGGGCGTCGTGCAGAAGACCGACCGTTCCGAACGCATCGACTTCGCGCCGGACGCGGCCGCGCAGGCGTGCGCGCCGCTCACGTCCGTGACCGACCCAGCCATTCCGCCGAGCTTTAAGACGCTGCGCTGCGCGCTTTCGGCCGAGAAGGACTATTCGCTCACCGCGCGCCCGGGCTGGCTGCGCCTGTACGGCGACCAGTCGCTGCGCTCGCAGCATCATCAGGTGCTGTTCGCGCGGCGCTGGGAGGCGTACGATTTCGATGCGGACACGGTGATCGACTTCGACCCCGCGAACTACCAGCAGGTGGCCGGACTGATCCTCTACTACGACACGCAGAACTGGATCTATGCGTACGTGTCGTTTGATTCGGAAGGTACGGACCGGCGCATCCTGCAGGTGCTGCGCTGCGATCACGAGGAGCTGACGTACGGCTCCGACGCGGTGGCGCTGGATGACGGTCCGGTGCGCGTCAAGGTCGAGGTGCGTCACGCCGTGGCGAACTTCTATTACGCGCAGGGTGACGGCGTGGCGGATGCGTCCGGCTCCGCCGAACCGGGTTGGAAGCCGCTCGGCGGCGACCAGCCCGCCGACCACATCAGTGACGACTACGTGGAACGCACCATCAAGGGCTGCGCGTTCACCGGCGGCATGGTCGGCATCTGCGCGCAGGATATGGACGCCAAGCAGTCGCACGCCGACTTCAAGTACTTCGACTATCAGGAACAGTAGTTTTTCTCGGCTCCCTCGGCTGAGGGGGCTGTCAGCGAAGCTGACTGGGGGAGCGTAGAAGCCACAACATTTCAGAGCTTGTGACGCCCACTTGTCCGCTGCACTTGACAGCTCGTTGAGCAAGAGAAGCCGAGCAACGACACAATCGAAAGGAAACAATCATGACATGGGAACTGGCCGCGTCGACCCTCGGCGCACCGTACGACACGATGGACGAACTCGCCCGCACGTTCAGGAACACCGGCGTCAAGCAGATCGAGGTCGCCGTCGGCGACGAGATGAAGTTCACGATGGCTTCCACCGACGACGAGCTCAAGGCCATGCGCGACGAACTCGCCGACAAGGCCGGCGTCTCGATCTTCGGTGTCGACTCGCGCGTGCAGGTATGCAACACCGACCGCGAGGACGACGAACTGGTCGAAAGCCTCGAACACTGCCTGCACATGGCGTCCGTGCTGGGCGCCAAGTACGTGCGCGTCTTCCCGACCGCGCCGCTCGAGCCGAGCTGGGATCCGGACCGTCTGCCCGGCATGGTGCTGCCCAAGGGCATGAACCTCGCTGGCGTGTCCAAGCGCGGCGCCGAGATCATCGCCCGCGCCCTGCCGACCGCCGACAAGCTCGGCGTGCAGCCGCTCATCGAAACGCACGACAGCCACACCAACGGCGAGCGCAACGCGATCATCCACTACTATCTCGATAAGATCGCGCCGGGCAACCAGGCCGGTTCCATCTGGGATCTCGCCCACCCGTGGCGCGTCGGCGAGGCGCCGGCCACTACGTTCGAGTACCTGAAGCCGTATCTGGTGAACGGCCGCGGCGTCGTGCAGATCAAGGACTGCGCGTTCCCGGGCGACCAGACCCCGGTATTGCAGGGCACCGGCCGCGTGCCGCTGGCCGAATGCTGCAAGCTGCTCAAGGACGGTGGCTACACCGGCCCGCTGTCGCTTGAATGGGAGCGCCGCTGGTACCCGCAGGTCGAGCCGCTCGAGGAGGCCCTCGTCGCTGCCCGCAAGGCCATCGAGGCCCTGCCCGCCGAATCCCAGCTGTGAGCAGGATCGCATTGTTCTGACTAGGTGACCTATGTGACGATGATGGGCGTGACCGGAACCCAAGCCGGTCACGCCCATCATCGCTTGTTATTCCAAAGCGCTCAAATCCACAGTGAACGGCATGGAATCGGGCAGTCGCTCCGGTTGCAGGAACATGGTCATGTATAACGGCAGATAGATAATCGAGCCGTCTTGGACGATGTTGCCCTTGCACAGGACATACGCTTCGTTGAGTCCCCATTCCTGTACGTGAAGCACGTTGTCGAGCGCCTTGTGTTTGGTCCAGTCGTTGCCTGATTTGACCTCCACGGGGATGACCCGTGTGCCCGACTGCACGAGGAAATCGACTTCGCCGTACTGCTTCGAGTCGAAATAGTGGGGTGTGAATCCTTGCGCGGTCAGTTCCTGGGATATGACGTTTTCGGTGATGCTGCCCATGTTCGTTTCGAGGTTGCCTTGCAGCAGCGCGAATTGCGCGTTGTCCATCGTCTCCGCGCACAACAGCCCGGTGTCTCCCATGAAGAGTTTAAACAGGCTTCTTTTCTCGTTGGCGGTAAGCGGAGTGGCCGGCGACTGCACGTTGTAGCACGGCAACGCCACGCCGGCATCGGCCAACCACATGAAACTATTGGCGTACCTGTTCTGCCGTGCGTTCGCATTGATGCTGGTCAGGATGAACCGGCGATTGTGGTCGTCCAACTGCGACGGAATCGCGTCGAATATCGCACGAATTTTCGTACGGTCCGACCGTTCCGCATATTTGGCGATGTCCAGACGATACAGGTCGAGGATGTCGTTCTGCAATGCGACGACTTGGGCGACATCGTGCGTGTCCACGTAGCGCTGCACGACTTCGGGCATGCCTCCTACGATCATGTACACCTGAAAAAGCTGGAGCATGGTGCGATGTACGGAGTCGCTGACCGGACGTCGCGCAGTGAAATGCTCCCGCAGCATGTCAAACGTGCTGTCCTGTACGCCGTTTGCACGGCAGAATTCCTCGAAGTCCATCGGATACATCCGGCATTGCTCTTCAAAGCCGACGGGATAGGACGGTACATCGCGGACGCGTACGCCGAGTAGCGATCCGGTTTCGATGTAGTCGAAGCGTCCGTCTTCGACAAGGAATTTGATGGCGGTGCGTGCGCGGGGACATTCCTGTATTTCATCGAGCAGGATCAGCGTGCTGCCGGGCTCCAACGGCGTACGCAGATAGGCGGTCAGATTGGTGATGATTGTTGCGGCGTTCAATGGTCCCGAGAAGATATCGGCTGCATGCTCGTCGGTGAGGAAGTTGAGTTCCGCAAATCGAGCGTAGTGTTGTTTGGCGAACTCGCGGACCAAGGTGGTTTTGCCGATCTGTCGTGCGCCGGTCAGCATCAGCGCCTTGTGCCTTTGACCGCGCTTCCATGCTTCGAGTACATGCCATACTTTGCGTTCCAGCATTGCAAATCCTTAGTTTGTCACATTTTTCTCAATTCTATCAGCTTCTTTATCACGTTTTTCTTAGTTTTTATAGATGAATTGTCACGTTTTGCCCTGACGTGGTGATGTCACATGGTTGCGACGGCAGGTGTGGGAGGAGCCAGCGCTGTTTCGTCATCGGCCGGCAGCAGGTCGTAGGGCATCTGCTTCTTGGCCCAGTAGAAGACGAGCAGTACGAACACGAGCAGGCCAGAACGCGGGATCAGCCGCGCGAACACGACGATCACGAACACGGCCGTGCGTGCCGTGTAGAACAGCACGCGCCGCCAACCGGACCGTGGTCGCGTCTCGCAGGTCATGTGCGTGAACCCGCCGCCGAGCGTGCGCCCGCCGCGCAGCCACGGCACCAGCAGCTCGAAGACGAGCAGCGTGATCAGCGTCACCATATCGGAGAACGTGACGTCGTTGCCGAACACGTGGCCGATGACCGGGATCGACTGCCATGTCGCGATGTCGCGCAGTGCGAACATGTCGTACAGCACCGTGACGAGCATGGTCGTCGGCATCGCCACGGCCGTGATCACCGTCAGATCGATGATGTACGCGATGCAGCGGCGCAGGAATCCCGGCTGCGTCACCGTCGTCAGATCGTGCGCGCGCGGCGGCACGAGCCGGTCGAACAGCCGAGCGCCGGCAAAACCAAGCAGCGCGCCCAGCGTGTTCGTGATGAGATCGTCCACGTCGAACAGCCGGTACGAGCACGGGTAGAAGCCAAGGAATCCGGTCAGCTGCAGCGTTTCGATCATCAGGCTCGTTGCGAAGCCGACTGGCAGCGCCGCGGCAAGCGGCCAGCGGAAGACGCGGCCCATGATGAAGCCGAGCGGCAGGAAGAACACGACGTTCAGTGCGAGCTGCATGATCGCGGACAGGCCGTCGGTGCGGATGTCGCCGATGAACTGCAGCGGGTTGAGCTGCGGAGTCAGATGATGCGCCGCGCAGTAGGCGACCGGGTCCTCGGGCATCGGGTAGAGCGTGAAGCACAGCAGGCCGATCGCGTACAGCACCGTGCCGTACGCGACGAGCGCCTGCGAAAACCGGATGCGATTGTAGCGGTGGTACAGCAGCGCCAGCACCGGCACCGTGAGCACGGCCGACACGAACGGCCACAGCGCGACCGCCAGCATGAACGGACGGCTGAAATAAGCGATGTATCCCATGATGTTCCCTCGTCTCTCTCGTCTTTCGCGAGCGGCACGCGATGTCACCGCGCGTGTGATGCCGCGACGTGCACGATGCGTCGTCTCTCTGCCACTCACTGTAGTTGACTGTCCGCGCAGTCGTGTTCATGCGCGGGGATGAAATGACGGGGGTGGCGGATGCGACCGCATCGTTCCGAGGAGTGAGTGCGGGTACGGCCGGCGCGCTCGGGGTCAGCGCGAGGCGAACGCCGGATTGGCCTCGCGCGTGGACAGCCCAAAAACGCGACTCAGCTGTCCGTACGCCCGTTCGACGTCGTCGGGGATGTCCTCGTGCGCGATGTAGCCGCGCCCGGCCGGGCCGTATCCGTTCGCGTCGTCGCGCAGCCGCGGAATCTCGCCCATGAGCAGCGTGACGTACCGGTCCATGTTCCACATGCCGACGGGCGGATCGAGATATCGCAGCGCGGCGGCATGGGGAATGACGGTCGTGCGGTATGCCGCGTAGTTGACGATGCGCGTGTCGGGCGCGTGCTTGCGCAGTCCGGCGGCCATGCGCCGCTGCATCGTGGCGTCCTGGATGAGGATGACACTGCGGCACGGTTCGCCGTGCGCGCGCAGCAGGTCGAGCATGTTGGTGATGTTGTTGCCGCAGTTCGTCGACTCGCGTTCGAGATAGTCCGGTTCCAGTCCGTGCCGTGTGCGCAGATAGTCGGCGAAGATGTCCGCCTCGCAGCGGCCGTCGGTGACGATGTCGGGGAAGCGTTCGTGCATCATGTCGCGCAGCGTCTGCGTGGTGTGGCCGGCTCCGCCGACGATCATGGTCCGTCGCGCGACGTTGTTGCGAATGCCTTCGGCCAGCACGTCGCCGCCGGCGATGATGCTGCCGCCGAACAGGACCATGACGTCGGCACGTTCAAGTCCGGTCGCCTTGATCAGGCTGGGTCGATTCAGTCGCGTGATGTCGCGCGGTCCGCAGAACGCCGCCAGTCGGTTGATGTCGGCGGCGGTGGTTGTCGCGTGCTCCGTTGGGCCGGCTGCCATGCCGGTGATGTCGTCGTGCATATTCGACCATTCTACGCGTCGGGTGGCGGACGGCGGGCCTGTTGGACTTCGTTGATCTCGCTCGCGGCACAAGGTGCCTGCCGAGATCGCGGTCAGGTGTTGACGATATGGCGGCGGGAGCGGGTCATGTCGGACAGGGCGCCGAAGATGACGCCCGCGAAGATCGCGATGATCATGGTGACCGTCGTGGCGCTGGCGACCAAACTCACCTTCTGTGCCGGGTCGATCATCTCGATCTTGGCGGGAAGCAGGATCGCGCTTATGCCGAAGAACGGCGCATACCAGCCGATGGTGCCGAAAAACTGTCCAATGGACGCGCGCCAGGGGAATCTGCCGGTGTCCTTGGGCGCGAAGACCGCAGGGCCTTCGGCAGAAATACTCATGCTCATGCTGCTCCTTTGCCGGATGCGTTGGCGGTGTTGGGCCGTCTTTGCCGTCGTGGCGCGGCGGCGCTATGCCGCCGTTGCGGTGTAACCGATGTCATAACGTAACGTCAAAGCACCCCATTTGCAAGCGCTTTCCATTTTTGGTGTATCGTGATCATATGGTTCTGTCTGGCGCCGACCAGGGCGGGGCGATGTGCGTTGTCTTGGTCGGTGGTGCCTTTGATTAGGCGAAGTATCTGGAATATTGAAACTTTTATCCTTCGTTCGTCGGTATGGTCCGAGGCTGCGCCGAGTTTTTTGCGACGGTTCGCATATGGTCGTGTCGGCGTATATAATGGAAAGCGTTTACCGAAATGATGCGGGATAAGCGGAATCGACGGAAACAAATACGCTGGCGATCCTCCTGCATGACAGACGACAAGCATTCATATTCGCAAAGGACTGAACAATGACGATCAACACCAAACTCACCTACGACGTGCGCGATTACGGCGCCGTCGCTGACGGCACGACCAACGACGGCCCGGCCATCCAAACCGCGATCGACGAGGCCACGGCGAACGGCGGCGGCCGCGTCGTGCTCGCCGGCGGCACGTTCCTCGCCGGCACGATCAAGCTCAAGTCGAACGTCACGCTGGAAGTCAGCGAGTCGGCGACCCTGCTCGCGAGCCCCGACATCAACGACTACGCGGCCGACGTGCACCACAACCGCTATCGCAACGAAAAGGCGCTCGACCGTTGCTTCATCTACGCCGAGGACCAGCACGACTTCGCGCTCGTCGGCCGCGGCATGATCGACGGCAACGCGTCCGCGTTCCCGAACGAGGGCTCGATCTATCGCCCGATGATGATCCGCATGCTGCGCTGCCGCAACGTGCACGTCGAAAACCTGCGCCTGTACGAGGCCGCCGCGTGGACGACCGCGTTCCTTGACAGCGAATACCTGTGGATCCACGGCCTCGACATCAAGAACGACAAGCGCTACAACGGCGACGGCCTCGACTTCGACGGCAGCGCGCACGTCTTCATCTCCGACTGCTACGTGCGCGGCACCGACGACAACTTCTGCCTGCAGTCCAGCAGCAAGGACTATCCGGTGCACGACGTGCACGTCACCAACTGCGAATTCTCCGGCGTGTGCGCGGGCATCCGCATCGGCCTGAAATCCATCGGCGACATCTACAACGTGAGCATCTCGAACTGCACGCTCAACCGCGTCTGGCGCGAGGGCATCAAGCTCGAATGCACCGAAGGCGGCTCGATCAGCGACATTTCCATCAGCAACATCGTCATGCGCGACGTGACCCGTCCGATCTTCGCCGTACTCAACAACCGCTTCGAACTCGACGACTACGGCACGTCCGTCGAACTCGACCGCATGCCCGAAATCGGCACAATGGCGCGCATCTCGATCAGCAACCTGATCGCGACCGACGACGGGGAAATGGAGCACGTGCACCGCCGCTTCACCGACGACGTGATGGGCGAGCCGCGCTTCGCCGGCATCCGCTTCGATGCGGCCGACGGGCACCCGATCGAAGACGTGACGCTCGACAACGTGCGCTACACGTTTATCGGGGGCGTGAAGCTCGCCGACATCCCGCCGCTGGACGAGTATCCGCGGCTTGTCGACAAGCTCGCCGAGCCGGACGTCAAGTCCAGCGAAAACTACTGGCCGGACTGGTCTCGCACCGCGTTCATGGACCTGCGCAACGTGCACGGCCTTGAGCTCAACCGCATCCGCCTGCGTTCGATCCGCCCCGACGAACGCCCCGCCGTCCTGCTCGACGGCTGCGCCATGGTCGCCGATCCCGACGTCACCGTCGACGGCAAGCGAATGGACTGAGCGGCGTGATTAAAGTCACGATATGATTGCGCGATACGGCGCTGTGACATGGCAATGGGCTCTCCTCTGCACGGTGGAGAGCCCATTGCCATACGTTCGGCTATCGCAGGTGCCGAATCAGATCGCGTCTGGCGTAGATGACTCGGGCGACGGTGACTGTGGACGTCGCCTCGTCGACCCAGTAGAACACGGCGTGATTGCCTACGATCACGCGCCGATACTCGTGCCGCAGCGGCCGTATCGGAATGTATGCGGGACGCGCATACGGATATTCGGCGAGTTCCTCGATCGCCGCGTTCAGATTGACGGCGAGGGTTTCCGCCGCTTGCGGGCTTTCTAATTCGCGCACGATATAAGAGACGGCCTCGTTCATGTCCGAAACGGCTTTCGGCAGAATCTCCACCTTATACACGCGCGGCTCCGTCAATCGCGGCGCGCATGGAAGCCAGTGCCTCTTTCGGGCTGAATCGTTTGCCGGTGGTTTCGGCTTCGCGTTCGCCTTCGACCAGCATGTTATATACCTGACTGTCGAACTGCAGCTGCTCGTATGCCTCCATGCTGAGCACCACCATGTCTCCGAATCCGTTTTTGGTAAGGAACACGGGTTGTCCGGTCTCATGTACGATGCGGGAGACGTCCGCGAAATTATTGCGCAGGTCCGATACCGGGCGGATCATCTGATCGGTCATTGGAATCACCTCCACGGTGGATTTTAGCATAATTATGCTAAAATCTGCTTCGGTGAGCGGCGTAATGCGTCCGTCTGATGATGGAAGCGCCTGCGAGAAACGGGGGCACGCGATGTTGTCGCTATGCCGGCTGTGGGGCATGGGTTGTGGGTATAACCGGGACAATACCGTGTTTTGTGCTTGCCGTGGTGATGGAGGAATTCCAATCGTGGGTATAACCCGGTCCTTTTTGTCCACGGTCGTGGGCATGAACTGACTATGTGCGAAAACGTGGGTATGAACGGTATATGAATGGGCGGGAATGGGCCTGTTTGCGTACCGTTCATGCCCACGATCCCGTGGCGACGTACCCGTCTATGCCCACAATGCCATGACACTGGAAGGATGATGCAGGCATTCGAACATCCGGTCCGAGTGGATGGTCGAATGGATGGTCCGCCGCATGGCTTGAGGATGGTTGGCGCCCATCATTCGATGAGATGCGTGTCGAGCGTGCATCGAGAAGTCCGTTTGGACGAAGCGAGTTGTGATACGACGGGGGGAAATTGTGCGTGATGTTACGTGGATTGTTGCGTAATAGGTTACGTTTTGGCGAGGTGATGGCGGGGAATCGGTTGGTGTCGATGATGTTGCTGCGCGTGCGACACACGGTGAAATGACACAATTAAAGTTTTTGAAAATGTCGGAATGATGCTGATTTGCCAGTTTTTTCAACGATGGTGACGCAAACGCGGTAAGCGCTTACCGGCGTGTCGCGCAAGAGATGATTTGTTGCGTAACTGGTTACGTGATATGGTGATAACCAACAGAACAACAGAGCGGAAATGGACACGAGGTCTGTGACGTTCCCGCATTCCGGCCGGTTGGCGCGATGTCCGCGCGGATCGGGGTTCTCGGTGAGGAGGATTGATGGAACAGGTCAAAAAGACCCCAAGGCTTTTGTCGCATAGCTGGCGCCTGCTGTACATGGTGCTGCCGTTCGCGGCGTTCGTGCTGGTCTTCAACTATCTGCCGCTGCTGGGTTGGTATTTCGCGTTCGTGGACTACCAGCCGGGCGTGGCCCCGTGGGAGATGCCGTTCGTGGGACTCAAGTGGTTCCAGTCGATCGTCTCCTCGCCCGAGCAGATGCACACCATCGGCCGTGTGCTGGTGAACACGCTCGGCATGAGCTTCCTGGGACTTGCCTGCAGCGTCCTGCCGCTGATCTTCGCGATCCTGCTGTATGAGCTGCGCTCCAGCAAGCTGCGCCGCGTGGTGCAGACCCTGACCACCGCGCCGAACTTTGTCAGCTGGGTGCTGGTGTACGCGCTCGTGTTTGCGTTCCTGTCCGTCGACAACGGCGTGGTCAACAACCTGCTCGTCGACTGGGGCGTCATCAAGCAGCCGATCAACTTCCTGCTGAGCTCCGACCACATGTGGCTCAAGATGACCGCCTTGGGCATCTGGAAGTCCATCGGCTGGTCCGCGATCATGTATCTGGCCGCGATCAACGGCATCGACCAGGAGCTGTACGAAGCCGCGTCGATCGACGGCGCGAACCGCTTCCAGCGCGCGATCCACATCACCGTGCCGGGCCTGTTGCCGACGTTCTTCGTGCTGCTGCTGATGAGCGTGGCGAACATCATCAACACGGGCATGGACCAGTACTTCGTGTTCTCCAACGCGATGAACAAGGATTCCTTGGAAGTGCTTGACCTGTACACGTACAACATCGGTATTTCGCAGGGCAACTTCTCGTTCGCCACCGTGATCTCCATCCTCAAGACCGTCGTCTCCCTGGCGCTGCTGTTCTCCGTGAACGGCATCTCCAAGAAGGTCCGCGGCAACTCGATCTTCTAGTCCGGCCGCATAGCCTCATTCGATAAGCAAAGGAGCATTGATCATGTCCGCACAGGCGATTTCGGCCGTCAAGCCCGCCAGGGCCGCCAAGCCGGCCAAGGCCGTGAAGGCCAAGAAGGATTCGCGCAACCCGATGGACCAGCTGTCGACCGGCGAGAAGGTGTTCAACGTGTGCAACACCATCTTCATGGTGTTCATGGCGTTCATCTGCTTCTACCCGTTCTGGTATATCTTCATTAACACCATCTCGAACAACAAGCTCAGTGCCGACGGCAAGGTCCTGTTCTGGCCGCAGGGCATCCACTTCGACAACTATAAGACGATTTTCGAGCTGCCCGGCATCGCGAATGCGACCGTCGTGTCCGTGCTGCGCACCGTGATCGGCACTGTGCTGTGCGTGGCGGTCTCCGCGTTCCTCGGCTTCATGATGACGCAGACGAAGATGGCCCACCGCCAGTTCATCTACCGCTTCTTCGTGGCCACGATGTACGTGAACGCCGGCCTGATCCCGGGCTACATCCTGTTCAACTACCTTGGCCTCCTGGACAACTTCCTCGTGTACGTGATTCCGGGTGCGGTCTCCGCGTTCAACATCGTGCTTGTCAAGACGTACGTCGAATCGTCCATCCCGCAGTCGCTGCAGGAGGCCGCTGAGATCGACGGCGCCGGCACGTGGACCGTGTTCTTCAAGATCGCACTGCCGCTGATGGGCCCGATCCTGGCCACGCTGGCGATCTTCTCCGCCGTTGGCCAGTGGAACAGCTTCATGGACACCGTCCTGTACATCACCAACGACAAGCTGCAGACCCTGCAGTACGTGCTGTACCGCTACCTGTCGCAGGCGCAGGCCATGGCGAACATCATGGCGCAGAACGGCGGTGGCGCCGACATGGCCGCGACCGGCGTGACCACGCAGTCGATCAAGCTGACCGTCACGATGGTCACCGTCCTGCCGATCTTCATCGTCTACCCGTTCATGCAGAAGTACTTTGTCAAGGGCATCACGATCGGCGCCGTCAAAGGCTGATATGAGTCTTGACTTCGCCGGCTTTACGCCCGGCCGGCGAAGTTGATACCCCCATAACCAAACAATCCGTAGCAATCCTGCGCACCCAAAATCGTAACTAGTTACTCAATCGCTCATTGCCGAGCAACTGGTTCCCCGGGGGGACACGGCCGGCTACCGCAACCCCGAACAACATCACACGTCGCGAGACCACGGCAGGTCCCGCGCCTGACACCCCCAAAGAAGGAGAAACCCATGAACAAGAAGTACATCGCCCGCATGAGCGCCGCTGCTGCGGCCGCGGCCATGGTCGTCCCGCTGGCGGCCTGCGGCGGATCCACCGCGGCCGGCAACCCGAACGAGATCTCGATCTTCTCGCAGGGCGCCACCTACGAAGGCACCCTCGACGGCTACGTCGGCAAGGGCATCAAGGACGCGACCGGACTCACCGTCAAGGTCACCCCGTCCTCCGTTGGCGGCACCGACCGTTTCCAGACCAAGCTGACCACCGGCAACCTCGGCGACCTCGTCCTGTTCGGCAGCCGAGACGCCTTGAAGCAGGCCATCGACGCCGGCCAAGTGCTCGACCTGAACACCGTCAAGGATAAGCTGCCCAACGTGTTCCGCTTCAAGGACGGCGTGAAGCGCATGGAGAAGCTCGACTCCGGCAAGGTGTACGCCATCCCGTCCGGCGTGGCCGAGAAGGCCGAGCTGTCCAAGGGCGACCCGGTCAACGTGCCGGCCATGCGCTACGACTACTACAAGGAACTCGGCTCCCCGGAGATCAAGGACTACTGGTCCTACAAGGACGTGGCCGAGGCCATGGTCAAGGCCCACCCCAAGACCGAGAAGGGCGACAACTTCTACGCGCTGAGCCTCTTCGGCGGTTGGGACGGCACCTCCGCCGAGCAGATCCGCTCCATCGCCTACGCGAACGGCTGGACCAACAACGACGGCATCAACGGCTACACGTTCATCAACATGGACCCGATCAACAAGAAGGTCCAGGACCTGCTCGAGGACGACAGCCTCTACCTGCAGGGCCTCAAGTGGGCCAACTCCATCTACCAGGACGGCATGCTCGACCCGGATTCCGCCACGCAGACCTGGGACGACTACCTGAAGAAAGCTGAGAAGGGCCAGTCCGCCATGTGGATCTACGGCTACATGGGCAACCTGAACTTCAACCCGGTCAACAAGGACCTCACCGCCCAGAAGAAGGGCTATGAGCGCATTTCCAACGACTCCATGAACGTCGTCGAGAACGTGTCCACCATCGGCGGCACCGAGGGCTGGTTCTGGGGCGTGGCCAAGAACGCCAAGAACCAGGCCGGCGCGCTCAAGTTCCTCAACTACATGTACGGCGACGAGGGCTCCTTCACCTTCGAGAACGGCCCGGAGGGCGTGCTGTGGAAGATGAACGCCGACGGCAAGCCGGAGCTCACCGACCTCGGCAAGGGCGACTGGTCCGCCAACGTGCCGGAGAAGCTCGGCGGCGGCCACGTCAACGAGACCTTCAAGGCCCGCGTCAACGGCCCGACCGTGAACGTCAACGCCGTCAACCCGAAGTACAACTCCGTGTCCGTCTACAACCAGTGGGACACCTACCTGACCGACAACGCCAGCGAGCTTGACAAGGAATGGTCCGCCGACCACGACGGCGCCCTGAACATGAAGGCCGCCATGGTCAAGGACAAGACGGTCACCGCCTTCCCGGCCAAGGACGTTTCCCAGATGGAGTGGAGCAAGGAGGACCAGGTGGTCGTCAGCCAGGTCGGCGACGTCATCAAGCAGTACTCCTGGAAGATGATCTACACCAAGGACAACGCCGAGTTCAACAGCCTCGAGAAGGACATGGTCAAGAAGGCCAAGGCCCTCGGCTACGACAAGCTTGTCAAGTTCGAAACCAAGTTCGCGCAGGAATACTTCGACGCCGAGTGATCTTGACTGATTAAACAACTGGGCGAGCGCTTTACGGGATGCAATGTGGAGGTTCTGACTACCCCTCAGTCACTGCGTGACAGCTCCCCTGACAAGGGGAGCCGAGGTGGATTGGAAGGACCACACGGAAATGCAACACGGCACTTCGCCCGCATCACAGAACGGCTCCCCGTTCCCGCTTCACGGGGAAGGGGAGCCTTCCCCGTATCGCACGGACAATACGGACAACACGCACGGACATCACAAGCACCGCCGACGGCAGGCAGCACACCAAGGAGCATCATCATGAACAAGCAGGCAGTCGCCCAGAAGGTCTACGAGATCACGCTGCTGATCTCGCGTCTCGCCCTGATGAACCTCATGTGGATCGCGTTCACAATCATGGGCCTTGGCGTGTTCGGCCTCGTGCCGGCCACCGTCGCCATTGTCGGCGTCTTCCGCTCCTACGAGCGCGAAGGCGACGCATTCCGCTGGTCCGCCCGTGCATGGCAGCTGTACAAGGCCGCGTTCCGTCGCTTTTGGTTCGTCTCGTTCCTGTTCGTCGCCGTCTGCGCCAGCCTCACGCTCAGCCTGTGGGTGCTCAAGTACCAGAACGGCCCGTGGCTTGTGCCGCTGGTCGTGCTCGTCTACGTCGTCGCGCTCGCGCTGCCGTATCTGGCCGCGAACGAGGCGAACTTCGAGCTGACGATCCCGGCGCTGGTCAAGAACTCGCTGCTGCTGCCGGCCATGTGGACGCTCACGTCGATCAAGATCCTTGCCGTGGAGGCGATCACCGTCGTGCTGTGCGCGCTGCTGCCCGGCCTGATCCCGGTCATGTGCGCGAGCGTGCCGCTGTTCGTCGTCTCCGCGCTCATCACCGCGCGCTGGAACAAGCAGCTGCGACTGCTCGGCAAGGATGAGCTGCCGATCGCCGACGAACAGCGTCCGGCCGGCGCGTCCGGACAGTCCGATGCGGCAAATCAGCCCGGCGACGGACGCGCGTCGATGACCGCGGTCGCGACGCCGACGATCTGACCGGCGAACGCGAGACGGCCGCAATGATCGCAGCGACAGCATCGCCACGGCCGCGACGATCGCACGCACCATGCGACGGCGATCATCGCAAACCGCGCTTCAACCATATTTCGCACGATACGTACGCAATCATTCACGCAACCGAAAGAAGAGAGGACCATGACTGACACCACATACGCGGTGCTCGTGCACGGCTGGGCAGGCTCTCCGCGCGTCTGGGACAGCGTCGACTGGCCCGACGACTGGAACGTGCACGCCTACACGCTGCCCGGCCACGGCGAACGCCGCGACGACGGCCCGTGGACGATCCCGTCCGCCGCCGAAGACCTCGCCGACTATATTCGCAACACGGTTCCGGCTGGCAAGCAGGCGCTGCTCATCGCGCATTCGATGGGCGGACAGCTCTCGCTCGCCGTGCACGCGAACCATCCCGAACTCGTCGCCGGCGAAGTCGTCATCGACCCCGCGTACGGCGCAATGGGCGAGGAGGCGACCTGCGCATTCCACGAGCGCTTCCTCGAGCGCATGGGCAACGATCCGACCAAGGCCGTGCTCGACTTCATCGAAGGCGCCCACTCGCCGAGCATTCCCGACGATGTGTGGAACGGCGTGCTCGACGACATCAGACGTACCAACCCGCAGGCGCTCGTCGACTACTACGTGTCCGAATACCTCGCGCCCGGCGCGTTCGGCATCTGCGACAAGACAGTCCCGGTCGCGCGTCGGCGCACCAAGCCGACGTTCGGCATCTACCCGGGCGTCGAACGCGCGCGGTTCGAACAGTCCTGCGGCACGTTCGACGTGACCGTGTGGAGCGGCGGCCACCGCCATTTCCTCTTCCTCGAGGATCCGCGCCGTTTCCGCGACGAGGTCGTCGGCTGGGCGCTCTCGCGCAAGCTGTACGTGCCGAGTCCCGCGCATCTGACTGCGATCGCGGCATAGGACGGCCCGGCGGGGGAGCCGTCGCCCGAAGTCCCGATCGGACGCGGCCCGCAGACGCGCCTTGCGCGCGTTCCCCATCCCCAAACCGTTCACCTGATTGACCAACGAGGCGATTACCATGTCGAAACCAGTTACGCACACCACGCGAGGCAATGGGAGACGAATCGTGGCCGATCAGATCCAAGGCGGAAGCAGCCAACATCAGACCATCGACAACGGCAAATCCAAGTCCGGTCCGGCGAAAACCGGCAATCTCAACATCCGCGACATCGCGAAGGCGGCGGGCGTGTCCGTCGCGTCCGTGTCGCGCGCGCTCAACGGGCAGCCGGGCATCTCCGAAGCGACCCGCGAACGCGTGCAGGCTGTGGCCAAAGAACTCGGCTATGTACCGAACGTTCATGCCAAGGCGCTGACCACGCCGCCCAACGCGGTCACACTCGTCGCCTCCGGCATCTCCGGCGGCACCTACGCCGACATGATGGCCGCCGTGGACGAGGAAGCGTACCGCCAGCATCTGAACTTCCGCCTGTTCTCCACCCGGTTCAAGGGCATGAGCGGCGACGAGATGGCCAGCCAGCTGCTCGCGCAGCGCTCGCGCATCGTCGTCGTGATGGAAGGATCCATGTCGGACGACACGTTCTCCGGCATCATCGACCAGTTCGACCAACAGCCGGACACGTCGCTCGTCGCGCTTGCGCGGCCGCGGCTTGACTTGCCCGAGTCCGTCGCCGTGGTCGACTATGACAACGAGGCCGGCATGCGCGAGCTGACCAACTACATGATCTCGCTCGGTCATCGCAGGTTCCTGTTCGTGGGCGTGCGTGAGGGCGAGCCGGTGTTCACCGCGCGCTATCAAGGGTTCTTGGGCGCACTCGCGGATGCGGGTATTCCACACGATCCGTCGCGTGACGTGGCGTACAGTCGCAACCGTGTGGAGTCGGCGGGCAATTTCCGTACGGCTTGTCGTGCGGGGTTGGATTGCACGGCGATCGTGGGCGTGACCGATGAGGTCGCGCTCGACGTGATCCTCACGCTCAAGAAGATGGGCAAGCGCGTGCCGTACGACTATTCGGTCGCCGGGTTCGACGACATGCCGTATGCGGAGGGTTTGATCGTGCCATTGACCACGGTGCGCGCGCCGTTCGCCGAAATGGGCGAGATGGCGGTGAAGCTGCCGTTGGCGGGGGAGCGGGACATCATCCTGCCGACCCAGCTGGTGGTGCGCGAGTCGGTCATGCCGCCGCGGGCGTGATGTTCGTCGTGATGTTCGTGGCGTTGGCGTGGGCTGCGGGCGGTTGCTCTCGCCGATGTCACGGAACGGGCGCTGTTGGCGTGACATCGGTGAGGGTGTGGATCGGTTACCAGCGTGAATGTCACGCTCATGGCGTGATGCGCGTGACATTCATGCTGGTAACGGTGCCGTGGTGGCGTGAATGTCACGCGGCCGTCACGCAGCCGGCGCGTGATCGGGCAACGCTCGGCTCTTCGAACCTTCACCATTCCCTTAAATCATGGTTATTCATGGTCGGCCGCGATGGCCGTCCGCAATCCAAGGAGTAGTCTCATGCGATATCTTCCGGAACAGACCGTGGTCGACGTGACGCGGTGGGAGCGCGCAGGCGTGCCCGGCGGGGTGCGGTTCACGCATCCGAATCCGAATGACAAGAAACTGTGGGATGTGCACGGGTTCTGGGAGTCGAACGATCACGCGGCCGACGTGCTTGACTGGTACGGTCTCGAGCTGGCCGCGGACGTGACGGTTCCGACGCGGGTGACGGTGACGCTCACCTGTTCGCTGTGCCGCAATCCGCGCGAGGAGGCGTTGCCGGAGGTGACGGCCGCGGCGGTGCTGGTGCCGGGCGCGCCCACGTTCGTGCCGTTCGCGCAGTTCTCGTTCGACGAGGGCATGGGCGTGCTGCCCAAGGGCGTGGTCGCCGTGACCGTCGCGGCCGATGACGGTGACGCCGAGAACGAGGTCGAGCCGACCGTCGTGCGCTTCATCGCCGCGCGCGAGCTGCTGCTCGGCTGCGCGGTGCGCGGTCGCGCGCTCGTCGCGGCCGATCCCGCGTCGACGGCCTCGTATGACGTGACGCTGGTGAACATGCTCGACGCGCCACAGACCGTCACCGCAAGCGTTAGGCGTCACGGCAAGGAAGTCCTCGCGACCGAACTCGCCGACGTGACCGATGCGACGACGATCGGCGAAAACGACCGGTCCGTGCTGCCGTCCGTCAGCGGCGGGTCGCAATATACCGTCGAATCGGACGCGTCGGCTGCTGCGGCCGACGAACCGGCTTCGGCAACGGCCGCGGCCACGACGGCGTCGGTCGTCGCATCGAAGTCGTCGGCCGGACAATCGTCGTCGCAACAGTCGGCGTCCGGCCCGCTCGTCGTCACGCTCCAGCCGCGCGAACGCCGCGTCGTGCGTCTGACCGTGCACTCGTCCGAACGTCTCGCGCCGTACGGGCACGAGGACCAGCTGCTCGTCGTCACGTCCGCAAGCGGCGCGTCGCAGACCATGCGGTTCGTCACCGTCAACCACTCCGACGACTACCGCACCACGCTCACCAAAGCGGACATCGACGGCATCAAGCACAAGATCGCGACGCAGGACTGGGCCAAGGCCGCCTATCGGCAGCGCTACGAGCAGGCCGAACGCTGGCAGGTGCCCGCCGTCGACCCGGCCGCCGACCACCTCTTCCAGACGCGCAATTCGGACGAAGCGTACAACTGCGTGCTCATCACGCTCCTGAGCGGCGAGCGCCGGTTTGCCGAAAAATCCGCGCGATTCCTGCGCGAAATGATCGCGCCTGACGGCTACTTCCGCACCATCAAGGGCGGCAGCCAGGAGCTCGTGCACGAAGGCGAGTTCTTCAAGTTCATCGCGTTCACCGTCGACCACATGCGCGGACTCGACCTGCTGACGGACGCCGAGGTGGCGCGCGTGCACGAGTGTTTCCGCACGTTTATGGAGATCATCCGCTGCGAGATGATGAAGGGCAAGCTGTCCAACTGGCAGCTGTGCGAACTGCAGGGCTGCATCGAATGCGCGGCCGAAATGCAGGACATCGAGGAGATGGACTACTTCATGCACTGCGACGGCGGCATCCTCGACCACCTGTCGCGCGGCGTGCTCGACGACGGCTGGTGGTACGAGTCCGCGATCGGCTACAACTATCTCGCCATGGGCACGTTCCTGCAGCTCATCACCACGGTCGACAAGTGGGGTTTCAACCTGCGCGACATCCAAGTGCCCGCCAGCTACGGCCGATTCAGCGCGTACGACGACCCGATGCTGCCCGCCGCCGACCGCATCGACGGACTCACCACCGAAATCTGGGGCAAGTTCGAACACAACACGCGTTCCGTCAAGCAGCTCGTGGATTCTTTAACCCCGTTCTTCAGCCACGACGGCGTGATCTTCGGCATGAACGATTCGAGCGAGGACCGTGCCCCCGCCTACCAGCTCATGGACCCGCGCTACGATCTCGCATACCGCATTTACCGTGAGCCGTCGCTGCTGCCGCTGCTCGCCACCGTGCCGCCGGAGAAGCGCGACCTGTGGTACGGCGTGGACGAGCTGCCGGCGGTCGACGCGGCTGCGCTGTCGGCGTTCGGCCGCTCCGTGACCTCGCCCGTGGGCGGCATCACGATGCTGCGTTCGCAGAAGCCGGGCCGTGATCTGGGCGAGCAGTATCAGGTGACGGTCAAGACCGGCGTGCTCGGCGGTGCGCACGGGCATTATGATCGTCTGGCTTTGAACTCGATCCGCCGGTTCGGCAAGAACTTCTACAATCCGGAGAACGTCTGGTACTCGTACCACACGTTCATGTACAAGTTCTACGTGCAGAACTCGGTCACGCACAACATGGCGCTCGTGGACCTGAAGCAACAGGATCCGACGGGTGCGAAGACGTTGCAGTTCCGCTCCGATCCCGATTTGCAGGTGGTGGTGCAGGAGATCGTCACGCGCTGGTGCAACCCGCCGTACGGCGGCTGGGTCGTGACTTCCGGTGCGGATTTCGCCGAACAGGCGTGGATCGAGGGACGGTTTGTTGCGCTGCCCGAGTCGGGAGACGCGCCGAAGTACGCGTCGCGCAGCGGCTACACCGAGCCGATCACGCAGCGTCGCGCCACGCTCGTGACCGACGACTACATCGTGCTCGTCGACTACCTGTCCGGTTCTGCGGAACATCAGTATGACGTGTTGATGCACGTGAATGGTTTGCGTTCGATCGTCGGCGAGCACGGGGGAGCGTTGGCGTATCCGTGCGACGATCCCGCGGACCGTGACCACTTCGCGTATTCAACCGGCGGTGTTGCGTCGGACGGGACGATCGTCGATTCGGTCGTCGCGGGTGTCGTGTCGGCGAACGCCGGCGAACACGGGTCGGATGACGGTGTGGCTGCCGACACGGCAGCCGCCGGCATGACGGTCGACGTGACGCCTGATCTGATGCCTGATCTGACGCCTGATCTGACGTATCGCGGCGTCGAACCGAAGCTTGACCCGTCGCCGCTGTCCAGCGGACAGTTCATCACCGACTGCCATGTGTTCGATGCGCGCGGCACGGTCAAGACGTCGTTCGACGTGGACATGAGCCAGTTCAACGGCGGCAAGTGGATGACGAACACGCGCTCCAACCACAACGCGCCCGGCATCATGCACATGGACGTGTGGTCGGTCGCGCCGGCTTCGCGTCAGATCGTCGTCGGCTGCGACCCGGAGTACTACCAGATCCAGCAGAAACTGCACTACGCGGTGTTCGCGGGTCCCGTGGCGGGTTCGTTCGTCAAGCCGGCGTCCGTGGCCGAGCTGAGCGTGGCGGCCGCGGGCGCTTCCGAGACCGTTGCGGCAGGCGCGTCGGCGCTGGTGCTGGCTGATGACGCGTTCACGCCGGACCGGTACGTGGGCGCGCAGCCGCTCGCATCGGGCAAGTTCGGCGCGTGGATCTTCGGTGCGGGCGACGTGGACGTGGCGGTTCCGGAGGATGCGAAGTCGTTGACGTTGCAGGCGGTGAGCGATGAGTCGTTCGTGGCGGAGGAGAACGAGCATTGGCCGCCGGTCCCGAGCCTGTTCTGGGGCAATGGCATGGTCGAGTGCGCGGACGGGATGAAGGTGCCGATCCGTTCCCTGCTGTACACGGTGGAGAACACGGTGCCCGTGCCGGCCGATGACCTCGACTACGAGGGCGGTCCGGTCAAGATCGACTCGAAGCGCATGGCGACGAGCATCCCCGCCTCTCCGGCGGACGCGGGTGCTCCGGCCGTGGTGCGCGTTGATCTGACTGCGGATCTTGTTGCGGCGCATGGTGGTGCGGTGCGGTTCATGGCGACGGTCGGTGCGGACTATCCGATCGGCGATGAGCGCGACCGCCGTCGCACGCTCGACATCCGCGCGCACGGGCGCACAGGCAGCTTCGTCACCGTCGTCGAACAGCACGATGGCACCCCGCAGGTGCGTTCCGTGCGCGAAACCCCGACGGCGGACGGTCGCGGCGGCGTGATCGAGGTCGGTCTGGCCGACGGGCGCACCCAGCGCATCACCGTTTCCGACATGACCCTCGCCAACGCCAACATCACGCTGAGTGAGGAGTAGCCGGACGGTCATGAATCGATCGTGACGGGTCTATCTGCGATTTGAGAGGCAGTTTTCGCGTTCTGCACGGGTCTATCTGCAAACTGAGAGGCAATCGCTTCGGGCGGCCGGCCGAAAAACGGCTGCAGTCCGCTTGGACGATGGCGTTGTTCGCTGGTCATATCATGTATGGCTGCCTCTCAGTTTGCGGATAGACCTTTGTAATTCGTGGAAACTGCCTCTCTCTTTGCGGATTGTTCTTTGCAGGCGCGAAATACGGCTCTTGGGTTCCGGGTGCGGGTGTGGTTGAGGGGCTCCTGTGGGCCTATTGTGTGCTTTTCATGGGTAAGCGTTTGCCGTTAAGTTCATTGCATGTGTAGTAAATCGTTGGTTAAGCGTGTCCTTATTATGGTAAGCGCTTACCGAGATGTGGTATAGTGAGGGTCAGGTTGCACAACGAGTCCGTGTTCCTCCCCGGTCGTTGTCGACGAGCCGGCGGAGCAGCGGGACGCACGTAAGGGGAGGAATGAAATATGCCATACATCGTCAAACGAATCATCTGCTTTCTGGCCGGACTTGCCGTCGAATCGTTCGGCATCGCGCTCATCACGAAAAGCGATCTTGGCACCTCGCCGATCTCGAGCATCGCATGGGTGACGACGCTGCGATTCCCCCAGATCAGCTTCGGCGTCACGACCTTCGCGGTCAACGTCGCGTTCCTCCTCATCGAGATCGCCCTGCTGCGGCGCGACTTTCACCCCGTTCAGTACTTGCAGTTGGCGGCCACGTTCTGGTTCGCGGCCACGCTTGACGTGAGCATGCGCCTGCTGACGTGGTTCGTGCCGGACGCGTGGTGGAGCCAAGGTGCCGGACTGCTGCTCGGCTGTGCGATCCTGGCGCTCGGCATTTGCATGGAGGTCGCGCCCGGGCTCATCATGGTGCCGGGCGAGGGCGTCGTGAACGCCTTCGCGATCGTGACCAAGGTGCGTTTCGGCACGGTCAAGGTCTGCTTCGACGTGTCGCTGGTCATCATCGCTGGCATCATGTCGTTTGTCTTCTTCGGCCGCGTCGACGGGCTTGGGGTCGGCACGGTCGTCGCCGCGGTTATCACCGGCCAGATCGTCAACCTGATCAACCGCTTTTGCCGGTTCGTTCCGGCAAAGCCGCGTGTGAGCGTCCGCCCTGCCGTGGCGGGCGTGCGGTCCTGATGCTTGGGCATGCCCGGCATGGCTTGTATGGGGTGAGAGCGCTGAGCCAGTTCCCGGGATTGGCCGCCAAAATCCCGGGAACCAGGAACCGCACAATAACGCACATCGGCATAGCTGTGGATCGTTGAAATTTCAGGCAAAAGCATGTTCACACGAACATGGGCTGGTTCCCGGGATTATTGCCGGAAAATCCCGGGAACCAGCAATGCGACTGCGTGCGAGGACCGGTGGTTGCTGTCGGTGAAGACCAATTGGGGCCGGTGGCTGTCCGGTCAGGGGCCGTCGGGGTTGACTTGGATATGCGTGGCGTCGGCACATGTTGTGATCGCCGGTGTTGATGGTTGCTCCTCATACAAGACATGGCAAATCGTCGGAAAGCGTTTTCAACTGCCGTACAATCAATCAGGCAAGAGATTGTGCCGAACTTGAGCAGCATCGAAGGAGCGCCCTATGACGCAGGAATCATTGCAATCATTGGACAATGTCGAAACGCAGTGCGAAAACAGGCCGTTCGTCATATTCTCGTTCCGTCCGGCCGATCTGGTCGACAAGATCATGGGCCGCGACGCGTGGCGTGAGCTCGAGTCCGTGGCCGACTGGGACCGCGACGAAAACGGTCGCCCGGTCGTCGTCGAGGACTTCCGCGACCCGGCGAACGCCGAACGCATCGCCCGCGCCGACTACATCATCACCGGCTGGGGCGGCGAAAATCTGATCGACGAGGCCGTGCTCGCCTCCATGCCGCGCCTGAAGGGCATCTTCGCCGCAAGCGGCGCCGCGGCGCGCATCTTTACGGACGACACGGCTGCAAACGTTGCCAAAAAGCGCGGCATCGAACTGTCGAACTCCGGCTACATCAACGGCCTGCCGGTCGCCGAATACTGCTTCGCGAACATCCTGCTCGCCAACAAGCAGTTCTTCCGCGCCGAACGCATGTACCACGAACAGCGTGGCTGGGGCGCGTGGGTGGACGTACAAAGCGTGTTCGCGAACGTCGGCAACTACGAGAAGACCGTCGGACTGGTGTGTGCGTCGTCACGCATCGGCCGTCGGCTCATGACCATGCTGCAGATGACGCGGCTGGACGTGCTCGCGTACGCGATCGACATGTCCGCCGACGAGACCGCGTCGTACGGCGCGACCAAGGCCGATCTCGACACGCTGCTGCGGCAGTCGGACATCGTCTCGCTGCACGCTCCCGACATTCCGCCCCTGCGTGGCATGATCGGCGCGCGTGAGCTTGCGCTGATGAAGGACGGCGCAACGCTGCTCAATTCGGCGCGCGGCCGCGTGGTCGACCACGATGCGCTGATCGCGGAGCTCAAGACGGGCCGCATCAACGCGATCCTCGACGTGACTTGGCCCGAGCCGCTGCCGAGCGACTCGCCGCTGTGGGACATGCCGAACGTGATCCTCACGCCGCACATCGCCGGCTCGACCGGTTCCGAACTGCATGCGATGGGCCTGAATGTGACCGAGGAGCTCGCCCGCGCCGTCGCCGGCAAGCCGCTGAAGTACCGCGAGGAGTACTGAGCGGGGTGACCGAGTGCTTCGCTTCGCTGCTGGGACATGTGGGGATGGCAAGTTTCAAGAGCGTTGCGAAGGGCGCATTGCGGGGTAGACCGCATTGCAGGGGGAGCTTGCATTGCAGGGGAGGGACATGCGATGGAAAAACGGGGGATTGTTCCATCGCATGACCGGCCGACTGTTCACGCGATGGATTGAAACGGTCCAATGCTGTCCCGTGACCTCGAAATCCTTCGAAATTCCGTGCAATGGAGGTCACAGGATGGAAAATCAGGATGTTGTTCCATTCCGTGATTGTACGGATAATCATGGGATGGCATGGAGGAGTCAATTTCCATCGAGTGACCGTGTAATCGCTTCGAAATCCCTGATGCCGAGGTCACGGGATGGATTGGAGCGTGTCAATTCCATCGCGTGACTGGAGCTGGTGTCATGCGATGGAATCTGGGCGCATTTTGCCATCGCGTGACTGTGGAATCGCTTCGAAACCTCTGACATCGGGGTCACGGGATGGATTGGAGCGTGTCAATTCCGTCGCGTGACTGGAGCTGATGTCACTCGATGGAATCGGGTTGTATTTTGCCATCGCGTGACTATGGAGTACTCTCATCGGACATTTGGATTCAGAACATCAGGTAGCTGGATCCGTTTTGTCATTTGGGTGTGCGTGTGTGCGGGCGTGGATGTGCGGGTGCGGGTGCGCGTGTGCGGATGTGCGGGTGTATGTGCACGCGTGCGCGTGCGGGGGTGCCGTGCATTTGCAATCGTGAGTATTGCTGCATCGCGATGGTTACGTAACCTGTTACGTAAACTTGAGGCACACTGTTGCGGTTGTTTGCATGACTGTTTTTGTTGAAAAATGGCCCGAAACGCCGAAGTTGAATATATCTTGACACGATTCAAGGAAAGCGCTTTAATGTAACCAGTTCCGCTTTTGAATGGATTCAAAGAAATATCGAAATGGTTTGAAAGCGGTGCTGAACCGAAGAAGTTTCGAGCAAGGGAAGCAACAATGACCAAGTCTTCACGTTGGAATGGCAAGAAAGCGGTTACCGGCATCGCGGCCGTGGCCGGCATCGCCATGATCGTCCCGCTGGCCGCATGCGGCGGCACCAACACTGCGAGCAGCTCCAACGAGATCTCCATCTTCACGCAGAACGCCACGTACGAAGGCCAGCTCGACGGCTACGTCGGCAAGTGGCTCAAGGACAAGACCGGCCTGACCGTCAAGGTCACCCCGTCCACCGTCGGCGGCACCGACCGCTTCCAGACCAAGCTGACCACCGGCCAGCTCGGCGACCTGATCGCGTTCAACAGCCGCGACTCGCTCAAGCAGGCCATTGACGCCGGCGCGGTCGAGGACCTGAGCGCGTACAAGAGCAAGCTGCCGAACGCGTTCCGCTTCACTGACGCGATCAACCGCATGACCAAGATGGACTCCGGCAAGGTGTACGCCATCCCGGCCGGCGCCGCGCAGAAGGCCGAACTCGGCAAGGGCGACCCGGTCAACGTGCCGAGCTTCCGCTACGACTACTACAAGGAGCTCGGCTCCCCGGAAGTCAAGACCTACTGGGATTACAAGGACATCGCCGAAAAGATGGCCAAGGCTCACTCCAAGACCGAGAAGGGCGACAACATGTACGCGCTGAGCCTGTTCGGCGGCTGGGACACCACCTCCGCCGGCCAGCTGCGCTCCATTGCCACCGAACTGGGCTGGATTACCAACGATGGTGTGAACTCCTACGACTTCATCAACCTTAACCCTGCGGAGAAGAAGGTCGAGGACATCCTCGCCGACGGAGGCACCTATCTGACCGCGCTCAAGTGGGCTAACTCCATCCATCAGGACGGCCTACTCGATCCGGATTCCGCCACCCAGACGTGGGACGACTACATGAAGAAGGCCGAGAAGGGCCAGTCCGCGATGTGGGTGTACGGCTACCTCGGCAACCTCAACTACAACCCGGTCAACAAGGACATGACCGCGCAGAACAAGGGCTACGAGCGCGTCCCCAGCGACGACGCCATGAGCTATCAGGCCACCTCCACGCTCGGCTCCAACTGGTTCTGGGGCCTCGCCAAGAACTCCAAGAACAAGGACAACGCCGTGAAGTTCCTCAACTTCATGTACGGAGACGAGGGCTCCTTCGGCTTCGAGAACGGCCCGGAGGGCGTGCTGTGGAAGCGCAACGCGCAGGGTCAGCCGGAGCTGACCGACCTCGGCAAGGGCGACTGGAGCGCCGAAGTGCCCGCGAAGGACGGCGGTGGCAAGGTGCAGGACACCTTCAAGGCCCGCGTGAACACCTCCACTGGCACCCCGACCGGCAAGGACTACGACTTCCCGGTGGTCTACAACCAGTGGGACTCCTACCTCAAGGGCAACGCCAGCTCCCTCGACAAGGAGTGGACCGCCGACCACGACGGTGCGCTCAACGTGCAGGAATACCTGATCAAGAAGGGCCAGGTCAAGGGCTTCAAGACCCCGGACTTGCCGTCCATCGAATACAGCGATCAGGACAAGGTTATCAAGAGTCAGGTCGGCGACGTGATCAAGCAGTACTCGTGGAAGATGATCTACGCCAACTCCGACTCCGAGTTCAACAGCCTCGAGAAGGACATGGTCGAGAAGGCCAAGTCGCTCGGCTACGACAAGCTCGTCAAGTTCGAGACCGGTTATGCCGACAAGTTCTTCGACAAGGTCCAGATGCTCTGATGCTCTGATGCTCTGATGCTCTGATCGCGGATGCGGAACCCGCCATATCGACCATTCCGGTTCCGTCGGCACCGGTTCGATCGGCGTTGGAGGGCGGGTTTCGTCCGGGATTCTGACCGGCATTCCGGCCGAGGTCTCGGTCGGAATCGGGATCGGGATTCGAAGGGTTGAGTCCTCATTCGAGGATGATTCAAGAATGATTCCGGGATAATTCCGTAACGACCCGTTTTCACGACCTGTTTTCCGTTCGACGAGTATCGGCTGACGCATCGTCCGAACGGCATCGATTCTTCCTTCTGACGGGGGTGTCAGCGGGAACAGCCAGGGAAGGGGCGAGCGACGCGCAAAGCGCCGCCCGCCCCTTCGCCTGTCCGACGATCCGTTCGGCGGACAGGTGTTCGGACATGCCGACCGATGCGCTGCGGCGCGGACTCGCCGGACAGACGATGCTGTCGTGTCGTCGTGGCATCGGCCGCAATGCACTATGCTGGACATCAGCAGTAAGGGTAACTAGTTACGCACGTTGCGCGGCGATGACCGCGCGCAACGGCGACATCACAACGAAAGGTGACGATCATGAATACATCCAACGCCGGCGCCATCCGCGTCTACCCGGCCCCGGCCGGCGCAACGCTGCGCAAGGAATACAGCGTCCGAGTCCGCCCACTGGCCGCCGGCGAAGTCCCGACCGACGACGACGCGACCGCTGAAGGCTGGCAGTCCGTCCCGGTCTACCGCGTCAAAATCGACTCGCACTACGTGCAAGAGTCGTCGATGTGCTACTTCGACTTCTCCGGCCGCGTCGAGGTCGAAGTCAAGGTCAACGGCTGGTTCTACACATATCGCGCCGACGTGCGCCCGCTGTCCGTCGGTGTCGAGCCGCACGTGCAGCCCAACCGCGTCACGTTCACGCTCGACCATCCCGCCAACCTGAGCGTCGAGCTCAACCGCGAACGTCACCACAACCTGCACGTTCTCGCCGGCCGTCTGCTCGACGACTACGATCAAGCCGATGTGACCGTCGAGCACGTGCTCACCATCGGCCCCGAACTCAACGACCAGATCGAGCGCGCGCGTGTCGGCAAGCACGGCAGCGGCGACGAGCGCGTCGTCGTGCGCATCAAGCCGGGCTACTACTACCTGTTCGACGGCGAGTGGCGGCTGCCGTCGCACGTCGACGTGATCCTCGAAGGCGGCGCCGTGATCGAGGGATCGCTCATCATCGACCATGCCGAGGACGTGCGCGTGCGCGGCCGCGGCGTGCTGTATCTGGCCGACTTCAAGCGCTTGGCCGGCACGAACGGCGTGATGGTCACGTTCTCGAAGCACGTCACGCTCGAGAACCTGATCCTCATCAACCCGCCGCACTATTCGGTGTTCATGGGCAAGTCGCAGGACGTGACGATCCGTTGCCTCAAGTCGTTCAGCTGCGAGGGCTGGTCGGACGGCATCGACATGATGGCGTGCGAGGACGTGGAGATCGCCGACTGCTTCCTGCGCACGTCCGACGACTGCATCGCCGTGTACGGTTCGCGCTGGGAGTACCGCGGCGGCTCGCGCAACGTGCATGCACACGGCTGCACGCTGTGGGCCGACGTGGCGCATCCGATGATGATCGGCACGCACGGCGACCACGAGCACGACGGCGACGTGATCGAGCGCATCAGCTTCGAGGACATGGACGTGCTCGAACACAACGAGTACCAGCCGAACTATCTGGGCGTGATGGCGATCAACGCGGGCGACAAGAACACGGTGCGCGACGTGCTGTGGAAGAACGTGCGCATCGAACGCATCAGCCACGGTCGTGTGCTTGACATCGAGACCAAGTGGAACAAGGACTACAATCCGGCGCCGGGTCGGCTCATCGAGAACGTGCGCGTCGAGGACGTGGATGTGACCACCGGCGCGGTGACGGCCGGCGACGAGGAGCCGTCACTGATCGGCGGCTACGACGCGGAGCATCCGGTGCGTGGCGTGCATATCCGCAACATGCGCCGCGACGGGGTGCGTTGCGTTTCGCTCGCCGATGCGAACGTGCAGGTGCTTGCGAACGCCGCCGACGTGACGATCGAATAGTCGCTGCGTTTGGAGCATATATAGGCAACCGTTTACCAATTTGGTAAACGGTTGTTTTGTTTTGGGTGGCCATGTTTTCGGCGTTTCTTGTGATTTGCGTTGATTGGGGGAGTGGTGTATATTGAAAACCAACGGAAAGCGCTTACCAAATAAAGCCGGATAAAGCAGTGCGGCAACGCGGCAAGTGCCGAACGAAGACGAAAAGTCAAGAACGTGACTGCAAAGCCGCAATCAGCGAAAGGAACCATCATCATGGCAGACAAGACCATCGGAGTCATTCTCAACGGCGCAACCGGCCGCATGGGCTACCGCCAGCACCTGTGCCGCTCCATCCTGCCGATCATCGAGCAGGGCGGCGTGGAGCTGAGCGACGGATCGCGCGTCCAGCTCGACCCGATCCTCGTCGGACGCCACGAGTCCAAGCTCAAGGAAGCCTCCGAAAAGCACGGCGGCCTCAAGTACACCACCGACCTTGACTCGGTGCTCGCCGACCCGGCCTACCCGCTGTACGCCGACTTCCTCGTCACCTCCGCCCGCCTCAACTCCCTCAAGAAGGCCATCGCCGCTGGCAAGGACATCTACACCGAAAAGCCGCTCGCCGAAACCTACGAGGACGCGTGCGAGCTCGTGCGCCTCGCCGAGGCCAAGGGCGTCAAGACCGGCGTCGTGCACGACAAGCTGTTCCTGCCGGGCCTCCTCAAGCTCAAGCGCCTCATCAAGTCCGGCTTCTTTGGTCGCATCCTCTCGGTCCACGGCGAATTTGGCTACTGGGTGTTCGAAGGCGACTGGCGCGAATCGCAGCGCCCGAGCTGGAACTACAAGAAGGAGCTCGGCGGCGGCATGATCTCCGACATGTTCCCGCACTGGAACTACGTGATCGAAGGTCTGTTCGGCAAGGTCAAGTCCGTGTACGCCGAGGCGAAGACCGAAATCCCCGAGCGCGTCGACGAGCAGGGCAACACGTACCAGGCCACCGCCGAGGACGCCGCCTACGCGATCTTCGAGCTCGAAAACGGCATCACCGTGCAGATGAACTCCTCGTGGAACACCCGCGTCTACCGCAACGAGCTGCTCGAATTCCAGATCGACGGCACCAAGGGCTCCGCGGTCGTCGGCCTGTTTGGCGCCGAAATCCAGGTGCGCGACGCCACCCCGAAGGCGTTCTGGAACCCGGATGTCCCGGATCCGCACCACTACATGGACAACTGGCAGGAGATCGCCACCGACGAAACCTTCGAAAACGGCTTCAAGGCCCAGTGGGAGGAATACATCCGCTCGCTCGTCGAAGGCACCCCGTACCCGTACGACTTCGCCTCCGGCGCGCGCGGCGTGAGGCTCGCCGAGCTCGGCTACGAGTCCGCCGCCAAGGGCGTCAAGGTGCTCGTGCCGGAAGGCCGCTACTGAGCCCGTTTTGCTGAGCCCGTTCGACCGGCAGACGCGTCGCGCGGCGAACGCACCGCGCGACGCGACGAAACGCTTGACTCCCTCGGCCGGCACGGCCGGCGGCTCCCCCGAAACAGACAAACGGCTGGGAGAGCCAGGAGGCGGAAAGGAATGCGAATCATGACTGACAACAACATCAACGGCGGTGTCAAGGTTGCGCTCGTCACCGGCGGCAACCAGGGCATCGGCCTGGGCATCTCCAAGCGGCTCGTCGCCGACGGTTTCGCCGTCGACATTCTCGCCCGCCGCGAGGAACCGGCCGACGTGATGGCCGAACTGCGCGAGATCGCCGGCGACCCGTCCCGTGTGCGCTACGTGCGCGGCGACGTCACCAGTGCCGAGGACCACCAGCGCTTCCTCAACGACGCTGTCGAGGCATGGGGTCGTCTCGACGTGCTCGTCAACAACGCCGGTGTCGCGCCCACCGAACGCAAGGACCTGCTCGAGGCCACGCCGGAAAGCTTCGACCGCGTGCTCGGCATCAACCTGCGTGGACCGTACTTCCTGACCCAGGCGTTCGCCAACAAGGTCATCGCGCTACGCGGGCCGATCGAAAACCTTCCCGAACCGCCGGAAGGCCCGGTCGCCACCATTGTCAACGTGTCGTCCACCTCGGCCGAAACCGTCTCGATCAACCGCGGCGAATACTGCATCTCCAAGGCCGGCGTGCATATGGCCACCGAACTGTGGGCTGTGCGCCTCGCCCCCGAAGGCATCGTCGTGTACGAAGTGCGCCCGGGCATCATCGCCACGCATATGACCGCCGGCGTCAAGGACAAGTACGACGCGTTCTTCGCCAACGGCGGCGCGCCGATCGCCCGCTGGGGCAAGCCCGCCGACGTGGCTGGCGCGGTCTCCATCCTCGCCTCCGGCAACACGCCGTACGCTACCGGCGACATCATCAACGTCGACGGCGGCATGCACATTCCGGTGCTCTGACCGGCGAAAACGCGCGGAATCCCGCAACAACGCCGAGTCGCGCAGGATCGCAACACAAGGACCACCAAGGACCACCAATGACACAGCACACCATGACCATCGCCGGACACGACGTCCCAGTCGTCGACCGTCAGGCCGTCGTCGTCGGCACTGGATCGGCCGGATATTGCGCGGCCGAACGGCTGTACGACATGGGCGTCACCGACATCGCGATCGTCACCGACCGCATCGACGCCGGCACGTCGCGCAACGCAGGCTCCGACAAGCAGACCTACTACAAGCTCACACTGTCCGGCGGCGACCCCGACTCCGTGCGCGACATGGCCGAAACGCTGTTCGCCGGCGGCGCGGTCGACGGCGACGTGGCGCTCGCCGAGGCGGCCTGCTCCACGCAGGCGTTCCTGCACCTGTGCGAGCTCGGCGTGCCGTTCCCGCGCAACCGCTACGGCGAATACATCGGCTACAAAACCGACCATGATCCGCGCCGCCGCGCCACGTCCGTCGGCCCGTACACGTCCAAGTCGATGGTCGAGCACCTGCAGAAGGCCGTCGAGGCGAAGGGCATCGAAACGTTCGAATTCTGCCGCGTTGTCGACGTGCTCGTCCACGACGGTCAAGTGATCGGCCTGCTCGTGCTCAACCGCCGCGCCGAACCGGGCACCGACCAGCCGCGCTTCACCGTGTTCCGCACACCGAACATCGTGTACGCGACCGGCGGTCCGGCCGGCATGTACGCGAACAGCGTGTACCCGAACGGCCAGTGGGGCGCATCCGGCGCTCCACTACGCGCCGGCGCGAAGGGCAAGAACCTGACCGAATGGCAATTCGGCCTCGCCTCGCTCACCCCGCGCTGGAACGTTTCCGGCACATACATGCAGGTGCTGCCGCGATTCGTCTCCACGAACCCGGACGGTTCGGACGAGCGCGAGTTCCTGACCGAGGCGATCCCCGACTATGGTCGGCAGCTCTCGCTCGTGTTCCTCAAGGGCTACCAGTGGCCGTTCGACATCCGCAAGGCGCGCGACGGCTCGTCGCTCATCGACCTGCTCGTCTACCGCGAGACCGTGCTGCGCGGCCGCTATGTTTATCTCGACTTCCGTTCCAACCCGATGCGACCGGAGCTCGACGCCGACGCGCTCGCCCCGGAGGCGCGCGAGTACCTCGACAAGGCCGGCGCGCTGTTCGGCACGCCGATCGAACGCCTGCGCCACATGAATGAGCCCGCGTACCAGTTCTATCTCGACAAGAATCCGGGCGTCGACCTCGAGAAGGAGATGCTGCGCGTCGACGTGTGCGCCCAGCACAACAACGGTGGACTGACGATCGACCGTTGGTGGCGGTCCAACATCGACGGCCTGTTCCCGTGCGGCGAAGTCGACGGCGGGCACGGCGTGTATCGTCCGGGCGGTTCGGCGCTGAACGAGGGTCAGGTCGCGGCGTTGCGCGCGGCGACCTGGATTGCCGCTTACCGTGCCGATTTGCCGCTGACGGACGACGTCGCGTTCGCCGAATACGCCGCGCCGACGGTCGGGCATGCGTTCGATCTGCTCGACTCGGCGTGCGCTCGCGCCGAGGCCGTGGGCGGGACCGACAACGTCGGCGACTATCTCGACGACGTGCGCCGGCTGATGAGCGCGAAGGCCGGTCCCGTGCGCAACGTCGACGACGTTCGCGCCGCACGCGACACGGTCGGCGGCTGGCTCGCCGACTACGATCGCGCGGTCAGTGCCACGGCCAAGTCGCGCCGCAGCATCGACCGCGTGTTCCTCGTGCGCGACATTCTCACCAGCGCGTACACGTACCTCGGCGCGATGGCCGAGTACGCCGAGCATGCGCACAACACGTCGCGCGGATCCGTGCTGTGGACCGATCCGAACGGCACGCTGCCGGTCAAGGGATTCGGCCCGGACGCGGACGCGCCGATCGACCTTGACGATCGGTTCCGGTTCACGCTCGACGGCGGGCGACTGGACGGGGAAACGCAGGAGACGACGTTCGTCGCGGCCGGCGCTGACGGTGCAGCTGCCGACGTTGCCGGCGAAGGCGGTTCGGTGACGTGCGCGTGGCGGCCCGTGCGGCCGATCCCGGAGGACGACGACTTCTTCGAGAACGTGTGGCGCGACTACCGGGAAACCGGCAACGTCGATTGACCGGCTCGCGCCCAACCCGTACGCAGCTCGCGTATGGGCTGCGCGCATCGCATGTACGTAGAACAATGGCTTGTTGCAAAGGAGCTATGCATTATGACCAATCCGATTCTGTCGATGAACCAGGCGACCATCAAGTACGCCGACCTGCGCCAGACCCTCGACACGCTGACCGCCGCCGGCTACCAGAGCGTCGGCCTGTGGCGCGAGCCGGTCGAGGCCGTGGGCGTCAAGGAGGCCGTGAAGATGGTCGCCGACTCCGGCCTGCGCGTGTCCACCATGTGCCGCGGCGGCTTCTTCACCATGCCGGAGGGCGACGACCGCCGCGCCTCCATCGACGACAACCGCAAGCTGATCGAGGAAACCGCCGCATTCGGCTGCAAGGTGCTCGTGCTCGTCGTCGGCGGCCTGCCGGCGGGTTCCAAGGATCTGATCGGCGCCCGCGCGCGCATCTCCGACGCGCTCGCCGAACTGGAATCCGACGCGCTTGCGGCCGGCGTGACGCTCGCCATTGAACCGCTGCACCCGATGTACTGCACCGACCGCGCGTGCGTTTCGACGCTCGGCCAAGCGCTCGACATCGCCGCGCCGTTCGACCCGAAGGCCGTGGGCGTGACCGTCGATACGTTCCACATCTTCTGGGATCCGCAGGTGCTCGACTCGATCGCGCGCGCCGGACGAGAGGGCCGCATCGCCACGTATCAGGTGTGCGACTACCGCACCCCGTTCGAGAAGGACGTGCTGCTGAGCCGCCACTACATGGGCGAGGGCGTGATCGATTTCAAGTCCCTCACCGAGGCCGTGGCCGCCACCGGCTGGCGCGGCGACATCGAATGCGAGATCTTCAACCAGGCCGTTTGGGACACCCCGTTCGACCAGGTCGCGGCCCGCGTCTCCGACGCCTTCGACAAGGAGGTCGCGCCTTACTGGCCGGTTCAGGCGTGACGCGGCCGGTGCTTGCCTGAAGTTTCTTTTTGTGTAGCTGCATAAGCGGTCCCCTGCACGTGGATGCGTGCGGGGGATCGCTTTTTTGTCCTACAATGGGACTGTTGCGAGTTTGCATGGGTTTGCGTGGATACGGAGGCTGGGATGAGCGCGACGAATGATGATGTGCGGGCCGACGTTCCGCGCGACGACTTGCGTGACGACGACGGGCGTGCGGCGGAGTCGATTCCCGACAGCTCGACCGGTTCTTCGAGGAGCTGCGCCGCATCGACGTGGCGTTCGCCGATTACGGCCGGCGGCTGGGCGTGGCGACCAGCGTGATGTGCGTTCTCGACTATCTCAACGACCACGACGGCGCCTCGCAGAAGGACATCCGCGAGTACACGATGCTGCCGCGGCAGACCGTCAACAACGTGATCTCCTCGTTCGTGGAACAGGGGTACGTGACGCTCGGCGAAGCAGGGGAGGGCGCCGGGGGAGCGGGCGACAGGCGGGTTAAGTCGGTGCGGTTCACCGAAGCGGGCCGCCGCTACTGCAACGCGCTCATCGCCCCCGAACGTGCTGTCGAATACCAGGCGATGAGTCAACTTGACCCGGCCGAACGCGACGCTCTTGTGCGGAGCATGGAGATATTCGGCCGCGAATTCCGCCGCCGCCTGCGCGAGGCGCGCGTCTGACCGACGTTGCGCGCGGTGCGATTCGGGTTCCTGGGACTCGCCGTGGTTGACTTTTGTCCCAAAGTGGGACAATATGGGGTGGTGTGCTCGTGGCAAGGATGATTGCGGGCGCAATGAACAAGACAAACAGAATATGGCGGGCCGAACCATCGGACGGGTTGGATGGCGATGGGCGTCGGCCGCCGAAGACAACGACACAGAGACACTGACAGGGAGTTGGATACCACATGCGGCTGGTCGCACGTTTCATGAGACCATACTGGGGGCTGTTCGCGCTGACGCTCGTACTGCTGTTCTTCGACGTGATTGGCGCGCTCGTCATCCCCACCTTCGTGGCCGAACTGCTCAACGAAAGCGCGTCCGGCGCCACGCTCGACACCATGATCGCGACCGGCGTGCAGATGGGCGCCGCCGCGCTCATCTCCGGATCCGCGGCCGTGGCCGGCGGCTGGTGCTGCTCGCAGCTGACCAGCAAGGTCGGCAAGGACATGCGCATGGCCCTGTACAAGAAGTCGCTCGACCTGTCGATCTACGACTTCCGCAACTTCGGCACCGCATCCATCACCACACGCACCATCAACGACATCGTCAACATCCAGCTGGCCATGACCAACGTCATGGGCATGCTGCTGCCCGTGCCGATCATCTTCGTCATGGCGCTCACCCTGTCGTTCCGCCTCGACGTGGGCATGTCGTTCGGCCTGCTCGCCGTGATCGCGTTCGTGTGCGTCGTCGCGTTCTTCATCATGCGCAGCGCGTCCCCGCTGTTCCGCCGTTTGCAGAAACTGCTCGACCGCATCGGCGCTGTGCTGCTTGAAAACCTGACCGGCGTGCGCGTCATCCGCGCGTTCGGCAAGGAACGGCACGAGCGGAACCGCATGGACGACACGTTCACCGACTACGCGGTCACGTCCATCAAGGCGAACCGCCTGTTCGCGAACCTCGACGGCCTCGCGTACTCGGGCATCAACGTGTTCGTCGTCATCGTATACTTCATGGCCGGCCCGCGCATCGACGCCGGCGGATTCCAGATCGGCGACATCACGGCCATCGTCGAATACTCGGTCATGGCGCTGTTCTACCTGATGATGGGCCAGATGGTCATCATCACCCTGCCGCGCGCCCTCGAATGCTGCGAACGCGTGCGCCTCGTACTCGACCACAGCCCGCAGATCCTCGACCCGGCACCGGCCGACGCGGTCGACATGAACGGTCGCGGACCGCTTGCGGACGGCGAAGTGCTCGCGTTCCGCGACGTGACGTTCCGCTTCGCCGACGCGCAGGAGGATGCGCTGCGCCACGTGAGCTTCTCGTGCAGGCGCGGCCAGACGACGGCGATCATCGGCGGCACCGGTTCGGGCAAGTCGACGATCGCGATGCTCGCGATGCGCTTCCACGACGCGACGTGGGGCGAAGTCACGCTCGACGGCGTCGACGTGCGCCGGATGCGGCAGCATGATCTGCGCACGCGCGTCTCGTACGTGCAGCAGCAGGCGTGGCTGTTCTCCGGCACGATCGCCGACAATCTGCGTTACGGCGACCGCAACGCGAGCCGCGAACGGCTCGATCATGCAATCGACGTGGCGCAGGCGCGCGAATTCGTCGACTCACTGCCCGACGGGCTGGATTCGCGCGTCGCGCAGGGCGGCACGAACTTTTCCGGCGGACAGAAGCAGCGACTGTCGATCGCACGCGCGTTGGTCGGCGACGCACAGCTGGTGATCTTCGACGACAGCTTCTCCGCGCTCGACTTCCGCACGGACGCGGCGCTCAGGCACGCACTTGCCGAAGAGACCGACGATCGCGCGGTGCTGATCATCGCGCAGCGCGTGAGCACGATCCAGCACGCGGACCAGATCGTCGTCCTGTCGGACGGCGAGGTTGCGGGCGTGGGCAAGCACGACGAGCTGATGCGCACGTGCGCGGTGTACCGGGAAATCGTCGAATCGCAGACCAAGGAGGCCGCCGAAACGGGCGGTGAGGTGACACAGGCGACACGGCAGGACGTGGCCGAGCTCGCGCGAGCCATTGCGGAACCGACCGACACAACGCCGGACGCAACGCTGGGAAAGGAGGCGTGACATGGAAGAGAACGAACTCGAAGCGCCCAAGGACGCGATGGGCACCGCCAAGCGCCTCTTCGCGCAGCTCAAGGAGCAGCGCGTGCGGCTTGCGATCGTGGCCGCGTCGATCCTACTGTTCACGTTCTTCCACATCGCCGCGCCCATGTACAGCGCGATCGTGGTCGACGCGATCTGGAACGCCGTGCAGGCCGCATGGAAGGCCGGCACGCCGTACGCGCTCGACTGGAACGCGGGCGGCGTCGGCTGGCCGATCGTGACGCTCGCCGTCCTGTACGCCGGCGAGGCCGCGTTCTACTACCTGCAGTCGTATCTGATGGCGTCGGTGGCGGAAAACCTCAACCTGTCACTGCGCAAGCAGATCAGCGCGAAGATCCAGCGCCTGCCGCTGCGCTTCTTCGACCGCAACAAGCCGGGCGAAGTGCTCAGCAAGGTCACCAACGACCTTGACCGCATCAGCGAGGTTATGCAGACCGGCCTGCTGCGCCTGATCACCGCGATCACCACCATCACCGGCTCGCTGGTGATCATGATCTGGTACTCGTGGCTGCTCACGCTCGTGTTCCTGTGCTTCATGGCGTTCAGCCTGTGGGTCACCAAGCTCGTGGCGCGCAAGAACCTCGAGGTCGCGTCCGCGCGCCAGGAGACGGTGGGCGAGTTGACGGGACTCGCGGAGGAGTATTACAAGGGCCGCAACATCATCAAGGCATACAATCGCGAGGCCGACAGCGTCGCCGCGATGGAGGACGCCGCCGAGCGCACGCGTCGCGTCGCGCAGATCGCCGACTTCATCACCATGTCCGTGAACCCGCTCATCCGCATGATCTCGCGTTTCTCGCAGATGTTCGTGATGGTGCTCGCCGGATGGATGGTGATCGGCGGGCGCATGAGCGTCGGCGTCGCGCAGGCGTTCTTCCAGTACGTGATCCAGGTGTCCGAGCCGATGACCGAGGCGAGCTACATGATCAACTCGCTGCAGTCGGCGCTCGCCTCCGCGGAACGCACGTTCGCACTGCTCGACGAGGACGAGGAATGGCCCGATCCTGCGCCGGAGCTTGCGGCGCACGTGCCCGAGCCGGTGCGCGGCCGCGTCGTGTTCGACCACGTGCGCTTCGGATACGAGCCGGACAAGCCGCTGATGAAGGATGTAAGCTTCGTCGCCGAACCCGGACGCAAGATCGCGATCGTCGGCACGACGGGCGCGGGCAAGACCACGCTCATCAACCTGCTCATGCGCTTCTACGAGATCGACGGCGGACGGATCACGCTCGACGGCGTCAATACGGCGGACATGACGCGCGGCGAACTGCGCCGCGAATTCGGCATGGTCCTGCAGGACACGTGGCTGTTCGGCGGCACGGTTGCGGAGAATCTCGCCTACGGACGGCCGGACGCGACGCGCGAGCAGATCGTGGCCGCCGCGAAGGCCGCGCGCGCGGACTATTTCATCCGCACGTTGCCGCACGGCTACGACACGATGCTCGACAACGAGGCAGGCAACCTGTCCGTCGGACAGCGCCAGCTGCTCACCATCGCGCGCGTGTTCCTCGTCGACCCGCCGATCCTGATTCTGGACGAGGCGACCAGTTCGGTCGACACGCGCACCGAGGCGGAGATCGGCAAGGCGATGGCCCGGCTCATGGCCGGACGCACGAGCTTCGTGATCGCGCACCGCCTTTCGACCATTCGCGACGCGGACCTGATCCTGTACATGGAGCACGGCGACATCGTCGAAATGGGCGACCACCACAGCCTCCTTGCCGCCGGCGGCCGCTACGCCGCGCTGTACAACTCCCAGTTCGCGTAACCCTGCCTCTTAATTTCTTATCGGTTGTCGGAGAGAAAGGTCGTCGACGGGCCCACATTCCTGTTCTTGATGGGAATGTGGGGAAATCCGTACCATTTCTTGATGGGAATGTAGGGATGGGAATGTAGGGAAATCCGTATGTGGGGAAATCCGTACCGCGAAGGGCTCGAAAATGAGCTTGAAAATGAGCTCGAAAATGGGCCAAAAATGGGCCGTTAACTGTCATCTTGTCCCCACATATCTTGTATGACTCCTGCGGAGGTGTCCACATACCGCAGCGGGAGAAGGCGGGGAAGAGGACGGCGGCGTATCCTCGCTGAGGTTGCGCGCCGCGGACATGCGGGCGCGAAAATGCGAGGGAGGATGCGCGCATGATTGCCGGATTTTCGGTGCTGACGCTGTTTCTGATTCTGCTGGCCGGCATCGGCGCCGGATTCGTCGGATACGCGGTGGGCGCGTCGTCGCTCGTCTCGTATCCGGCGCTGCTCGCGCTCGGTATTCCGCCGGTATTGGCCAATGCCAGCAACACGGTCGGCGTGGTCGGCACCGGCGTCGGCGGTCTGATGGGCGCGCGGAAGGAACTCGCCGGACAAACGCTGCGCTCCGTCACCTACATCGCGATCGGCGCGGTAGGCGGCATTCTCGGCGCGCTCCTGCTCCTCGGCCTCGACCCGAGCGTGTTCGAATTCCTTGCGCCCGCACTCATCCTGTTCAGCGCGCTCATGATCGCATTCAACCCGCGCGGCCGCATGCAGGCCAAGCAGGCCGCGGCCGACGCGCAGGCCCAGCTCGCCTTGATGCAGGAGGCTGGGCAGGATCCAGCTACAGCTGGTAAGCCGGGCGCGCACGGCAAGCCGTCGGTCGCTGCGAAGACGATCAGCCCGGAAGACCGGCTCGTGCAGCCCATGCGGCAGGACTCGTGGTGGGTGTGGCTCGGCGTGGTCGCCGTGGCCATCTACAGCGGCTACTTCGGCGCGGGAGCCGGCACGGTTGCGCTCGCCGTGCTCGACGCGGCCAACATCGGCCCGTTCCACAAGATCAACGCGCTCAAGACGCTCATCGGCACGGGCGCGAACATCACCGCGTCCGTCGTGTTCATCGTGCGCGGCGTGGTCGACTGGCCGGCCGCGATCATGCTGTGCATTGGCTGCTTCATCGGCGGCTACATCGCCCCGCCGATCACGCGCAAGATCCCGGCCAACGTGATGCGTGCCGCGGCGGTCATCGCCGGCATCGTGCTCACCATCGATCTCGCCGCCAAAACCTACTTCTGACCGGTATCGGAGTTCCGAAGGCCGCCGCTGCGTCGCACTTGACGAGGAGGCAGCCCCCGCGGTTTGTTGTGGGCGGTCCATTGCGCGGGGCATATCGGATAGACCTTCGAAGTTTTGCTGCGCTGGGAGTGGCCTTGGCGGGGTGAATCGTCGAAGGTCTAGCTTTTTTGCCGCGTTGAGGGTGCTTGACGGGGCGGAATGGTTAGATCTTCGAAGTTTTGCTGCGCTGGGAGCGGTGTGAGCGGGGCAGATTGCCGGAGGTCTAGCTGATCTGCTTCGCTGGGCCGGAAGGCGGGGTTGGAAGGCGGGATTGGAAGACTGAGTCATAAGCGCGGCTGTAGCGTCCCATAAGCAACGCGTATAACCACGCCGGGGAGGGCGCGGGAATCGCCCGGTATAGTCGTGCTCGGTTGCGGGAAACAAGCGGAAACGCGCGGACACGCGCCGGACAGGCATCCGAAAGCAGGTCATTCCGCAACGAACGAACAACGGACAACATCCCAAGGAGGTGCGCCATGACGAGGTTCAACACTCAGCTGGTCCACGGACTGCCGGTCAACGACAACAACACCGGTGCCGTGAACCCGCCCATCTACAACTCATCCACGTATGCTTTTGAATCGGTCGAGACGATGCCCCGCTGGGACTATTCGCGCAGCGGCAATCCGACCCGTGAGTTCCTCGAGCGCCAGATCGCGCAGCTCGAACACGGCACGCGCGGTTTCGCGTTCGCATCCGGCCTCGCCGCGATCCACGCGGTGCTGAGCATCTTCAAGCCGGGCGACCGCATCGTCGTCGGCAAGAACATCTACGGCGGCACGTATTCGCTGTTCAACGAGTACTTCGCCGAACGCGGCATCACGTTCGAGCCGGTGGACACCGCCGACTACGAGGCGCTCGACGACGCGGTCGCCGGCCGCAAGCGCGTCACGTTCGACGGTCGCGAGCTTGAGGCGACGATCCCGGCCAAGGCCGTGTATTTCGAAGTCCTCACCAACCCGCTCATCCAGGTCAACAACGTGAACCGCATTGCCGCGGTCGCGCACCGCCACGGCGCGATCGCGATCGTCGACAACACGTTCGTTACCCCGTACCTGCAGCAGCCGCTTGACTTGGGCGCGGACGTGGTCATTCATTCGGCCACCAAGTATCTGGCTGGTCATTCCGAAGTGACTGCTGGACTGGTCGTCGTGCTCGACGAGGAGATTGGCCGCAAGATCTACTTCGCACAGAACCGTTTCGGCGGCGTGCTGCAGCCGACCGAATGCAACGACGTGCGCCGCGGCATCCAAACGCTCGCCCTGCGCATGGACCGCCAGCAGGCGAACGCGCAGGCGATCGCCGAATACCTGCTCGCGCATCCGCTGGTCAAGACTGTGCACTATCCGGGCGTGCAGCGCGATCATGCCAAGGTGCTCGCCGAGAACGGTCTGCGCGGTTTCGGCGGCGTGCTCTCGTTCGAGGTCGTGCCGGGCGTCGACCCGGGCGTGGTGCTCAACAATCTGCGCATTTTCCGTCTTGCCGTCAGCCTTGGCGCGGTGGAGAGCCTTGCCGAGTTCCCGGCGCGCATGACGCATTTCGAACTGCCGAAGGAGGAGCGTCTCAAGGTCGGCATCACTGACGAGCTGATCCGTCTTGCCATCGGCATTGAGGATGCGACCGACCTGATCGAGGATCTCGGCCAGGCGCTCGACAAGGCGTACGAGGTGTACGTGCGCGACCATGCGGAGGCCGAGTCGCTCAGCCAGCTTGCGTCCGGCGTGTTCGCGTGAGCGATGCCGCATGATATTGCCGTTTGCCACGTTGCGGCCGTGACGGTTGGGGGACCGTTGCGGCCGTGGCCGGTGATCGCGACCGATGGATGTGATCGATGATCGCGGCGGATGGCCGTGGCCGGTACGGATTGTTGCTGCGTCTCGCTTGCTTGATGATTGATGTTTGACGATGTTTGATAGTTGATAGTTGATAGTTGATAGTTGATTGTGATGCCGAACGAGCCGTCGATGCGGCAGGATTGGGGAAACCGGTCGCGTCGACGGCCCGTCGCCGTTGGGCCCATTATCTGTGCCGATACCTCGCCATAAGAAACGGTTGTATCGATCAACCCGTGTCGGGGCGTACGATTCTCTAGACTGAAGCACAGTTTGTCGTTTGTTCGCCGGAACGTCAGCAGGCGTTTCGGCAGAGGGGAGCAATCCATGTCGTCCCAAGCCGCGAGCCAGGGCAGCCAGCCGAGCCAGTGTCAGGGCTTCGCCACGCAGGCCATCCATGCCGGTTACAACCGCCAGAAGAACGCGGACGCCGTAAGCGTGCCGATCTACGCCTCCGCCGCGTTCGATCTGGAGGACGCCGCCCGCGGTCGCGCGCTCGCCGCTGGAGACATTCCCGGATTTGAATACTCCCGCGTTGCCAACCCGACCGTCGACGCGCTCGAACGCCGTCTCGCCGCGCTTGAGGGCGGCGTCGGCGCGGTCGCGCTGTCCAGTGGCATGGCGGCCGTTTCGTACGCGCTCATGTGCGCGGGCGAGGGCGGCGGCCGCATCATCGCGCCGACCAACCTGTACGGCGCATCCGTCGACGCACTCGGCGACTTCCTGCCGCAGTTCAACATCCACGCCGACTTCGCGCACAATATCAACGATCTGGCTGAAGTCGAGTCACTGATCGGCCCGGACACGCGCGCGATCTACGCGGAAACCGTCGCGAACCCGTCCACCGAAATCACCGACATCGAACCGCTCGCCGAACTCGCGCACCGCCACGGCATCGCGCTCATCGTCGACAACACGGTTCCCACGCCGTACCTGCTGCGTCCGATCGAATTCGGAGCGGACATCGTCGTGCATTCGACGACCAAGGGCATCACCGGCCATGGCAACGCGATTGGCGGCGTGATCGTCGACGCGGGCCGTTTCGACTGGACGAACGGCCGTTTCCCGCAGTTCACGCGCGAAGAGCAGGTGATTGCGGACGGCGACGGCACGCTGCGCAGCTTCGCCGGCAAGTTCGGCAACGAGGCGTTCATCAAGCGCATCCGCGTCAAATACCTGCGCACGTTCGGCGCGGTGCAGAGCCCGTTCAACGCGTACCTGCAGCTGCTCGGCCTCGAGACGCTGCCCGAGCGCGTGAGCCGCCAGGTCGCGTCGGCCACGGCCATCGCGTCGCATCTGACGCGCACTCCGCATGTCGTCAAGGTCAACTATTCCGGTCTCGGCAACACGCCGCAGTTCGAGCTCGCGGCCAAGTACTTCCCGGACGGCGTGGGCCAGATCCTCTCGTTCAGCGTGGACGGCGACGTGAACAATGTGCGCCGCATCCTCGACGGCACGAAGATCTTCTCCTACGTGCCGAACATCGGCGACGCACGCTCGCTCATCGTCGACCCGGCGAACATCACGCACCGCGAGGTGCCGACCGCGTGGCGCGTGGCCGCGGGCGTGAACGACAACCTGCTGCGCTTGTCCGTCGGCTTGGAGGACGTGAACGATCTGATCGCGGACCTCGATCAGGCCATCGCGGGCGCGTACTGATTCGGTTTTTGCTCCGTGTGATTGCGGGCTTCTCGGCTGTGTGCCGGGAAGCCCGTTTTGCGTTGTCGGGCTGTGTTCCCGATTGTGCCCGATTTTGTCCGGTTATAAGGAGTGCCACCGGCCGCGGGTGCCGGCGGCAAGGCCCCTCCCGTGCCGCGGATGCGCGGGAGGATACAAGGGCCGGAAGGGAACATGCGGTATGTGGATCAACGACAAGGGCGGCTACGATTACGCGATTCAGCGGATCAGCGATCATCGGTTCTGCGCGAACGGCGACGCGGATGAGGCGTGGACGAGCGACTATGACGCCGTATGTCTGGCGGAGGGCATGTCGGGTCCGGAGTATTGGAGAGATTCGGTATGGGACAGGTTTTCCTGTTTCCTGACCGACGACATCACCGCGGAGACCGACGATGACTGGCCGGAGGATTATGCCTACGAGCTTGCCCGCAACCATGTGCGGGAGGGATACCGTCTGGTCCGTCTGCCGTTCCTGAACGAGGAACTGTATTTGACGGACGAGAACGGCCGTGATTACGGGGAGGGCGAGTCGCCATTCTTTGACGAGGATGACAACATCGACATCGTTGCCGTGCGCGACTACGTGTTCGGCAAGGGTGGGGCGATCGCCCTGCCGGGGGAGAAGGTACCGAAGGACGCGTATTGGGCGGCTTGCAGCGCGAAGGAGCTGCGGTGGCGGCTGTGCCCGATCGAAGACGGCACGGATCCCGAGGGCGGTTTGGACGTGCTGACGCCGGTTTCCGCGCGTTTGGCACGGCCGGCACGGTCGGCGGGTTCACGTTCGGACGTTTCGGCTGGTTCCCGTGCCGCCGCGGCGAGCTCGAAGGGCACGCGCGTGCAGACGTCGGACCAGTCGATTCGGCGGATGATGGACGGTCTTGACGACGAGATTGACGAGTATCTGTCGCAGAGCTCATGGTCGTACACGGATTCGTTCGCGGTGACCGGTCCGCGTGGCTGCAAGACCGCCGCCAGTGCGGCGCGCGCGTTGCAGCAGCGCATTGACGGCTGGGATTACCGGACCATGCGACTCAAGGTCGTGCGCTTCCGCGACGTGCCGGAGCCCATGCCCGGCGAGGACGGCAAGCTCAAGGGCGCGATCGTGTTCGAGCGTGACAGCGTGGGCAATCAGGTGCAGTATCGCGTCTCGCACTTGGGCATGTGGTGCCCGCGCAGGGCTGCCGAGTTCGCATGGGCCGATCAGGAGCACGCGTATCTGCGCGCCTCGTTCGAGATGGCCGACGACGGTTCCGTGTCGCAGCATGTGAACGGCAACTATTTCAGCATTCACGCCGGGTTCAGCTACGACGAGTTGGCGAAGGCGGGCCTGATTGCCGGGGAGGATGATCCGGCCGGGGAGATTTCGAATGACGTGCTTGGCATTTGGGATCGGACGACTGGTTGGGTGCTGCCCGTGCCGTTGGATTCGGTGATCGTGTGGCGCGCGTTCGGCGAGGGACGTTCGAATTGTCTTGACGTGTATTGCGGCCGCAAGTGGCGTGTGGACCATCGCCGGTGGGCGCTGTACTACGGCAATGATCCGGGCGACCTGTCGGAGGTGAAGGTGCAGGTGCGCGCGTTGGAATCGCAACTGGAACTGTTCCTCGTGATGAACAGCCCCCGCAACCCCTGGAATACCCGCGGCGAATGGGACGACTAACTCATCCCTCCCTCGGCTCCCATCCGTCTTTCTCGGCTCCCCTTTCAGGACGCTGCCGTTAAGCAAACAGCAGAGCTGTTTGTAGGCAGCGTGCGAGACGACAGTCGAGCCAGCAAAGCGCGGGCGCAGCCCGTCCATAATTGCGGGATGCTGCCGTTAAGCAGACAGCAGAGCTGTTTGTAGGCAGCGTGCGAGCTGTTCTTTTTTTCTCTCGCTCCCCTTGTCAGGGGAGCTGTCAGCGAAGCTGACTGAGGGGTAGTCATACCCATCGCATTAACGAAAAGCATCGTGGTTCATAAGGAGACCAACTATGGAAACAGCAACAAAGCTAACAACGCAAGTAAAGCCGGACACCACTCCAGACCGTCAGATCGATGGTGGCAACTTCGACAACGAGTTCTTCGGCGGCGGAGGCGAAGAACACTCCTGCGAATGGGAGGAAGGTATTTGCAGCCGTCTCGGCACCTGCTATATCGGCAACCCGTGCGGCGACCCGAAGTGCGAGGCCGTCCACCTGCACTATTACTGCCTCCGCCACTATGGCTTGGAACTCGCCCGCATCATCAACCACCTCCAATACTGCAACGGCTTCGACAACGCCCACACCCCCGAGGAACGCCATCTCCTCATCCTCCGCCACATCAGCGAATGGGGCCGCCTCGACTCCGCCGAGTGATCTCCATCTCCAAATATGAGGGTTCGCAAGCAGCATCTCACAAAGTGTGATGCTGCTTCAACGCGGCCGTACTACTCACAGAACGCATTCGGTTCCCACAATGCAGTGACTGGTAAGGCCCAAAGATTGCCGGGCCATTTCATGATGGTGGAACCAGTGTAAATAAGGTATCCACGATGAAAACGAGGATCATTGGAAAGCTGAGCCAGCCCCTTAAAATCATCGCGGTTGATTTTGGAGGAAGCTTTGACTTCAATGCCGACGAGACGATTGCGTCGTTCCATGACCAGATCAACCTCTTTGGGACTGTGACCAGGTTCGCGCCAGTAGAAGCAGTCTGGGTGCGTATGTGACCACTGAACGGCGGGAACAATTTGGTTGACAACGAATGACTCAAGTATTCCCCCGTAGGTGACAGGGTCGATGAGCGGATCTTTACCCTTTGAAAGCAACGTTTGTACACTCAGCGACGTGTCGACTGGATGCAGTTTTGCTCGCGTGAATGTCTGCCGGTTGGGGGCGGTCTTGATATTGGGGAGCGTATGGATAAGGAAGCGGCGGATGAACACTCCTACGTAGCGTTCCACGGTTCGGCGGTCCAAAGCAAGTTGATCTCCGACGGAGCTGGCATTGAGTATGCCTCCTGGAGAGCACAGGATGCGTTCCAAGATGGTGCGTGCGATGACTACGTCGAGTTTTTCACCCGGCAGAATGGTGTCGCCCAGTACAGTCGCGATGTCATCGGTTATCAAACGTTCCCTCTCCCATTCTTCGTATTCGCTGTATTGCGACGAGTATTCCGGGAATCCGCCGGCTGCCATGAGGTCATATAGCGTGCTGCGTTCGATGCCATTGTCATAGTCGATGTTGGGTTCGCTGCTCCACAAGTCGTCGACGATACTGCGCTCCACTCCTATTCGCTCGCGTTGAGTCAATGGACACATTGTGAATCGCTGTACGCGGCGGGCGAGTGGATCTTGTCCGTCCAATCCTCCGCGATTGATAATCGCACTGCCGGTGAGTAGGAAGCTGATGCTTCCAGTTGACAAGGTGTCAACAATCTCCTTGATCTCAAGAGGTAGCTCGGGAATGCGCTGCGCTTCATCAATGATTACCGGGATGTGTAACTCATTGAGCCATCCACGCAAATCAGCAAGAGCTAGTTGACGGGTGTTTTCGTCGGCCAAGGTTACATAAGAGAAGCCAGATGGAACCAGTTGCTTGTTTGCCATCATGGTCTTTCCGACCGCCCTGGCGCCTTCGAGAATCACGGTCTTGCGTTTTGCCTGCAGGATGGGAGCGGCCAATGGTCGGGGGATATAATTCGTCATGTTCAAAATTATATACTACGGATGTACAAAAATTTCAGCATTGAGTGTATAAAAATTTATACATTGAATGTACAAAAATTTGATCACTGGATGTATGAATCGTGAATCATTGGGGCTTTGCTTGCGGATGAAGTGTCGTGAGATGATGGCCTGCACCTTGCCCTGGCGTGGTTCTTCGCGACATTGTTCGAGCCAAAAACTGACACGAGTAACATCCTGTCGGGGGTACGGGTGTACCTTAATGGTTTAGAAGAGCAGGTACAACTTCGATCAAAAGTGATCAGGAAAGACACGAAGTATGGGTTTTCGTCGTAATCAGCACGACCGGCACGCGCGTTGGATCAAGGCCACGGCACTCATCACCGCCGTCCTCCTAGGCCCCCTCTACGCCGGCGTAGCGGTCGCCGACGACTCCACCAGCACCGTGACCCCCCCCCTCAGCTCTGACCAAGTAACCTCCGACTCCAGCGATTCAGCCAATTCCAACCCTTCGACATCCACTGAATCCCCTGATTCCACCTCCTCCGACACCAAGTCGGACGATGCTGTATCCTCTGATACTTCCACTGCCTCCGGCAACGAAGCCACCAACAACGACGCATCCAACGGCGGTCAGAACGCCGCCGCCCCCGCAGCCACTGGCGACTGCGCCGCCGTCGCCGACTGGACCACCCTCAAAACCTGCGTTGAAGCCGGCGGAACGGTAAACATTGCCCAGCCGATTGCTGTTGCCAAAGGTGGATTCATTACAGTCACTAAGGATGTCACCCTCATTTCTCGTATCCCCCTGGATTCCGACAGCAAGAAATACCCGTCCACGTTCCAATTCGAGAATGGTGACAATGCCGGTTCCCTGTTCGTTATCAACGCCGGTACTCTCACCATCGGCACCAATGCCGACGATCAGGCGTTCACCTACTCCGGCACGGAATCCGCCCCCATTACTCGCCGCTTCGCCACCGTCAACAACAACGCCGCCCTCACCATCAACGGCGGTACGTTCAGTTACATTACGGTCGGCGATCTGGTTGACGTTGTAGAAGGGAGCGTTCAAGACAAGAACGCGAAATGGGCGACAGCTGGTGTTGCCATCAACCGTGGTGGCACGATCACCGTGAACAGCGGCATTTTCGACCGCGTCAACACCGACACACAGAACAGTTTTTTCACCGGCGCATTTCAGCAAAAGGGTGGTTCCATCACTGTCAACGATGGCACGTTCTCCAATAACACGGGCGTGCGCGGTTCGGTCATCTCCAATGCGGTCGCTGGCGGGAATGAGAAGAGTTCCATCACTATCAACGGTGGCACGTTTGACAATAACAAGACGACATTTGCTGGCGGCGTCATCATGCAAAACGATGGCGCAGGTACAACTACCATTGACGGTGGTACGTTCTCCAATAACACCTCCGGCAGCAAGGGCGGCGTAATTCACAACAACGGCACGTTGAATATCAGTGCTGGCACATTCACCGGCAACAAAGCACTTGGTGCCGGCGGCGGCGCCATCTCGCAGGATGGCGGTTCCACCATCATTGTTCCCGACGAAGATGCCGAAGATGGCAAAATCCTGTTCTCACAGAACGGCCAGACCTATAGCGAAGACGTACTGAGCAAGTGCAACACCACGACAGGCGACGTTGACGGTTGCCACGGTGGCACTGGCAATGGCGGCGGCGCCATCAACGCATCCGCCGGTCTGGTGCGCATCCAAGGCAACGTAATCTTCAACGGCAACTATTCCAATGCGTGGGGATACATGCTCGGCGGTGGTGCCATCTATATGAAAGGCGAGCTGTGGATCCAAAATGATAGCAAAGGCAACAAGCCGCGGTTCGAGAGTAACTATGCCGGTGTCAGGCAGCGCGAAACCAATACGGATGGTTCCGTGAAAACCACATTGCGCGGTGGCGCGGGCGGTGCGATCTTCCTGCAGGAAGGAAGCGTTTCCACCAACGCGGATGGCAGCAAGAACTACACGTCCAAGGCATACATCATGGGCGGAGAGTTCGTAAACAATACCTCCGGCTATCTTGGCGGTGCGGTATACACCGAATCAAAATCAGTTACTTATATCGCCAAGGCCGTCGCGACTGGAAATGTCGCAGGGCATTTTGGTGGCGGCCTATGGCTGTGCCCGTCCGGTACCGGTGCCGCATCCAAGGGTGGCAATATCGCTCTGTTCGGCAACAAGGTTGATAAGTTCATTGACCCGAACCAAGGCAATGAGACCATCGCTAATACTGATAATCGACAGCCGTATAACGGCAGGGCGATGATCTCTTGGGATAACGGTGCCGATGACAATGACCGGAGGCATGGCACTGTGCAAGGAGACGGCACCGAGGCCGGTGCCGATTTTGCCATCATGAATCCCATGTGGAAGGGCGAGATCGAAAGCACGAATTTTCAGCTCATGGACACATGGTTCACCGATCGCACCAAGTCGGTTGTGGACTGGTATGAAGACGGAACGCCGATCAAGTCGGCCAGTGGTTTTCAGGATTACTTCCAGGATCCGACGGCTACGACGAACAGTAGCATCTGGCATCACAACGATGGCGGCGGCACGAACCTTGCCGTCACCATGACCGGCGACCGGTTTGTCGACGGACGGACTGGTACCAAAATGAGCATGGGCGCCGATCATACGCATGTCATCAACCTCACACGTAAGTTGAAGGCTTCGAATGATTCGGAAATTACCACTGGAGTGGCGCTCACGGCCGTCAAGGCGGCCGGCATGACGGATGCACAATGGGAGTCGGCCAAGCAGGGAGCGCTGAACACCGCGAGCGTGCTCTTCACCGGCAATGCAGCTCGTTTGTCCGGCGGCGCGTTTGCCACCAACGGCGATGTGAGCTTCTCCACTCCGTATACGACATCGTGGGGCAAGGTCGACGGGAGCGGGAAAGAACTGTCCGGCTCGCAGTGGGATCTGACGACGGCAAAAACGACGGTAAATGCCGCTGATGTCGTATCCACGGCCGCCACTGAGGAGAAAGCCATGATCGCCGCCGTGAAGAAGTCCGGTGTGAGCGGTCCATACAACGTCGACTACTATCCGACGCTGTGCAAGGCGACATACGCTGATGATAAAACGATTGCTGCATATGATGCTGGATATACATCAGGCAGATGCTGGAAACCGACTTTTGAGGGGTATCAATCCAAGTCAGGTACTGACCCGGTCACTGGAGAACCAACGGTAACCGTTTCATTTACATCAGTGACGTTATCCGCAATCATTATCGACAATACAGGTAAGGGCGGCACCTATGTCGGCTTCGACAACAATCCCGACGGCGGCGGCTTCGATCTCAACAATCTCGCTCCCGGTACGTACACGGTAACCGAGCGCGTCGCCCCGACCGGCTACGAACTGAATACGAACGAGTATCGATTCGTGATCACCAGCGGTCAGGCGAAGTGGCAGAAACTCGATGCTGACGGCAATCCGTCCGGCGATTTTACCGAAACGGATATCAACATCCCCGACAAGGCGCTCCCGGGCGTTTCGTGGGGTAAGGTCGATGCCGATACGGCTGAGAAACTACCGTATTCCGAATGGACGGTGACTAAATACCAGTCCGATGGCGCAACGCTTGACACTAAGTCCCGCTGGACCGTGCAGGATTGCGTCAAGGTCAAGGACAAGGATATCGATTGCGCCCACGCTGAGAATGGTGGCGAATATCTTGCTGATCATTCCAATGACGCCGGCAAGTTCAACATCAGTGGTCTGCAACCGGGCAAGTATCTGTTGCAGGAAACCGTCATCCCGAATGGATATTGGAATCCTGAAGACGGTGATCGGTATGAGTTCACGATTCCTGCCAATGCGCAGGAGACGGTGAAGTTGACGAAGGTCGATGCACAGGCCGAAGTCACCGATATCGCCAACAAACTGCCGCAGATCGCGTGGAAGAAGGTTGCCAAGGACAGCGGTGCGGTGATTGTTTCCGGAAAGAGTTCGTGGACGATCACCGGACCGGAAGCTGTGATTGTACAGGGCGATGTTGAGACCGACGCCACGGCTGAGGCGGATTCGGTGACTGCCGCTGTGGTGGACTGCCAATCGTTAAGCGGGTCGACTGACCCGTGTAGTGGTCATGCCACTGGTCTTCAGACGCAGACTGATAAGAGCGGTAATGCCGTTTCATATTCGTACAACGATCTGAACAATAATCTCGGCCAGCTCAAGGTATCCGGTTTGCAGCGTCCGACTTCGGAACAGGCGGATCGTGGCATCGTATTCCGGTATGTACTGACTGAGACGGCAGCGCCGGAAGGTTATATGAAATCGACTCAGCAATACGTCTTCACTATCGGAGCAACGGAATCCACGTCTTCATTGAACATGGGCGCAACATGCTCGGCTGAAGCTGGTGGAACAAACTGCATTCCCAATGTGCGTATGGTGGCGGCGTTGCCGTTTACCGGTGGTTGGGATGATCGTGATTGGTTGTGGTTTGGTGATGCGTTTGTGGCTGCGGCGGCGTTGGTGCTGGCGTTGTCGAATGAGTATCGCCGTCGTAAGGCGGTGATCGCATGATCGCGCGTCACTGTCACGATCCGGGTGCGGTTCCTTAGCGGTTACCTGTCATTTCGAGCGGAGCGCAGCGGAGTCGAGAAATCTTTCTGAACTGCATTGGCTCCTATAAGATTTCTCCGCTCCGGCCTACGGCCTCCGGTCAAAATGACAGGGATCGTAAGACGATCCGTCATAGTCGCAGATCGTGACTGAGGGAGCGTCACACCCGACACCTCAAAACCAAAAATTTCCACGGAGATGGGCGTATTCAACGCCCGTACCCCGCCCAATCAATACCTCAATAGAAGAAGGAAAACAGAAAGAGGTTTCTCATGAAACTTAAGAAAGTATTTGCCGGACTCGCGGCTGCAGCAACAATGCTCGGCGGATTAGCCTTTGGTGCATCCACCGCGATCGCTGCAGATGATTGCTTGCTGACTGCTGACCCCACTGCGGAGGCTTCGTCAAAGACGATAACGATCAAAGCGGATGACTATCGTCAGCTGATAACGAATGAACATATCAGTTCTTCGACAACGTACACTAGTCGTAGCTTCACGGCGATCAAATTGGCTGATTATGCAGTACAGCAGCTTACCGTTGACAATGTTGCTGGCGGAGCTAAGTATTCTCTGAATTTGAAGACCGTTTCTGATCTAACTGTGAGCGGGGCAATTTCAGCAGCTCTTGGTACTAACTCTGGATATCCACTGAGTGATGGCGATGTCATGGAATGGGTGTCCACGCATTTACTCAGTGATAATGATTCTGGGACAGAAGGTCAGAAGACGCTGCGTGATTTTGCGACCGCACTTGCCAAGCAGAATTTCGATAACGCAGGTAATAATGTTAAGGAATCCTTGTCGGGCGATGTGACGGTGAATGGTCAAGCGGGTACCCTTACTTTGAACCCCAAAAATGGTGCCGGCGTGTATTTGCTTATAGATGCAAGTGGTGATGTCACCAAATTTGCAGGCAAGATTTACGCTGCCTCCGCTCCGATTATTATTGGAACTCCAGTTGTTTCTACTCAGGGAACTAATTCTTCCTGTGTTGCGCATAGCGATGGCATTGTGAACATCAAGAACGAAACTGTTCCACTTGGCATATTCCAATTCACTAAGAATGATGGTGATGGAAAGGCTCTTGGCGGAGCGAAGTTTGTGATCAGTAAAACCGTGGATGGGAAAACCTATTACGGTAAATATAATGTTGAGACGTGGGATTGGACAAGTGAATTAAAGCCAACTGATTACACTCAGAAAGAGGCGGCCGGCGTGTTCACTAGTGATGCGACTACGGGCCATGTCACTTTCTACAAACTTCCTAAGGGTACTTATACGATTACCGAAGTACAGGCTCCCGATGGTTTCCTGCAGAATGTATTGCCATCATTCACTATTGAAATCACCGGATTTGATTCTCTAACCAATGCAGCTCAGTTTAACGTGACGAGCACAGATCAATTCTGGAAGTTGGTTAGTTACACCGAAGGCGGCCAGATTGACGGCAAAGATAATCCGGATAGCAAACTTGTCGTTAAAAATGTGACCAGCGTGACGCAGCTGCCGCTGACCGGTGGCGCTGGCATTGTTCTGTTCGGCGTGATCGGTGCTGTTCTTGCCGGTGGTGCGGTGCTGACGTTTGTGCGGTCTCGCAAGACCAAGATGGCGCTGATGATGGCGTGATGTTGGTGATGGTGCAAGGCGCTTGAGATCGGTGAATCGGGTTCGCTGAGCGATGGCGTCTTGTGAATAGGGGAGAGGGTAAGTCCTTTGAAAGTAAGGGCTTGCCCTCTTTCTCTCCCCCCACCCGGCTTTGCCGGGAGCCCGTCCTGCAATTACGGACGGGCTGCGCCCGCGGTTTGTTGGCTCGCCTGTCGGCTCGCACGTTGTCTACAAACAGCTCTGTTGTTTGTTTCACGGCAACGTCCCGTCAGAGGGGTGCTGCTAGGCCGCCGGAGGCGATGTGGATGTTGAGGCGAATGGGAATGTGACGTATGGGACGAACGGTGTTTACCGCGGAGGAAGTGCGGTATTTGGGATCGCTGCCGGTGGTGGCGAACGCCACGACGGCGCGCATCACGTATACGCGCGCGTTCAAACGGGACTGTCTGCGACGGTATCTCGACGGAGAGAAACCGGTCGACCTGTTCCGCGAAGCCGGGCTGAAGCCGGAAATCATCGGTCGCAAGCGCATCGAACGCTGCCTAGCACGGTGGAAAGCCGAACGCGACGTGATCCTCAACGACTCGACTGGCGACGCAACTATATCCGCCGACGCGGTATCTGCGTTATCGGGCACAACGTCTGCGGCAACGCGACCGTTCGCATCGTCGGTTTCAGCATCATTCGCATCATCCACTGCGCCGGACAGATTGACCGTATCGTCGGCTGAATCGTACGCCGCACCGGACGTATCGGCTGCATCTCCGGCTGCGACGGCATCTGCGACATCATACATATCAGGCAACGGCCTTGTCGGCACCGACGACGTGCGCGACCGCATCATCGTGCAGCAAACGCACTACATCGACGCGCTTGAACGGGAAATCGCCGATTTGAGGCGGCGACTGCAGGAATAACGGAATCGCGCTATCGCGCGATGCTGTTTGTTGGCGGCGCGCTCGCGCCGCGACGCTCCCTCAGTCTCGCCTTACGGCGAGCCAGCTCCCTCAGCCGAGGGAGCCGAGGCTGCCGCCAGCATCATATGCGTCGAAACATATTTGAGCGGCAACGATAGCTGCCGCTGGTACCACAGCATTGCACGCAGTGAGGTTCCGATATAACGGCGTGCCATCGCGATACACACCATAGAGTGAAGGACAGCTATTCCTCTATCAGATCATGGGCGTGAGCCATGCCGGCGTCCATTTGGGCGGCGGAGCGTTCAAGATGGCGCATGTTGGCGGCCGAATAGAAGGGGTCTGCTGTCACCTCAAAAGGAATGCGATGCCCTCGCACCATCGTTTTTGCAAAGATATTGAACGCGGCACTCATGCTCAAACCAAGCTCGTCGCACAGTGCGCTCATGTCCCGTTTCGTCTGTTCATCTAGCCGAACATTCACCATTGCTGTTGCCATCGCTATCACCTCATAAATCTATACAAACAATATCGATTACATACTGAAACTAGGTTAATGCAATACCTTTATGTGGTGCGATTCCAATGTTAGGAGAATCGGGGGAGTCGGTGTTGTGACGTACGGACAATTACCGTACAATCGAGGGTATGAGTACAGCAACATTGAACAAAGACAGCCGGTTTGAAATGCGGCTCACACAGGAACAACGTTCACGCATCGATCAGGCCGCCGAATCAAAGGGGCTCACGTCGTCGCAATGGGCGCTGTCCAACCTGCTCGACGCGGCGGACCGAGACATCCGCGAAGCGCACATCATTAGACTCAACGAGGATGCGTGGAACGACTTCGTTGCCGCACTCGACGAGCCTATGCCCGCCAAACTTGTGAACCTGCTGGAAAGCGAGCCGATCTGGACATGACATCATTCAGCCAACCAAGACGACTCACCATCAACGACGACGTATCCGGCTTCGACTGCGGGCTGGACGTCGTCAACAACTGGCTATTCTCGCACTGGCGCATATCGCAACGGCAAGGCACCGCCGTCGCATACGCCACGTTCGACGGCACTGCGCTCGTCGGCTTCTACACGCTCAGCGCGTACAGCATGACGCACGCGGAATCTCCCGGCTGGCTACGCCGCAACAGTCCCAATCCGATCCCTGTCATCCTGCTCGGCATACTCGGTGTCGACATACGCTACCAAACCAACCATGTCGGCAGCCAGCTGCTACGCGACGCGGTGCTTCGCGCCATGAACGCGGCAGCCATCATCGGTGCACGGGCGCTCGTCGTCGAACCGGCCACGGACAAGGCCGCCGCCTTCTACGAACACTACGGATTCCGGCATATTAAAGACTCGCGCATGATGTTCGTACCGCTGCCGAACAACGCGGCCTGATCGGCGGGGGTAGGACCGAGGTCGGGGTCAGCCAGCGTAACAATCGCGGGCGAACCGCAAAATCGCTGAAACGCAGAACCGCAGAGCTCACAATATGAACGCGCCTGAGCGAACTTCTTGTAAACGAATGAGGACAGGGGAGTGGGGCATCTGCCGCAAACGGGCGGCGGCTGATACGATGGGAGTCACGAGCCGGAGCCGAAGGCGGTTCCGACGTAACTGGAAGGGGAAGAGGACATGCCCGGTCTCATCATCGCCGGCGTCGTGCTCGTCGTCGTCATTATCATCCTGAGCGCGGCGATCTTCGTCGTACCACAGCAGCAGGCGTACATCATCGAACGATTCGGCAAATTCCACAAAGTGCAGTTCGCCGGCATCCACCTGCGCATCCCGCTCGTCGACCACATCGCCACCAAAACCAACATGCGCGTCTCGCAGCTCAACGTGCAGCTCGAAACCAAGACGCTCGACAACGTGTTCGTGACCGTCGTCGCATCCACGCAGTTCCGCGTCAACGCCGAAAACGTCGCCACCGCATACTACGAGCTGCGCGACCCGGCCGGCCAGCTGCGCTCCTACATGGAAGACGCGCTGCGCTCCGCCATCCCGGCGCTCTCCCTCGACGACGCGTTCGCCCGCAAGGACGACGTCGCGTTCGACGTGCAGAAAACCGTCGGCAACGAGATGGCGCGCTTCGGCTTCACCGTCGTCAAGACGCTGATCACCGCCATCGACCCGTCGCCGCAGGTCAAGAACGCGATGGACTCCATCAACGCCGCCCAACGCGAAAAGGAAGCGACCCGCCAGCGCGCCGAAGCCCAGCGCATCCAAATCGAAACGCAGGCCGCCGCAGAAGCCGAGAAAACCCGCCTGCAAGGCGAAGGCCAGGCCAACTACCGCCGCGAAATCGCCAACGGCATCGTCGACCAGATCAAGAGCCTGCAGGCCGTCGGCATGAACATCAACGACGTCAACAACGTCGTCCTGTTCAACCAGTACCTCGACGTCATGCGCTCCCTGTCCGAATCGAAGAACGCGAAAACCGTCGTGCTGCCCAGCGCCACGCCCGGCGGCTACGAGACGCTCTACCGGCAGATCACTGAAGCGATGCTCACCGCCAACGAAACCAAGGGCGACGGCGATGCGCCCGCCGGCCTCGCCAAGTGACGTCCGAGTGGCGTCCATCGCACTGACATATCGCTCGACCATCGCCCGACGCGCCCTACAATGGGCCGTATGAGCGAGAAAGTCATCATCAACTGCCTGCCGCTGACCGACCGTGAGCGGCAGGCTTTTTCGTCGGCAACGGCCGGCACCGGCGTCGAACAGCACTTCGTCGGCAATCCTTTGCAGCGCGGCACCATGAGCTGGCAGGCGAGCGTGCCGGCCGAACTGCGCGACGCTGCGACCGCCGTCATCGGCAACATCCCGCCCGCCGACTGCGCGCAGCTGCCGCACCTCGAATGGCTGCAGACATGGAGCGCCGGCGTCGACCGGTACGTCGCGCCCGGCGTGCTGGGAGAGCTCGTGCAAGTTACGAACGCGACCGGCGCGTACGGACAAACCGTGTCCGAACACCTCTTCGCGATGATGTGGGCGCTCATGCGCAACCTGCCCATGTACGCGCGCCAGCAGACCGAGCATCGCTGGCATGACCTCGGCCGCGCGCTCACGCCGAACGGTGCGAACGTGCTCATCATCGGCACTGGCGACATCGGCTCGCACTTTGCGACCCTATGCAAAGCGGTCGGCGCGCACACCATCGGCGTGCGACGCGACGCCAGCCGACCCGCCGACGGCATCGACGAAATGCACGATTTCTCCGAACTCGACCAGCTCCTGCCCGACGCGGACGTGATCGCGCTCGCCGTGCCCGCCGCGCCCGACACCACACACCTGATCGACGGACGCCGGCTCACCATGCTCAAATCCACGGCCATCCTGCTCAACGCCGGCCGCGGCAACGCCATCGAACCGCGCGCGCTCGCCCGCGCCCTTGCCGAGGACCAACTGCACGGTGCCGGACTCGACGTGACCGAACCCGAACCGCTGCCCGCCGACAGTCCGCTGTGGGACGAACCGCATTGTCTGATTACGCCGCACGTCGCCGGCGGCAACCATCTGGCTGTCACCGAAGACCGCATCGTCGCGATCGCGCTTGGCAACGTGCGCCGATACGCGCACGGCGAGGCGCTCACGAACCGGCGCAGGTAGCGTCAAGACGCAGACGAACGGAGCGTTTTGATGAACGGCAACGATGATACGGCGGACGTGATCCGCGTGCACGTCACGGTGAGCGGCCTCGTGCAGGGCGTCGGATTCCGATACTGCACGGTCGATCAGGCACGGCGGATCGGCTTGGGCGGCTGGGTGCGCAACCGGTTCGACGGGTCGGTCGAAGTCGAGGCGCAGGGGAGTCGCGCGGATGTGGCGCGGCTCCTGTCATGGCTCAAGGTCGGCCCGCAGTGGGCGCGCGTCGAACACGTCGACGTGCGCGAGATTCCGGCCGAACGCGGCGGGCGAGGCTCGGCGTTCCGCGTGCAGCCGGATCGGTAGTCCTTTTCGCGGAGGATTCTTTGATCATGCTTGCGGAGGGTGAAAACAGGTGTGGGCATGGACGGTACATTACCGACTGTGATTCCCTGACTGTGGGTATGGATGGTACATGAAGCGGGCGTGCAATGGACATCGCGAAGGGATGATTCCCCGACTGTGGGCATGGACGGTACATTACCGACTGTGATTCCCCGACTGTGGGCATAGATGGTACATTACCGACCGTGATTCGTGGGCATGAACGGTCTATTTACGTGACTGTGGGCATAGACCGACCATTACCAAGCCAAAATAGCTTCGTAATGGTCGGTCTATGCCCACAGTGCTGGAGATTATGTCCGGTTATGCCCACGATCTTTCCACGGTCGACGACTGGGAATCGGTGCTCGGAACATTCGCCCAAAACCGGATTCGATAAGAGCCGATTCTCTCCAAACTGCGGCCGTGTCTAGTCCCGTGTCTAGTACTCTGTCGGACTTAATGTGATGGGTTCTGACTACCCCTCAGTCACTGCGTGACAGCTCCCCTGACAAGGGGAGCTGAGAAAAAGGAATGCAGCAGTTTAAGCCCGACAAAATACTAGTCTCAGCCGGCCAAAAACCCGGGGATGGCTTCGGCGGCGGCGTAGCCGGCACGGTACATGCGCTCGAGGCCCTCGAACGACTTGGACAGCGTCGAAAGTCCGTACAGGCTGTCCGGCGCGAGAATCAGCACGCGACCGTCCTGCTCGTACTCTTTGGCCAGCGCCACCTCGTCGTTGTACGTCTGGTAGCGGTTGAGCAGCCGCTCGGCCGCCTCCGGCCACGTGCGGCGCAGAATGCGCGCCGGCGCGATGTCCTTCTTCTGCTCGCGCGGCACGTCTTTCTGCCGCGTGAGAATCAGCACCACGCGATCATAGCCGTCGTCCAGCGCCTTCTGCACGGGCACCGGATCGGCGATGCCGCCGTCGTAATACGGTACGCCGTCGATCTCGTACGGCTCGCACGCCACCGGCACTGCGCTCGACGCCTTCATGATGTCGAAATCGTCGTAATGCACGTCCGACTTGTCAAAGTACTTGGTCGAACCGTCGCGCGCGTCGCACGCAATCACGGTGAACCCGGTCGGATTCGCCTCGAACGCTTCGTAATCGACCGGATACTCGCCGTCGTGGTTGCTCAGCGTGCCGTACACGTAGTCGAGATTCGCGAAATTATGGTTCTTGACGAACGAGTCGAAGCTCGCGTACTCCTTGCGGAACGCGTACTCCGTGTAGAACTTGTGATTGCGGCCGTGTTGGCGCGCGATGAACGACACCATGTTCGCGCTGCCCGCCGAAACGCCGTAGCAGTGGTCGAAGTCGATGCCGTCTTCCTGGCAGCGGTCCATGACGCCCGCGCCGAAGATCGCGCGGAAACCGCCGCCCACGTCGATCAGTGCGGTTTTGTGCCGTTCAGTCATATCATCCCCCAAACAATCGTTGTGCCGTAATCGTTATGCCGTGCTCGTTGCATGCTGTGCGTTCGAGCTTACGTGCCCAGTCGGGACATTGCGTCGTAGCTGGAATCACGCTACGCGTGATACTGCGTTGTCGACGGCACTATCGTGCCGTGACGCTCCCTCAGTCACGGCACGATAGTGCCAGCGTCCTACAATTATGGACTCGCTTCGCGAGCTGCGTTGTTGGCTCGCTGCCGCTCGCTCCTCGCCTAAAAACGCCTCCAGCGTTTTCTTTACGGCTCGGCCTAGCCGAAGGAGCCGAGAGCTGCCGCCAGCTTCTTCAGGACTCCAGCAACTCTCGCGAGAGTGCCGCGATGCGTTCGCTTGGGTCGGAATTGGCGAGGTCGACGCGGCCGACGGCGTCCTCCGGCGCGAGTTTGCCAAGCGATTCGAGCACGACGCCCAAATGCCGCACCGTGCCCTCGTTGCCGTCGATGATCGCCGCGCGCTCCGGCAGCAGTTCGCGGAAATAGTCGCGGTAGAACACGAAATGCGTGCAGCCGAGCACCACCGAATCAATGCGATCCAGATCGTACTGGTCGAAATAACCGTGCAGTGTGCGCATCACCAGATCATGGTCGCCCAGACGGCCCGACTCGACGATCTCCACCAGATCCGGGCACGGCTCCTTGTAAATCTCGTTGTTCGAGTCGAAACGGTCCATCAGCTTCGCGAACTTGCGCTCGCGCAGCGTGAGCGGTGTGGCGGCGACGATCACGCGCTGCGGAATATGATGCGGGTCGGATGGCACGTCGCCGCGGTCACACGCGATTTTGAGCGCCGGCTCCATGCCGATGATCGGAATCTCGTACGCTTCGCGCAGGTCGTTCACCGCGGCCGACGTGGCCGTGTTGCACGCGATCACCACAGCCTTCACACCCTGTTTCACAAAATGTTCCACGATCGCGAAGCTCAGGTCGCGCACCTGCTCCGGCGTTTTCGTGCCGTACGGCGCGTTCGCCGAATCTCCGAAATACAGCACATGCTCGTTCGGCATGTCCCGCGCGATCTGCCGCGCCACGGAAATGCCACCCAACCCGGAATCAAACACGCCGATCGGTGCCGTCGAAGTCATGGCCGCCGTTCCTTTCCCATTTTTCCGTTTTCCCGTTCCTTGAAATCTCAATCGTTCACTAGCGTACTCCGGCGCGGCGCAGGGTAGAGTGAACGGCATGAGCATTCCGCAAATCGTGTACAAGGCCCACGCCACGGGCAATGATTTCGTCGTTTACACCGACCCGACCAGCTCGTACGAGCCCACGCCGGACGAGGTGCGTTTCTTGTGCGACCGCCACTTCGGCATTGGCGGCGATGGGCTGATCCGTCTTGCCTACCCGCGCGACGTGTCCGATCTGAGCGCCGCGCAGGTCGCCGCATGCGAGGCCGGGGGAGCGGACTGGTTCATGGACTACCGCAACGCCGATGGTTCGCTCGCCGAAATGTGCGGCAACGGCACGCGCGCGATCACCCTGTTCGCGCAGCGCGAGGGGCTTGCCGAACCGGCCGGCGGCGACCCGTTCCGTCTCGGCACGCGCGCCGGCGTGAAAATACTGACCTCGCTCGGCGACGTGCAGCCGTTCGGTCGCGACGTGTTCCGCGTCGAAATGGGCGCGTGGAAGATCGGCGACGTGGACGCGTTCAACGTGACGATCCCCGGCACGAACGGTTCTGCGCGCGGCACGTTCGTCGACATGGGCAACCCGCACGTCGTGGCAGTGATCGGCGACGCGTTCGCCACGCTGCCGCCAGTCGAGGATTTGGACCTGGTCACCAAGCCGGTCGTCGAGCCGGAGCTGGAGTCCGATCAGAACGTCGAATTCGTGCGCATTGATGATATGGACGAGGCTGCGGACTGCGGCGAGGCGACGATGCGCGTCAACGAGCGCGGTTGCGGCGAGACGCTGTCGTGCGGCACCGGCCTGTGCGCGACGGGCGTCACGCTGCGCGCGAAGACCGGCATCAGCCACTGGGACATCACCGTGCGCGGCGGTACGCTGCGCGTCGACGTGAGCGATACGGACGTCAAGCTCACCGGTTCAGCCACGATCGTCGGCCGCGTGGAGCTGCTGTGATGGCATAGGTAACGCCCTATCTGCGTTCTGTGAGGCAGATTCTGCCTTGTGCATGGGTCTATCTGCGTTCTGTGAGGCAGCCTCGATTGGCGACATGTCTCATCTGTCGTTGAAATCGGCCTGAACGCGGTCTGTTTCCGAACTGAATCAGACGTGTATCCACATGCGGCTGCCTCACAGAATGCGAATAGAGTGATGCAATACGGGAAAACTGCCTCTCAGATTGCAAGTATCCCGCGCTATGCCAATGCTCCGGACGGAAGATCAGTGCACATACGTGCCACCATTCACCTATGAAGAATCAGCTCTTCGCATTTTGGTGTGTATGGCACGTATGCCTGTTGCATCGGAATCGCGCTGTCGCGCGATACTGTGCTTGTTGGCGGCAGCAACCGCTGCCGTACCAATAAGTGTTCAACGCTTCACGGTGCTGGCGGTAGCTCTCGGCGTCCTGCAGTAACGGACAGCCTTCGGCTGACTGTGTTGTTGGCTCGCTGTTGCTCGCTCCTCGCCTACAAACGCCTCCGGCGTTTGCTTTACGGCTCGGCCTGTCTGAGGGGGCTGTCACGCGCAGCGTGACTGGGGGAGCGTCCGCGGCGCCACGCGCCGCCAACAAGCACAGCATCGCGCGCAGCGCGATTCCATGATTCAAGCCGTGACAGTCACCGCCTTCTCTCAACCCGCTCCCTCGCGATTCGGTCAATCCTCGCACACACCGCATCAAACTGGTAATCCACCTGATTATTCGCGAACCGTACCACCAGGAGCTCCTCCAACTCCAACTCTCGGGTGTGTTCGGCATCCTTCGCCTGTTGTTCCAAGGTGTAGTGGCCACTGCCATCGAGTTCGACTACGAGCGCTTATAGCTCGAGGAGTGTGCGCGGTGATCGGAAACGTGGTTGATGAGAATCTGTGCAAGCTCGTGATCTGTGTAAGGAGTATCTGGAATGGAGCGGAGAATGACGATAGGATTATTGTTGATGTTCGTACCTTCGCACGCGTAAGGAGTCGTTTTGCGCTCAGATCAGGGCATCGTGTTTCCTCCGAAACCGTGGAGTCAGTCGAAGATATCCAAGCTGCGGAAAGCGATCGTCGCCGGAGCCGATTCAATTGATGGCCTGAGCTATGCGGATGTATCCCAGTGGTACATGCAGGTGTTAGGGCAAGTGATTGAAGTGGTTGAGTCGGTAGACGTATCGGATCTGGGGATACCTTCGTTGGATGTGTCGTTTCGTGTTAAAACCATTGACACGCTTCGAGACAAGATGATTCGCACTCCGGGTATGCAGATACCCAGCATCCACGATGTCATGGGGGTCCGTGTGGCGGCGGATATGACTTTGAGCGTCCAAAGTGAAGTAGCATCACGGTTGGCTGGATGCTTTTCATCGGCGTCAGTCCTTGACATACGGGAACATCCGCATAGCGGTTATCGAGCTGTGCATGTGATCGTCCGAATGTGCGGCGTATGCGGTGAGATACAGGTGCGCACCATGCTTCAAGATTTATGGGCGAACTGTTTTGAATTGGCTGGGGATATGTTCGGTCGTGGTATCCGCTATGGAGGAGAGCCTGACCGTTACGATTACGGCATTTCAGAGACGCTGAAGAGTATTTCGGAGGGGTTGGCGTCGCTTGAAGCATTGGAAGATGTCTCTTCAAGCGACGTAACGTCTCCTGTGCGTGATCGGTATGTGTCAGGGCTGAGCATGTGCAAAACTTCATTGGAACGGTTGCTTGAGCAACGTGATGACGCGGATGTCGGTACTATGGGTGAGTAGCAGGAGGTGTGCATGGTAGGTGTTCTCATTCGTTACAACCGTCGTAATGGTGATCGTGTGGTCAAGGTTTTCGACGGTCCGAACGGTTATTTAGATGCATCGAGAGACAGGGGATTCCTGCGAGATATGGGCAAGATCGGTACCGATTGGGAAGTAGCTGTTATCGGCTCGGATTCGCTGGAAACGGTGAAACGCACTCACTCACGGTATTTCTCCGGCCATGATCGCACACGAGAGCTGGAAGCCCGGTTCTCATAAATAGGCAGATCAAGGCGAGTCTGATTTCCGAAACATTATCAGGCTCTTCGCATACACACCAAAATACGAAGAGCCGAAGAACCTGTACGATCTGACGCCTCACGCGAAGATGGCGGCGCCGTCCTTGATGAGGATGATCGCGATGATCGCAACGATCCACACGACGTCGGCCATCAGATCGTAGTTAAGGCGGTAGTACGTGCGCAAGGCCCGCGACCGGCCGGGCAGGCCCTGCACGGTGACGGTCGCGTGGCTCAGGGCCATGAACTGGATGGTCGTGGAGAACATGAGCGCGAGGCACCACGGGCACAGCGCGTTGATCACGAACAGCGACTGCGTCGTCAGCCAGTACGAGTAGAGGATCGCGGCGAGCCCGCCCAGCCACGTGCATGCGGCGAACCAGCGCGGCACCCGCACGCGTGCGAGTCCGATCACGGCGACCGTGACGAATACGCTTTCGGCGGCGATGCCGAAGAACGCGTTCGGATAGCTCAGTCCGCCGAATTTGACGATTTCCGACTGCCACGATTGTGCGACGGTTGAGCAGGAGAGCACGCTGTTGATGTCGCAGTCGAGGATCGCGTTCGGTGTGCGCGCGAGTTTCAGCGTTTCTGCGCTGAGCACGAACGAGACGACGAGCGCGACCGCGGACGCGATCAGCATGATTAGGTACGTCCACGTTGCCGCGTGACGCCAGCCGCGCGGGGATTCTACGGCGTCTGTCGCGTCTGCCGTGGTTGGCGTGGCTGCGGTGTGTGCTGCGGTGCTCGTGTCGACCGCCGTGCCCGGTTCGTTGCTGCTGCTTGCGCTGTCGTGGCTGTTCGTGCTCATGGTTGCTCCCTTCGGCCGGCGCGCGGATGCTCCAGCTCGCGCGTATGCTGTGCGATGCGGTCCGCGTTTTTTCGCTCCCGATCCGGCGCGGCGCGCGTACGCACGTTCATTGTATGACAAGGTTGGCGGCGTGATTCCGTGGCATTCCGCAGCCGACGGTATGTCTCAGCCCGCGCGCCGATTACGATGGTTGATATGACTCGCGTTGATATTCCATCCGCTCCGCCGCGCTCCGGCTGGGATCTGCACTGCCATACCGTGTTCTCCGACGGTACGGAGACGCCGGCCACGCTCGTCGCGCAGGCCAAGGCTCTCGGCTTGGCGGGAGTGGGCATTTCGGACCATGACACTACGTCCGGCTGGCCGAGCGCGCAGGAGGCGGCGCATGCGGCCGGATTGCCGTTGCTGCGCGGCACCGAAATCACTGCGGAGGACGAGCGCATTTCCGTGCATATGCTTGCATTCCAGTATGATCCGCGCAACCGGCACATTTGCGAGCTGTTCGCGAATACGCGCGCTTCGCGGCTCAAGCGTGTGCGTCGCATGGTTGATCTGCTGTCGCAGGATTATCCGATCACGTGGGATAGTGTGCTCGAACAGGTCAAGGAGGGCGGCAAGACGACGATCGGCCGTCCGCATATCGCCGACGCGCTGGTAGCCGCCGGCGTGTATGAGACGCGGTCCGATGCGTTCGCCGACGTGGTGAGCACGTCCAGCAAGTACTATATTCCGACGCCGTCGCCCAGCACGCACGAGGTCGTCAAGGCGGTGGGGGAGGCCGGCGGCGTGACTGTGATCGCGCATCCGGGCGATCTGAGCCGTAATCCGCGGCTGTTGTCCGACGAGCAGATCCTGCGGCTGGTCGACGAGGGCTTGGACGGTCTGGAAGTGTGGCATCGCGGTAATCCGCCCGAACAGCGCGAACGTTTGCTGGGACTGGCGCGCCGCTGCAACCTGCTGGTGACCGGCGGCTCCGACTGGCATGGCAAGGGCAAGCCGAACGCGCTCGGCGAAAATCTCACCGACGAGGCCACCGTGGCCGAAATCGTCCGCCGAGGCGCCATCCCCCTCTGGCGGTAGCCGGAATCCCCGCCCGTGGCACTCTTCTTACACGAAATCAACAGTATGCAGCTTTATCAGCTCTTCGCGTTGTGGTGTGTATGACATGTACGCCTGTTGTATCGGAATCGCGCTGTCACGCGATGCCGTGTTGTCGGCGGCAGCAATCGCTGCCGCACCCCGAACGGTTGCGACGCTCCCCAATGCTGGCGGTAGCTCTCGGCCCCCTCGGCTGAGGGGGCTCCCGGCGAAGCCGGGTGGGGGAGCGTCGCGGCGCTACGCGCCGCCAACAAGCACCGTATCGCGCGATAGCGCGATTCCAATACCAGCATGCACCCAGTATCCTAAAAACCCATGAGGGAATACCAGCAAGCCAACACGCCTCTCGCCCGACAACTGCGCAAGAACATGACCCCATGGGAGAGAAAACTCTGGTACCGATTCCTCCGCACTCATACTTTGCGCTGGCAAAGGCAGACACCGGTCGGCCGGTATATTGTTGATTTCTACTGTGCGAAAGCCAAACTCGTAGTCGAACTCGACGGCAGTGGCCACTACACTCCAGAACAACAGGTGAAGGATGCCGAACGTACCCAGGAATTGGAGACGGTGGGTCTCTTGGTGTTGCGGTTTGCGAATAATCAGGTGGATTACCGGTTTGATACGGTGTGTACTCGGATTGACCGGATCGCAAGGGAGCGGGTTGAGGGAAGGTAACGGCTGTCGCGGCCTTGATATTGGAATCGCGCTGCGCGCGATACTGTGCTTGTTGGCGGCGCGTAGCGCCGCGACGCTCCCCCAGTCACGCTGCGTGTGACAGCCCCCTCAGCCGAGGGGGCCGAGAGCTACCGCCAGCACGGGGGGCGTCGAACACTTATTGGTGCGGCAGCGGTAGCTGCCGCCAACAGCACAGCATCGCGCGACAGCGCGATTCCGATACAACAGGCACGCATACCATACACACCACAATACGAAGACGGTAATCGGCGGCGTGCTGTTGCGGCTGCATGCGCCGCAACGCCGCAGCGTGCAATTGCCACGCATGATAACGGCCGGCCGCGGGGAATTCGTCTCCGCGACCGGCCGTTGCCATATGATCTGCGCCGCTACTTGACGCGAATCGTCTGGCTGATGGCGTACGCCTCGCCCGGCTCGATGGTGACCGCGCTGTCGCGGTTCACCACGGCCTCGACGCACACGAAATCATGCCATTCGCCTTCCATGAGATCGCCGATCCTGTTGCCGGCCTCCTCGCCCGGATTCCACACCACGGTCTGCGGCGAACCGGACTTTTCGACCATGATCGTGCGGTGCAACGCCTCGTCGTGCACGAGCAGCGTGCCCTCCGACTGATAGATGCGGTCGACCATCGTGCCGTCGAACGTGAGCGGGCTGGTCGTCTGCTCCTTCGGCTTGAAATCGTCGGCCGAATCCAGATACGGCGTGTCGACGAGTCCGGAGATCTGCGTGCAGCGCACGTCGCCCACATGCAGGTACGTGTGCATGGCCGCTTCGAACGTGAGCGGCGCGTCGCCCGTATTCTCCACGGTGAGCGTCATGGTGAGCGTGTCGGAGACGGCCACGTCGTATTCGGCGTGGAATTTGGAGTCCGAACCGGACGGGGTTTCGGCGAGCAGCTCGGGGGCTACGTCGTCGGAATCGAGCGTGTACAGCACGTGACGGTCGGTGAGCGTGTCGCGGTCGACATGCCAGAACGCGGTGCGGGCGAAGCCGTGGCGCGGGTTCTTACCGGCCGGCTCGCCGTTCGCGTATCCAAGGCCGAACCACGGGAAGATCACCGGAACGCCACCGCGGATCGCCGTGCCCTCGCTGAGATACACGGCCTTGGGCTGCCAGACCACCGGTTCGTGGCCCTTGGGGGTCCAGGAGAGCACGTGCGCGCCGTAGTCGCTCACCAGTGCGGAACCATCTTCATTGACGATATTGCGAATGGTATATGTGTTGTCCATTCGCCCAAGTATAGGCGGTTGTGGCTGGTGATGAGGGATTGACGGCGCGTTTTGGAATGGTTTTGCGGCGGCTCTGGCTGGCGTTGTGACTGGGGTCGAGTCGCATTCGCGACTGCACTCGCGACATATCTTCGAGTTGTAGGTCCCTATGCCGAGGCGACGACGCTGTCAGTCGGGAGCTCTGGGAAGACCAGTCGTCCGGCAACGTTGGAAAATGGCGATTTTTGGAAAAGTGTCTTTTCTCTCTGCCGGCCGGCTTGCGGGATCGGGACCTACAACTCGAGGATATTGATGACGGAAAGCCCTCAGTGGCGCTCGGAGTTGAACTTCGTGCCAAATTCGGGTCTGAAATCGGTGACTGCGTTAGCGGTCGAGCCTGAACCCCTGACGTGCGGCCGGCTCGCCGACCGTGCGGCCGGTCATGTCGGCGACCGCGTTCTTGGCGATCTGGTCGCTGAACGCGTCCACCGGACGCTCGGTGTTGCGCAGATCGTAGTACTGATGCACTTCCTCGTCGAACGCGGCGAGCGGTTCCAGCACGGCAGCATCATCGGCCGGATACGCGTTCTCGAAGAACTGCATGGAACGCGGCATGCGTGGCTTCAACGCCGGCTCCTGATCCGGCTTGCCGATCGCCAGTCCCAGCAACGGATACGTGTATTCGGGCAGGTGCAGCACGTCGATCAGTCCGTCCACGTCGTTCAGGATCGAGCCGAGGATCACGCAGCCGAGCCCCAGCGAATACGCGGCGGTTTCCATCGCGTGCAGCGCGAACGCCGCGTCGTTCTGCGCCTGCGAGAAGCGATAGCTGCCGGTGAGCGTGAACGCGTCGGCGTGCGTGTCGACGCCCTTGGCGGCGGCGATGGACGCGTTGCGATGCTCGTCGAGCACGAACACGTACAGCAGGGGAGCGTCGGCGATGTACGGCTGATGGCCGAATTCGGCCAGCTTGCGTTTGACGGCCGGGTCGCTGATGCGGATGGCGGACCAGTCGTTGAGGAACTGGCTGGACGCGGCGTGCTGCGCGACGGTTTCCAGCGTGGCGATGATGCTGTCGTCGATCGGTTCCGGCTTGAACTTGCGGATGGAACGGCGGTTGAGGAGGGTGTCTACGGTTTCGTTATGCATGATTTCGGTCATGGCTCCCATTCTCGCGCGTTCGTGCCGCGACGCGCAATGCCGATACGCTTGTGGCGTGAGCGGCTCGTACTTGGTGTGAGGTTGACATCTCGGTGATGCCTGGTTTGATCTTTGTCGTTGTGCAGCAAATCAGCTGGTTCTTTGACGAATTGCTGCGCTGGGAGGGGATTTCGCGGGGTGGATTGTAGAGGGTCTGTTGGTTTTGCTGTGCTGGTGGAGTGGAACGAAGCGGGCACGTCGCACTGCCGGTCGGACGGGGTTGGCATAATGAGGCGCGTAATGCAGGGGAACCCGGCGACGGGTTGAGAAAGGCCGTGATGGCCTGACCCTTAGAACCTGTTGGCTAACACCAGCGAAGGGAGACATGTCATGGCCGAAGACGCCATCCAGTTCGCAACCACAACCACGCCGGCAACGTCCGCACAGTCCGGTTTCGACGCCGCCGCGTTCGGCCCGATCACCCTCGACCATCTGCCGCCGTTCGCGCAGCGCCTGCGCAAGGCCGCCGACGTGGTGTGGGAGGAGGGCTACCGCCAGCCGTTCCTGCGCGAGCTCGGCCAGGGCACGCTCGCCCAGGAGAAGTTCGCGTTCTACCTGCTGCAGGACTACCGTTACCTCAACGACTACGGCAAGGTCCACGCGCTCGCCCTCACCAAGACCCGCGACCCCGAGATCACCGCGTTCATGGTGAACGTGCAGAGCGCCATCCTCAACGTGGAAACCAACGTGCACCGCGCCTACATGGCGTCCTACGGCGTGACCGAGGAGCAGATGGATCACGTGCGCCAGTCCGCGTTCGCCCGCGCGTACACGTCGAACATTCTCTCGATCGCCTACGGCAATCCGCTGGTGGACGTTCTCGTCGCCGTGCTGCCGTGCGCGTGGGTGTACGCCGATTACGGCCAGCGTCTTGCCCGCGAGTTCGCCGACACGCTGGAGGGCAACCCGTACAAGAGCTGGGTCGACATGTACAAGACCGACTCGTTCTGGGAGGGTTCCGCGTGGCTGATCGAGCACATCGAGCGATTTGCCGCGGATCTGAGCGAGGAGCGCAAGGCCGAGCTGGTCGACATTTTCGTCACAGGCGTGGAGAACGAGTACATGTTCTGGGCCAGCGCGTACGACATGCAGTACACGTGGAAGCCCGAGTGGCCCGCCCACGACGCGCTTGAGGCCTGATCCGAGTCCTGTTGAACGGTTGACGCCGTCTATCTGCGTTACGTTACGTGTAGCACTTTTTCGCACACGCGGACATCTATCTGCGTTACGTGTAGCGTCTCTTTGCCGAATCCACGGACAATAATGGCGGGTTTCCGGCGCTGATGCTCGTGGTGCCGCTGATTGTCCGCTACACGCAACGCAGATAGATGGTGGAACATTTGGGAAACCGCCACACTTAGCGGAGATAGCGCATACAAAGCTGGAAGTGTTGCGTTGACTCGTTGACTCTTCGTGCTGTGGCGCGGGTTCGGTCGCGGTTGGTGCGACCTGGCTACGCCAACATTCCGAGCGCGACCAGCGCCGCAATATAAAGGAGCGTCGCCGCGCAGAACGCCCAGTCGCGCCCGCGCACCCGCAGTTCGCGCCAATGTGTGCGTCGGATGCCTTCCTCGTAGCAGCGCGCGTCGAGCGCGAGGCTGAGATTGTCCGCGTGACGGATCGCGCCGGCGAACATGGGTACGCACAGGGCGGTCATTGCGCGCAATCTTGCGGGCAGCGGTCCGGTTTCGATCGTGCCGCCGCGCGCCGCCTGTGCGTCCGCAACGGCTTTCGCCTCGGCGCCGAGCGTGGGTAGGAACCGCAGTGCGAGGCTCATTACGAGCGCGAGTTCCTGCGTGTGCAGGCCGAAGCGGTTGAGCGGGGAGAGCAGCGAGCCGAATCCGTCGGTCAGTTCGGTTGGCGTGGTTGTTTCCAGCAGAATCGCGCCGAGGATGATTACGAGCGCGAATCGCAGTGCGTACAGTATGGCGATCGTCACGCCGTCGTCGGTGATCGGAATCGGGCCGAGCTGCGCGAGCACGTCGCCCGAACGCACGAAGAACACGTTGAGCAGGCCCATGACGACGAACATCGCCAGAAACATGTGCACGGAACGCAGCAGTCGCAACGGTCCGACGCCGGACGCGGCGACGATTCCAGCGACCACGACCGCGCCCAGCGCGAGCTGGAGCGGTGTGTTGATCGCGAACGCGGTGAACATCATCGCCAGAAACGCGACCATTTTTACGCGCGGGTCCAGTCGCGCGATCAGCGAACGTTTGCCGCGCGCTGCCTCGCCGCCGAGGCTGCCGGCAGCATCGTGATCCGGCGCGGCGGTGTTGGTGAGACCGGAGGAGACCGTTGCTGCGTTCGCGGATGCCGTGATACCGCCGGACTGCGCGTTGCCGGCGGAACTGGCCGAAGAGGTTGGGGCAGATACATTCGCGCCGGATTTGGTTCCTGCGGAAAACGCAGGGCGATGATCGTCGATCGCGCCGGCCGCGGCTGCGTTCGCCGTGTCCGTGGAGATCGAACCGCCGCCCAGCGTTACCGTGCGATCGGCGACCGCACGCGCTTCCGCGAACGAATGCGTGATGATGAGCACGGTCACGCCCTGCGCGTTGAGCGCGCGAATCAGCTCGTGAATACGCGCGGTTGCATCGGCGTCCAGACTGGCCGTCGGCTCGTCCATGACGAGCACGCGCGGCCGGCATGCGATCACGCCGGCGATCGCCACGAGCCGCTGCTGTCCGCCCGACAGGCTGAACGGCGAACGGTCGGCCAGATGGTCGATGTGCAGCAGGTGCAATGCGTCCGTCACCCGTTTCGCCACTTCCGGTTCGGCAAGCCGCTGGTTGCGCGGCCCGTACGCCACGTCGTCGGCCACCGTGTCCGCGAACAGCTGACGTTCGGGATGCTGCATGACGAACCCGACCACACTGCGCAACCGTTCGCGCTGACGACGGTTCAGCGCGTGCACGCGGGACGCATGATGACGATGTTCGCTGGATACCGTGCCCGCAGCGGTCGCCAGCGTGTCGGCGGCGTCGCCGATCGCACGATCGACCGCGACCGGCACGCCCGCGACGCTGATCGACCCGGCGGTCGGCTTGTCGAGCGCGCACAGGAGCCGGGCCAGCGTCGACTTGCCCGCGCCGTTTTCGCCCATGATCGCAACGGTTTCGCCCGCATTGACGGTAAGCGACAAGTCGCTGATCGCCGGCCGGTCAGCACCCGGATACTGGTACGAGACGTGGCTGACCGCGATCGCTGGGGCGGAAGACGTTGCGGAAGATCCGGCAGGGGAGTGGGATTGCCGGTGCGGGGCGGCCGACGACCGGACCGATGCGGGGAGCGGCTTGGATGCGGGAGTGCCCGCATCGGCTGAATGATCCGCCTCGTTCCGACGGTCGCCGACGATTCGCCCATGCTCGAGCCGGACCACGCGATCGGCGCGCGCCGCCTCATCCGCATGATGCGTGACGTGCACGATCGTGGTGCCGCGCGCGTGCAGTTCGTCGAGAATGCGCAGCACGTCGGCGCGCGCGGCCGGATCAAGCATGGCGGTCGGCTCGTCGAGCACCAGCATGGCCGGGTTCATCGCCAGCATGCCGGCGATCGCGACGCGCTGCTGCTGTCCGCCGCTCATGCGCGTCGGATCATCCTGCCGATGCGCGGCCATGTCCACCGCGTCCAGCGAATCGGCGATGCGCTCGCCGATGGTGTCGCGCGCCAGTCCCAGGTTTTCTGAGCCGAACGCGACGTCGTCCTCGGTGATCGTGGTGACGATCTGGTCTTCGGGGTTCTGGAACACGGCGCCGATGCCGCGGCGCGCCGCCCGGTATTCGGCCGGATTCGCGCCGGCCGCGGTTCCGTCGGCATCGGGCGATGCGAACACGCGATGCCCGAGCAGCGTGATGTCGCCCGCGTCCGGCGCGGTGAGCCCGGCGATCAGGCGCGCGAGCGTGGACTTGCCGGACCCGTTCGCGCCGGTCAGGCATACGTATTCACCGGCGTGGATGGTCAGATCGACCCCGTCCAGCGCCCAGCTTGCGCCCCCGTCGTAGCTGAAGCGGATGCCGGTGAGCGCGGCCGCGGTTGCAGTGGTGTTCATGGTGTTCCTTGCGCGAAAAACGGCCCTCCGACAGGGGAGGGCCGGTATTGGTCGTATGGCCGTTGCCGCTACTGCGGAGAGGAGACTACTTGTCGAGCAGCGTGGTGATCGGCTTGTAGATGGCGAACGTGACCACGCCGTGGATCGCGAACTTGAGCAGGTTAAACGGCAGCAGGGCCGGCACGATGAGCGCGGCGACCTGTGCAACGGTCATGTGCGCGTAGATCGGCGTGACGATCAGGTTGCCGACGATCGCGATGATGAGCGCGCACACGGCGCCGGCGATCAGGCCGATCAGCGCGTTCTTGCGCGTGCGGTTCGCGCGGTAGATGAACGCGGCCGGCAGGGAGAGGGAGAGCGCGACGAGCACGGCCATGAGCGTGCCCCACGGGTCCATGAACAGGTGCGGCACGAAGCCGAGCACGCTCGCGATCGCGGCGGCGGCCGGGCCGAACGCGAAGCCGGCGATCAGCGCGACGATGCCGGACGGATCGTACTTGAGCCACTGGATGCCTGGAATGATGGGGAATTCGATGAAGCTGGTGGCCATGGCGAGCGCGACGAACAGTGCGTACATGGCGATGCGGCGCGTGGACCAGCGGCCGGAGTCGGCGACGCCGGTCGAATGCGCGGTGTCGGGGCGCGACGAGGTTGCGCTGACGGTGCTGGCGGAATTGGTGGTATGCGAAGAGACACTCATGCTGAGCTCCGTTTCTTCCATCCGGACTGTAACCGTTGGCCCCGGATTCTCACCGGATCAGCCGCTTTCGCGGGTCGCGGGCTTGCGCGTGGGGCCGTTATGAGGTCGGCCGGGCGTTTACCGCCAGTAAGGATTTTCACCTTCCCTGAAACTTACGTCCCCAACGTATACCCTCACCCGCGGATTTCGCGTCCGCCATATGCGAAACCTGTTCGCATGGTGGCGATGTCGGCACATCAGTGTGGTTGGCTCGTGGTGACGCATCGTGGTCAGCTGGGCGTAAAATCGATATTCGGATAGGCGTAAAATCAGTATCCATATTAGCGTAAAATCTATATTGAAAATGGCGTAAAATCGATACTATAGCGGATTTCAACAGGGGCTTAACTGCTGTGAAGCTTGGAAAGGATTGGAAATGAACGGTTTTGAGCGCAATGCGATCTCTCAAAACAGTACGCTGGATGCTGGGATGCACAGAGAATGGTCAGAGCTTACTCCCAGTGGATATCAGAATCGTGTCATTGATGATCGGTTGGGAAAGTTGCTGCGTGCGTTTGGCGCCGTGGAGATCGTTGGTCCCAAGTGGTGTGGCAAGACCTGGACCGCCCTTCGTCATGCGCGCAGTGCGGATCGGCTGGATGACGCGGCCACCTTTGACGCGGCGATGACGGATCCCTCGCTGGTATTGACCGGTGCAGAGCCACATTTGATTGATGAATGGCAGGATGTGCCTTCCGTGTGGGATGCGGCAAGGCGGCATGTGGATGAGAATGCGAACCACAAAGGACAGCTCATTCTGACTGGATCGTCGATGCCGAAGGATCGGACGGCGATTCATCATAGCGGAACCGGGCGCATGGCGAGATTGCGCATGTGGCCGATGAGTTTGTCGGAGTCGGGGGATTCTACGGGCGACGTCAGCCTGTCGTCGTTATTCGATGGAACGTTCTCGCCTGCTGAACGGCAGACGGACATCGCTGAAATTGCGCGATGGTGCTGCCGGGGAGGATGGCCTGCAAGTTTGGGCGTGGAAGACGAGTTCGCAATGGAGGCTCCCGGCGAATATATTGCCAGCGTGTTGGACGTCAGCGTACCTAAGCTGGGGAAGAATCCGCAGACGGCCCGAGCTCTGATGAAGGCTCTCTCCATGAACGTGTCGCAGGCTCCCACATATTCCACGCTGGCGACGGATATGTCTTATGGCGATGACGATCGTCGGCCGGATGAGCAGACGGTGAAGAATTATCTGGACATGCTTATGGACCTGTATCTGTTGACTGACCTTAGCGGTTGGGATCCGCCGTTGAGATCGAAGCGGCGGGTGCGTACCAAGCCGAAGCGGTATTTCGTGGACCCATCGTTGCCGGCCGCGATATTGGGCGCCTCGCCTCGCACGATGATGAGGGATACTCAGACCCTTGGAGATTTATTTGAGGTACTATGCCTGCGCGACCTCAACGTGTATTTGTCCGCGATGTCCGGAACAGGCAATCGCATTGCGTATTATCGCGACGAAAAGGGCTTGGAGGTTGACGTGGTGATCGAACTTGCCGACGGTAGATGGGGTGCAATCGAGATCAAGCTCAGCGATCTGAAGGTCACTGATGAGAATGCGGGCAAGCTGTTATCGTTCCGGGATAAAATTTGCGGTAATCCAGCGGCGCAAGTCCGTGAGCCTGAGTTCATGATGTTCCTTGTGGGTCGTGGCAAAAAGGCATATCGGCGTCGCGACGGCATTCTCGTCGTGCCTGTTGCCACATTGGGTGCATGATTGCGCTTGGGTGCATGATTGCGCGTGACTCGCGGACGGATAATGCCCCCTCGTCGTATTTTTGCCGTGCAGAGATGAGGATGCGCGGTGATGTGTCGGTTTTGGTTGGGATGGTCGCGTGTGTTGGTAGGATGACAACCATTGCAGTGAGGCTGGCCGGGCAGTCGGCGGGCTGGCGGGCTGTAACGATGGAGTCAAGAGCGTTGCGAGAGCTAAGGAGGCAAGTTGTCGGACGCGCAGGATGTTGAGCGGGATGCGTCGGGTCGCCGTCTCCGGTTTACCGACGAACAGCGGGCGTATTTGGAATCGCTGCCCGCCGTGGTGAGCGTGAGTGGCAACCGCATCGTGTTCCATCAGTGGTTCCGTGAGGATTTTCTGCGGCGCGTGGATGCCGGCGAAGGGCCGGTCGCGATTTTCCGTGCGGCTGGATTGGATCCGTCGATTGTCGGATACAAGCGAATCGAGCGCTGCACGTCGCGTTGGCGGCATGAGCGGGAGAAGGCCGTGGCGGACGGCGTTGACGAGGGGCTGGTGCAGGCACCAGCGGGTTCTGTGTCCGATGCGCCGGTGTCGGTGCCGGGTTCGGCGGCGAATCTGCTGTCGTTGGACGTGTGCAATCGGATGCTGGTCCAGCAGACGAATTACATCGATCGTCTGGAGCAGGAGAACGCCGATCTGAAGCGTCAGATCCAAGAGCTGCAGGTGATGCTGGTCTCGAAGGTTACGGTGTCGTAGCTTCGGCGTGTCGTATTGTCGGATCGCTCGGGGGTATGCTCAATTTTTGTGTGAGCGTTAACTGGCAAAGGTGCCTAGTTTCTCATTTCAGCTTGATTTCGCTGTGTTTTTGCCATTTTTTGACGTAATGTCAACCGTTCTATGCGTGTCGAATTTGACGATTTATATCGATGCTGTTACCCAACATTCGGGCATGATCTGTCCATATTTGTCATGGGGGGGGGGTTAAGTTGTCGACAGATTTCGCAGTGAGGAGAACCGTTCGCTACAACGAGAGGTGAGAGATGCGATTTGGCTTGAACAGGCGAAAGGATAGGAGCAAAAACGGCGCAAAGCCGCAGCGTTTCCATACTTTCGATCGCCGCAAGACCGTCGCCTCCCTTGTCGTTGCTGCCTTGTCCCTGACCTGCGCCATTCCTGCGCAAGCGCAGAATATCGATATCAGCTCGATCGTTAATTCGACAGTTTCGACAGTAAATTCGACAGTTGGGTCGAATGTCACGGTTATTTCCAACGGCAAAGTTGTCACCGACAACACCATCGTCTCCGCGGCCAACGAAATCGCCAAGAACGAAGTCGCCAAGAGCAAGGACAATGCGGCAGTCGATTCGAACACGTCGGGTACGGACTCTGCAACATCCACTTCCAGCAACGCCAACGGCAAAACCGGTGTGACGTTCAAGCAGAATTCCGCATTCCAGTCCGATTCCGCATTCTCCAACGATTCGTCCGCCCTGAACGGCACCGCCGGCACGGCGGGGGAGGGGAGCGCCCAGTCCGACGCGACCGCCGATTCCGAAGCCAAGACTGATTCGTTCGCATCTTCGGCCGACGGCAAGAAGACCGACGCTATCGATGCTGACGACACTGCCGACGCTGTGACAAATAACGGCAAGTCCGATACGACCGGCAAAACGGATACGGCCGACTCCGACAACAAGTCCGATGACGCTACTGCAAACGATGATACGACCAGCGATGAGTCTTCCGCTGCTTCCGATGCCAGCACTCAGGCTACCGTCTCCACCCTCGGCGGCCGCGACTTCGAAGGCCAAGTCATCAAGAAAATCAACGGCAAAACTTATATCCTCATCGGTAACGAACAGCAGCTGCGTGCCATTGGCTCGGATAAAAAAGTAACGCGCCCGGTTTGGCAAATCACACAGGAGTACAAACAGACCGGCACCGGTACTTTGGGCGTCCCCATCTACGGTTGGGTAGATGTTGCTGGTTCTAAGACGCAAATCTATGCTGGCGACGCTGACCTTAATGACACTTCGACATTGGATGATGGTGCCAGTGAGAAGAGTGATGAGCTCGGTGACATCCTGATCGTCAAGAAACGCGAACGATACGTTACCTTGGATGATTCTGGCAATGAAGTCGCTGCAAAAGGCCATGCCACCACAACGGGCGTGACCTACTCTTCCACGGCGAACTACATCGTCTTCCGTGACATTGATCTGTCCAAGAACGCAGCGGACACCAACAACACGAACTGGACCCCGCTCATGTTTTCCGGCACGATGGTCGGTGCGGTTGCGGCGGATGGCGATGTTCAGGGCAACCTCTTCGATCAGATCGCCGATGATGGTCTTGGCGTGAAAGACGGAAACGTTACGAAGCCCGTCATCAGCAATGTCGTCGTTCGCCAGACCGGCGAACTGGATACCCAGCATCAGCAGGGCATCGGCTTCTTTGCGTCAATCTCGCCTTCTACGACATTTGCGGCAGGCAAGCTGTTGGGGTCTGGGCACGTAACCGTCGCCAATCTCAAGCTCAGTGACGTCACTGTCTCAAACGAATCTTCGAAAGCGAAGGACAATACCACTCTTTTGGGTGCCATTACCGAGGGACTCGGCTGGATTCTCGACAATCTGCTGAAGCTTCTTCATATTGAGCTGAATCTTCAGAAGCTGCTGACATTGCATGCGGAGAATCCGTCCAATTTTGCTACCGGAGCATTTGCAGGTCGTATCTATGGAGACTCGCATGTCGTCGCGTGCGAGGTTGAGAATGTCTCGGTTTCCAATGTCAAGAATATGACGGGTGGATTCGTTGGCTATGCGGAAGGCTCCACCCAATATGATGTGGTCCTTTCCGGTACTTTGGGTGATCTGACTCAGCTATTGACCAGAATTCTCAACCTTATCCCATATCTGGGCGCTGGCGATTTGGTGAATTGGTTGTTGTCCGGCGTACTTGGACTGGATAGTCTCATCCCCACCGGATACGACAATCCTGTTATCTCCGAGTCCAAGGTCACGAATTTCAAGGCCGGCGTCACTCTGGGCAATGCTGATTCCGATTTTGCTGGCGGCTTCGTCGGCATGCAATCCGGTACGATCATCGAGAACTCGTCCGTTTCCAGCGAGGAAGCGTTCGCTGTTCGTGCGAACATGTACGCGGGCGGTTTTGCCGGCGTCACCCGTGACGGTTCGATCGGCGGCCTGCTCAAGTCGTTGGACGTGGATCTGCTGTCCCTGCTCAAACCGCAGAGCCTTATTCAGGGTTCGACGCTTACTGCCACAGGCGGCGTTCACGTGCAGGCGGTCTCGTACGCCGGTGGATTCTCCGGTGCGATGGCCAATTCGTATGCGGTGAATGACGGTGTATCCGGTACTGTCTCCGTGAAAGCTGCCAAGAACAAGGATACCGATAAAGACGAATCGTACGCAGGTGGTTTCACCGGCAAAGCGTCCGTCGGCTGGGCCCTTGATCTGGGCAGTGCTGATGATTCCAGCAAGACCGTGGTCAAGAGTGTGGTGAACCTCGTCGCCAATTTGCTGGAAGGCAAAGCACTCAACACCAATAATTCCGGTGATCTGCTGAGCCTTGCCGGCGTCAGCCCCTCCGCGATCCTTGGCACGCAGATGGACGGAACCATCGATGTCAGCGCCCAGGGCGATTATGCGGGCGGTCTCGTCGGTGCAGGTGACGGTACGGTGATCGGCGATTCCTCGGAGGAGCACCTTAAGAAGTTCGCGTTGTGGAAATACAACAATCCGCGCGCGTTCCCGACCTCGCGTTCGACATCCATCAAGGGCGTACGATCGGTGACGGCTGGTGGCTCATATGCCGGCGGCGTCGCAGGCTCACTGAAGCCGACTGCCGTTGCGGCTCTGCTCAACAGCGTTCTGGATATCAATGATGTCATCGGAACGATCACCGAGGAACTGAAGAAAGCCTTCAAGGATCTTCCTTCCACGCTCGGTGACAACAATCAGTTCGCAGCGTTCGAACTGTCGAACGTCACCATTGCCGGCGACAATACGGACGGTCTGAAAGTGTCGTCCGGCAGGCTTTACGCAGGCGGCGTCATCGGTTTCGCGACCGGCGGCAATATATGGAATGTGCCTCTGACGAATCTCGCCAGCGTTCAGGCGCAGGGAGAAGCCGGCGGCTATATCGGCTTCACCGGCCCGAGCGATACCGTGGGAACGCAAGGCATCAACCTTCTCGGCCTCATTCAGGTTTCCGGTCTGTTGTCGGTGGCGAAATTCTCGTCGGTCGAAGTTCGCCACGCGAGCGTTGCCGGCGTGGGGGAGGGGTTCACCGTCACCGCCACCGGCAAGAACACGGCCGGTGAGACCAACGACTACAACGCGGGTGGCTTCTATGGCCAGGCCAACAGCACCAAGACCATCGACGCGCATGTGACCAACCTCAAGTCGGTAACTGCCGATACCGAGCATGCCGACGCTACTGCGGGTGGTTTCGTCGGCTATTCCACCACCGGTGGATTGGCCGACGCGATCAACGACTCCGAAGACACCAGTCTGCTGCCGGGGCTGAAGGATGCCAAGCTGCTGTCCATTGACGGTCTGCTTGGTGCCGTGCCGTACCTGATCCCGAATTACAAGTACGTCGACGTCACCTATGTGAATGGCGGCTATGTGACCGGTGACGTGGCTGGCGGTTTCGCCGGCAGTCTCGAAAGCGGCAAGATCAATGTGTTTACCTCCGACGAGCTCAAGGAAGACGACACGCTTGCCGAGCTGCAGACCAAGGTCAAGGCCAGCCCGTGGGCGGTCATCAACATCGACCATGTGACCGGTGGTGCCTACGCCGGCGGTTTCGGCGGCAAGGTCGTGTCCGGAGCACTCGCCACGGCCGGCAAGGGCGGCATCAGTCTGCTCGGCAAACTCGGCACGGTCGATATCGCCAGCCTGCTGAGCCTCGTTTCCGGCTACGTGCCGTTTGTGCTGTACGCAGGAGTCAAGTCCGACCTTGATACGTTCAAGGCCGCTTCCGCCAAGCCTGATGCTGTGGACAAGAACGGTGATTACGGTTTCACCGTTTCCGCCAAGCGACTCGCCGGCGACGGCACCACCGATCTCAACGCCGGTTCCGCCGGTGGCTTCATCGGCTATGGTTCCGGCGTGCAGGTGAGCACGTCGTCCGTGACCCAGCTGCGTCGCACGACGGTCAAGGCGCCCAAGAATCTGGAAACTACCGATGCTGACGCCATCAATAAGACCTATCTCGGTGAAGGCAGCACTTACGCCGTGGATTCCGCACGGTATGCAGGCGGTTATATCGGCAAGATGGACATCGGTTCCACCGCCGCCGTGGGCGAGGGCCTTGACCTGCTCGGCGGCGCGGTGGACGTGAGCCAGCTGCTCAGCGTGTTCAACGTGGTCGTCTCCACCATCGAACATTCCGACGTGACCGGCGGCATCGGCGGCTATTCGGTGCGCTCCAGCACGGCCGATCACAAGAACGGCAACGACAGCGACCCGCTCGGCATGGCCGGCGGTTTCGTGGGCGACATTGAGGGCGGTCATATCCAGGATTCGAACGCGCACGAATTCGTCTACATCTTCGGCCAGGTGGCCGCTGGCGGCTATGTGGGTTCAATGCAGCCCGGTGCCGCGGCCAACGTGCTCGGCAAGGGCAGCGTACTGAGCCACATCGTCGATGTGACGAATGCGGTGTCCGCGATTCAGGACTTTGTGCCTACCATCCGTAACAGCTCCACTTATGCCGCGATCTGTGGAGGTGCCGTGCGCGCTCAGGCCGCATCCGACACCACCACCCGCCGTGGTATGGCGGGCGGCTATGTGGGGCATAACCGTGGCGGTCATATCTGGGGCAACAACAGCAAGGCATGGTCGAGCATCGCCGGAGCCGAGGTGAGTCAGCATGAGGCGTATGCCGAGCGCATCCGCAGCGTCTACGGCCACGAACTCGCCGGCGGTTTCACCGGATTCATGGAAGCCGCCGACACCGCCGACGCCGGCAGCATCTCGGTGCTGGGCAGCCTGCTCAAGATCACCGGCATCGTCAGCGCGCTTCAGCTGGTCTATCCGACCGAGGAACACACGCGCGTGACAGGTCCACTGCGCAACGTGAGCATCGACCAGTGGCAGACGTGGGTCGACAACATCGGCAAGTACGGCGCGTACGGCAAGGAATTCACCGACGTTGCCAAGGCTGGGAAGGCGAAGACCTTTGCGGATCAGGCCGCTCTCGATAAGTTCCTGAACGGTTACGTCTTCGGCTTCAACGTGGTCGCCGGCCGCGGTCAGTTTGCGGGCGATACGAATGCTCGTCAGGACTGCATCAAGGCCGCCAACAAACTGACCGGTAACGACCAGAAGAACGCGCTGGCGAAGTGCTACGAGTTGGGTGCGAACCTGCGCGACTCCGGCGTGGCCGGCGGACATGTCGGCCTCATGCGCACCGGTACGATCACCGACGGCCAGTCGCAGGACGTCAAGAACGTCACCGCGATGCGTGCGGCCGGCGGCTACGTCGGTTCGATGGAAGCCGGTTCGGTCGCCAAGTTTGGTAGCGTCGAACTGCTTGGTCTGGTCGATCTGGACCTCGGTTCACTGCTTGGTATGCCGCAGATTTTCGTGCCGGTCATCAAGTCGTCCAGCGTGGTCGGCTATCGCAAGGGCATGCGGGTCAAGGCGACCGGTACCGAGATTCTGTACGGTAACGGCAATGCCGGCGGCTACGTCGGCATGATGGTCGGTGGCCAGATCTGGGGTGATCGCGACCAGAACGGCGACGAACTCAAGAAAGACTCTCAAGGCAAATATCCGACTGCCGCTGGTGCCAACGTGTCCAACCTGCGCAAGGTGTCCGGCACCAACAACGTCGGCGGTTACGTGGGACTTGCCGTCTCCGGTTCGACCGCGGACGTGGACACCAACGCCTCCGAAGGCTTCCTGCAGACCGTGCTGAACTCCCTGATCAACAACGCGAACCCCGCGCACCTGGTGAACCTGCTGCAGGCCACGGTCGTGACCATTCGCGGCGCACACGTGAGCGCGGATGATAAGGCATGGGGATACACAGTCGAGGGCAAGTACACCCTGACCACTGGAACCGGTGTCTCGGCTGTGCCGACCACCAAATATGCGGTTACGGCAGGCGGCTTTGCGGGTTCGCTGCAGGCCGCGATCCTCGGCGACCGTAACTCCGCCAAGGGTTCCGGCACCGCGGCGGACACGTCCAACGATCCGTCCGAGAACACAGTGTCCGATCTGCGAGCCGTCGAAGGTGGCCAGTACGCCGGTGGCTTCTTCGGCCTTGCCGACGTGTCGTCCGTCGCCTCCGTGGGCGGCGGCACGTCCGGCACCACCGGAGACACGAATCTGGTGCTCAAGCTGCTCAAGGTCGGCAACGTTGGCGTGCTCGAAGCGTTCCGCACGTTCATCTACGACGGTCGAGTGACCGGCGTGGCCGACGGCATCCAGGTCAAGGCGCACGATTCCAACACGTCCGGCCTCCTCGACTCGACCCGCTTCACCGGTTCCGCCGGCGGCTTTGGCGGTGGCCTCATCAATGGTTCCGTCAAGAAGTCGAGCGTCACGAACCTCAACAGCGTCACCGGCCTGAACTACACAGGCGGCTTCATCGGCCACCTTGGCAAGTCGGGCACGGTGGATGTCAGCAAGGTTAAAGGGCTGAACTCCGATTTGGTGGGCCTGACCGCAGGCATCCTCGACATCTGGGGATCGCACGTCGAAGACGCGACAGTGACCGGTATCAGCGCCGGTTTCACGGTGACGTCAACGCACGAAGGCCAAAATTACGGCAAGACCGAATCGTTGGATGACGACAAGAACCGTCATGGCGCCGAGATCGCTGGTGGCTTCGCCGGCTATGCCGATCTTGCGCGCATGTCCAATTGCAAGGTCGTCGGGTTGAAAAAGGTGACCAGCAGCGAGATGGCTGGCGGTTTCGCAGGTCGCACCAGCTACGCTGATCTGATCAATGCGGGCATCAATTCCAAACTGGTGGATGCGCTGCTCCGATTCCTCATCAACCCGTTACTCAAGATTCTGTACGTTAGTAATGCCCAGAATCTTACGAACAAGCTTGCCGAGTTCAAGAAGAATAATCTTTCGTGGCTGATCAAGTTCATCGATCTGGACATCCTCGCGAACGGTAACTTGATTTACGTCAATCTTCTCGGGCTGAAGATCAGTATTGGACTGAATAAAAACGACCCGAACAACAAGATGGATGACACTGCGATCATCCAAATTGGTGATTCCAAGATTGAGGTCGCCTGCTCTGAAGCGAACGGCATTGCCCCTGAAGCGGTGAAGAACGTCAACGTGCAGCTCATCAAGGCTAACCGTACGAAGATCGCCGGCTCCTCTGTACAAGGCATCGCCGATGGTTATGACGTGTTTGGCGGAGGAGCCACCCAGGAATCCGATGGTACGGATAACCTCGCAACCGGCTATGCCGGCGGCTTCGTGGCTTGGAACGACTATGGATTGCTCGAGAACGATGACATGACCTATGCTGACACGATCCGCGGCACTGCGGGATTGGTCGGTCCGTTCACAGGCAAGACGAATTACGAGTCCTCGTACGGGTTCAACGATCAGTACAGCATCGAAGGCAGCGGCACGGATATTCTCGGCCAAACGACGCAGAACACGTACCACATCTACCGTGACGTGCCGTGGAGCTGGTCGTACGCGCTTACCAAGGACAAGAAGCAGTTCACGTTCGGCTCGCACATGGACGACGGCACCGGTTCCACCGGTTCCGAAGGTACCAGCGGCGTGCTGAAACTGCATCTCAACCGGTACGACGTGGCTCACCTTCAGTACAAGAAGGAGAAAGGTCAGCTGGTTGAGGAGCCGTACATCAAGCAGTTCGCCGACTACAAGGATGCGCTGGTGTCCAACAATGTGGGCGGCGTGAACGATCCTGACGAGAACGGCGCGAAGAAGTCCAAGTTCATGAACGTGTATGTGTCGGCGGCGGAGGCGGTGCTCATGCTGAACGTGGCGGTCACGGACAATACGAGCGGGTTGACGCCGGAGCCGGACGATGGTCAGGATCCGTGCGGTTTGGACGGATGCCAGTCGATCGATCTGACGCTGCGCAAGGTGTGGGACGACAATGGCGGCCGTGCTGTGGAACGTCCCAAGTCGGTCACGCTGCGCATCACCGCGACCTATACGGACGCGAGCGGCAATGTCGTGACGCCGGCCAACATCTACTGCCCGACGGATGACTGCGCTACCGGCAGCAATCCGACCGAGAACCCGGATTCCTACACCAAGCAGGGCAACCCGTGGAACGTGACGCTGAGCGCGGACGACGCTTCCGCCGCGAACGGCAACACGTGGCGCAAGGTCGTCAAGAACCTGCCCATCGCGGTTCAGGACGATGGCGGCACGATTCACCCGTACACATACACCGTGCAGGAGATCGCCGTCACGTATCAGGGCAAGGACCCGGTGCGCGACTACGACAAGACGCCGACCGACGCGGGATACCACGTGACCGTTGCGTACGACAGCAAGGAGTACGTGGCGACGGTGACGAACGCGCCGTGGAAGATGCCCGACACCGGCGGTCACGGAGCCCTGTGGCTTGCCGTGTTCGCCGTGACACTGCTCGGCCTCGGCACGGCATGGTACGTGCGCGACGGTTCGCGTTCGAGAAAGCGAGGACGTCATGTCATGTAGATCATGTGACGCCGCCGCGTGCGGTCCGTAATCGCGTGCGATGGACGTGTCCGGCAAGGATTACGACGAGCACGACGAACGCCCCGATACGGCACGGCAACAGATTTTCCGTCGCTTTGGCGGCAGGCAACAGAAATGTCCAAACTGAGGCAAACCGGTTCGACCGGAATGCCAAAGGCAATTAAGGAGAAAGGATACAGTGATGAAGTCACTGATCAAGAAACTCGCAGCGGTGCTCATCGCCGTTGCGACCACGCTCGGCTTCGCCGGGCTCGGCGCCCTCACCGCAACTGCGGATGACACTACTAACAGCACCTCGAATGGTGAAATTACCGTAAACACGTCTCGTACATTCGCTGGTGAATTGAAGCTGTACCAGATGTTCACTGCCGAAGTGGAATCTACGGATAACACCAACGACAAGGAGAAAGTTTCTTACAAGCTGACTGAGGCTTGGAAGACATTCTTTACCAGCGATAATGAGAAGGCGGCCGGCACCGAGTTCACCGAGACGGACACCACGGAAAAGGCTGCTCTGTCTCAGAAGGCTGTGGACTATATTCAAGGGCTGAGCGAAACGGATCTTGCCGCTTTCGCTAACAAGGCGCAAAAGTGGGCTTCCAACGAGTCCATCACCCCGACGAAGGATTCGAATGATGAAGCTGATACGGCGAACAAAGCTACCGGAAAGACGACCTACACTTTCACCGGTCTTTCTCTTGGCTACTATTTGGTTGCTCCCGCTGACACTCAGAAGGGCCAGTACACTGTGGACGGCGAGTATCACGCCCTGCTGGTGAACCTTACCGATACCACCAACAACGTATCCATTCAGCTCAAGCACGAGTTCCCTGTCATTGACAAGAAGATCACCGAAACTGACGATAACACGACGACGGACAAGAACGCTACTGACAAGAATGTTGGCGATACCGTTACCTACAAGCTGTCCTCCACTGTGGCTAAAGACTACAAGGATTACAAGAAGGGCTACGTGTTCACCTTCACCGATACCCTGTCCAAGGGCCTGACTCTGCGTCAAGGGACAGCTGATGCGACCACGGACAACTTTGATCCGACTGTCAAGATTAAGAATGCTGGCGTGAATAATGCTGACATTACTTTGGAGAAGGCTAATGGCTACTACACGGTGAAGGTGGACTCGAATACTGACGGTACGACCTCAATCACCGTTGAGATGAAGGATATCCAGAACTGGAAGAACGAAGACGGTACGCCTCTTAATGTAGGCGGCAAGGCCATCACCGTTGAGTACACCGCTCAGTTGAACGAAAATGCTGTGGCTGGCAGTGAAGGCAACAATAACTCCGCACAGATCACGTACAGCAACGATCCGAACAGCAACCAGACCGGCACCTCCACGCCGAGCGAAGTCAAGGTGCACACCTTCGGATTCACGATCGACAAGTTCACCAGCAAGAACGAGAACTCCTACAACGAGTCCTCCGAGCGCCTTGGTGGCGCCAAGTTCAAGGTGTACGCAGATGCGAACAAGACTACCGTGCTGAAGTTTAAGTTCACCGCGGGTACTGGTAATACTCCGGCCACTGCTGTGTATGCTAAAGATCAGAATGCTACTAGCGGTTTGACTGAGGAACTCGTTACCCCGAAGTACGGTCGTATCAAGGTTTCTGGTCTCAAGCAGGGAACCTATTATGTGGAAGAGACTGCTGCTCCGGAAGGCTACCACAAGCTGGATAATATGATCAAGGTGACTATCGAAGCTACCTACGATCAGACTACGGGCAAGCTTTCCTCTTGGGATATCAAGTACTCTGAGAACAAGCAGAATGCCACTGAGTCCACCCGCAAGGGTGAACCGCCGGTTCTGCCTGTGTGGAACTCCAACTCGAAGAATCTGACCCTCCCGTCCACCGGTGGCTGGGGCACCATGCTGTTCACCGTTGTCGGCGTGCTGGTTGTGGCGTTCGGTACGGTTTGGTATGTGAAGTCGGGGCGTAAGGATTCGGGTAAGTAAGTGCCATTCTCTCGGCTTCTCTTGCTGGGGGAGCTGGCAGCCTTGGGTTGACTGAGGGGTAGTTGGAGGCTTTGTGGCTTCTGACGCTCCCCCAGTCAGCCTGCGGCTGACAGCCCCCTCAGCCGAGGGGGCCGAGGCTACCGCCAGCTTTATAGGTGCTGTTGGAGTTGTGAAGGATGATGGAAGGGCGTTATGAAGGGGAGAGTGCGGCGGATTGTGCCGTTGGTGGTGATCGCGGTGGGACTGCTGGTGCTGTTCTATCCGACGATCAGCAACTTTCTCATCATGAAAAACGCCTCCCGCGTCGTCGGCAACTATGATTCGCAAGTCAACTCGCTGACCGACGAACAGTATCAGCAGATGATCGACGCGGCGCACGCGTACAACAAGCGTCTCGCCGAACAGAACGCGGGCGCGACCGACGCGCTCTCCGGAGCTGTCAACACGCCGTCCAACGACAAGGAATACAACAGTCTCCTCAACCTGAGCGGCGACGGCATGATGGGCTACCTGACCGTACCGCGGCTCAAGGAAACCATGCCGATCTACCACGGCACCAGCGAAGAAGTCCTCCAATCCGGCATCGGACACCTCGAACAAACGTCGCTGCCGGTCGGCGGCGACACCACGCATGCGGCCCTCTCCGGGCATCGCGGCCTGCCCACGGCCAAACTCTTCACGGACTTGAACCTGATGAAAACAGGCGACAAGTTCTACATCAAAATTTTGAAAGACACGTACGCGTACCAGGTCGACAAGATCACCACCGTCCTGCCCACCGACACGAAGGAGCTCGTGATTGAAAAAGGCAAGGACCAGGTCACGCTCATCACCTGCACGCCGTACGCCGTCAACACGCACCGACTGCTCGTGCGCGCGCATCGCATCCCGTACACGCCGGAAGACGAGCAGGATGCCAAGCCCACGTTCCACGTGGACATCCCGCTCCAATACGCGCTCCCGTCGATCGCGCTCATCCTCTTCCTCATCGGCTGGCGCATCTGGCGGCGGCGCGACGAGAAGCGGCGCCGCGTCGACACGGCCGAACAGGTTGTCAACAGCGTCCTCGGCTTGAACGGTGGCGCGACGTCAGCGGCGGTCGCAGCGGGCAAATCGGCCGCATCAACCGCATCCGCGAAGGCCGAGGCCAACGATTCCGGTGCGATCGTGGCCGCGAACGATACGATTGCGCCGTCGTCAGCGCCAACGTCAACGGGCAACGACGCGGCGTCATCGTCGCAATCATCGGCATCAGCATCATCGTCAACGACATCATCGGCAACACCAACAAGGAAAGGACCGGCCAAACATGGCAGACATGCGTAACACCACGCGCGGCAACCACCATGCCATGTGGCAGCCGGCACTCCGGCCGTCAACGCCGACGCCGGCCCAACCCAAACACCACGAACCCTCCCCGGTGCGATCGTCCGCATACAAGCCGCTCGAACGGATACTCGCCATCCTGCTCGCCGTCGGACTGGTCATGCTCGGCATCATCGCCACGGCCGCAAACGCGCCCCGAGCGGTCGCGGCCGAAACCGTGACCGGCAGCCTGACCGTAAGCGCCGTATGGAACCGGGACACGAGCAGCGCCCTGCCGCTCGCCGGCGACACGTATTCGATCGTGCGCGTCGCCTCCGCCGACCTCGACGGCAACGGGCGCGTCAAAGCATTCCACATGCTGAACACGTTCTCGGAATTCAGCTACAACTGGGGCCACATGGACCCGTCCGCATACAACGCGGCAGCCAAAACGCTCACAGACTACGCGACCGCGCACCAACTGTACGAACACGCCGGCGTGACCGACGCGAACGGCTCGCTGACCTTCCGCAACCTGCCGATCGGACTGTACCTCGTCGCGCGCACCGGCATCGCCACCGCAAACCAGCGGTATTCGTGCGACCCGTTCCTCGTGGCTGTGCCTGGCAACGCGGACGACGGCACCGGGCAGCTCAACGTGACCGTCGAACCGAAATTCTCCGACAACGGGGGAGGAACACCCGGCGAACCGGGCGAGCCCGGGGAACCCGGCAAACCCGGGGAGCCGGAGAACCCCGGCGACAATCCAGGTGACAATCCGGGGAATGAGCCCGGCGAAACGCCCGGCAACACCCCCGGCGGCACCGGCACCACACCGGGCGGCACCAACACCAACACCAACACCAACACTGGCACCGGCACCACCGGCAAGCCCGCCGACACGGGCGCCGCCGTCAGCACCATCGCACTCGCCGCCATCGCCCTCACCGTCGCCGCCGTCATCATCCGCGACCTGCGGCGCGACCGCAACACCGTCAACATCAGCGAATAAAGCGAATCCCCGGCTGAGGATTGTTCCCGCGACGGCTGACTCTTCGCTTTTTGGGGTGCATGGAAAGTTGTTCGCTGGTATCAGGATCGCGCCACAGTGCGATTCCGATACAACGGCAACCTCGTCATATATGTCAAAGTATGAATAGTCGGTATACTGAGCACTATTCACAAGGGAAGGGACCATCATGGCATATTGTTCGATCAATGAGATGCAGAAGGCCTTGGCGGGGTCAATGTTCGCGAATCGACCCGACGCCAAAAAAGCCGCCGGGCGTGCGCTGGGCGCCATGCTTGAGGTCATCACCTTCTACCTGCTCAAGGATTACGGGCTGGTGACCAACATCGCCATCGAGCGCTCGCTGAAAGAGTATGCGAACGAATCCGTGGGCCATAACGTCGAATTCACCCTTCACGCATCCGCCAAGATCGGATGGGTTCCGCGTCCCGCGAATGGGCAGATGACCGCCAAAACCGTGAACAGCGAGCTTGAACTGCTCTCCGAACATATCATCGACGAGCAGTTCAAGGAGAAGGACAATCGACCGTTCCGCCGGGACGGTTTCATCAAGAACGCGGCGACTCTGTACGAAGGCACCAACGAACACGGCGAAGACGTGATCATCAACGCCTATCCGGATACCGAGCATGGCACAGCAGACATCTGTCAATTGCAAAGCAAGCCGTTCGCCATGTTCGAATGCAAGCGCGTGGGCGTCGAAGAAGGCATGAAAAAAGGCCCGCAGACCATCGAAAAGGCGAAGCAGGGCGCATACGTGGCCCTTGCCGCTTCCAAACTGCAGAAATTCCGCCGTTCCGACGGCAAGCAGATGGGCATCCTGGAAAAGCGCGACGGCAGTTACCTGATCAAACCGTACGACGAGATGCTGCAAACCATCATCGACGATTTGGACCCGTCGGAGTTAGACGGCATCGTGCTGACGGTCGGCGTCATCAGCGACCACGGAAACTGGTTCTCCAGCGACCGCAAAAACAAGGAAACCCAAGTTCTTTCAGACGCGTACGACTGGCTGCTGTTCCTGACCGACGACGGTTTGGCCGCTTTTATTCAGGAAGTGCTGTTGGGCGGCGACGCTTCCATGAACGACGTGCGTGACGCTTTCCGGCAGAGCACGATTGAGAAGAACGCCAAGTTCACCAAAACCATACTCCCGGCAAATGCGGATCGGGCGCTCACCCGTTATTTCGCCCAGAACCGCGATCGCATAGCGTCTTGGTTCAATATCATCACTCCAGCCGGAGGCACGTTGGACCAACTGTTCGGTATGCTCAAACGAATCGCCGAACGCGAATAGCCGTTAAGCAACACCTGCAAATTACCATTACGAACTGGAACGAGGAGAAATTCACGTGACGGCTGGACGCCATCCAGTATCCCAAACCAAGCATTGGTGCACGCCGCAAAAGTATGTCGATGCTGTGACTGAGGTTTTTGACGGGCAGATTGATTTGGATCCCTGCTCCAACGAGTATTCCACGGTCAACGCACGCGTCGAGTACATATTGCCGGAAAACGATGGTTTGCGCGATTCGTGGGATTATGACCGCATCTATGTCAATCCGCCGTACGGGCGCGATGTCGAACACGGCACCACCATTGCCGATTGGTTCGTGCGCATCGCCGATGCCGTGGGGCGAGGCTCCGAAGTCATGGCCTTGGTGCCGGTGGCGACGAATACCGCCCATTGGAAGGATTTCGTATATCCTGTGGCGTCGGCGATCTGTTTTCTGTACGACACGCGTCTCCACTTCGTCATCAACGGCAACGAGGACACTAAAGGCGCTCCCATGAGCTGCTGCATGATCTACTATGGCGACAATCCGCGAAAATTCGGTCGGGTGTTCTCCCGATACGGTGCCGTGGTGTTCCTCGACGACGCCATGATGCCTCGGACACGCAACGGTAAAATCATCAGCGAGAACACGCTGTTCTAATTCTGTCGAGATTAGGCGGCGGTCATCCTGCCATTCGGGACGGAAAGAAGCGAGATATGGGCGACGAGGCGAACAGATACGGTTGGAAGGGCATGAAATACCCGCGCGGATGGCAGGTCGGCGACGACTACATGGAATTCGCATGGAAGTGCGCCATGCTGCTCCTCGGACAGCACAAATGGATCAAACGCCGCGTGGAAAACGTCTCGTTCACTGACCAAGGCACTACAAGACGTGCCATCAGTCTCGACTTCTCCCTGCCCAAAGACAAGTTCGTCGCCTATTCAAACGACAATGAACAGCCCAGAATCGCGGTTCCTGTCACGTTTCTCGGCAAAGGCGACCTGATCCACGCGGACGTCGTCGACGGTGGCGGACAATCCGTGCCATTGGCCGGCCTGTTCGACAATCGTGAATTCGCGTACGCGGCGCTCGACTATCTGTTCAACGACATGGCCGAGAAACTCAGCGAGCTGGGGGTGATCGCCGGCGCGCACGACGCGGAAACGGACATCGCCATACGCATGACGGCAGCCGAAAAAGCGGCCGACAAGGAATACGCGAAAACGCACGGCGGCAAATCGATGCCGGACGGAAAGCGTCACGAGACGCGGATCTCTCTGGCGAAAACCGTCAAGACGACGGTGGATACGGTGCAGCCGGCGGAACGGCTCGCGCGCCGAATCTGGTGGCACGCCCGAACCCGGCTCGTGAACCGGATCATCGCAGCCAAGTCATTCAGTGGCCGCGACATTCCGCCGGACAAGCTGAACGAATGCGATATTCTGACGACGGTCACCAACTATCAGCCGTCCTACGATTGGACGCTCCGGATCCTGTACGAGGCCGTGATGGCGAAACGCGGCGATGATCCGCAGATGCATGAGAAGCGGAACGACAATCTGCTTCGTCTCCTGCACATTATTCGGCAAGACGGCAACGTGTCCGGACGCGAAACCATGATCTGGGAAGAGGATGGCAACGCGGCCAAACGCCTACGCACGAAATTCTTCTCGGATTCGGTTTTCGAGGCGTTCCTTGACGTCATGGAACAGATCGTCGCCGCAATCGAGGCGAAGGCAAACGCCGCCGATTCGGCAGTCGCGCAATCGGCATCCGGCGAGACGGCGGCGTCCGACGGCGGACGAGACGATCTCAACAGCGGCAACAGCCGCAATGGCAGCGGTAATCGCGGCAATGCCAACAATCGCGACGGCCGCAACGACTGGAGACTCCCCGCCGAATCGTTCATCCTGCTGCTGTCGTCGTTCTCCAGCGCGTATCCGTGCATCATGCTCATGGACGAGGAGCAGGTCGCGAAACGCAACGTGGCCAAACTGTCGTTCGACACCGGGTATCGCGAAACGAAATGGGATCGGCTCACGCATCCGAACTCCATCCATCTGGACTTCGCATTCCAGATGATGGGCGCCGAGTCGAACCATGTCGAAATCGGCCGTCTGGCGAACAGCGTGATCGCCGGGCTCGAATGGGATGCGCGCGGCGAATCGCTGAAACCGCTGCGACTCAGCGTCAACTCCGGGCGCGTGCACTTGAGCGGCAGCTGGATGCGCTATCTTCCGTTCGCGCATCTGAAACTGAAACTGGTCAGCAGCCTTTCCTCCGTCCTGTCGAACATCGCGTGGTCGTCCGCACTGACGTTGTTCGCGTTATGGAACACGCTGCACGCGTTCGGCATATTCGGCAATCATTGGAACGATCTGTACAACGTCGGCAACATGCTCGCCGGCCTCGCCCTGTTCTTCACGCTATGGGTGGCCCGACGATTGAACGATGTGCAGCACGCGGTGTCGCAGGAGCTCAGCTCGTACCCCAACCTGCTCGTATACGGAAACTTGATTCTGGCGACCGTGTCGTACCTTGCGTCGGTCGCCGACAGCAACAGCGACGGCACCACCAATTTGCACGCCATACTGCCCAAGCCGTTCGAGTGTTCGATCAGCGTGATTTGCCTGGTGCTGTCGATGATTCTGACGCTGATCGTATGGCATGGGCTGTTCTCCCGGCAACCGGACCACGCGAGCACGAACCCGGATTTCGACGGCGCGGAAGACATGGGCAGACAGCCGATTCCCATGATCAACACGCCGGAGTTCCGGCAGAAGAGGCAGGCGGGAGGATTCTCCGAGCAGTACCGTCGACTGGTCGAGCGTATTCGCCGACTGCCCATATTCCGGGAGGATGAGGAGCGCAACCGTTCATTGTTCCCGTCCGAAACCGGTGCCTACATGATTCTGGAAGGTGCGGGCGAGTTCCGCAAGGACGTTATGGCAGCCCGCTGCAGCTACGTGAACGGACGCTGGACTCAGCGCTAGGGTTGGCGACGGTTGATGGTCGACGGAGTGTCTGGGTTTGGGAGTCTGGATAGTCGGTCTTTTGCTGTGCGGTTGCGGATGTATCGATCATTGCGATCGTTGCGATGATTGTGATCATTGCGGGCATATCGTGGTTATTAAGAGGACTGTTTTGCGGGTATATCGTGTTGCCTTACTCGATTGCGGGCATATCCTGCCCACGTGCCGCCGATTTTCCTCCGACAATGGTCACGATCTGCCCGTAAGGCCACAGATGGTCACGATATGCCCGAAAAGCATGCTTCGTAATAGTCACGATATGCCCGCATGCGCATGTTGACGGATGCAGGATGGATGATGGCAGGCTGGTTGCGGCTTAAACTGACCGTGATATGCCCGTTGAATCCGCGGTGTCTGCCTGTCGTGGTCTTTTTCATGCTCGTGCAGCATAACATGGTTAAGGGCATCACCGCCGGCGCCACCAAGGCTGATCGTCGAGGATTCGCCGCGGATTCCCGGCAGACGTCGTTTCATCAAGGAGGATCATGCAGTACAGCAACGGTACGCAAACCATTGATTTCGAACTCATTCCGCAGCCCAAGGAGGTGCGTGTCGGCACGGGGGCTCCGGTGCTGCTGCCCGTGGGCGGGCGAGTCGTGGAAAATCTGCCCGACGATCCGGCCTGCGTTTTCGCGCGGCAGATCGTCGACGACATCCGGCACAGCACCGGACTGTCGTGGGACGTCGCGCGCGGCGACCATTGGCACGCGTTCATCCGCATCGGCACGGACGCGAATCTCGCGTCGGACGAGTATCGACTCAACGTGACGTCGGACGGCATTACCGTCACGGGCGGTGGCGCGGCGGGCGTGCGCGACGGCGTGCAGACGCTCCGGCAGTTGATCCGGCAGACCGCGCCGGCAATACCGCCGATCACGGTATCCGACAGTCCCGCGTATCAGGTGCGCGGCTATTATCTCGACGCGACGCGCGGCCGCGTGCCCACGCTCGACTGGCTCAAACGCTGGGCCGACAAGCTCTGCTTGTACAAGTACAACCAGCTCCAGCTGTACATCGAGCACACGTTCAAATTCGACGATCTGAGCGAAACGTGGCGCGGCGTCAGCCCGCTCACGCCGTCGGACATCATCGAGTTCGACGACTACTGCGCAAAGCTCGGCATCGAACTTGTCCCGTCCGTATCCACGTTCGGCCATCACTACATGGCATTGCGCACGCACGAACTGCGCCGGCTGGGCGAATTCCCCGAACAGGCCGACCGTCCGTACAGTTTCGTCGAACGCATGGAACACCATACGCTCAACATCACCGAACCTGAGTCGCTGGAACTGTCGTTCAAACTGATCGACTCGTATCTGGAACTGTTCCGCACACGCAAGTTCAACATCTGCGGCGACGAAACGTTCGACCTGGGCAAGGGGCGCTCCAAGCCCGAAGCGGAACGCGTCGGCGTGGCCCGCATGTACGCGGACTACGTGACCAAACTCTGCCGGCACCTGTCCGACAAGGGTCGCGAACCCATGTTCTGGGGCGACATCGCCGTGGAAATGCCGGAAATCCTGACCATGCTGCCCAAAAACGTGTTGCTGCTCAACTGGCTGTATTCGCCGAACATCACCGACGACAAGGTGCGGCTCGTGGCCGAATCCGGCGCCACCCAATACGTGTGCCCGGCCGTGTGGTGCTGGAACGCGCTGCTGCCCCGCTTGGACTGGGCGTGGAACAACATCACCCGGCTCGCCAGGTACGGTCTGGCCTATCATGCGGCCGGATTCCTCGTCACGGACTGGGGCGACTACGGTCACGTCAACGATCCGCGCATGGCGATCCCCGGCATGATCTACGGCGCGCAGGCGGCTTGGAATCCGGAAGCCGTGGAGCATATCGCCGACATGAACCGTCGGATCAGCGTGCTCGAATACGGTGACCGGACCGGCAAGCTGCTCGCCGCGCTGCGTGACACCTCCGAACAGGTTGGCTTCGGGTGGGACAATCTCGTCCGCTATCTCGAACTGGATGAGGACCGCCGCGGCACGCTGAACCAGGACGTGCTGCACGCGATCTGGACCGGCGAGAACGTCTACGCGCCGCTCATCCACAACAGCACGACGCTCGGCGAAGCGCGCCGCAATCTGCTCGCGTGGCTGAAACCGAGCCTCGATCAGGTGGCCAGTCGCAACGCCAATCTGGATCGGGCGCTCGCCGAGATCGGCATTGCGGTGGCGGGCGCTGCTGGATCGGACCATGCCAGCGTGCTGCAGCCGATCATGATCGCGATTCGCGGACAGCAGCTGCTGAACGACGCCGGCGTGATACTCGCGTGGCTTAACGGCGTTGCGGTTGGTGCTGCAGACGGCGCCGCAAACGGAGCTGCAAACGGTACTGCTGTTGCGGACGACGATGCGAACGCACGCGCCGACGCCCGCCTGACCGCCCGTCGGCTGGAGGAATGGTTCGAGGACTACAGTGCTGTCTGGCGTGAGGTCAGCCGGCAGGGCGAGCTCAGTCGCATCGCCGACGTCGTCTGGCGTCTCGCCGACGAACTGCGCAGGGCCGAATAGGCTTGTTCGAGTAGCCACGGCGATGGGGGAGCAGGGCCGGAAGCGGCATCTTGCGGTCCCCCATCGTCGTGGCGACCTCTTATCGACGTATTATCGGCGTAAAGGAGCAGACGTTATGGAGCAGGTGTTATGACGGGGAACGAGCGGGATATCGTTGCCGGCGTTGCGCGTCGCATAGCCTTGCCGCAGCCGGTATTCGACGATGTGCTGCAGATCGACGACGATCTGTCGGCCTTGGAACCGCATGTGCAGAACATGACCGATCCGAAAATCAGACGGTCGGCGTGGACGACGCTTCGGCAAATGATCGGCAGTGATCCGCATGGATGGAAAATGCTGCGCGCAATGCTGTATGCGGCAGGCGCATACACGTTGCCGGTGTATCGGCAGCGCGGTATTACAGACGACGTGTTCGACGCGACCATGGCGTGTTTTTCCCGGTTTGTCGGTGAGCATCGAGTCAGTTACGGGGAGTACGGCTTCGACCGGGATTTTTGGACCATCCGCCAATTGAGCGGAAGGCTTTACCGATTGGGGCAGCTCGAATTCGAAATCGCCGACCGGCAGGATTCCCCGACGGGCGCACTGCGCTCGGTCTGCATTCATATTCCGTCGGATGCGCTCCTGACCCCTGAGTATTGCGACGAATCGTTTGACTTGGCCCGCAAGTTTATCGGCCGGCATTTTCCGGAATGGGAAAACGCTCCGTACGAGTGCGAATCGTGGCTGTTGTCTCCGACTCTGCCGATGCTGCTGCCGGCAGATTCCAACATTCTCAAGTTCCAGCGTCGGTTCGTGCTCGTCGGCACCGATATGGATGCGCCGGATTGGCGCGAATGGGTGTATCAACGGTCTGATAAGCCGGTTGCGGAATTGCCGGAACGCACGTCGCTGCAGCGAGCCATGAAACGGCATCTCATGCAAGGCGGTAAGGTCGGCGTCGGTACGGGACGGCTCGTGACGGCGTGATGTGCTGGAGCGATTGGTTGATGCGATTGTCCGTGTGATGTTTTGTCGTGATGTGCTGTCACGCTCACGATTTGCTTAGAAAGCATCGCCACGCAGGAACGACGGCAATGGTGCCGGATGGTATGGGTGGCGCGGATGACACGACGATGGTGGTTTTTGTTCCTGAAGCCGGGCCTTCATTCGTTTTGAGTGAAGATTGTGCAGCACCTTCATTCACAACGAATGAAGATTGGATTGCATGACCCAGCGAATGCGTGGCTTGGGATTATGTTCGAATCCGTGTGGCACTATTCTTGCAATGACGCGATTTATAGGGTGATATAGGGGAATATATCGGGTTGTGTGATACTCTGCTGCGCCAAAATCAGGCATGATGCCCCCTATTTTCGGGGGAAAGGTGTATGTTCTGGTAACTGAGATGAGATTGGTGAACACAACAGCAAAAGAATGCTGGGAAACGGCGAACTGGAGTATGACACGATTCACGCGCTGGTGCGGCAGGGCTACGGCTTGCTTATTGGCTTGCGGCTTGGCCCTGTCCACGTCCGTGACCGCCACTGCGGATCCGGAGATCAGCGACGTTGCTGCGCCGACGGTTGCTGCCGATCAGATGCCCGCAGTGCAGACGGCTGTTGCCGTCGCTGATGGATTCGACTGCGCCAACGTCACCGCATGGAATGCCCTGTCCGCGTGTGTTCAAGCCGGCGGCGTCACGACGATCACTCAGGCCATTGATGTTCCGGCAGATCAGTATGTGACCGTAAGCAAGGCTTCCACGTTGCTGTCTACTGTCACTGGAACTGCCTTGAACGCAAAGTATGATGCATCGGTCGCTAACAAACAGAATGCCGTATTCAATATTCAGGAAGGCGGCACATTGACTATCGGTGCGGCCGGCGGCACAGGATTCGAGTATTCAGGTAATACGCGCGTATTCGCCTATGTGAGCGCCGTGAATGGCAACGCCGGCACCCTCGCCGTTGCCAATGAGTATTTGAGTTTTTGAGGGCCGGTGTTATTGCGGTTCAGGGCCATTGCGGGGTTTATGTGGTTATTGTTTTTCAAGGCCGTGGGTATTGTCGTTGAAGGCCGGGGATGGTTAGGCTCCTTTCACCATGCGAGGGACGTGTGGTGAAAGGAGTTACCTATCATGGTACGGAAAATCAAGGCGAAGCAGGTGTTGCGCCTGCATGCGCAGTCATTGTCGGGCAGAATGATCGCCCGGTCGCTGGGTGTTTCGCGTGACAGCGTCGCCATGGTGATCAAGACTGCCGCTGATGCCGGGATCGTCTTCGATGACGTCTCGGCGAAGAGTGATGACGAGGTGTACGCGCTGCTGTTTCCCGGCAGGAACGAGCATGAAAGCGCGTATCGGCAGCCGGATTGGCCGGCGGTTCACCGCGAACTGGCCAGGGTGGGCGTGACGTTGCGTCTGCTGCACGCCGAGTACCGGGATTCCTGCCTGTCGGATGGTGTTCCGGCGATGGGTTATGACCGGTTCTGCAAGCTGTACCAGTCGTATGTCGTGGCTCATGGGATCACGTCGCGGGTGGAGCGCAAGGCGGGTAGCACGATCGAGGTGGATTGGGCTGGTCCCACGCTCGGGATCGTGGATCCGGTGAGCGGCGAGAGCGCGACGGTGTACTTGTTCGTGGCGTGTCTGCCGTTCAGCCGGTACGCGTTCGTGGAACCCGCGCTGGATATGAAGGAAACGACGTGGCTGGCCTGTCACGTGGCGATGTACGAGTGGTTGGGTGGTTCCACGCCCCGATTGGTGTGTGACAACCTCAAGACCGGCGTCGTCGCCCATCCGCGTGAGGGCGAGATCGTACTCAACGAGCGCTACCGCGCGCTGGCTGATCATTATTCAACGGCGGTGCTGCCGGGCAGGGTGAGGCGTCCTCGGGACAAAGCCAGCGTGGAGAACACGGTATGGCACGCGACCATGGCCCTAGCCGGCGCGATGAGAAACCGGACGTTCCACTCGCTGCCGGAACTGAAGACAGCGATCCGCGAATGGCTTGCGGCGTATAACTCGGCCCCGTTCCAGAAACGCGAGGGCTCCCGTCAAGCGGTGTTCGACGAAATGGAACGGCCGTTGCTCACGCCGTTGCCGGCGGTCCGCTTCGAAGTGGCCGAATGGTCGTACGCGCGCAAGGTGCAGGCCAACTGTCATATCGCCTACAACAACAACTGGTATTCCGTCCCGTACGCGTACGTGGGACGCACGGTGGACGCGCGCGTGGGCGCTGACCGGCTCGAGATCTGGTGCGAC
>NZ_JGYN01000001.1 GCF_000741165.1 Bifidobacterium biavatii DSM 23969 | reverse complement strand
CGTTCCAGAAACGCGAGGGCTCCCGTCAAGCGGTGTTCGACGAAATGGAACGGCCGTTGCTCACGCCGTTGCCGGCGGTCCGCTTCGAAGTGGCCGAATGGTCGTACGCGCGCAAGGTGCAGGCCAACTGTCATATCGCCTACAACAACAACTGGTATTCCGTCCCGTACGCGTACGTGGGACGCACGGTGGACGCGCGCGTGGGCGCTGACCGGCTCGAGATCTGGTGCGACGGCGTGCGTGTCTCCTCGCATCCGCTGTTTCCCTCGTATGTGAGGAACCGGTACTCCACGAACCCGGGCGACCTGCCCGGCAAGGCGAAATGGAGGCAATGGGACCGTGAACGCGTCACCGGCTGGGCGAACCGGGTCGGCCCGTCGTGCGCCGTCGTCATCGAGAGGATCTTCGAATCGGTGCGTTTCGACGAGCAGGGACTCGGCGCCGCCCTCGCGGTCATGCGCCTGGCAAAAACGTATTCCAACGAACGATTGGAGCACGCCTGCCGTCTCGCGTTGCAATCCATGCACTCGCCCCGGTACCGGCAGTTGAAACCGATCCTCGACAACCATCCCGCCAACACCGGTGACGGAACGGCTGCCGGAGTCGAGCCGGCCGGGTTCGTGCGCGGCGGCGACTACTACGGACGGGCGGTGGAACGATGATCATCGACGAGCAGACCAGGCGCAAGCTGCGCCTGATGGGCGCCGACCAGCTTCTCGACGCCTTTGAGCGCCAGGACGAACGGGCCTGCGCCACCATGCCCGTCAACGAGCGGATCATGCTGGCCGTGGACGACGCGTACTCGACCTGGGCGGACCGGAAGATCACGGCCATGGGCAAACGCGCCAAACCCAGATACCCGCAGGCCGATCTGAGGACCCTGGACCTGATCGACGAGCGCAAGCTCGACCGCAACGCCATCAACCAATTGCAATCCTGCGCGTTCATCGGCCAACGCCTCAACATCCTGCTGACCGGCGCCACAGGCAGCGGCAAGAGCTGGCTCGCGTGCGCGATCGTCAAACAGGCATGCCGGAACTCCTACCGATCCCTGTACACGCGCATGCCCGACCTCGCCGAACAGCTCGACACCGCCACAGGCAAACCAGCCGGCGTGCGCAAACTCGTGCGCAAATACAGCACGTACACGCTGCTCGTATTGGACGAATGGCTCCTCGACAAACCCGACGAACGCATGCGCTCCTTCCTTCTGGAAATCATGGAACACCGCTACGACACCGTCAGCACCGTGTTCGTCACCCAGTACCCCGTCAAGGACTGGCACGAACGACTCGGCGGAGACGTGACCGCCGACGCGATCATGGACCGCATCGTCCACAACAGCATCACCATCAACACCGGCGAATACAACATGCGCCGACACCACGCACACCCAACCACAACCAACTAACCAACAACAATCAAAACCAGCCGGTGGCCCCCAACCAAACGGCCACCGGCCCTCAACCCCAATACCCCTGGCCCCCACCGACAATAACCAATGGCCCCCACGCCAACAAATACTCACCAACGGCACCTTCACCAACAACAATTCGACCGGCGTGGACGGCAACGGCACCCTCGCCTACAGCGATGGCGGCAAAGTCGTCATCGTTAACGGCACGTTCTCCATGAATTTAGCCAAGGAAGGCGGCGTCATCTGGCAAACGGGTCAGTCGTCGTCGCTGACGATTTTGAATGGTTCATTCGATAAAAACGCGGCCTTGGTTGATGGCGGTGTTATCCACAACCTAAATGGCTCCCTGACAATCGATGATGGCTCGTTTACAAACAATATCGCACGTGGCGATTATGGAGAGATCTCTAATACCGAGAAGATGATGGGACGTGGCGGTGTCGCATATACGGAAGGAGGGGCCGCATCGGTATCCGGCGGTACTTTTCAGGACAACATATCTATGGGTGTGGGTGGTGGCGCTCTCGCAAATAACCAATCTGGCACATTGACAGTGACAGGCGGCACCTTTACCGATAACCGTCAGTCTTACGGCACTTTCAATGTAACAGATCATTCGTTCACAGCCTTGGACTGCTCTAGTGATGGTCCATCAAGCAAGCATTCGTGCCGTCGTGGAAACGGACGTGGAGGCGGTGCGATCATGAGCCAGTCCTCCAAAAGTACTCTTACTATCCAAGGCAAGGTTACTTTCACCGGCAATTTCACGCGTGAGTGGGCATTCAACAATGGTGGCGGTGCCGTGTACGCGAAGGGTATTCTCTGGGTGAAGAACAGCATGAATGGTGATCGTCCTACATTCGAACATAATTGGGCGGGCGTTCTGGAGACTCAGTACGATAGCCAGAATCGTACGCCAGTAGGCGGCGCAGGAGGCGCGATCTTCCTTCAAGATGGAAATTCTACCGGCTATTTGATGGGCGGCGAGTTCCATTACAACAGCAGTGGATATTTGGGCGGAGCTGTGTATACTGAACAGCATTCAACCACGTACATTGCCAAGGCGGCAGCTACTGCAAATATCGCCGGTCATTTTGGTGGAGGATTCTGGCTGTGCCCGTCAGGCACTGGTGTCGCATCCAAGGGCGGCAACATTGCGCTCTATGACAACAAGACGAATCCATTGATCGACGCGAATGCAGACAACACGAACTTGGAAAATTTACGTTTGCATTATGCAACGTATGGTGCTGATCTCACGAATCAAGCCGGTGCGGATTTTGCCATCATGAATCCGTACTCGAAGGACAACGAGGTTACGGATAATTCATTTCAGTTGATGGACACGTGGTTCACGGATCGTACGTCCAGCGCGGTCACTTGGGCTTGGGACAATGTGCCGATCATGCAGGCGAGCGGATTTGGCGACAGTTGGCAGGGTGGTTCTCCGGATTCCCCAGAAGCTATCATTGCAACGCCTAAGACCGTGTCTCTTACGCAACCGAATGGTTCAGAAGTATCGTTTGCTGATCACTTGTATACACTTCAGCTCAGCTATCCGTACCACAGAACCGACGGTAAAGAAGATACGGCAAAGCCGAACGGTAAGTATCAATCGGGACTCCAATATGCAACTGGTGTTGCTCTGAAAGCAACCGTTACCGGTGATGACGCAGCTCAGAAGCAGAAGAAGGCAGGAGCTTGGAGCGCGGCTTCAGTGCGTTTCTCTGATAATCAGGCGCGTTTGTCCGGCGGTGCATTCGGCACGAACGGCGACGTGATGTTCTCCACGCCGTACACGGTGTCGTGGAGCAAGGTAGCGAACAATGCTGCGGGTCAGCCGGATGAGTCGAAGCCGTTGGCAGGTTCCCAGTGGAAGATCACCAGTACGCCGCTGACTGCGGATAAGACGGTGACGAATTCGGTTGGTAAGTCAGTTATGCTGAAGCAAGGTACGGTTGGTGGTCCGTATAGTGCTGCTTACTGGCCGATGTTCTGCGACACTGGAGACGAGGCTTCGTATAATGCCGGTAAGTGCTGGCAAAAGAACGATGACGGCTCGGTCAGTGCGATCGTCACTGATAACGAGGCGAATAGTCATACCGCACAAGGCGACACCTACACGTATACAGGCGCGTTCGACAACAACCCGTCTGCCGGTGGATTCGATTTGAACAATCTCGCCGATGGCGTGTACACGATGACTGAGATCAAGGCTCCGGTTGGTTACGCTCCTGAAACGAATGCGGATGGCACGGCCAAGACGTATACGTTCACGATCGCCCAAGCGCAGGCTCGGTGGAATGATGCTGCTGGGAATCCCGGTAGTACCGATCTGACGGTCGGCAACACAGTCATGCCCGGTGTGGCTTGGGATAAGCAGGATGCTGATGGCAAGACCGACATCGCTGGTACGCAGTGGACAATCACGAAGCTCGACGGGGAAGATGTCGGCAACGCATGGACGATTGATGACTGCAAGTCGGAAGCCGCGTGCAGCTATGATGACGGTACGACCGTGCAGGACTATGATTCGCATGTCGGCGGTTTCCGCGTCAACAATCTGCCCGCTGGTACATATAGCCTCAAGGAGGCTAACACTCCTGATGGTTACTGGCATTCGTTAGCGGAATATCGGTTCACGATCACTCCGGGATCGTCCGGGGCTGTGTACCCCACGACCAAGGCCGGTAAAGCCACGAACGGTATCATCACGAACCAGAAGCCGACCGTCTCGTGGAGCAAGGTTGCGGTTGACGATCAGACCAATCTGCTTTCCGGCACCGAATGGGAGATCAGCGGTGGTCCGACTGGCCAACCCACGGCAAAGGTCGTGGACTGCGTCTCCACGGATGATGCCACGAACGCGTGCTCCAAGAACACAACGAACACGGTCAACGACAAGGATGAAGTCACCGAATACCGCGATCTCGCGAACGCGTCCGGCGTGATCCGCATCAGTGGTCTGCCGCGTCCGGCGGAGGGACAAACGTACACGTTCACGCTGAAGGAAACGAAGGCGCCGAGTGGATACGTACTGGCCAATATCGCGTACACGTTCACGATCGGCTACGACGAGAACATGGACGTGCACATCGACATCCAAACCGGTGACGACAGCAAGCTTGCGGTGATTCATCCGAACAACACCGGCAATCTGATTCCTAATGTGCGGATGGTGGCGGCGTTGCCGTTCACCGGTGGTTGGGATGACCGTGACTGGTTGTGGTTTGGCGGTGCGTTTGTGGCTGCGGCGGCGTTGGTGTTGGCGTTGTCGAATGAGTATCGCCGGCGTAGGGCGGTGATCGTATGATCGCGCGTCATTGTCATGATCCGGGTGTGGTTCCTTAGCGATCACATGAAAACCAAGGATTTGCGGATCGCGGGGTCGGTCGATTGGTTGCTCGTTCTCCGCGGTTGCAGAAAACATTAGAAGGAAATTAGAAGGAACAGAAAGAGGTTTCTCATGAAGTTGAGAAAACTATTCGCCGGCCTCGCCGCCGCAGCCACCCTCCTCAGTGGCCTTGCCCTCGGCGCAGTCCCCGCCAATGCGGCGCCGCAGACATTGCCGTTTAAGCCTTTGGCTAATACTAACGGTAAGACTGATAAAGTCGACGACAATGGCAAGATACTCGAGAATGCCACGTTCAAATTCACAGCCGATGATGCGAGTCAGTGGGGTGTGAATAACAATCGTGAAATCAAGGCATTTAAACTGGCTGATTATTATCAGTATGTCACTGAGAATCCGAAATATGACTCTAAACAAGATGAGTCTGAGACAAATTTCGAAAAGCAAGCATTTTTTGGTGTACAGACTTCTGATGCGGCTAAGTCCGGCGTAGCGGAGGCGCTGAAGATTGCTCTGGCGAATGTCGCCAAGAAATCTGATGATACAACTGCGGCCGAAAAAGATGGAAAGGTTGTGGTTCCGGAAGGTGATAATGCTGCTGATCCAATAGCATGGGCATTGCAGTATGGCTATCTTGATCAGTCCAATCAAAAACCGTGGACTACAGTGGATGTCGATTCTTCTGCGGAAAGTACAACGCGCAAATTTGCCGATGCATTGAAAGCGTACGTAGGTACCTCAGATCCGATTCGTAAACTCGGTAGGCCGGTTACGCTCAAGGTTAATCCTGATTCTGCCGGAGAGGTTGCGTTAAACCCCGTCGCTGGTGACAGCAAGTCTTATACTGCCGATTTGCCGGCTGGTATTTACTTGTTCCTTGATGTGACCGACAGTGGTATTGGTGACGACGGCAACGTTAATACAGGTAAAGCTGACTCCAGCGACAAGAACTGGATTCAGAACGGTACCACGAATGACTCGGATACTAAGGGCGAAGTCGTCGTGAACTCCGCTCCGATCATTCTCGCTTCTGGCCATGTGACTTCTGAAGCCAATGGCGAAAGCTACTTGTATCCGATCGGCAACATTGCAGACGGTGACAATTCCGTGTCCTTCAAGAATCATGTGACTCCGGTCACCAAGACCGTTGACGATTCCGACAAGACCGTGTCTACCGGCCAGATTGTGCGTTACACGCTGAGCACTACTCTGCCGCTTACCACTGGCTACGATCCGAGCACGTATGTGTTTACCCTGCAGGATTTCCCGGGTGAAGGCCAGACCGTAAACCTTGATGGATTCAAGGACGCGCAAGGCAATGTAGTCAGCAACGGTGAGAAAGGTGCGAGCAATGCTGGTGAATACACCGTTAAGGTGTATGACACCGACGGCAAGACTCTGCTGAAGGTTCTTAAGGCTGACACCGATTACACGCTGACTACTTCTGCTGAGAACAATGGTCATGAGATTGTTGGTGCTGAGAACAAGGCGTCTTGGTTCAAGCTGGATTTCTCCGAGCTGATTCGGCAGGATCTGTATAACAACGGTGCCGCGAAGGACGATGCCGCCGGTACAGCTGAGTATAAGCACTTGTGGGGCATGAAGGTCGTAGTGGAGTACGCCGCGAAGATCACCGCTACCGTGAAGGACGTTCCGAACCAGGTCGAGGTGAACGACAACAACGCGATCGCCAACCACGGCACCAACCTCACGCTCGGCCAGTTCACCTTCTTCAAGACAGATGCTCAGGGTAATGCCGGTGAGGATATCAACGGTGCGACCTTTGTCATCTCGAAGGATGATGATACTAAGGACAACACTGCGGTCACTCCTAATTCGCCTGATTTTAGTGGAGTCAGTGATACGAACCGTGACGGCCAGGTTGATGACGACGATATCGATCACGTCAAGTCTCCGTGGGGTGGTGACGGCATCAACGAGTCTGATTCTCGTACGGCCAGCGTGTGGAATGAGAACCACGAGCTTGTTGTGCACAACGGCGTTGTGACGTTCTACGGTCTGGCGGATGGCACCTACGTCGTTAAGGAAACCCGTGCTCCTGCCGGATTCCTTGGCGGTCAGGTTGCCGTGTCGTTCAAGGTCACCATCAAGGGTGGTAAGGCTGTAAAGTTTGACGGCATCGATAAGTGGGGTCTTGCTCCCGATTCTGCCGATAATACGGAGTCTGGCAACGAGATTACCGATTACAAGGTGAAGAACGTGCGCAATGTGACGCAGCTGCCGCTTACTGGTGGTATGGGCATCATCCTGTTTGGCACGATTGGTTTGATTATTGCGGGTGGCGCTGTGGCGGTGTTCCTGCGGTCCCGCAAGACCAAGATGGCGCTGATGATGGCGTGATGCTGATGATGACGCAAGATGCTTGAGATCGGGGATTTTGGATTTCTGAGTGATAGCGTCTTGTGTTGGGGGAGAGGGCGAGTCCTTTGTAGGGGGCTTGCCCTCTTTCTTTTTGCTTGGTTGGAATCACGCTTGCGCGTGATGCTGTGTTGTTGGCGGCGCGTAGCGCCGCGACGCTCCCCCAGTCAGCTGCGCTGACAGCGTCCTGCAATTATGGACTCGCTTCGCGAGCGTTATTGCTGGCTCACTGTCGCTCGCTCCTCGCCTAAAAACAGTCCACTGGACTGTTTTCTTCACGGCTCGGTCTATCCGAGGGGGCCGAGGCTCCGCCAGCATTGCAGCGTGTTGAACACTTGCTGGAGCGGCAGCTACTGCTGCCGCTGACAGTACAGCATCGCGCGCAAGCGCGATTCCGAAACAACAGGCATGTCAGCGCATGCACATCACCATGCGAAAAGCCGCAAAAATATCTGCCCGGATGCGGGTCGACGACGGGCGCATTCGGGCAGAATAGGATCAGCGGTCAGGCTGTTCGCTGGGGCGGGTTACAGGCTCTTCCAGGCGATGCCTTCCATATGCCAGCCGCTGTAGCCGACCGACTGGTATTCGCCGAACGACGTGGTGTACACGTGCTCGCCGGAATTCGGATTGTACAGACGGTACACGTTGGTCGGAGCGGACGGCGAAACATACCATGCCACGCCTTCGTTCCGCCAGCCGCGGGCCACCAGCATGTCATGCTCGTTCTTGTTGGTGGTCCAATTGTGGTTGCCGTTGTTGGGATTGTATTCGCGGTACACCGGAGACAGGCTGCCTCCCTTGGCGGCGTTGAACGAGACGCCCTCGTCGCGCCAACCCTTGCCGACGAGCATGTTCTTTTCGCTCAGACTGGTGGTGTAATGGTGCAAGCCGGAGTTGCGATTATAGACGCGGTACACCGGCACCTTGGTGACGTTGGCGACCGTCACCTTGAAGCTGTACGTCTTGCCTTGGCCGCTCACGCTGATCGTGGCGGTTCCGGTCTTGTGCGCAGTCACCACGTTCCCGTTGGACACGCTTGCCACCGAAGGATTGGACGACGTCCAGGTTCCGGAGAAGTGGTATCGGCCGTTCATGTACTTCAGGCGAGCCACGGCCGCGACCTTCTGACCGGTTGACATGGTGCCGGGCAGGTTGGACGTGACGCCCTGTCCGATGAGCGCGTTGGACACGTTGACTTCAACCGTCTTGGTTCCCGACCAGTTCGTGGGCGCCTGCGACTGGTTGACTGTTTCCCAGGACGCTTCGCCGGCGGCGACACCGTTCAGCACGCCGAACCCATACCATTTCGCGTCGGGGTTGACGAGCATGACGTAATGGCCGGTCTCGCTGTGCGACTGTCCGGCCACCTGCTTCACGTAGTCGTCCTTTTCGGACGCCCACAGGTCGATGGCGGAATCGGCGTCGCCGGCTCCCCACGCGAGCACTTCGTTGAACGAACTGTCCTCCCCGTAATAGGCTGTGAAGCAGTCCGTCCCGTTCGGCCTCGTATGGCCTAGACTGTAGTCCGCCGCCTCAATGGTGCGCTGCACGGCGATCCGTTCCAGCGCGTTGGACCATTTCGGCGACAGGTATTCCGCTTGGCTGATTCCCTCCGACTTCAGATATTGGGCCACCGTGACATACCGGCCGTCGGAATCCTGCCGGAACTTGATGCGCGTATCGTTCAACGCGTCGCGACGCCATTTGACGACTCTCGCGATCGCCTTGGCGTACACGTCGCGCTGGTTGAGCGTCACCGTGGTGGTGACGGTCGTTCCCGTGCCGATGGTCACGCCCAACGACGAGGTCTTCTCCGCGCTCGGGGTACCGTCATCAGCGACGGCCGGACCCGTTACGATGCCGCCAATGGCCATCGAGGCGGCCGCAACAAGCGCACACGCCTTCCAGGATGCTGTTTTTCGTTCCATTGCCAAACCTTCTCTCAACACATGGCACACCCATGTGCCAATCACCAGCGTAGCACCGGAACCATGCGCCGTGAAGGGTCATCGTCTTTTCATGCCGCGGGAGAGAGAGTCGGAATTCCAACGATAGTTGCCTTATTAAGACACTGTGTTGGAATAACGTTTCCTCATTTGGACCGATTTTACTTCCTCATTTGGACCGTTTTCGTTTCCTCATTTGGACGGTTTTGACTTCCTGGTTTGGACCGTTTGGCGTGTGGGCGCAACGCGACGGTAGAATCGGGGGAAAGCATCGGAACGATGATCGCATCAAGGGCGAGGGGGAGCGCATGAGCGGGCTGTTGGACGGATTCACGGAAATTCGGCTCGCCAAGCCGCCGCGGCTCACCATCCGCGACCGCAACATCAGCTTCAACGCTGACACCGGCATCATGCTCGGCCATCCGAGCGCCGTCATCACCTACGTCAACGAGGAAACGCGGCAGATCGCACTCAAATCGGCGCAACCAACGGATCATAACGCGGTCCCGATCATCGACCGCCGCACCTACATCACGCTCGCCGACGGCACGGCCGAACGCGCGATCCTGAGACTGTTCGACCTGCCGGCATCGCAGCCCGGCCACACCGCCGTCACCTACATCGACGGCCATCATTACGACGATCTCGGCATCATCATCTTCGACGCGAAATACGCGATCACGCGCGTCCGCCCCAACCATTGACGCGCGTTCCGCGCCGGGCTGTGCATACAATGGTGGGCATGAGTGAAAAGCATGCCGCGAAGAAGACCATCGAGAAACTGGCGATCGTCGTCGTCACGTACAAACGCCAGCAGCTGCTGACCAAACTGTTCGACTCGATCGAACGGCTGACCGTCGCACCGTGGCGCATCGTCATCGTCGACAACGAACACTCCGACGAAACGCACGGCATGGTCAACGACTTCGCCGCACGCATCACCAAACAGTGGGGCACCACCGTGCCGGACGCGAGCGGCAACGAACAGCGCGTCGTCTACGCGCCGCAAACCGCCAACCTCGGCGGCGCGGGCGGCTTCTCCGCCGGCGTGAAGAAGGCGTACGAGCTCGGCGCCGAATGGTTCTGGGTCATGGACGACGACGTGGCCGTCGAACCCGAAGGCATTGAAAAACTCGCCAAATGGACACCCCGCCACGACGTCATCCAAGGCAGCCGCTACGACTACGACGGCGGCCCGTTCTACTGGCAGTACGACTTCATTGTCCCGCTCGGCATCCCCAACCCGATCGCGCCCGCCGCGTTTGGCCGCGCCGGCTACCGCGTCATGGACACGCTGTGCTTCGAAGGCGGCCTGTTCCGCCGTCGCGTCGTCGAACAGATCGGCTTCCCCGACCCGCGATTCTTCATCTACTGGGACGACACGATCTACGGCTACCTTGCCAGCAAGGTCACCAATCCGATCGTCGTGCCCGATGTCGTGCTGCGCCGCACGCGCGAAATCGGCAACTGGGACATCGCCGGCTTGCGCCAGCTCAACTCCACGTCCGACATGAACCGCTACCACATCATGCGCAACCGCGGCTACATGGCCCGCTACTTCATGGCGCACGGTGACTTCCGCCCGTTCCTGTTCGCGCTCGGCACGATCGCCACCGCCGCGAAGGAAGTGATCCGACTCGTCATGGTCGACCGCGAGCACGTGCGCACCGGACTCGTGCAGATCGCCAAGGGCTGGTGGGATTCGCGCAAGCTCATGCACGACCCGAACTGGAAGCCGATGCCGGCGCTCAAGTAGCGTTCGGAACTTGCGTTTTGTGCGGTCTTGCGTGGTTTTGCGTGAGACCGCATGGTTGCCGTGATCGTCGTGGCTGAATGCTGCGTATGATGGTTACGTTATCGTCACGCCATTATGCAACGCCAAGGAAGGGGCAATCATGGCAGAACACACGCAGCTCATCGACGCGATCAACATCCGCACGTCGGTGCGCGCCTACGACAAGGACCCGATCGACGAGGACACCGCCCGGCAGCTGAGCATGACGCTCGACGCGGTCAACATGCTCGGCGGGCTCAACATGCAGCTCATCCTTAACCAGCCGGCCGTGTTCACCGCGGCCAACGAGTCCGGGCACCTGACCAACGCGGCGAACCTCATCGCCGTCGTCGGTCCGAAGGACGATCCCGAAGCCCGCGAACGCGCCGGATTCTACGGTGAGCGCGCCGTGCTCACCGCCACGCTGCGCGGACTCGGCACCCTGTGGGTCGGCGGCAGCTGGGATCGCGCCGAAGCGGCCAAGCACTGCCGCATCACCAAGTCCGAGGAACTGTACTTGGGCATCGTGATCGGCCACCCGGAGCATCACCTCACGTACACGTCCACCAGCTATGCGGAACTGGTGGAACGCCAGCGCACGCACCGGCCCACCAAGTCGTACGAGCAGTTCACCGCCGGCATGACCGACGAGGAGCGCACCGCCGCGCCCGACTGGTTCCGCGCGGGCGTCGAGGCGGCCATGAAGGCGCCGAGCGGCATGAACCGCCAGCCGATCACGTTCACGTACAACACCGCCGACGACACCGCCGCCGCACACATCGACCCGGCGTCCGACAACGGCGTGCCGTTCAACGACCTCGGCATCGCCAAGCTCCACTTCCAGATCGGCGCCGGCGCCGGCGACTGGGCCTGGGGCGACGGCGGCCTGTTCCTGCACAAGTAGCATCGGAATCGCGCTGCGCGCGATGCTGTGCTGATCAGCGGCGCTGCCGCGCCGCAGACGCTCCCTCAGTCACAGCTTCGCTGTGACAGCTCCCTCAGCCGAGGGAGCCGAGGCTCCGCCAGCTTCTCTCGCTTCTACGGTTATGAGAAACCAGTGTCTATAACACGCCTTGCAGGCTCCCTCGGCTGAGGGAGCTGGCCGCCGCAGGCGGACTGAGGGAGCGTCCGCGAGCGGCAGTGAGCCGGCAACACTGCATCGCGCGCAGCGCGATTCCGATACTGCGGGCTGCATCGACAGTTTGCATTGATTTAGAGGTCCGTGACGGCGCCCACGAACAGGGGGATGCCGTCGGGCGTGGCGTACTGGTAGAGGAACGGGCGGTCGACGGTGAAGTCGACGTGCCGCTGGCTTGCGGGCGCGGCGGAGGTGGCCATGCCGATGTCGGTGTAGGCGGCCGCCTTGGCGCCCCGCTCGTTCACGTCGATGCGCGTGCCCTGCACCACCGAATCCACATACAGCGCCGCGTCCTTGACAGCGGAATGATCGGCGTCAAGCATCTTCGCAAAATCAGCCCGCTCCGGGTCGAACGCGTCCGTGACGCCGATCTTGCGCAGCACGCCGATCAGCTCATCCGACGCAAACGTATTCGTGATCGAGAACCGCGGCATCGTCACCGTCACCTGCGCGGCGTACGCCGTCGTGTCGAATCCCAGCACGTCCGGGATCGGCCCTTGACGTTCCGTCTCGTCGGGCCAGATCGCGTTCCCGTCCGGCGCGTCCGACGTGCCCGCGCGGAACGCCCGGCTCGCTAGGGAACTGCCCGCCTGCGCGATCTCGTCGAACTGGCCCTCGTCCGGCAGCAGCAGCGTGAACGTGCCGCCGTCGTCGAATGTGAGCGTTGCGGTCTGCCAGCCTTCCTTCTTGCTGAACGCCCACGTCGTGTTCTCAAACGTGCGCGTCATCATCGGCACGGTCGCGTCGCTGTTCGACCCGTGGAACGTGCCGTTCTTGGTATCGTTCGCATCGAACGGTTCGGCCCAGCGTCCGTCCGCGTACACGGTGTTGACGATCGACAGCAGTCGACCGTCGTCCAGCCGCACGTCCGGTGCAAGCTCGCCGCGCGTGCCCTCCTTGATCCACTCGCGCAGCCGTTGCGTCGCGTCGTCGCCGAACGGCAACGAAACCACGTTCGCGTCGAACGCGTCGCGCACGGTCGACGCGAACTCGTCGGACAGCGTGAGCGTATCGTCTGCCCACACCGCGTTGCGTGCGAGCATTTCGGACGCCGCGCCTTCGCGCCGGCCGTTGATCGACGAGATCAGCGAACGATAGTCGCCGGCAGTCAGTGATTGCGTTTGCAACACACGGTCCAGCTGCGCGCGCGTCTCGCCGTCCGCGCCCTGCGCCGCGATCGCCAATGCCAGCCACATTGACGCGGGGGAGAAGTTCACGTTGCCGTGCCTGAGCCCGGCGGCGAGAAAGTAGCTGGAATACTGTTCGGCGAAATAGCTTGCGCCGTTCGCCGCCGACGTGCTCGGCTTGTCGGCGAGCGGACGGGCCGCGACGATCGTGGCGCGGATGCCGTCCAGCGCGGCCGTTGCCGTATACGCTGCGCCCGTTGCGGCGACGGCGAATGCGATCGTCAGCAGCGCCGCAGTCAGCCGACGCATGGCCGCCGACTGCCGATGACTGCGTGCGGTGCGCACGTTGCTACGAACGTTGCTGTTCTGAGTGTTCGGCGTGGTCATGACCGCTCCTTTCCTATGGAAGCTGTGCGATTACGAAAATTACGAAGAGCGCGGACGATCAGCCGTGCGGACAGCATCGCGATATAGCCGATATAGCCGGCGGCGAGATACAGCACGAGGAACTGCGGTACCATGTCGACCAGCGCGGTCCAGTCGATGAACCAGCCGCCGCCGATCGGCGTGCACACGCCGTTGATCGGGCATTCGTCCTGATACGGCGCGGACAATACGAACACCGCCACGGCGCCGATCAGTGCGCCGATTGCGGGGAAGAACAGCGACCGCAGCCAATCGAGCCGTACGTCGGCGGACCGTCGTGCACGGCGTCGTCCAGCCGGCATCGCCGCGTCGCGAGTCGCGTACGCGCCGCACGCCACCAGCAGTATGGGCGGCACGGCGAAATTGATCGTCAGTGCCCCGACCATCACCCATTCGCCGCGAATGAGCGCGAACGCGAGGATCAGGCCATACGTGACCGCCAGCGTCAGCCAGCAGCCGAACCGCACCGCGTCACGCCGCGCCCACGCAAGCATCCGACCGCTCGCGCTCGTCGGCGGCGGGGCGAGAAACAGCCTGCGCAACCCGTAACGGCCGATCGCGTAACAGGCGAACGCGACCGCCGCGTAGGCGAGCAGCAGCACCGCACTGCCGTACAACGTTTGCACGAGCAACTCGCCGCCGTGCGCGCGCATCAACGACAGCCAGTCGGACCACCGGCGGTATTCGACGTAGCCGACCATGCGCAAGTGCGCCCAGCCGAAGCCGAGCGGGCCCATGAGCGCGCTGACCAGCGGAAACGAGAGCGAACCGGAGCGGATCGAGCCGAGGATCAGATTCGTCAACGCCAGTCCGGCCGGCCAGAGGATCGCCATCATCGGCAGCCAGGTGAAGCCGTCGGGAACCGGCCGGTCGCCGAGTTCCGGCAGGAACGCCGCGTAACGGTAATAGTAGGCGGTCAGCCACAGCAGTCCGCCCAGCGCGATCACGCCGATCCAATGCGCGCGGTTCCATGAGCACTGTCGGACGAATCGCCGCGTGAAACTGTTCGTGAAACGCGTCGTGCGCGGGTCTTTGGCAGCGGGATCGATATGTACCGAGGTCATGATGGCCTCCTTTCCGGCCGCCGGATGACTACGGTCGGCCGTCCAAGCCGGTGCGGGGAAGCGGTCGCGGTCTCCGGACCGGACGCCGCGGCGCCACTACAGCCACGCGCACCGGCGTGTTGCGGTAATTCCAGTATGGAACACGCGCGATCGGTGGAATGATGGATGTCATAGCCCGCATGACGCGGCGCGACGACGCGGCCGCGCGGGCAGGCATGATAGGCGAAGGGGAGGTGCGCATGGACGAGACTGGTGCAAACGCGCGTATTCGCATCGGCATCGTCGACAACGACCCGTACGCGGTCGCCGTATTGTCGACGATGATCGCGCGCATGGACGCACGCTTCGACGTGGCCTGGACGTGCGAACTCGGCGCGGTCGCGATCAGCCGCTGCCTGAGCAGAACGCAGCGGCCGGACGTGCTTGTCACCGACATGTCGATGAACGACGTGCCCGGCACCGAAGTCTGCCGGGCGATCCGCGTCAAACGCGCCGATGTGGGTGTCGTCGGCGTGACATCGTATGCGGTCGCGTCGTTCCGCGACGAAGCCGTGCACTGCGGCATGCAGGCGCTCGTCGGCAAAACCGACCTCGCCGGCATGGCCGCGGCGATCCGACGTGCGGCCCACGGATTGGCGACGAATGTCGGTGATGATGATCGGACGACTGTCTTGGACAATGCAGTCGATGCGCGTAACGCGGAAGAGACAGGCGGCGCACGCTTCCTTGACTCAGCCGAAGCGCACACGCTGCTCGAAGACGCGTCATACGACGCCGGCGGCGCTCGCGGTGCGCTCTCACCCAAGGAACGCGATGTGCTGCGCCTTTACGCTGACGGGCTGACCACGCGCGAGATCGCGGACCGGCTCGGCGTTGGCACGTCCACCGTCTCCACGTTCGAACGGCGCGCGCTCGCCAAACTCGGCGCCCGCAGCCGCGCGCACGCGATCTCGATCTGCGTGCGGCGACATGTGTTCTGACGATCTTGTCATTATGGAACGTGCCAGATGAACTTGTCATTACGGAACATGTCAGATGAACTTGTCATCGTAAGCGAGGATAGCCGTATGAACTTGTCATTTCGAGCGAGGCGAAGCCGAGTCGAGAAATCTTCCGAACCGTTGGCCGGTAAGGGATTTCGCCGCTCGCTTCGCTCGGTCGAAATGACGAAGAATTTAGCCGGCAAAACAGGGTATGTGCGAAACTGCATGGAAAGCGGGGTGACGGGATGACGGCTACGGTGGAATGGCGCGAACGACTGGTCGCTGCCGACCGGCGCGTGGCCAACGCGTGGCTGCTGGTCGCGGTGCTGGTCGTGTCCTTGGTCTGCACGATGGAAACGCTGGTCGCGCTGGTGTTCGACGGGATGACGGTTGCCAGCGTGGTGTGCGCGTTCGTGTTCGCCGCGGCCGTGATCGGCATGGCGTTCAGACCGGTCAGCGGCGGTCTCACGGTCGTGACGCTGTGGACCGTGCTGTGCTTTGCGCCGGTGACGATGCCGTCCGCCACGCTGGTCGCGGTGCTCATCGCGGTTGCCGTGTTCGGGTATGCGAACCGGCGTGCGGCGGTTGCGATCGCGGTTATTGCGCTGGCGTCGTGGCTACTGACGGCCGGCGGCGTGGCTGTGCCGCAATGGGGGAGCGGGAACGGCAGCGGCAGCGCGAACAGTCTTACTGGCAGCGACACTTCGTCCGACTCTGGCGGCGACAGCGCCGATTCCTCCGATTCCGATACTGATGATTCTGCCGGCTCCGGCAACGACGATGCCCCGGCCAACGATTCGATCGGCAATGACGCGGTCGGCGAGTCGGCTGCTTCCGGGAACGGCACCGGTTCCGGGCAAACGGATGACGCGGATTCGGGTAATGTATCCGGCGGCTCGCAGAACGGCAACGATTCCGGACAATCCAGTGGTGCTGATGGTCCCGGGCAATCTGGGCAATCCAGCCAATCCGAAAACGGAGATAATGCCGCGTCTGATGATGCAGGTTCAGACAACGACCGTCACGTGCTGCTCGGCACGGTCGCCATGGTCGGCGTAGCGCCGGTCGTCATCCTGTTCGCTGGATTCCTGCTCGGCGGCATGGCCGCACGTTGGAACCACGAGCGGCACACTGCGCAAATGGAACTCGAGTACCGGCGTCAGCGCGCCCGCGCCGCACAGGACATCCATGACTACGTGTCGAACGATCTCGCGTATCTTATCTTGCGATTCGACAAGGATATCGCCGACGGCCGTGCGCCCAGCCTGGCCGAATTGCGAGAATTGCGCGACGTCGCCTCCGGCGCGCTCGATCGCACGCATCAGGTCATCGGCGTCATCGAAGGACGCGACGGCGGCGATCCGCGCGCATCGTCGACGGTCGAACGGCTTAGCGATCACGGTCACGCCGCAGCGACGTCAGCATCATCGCATCCGTCCGTCATCAATCCGAGCGTCGACCGTGCCGACTGTCCGCTCGCCGCACAACTGCGCACGATCGCACGATCCGGCGATCATCGGCTCGCCGAACTCGGCTTCGACGGGCAGACGATCGTCTCCAATGCGAACGACGCGGCGCAGCCGGACGACCTGTTCGCCGGACTGCTTGAGGAACTGTACGGCAACATCGCCAAACACGCCGACCCGGACGGCGGCTACGTGCTCACGATCGGCGTCGGCCGCGACGCCGTGCAGATCGCGCTCGTGGACACGGCGCTCGCTAAGGCCGAGGTCGGGCATCATGCCGATGGCGCTGCCCGCATCGGTGACGGCGGACGGGAACGGCAGTCGCTCGGCACTGGGCTGAAGCGGTACCAGGCGACCATCGCGGAACGCGGCGGTACCATGCACGTCGAAACTGGCTGGCAATCCGATCCGCAATCCGGCGAATGGACGCTGTCCGCAACAATCCCGCTGTGAGTGCGCGGGTGAAACCGCACATATGCAACAAAAAACGGTCACGCCGACGAATCGACGCAACCGTTTTTCTATTGTTCTCTTGCCTATGAAGGCACGGCGATCAGCCAACGGAGCGCTGGGAGGTCTCCGCACCGAAGAAGCCGACGATGAGCATCGAGAAGATCGCGATCACGCTGATCGACACGAAGATCGACGTCGCGCCGAGCGCGGTGAGCATCCAGCCCACCACCATCGGCATAAGCACGTTGAGCAGCTTGGCGATCGCGTTCGCCAGACCCACACAGCGGAAGCGGACCTTGGTGGCGAACAGTTCAGGCGCGTACACGGCCACGACCGACGCCATCAGCGTGTAGAGGCACATCATGAGCAGGAAGCCGACGATGATCGCGCCGGCGGTCGAAGTCTGGAACGCGTACGCCATGCCGAACACGCCGGTGAACAGGAACGCGGGCACGATCGTGCGCTTGCGGCCGATGCGGTCGATGAGCAGCGAACCGATCAGGCAGCCGACCGGAGCGCCGAGCATCATGAGCGTGGACGTGGTGAGCGACGAGGACAGGTTGATGCCGCGCTTGACGAGGATCGTCGGCACCCACGAGGTGAACGCGTACGAGCACACGTTGGTCGCGCCCACGGCCACGATCGCCACGAGCAGGCAGATGCCGAGCGAACGGCCGCCAGCATTACGGCTCTGCGCGGCCGCGTCGGCGGCGGTGGCCGCGGCGTTGGCGGCTGCCGGTTCGGAACCGTTGGCCTCCATTTCCTTCACGATCTTGTCCGCCTCGTCATAGCGGCCGTGCACGGCGAGCCAGCGCGGGGATTCAGGGATGTCGCGGCGCAGCCACCAGATGATGGCCGCCACCAAGCCGATGCCGACGAACAACGGACGCCAAGTGAAATGCGGGATGATGGCCGCACACAGCAGCATGGCGATCGGTACGCCGCAGTTGGCGACGAGCGAGACGATCGCGCACCAGTGGCCGCGGCGGTTCATCGGCGCGAACTCGTTGACCATCGCGAAACCGGTCACGATCTCGGCGCCGAGGCCGAGGCCCGCGCCCAGACGGCACAGGGAGAGGACCGCCATGTTCGGGGCGAACGCGCCGAGGAACGTGAAGCCGCCGAACAGCAGCAAATTGATCTGATAGGCGACGCGGCGGCCCTTGAGATCGCCGACGAAACCGGCCAACAAGGACCCGATGAGCAGGCCGAGGAAGCCGGCCGACATGAACGTCGAATTCTGCTTGACGGTGGACCAGCCGGTGGCCAGCGCGCTGGATGCGACGGCGGAGCCGATGTACACGTCGATGCTGTCCATGAGCATGCCGGCCGCGACGAGCGCGACGATGCGATGGAACATCGGGGTTTCGTGAGCGCGGTCCACGCGCGAGATGATGTCTTGAATATGCGCCTGATCGGCTTCGCCCGCCTGAGCGTGCGCGGCGGCCGTGGCGGGAATCTGCTGGGATGCAGCAGTCATAATATGCAAACCTCTTATGTATCGACTCTTGGCTACGACTGCGCTCCCATTGTGTGGTCGCGCGACGTTGCCTTGAATCCGTTCGCCGGCCATTGTGTGGCTGGGAAAACCTGACAGATACCTTAGGTTTGTCTCTTGGAAATATGTGATGGCGGTCACATAGTGGACGAATGAGTGGGTGTCAATGGACACCGGTTCCCGGGATTTCGCGTGGAAAATCCCGGGAACCGGCGATGTTCAATTTTGCGTTGCACAACCCTGGAACACCGGGGAAGGGCAATGTGCGATTGTGATATATTGTGTGGTTTCCGGTTCCCGGGATTTTTGCCGCGAATCCCGGGAACCGGAAAAGGTTACTTATCGCCCAGAATTTTGTCGACCAGCGCCGGCTTCTCGGTCAGCTGGCCAGTGAAACCGGGGCGGATGTCCATGTGCAGCACGAGGCTCGTGCGATAGCCCTGCATGGCGAGCTTCTTGGCCGCATCCCCGGCGACCTTCAGCACGTCGTCCAGATCGCCCTCCACGTCGGTGAACAGCGCGTTGGTCTCCTGCGGCAGGCCCGACTCGCGGATCACCGCGATGGCCTGCGCCACGTACGGCGACACCTCGGAACCGGTGCCGTGCGCCGACACCTGGATCGCGGCCACCGTGTTGAGATACGGCTTGCCGGTCTCCGGATCGATCGGAACTTCCTGCTTGACTGCGTTGCGGTCGAATGTCATGTGGTTCACTCCTTTTATATAGGACCTGTATAGGTCTTGACGCCACGGTCCTGCAATTACGGACGCGCCTCTGGCCCGACTGATTGCTGCCTTCGTTTGGCTTCCGCCTCGCTCAGGGTTCGTCTGCGCGAAGCTTACCGGCTTTGCGCTTAACTTAACGCCAGGCCCACGCATGGTCCATCGGACCGGAGCCGTGGCCCAGATCGAGCTGGGCGTTGAGCGCGCCGGTCAGATAGTCCTTCGCGTGACGGATCGCCTGTTCCAGCGTATCGCCTTTTGCTAGATTCGACGCGATTGCCGACGACAGCGTGCAGCCGGTGCCGTGCGTGTTTGGATTGTCCACGCGCTCGCCGTCGATCCACGTGACCGTGCCGTCCGGTTCGACCAAGAGGTCGTTCGCGTCGGCCACGCCGTGACCGCCCTTGACGAGCACCGCGCAGCCGAAATGGCCGGCGATCGCGCGCCCGGCCGACTCCATCGCGGCCTCGCCGGCGATGGACGCGGACTGCTCCGCGGTTTCGGCCCACTTGTCGGTGTTCAGCGTCGCGTCGCGGTGCGCGAGCAGTTCCAGCAGCACTTCCGTTTCGGGAATGTTCGGCGTGATGACTGTGGCCAGCGGGAACAGCCGCGTGGTGAGCGCGGCGATCGCGTTGTCGTCGATGAGTTTCGCGCCGGACGTGGCGACCATGACCGGGTCGAGCACGACGTTGGTCGCGTGGTGTGCCTCGAGCCGGTCGGCGATCGCGTTGATGAGGTCGGCGGAGGAGACCATGCCGATTTTGATGGCCTGAGGCGGGATGTCCGCGTACACGGCGTCGATCTGCGCGGCGACCATGTCGGGCGTGATGTTCTGCACGCCGGTGACGCCCAGTGTGTTCTGCGCGGTGATCGCGGTGATCGCGCTCATGCCGAACACGCCGTTGGCGAGCATGGTCTTGAGGTCGGCCTGTGCGCCTGCGCCGCCGGACGAGTCCGAGCCGGAGATCGCCAGCACGGGGATGAGGGTGGTGGTCATAATCGGTCCTTTCCGTGACGTTGCGGCCGTTCCGCGCACCGGCGATCAACCGGTCACGAAGCGGCCGCAACATTCTACTGCTTTGCCGGGTTGCGATGTGATGGGTTCTGACTACCCCTCAGTCACTGCGTGACGGCTCCCCTGACAAGGGGAGCCGAGAAAAAGACACGACAGTCACGGCCCAACACAGCATTGGCCGCGTCAGTGCGTGGCCAATACGATTGTGCTATTCGGCGGTGGTGTAGAGCTTGCCGCCCTGCGCCTTGAACTTCTCGCTCATCTCAGCCATGCCGCGCGCCACGTTCTCGGCTGATTCGGCGACGATCCGCTCCTGCGACGCCTCGCCTCCGAACTGCTTGCGGATGTTCTGCGAAATGGCCATCGAGCAGAACTTCGGGCCGCACATCGAGCAGAAGTGCGCCATCTTCGCCGGCTCGGCCGGCAGCGTGTCGTCGTGGAACGCGATCGCGGTGTCCGGATCGTAGCTCAGGTTGAACTGGTCGAGCCAACGGAACTCGAAGCGGGCCTTCGAGATCGCGAGGTCGCGGTCCTGCGCGTGCGGATGGTGCTTGGCGATGTCGGCCGCATGACAGGCGATCTTGTACGCGATCACGCCCTGCTTGACATCGTCCTTGTTCGGCAGACCGAGGTGTTCCTTCGGCGTCACGTAGCACAGCATGGCCGTGCCGTAACGGGCGATCTCCACACCGCCGATCGCGGACGTGATGTGGTCGTAGCCCGGCGCGGTATCGGTCGTCAGCGGTCCCAGCGTGTAGAACGGCGCGCCGTTGCAGATCGCCTTCTCCATCTCGATGTTCATGCGCACCGTGTCGAACGGGATGTGGCCCGGGCCTTCGATCATGACCTGCACGTCCTTGGCCCACGCGCGCTTGGTCAGCTCGCCCAGCGTCATCAGCTCGGCCAGCTGCGCCGGATCGTTCGCATCCGCGAGGCAGCCCGGACGCAGGCCGTCGCCCAGCGAGAACGCGACGTCGTACTTGGTGAAGATGTCGCACAGCTCGTCGAAGTGCGTGTACAGGAAGCTCTCCTGATGATGCTGCAGACACCATTCGGCCATGATCGAACCGCCGCGCGAGACGATGCCGGTCACGCGGTTCGCGGTCAGCGGCACGAAGCGCAGCAGCACGCCCGCGTGGATGGTCATGTAGTCGACGCCCTGCTCGCACTGTTCGATCACGGTGTCGCGGAACAGCTCCCAGCTGAGCTTCGACGCGTCGTCCTCGACCTTCTCGAGCGCCTGATACATCGGCACGGTGCCGATCGGGACGGGGGAGTTGCGCAGGATCCACTCGCGCGTGGTGTGGATGTCGTTGCCGGTGGACAGGTCCATGACGGTGTCCGCGCCCCACTTGGTGGCCCACGTCAGCTTCTCGACCTCCTCGTCGATGGACGAGGTGACGGCCGAGTTGCCCATGTTCGCATTGAGCTTGGTGAGGAACGCAGAACCGATGATCATCGGCTCCGCCTCCGGGTGGTTGATGTTGCACGGCATGACCGCGCGGCCCGCGGCGAGTTCGGAACGCACCAGCTCGACGTCGCAGTTCTCGCGCTCGGCCACATACTTCATCTCCGGGGTGATGATGCCGTGACGGGCGTACCACATCTGCGTGATCGGATGGTCCTTGGCCTTGAGCGGGTTGTGCTTGCGGCCGCGCCACTCCTTGGTGGCCTTGCCGCGCTTGATCGCGCGCTTGCCGTCGTCCGCGAGATTGCGGCGGCGGCCCTCGTACTCCACCACGTCGCCGCGGTCGAGGATCCAATCGAGGCGCAGGGGCTTGAGGCCCTCCTTCGGATCACACTTGGGGCCTTCGGTGTTGTAGTCGATGAACGGCGGGTTCGGGCCGACACCGGGCGTGTCGGACAGCTTGATCTCGGTGTACGGCACCTCGAGATCGTAGCTGCCGAACTGGTTTTCGAAATGCACCGGCTTGGTCTTGCGAATGTGCGCCTTGTCGCGCTGCTTGGAGCCACGGGCGGCGATGTCGACGCGCTGCTGCTTGGCGAGCTTCTGCGCTTCCTTGGCCTCCTTCGCGTTGGTGAACTTCTTTTCGGTCGTGGCGGCGTTCTCGCTCGCATCATCGGCGGCTGCCGGCGCAACGATCGTGCGCTTGGCGTAACCGTGCTTCGCGTCCCCGCGCACGGCCTTCCACGCGTCGGTCATTGCACGCGTCACGGCCTGCGGATCGTCCGCGCCGGCGATCGCCGAAACGGCGAACCAGCCTGCCGCCTTGGTGTGCGCGAGCATGTCCATGTCGGCGAGCGTCACGCCGCCGCCGACCACGACCGGAAAGTCGCAGGCCGAGCAGATCGTGTTGATCTGCTCCGCGTCGAGCGTCTTGCCCGAGCCGTCGTTGCCGCCGACCGACGCTTCCGGCTTGGTCGTGGAGACGTGCAGCGGACCGGCGCCGATGTAGTCGATACAGCCGTCGGGCAGCTCGTTGATGAGCTTGACGAGCGCCTCGGTTTCGGCCGACAGGCCGACGATCGCGTCGTCGCCGAGCAGCGCGCGGGCCTCGCGAGGCTCCATGTCAGTCTGGCCGATGTGCACACCGTCGACCTTGATACCCTTGTTGCGGCACTGCCAGACGACGTCCACGCGGTCGTCGATCACGAACGCGACCGAATCGGACTTGTCGTTGTCCTCGATGATCTGCGCGATGTCCTGCGCGAGCGAGGTGATCTCCTTGGCGTCGGCGTCCTTGGCTCGCAACTGGATGAACGTGGCGCCGCCGCGCAGCGCCTCCTCGATCACGTCGGTGACCGGTCGGTCGTGCGTGTCCTGTGGGCCGACGACGAAATACGCGGACAGGTCGAACGAGTCGCGCATCGATGCGAATGGATAGTTATCCATGATGATTCCTCTGTTCTCTATATATAAGGAATTGATAAGGTTTTGAAGACTTGTTTGCGATTTACAGGATGGCAGAATCGGCGATCTGCTCGGGAGTGAGGTTCCACAGTGCGTCGAGCAGATGTACCTGGAACGAACCCGGTCCCTCGGCCTTGGCCTCGGCGATCTCGCCTGCGCGGTTGTACAGCAGTGTCGCGGCCAGCGCGGCCACGAGCGGCTCGGCGACGGCCAGATACGTCGCGGTCACGCCGCCCAGCGAGCAGCCGGCACCGGTGATCTTCGCCATCATCGCGCTGCCGCCCGGCAGACGGTAGACGTGCTCGCCGTCGGTCACCAGATCAACCGCACCGGACACGGCCACCGCGGCCTGCCCATTCGGCGCGAACTTCGCCAGAAACACGGCAAGCGTCTTCGCTGCGTCGACGGCCGCATCCACCTCGTCCACCGACTCCACGCCGGCCGGACGACTCGCCTCGTCGGGGGAGATGAGCCCCCACATGGTCGCCAGCGCGATGATCTCCGACGCATTGCCGCGCACGATCGTCGGGGGAGCGGCGCGGAACGCGCGCAGGATTTCGGTGCGCGTCTTGCCGATGCCTGCCGCCACCGGGTCGAGCACCCACTTATGCCCGGTCTTGCGGAACGCGCGGGCGATCTGCGGCAGTGCGTCCTTGTAGAACGGCAGCAGCGTGCCGACGTTGATGTAGTCCGCGCCGGAGATCCACGCGGTGTTGACCACGTCGTCCGGCAGAAAACTCATCGCCGCCGTGCCGCCGGCCGCAAGCTGCGCGTTCGCGACGAGGTTGATCGTCACAAAATTGGTGAAAGACTGTGCCAGCGGGGTCTGCGCTTTCACGTCGCGCACCGCCTGCGCTATGCGCGCGCGCAGACCGGTCAGATCGGTCGAATCAGCATTGCTGTTGTCAGTATTATTGTCTGCATCATTGCAACAGTGCATATGCGAATCATCGCTCATATCGCTGCTCCCTACGATGGTCTCAACCAACAGGTTCCAAGGGTCAGGCTCACGCCACTCTCAACCCGGCCGTTGCCTCCGGGTTCCCCTGCATTACGTTTTCGACGCTATGCCGCAACATGGACATCATCGTGTCGAAATGGCAAAACTCCGCCCCGAAGATCTGGCGTGTCGCCAAAGGCCTGTGGTAAAGCCTTGCTCTTTATTCTCTGTGCGTTACCCGTGTCACGCTGTGCCGATAGACTCGGGAACGCTAACTAGTCCCCAAACCGTTCAAACCAGAAGGTGCATTGTGGCTGTATCCAAACTCGATGAAGTCGTGTCCCTCGCGAAGCGTCGCGGGTTCGTGTTCCCTGCCGGTGAAATCTACGGCGGCACCCGTTCCGCGTGGGATTACGGTCCGCTCGGCGTCGCGCTGAAGGACAACATCAAGCGCGAATGGTGGCGTTCCATGGTCGTCACCCGCGGCGACGTGGTGGGCGTGGATACGTCCATTATCCTGCCGACCCCGGTGTGGGTCGCTTCCGGTCACGTGGCCGTGTTCAACGACCCGCTGGTCGAGTGCCTCAACTGCCACAAGCGCAACCGCGCCGACAAGCTCGAGGAATCCTACGCCGAGAAGCACGGCGACAAGCTGCCGGAGAACGGTATGGCCGACATCGTGTGCCCCGACTGCGGCACCCGCGGCAAGTGGACCGAACCGCGTGACTTCAACATGATGCTGCGCACGCACCTTGGCCCGGTCGAGGACGAGAACAGCCTGCACTACCTGCGCCCGGAGACCGCGCAGGGCATCTTCGTGGACTTCAAGAACGTGATGACCTCGTCGCGTTCCAAGCCGCCGTTCGGCATCGCCAACATGGGCAAGTCGTTCCGTAACGAGATCACGCCGGGCAACTTCATCTTCCGCACCCGCGAGTTCGAGCAGATGGAGATGGAGTTCTTCGTCGAGCCGGGCACCGACGAGGACTGGCACCAGTACTGGATCGACGCGCGCACCCAGTGGTACCTCGATCTTGGCGTCAAGCCGGAGAACCTGCGCCACTACGAGCATCCGAAGGAGAAGCTCGCCCACTATTCGAAGCGCACCGTCGACATCGAATACAAGTTCGGCTTCCAGGGCTCCGACTGGGGTGAGCTCGAGGGCGTCGCGAACCGCACCGACTTCGACCTGTCCGCGCACGCGAAGCACTCCGGCGAGGATCTGAGCTACTTCAACCAGGCCACCGGCGAAAAGTACGTGCCGTACGTCATTGAGCCGGCCGCCGGCCTGACCCGCTCGCTCATGTGCTTCCTCGTGGACGCGTATGACGTGGACGAGGCGCCGAACACCAAGGGCGGCGTCGACAAGCGCACCGTCCTGCGTCTCGACCCGCGCCTGGCCCCGATCAAGGCCGCCGTGCTGCCGCTGAGCAAGAAGCCCGAGCTGCAGACCGTCGCGCAGAACCTCGCGTCCGACCTGCGTCAGCACGAGTGGATGATCGACTACGACGAAGCCGGTGCGATCGGTCGCCGCTACCGCCGCGAGGACGAGATCGGCACCCCGCTGTGCATCACCGTCGACTTCGACACGCTCGACGATCAGGCCGTGACGATCCGCGACCGCGACACGATGAACCAGGAGCGTATCTCGCTCGACAAGGTCGCCGAATACGTCGATGCGCGCATCGGCGAGAAGCGCACGCACGTGCCGCAGAAGCCGGTGTCCATGGGCGGCGACCCGTGGCCGGACTCCGTGAAGATCAACGAGGCTGGCGGCCTGTACTGATATCCGCCGAGAGCCGCTGACGGCCATGCCGTCGATTTGCCCGGGAGGGGAAGATCGGCGGCCGCAGGCCGATTGAGGGGAGCAAAGGCGACGAACCTTCTGCTCCCCTCAATCATGCCTTGCACGACCTCTCCCTCGACCGGGGGAGCCATGAACGTAGGGGAAGACTGTTCGTGACGAAATCCAATGATGATGAAACCGTGATCAGCGCACGGCACGAGACCGACAACCTCGACCCGCGCACGGACGCGCCGGCGCTCGATGCTTCGGCCGAGCCGGTGACGATCGCGCCGGTGAAGTTCGGCCCGATCACCGTGCCCACGCCGGTCGTGCTTTCGCCGATGGCCGGTGTGACCAACTGGCCGTTCCGTGTGATCTGTGAGGAATACGGCCCGGACGGCCTGTACGTGGCCGAAATGATTACGGCCCGCGCGCTGGTTGCCCGCAACCCGAAGGCGCTGCGCCTGTGCCGGTTCGCGCCGAGCGAGAAGATCCGCTCGCTGCAGCTGTACGGCGTCAACCCGGCTATCGTCGAACAGGCTGCGCACATCGTCGTCGACGAGCATATGGCCGATCACGTCGACCTCAACTTCGGCTGCCCGGTGCCCAAGGTGACCCGCCGCGGCGGCGGCTCGGCCCTGCCGTGGAAAACCGATCTGTTCCGCGAGATCATCCAACGCGTCGTGCGCGTGTGCGGTGAGGCAGATATTCCCGTCACAGCGAAGATCCGCGTCGGCATCGATCATGACCACGAGACGTTCATGGAGGCCGGCCGTATCGCGCAGGAGGAGGGCTGCGCGGCCGTGACGCTGCACGCGCGTACCACGGCTGAATACTACGGCGGCCACTCCGACTGGAGCCGTATCGGTGAGCTGGTCGAGGCGCTCGACATTCCCGTGTTCGGCAACGGCGACATCTGGGGTGCGGACGACGCGCTTGAAATGGTGCGTGAGACCGGCTGTGCGGGAGTCGCGATCGGCCGCGGCTGCCAGGGACGGCCGTGGCTGTTCGCCGACATCAAGAACGCGTTCGCGGGGGATCCGACGCGCGTCAACCCGACGCTCGGCGACGTGTGCCGCGTGATCGAACGTCATGCCGAACTGCTCGTCGAATTCTACGACGGCGACGAGCGCATGGCCGTGCATGATCTGCGCAAGCATGTTGCGTGGTATCTCAAGGGTTTCCCGGTGGGCGGATCGACCCGCAAGGCGTTCATGGAATGTGAAAATCTTGAGGATGTTCGCCGTGAGATCGGCAAACTCGACCCCGCGATGACGTTCCCGGAACGGGTCAAGGACAGGCCCCGAGGCCGCGTGCGCTTCGCGAAAAAGGTACATCTGCCTTACGGTTGGCTGGATTCGCGTGAAACGACACACGAGCAGCGTAAAACACTGTTCGGCGACGACCCGATGGACGCCAGCTACTAGGCAACGGGACAAAGTTCGTGCCACGGTGCGAAACGCCGTGGCAAACCATGAAACATGCCCTGAAATATCAGGGGTTCTGCGATAGAGTTATGCGTAACCGTGTGAGTGACAGGAGACAATGGTGAGCGAAATCGCCCAGACTGAGCAGTTCAACGACAAAACCAACATCAAGGTCGTTGGCGTCGGCGGAGCAGGCGGCAACGCCGTCAACCGCATGATCGCCGAAGGACTGCAGAACGTTGAGTTCGTCGCAGTGAACACCGACGCGAAGGATTTGCTGCGTTCGGACGCCGACGTGAAGATTTCCCTTTCCGACAACACCAGCCGTGGCCTCGGCGCCGGCGCGACCCGGAGAAGGGCGCGAAGGCCGCGCAGGACCACCAGTCCGACATCGAGGAGGCGCTCAAGGGCGCCGACATGGTGTTCGTGACCTGCGGCGAAGGCGGCGGCACCGGCACCGGCGCCAGCCCGATCGTCGCGAAGGCCGCGCACCAGCAGGGTGCGCTCACCATCGCCGTCGTCACCCGCCCGTTCTCCTTCGAAGGCCCGCAGCGCTCCTCGTCCGCCGCGCTCGGCATCGAGAACCTGCGCAAGGAAGTCGACGCGCTCATCGTCATTCCGAACGACCGCCTGCTTGAGCTGTCCGACCGCACCATCGGCATCGTCGACGCGTTCAAGACCGCCGACACCGCGCTGCTCGCGGGTGTGCAGGGCATCACCGACCTGATCACGATGCAGTCCTACATCCACGTCGACTTCTCCGACGTCACCGCCATCCTGCGCGGCGCCGGCACCGCGCTATTCGGCATCGGCTCGGCGCGGGGGGAGGACCGCGCCACCCAGGCCGCGGAAATCGCCATCAGCTCGCCGCTGCTTGAGGAAAGCATCGAAGGCGCGCACGGCGCGCTGGTCAACATCGCCGGCCCGACCGACCTCGGCCTGCAGGAGGCCGCGTCCGCCGTCGAGCTCGTGCGCAAGGCCATCCACCCCGAAGCGCAGATCATTTGGGGTCTCGCGCTCAACGACGCCTACGGCGACGAAGTGCGCGTCACCGTCATCGCTGCCGGCTTCGACCCGAAGTCCAAGGCTCCGGTGGCTGAGGAACCGGCCAAGTCCAAGGGACCGACCATCCTCACATCCCCGAACCCGGCCGTCAAGCCGGCCCAGCAGCATGCTGCCCCGGCTGCGACGTCCCGTCCGTTCTTCGCCGCCCAGCCGGCGCAGCAGCCGACCCAGCCGGTCCAGCCGCAGTCGACGAATCCGCAGCCTGCCCAGACTGCGCCCGTCCAGCAACCGGTTTCGCAGCCGACGCCGATCATTCCGTCGGTCCAGCCGGTCCAGCCGGCGCAGCAGCCCGTCCAGCAACAGCCGCAGCAGGCCCAGCCGTTCCAGTACGTGCCGCAGCAGCCCCAGCCGCGTTACGATGACACGTACGAGCATCAGATCGTCTCGCCCAACGATCCGGGCGATCTCGACATCCCGGACTTCCTGCGCTGAACCCGCACTGACCGAAAGGAACTGTCATGGCAGGGTTTATGAAGAACGCCATGTCCTACTTGGGCATGACCGACGTGGCCGACGACGAGGACCAGTACGACGACGAGCCGGACACCGACTCCTCGTCCTTTGATTCCGACCATTCCGTGACGCCGATGGGTTCTGCCCCGGCATCTACGCCCGCTCCGGTCAGCACGCCGTCGGCATCGGCGCGCGAATCGAATCCGTTCCAGAGCCGGGTCAGCCGCATCACCACCATCCACCCGAAAACGTACGACGACGCACAGCTCGTCGGTCGTGCACTGCGTGACGGCGTGCCGGTGGTGCTCAACTTGACCGGCGTGGCCGAACCGATCGCCTACCGCATCGTGGACTTTTCCGCAGGCGTCGTCTTCGGCGTGCGCGGTTCCATCGAACGCGTCACACCGCGCGTGTTCCTGCTCAGCCCGGCGCAGGTCAACATCAAGGTCGAGGAGCCGCAGGCCCCGAGCGCGGCGCACGACTTGTTCGCCGACTGACCTGCCGTTCCGGCGTTCGGCCCGCGGCGCATATTCAGCATTTCCCCAGCATGTCCCCAGCCCTGTTGATAGGCTGGGGGCATGCTGTTTCTTATTCTTGCGCGCATCGTCGATTGGCTGATCGGCACCTACATCACGATCCTGTTCATTCGCATGATCCTCGACTGGGCTGCCATGCTCGCCCCGCGCTGGTATCCGACCGGCGTGGTCGCCTCGCTCATCAACGTGGTCTACCAGCTCACCGAACCGCCGCTGCGCTGGCTGCGCCGATACATCCGGCCGATCCCGATGGGCCCCATCTCCTTCGACGTGAGCTTCATCGTGCTGTATTTCGCACTGGTGGTGCTGCAGGTGCTGATCTGACCGGCGAACCGTCCGCAAAACCGCGCGAAACGTGCGTATTGGCACGGGGTCCGTGCTAGCATCGTGTTTTGATACCAACACAGCGAGGCATTGCCCCAAAGCGAGGTGTAGAGATTTATGGCTTTGTTGACTCCGAAGGACATCAGGGAGCATACCTTCCAGACGGTTCGATTCAAGGAAGGCTATGACGTCGACGAGGTCGACGACTTTCTTGATCAGGTGACCGAGACCGTTGAGGCGCTCGGCAAGCAGGCGGTCGCCGCGGGAGCCGCGACCCAGTCGCTCGGCCCGGACGTGACCAACCTGAACAAGAAGATCTCCGAACTGACCGCACAGGTGCAGCAGCTTGAGGATGAGAACGCGAAGCTGAAGTCGGCCGCCGGCAACGCCGCCGGTCAGAGCGATCAGAACGCCAAGGTCGCCGAATCCAAGCTTGCCGAAGCTGAGGAGAGCAACCACGCCCTCGCCGCCCAGAACGAGCAGCTCAAGGGCCAGGTCGACCAGCTCAACAAGCAGATCGACCAGCTCACCGCCCAGGCCGCCAAGGCGTCCGACAACGACGCGCTGGCCGACCAGCTCACCGCCATCCAGCGCGAGCGCGACACCTTCCGCGCCAACAGCGAGGACCTGTCCCGCCAGCTGGCCTCCGCCCAGCAGCAGGTCGTGCAGGCCCAGCAGGCCGCGGCCCAGGTCAAGGAGCTCACCCGCCAGCTCGAAGAGTCCAAGCAGCGCGAGAACCAGCTGCGCGAGCAGGTCTCCAAGGTCGAGCCGAGCACCGAGACCGGCAGCCTGCAGAAGATCGCCGGCGCCGCCGCATCCGCCAGCTCCGAGCCGGAGCGCGCCACCGCCATGCTCGCCCTCGCCATGCAGCTGCACGACCAGTACGTCGACAAGGGCAAGGCCCAGGCCAAGCAGATCACCGAAGCCAGCCAGAACAAGTACAACGAGCTGGTCACCAAGGCCAACGACTACTCCACCCGCACCCGTTCCGAAGCCGACGAATACGGCAAGCGCGTGCACCAGGACGCCGACGCGTACTCCGAGCGCGTGCGCGGCGATGCCGACGGCTATTCTGTCAAGACCCGTCAGGACGCCGACACGTACCTGACCAACAAGCACCAGGAAGCCGACGCCTACGAGGCCGAGGTTCAGCGCCGCGCCGCCGAGCACGAGCAGAAGGTTCACGCCGCCGCCGACGAGTACGACAAGAAGACCCGTACCGCCGCGGAGGAGTACGACAAGAACACCCGCAGCACTGCCGACAGCTACGCCCAGCAGGTGCGCGACACGCTCACCGAGCAGACCAAGGTCATCGAGGGCAACATCCAGGGCCTCAAGCAGTTCGAGAGCGCCTATCGCGCCCGTCTGACCGAGTTCCTGTCCGGCCTCATCGGCCAGGTGTCCGACACGAACAACTACAGCAAGATCGAGCGCTCCGGCGAGTGATCTGAGGCGGATAATCGATTATGACTATTCGACAGGGACGGCCGCGCGCCCGCGTGGCCGTCTTTGCATGTGTGGCGGCCGTGGCGCTCGTGTTCGACCAGCTGACCAAGCTGTGGGCGCAGTCGGCGCTGGCCGACGGCCGCACGGTTCCGATCATTCCGCAACTGCTGTCGCTCACGCTCGTGCATAATCCCGGCGCATCGCTCGGATTCGGCTCGTCGATGACGTGGGTGATCTCGCTGCTTGCCGTGGTCGCGTGCGTGGTGATCGTCGTGTTGGCCGCGCGCACCGTGTCGATGCGATGGAACGCCATGCTCGCGCTGGCGTTCGCGGGCGCGCTCGGCAATCTCATCGACCGCGTCGCCTATGCGGACGGATTCCTGAACGGCAAGGTCGTCGACTTTCTCAACTACGGCTGGTCGGTCGGCAACGTCGCCGACATCTGGCTGATGGTTGCCGGCATCGGCATCGTCGCGCTGATCGTGACAGGCGAACCGTTCTCAAAGGCCGACCTGGTTCGTTCCGACGAAACGGCGGTGCAGTCCGATCCGCAGTCCGGCGCAGAGGAGGACGGAGGGAAGGACGCGTCGAAAGGCGGAGACACGCTATGAGCCGTCTCGTACCCGCCCCCGACGCTTTGGTGGGCAAGCGCTTTGACGTGGCCGTGGCCAAAATGCTCGGCATTTCGCGCGCCAAAGCCGCCGACGTGATCGAAACCGGCCAGGCTCGCGTGCTCGGCCGCGATATCGCCAAGTCCGGTTCGCTGATGTCCGGCGACACGGTCGAGTTTGATCTGGTCGAAGAGCAGGCCGAACCCGAACCGATCGCCACCGACATGGCCATCGTGTACGAGGACGACGACGTGGTCGTCGTCGACAAGCCCGTCGGCGTCGCCGCGCATGCGTCCATCGGCTGGACCGGCCCGACCGTGCTCGGCAGCCTGCTTGACCGCGGTGTGACGATCACCTCGTACGGGGCGCCCGGCCGTCAGGGCATCGTCTCGCGGCTCGACGTCGGCACGTCCGGTCTCATGCTGGTGTGCAAGTCCGATCTCGCGTACGTGGAGATGCGCCGGCAGTTCGCCGAGCACGAGGTGCGCAAAACCTATCATGCGCTTGTGCAGGGCAATCTCAAGGAGGACCGGGCCACCATCGAGGCACCCATCGGCCGCGCGAAGGTGTCTGACTTCCGCTTCTGCGTCACGCCATCCGGCAAGCCCGCGGTCACGCACTGGGACGTGATGGAGCGTTTCGGGGGAGAGGCCACGCTGGTGTCCGTCAACCTTGAAACGGGGCGCACCCACCAGATCCGTGTCCACTTCTCGTCCATCGGGCATCCGCTCGTCGGAGATCCCATGTACGGGGCGAACCCCGTGCTGTCCGCCGAACTGGGTTTGGAACGCCAGTGGCTGCACGCCATGAAACTTGAGTTCCGGCATCCGCGCACCCGCGTGTGGACCACCGTCACATCGCGATACCCCGCCGATCTGGCCCGCGCGCTTGATGCGATGCGCGCGAAGCACGCGTCGGAGGGCGCGAACTGACCGATCTGCCGGTTCCTCGTGCCGAGGAGGACCGGCGTCGGGAGCGCAATGGTCCGGGGCATGCTGGTGCTAGGCACATTGCGGCCTCGTTTCGTCTCGCTGCGGTGCTTGGGGAGCCGTGATCCCACCGCCGGTTCCGCCCTCATTGACGGCACCGTTGCCGGCTGTGTTGCCGTTGCGGTTTGTAACTCCGGGACGTGCATGCCATTGCCGGTGCCGTTCCACCGATGCGGTCATGAGCAGCGTCGCTCCGCCGACCAGGCACACCAGACACCCGAACACGGCTGCGCACACGGACAGTAGCATCAGCACGTTCTCCGGACGGTATTCGCCGCGGTTCAGATACCTCATGCCGCAGTATGCGGATATGCCCAGCAGCACGCCGAACGCGATGAAGGAGACGCCCGTTGCGAGCGTGGTCTCCGGTTTTGGCGCGGCGGTCCGCGGCTGCGTGAGATAGGGGAGTTGCCGGGAATACGGCGGATACTGCGGAGGCATGTCCTGTCGGGGAGGCTGCGGGGCTTGCGGCCGCGAGGATTGCCGGCGCGGTTGAGGCTGAGACGGGGTCTGCGGTCGTGGCTCATGTGCGTCGCGGTCGGAACTGTTCTCCTGTGCGGTGGCGCGCGGCGGGGGACCGGGATCTGGCAACATCGTCGTTTCCTTTCTCGTGCATCACGGGCCTCCCACGCTACGGGACCTCGGTCGGGCCTGTCAATGCAAACTGGCCCTTGTGGTCGAATGGTCGGCACTTATCCACAACGGCTTATCCACAACGGGTTGTCCACATCGGACTCCTACTCCCGCGCGACGAGACCGCCAGCGAGGGACCGTCAACTAACATATGGTCTATGAAACACGGCCAAGGGGATGCGGTATGGTGGAACGCATGGCCGAAACGGGAAAGAGCTTTGTACATCTGCACAATCACACGCACTATTCGCTGCTGGACGGCGCGTCGAAAATCCCGAACCTGGTGAGCCGCGTCAAGGAACTCGGCATGCCGGCCGTCGGCATCACCGACCACGGCAACATGCACGGCGCGTACGAAATGTGGAGCACGGCAGTCAAGGCCGGCGTCAAGCCGATCATCGGCATCGAAGCCTACGTGACGCCGGAAACTGCGCGTCAGGACCCGACCCGAGTCAGCTGGGACACGAACTGGGATCCGAACCTCGACGAAAAGCACCGCCGCCGTAACCCGGACGACGTCTCCGGCGGCGGCGTGATCACCCACCTGACCATGTGGGCGGAAAACGACGAGGGTCTTGTCAACCTCATGAAGGCAAGCTCCGTGGCGAACCTCGAAGGCCGCGTCATGCGCTACCCGCGTATGGACAAGGAAGTACTCGCCACCTACTCCAAGGGTGTGATCGCGTCCTCCGGCTGCCCGTCGGGCATCATCCAGACGCGCCTGCGCCTTGGCCAGTTCGACGAGGCCCTGCGCGCCGCCGGCGAACTGCAGGACATCTTCGGCCGCGACAACTTTTTCATCGAACTCATGGACCACGGTCTCAAGATCGAAACGCAGGTCACCAACGATCTGCTCACCATCGCGAAAAAGCTCAATGCGCCGCTGCTCGCCACGAACGACTCGCACTACGTGCACGAGGCCGACCGCGACGCGCAGGACGCGATGCTGTGCATCAACTCCGGCGACACGCTCGACAACCCCGACCGGTTCAAGTTCGACGGTTCCGGCTACTACATCAAATCCGCCGAGGAGATGCGCGAACTGTTCAAGGACCTGCCGGAGGCGTGCGACAACACGCTCGAAATCGCCGAACGCTGCAACGTCATGTTCGACGACAACGAGGACGGCGCGTTCATGCCACAGTTCGCCTGCCCCGAAGGCTGGGACGAGACCTCGCTGTTTTTGAAAAAGGTCGAGGAGGGCCTCGAGAAGCGCTACGACGGCAACCCGCCGATCGAAGTGCTCAAGCAGGCCGACTACGAATGCGGCGTGATCTGCCAAATGCAGTTCTGCGGCTACTTCCTCGTCGTCGCCGACTACATCAACTGGGCCAAGACACACGGCGTGATGGTCGGCCCCGGCCGAGGCTCCGCCGCAGGCGCGATGGTCGCCTACGCGATGGGCATCACCGAACTCGACCCGTTGAAACACGGCCTGATCTTCGAACGCTTCCTCAACCCGGAGCGCGTCTCCTTGCCGGATATCGACGTCGACTTCGACCCGGACGGCCGCGCCCGCGTCCTCGAATACGTGGCCGACAAGTACGGCCACGACAAGGTCGCTCAGTGCGTGATCTACGGCACGATCAAAACCAAGCAGGCGCTCAAGGACTCCGCGCGCATCATGGGCTACGACTTCTCCATGGGCGACACCGTCACCAAGGCGCTGCCTCCGGCCGAAACCGGCGGCAAGGACATCAGCCTGCACGACATCTTCGACCCGAACGCGAAACGCTACGCCGAGGCGCGCGAATACCGCGAACTGTACGATTCCAACCCGGACGTCAAGCGCATCACCGAAGAGGCCAAGGGCATCGAGGGCCTGATCCGCCAGACCGGCGTGCACGCGTGCGCCACGATCATGGGCTCCGAACCGATCACCGACACGTCGCCGTTGCTCGAACGCGTCGACGGCACGGTCACGACCACGTTCGAATACCACACGTGTGAAACGCTGGGACTGGTCAAAATGGACTTCCTCGGCCTGTCCAACTTGACGATCATCCGCGACACGATACGCAACATCGAACAGAACGGCAAGGGCAAGATCGACCACACGAAAATTCCGCTCGACGACAAGCCGACGTACGACCTGCTCTCGCGCGGTGATACGCTCGGCGTCTTCCAGCTCGATGGCGACGGCATGCGCGCGCTGCTGCGCACGCTCAAGCCGACTAACTTCAACGACATCTCCGCACTCATCGCCCTGTACCGACCGGGCCCGATGTCGATGGAATCGCACACCAACTACGCCAAGCGCAAGAACGGCCTGCAGAAGATCACGCCGATCCACCCCGAGCTCGACGAGCCGTTGAAGCAGGTGCTCGACGAAACGTACGGCCTGATCATCTACCAGGAGCAGGTGCAGTCCGCCGCGCGCATCCTCGCTGGTTACTCGCTCGGCAAGGCCGACGTGCTGCGACGCGCCATGGGCAAGAAGAAGCCCGAAGTGCTGGCCAAGGAGAAGGTGCCGTTCTTCGCAGGCATGAAGAAGCACGGCTATTCCGAGGAGGCCGCCGAGGCGATCTGGGAGATTCTGGTCCCGTTCTCCGGTTACGCGTTCAACAAGGCGCATTCGGCCGCGTACGGTCTGATCTCGTACTGGACCGCATACCTGAAAACCCATTATCCGGTCGAGTTCATGGCCGCCCTGCTGCAGGGTGCGTCCACGAACAAGGACAAGACCGCACTGTATCTGGGCGAAGCGCGCCGCATGGGCATCCAGGTGCTGTCCCCGGACGTCAACGAGTCGGTGTTCGAGTATTCGGCAGTCGGCGACGTCGTGCGCTTCGGCCTCGGCGCGATCCGCAACGTCGGCGAAGCGCCCGTCAAGGACATCATCGCCGAACGCAACGGCCCGCGCGGCAAGTACGTCAACTTCATGGACTTCGTGCGCCGCGTGCCGCTCACCGCGCTCAACCGGCGCATGATCGAATCGCTCATCAAGGCCGGCGCGTTCGACTCGATCGACCCGAACCGCCGCGCCCTGTTCACCATCCACGAGGCGGCCATCGACTCGGTCGTCGGCATCAAGCGCAAGCAGGCGGAAGGCCAGTTCGACCTGTTCTCCGACGATGAGGACGGTGGCATGGAGGCGATGGGCGACGCCGCCGTGAGCGTGCCCGACATCGAGGAATGGGACAAGAAGACCAAACTCAACTTCGAACGCGAAATGCTCGGCCTGTACGTGTCCGACCACCCGCTCTCCGGCATGCAGGCCGTGCTGGCGGGACTACGCGAAATGTCCATCGCGCACCTGATCGACCGGGCCAAGACCATGGGCGACGGCCAGCAGGTCACCATTGCGGGGCTCATTACCGGCGTGGACCGGCGCGTGTCCAAGAAGGGCAACCCGTGGGCGATCGTCACCGTGGAGGACATGGAAAGTAGCATCCAGTGCATGTTCTTCGGCAAGGTGTACGAGGCGGCCATGGCCGATCTGGCCGTCGACCAGATTGTGCAGATTCGCGGCACGGCTGAAGTACGCGACGAAACCGTGTCCATGCGCGCCACCGAAATGCAGGTGCCCACGCTCGAGGCGGCCGACGAGCGCCCGCTGCTCATCACGCTGCCGCAGATGGCGCTCGGCCGCGGCAACGTGAGCCGGCTCGCGCAGGTGCTGCACTCGCACCCCGGCACGTGCGAGGTGCGGCTCGCGGTGATGGACGACGACGGCAACGCGCAGGTGCTCACGTTCGGCGACCGGTTCCGCGTGCGGCGCGACACCGCGCTGTTCGCGGAGATCAAGATCCTGTTTGGTCCCAGCTGCCTGCCGGCCGCGTGACGCGGATCGCCCTACGCGGTCATCACCATGCGGTGGGCCGGGGTGTATCGTGACGGGCATCACACGGCCCGCCCCGATACGCCGCGTCATGCCCGGACGGAAGCGGTATAGCATGGAACCGCATGGCAAATCGGCCATCCAGTGAAGTCCCATACCGATGACACGGCATGGACCAATGACACAGCACGGAAAGGCATGATGATGAGCGAACAGAGTGGTGAAACGAACACGTCGGACGCGGAGCTGCGCGCGCCGGAACTGACGCTGAACGACAAGGCGCATTCGGTGATCCCGCAGATCGGCTTTGGCACGTTCCAGATTCCGCCCGAAGACACGCAGCGCGCGGTCGAGGAGGCGCTCGAGATCGGCTACCGGCACATCGACACGGCGGCCGCCTACTACAACGAGGAACAGGTCGGCGACGCGCTCAAGGCCACGGGCATGGCCGGCAAGGTGTGGGTCACCACCAAGCTGCGCAACTGCGATCAGGGCTACGATGCCGCGATGGTCGCGTTCGAGGAGTCGCGTCGCAAGCTCAAGGTCGACGTGGTCGACATGTACCTGATTCACTGGCCGTTCCCGGCCGCCGGATTCTACAAGGAGACGTGGCGCGCGCTGCTCAAGCTGCGCGACGAGGGCGCGATCCGTGTGCCGGCCGTCAGCAACTTCCTGCCCGAACATCTGCGCGGCGTCATCGACGACTCCGGCGAAACCCCGGCCGTCAATCAGATCGAGGCGCACCCGCGGTTCAGCCAGCCGGGCAATCTCGCGTTCTGCGCGGCGCACGGCATCGTCACCGAAGCATACAGCCCGCTCGGCCATGGCAAGGACATCGAATCCGAGCCGGTCGTCGCCGCGGCCAAGGCGCACGGCGTCACTCCGGCGCAGGTCGTGTTGCGCTGGCACACGCAGGAGGGCCGCATCGTCATCCCCAAGTCCAAGCACGTCGAACGTATGAAGGCGAACCTCGCCAGCGCCTGCTTCGACCTCACTCCGGCCGAACTCGCCGCCATCGACGCGCTCGACGACCCGCACGCGAACGTGAGCGCCGATCCGGCGACCTTCACGCACTCGCAGTCGTGGGCCGACCAGCACGTGCGCGGCAACATCTGAACCGGTGACGATCGCATAAACCGCAAAAACGGTTGTGCATTCTGCGTCCGTATTGCCGAACGCGGGATGCACAACCGTTTTTTGTCTTGGCGAAGAGCCTATTCGTTGAACGCGCGGTCGAGCAGATCGTCGATGTCGTCGAAGCGGTGCACCTTCGGATCGTCGATCACGTGTCCGGCCGCGACCACCATCGCCGGCTGGCGCAGCGCGCGCAGATCGAGCAGCGGATCGGTGTCGAGCACCAGCAGATCGGCGGTTTTGCCGACCTCGATCGCGCCGGTCACGCCGTCCACGCCCAGAATCTCAGCGTTCATGCGCGTGGCTGCGTGGATTGCCTCCGCGGCCGAGAAGCCGGCGCGCTTGACCAGCAGGTCGAGTTCGCGCCACGTGTTGTACTGTGTGACGAACGTCATCGCCGTGTCCGTGCCGACGCCCACGCGAATGCCTTCCTCGTGCGCCTCGTCCGCGCCGGAGATCATGCCGGAGACCACGTTGCGCGAATTCGACAGCTGTACGTCGGTGATGCCGGTGACCGACCGGTCGAGCTCCGTGAGCGGCAGACCGGCCGACAGTGTCGGGATCAGCGCCGACCATCCGCGCAGCGAATGCGGATTATGCCGGAACAGTTCGATCATCTCCGCGTCGAGCGCGCTGCCGTGCTCGATCGTGTCCACGCCGGCGAGCAGCGCGCGTTTGACGCCTTCGGGGCTTTGCGCGTGCGCGGCGACGATCACGCCGGCCTCGTGCGCGGTGTCGCAGATCGCGCGCATCTGCTCGACGCCTATCTGCGGGCTGCCCGCCTCACCGGCCCGCTGCGCGTCCGTGACTCCGCCGGTCGCGGCGATTTTGATCGCGTTCACGCCGTGCTCGAGATTGAGCCGCGTGTTGTTCGCCATGTCGTCCGGCGTGGTGCCGGTCAATGCGATGAGCGGTGCGCCGTGGCCGTCTGGGATCGCCAGCAGCGGTCCGGACGCAAGCATGCGCGGGCCGACGAGTTTGCCCTCGCCGATCCGGTCGCGCAAGTCGACGGCCTCGTATTCGACGTCGCCGAGCGTGCGTATGGTCGTTACGCCGGAGTTGAGCAGCGTCTGCACGCTGGCCTTGGCCCGCGCCTTGAGATATGGCTGGCCGAACGGCGAATGCATGATCGCGGCGGTGACGCGCTGGCCGCGCGGCGTCGCCATCTTCGGGTTGAGCGGCTTGCCGTCGGAGAACAGGTGCGTGTGCGCGTTGATCAGGCCGGGCATGACGAATTGGTCGGTCGCGTCGATGACGCGGCGGCCGTCTCGCACCGGTGCTTGCGCTCTGGGAGCGACCTGTTCGATACGCCCGTCCGCGCTGACGAGGATGGTCATGTCCTCGAGCGTGGTGCCGATCGCGTCTGCGGTGACGATGGTGGCGTGGGTGATGGCGAACGGTTCGCGCGGTGCGATGGCGGCCATGTGCGGTGCTTCCTTATGTGATATGTGTGGTTGCGTGGGGAGCGGATTACTCGCGGACGAGTTGGATGTGCTCGACGTCGTCGCGCTTGGAGCGACGGAAGAGGACGAAACGGTTGCCGATGACCTGCACCACTTCGGCGCCGATCTGGCCGGCGAGCTTCTCCGCGGCTTCCTTGGCGGTCAGGCCGGAGCCGTCCTGGACCGCGATCTTGAGCAGCTCGTGGCTGTCCATCGTCTCGGACGCCTGCTTGACGGCCGCGTCGGTCAGGTCGTTCTTGCCGATGTACAGCAGAGGTTTGAGCTGGTTTGCCATCGCGCGCAGCTGCTTGGTCTGCTTCTTGGTCAGTGCCATGGTGTTCCTTACTGGTCTATTGTGCTTTGCTATATCGCGTATGCGGCGCGCGCCTGCGACGAGCCGGCGGCGTGCATGCGAATGCCTCATACGAGCATACCGGCGCGGGCAGATGAGCGCGCGTGTCCGCCGCCCGCTCTGGATTTTCGACACAACACGGTCTAGTGTCTATAGCGGGAGCCGCATAAATGCGACATCATGTCTAGCAAGACAAAGTTGACACCATGTCAACTCCACCGTCAAGGAGGCGGAACATGTACTACTCCAATGGCAACTACGAAGCGTTCGCCCGCCCGAAGAAGCCCGCCGGCGTCGACGGCAAGTCGGCGTACATCATCGGCACCGGACTCGCGGCCCTCTCCGCGGCCTGCTATCTCGTGCGCGACGCGCAAATGCCCGGCAAGAATATCCATATCTTCGAAAAGGACCCCGTCGCCGGCGGCGCATGCGACGGCGCCGAAATCCCCGGCCTCGGCTACGTGATGCGCGGTGGACGCGAAATGGACAACCACTTCGAAGTCATGTGGGACCTGTTCCGCTCCATCCCGTCCATCGAAACGCCCGGCGTCTCCGTGCTCGACGAATACTACTGGCTCAACAAGGAAGACCCCAACTACTCGCTGTGCCGCGCCACCAAGGACCTCGGCAAGGACGCCGAAACGAACGGCAAGTTCGGGCTCTCCGACAAGGCGTCGATGGAAATCATGAAGCTGTTCTTCATGCCCGACGAGGACCTGTACGACAAGCCGATCACCGACTTCTTCGACGACGAGGTCCTCAACTCCAACTTCTGGATGTACTGGCGTACCATGTTCGCGTTCGAAAACTGGCATTCCGCGCTCGAAATGAAGCTGTACATCAAGCGCTATATCCACCACATCGGAGGCCTGCCGGACTTCTCCGCGCTGCGCTTCACCCGCTACAACCAGTACGAATCCATGATCCTGCCGATGGTCAAGTACCTCGAATCGAACGGCGTGCAATTCCACTACAACACCAAGGTCGACAACGTCGAATTCGCGATCGGTGGGGGAGACGGTCCCAAGCGTGAGCACACCGGCGTCGGCCAAGACACGATCCTCAAAATCCAGGCCACGTCCGGCGTGTTCAAGCGCAACCCGTACTCCACGCTGACCAAGAAAATCGCCGTGCGCATCGACCTCGACCACGAAGGCGACAAGTCGTCCATCGACCTGACCCCCGACGACTACGTGTTCATTACCAACGGCGGCTGTGTCGAAAACTCCACCATGGGCTCGCAGCACGCGCCCGCCCCATGGAACCCCGACATCAAGCCCGGCGGCGGCTGGGACATGTGGCGGCGCATCGCCAAGCAGGATCCGAGCTTCGGCCACCCCGACACGTTCTGCTCCGACCCGCAGGCCACCAAGTGGATGAGCGCCACCGTCACCACGCTCGACAAGGAAATCCCGCCGTACATCCAGCGCATCTGCAAGCGCGACCCGTTCACCGGACACGTCGTCACCGGCGGCATCGTCACCGTCACCGACTCCAACTGGCTCATGAGCTGGACGCTCAACCGCCAGCAGCAGTTCCGCGACCAGCCCAAGGACCAGCTGTGCGTGTGGGTGTACGGACTGTTCCCCGACAAGCCCGGCAACTACGTCAAGAAGCCGATGACCGAATGCACGGGCGAGGAGATCTGCGCCGAATGGCTCTACCACATGGGCGTGCCGACCGACAAGATCGAGGCGCTCGCCAAGAGCCACGCCAACACCGTGCCGGTCATGATGCCGTACATCACCGCGTTCTTCATGCCGCGCGCCGCCGGCGACCGCCCGGACGTCGTGCCGGACGGCGCGGTCAACTTCGCGTTCCTCGGCCAGTTCGCCGAGACTCCTCGCGACACGATCTTCACCACCGAATACTCGATGCGCACCGGCATGGAGGCGGTCTACACGCTGCTCGACGTGGACCGCGGCGTACCGGAGGTGTGGGGCAGCGTTTACGACGTGCGCAATCTCCTCAACGCGACGGTCAAGCTGCGCGACGGCAAGCCGGTCACGGACATGAAGCTCAACTTCGTGGAGCGCGCGGTGCTGGGCAAGATCCTCAAGAAGCTCGATGGCACCGACATCGCCACGCTCCTGCGCGAATACCACGTGATCTGACGGCGATTGATCGCTGATTCAGTTACGTTTTGCTGGTGTCCGGCTGGAGGCCGGCATATACGATGTTCGACACGCTCCGGGCATGCCGACTTCGTCGGCTTCGCAGCTTCGCTGCTCACTTCGCCTACGGGGAGTCCACTGGACTCCCCGTTTAACGGCTCAGCAGCCAAGTCATACGGTCGCACATTGCATATGCCGGCCTCCAGCCTCGTTTGGTACAAGTGTCACTTTTTTGCGATAAACGAGACTTGTTGGATCGGCGTTGCGATATACACAGCTGTGGGGCGGCGTGCATGGTGCTCGACCGTAGGCTTGGCCGAACGGCCTTGAGTGTGTCGAGCATCATGTACGCCGCCCCACAGCCAGACCTTGTGCTTAGCGCACGCCCCAGTCGTAGCGCTGGGATTCGAGGCGCATGTAGGTGAAGAGTTCGGTGCGGGCGATGCCGTCGATCTTGCGGATGTGGCGGTTGACGAGTTCGAGCATGCTTTCGTCGTCCTCGGCGAAGATCTCGGCGAGAATGTCGAAACGGCCGGCCGTGATGATGATGTAGTCGATGTGCGCGATTTCCTTGAGTTCGCTCGCCACGTACTCGATGTCGCCGTCGACCGTGATGCCGACCATCGCCTGCCGGCGGAAGCCCATGTCCATCGGATTGGTGACGGCGACGATCTGCATGATCCCGTCGTCGAGCATGCGCTGCACGCGCAGACGCACGGCCGCCTCCGACAGGCCGATCTCCTTGCCGATCGATACGTATGAACGACGGCCGTCCTCCTGCAATAGCGCGATGATGCGCTTGTTCGTCGCGTCCATGACGGCCGGCTGCGCGTCCTGCGCCGCGCCGTCCGCGTCCGTCCGGTCCGCCCTGCCGGTTCTGATCGTGCCCATGTGACCACCTCGGGTTTCGTGTGCTGCATGAGTCGCGGCGATGTTCGCTGCGATATTCGTTGTCTGTGGGTTCCTATTATGCACGGGCCGATGTGAAGTTGCGGTTTTCGTTGTGTCAAGGGTATGTTATTTCGGTTTTCAATGTAATCATTCGGTTTCGTGGCGAAATAAACTGCAATGTTGCGTTTACCTTATGGAAATCGTGGTCTTCTTCACTGTCCAGTGTGATGTGACGAGCCAAGCAAAAGGAGACGCGATGAACAGTGCGAAGCCGTTGGTGGCGCGCGATCCCGAAGTGGAACGACGAGAATCCGGACTGACGATCAACCGTGCGCGCAAAACGTTCCGATCCGCCGAAGGCAAGGAAGTCCACGCCATCGACGATGTGAGCATCGCCATCCGCCAAGGCGAGTTCTTCATCCTGCTCGGCCCCTCCGGCTGCGGCAAAACCACGCTGCTGCGCTCCATCGCCGGCCTCGAATCGCTCGACGCGGGCGAAATCTACCTCGGCAACCAGCGCATCGACCAGCTCGCGCCCTACGATCGCCCGGTCAACACCGTCTTCCAAAGCTACGCGCTGTTCCCGCATCTGACCGTCGCGCAGAACGTCGCCTTCGGCCTCGAAATGGAACACAAGCCCAAGGATGAAATCAAGAAAACTGTGCAGGAGATGCTCGACCTCGTCCATCTCGGCGAATTCGGCGGACGACGGCCCAACCAGCTGTCCGGCGGCCAGCAGCAGCGCGTCGCGCTCGCCCGCTCCCTCGCCAAGCGGCCCAAAGTGCTGCTGCTCGACGAATCCCTCTCCGCGCTCGACTTCAAGCTGCGCCGGCAGATGCAGATCGAACTCAAGCGCATCCAGCGCGAAACCGGCATCACGTTCATCTTCGTCACCCACGATCAGGAAGAGGCCCTGTCGATGGGCGACCACATCGCCGTCTTCTCCAAAGGCAAGCCGGAACAGATCGGCACGCCCGAAGAAATCTACAACGAGCCGGCCAACCGATTCGTCGCCGACTTCATCGGCGACATCAACTTCGTCGACGCGGTCACAACCGGCGCGAACGGCATCACCGTCGAAGGCGTGCCATTCAAGGTCGAACAGGACCTGTCCGCATGGCCGACCGGTGCCGAAATCAGCGCCGCCATTCGTCCCGAACGCATCGAACTGACCGCGCCGCGCGACACCGCGCTCAAAGGCACCGTCGAAACGCTCATGTTCATGGGCGCGGACGTGCGCTGCGAAGTGCGCCTGACTGACGGCACCAAGCTGCTCGTCCGACTCTCCCCGCCCTACGACACGGCCGTGCTCCATCAGGGGGCCACCGTGTCGGTGAACGTTGAGGCGGCGCACATCAGGGTGGTGGAACGATGAGCGGCGCGACCCCGAATTCGAAGACCGCGACCACGCAACCTGCCGGCGAACACGACAAACGAGACGAACACGGCGAACGCCCGGCGTGGACGCGCTGGTTCGCCTCCGCGCACCCCGTCAAGCCCGGCATGCTGAACCGTCTGTGGTCTGTGCCGTCCATTCTCATCGGTCTGCTGTTCACGCTCGGCCCGATCGGCGTGATCGTCGCGTTCTCGTTCATGAGCCGGCCTGACATGGGCGGCGGCGTGGTGTTCCGCTTCTCCACGGACGCCTACGAAAAACTCCTGTTCCGCCACGACTACTTCGGCAACCGCTCATTCGACGCGCGCTATCTCGCCGTGTTCGGTACATCACTGTGGCAGGCATTGCTCACCACCGCGATCTGCGTGGCGCTCGCCTTCCCGATCGCCCTGTGGATGTCGATGAAAAGCGCGAAAGTCCAACAGATCCTCGTGCTGCTGGTCACCATCCCGTTCTGGACGAACCTGATCGTGCGCACGTACGCGTGGATGCTCATCCTCAACGAAAACGGCCCGGTCAACTGGCTGCTACGCCTGCTCGGCATGGGATCGCAGCAGCTGCTGTACACGTCGTTCGCCTCCGTGATTGGCCTGATCTACACGTTCCTGCCGTTCGCGATCCTGCCCATGTATTCGGCGCTGTCCGGCTTCGACTTCCGGCTCGTCGAAGCGGCCTACGATCTCGGCGCGCACAAGCCCACCGTCATGCGCCGCGTCATCCTGCGCGCCGCCATGCCGGGCGTCATGAGCGGCATCGCCCTGTGCTTCATCCCCGCGTTCGGCTCCTACGTGCAGCCCGTGCTGCTCGGCGGCGGACGCGTTCTCATGGTCGGCAACCTGATCGCCTCCCAGTTCGCCGAAGCGCGCAACTGGCCGTTCGGCGCAGCCCTATCCACCGTAATCCTTGCCGTGACGCTGCTCGGCGCGCTCGCTGCGTCCATCATGGGCGGCATGGCCTCCAGAAAGGCGGGTGCGTGATGAGCATGATCAACCACGACACCGATCCGTCCGCGATCCGATACGGCAACGCCAGCGAATTCGGCGCGAAAGTCGCCCGTGTGCAGGCGGCCGGCAACGACGGCGTGCGCATGCCCGAAGGGCTCGAAAACAAGCGTCCCGACCGTGCGTGGAGCACGCGCCGATCCGGCCGGCAGGACAACCAGCTCAAACGATTCCCGTTCGTCGGGTTCCTGAGCGTCGCCGTGCTCGCGTTCCTGTACGTGCCGATGATGATCGTCGTGTTCTTCTCGTTCAACGGCGGCAAGCAGGCGCTGCTGTGGCAGGGATTCTCGCTGCGCTGGTACGGCAGCGTGTTCACCAACGGCGCGATCGTCAACGCGACCGAAACGTCGCTGATCGTCGCCGTGATCGCCACTGTGCTGTCCACCGCGCTCGGCGTCATGTACGTGCTCGCCGTCGACCACATGTCGCGCGCCGGCTCGGCGCTCGCGTCCATGCTCATCAACGCGTCCATGCTGATCCCCGAAATCGTGCTCGGCGTCGCGACGATGGCGTTCATTCGGCTCATCGGGCTCGCGCCCGGCTTCGTGCCGCTCGTGCTCGCGCACACCACGTTCTGCATCCCGTTCGTCGTCATGCCGATCCGTGCGCGCCTCGCCACCATCGATCACGCCTGCTTCGAGGCGGCCGAAGACCTCGGGGCGTCCGGCGCGACCACGGTGATGCGCGTCACCCTGCCGCTGCTCGTGCCCGGCATCGTCTCCGGTGCACTCATGGCGTTCGTCGTGTCGATGGACGACTTCATGATCTCGAACTTCCTGACCACGGCCGGCACCACCACGCTGCCGATCTACATCTTCTCGCTCATCCGCAAGGGCGTGAACCCGAGCGTGAACGTGGTGGCCGCGCTGCTGTTGCTGCTGGCCGTGATCGTGACCGTCACGTCCACGCTGCTGACGAACCGCAAGGACAAGTAAGGGGGAGCGATGATGGAACATGCGAAACATGCGATGACGCGCGGACTCGCGCTCGCGATGGCCGGACTCGCGGCCGTCTCGTTCGCCGGCTGCTCCGGCGGCGTGAGCGACGTCGCGTCCGGCGCGACCGTGAGCGCGGTCGGCAAGTACCGGGCGGCGACCGGCGGCGAACTGCACGTCTACACGTGGGCCGGCTACATGCCTGACGACGTGGTCAAGGCGTTCGAGAAGGACACGGGCATCGCGCTCACCGTCGACACGTTCGACAGCAACGAGGCGCTCGAAGCGAAGCTGCAGTCCACGGGCGGCGAGGGATACGACATCGTCATGCCCAGCGACTACATGGTCGAACAGCTCATCCACGAGCACCTGCTCGTCAAATTCGACGTGAGCACGCTGCCGAACGCCGGCAACATCAAAGCCGAATTCCGCAACCCGTACTACGACAAGAACATGGAATACTCCATCCCCTACATCGTCAGCTACACGGGCATCGTCTACGACGCGAAGGCGATCCCCGCCTCCGACGCGCCCACGTCGTGGAACGACTTCTTCCATCCCAAGGCGTCGTGGGGCAAGACCCAGCTGCTCGGCGACCAGATCGAAGTCGTCAACGCGGCCCTGCGCGCCGTCGGCTCCGACCAGTGCGCCACCAACCCCCAGGACTATCAGGACGCGGCGAACCTGCTCGAACAGTACAAGGGCAAGCTCGGCGTGATGAGCTCAGAAGGCGTGGCCGACCGCCTCGCCTCGGGCGAGCAGAAGGTCGGCATGGCGTGGAGCTACGACGCCTACCAGGCCATGAGCGGCAATCCGAACCTGCGATTCGTCTTCCCGAGCGACGGGGCGAACAAATTCGTCGACAACGTGGCGATTTCGCGCGGCGCGAAGAACATCGCACAAGCCAAGACGTTCATCAACTGGATGCTCGACCCGGCCAATAAAACCGCGGTCGAACGCAACGCGGGCGCGGGCAGCGTGCTCAGGGGCGGCGACGAACTGCTGCCGGCCTCCATGCGCAAGCTCAACGTGATCGTGCCCTCGGCCGAGGAGGAGAAGCATGCGATTCTCGAGAAACGCTGCTCGAACAAGCTCAACGACAACTACACGATGATGTTCGAGGATTTCCGCAGCTGACGGCGGATCGTCGAGCGCTGAATCGAACACGCTAAGCCGCGCGGGCATGTCGTCTGCGCGGCTTTTTCGTATCTCGTTGCGTTCGTCCTGCACCGCATATCGTATTGCGTATTTCGCAACATACGCGCAACATGAGTGAGTAAATCGTGGCATATTACGGTAATCGCTACGAAATAAACAGGTGATTATCTATAGGCGTTGGGAAAAACGCAGTACGGACCGCACGATCCTGCGAAACGCGCACCACACGCACGCGATCGGATCGGCGGCATCCGCACACGATGCGCATCACACCGGCCACCACTAAGGAGCGACATCATGGCGACGACCATCGACGAAACCAAGATCAAGGAACTCACCGAGAAAGAAGGCGACAAGCTCAACGCCAAGCTCGGCAAGTCGCACGAGATGTACAAGCGCGCCTGCGAGCACCTGTGCAACGGCGTCGCATCCTCCTACCAACTGCGCGATCCGTGGCCGATCTACGTCGACCGCGGCCAGGGCTCGAAGATGTGGGACGTCGACGGCAACGAATACTACGACTTCAACAACGGCTTCGGCGCCATGCTGCAGGGCCACGCCAACCCGGACATCGCCGCCGCCGTCAACGACCGCTTCTCCAAGGGCTCCCACTTCGCCATGCCCGACTGGGACGACGTGGTCGTGGCCGAAAACCTCGCCAAGCGCTTCGGCCTGCCGAAGTGGCGCTTTAACAACTCCGGCTCCGAATCCACGATGGACGCCATCCGCATCGCCCGCGCCTACACGCACCGCGACCACATCATGAAGATCTTCGGCTCCTACCACGGCCACCACGACGCGGTTATGATCTCCATCTACGCCGATTACAACAACATTGGCGACCGCTACCACCTGAAGTCCCTGCCGTACGGCGCCGGCATCCCGCAGGCCACCGTTGACCTGACCGTGCCGGTGCCGTTCAACGACCTCGACGCGCTCGAGCACCGCATCGAGGAAATGGAGGCCGAAGGCAACTCGCCGGCCTGTCTGATCATGGAAGCCTGCCTGATGAACATGTCCATCGTGCCGCCGGAGCCCGGCTACCTCGAAGGCGTGCGCGAAGTCACCAAGAAGCACGGCATCGTGCTCATCTTCGACGAGGTCAAGACCGGCCTGACCGTCGGCCCCGGCGGCGCCACCAAGCTGTTCGGCGTCACCCCCGACATGGTCACCATCGCCAAGTCGCTCGCCGGCGGCCTGCCCTCCGGTGCGATCGGTGGTACCAACGAGGTCATGCACGTCGTCGAGGACGGTGAGGTCTACCAGGTCGGCACGTTCTCCGGCAACCCGCTGTCCATGGCTGCCGCACGCGCCAGCCTCGAAAAGGTCCTCACCCCGGCCGCGTACGAGCACCTCGACCGCATGAACCAGCGCCTGATGGACGGCTGCCGTGAGATCATCAAGAAGTACGACTTCCCCGGCTACGCGCAGGGCTTCGGCGCCAAGGGTTGTGTGACGTTCTCCCCGCACAAGATCACCGACTACGTCTCCTTCCGCAAGGGCCAGAATGCGGCGCTCAACCAGCTCGCATGGCTCTACCAGGCCAACCGCGGCGTCTACATGGCGCCGGGCCGCGAGGAGGAGTGGACGCTGTCCGTGTTCCACGACGAGAAGGCGTGCGACACGTATCTCGCCGCGTTTGAGGAAATGGCGCACGACCTGACCAAGTAGCGGTCGGCGGTTCGGCGGTGGCGATGAGGCGACCGCCGAACGCGTGCGGGGCGATGAACGATGATGTTCGCCGCCCTGTTTTTCTTCGGCTTTTTGCGGGGAACGACATGCGGCCGCCGATCAATGATGGTATGACTGGACGCATGACCGACTCGACGATTGATGGCAGAAATGTGACGATACGGCACGCGACCGCAGACGATGCGGACGAGCTCGCCGCGATCGAAGCCGAGTGCTTTCCTCCCGCCGAAGCGGCGAGTTCGGACGCGATTCGCGCGCGGTTGGCCGCCTATCCCGAATGCTTCTGGTTGCTGTGCGACGATGCGGGAGACGACGGCGTGATTGTCGCGTTCATCAACGGATTCGCCACCGACCGGCGCGACCTGACTGACGACATGTACGATGACGCGTCCCAGCACGATCCGCACGGCGCATGGCAGATGATCTTCGGCGTGGACACGGCACCGGCATTCCAGCATCGCGGTTATGCCAGCCTGCTCATGCGTCGCGTGATTGCCGACACGCGCGCGGCTGGACGGCGCGGTCTGGTGCTCACCTGCAAGGACCGGCTTGTCGGTTTTTACGCGCGATTCGGGTACGTGGATGAAGGTGTTTCCGGTTCGACCCACGGTGGCGTCGTTTGGCACCAGATGCGGCTGACGTTCTGAACGTCGCGTGCGATGCGTGATGATGTGTGACGGTGATTGACTGTGGTTGAGCGCGATTGACTGTGCGATGGTGGCTGCGACGGGCGACTGATGACGAAAGAAGGGAAGATGATGCGACAGTATGCGGCGACGTTCGACGCCGGCACGACGGCGATCAAAGGCGCGCTGGTCGACGAGGGCGGCCGTGTCGTCGCGTCGGCGAACGGCGGTCTTGACCTGATCGTCGACGGCGACGCACGCGAACAGGACCCGAACCAGTGGTGGAGCACGTTCCGCGACGTCGCCCGTGCGATGCTGCATGACGCCGCGCAATCCGAGCCCGACTTCGAGACCGGTCGTATCTGCGGCATCATCTGCAGTGGTCAAATGCAGGACGTCATCGCGCTTGACGCAAGTTTGCGGCCGGTGCGCAACGCGATCCTGTATTCGGACGGCCGGGCGGAAGAACAAGCCGAACGGCTGACACGCACGCTCGGCGGCGTTCGGGACGATGCTGCGTCGTCGGACGTCATCGGCACACGGCGGTTCCTCGCGACGGTCGGCAACCGGCTCGAAGGCTGCCTGCCGCTGCCGAAACTCATGTGGCTGCGCGACCGTGAGCCAGACGCGTTCGCGCGGACCGCGCATGTGCTCATCAGCTCCAAGGACTATCTCATCGCACGACTGGTCGGCGTGTGCGTCGGCGACGTGGCCGCCTGCTCCACGGCCGGCGCAATGGACATCCGCACCGGACATTGGGACGCCGGACTGTGCGCCGCGGCCGGTATCGACATGGCGTTGCTGCCCGAACTGCACCGTCCGCAAGATATCGTTGGCGCGGTGAAGGCCGCGGCGGCCGAAGAGACCGGATTCGCCGTCGGCACGCCGGTATACGCCGGCATCGGCGACGCGGGCGCGACCACGCTCGCCAGCGGCGCCGGCAAACCCGGACAGTACAACATCAACCTCGGCACGTCCGGCTGGATCGCGACCGTGTCGAACGAACCATTCGTCGATAAGCCGGGCGCGGCGAACCTGCGATTCGGTGCGGCGGACGGATACGTGAACGCGGTGCCGTTCCTCAACGCCGGCGACGTGCACCGCTGGGCGGCTGAACTGCTGGCGGACGGCGACTACGATCGGGCGCATACGCTGATCGAGGCGTCCGCGCCGGGCGCGAACGGCGTGCTGTGCCTGCCGTATCTAGTGGGGGAGCGGTTCCCGGTGATGAACCCGGCCGTACGCGGCGCCTACGTCGGCATGTCGCCGGCCACGAGTGCGGGCGACATGCTGCGCGCCGCGCTCGAAGGCGTCGCATTCTCCATTCGGCAGGGTATGACAAGCTTTGACGAACCGCCGACTTCGATCTCATTGATCGGCGGTGGTGCGCGAGAAACCGCATGGTGCCGGATCCTGGCCTCCATGCTGCGCCACCCGATCGAGGTGTTCGCCAACGCCGACATCCTGCCCGCCGTCGCGCTCGCCTCGCTCGTCTTCGACCGTTCCGATCTGGTCACCACCGTCGCCGACACCGCCACGTACGAACCCGACCCGGACGCCGCTAGAATCTACGACGCCCTCTATCCCCGTTTCGCAGCCCTCTACCCAGCCATTGCCTCGCTAAACTGACTGCTTGCCATGCGCGCGTACCCGTGCGGCCAGCGGGTGCATATTCCCGTATTGGCCGCGCTCAGGGTGGACGATTCCAGCCGAAAACCGGTGAAACGCACGCGATATCTCACGATTTGGGTGAAAACGGACATTGGGCGGCGGTTCGTGAGGCGACGTTGTTACGATGGGGCGGTATGAGCGAGAACATCATGCGAATCATCGACCTTCGCGGTCGCAAACTGTCCCGTGCCGAACTGCTGGCCGCGATGCCGCGCGCCGCGATGGGCACCTCCGAAGCCACTGATCTGGTGCGCCCGATCCTTGACGATGTGAAGGAACGCGGCGCGGCCGCCCTGCGCGACTTCGAGGAGAAGTTCGACCACGTGCGCCCCGAGCACCTGCGCGTGCCCGAGGAGGAGATCGAAGCCGCGCTGACCACGCTCGACCCCGAAGTGCGCGCCGCCATCGAGGAATCCGTGCGCCGCGCCCGCGCCGTCGCCAAGAACCAGGTGCCGCAGGACTTCCACACCGATCTCGCGCCCGGAGCGCGCGTCGCCGAACGCTGGATCCCGATCCAGCGCGTGGGCCTGTACGTGCCCGGCGGCAAGGCTGTCTACCCGAGCTCCGTCATCATGAATGCCGTGCCCGCTCAGGCCGCCGGCGTTGAATCGCTCGCCATCGCCACCCCGCCGGCCCGTGACAACGACAAGGGTCTGCCGAACAAGACCATCCTCGCCACGTGTGCCATCCTCGGCGTCAAGGAGGTGTACGCGGTCGGCGGCGCGCAGGCCATCGCCATGTTCGCCTACGGCGCCAAGGGGTCCGAACCGCAGGACGGCGCGGTGCTGTGCGATCCGGTTGACAAGATCACCGGCCCGGGCAACATCTTCGTCGCCACCGCCAAGTCGCTCGTCTCCGCGTTCGTCGGCATCGACGCGGTCGCCGGCCCGACCGAAATCGGCATCATCGCGGACAAAACCGCCAACCCGAGCCTCGTGGCCGCCGACCTGATCGGCCAGGCCGAACACGACGAGCTCGCCGGCTCCGTGCTGTTCACCGATGATCCTGAACTCGCCGACAAAGTCCAGGAGAACCTCAACTACCGCGTGCCGAAGACCGAGCACGCCGAGCGCGTCCACACGTCCCTGTCCGGCACGCAGTCCGCAATCGTGCTCACCGACGGCCTCGACCAGTCGATCGACGCGGCCAATGCGTACGCGGCCGAGCATCTCGAAATCCAGACCGCCGACGCGGACGCCGTCGTCAAGCGCATCAAGAACGCCGGTGCGATCTTCCGCGGACCGTATTCGCCGGTCCCGCTCGGCGACTACATGTCCGGCTCCAACCACGTGCTGCCCACCGGCGGCACCGCGCGCTTCGCCGCCGGACTCGGTGTGCACACGTTCATGAAGCCCGTCGAAGTCATCGAATACGACGAGGAGGGTTTGAAGGCCCTCGCCGCGCGCATCAACGCGTTCGCCGTGTCCGAAGACCTGCCGGCCCACGGCGAGTGCGTGCTGTCCCGCTTCGTCAAGGACCCGTACGACAAGGCCACGCTGCGCGAGCAGGAGCAGGAAGCCGGCCTGCGGTAAGGCATATGTTCAACCCTGTCATTTCGACCGAGCGTCAGCGAGTGGAGAAATCCTTCACGGCATGATGTTGTGAACAATTGCTCGACTCGGCTTCGCCTCGCTCGAAATGACATGGCATGCGCGCGGTGCGTCACCGCATCAATAGGAGAGAAAAGCATGACTGAAGAAACCAACGCGATCCCGGCAAGCCTGCCGCTGCGCAACGACCTGATCGGCGAGACGCCGTACGGCGCGCCGCAGCTCGACGTGCCGGTCTGCCTCAACGTCAACGAGAACCCGTACGAGCCGAACCCCGACGTATGCGCCACCATCGCACGCCGCGTCGGCGAAATCGCGCATACGCTCAACCGGTACCCGGACCGCGAGCACATCGCGCTGCGCAAGGCGTTCAGCGACTACCTCGCCAAGGAATCCGGCGCGCGTCTCGCCGTCGACCAGTTGTGGGGCGCGAACGGTTCCAACGAAATCATGCTCCAGCTCTTCCAGGCGTTCGGCGGACCGGGACGCACCGCGCTCGGCTGCGATCCGACGTACTCCATGTACCCCGAATACGCGCGCGACACGTTTACTGGCTGGAAGCTCGCCCACCGCAACGCCGACTTCACGCTCGACGTGGACGCGGCTATCAAGGCGATCCACGAGATCAAGCCGAGCATGGTGATTCTCACCAGCCCGAACAACCCGACCGGCACGCCGCTGCCGCCCGCTGACCTCGAACGCATCCTCGACGTGTGCGAAACCGCCGACGTGGCGGGCGCCGCCGCAGGCGTGCATCCGATCGTCGTCGTGGACGAGGCGTATGTCGAGTTCCGCAATCCGGGCACGCCGAGCGCCGTCACGCTCATCGACAAGCATCCGAACCTTGCTGTCAGCCGCACCATGAGCAAGGCGTTCGCGTTTGCCGGGGCGCGCGTCGGTTATCTCGCCGCGTCTAAGGACATCATCGACTGCGTGCGCATCGTGCGCATGCCGTACCACCTGTCCGCCGTCACGCAGGCCGCCGCGCTCGCCGCGCTCGAACACACCGACGAACAGCTCAGCCAGGTCGCGCACCTGCGCGAAATCCGCGAACAGACCGCCGCATGGCTCAAGCGCCAGACGTATAAGGGCCAGCCGCTCGAAGTCGCCGCATCCGAATCGAACTTCCTGCTGTTCGGTGGCCACTTCGACAAGCGCGACCGCATCTTCGAGGCGCTGCTTGACCGCGGCATCCTCATCCGCGTCGTCGGCCCGGACGGCTGGCTTCGCGTGTGCATGGGCACCGACGACGAGATGGCCCGCTTCCGCGAGGCACTCAGTGAGGTGCTGCGTATCGTGGAAGCCGAATAGCCGAGCATCACGGGCGGTACGGGAGAACCGGACAATCCGGCCGACCGGCCTGAACCAGACATACTGCAGCGTAAGGAGCATCATATGGCACGCACCGCGCACATCATCCGCGAAACCAGCGAATCGCACATCGACCTCGAACTCAACCTCGACGGCACAGGCAAAACCGACATCGACACGTCCGTGCCGTTCTACAACCACATGATGAACGCGCTCGGCAAGCACTCGCTCATCGACCTCAAGATCAAGGCGTGGGGCGACACCGACATTGACGTGCACCACACTGTCGAGGACACGGCCATCGTATTCGGCGAGGCACTGAAGCAGGCGCTCGGCGACAAGCGCGGCATCCGCCGCTTTGCCGACGCGACCGTGCCGCTCGACGAGGCACTCGCCAAGGCCGTCGTCGACATCTCCGGCCGCCCGTACTGCGTGTGCACCGGCGAACCGGCCGGCTACGAATACTGCATGATGGGCGGCCACTTCACCGGCTCGCTCGTGCGCCACGTCATGGAATCGATCGCATTCCACGCCGGCATCTGCCTGCACATGCAGGTGCTCGCCGGCCGCGACCCGCACCACATCGCCGAAGCCGAATTCAAGGCACTGGCGCGCGCGCTGCGGTTCGCGATCGAACCCGACCCGCGCATCGAAGGCCTGATCCCGAGCACGAAGGGCGCGCTGTGATGAGCGACGATCGCAATAACGACGCCGATAAGCCAGACAATCTAAACTCGGACGATTTCAGCTCGGACGACGCGCATTTTAGTGACGAGGAGCTGGAAGCCGCGCTCGCCGGATTCGAGCAGGAATTCAAGGACTCCGACGGCAACGCCGATCACGGCGACGCAGGGAACGACGTCGGTTCGGCAGTTGCGGATTCGGCCGACGCCGCGCATGACGGAGACAAGGACTTGGACGCCGAACTTGCCGACCTGTCCGCGCAGTTCGACGCCGCCGCCGATACCGACGCGACGGACACCGGCGCGCAGGGAGAGGATGGTCAGCCTGCGGATCTGTCCTCCCAATTCGAGGACGAGCTCGCCGGTCTACTCGGCAACAAGGCAAAAGCGGCCGTGATCATCACGCGCGTCGCCTCCGCGCAGCTGCTCGCCGCGTTCTGCCAGCTGTCAGACATCTCCGCCGACTGCGTCGAAGCGCCGGAAGGCGCCGTGGCCGTGCTGCGCAGCCTCGACGGCGACGGTCCGGAAGCCGCCGCGAAGGACCTGACCACCGTGGTCGACGGCATGGCCGTCGTACTCGCCGTCAACCGCGCCGACAAGCTCGAAGCCACCATGTACCTGCGTGGCAAGCCGGGCGAAACGTTCGCGCCGCCGATCCTGTTCAACGCCACCGCGCCGTTCGTCGAGGACCTGATGCTCGGCATCGGCGGCCTCGACAGTCTCAAGGCCCAGGGCACGACCATCGTCGCGTCCTCCAGCCTGACTCACGATCAGGCCATGCAGGTGCTCGCCGAACATACGCGTTTCGGCCGCGGCGGCTCGCGCAGCATTCAGTAACGCTTTCGGCCGTCCAACGACACTTTTTCGAGAGGAACCAAACATGACATCGGTGGTGGTATTCGACTACGGATTCGGCAACGTGCGCTCCATGGTGCGCGCGCTCGCCAACCTCGATCTCGACGTGACACTGACCTCCGACTACCGGCAGGCGCTCGAAGCCGACGGCTTGGTCGTGCCCGGCGTGGGCGCGTTCGCCGCGTGCATGGAGGGCCTGAAGCAGATGTCCGGCGACCGTGTGATCGCCGATCGACTGCGCGCTGGCCGGCCTGTGCTCGGCGTGTGCGTGGGCGAACAGATCATGTTCGAGCGCGGCCTGGAGCGTGGCCACGAGGCCGCGGGCCTCGGACTGATCGGTGGCACGGTCGACCTGCTCGACGCCGACGTGGTGCCGCACATGGGTTGGGACACGGTCGACGCGGCCGAAGACTCCGTGCTCATGCGCGGCGTGGAGCGCGAGCGCTTCTACTTCGTGCACTCGTATGCGGCCATGGACGTGCGTCCGGCCGACCTGAGCCGGCTTCAGATCGACTTCGGCGACGCGCCGGAACGCGTGACATGGTGCGATTACGGCCGCAGCCGGTTCGTGGCCGCCTACGAGCGCGGACCGCTGTTCGCCACCCAGTTCCATCCGGAGAAGTCCGCCGAGGCGGGCGCGCAGCTGCTGCGCAACTGGGTGTCCACGTTCTAGATTCCGGCCGGCACTCCGACCTGCACGACAATCCGCGAACAAGAAAGGCTGATCATCATGTCCCTTACACTGCTGCCCGCCGTCGATGTGCGCGACGGCAAGGCCGTGCGCCTGCGCCAGGGCGAATCCGGATCCGAAACCGATTACGGCTCGCCGCTCGAAGCAGCCCGCACGTGGGTCGAAGCTGGCGCTGAATGGATCCACCTCGTCGACCTCGACGCCGCGTTCGGCACGGGCGACAACCGCGCCCAGCTGCGCGAGATCGTGCACGAGCTCGGCGACCGCGTCAACATCGAAATGTCCGGCGGCGTGCGCGACGACGCCTCGCTCGACGCGGCGCTGGACGCCGGCGCGGCCCGCGTGAACATCGGCACCGCCGCACTGGAAAACCCCGGCTGGACCGCGTCCGTGATCCGCAAATACGGCGATCGCGTGGCCGTCGGCCTCGACGTGCGCGGGCACACGCTCGCAGCGCGCGGCTGGGTCAAGGAAGGCGGCGACCTGTTCGAGACGATGAAGTTCCTCGACTCCGTCGGCTGTTCGCGATACGTCGTCACCGACGTGGCCCGCGACGGCATGATGAGCGGCCCGAACATCGACCTGCTGCGCGAGGTCGCCGAACGCACGGACGCCAAGGTGACCGCGTCCGGCGGCATTAGCAAGCTCGACGATCTGCGCGCCATCAAGGAACTCGCCGACCTCGGCGTCGACTCCGCCATCCTCGGCAAGTCCCTCTACGCGCGCGCCTTCACCCTGCAGGAAGCGCTCGAAGTCGCTAAGTAATAGTCGATCGCATAGTCACGCGGCGCTGTTTTCGGTGCTGCATGACGTTCCGCACGGGATGGAATATACGTCGAGTTTTCCATCCCGTGCGGAACCGTTTTCTCGCGGGATGGAAAAAGAGTCGCCTTTTCCATCCCGTGTCCTCATTTTCGACTCATATGATGGATGTGCATCGTTTGCCTTCCATCGCATGAGGAATGATCTTTGCACGCGATGGCAACAACGTTCATATTGCCATCGCGTGACCTGTCACACGATGGGGATGATTACACGATGGGAATTACACGTGGTCACGCCATGGCACGGCGTGAATGCTATGCGCAGGGCAGCTCGCCGGAGTCGATGAGCTGCTTGAACAGCGCGTAGTAGGCGTCGTTCTGATCGGCGTAGGCGCTCGCGAACGAGGCGATCGCCTCGTCAAACGATTCGTCTTCACCCACGTAGGACGCGATCGCGATGCGGTCGCCGGTGCGCGCGTGCGCGTGCGCCAGGCAGCGAGCGCACATGCGCCCCAGATCGGACAGCGCCAGATCGTTGAGATGGTCGATGTCGATCGACCCCTTGCCGTTCCAGAACTGGCGCACGTAATAGTCGCGCGGGTGACCGTCCTCGGCCATGAAGCTCGCCCAGCCGAGCAGCACGTCCGCGGTCGACTGGATCAGCTTCTGGCCCTGCACCACGCGCTCACCGTGCGTGGCGTAGGGGGAGCGGCCGACGAACCGCTCCAGCACAGACTCGTTCGCCTCCTTCATCTGCAGCATGAGCGGATCATTGATGTCGCGCCCGGTCATGATCGACACCCACGCGCGCGTGCCCACCGAACCGACGCCCACCACCTTGCGGGCCGTGTCGTGATACGTGTAATGGCTGAGCACATGCCGGCGATCTTCGTACAGCGAATGACGGTAGCTGTTGAACAACGTTTCCAGACGTCCCTGCAGTGCCTCCAGATCAGCGTAGTCGTGCAGTTCGCTGATCGGCGTCAGCTCCGGCGGCTTGGATCGGAAACGCAGTTTGTCTCCGTCGCGGTACGTGAGTTTCGCGGCGGCGCGGTTGGAATCCTTGACGGCCGCCTTGTCGGCCGCGTCGCGCAGCGTGCGGTTGCGCCGGCCGTTCATTGTACGCTCGTAATGGTCGAGCGCCGCCTCCACGTCGATGTGGTCGTACCATACGTCCAGATAGTCCATTTGCGCGTACTGCATCAGATGATCGCGGTACGAGTGCACGCAGCGCTTAACCGCAGCCCGGCGTTCCAGCTTGCGGATGCCATTCGCGCGTCCGCAGATCTCCACCGACACGGCGAGACGCTTGATGTCCCACTCCCACGGTCCGGTCGTCGTCTCGTCGAAGTCGTTGATGTCGAACACGAGACGGTTTGACGGAGAACGGAACATGCCGAAGTTGCCGATGTGCGCGTCGCCTACGGCCTGCACCGGAATGCCCGTGACCGGCGTGCGCGCCAGATCGTTCGCCATGATGAGCGCCGTGCCGCGGTAGAACGTGAACGGCGAGACGCTCATGCGCTGGTAGCGCAGCGGGATCAGATCCTGCACGCGCACGCGCGACTGCTCCTCCAGCAGGCCGATCACGTCGCGGCGGCCTTCGCGCACCTGCCACAGCGCGTGACTTTCCAGCGGCATGCGGAACCGGCGTTCGAGCCCCGCCTGTTCGCGTTCGTCCGGAGTGTCGGCCTGCTGCCACGACCGCATGTCGATGATCGGCCGGTCGGCATTGGCCGAGGCCAGGATATTGCTCTCATTCACGCTCATAATCCACTACCATACCGCGAACGGCTTGTGTTAACGAACGTCGTAACACGGCGATGGAACCATAGGGCGTTATGGATAAACAGCAGGAGTTTGCGCTGCGCACGGTCGAGGAACGCGACGTGCGCTTCATTCGGTTGTGGTTCACCGACGTTCTGGGCACGCTGAAATCCGTGGCCATCGCGCCGGCTGAGCTTGAAGCCGCGTTCGAGGAGGGGCTCGGCTTCGACGGTTCGGCGATCGAAGGCATGACGCGCGTTTCGGAGGACGACATGATCGTCCAGCCCGACCCGTCGACCTTCCAGATCCTGCCGTGGCGCGGCGGCCCGCAGGGTACCGCGCGCATGTTCTGCGACATCCTCACTCCGGACGGCGAACCGTCGCTCGGCGACCCGCGTCACGTGTTGAAGCGTGCGCTCGCCAAGGCGAAGGAGAAGGGCTTCACGTTCTACGTGCACCCCGAAATCGAGTTCTACCTGTTCGAATCCCAGGACGACTGGTCCAAGGCCCCGACCCCGATCGACGAGGGTGGCTATTTTGATCACGTGCCGCGCAGCCCCGGCATGGACTTCCGCCGCGCCACCGTGAACATGCTTGAGCAGATGGGCATTTCGGTGGAATACTCGCATCACGAGGCCGGCCCCGGCCAGAATGAGATCGATCTGCGCTACGCCGACGCATTGACAACGGCGGACAACATCATGACCTTCCGCACGGTGGTCAAGGAGATTTCGCTGGAGCGCGGCATCCACGCCAGCTTCATGCCCAAGCCCCTCGCCGACGCGCCGGGTTCCGGCATGCACACCCACCTGAGCCTGTTCGAAGGCGACGCGAACGCCTTCTACGAGGCCGGGCAGGAGTTCAACATGTCGATGACGGCCCGCCAGTTCGCGGCCGGCATCCTTTACCACGCGGCCGAAATCTGCGCGGTCACCGACCAGTACGTCAACTCGTACAAGCGCCTGTGGGGCGGTAACGAGGCTCCCAGCTACATCTGCTGGGGTCACAACAACCGCTCCGCTCTGCTGCGCATCCCGCAGTACAAGCCCGGCAAGGGCAATTCGGCGCGCATGGAGTTCCGCGCGCTCGACCCGGTCGCGAACCCGTATCTCGCATACTCGGTGCTGCTGGCCGCCGGCCTCGACGGCATCGACAAGCAGATGACACTCGGCGAGCCAACCAGCGACGACGTGTGGGAGCTCACGGACGAGGAACGCCAGGCGATGGGCATCCAGCCGCTGCCGGAATCCCTCGACGAAGCGCTCAAGATCATGGAGAAGTCCGACTTCGTGGCCGACGTGCTCGGCGAGCACGCCTTCGAGTACTTCATCCGCAACAAGCGGCGGGAGTGGGAGGCGTACCGCAGCCAGGTCACGCCGTACGAGCTCAAGACGTACCTGCCCAAGTTGTAGTATCGTCTCCATGACCTCAACCAAGAACGCGGGTGCCGTCGGCACCCGCTTTTTTACGCTTCCCGTAATCACGCTCGTCGCGATCAGCTTCATGCTGGGCATGAGTGAGTTCATCGTCGTCGGCATCCTGCCGGACATCGCCAAGGGCCTGTCCGTGTCCGAAGTGACGGTCGGCAACCTCGTGTCGCTGTTCGCGTTCGTGTACGCGCCGGTCACGCCGCTCGGCTCCGCGCTGTCTGCGCGCTTCCCGCGCTTCGCTACGCACCTGACGCTCATGGGCGTGTTCTTGGCTGGCAACGTGCTGTGCGCGTTCGCACCGAACTACGCCGTGCTCGTCGTCGCGCGCATCATGATCGCGCTCGTCTCAGGCACGCTCGTCGCGATCGCCATGACGTACGCGCCCGACGTGACGACCGACAAATACCGCACCAAGTTCATCGCGTGGGTGTTCTCCGGCTTCTCGATCGCGTCGGTCGTGGGCGTGCCGGTCGGCACGTGGATCGCGAACACGTTCGGCTGGCGCTGGTCGTTCCATCTGATCGACGCGCTCACCGTCGCGCTCATCGTGCTGATGCTGCTCGTGCTGCCGCGCAACAGCCATCTGATGAAGGTCGGCTTCCTGCCGCAGTTCCGCCTGTTCTTCGACGTGCGCATCTGGCTCGGCGTGCTCGCGGTCGTGTTCGGCGCGGGCTCCAGCTACGTGTTCTACACGTATCTGACTCCGATCATGCGTGACGAAATCCACGTGCCCGAACAGTATCTGAGCATCGGCCTCGTCGTGTACGGCGTCGCCTGCCTGTGGAGCAACCTGCATGCCGGCAAGCTCGCCGAGCGCGGCAGGGGAGTGGAGCCGCTCTACCATCTGCGCTGGGTGTTCCTCGCGCACGGCGTGCTGCTGTGCTCGCTGGCGCTGGCCCGCGTGATTCCGGTCTACGGCGCGATCCTGCTCGTCGCGCTCGGCATGTTCATGTACCTGTTCAACGCATCCTCGCAGGTGCTGTACATGGACGTGGCCGCCGAAGCGCACCCCGGTTCGATGAACCTGGCCGCCTCACTCAACTCCATGTCGTTCAACATCGGCATCGCGATCGGCTCGGCCGTCGGCGGTCTCGTCAACGACCATCTCGGCCTGACGTGGATCGGCCCGTTCGGCGCGGTCTTCTCGCTGTGCGCGGTCGCCACGACGTTCGCGATGGGGCGTTATCTCAAGAAAGACTAGAGGAGTCCAAGCGGGGCCGGCTAGCGCATCGCGCCGAACCAGCTCTGGTAGATGATCGCGAAATTGCGGTTGCCGTAGCTTGAACAGGCGTCGCCCTCGCCGGCCCCGGCCTTGAGCGCGGCGTCGTTCGGCTGATACGGCGTGTAGATGTACAGCAGGGCGGTCGCCTTGTTGCGGATGAACACGTTCGTGCCGCCGCAGCTTGCGTTCGGATGGTACTGGATGTAGTTGAGCGCGTTCGCGTGATACCCGTACCGGTCCTCGTGCGCGACGTAGTACCGGTAGCGTGCGGCCGAACCGTACACCTGGTTGAAGAAGCCCGCGTACTTCGGGTCGCAGCTGTCGTCGTCCGGGCAGCTCAAGCCCATGGCCGCCTTGTACTGGAACGCGGTCGGCTTGGCCGCGGTGACGAGCTGCTGCTCCTTTTGCAATACGGTGAGCAGCACTTTGGGGCTGATGCCGCACGCCTGCGCCGACTTGGCGATGATCGCCGCGGCGGTTTCCTTCTTGGCGCCCTCGTAGGCCGAGCAATACTCGTCGGCCGGTTTGCTGGACGTGTCGAACGTTTTGCTTTTGAGGCACTGGTTGCCGGAGCAGCTGGCACCCTGCTCGTCGAGGAACGACTGGATTTCCGCTTCGCTCATCGCGTTCGCGTTGAAGAACTGGCCGTCGGAGATGATGTCGCCCGGGTCGAAGTCGTAGGTTTGCGTCAGTGCTAGCTGTCGCGCCTCGGCCGCGCGCACGGCGATGCGCCACTGGACGAAGTGCACGGAGAGCACGGACAGTGCGACGACGCAGATGGCGGCCGTCAGCGTTACGACGATGGTTTTGACGCGTTGCGCCGGTTTGAGCGCATGCCAGCGGCGCTTCCATCGCGCGATGGGGGAGCGTTTGGAGCGTTTGGACTGTCTGCGATTGCGGCTGTTGCCGGTCGCCTTGTCCGTTGCGCGTGCCTTTGTCTGTTGTGTCTGTGCTGTTTGTGCGGGCCGTGTTGATTGGGCTGCTGAATGTGGCCGACGGCTGCCGCCGCCTCGCTTGGCGGACGTCTTGCCGGTGGCGTTTTTTCGGGATGTTCCGGTTTTCTTGGTTGCGTTGCTGCGATTCTTGCCCGTTGTGCTGCCGTTGTTGTTGCGCCGGTATGCGCTTTTGCCTGTCGTATCGTCGTGCGATGTGTGATCCGTATGCTTCTGCTGTGTCATCGCAGCGACATTGTAGTCGTCTCGGTTTGGCCGGCGGCGATACGCTTCAAGACAAGACGAAACCGTCACTTGATTGCTGAGGTGACGGTTTCGTCTTCCGCAAGGCGCTAGGCCAGTGCCTTCTTGATGCGGTTGAGGCTCACCGGCTTGGCGGTGCCGAGCTCCTGCGCCCACAGGGACACGTAGAACTCCTCGAGCATCCAGCGCGCGGCGTCCGCTTTCTTAGCCAGTTCTTCGTGCCGCGGCCCGGCTGGTTCGGCCTTGGCGCGGGCCTTGGCCTTGTCTACCAGCTGCCTCGCCTCGTCGGCCTCCCACGCCCAGCGCACGTCGCGGTTCTTATCCGACTTCGCCTTAGCCAGGCGCATCATGTCCGCCTGCAGATAGCGCGGGATGTTCGCCAATGCGTCCGGGGGAGCGGCGCCAACGAATCCGGGAAACACGAGCGTCGTGATGTGCTCTCGCACCGACTGCAGCACCGACAGCATCGGCAGATCAGCCTTACCGGACACGGCCTTGTCGACCTCCGCGTAGCGTTTGAGAATCGCGATCACGTCGTGCGCCACCGCGTACACGGTGTCCTCAAACACTTCTGTGACGCCCAGCACGGCGTCGGCGAGCGCATCGTCGTCCGGCAGCGTGTCCACCTTCGGCAGCAGCCGCTTGACAGCAGCCAGCTGCAGATCCTCCACCAGATCCTTGGTGGACTTGTACGGGGCCGAGGCGAGCATGAGCGCCTCCGCGCCGAGCCAGCGCGACGAGACGCGTTCGGACGGCAGCCGCAGCGCGTCGAGCGCGCCGTGCCAGAGCATGTTGGCGCGCGATTCGGTGGTCGCGCCCGCCTTGTGCAGCAGGTTCGCCTGTTCGACGAGTTTGCCCTGATCGGCGGCCCGGTCGGCCTGCTTCTTGACCATCTGCCGCGCCGACGCTTCCGCTTCGGCCGCGAATTTGCGCTGCAATTCGACCAGTGACTTACCCGAGCCGAGTACCTTGACCGGCCCGCGTCCGCCGCGGCGTCCGCGCGCGTTTTTCGGCGCGGGCAATTGCTGTTCGACCGCGAACGTCATGCGCAGATACGGCGACAGCTTCTCCCACAGGTCGCCGGTGAGCACTTCCGGGTGGATCTGCGCGCCGACGGTCGCGATCGCCGCCTGCGTGAACACGTGCGGCAGATCAGGCCAGGCGGCAGCTCCGGACGTCGCGTCACCGGTCGCGCCGTCCGCGCCGGCCGGCGGCAGGTTCGGCTTGTTGCGTTCGCCCGAACCAGGCAGGTCGGGATAATGCTCGTCGATCCATGCGCGGATCTTACGTGCCGTGTCCGGCGCGGGCACGAACTGCACGCGCAGCGCCTTCGGCAGTGACTTGATCAGCCCCACGATCAGCTCGTCGAGCAGACCGGGCACGTTCCAGCTGAACTGTGCGGGCGTGAGCCGCGAGAGCGCCTTGAGTGGAATATGCACGGTCACGCCGTCGTGCGGGTCGTGCGGGTCGTACACGTAGCTCAGCCGCAGGTCAATCGGCTGGCCGTCCGTGCCGAGCGTGTGCCAGTGGTCCGGATAGTCGGCGAGGCTCACCGACTCGGCCGCGGCGAGACGCTCGACCTTGTCCGGGTCGAAGTCGAGCAGATGCGGATGCTCGTCATGCTCCTTCTTCCACCATTTCGCCAGATCCGCAACGCACGTCACGTCGTTCGGAATAACGGACTGGTAGAAGTCGAACAGATCCTCGTCGCTCACCGTTTCGGCAAGCTGGCGCGTGCGACTCGCGTCGTCGGCCGCCTCATCGAGAATGTCGCGGTTGCGCCCCACGAACTCGTCGTAGCTGAACCGTTGCTGGATATCACCCTCGACCAGGCCCTGCCGCAGCAGGAAATCGCGCGCCTCAAGCGGGTTGATGCGTCCCCACTGCACGGTGCGGTCCTGCACGATCGGCAGGCCGTACAACAGCACCTTCGCGCTCGCCACGGCCGAACCGCGCGAACCCGACCAGTGCGGCTCCGCGTACGTGATGCGCGTGAGCTGGCCGGCCAGCGGCTCCGCCCACGCCGGGTCGATCGCCGCAGAATAGCGCGCCCACAGTCTGCTCGTCTCCACGAGTTCGGTGCTCATCACCCACGGCGGGGTGGATTTGGCCACGCTCGAGGCGGGGAAGAGCGCGAAATGCGTGCCTCGAGCACCCTGATAGTCGTTCTTCGCCATCTTCTGCGCGCGCTTGATCGCCTTCGCACGCGCCGCGCCCTTGAGCCCGGTGAAATCCGATGCCTTCGGCTCGCGGACGATCTGCATGCCCATCATCGACAGCAGTCCGGCGAGCATCGACGTGTGGATGCCCCGGTCGTCCCACGAGCAGCGCAGGGAGCCGGCCGCCTGCTGGTTGATCGGCAGCTGGCGGATCTCCAATCCTGGGCGTGACGCCGGCTGCGGCGTGCCGACCGTGAACTTCAGCTCATGGCACATGTCCGTGAGCTGGTTCACCAGATCCTTCCACTGGCGCACGCGCATCCAGCTGAAGTATTCGGTCTTGCAGATGCGGCGCAGCGCCGAATTGCTCGGTTCGCCGTCCGCCTGGAAGATACGGTCCCAGATGTTCAGGGCGGTCAGATAGTCGCTGGTCGGGTCGGCGTAGCGGTTGTGGATGCGGTCGGCTTCGTCGCGCGCCTCGTCCGGGCGTTCGCGCGGATCCTGCAGGCTCAGGAACGCCACGATCACGAGCACCGCGGCCAGTGTGTCCGGCGTGGTCGACTTCGCGGCCTCGATCACCATGCGGCCAAGCCTGACGTCGATCGGAATGCGTGCCAGCTGGCGGCCGACGTGCGTTAACACCACCTCGCCGCGTTTGCGGGCCACGGCCTTGAGCTCGGTCAGCTCGTTGAAGCCGTCCGAGACGGCCTTCATGTCCGGCGGGTCGATGAACCCGAAATTCGTCACGTCCTCGGCCGTGCGCGCAACTCCCACCGACAGCATGTGCAGCACGACCGCGCCCAGCGACGTGCGCAGGATCTCCGGTTCGGTGAACCGCGGGCGCGTCTCGTAGTCCTCGCGCGAATATAGGCGAATCGCGATGCCGTCCGCGATACGGCCGCATCGGCCGGACCGCTGGTCGGCGCTCGCCTGCGAGATCGGTTCGATCGGGAGCCTTTGCACCTTCGCGGTCTTCGAATAACGGGAAATGCGTGCGGTACCCGGATCGACCACATAGCGGATGCCCGGCACCGTGAGCGACGTCTCGGCCACGTTCGTGGCGATCACGATGCGCTGGTGCGTGTGCGGCTCGAACACGCGGTGCTGGTCCTTGGCCGAAAGACGCGCGAACAGCGGCATGATCTCGATCTCGTCCGGCCGGCGCATGTCGTCGGCGCGCGGGCCGTAATGGCGGCGCAACGCGTTCTCGAACTCGTGGATGTCGCGTTCGCCCGACGCGAACACGAGAATGTCGCGGGCGCCGCGCTCATGGCTTGAATGGATGACCAGTTCGGCGCAGGCGCGCGCCACGGCAGTCGGCATATCCATGTCGGTGTCGCGGTCCGTGTTGCGGCCACCCCCATTGCCGCCCCGCTCCGCGGCGCTCGGCGCGGCCGACAGCGCGGCGTACGCCTCCTCGCCGGGCATTGCGCCGGTCTCGAAACCGGGCACGTTGCGCATGAGCGCCGGCGCGGTGCCGAGCGGCTCATACACGATCTGCACGGGGAACGTGCGACCCGACACTTCGATCACCGGCACCTTCTCGTGCAGCGCGTGCTCGAAATGCTCCTTGAACTTCACCGAATCGATCGTCGCCGACGTGATCACGAGCTTCAGGTCGCGCCGTTGCGGCAGAAGCGCCGTCAGATAGCCGAGCAGGAAGTCGATGTTCAGGCTGCGCTCGTGCGCCTCGTCGATGACGATCGTGTCGTACTGGTTCAGCTTCGGATCGCGCTGGATCTGCGCGAGCAGAATGCCGTCCGTGACGACGCGCAGGCGCGTCTTCGGCGAACTTTCGTCCGTGAACCGCACCTGATAGCCGACCTCGTCGCCGAGCCGCACGCCCATCTCCGCGGCGATGCGTTCGGCGACCGTGCGCGCGGCCAGACGACGCGGCTGCGTGTGCACGATCTGACGGCCGTGAGATCCGCGGCCTAGCTCGAGCAGGATCTTCGGCAGCTGCGTGGTCTTACCGGAACCGGTCTGACCGGACACGATCACGACCTGGCTGTGACGGATGGCCTCGGCGATCTCGTCGCGCGCGGCCGACACCGGCAATTCGGACGGATATTCGAATTTCATATGTTCCTGACTACTGAATGTCTGAATGTCCCGTTGCGTCTCGTTGCTTTAGTCGCTAGTTGTTGTGCACCACTTCGATGACGCGGTACCCCTTGGCCGAATGATACTTCGACACCTCAAAACCGTCTCCGAGCTCGCCGGCCAGCCAAGGGATCAGCGAATCGGCGCCAAGATTCTTCTGCACCACCAGATAGGCGACACCGCCTTCCGGCTTCAGCCGCGGCAGCCACGCCATAAGCAGCGCGTGCAGCGCATCCTTGCCGATGCGAATCGGCGGATTCGACCAGATCACGTCAAAGGCGAGATCGTCCGGCATCGCCTCGCACACGGCCGGCGACTGCGCGGACAGGGGAACGCCCGACTCGTCGGTACGCGTCACATGTACGTTCGCGCAACCGTTGCGCCTCGCGTTCGCGGCCGTCAGCTCCAGCGCGCGCTCGTTCACGTCCACCGCCCACACGTTGGCGTCCGGTGCGGCGAGCGCCAGGGACAGCGTCACCGGACCCCAGCCGCAGCCCAAGTCGAGGAACGTGCCGGACGACGGCGGCTCGGGCACCTCGCGCAGCAGCACCGACGTGCCCAAGTCAAGACGCGAGCCGGAAAATACGCCGTTTGACGTTTCGACCGGGACCTCACGCCCCTGCAACGTCACGTTCAGCGTGCGGCGCACGTCCTTCGAAGTGGGTTCGGCGGAAAAATACTGCTCGGCCATGCCTCTCCTTGCCTGCCTGCGCGCCGCCATGCCAGCCGGCCATCCGGCCGTGAAGCCCGGCGCGAACTCCATGTCGTCCAAAACGATGATAATAAAGACCACCATAGTTCAATCGTGAGTCAAGAGAGCCAGTCAAGAGGTGCCATTGAGCGAGCAAAGCCAGCAGTCCGCCAGCGAAAAGACCGTCGTGAACCAGCCCATCGCGGAGGAGGGACCCGCCTTGACCGGCGTGCTGGCCGACCAGTCGGACGTGCTGCTCGACGCGCACGATCGCGGCGTCGCGTCCTCCGAACAGTCCAACGAGGCATGGGAGGAACGCGAATCCCGTAACCAGCTCAAGCACGTCGCCGGCCTCGGCGAACTGCAGGACGTCACCGAAGTCGAATACCGCAAGGTGCGCCTCGAACGCGTCGTGCTCGTCGGCGTGTGGTCGTCGGCCACGACCACTGCGGCCGCCGCCGAGGAATCCCTGCGCGAGCTTGCCGCGCTCGCCGAAACCGCGGGCGCGGTCGTATGCGACGGCCTGCTGCAGCACCGGTACCGTCCGGACGCGGCCACGTACGTCGGCTCCGGCAAGGCCCGCGAAATCGCCGACATCGTAGCGCGCGAGGAGGCCGACACGATCATCGTCGACGACGACCTGCCGCCGAGCCAGCGGCGTGCGCTCGAGGATGCGACCAAAGTCAAGGTCGTCGACCGCACCGCCGTGATCCTCGACATCTTCGCCCAGCACGCGACGTCGCGCGAAGGCAAGGCGCAGGTGGAACTCGCTCAGCTCGAATACATGCTGCCGCGACTGCGCGGCTGGGGTGGCTCCCTGTCCCGCCAGGCCGGCGGCCGCGCGGCCGGCGCGGACGCCGGCATCGGTTCGCGAGGCCCGGGCGAGACGAAGATCGAAATGGACCGCCGTGTCATCCGCACGCGCATCGCCCGACTGCGCAAGCAGATCCGCGACATGGCGCCGGCGCGCGAGGTCAAGCGCGGCTCCCGCCGTCGCTACGGGCTGCCGACCGTCGCCGTCGTCGGCTACACGAACGCCGGCAAATCATCGCTGACCAACCGGCTCACCGGTTCGGCCGAACTCGTCGAAAACGCGCTGTTCGCCACGCTGGACACGGCCGTGCGCCGCGCCCGCGCCAAGGACGGCCGGCTCTACGCCTACGTCGACACGGTCGGCTTCGTGCGCCGACTGCCCACGCAGCTCATCGAAGCGTTCAAATCCACGCTGGAGGAGGTCGCCGAAGCCGACCTGATCGTGCACGTGGTCGACGGGTCGCACCCCGACCCGTTCTCGCAGATCGACGCGGTTAACGACGTGCTCGCCGACATCGACGGCGCGGCCGACATTCCGCGCATCCTCGTGTTCAACAAGGCCGACCGCATGGACGAGGCGACGCGCGAACGCATCCTCGCGCTCGAACCCGACGCGTACGTCGTCTCCGCGTTCAGCGGAGAAGGCATCGACGGGCTGCGAGACAGGATCGAATCCATGCTGCCCGTGCCCAACGTGCACGTGCAGGCCCTACTGCCGTATTCGGCCGGGTCGCTGCTGTCGAAGATCCGTGAATACGGGCACGTGATCAACGTCGAATACCGCGACGACGGCATGATGGTCGAGGCTGAAGTCGGCAGCCGGCTTGCCGCGCAGGTGGTTGAACAGGCCATTGACTGAGCGCCGGAAGTCGTCCGGGAGGGCTTCGGGAGTGTCATCGCGGCGTGCCGGATATGGCCGGCCGACGACAGGCTGCATATCGACTCGGGTTATGGCCGGTCATCGGCGATGTCGATAGTCGTTGTGAGCAAGATCACAGAATCCGTCGACTACGTGATTTTAGAAACGTCACCGTGTGTGGATAAAGTGAATGTGTTGTTTGGAGAAAAAGCCGACACAATCGGCAGATTTTTAAGAGAGGTCGCTAACAACATGGCTGAATCACTCATCAAGCCCACCAAGCTCGCCGTCGTCGGAGCGGGCGCCGTCGGCTCCACGCTCGCCTTCGCCGCCGCCAACCGTGGTGTGGCCCGCGAGATCGTCCTCGAGGACATCGCCAAGGAGCGCGTCGAGGCTGAAGTGCTCGACATGCAGCACGGCTCCAGCTTCTACCCGACCGTCTCCATCGACGGCTCCGACGATCCGGAGATCTGCCGCGACGCCGACATGATCGTCATCACCGCCGGCCCGCGCCAGAAGCCCGGCCAGTCCCGTCTCGAGCTCGTCGGCGCGACCGTCAAGATCCTCGAGGCCATCATGCCGAACCTCGTCAAGGTCGCCCCGAACGCCATCTACATGCTCATCACCAACCCGGTCGACATCGCCACGCACGTCGCCCAGAAGATCACCGGCCTGCCGCAGAACCAGATCTTCGGCTCCGGCACCAACCTCGACTCCGCCCGCCTGCGCTTCCTGATCGCACAGCAGACCGGCGTCAACGTTAAGAACGTCCACGCCTACATCGCCGGCGAGCACGGCGACTCCGAAGTCCCGCTGTGGGCCTCCGCCACCATCGGCGGCGTTCCGATGTGCGACTGGACCCCGCTGCCGGGCCACGAGCCGCTCGATGCCGAGAAGCGCGAAGCCATCCACCAGGAAGTCAAGAACGCGGCCTACAAGATCATCAACGGCAAGGGCGCGACCAACTACGCCATCGGCATGTCCGGCGTCGACATCATCGAGGCTGTTCTGCACGACACCAACCGCATCCTGCCGGTGTCCTCCATGCTCAAGGACTTCCACGGCATCTCCGACGTGTGCATGTCCGTGCCAACCCTCCTCAACCGTCAGGGCGTCAACACCGCCATCAACACCCCGGTCTCCGACAAGGAGCTCGCGGCCCTCAAGCGCTCCGCGGAGACGCTGAAGGAAACCGCCGCCCAGTTCGGCTTCTGACGAATATCCGACTGACGGAGCGCCTTCCGCGTTGCTCCTCGGTCGCGGTACTCAGTACCGCTTCCCTCGGTGCGCCTTGAAGTCGCACGCGTCAGTCGGATATTCGTTCCGATGCGGCCGCATGAGTGGGTCGTAACGGAGAATCATGCTTGGAACCCCGGCCTTGTGCCGGGGTTTCCTGCGTTTTGGGGCAAATGAGAATGGTTGTGAGAAGCGGTCTCAATCCGGCCGTTTTTGAGGACGACGCAACGTACGGTATTCGGCAAAACAGGCCGAATTGATGAGCAGTGGAGGTGACGATTATGGCGTATGACCATCATCGGCATGAAACGGGGCACGGTTCGGCGAGCGGTTCGACTGCCGCGGACGAATCGCGCGCGCATCAGCGGAGGCTGACCATGACATTGACGCTGACGGGCACTGTGTTCGTGGCCGAGGTCGTGGGCGCGGTCATCACCGGATCGTTGGCATTGCTTGTGGATGCCGGTCATATGCTTACGGACATGTCCGTGCTCATCGCATCCACGGTGACGGCGATGCTCATGCGGCGCAAACCCAGCAACAGCCGTACATGGGGCTGGGCTAGACTCGAAGTGCTCACCGCCGCATGCGGCGCGCTGGTGCTGCTCGTCGTCGGTGTGTATGCGCTTGCGGAGGCCGGCATGAGACTCTTCGGTGGACGTGCCGAGGCCGTGCAGGACGTCGGGCTGCTGCTGTTCTTCGGCATCCTGGGCCTGTCGGCGAATGTCGGTTCGATCTTCATCCTCGCCTCGCAGCGGGCCGACAACATGAACATGAAGGCCGCGTTCCTTGAAGTGATGAACGATGCACTTGGTTCGGTGGCTGTGGTGATTTCCGCCGTGGTGATGATGAGCACGGGCTGGGACGGTTTCGACGCGGTCGCCGGCGGCCTGATCGCACTGCTCATGATTCCGCGCGCCGTGCTGCTGCTGCGCAACGCGGTACGCGTGCTACTCGAGGAAACGCCGGAGGGCCTGGACCTGGACGCGGTGCGCCGGCACATGGAGAACGTGCCCCGAGTGGTGGCCGTGCATGATCTGCACGCCAGCACCGTGTCCACGGGGATGCCGATTCTCATGGCACACGTGGTGGTGGAACGAGACACCACGATGGAACAGGCCACCGAAGTGCTGCGCCAGCTGCAGGATTGCCTGCGCGAGCATTTCCCCGTTTCCGTGCCGCACACCACCTTCCAGATCGAGCCGGAAGGGTACAGCACGCCAAGCGCCGAACAACTCCATCGATGATCGCTCCCTCCGGAAGACGGTGAACGGGAACGCGGGGGATACCGGCTGCCGGCGCCAGCTGCGACGAATGCGCGGCATTGACCTTCGCTTTTTCCCGCGCCAGGCCGGGCGCGGGGCAGTGCTACGAGCCGATCGGAGATGCGCGAACTCTAGAGTTTGCGCAGCACGGTGACGACGCGGCCCATGATCTGCGCGTGGGTGCCGTCAATAGGGGAGTAGGCCGGATTGTGTGGAATGAGCCACACATGGCCATTGTCGTTGCGGAAAGTCTTCACTGTCGCCTCGTCACCCAGCAGTGCGGCCACGATGTCGCCATTCTCCGCGGACTGCTGCTCCCTGACCACCACGAAATCGCCGTCGCAGATGGCGGCGTCCACCATCGAATCGCCATGCACCTCGAGCATGAACAGGTTGCCGGTTCCGGTCAAACGCTCGGGCAGCCGCATGACATCATCCACATGCTGTTCGGCGGTGATCGGCACGCCGGCCGCGATGCGTCCCACCAGCGGTACATCTCGCGACTGGAGGATTGACGCGCTGGCGGCGGTGTCGCGCGGGTCGGGGAACGGCAGCACGGTCGTCGCGCTTGAAGGCGAAGGCTGAGCGACGGGGGTGACCGGGGCGTCCGCCACGATTTCGATGGCGCGCCCCTTGTTGGCGTTCATGCGGATGAATCCCTTTTCCTCAAGCACCTGCAGCTGGTGCTTGACCGATGAGGGGCTTTTGAGGCCGGCGGCTTCGCCGATCTCGCGGAAAGACGGGACGAATCCCTTGTTGGCCACATGGATGCGGATCGCGTCCAAGACCTTGCGCTGACGGTCGGTAAGGGTGCTTTCCTGCGGCCGTTTGGGGGTGAAGGGGATGGTGCTCACGGTCGGCTCCTTTCGTGTTGGTCTCAGCATACCGTGAACTTCACACGAAATCAAACATCTGTTCGACGTGTCGCGTTGCAATTTTCGAACAGCTGTGCCACAATCGGAACAACTGTTCGATAGAACGACTGTTCGAAAGGATGTGGTCGCCATGAACGCAATCGCAGGAACCGCCGGAGCGGTCGGCAGGGGAAGCCGTGCCGAAAGCCGTGTCTCGAAGCTGTTGCAGACCGTGGCGGCGTTCGGCCTGTGCGTGATGATGGCCTCGGCCGTGTTGCTGACGGTGATGCCGTCGAATCCCCGTTCGCTGTCGGCATCAGAGACCACGAGCTATACGGTGCGTCCGGGCGACACGCTGTGGTCGTATGCCGAACGGATCACGCCGCAGGGAGGCGACGTGGCGGAGAACGTCGAGCTGATCATGCGCCTCAATCACATGGACGACACGCAGATCGAACCCGGACAGCAGATACGGGTGCCGAAGGAATGAGCGTGAATGGAACAGACCCGGAGGAACGCCGCACGGCGGGGCCGTTGATGGATGGAAAGGGTCCGGCGCCGGCGGGAGGCCGGCGCGAAACCCCGTGCATGAATGTTTTTCGCATGTTTCACGCTATTGTTGGGAACATGCATTGTCCTTTTTGTCAGCAACCGGATACCAAAGTCGTTGATACCCGCATCAGTGATGACGGGCATTCGATCCGCAGGCGACGCGAATGCCTGAAATGCCACCGGCGTTTCACCACGGTGGAAAGCACCATGTTGCTGGTGACGAAACGATCGGGCAACATGGAGCCGTTCGACCGCAACAAGGTGATTTCCGGCGTGCGCAAGGCATGCCAAGGGCGGCCCATCAACGAAGACGACCTCAAAACACTCGGCCAGCGCGTGGAGGAGGACCTGCGCTCGCGCGGCCTCGCCGAAGTCCGCTCCGAAGACGTGGGCAAAGCGATCCTCGCCCCGCTCAAGGAGCTCGACGAGGTGGCCTACCTGCGATTCGCCAGCGTGTACCAGAACTTCAACGGGCTGGAGGATTTCCAGCACGCCATCGACGAACTCAGGGACGAAAAGGCCGCGGCTGCCGCCCCGCGACCGAATGATGCAGTCTGTGCGACGTCACGGACAGCTATGCGCGGCACGGAGCCTTATGCGTCGCGGCCGTAGCGACCGGCTCAACACGGGTCAACACAGGCGAGGGGTGGGAATGTTCGCACATTCCCACCCCTCGCCTGGATATATATGCGTGCCGACCGCACACAGCCGGGTCAGCTGATGACCCTCATGCGGATCGTGCCCTCGATGTTGCGCAGGGCTTCCAACGCCTCCTGGCTTGGCGTCTGCGAGACATCGGTTACCACATAGCCGAGCTCGCCCTCGGTGCCGAGGGCCTGGGCTGCGATATTGATGTTCTCCTCGCCGAGGACGCGGTTCACGCGGGCCAGCACGCCCGGAAGGTTCGCATGCAGGTGCGCGATGCGCGCCGTTCCCGGCAGCGAGTTGAGCGTGATTTGCGGCATGTTCACCGACAGCATCGTGGAGCCCTTGAACCAGTAGTCTTCGAGACGCTGCGCGACGAAATGGCCGATGGCCTCCTGCGCCTCAAGCGTGGAGCCGCCGATATGCGGGGTCAGGATCATGTTGTCCTCCTCCGCCAGCGACGTGGAGAACGGGTCTCCCGTCTTCTTCGGCTCGACCGGGAACACGTCCACGGCCGCACCGGACAGGTGCCCGGAGTCCAGATGCTGCTTGAGCGCATCCAGATCCGCCACAAAACCACGGGACAGGTTGATGAAGATCGCGCCCTGCTTCATATGCGCGAACTGATCCTCGCCGAAGAAACCGGTGTTCGACTTGCGCCCGTCGACATGCAGCGTGACCGCATCCGACTGTTCGAGCAGCTCATTGAGCGTCTCGCAGCGCTGGGCGTTGCCCATCGCGAGCTTTTCCTCGATATCGTAGAACACGACGCGCATGCCCAGAGCCTCGGCGAGCACGGACAGCTGCGAACCGATGTTGCCGTAGCCGATGATACCGAGCGTCTTGCCGCGCACCTCGTGCGAGCCGGTGGCGGTCTTGTCCCACATGCCGTGGCGCATGTGGTGCGTGTGGGCCGGAATGCGGCGCAGCAGGCAGATGATGTCGCAGATCACCAGCTCCACCACGGAGCGCGTGTTGGAGTACGGCGCGTTGAACACGGCGATGCCCTTCTTGCCGGCATAGGGCAGGTCCACCTGATTGGTGCCGATGCAGAAGCAGCCTACGGCGGTCAGGTTCGGTCGGGCGTCGATCACCTTGCGGGTCACGCTGGTCTTCGAGCGGATGCCGAGCAGATCGACGCCGTCAAGCGCCTCGATCAGCTCGTCCTCGCCCAGTGCGCCCTTGAGCGTCTCGACCTCGAAGCCGTGGTCGCGCAGCGATTTCGCGGCGAACGGATGAATATTTTCCAATAACAGTGCTTTGGGCATGGTTCCCACCTTAGATGGTCAGATCGTTTTCGTCATCGGAGGTCCGCACTATAAGCAGCCTCTGGGTCGGTCGGGTCATCGCCACGTAGAGGTCCGAGGCGGCGACCAGACGCGAGGGGGCCTCCTGCTCGATCGCGCCCGGCTCCACGACGACGACCGCGTCGTATTCGAGTCCCTTGACCTCCTGCGTGTCGCAGACAGTCACCTGTTCATCCCACGCGTTCTGCGCCGCGAGGCGCTCGAACTCGACGGCGTCGAGTGCTCCGCGCAATGCCGCGCGGATGTGCGCGCGAACGTCGTCGCGCAGCGAATCAGGCGCGATCACCGCCACACGGCCGGTGCCGTCGCGTCCGACGAACTCGCGGGTCAGCTCCACGGTGCGGGCCGCAACGTCGTCAAGCAGCGAGGCACGATCCTCGACGACGACGCGCCGCACCGAATCGGGAATGCGGCGCACGGCCTTGACCGTGGAAATGTACAGTCCCTCACGTTCCGCGAACTGCGAGGCGAGGTCGGAAACCTCCTGCGGGTTGCGGTAATCGATGGTCAGCTCGTTGAGATCCCAACGGCCCTCGCCGAACACGCGGTTCATCGTGCGCGCCCAGGTGCGCGTGCCGCCGAGCGCGGAGGTCTGTGCCACGTCGCCCACGATGGTGAACGAACGAGAGGGGCAGCGGCGCACCAGCATGCGCCAGTCCATCGCGGTGAGTTCCTGCGCCTCGTCTACGACGATGTGCCCGTACGTCCATTCGCGGTCGTTCGCCGCGCGCTGCGCGGTCAACTCCACGTCGCCGCCGTTGATGTTGTCCACCAGCATCTGCGCGGTGACGATGCCCGAACCGATGCCGGCCTGGGCAAGCGTGTCACGAGCGAACTGCTCCTCCTCGGCACGCGCCGCATCCTTGTCTCCGGCACGGTTCGCGGCCTTCGGATCAGGGCCGAGCAGCTCCATCGCCTCGTCGAGCAGCGGCACGTCCGAACGGGTCATCGGAGAGCCCTTCGGACGGCCGAGCGCGTCGGCCTGCTCCTGCGTCAGCCACGGCGCCATCCGGCGCAGCCGTTCGGGATGCGCCCACAGCTGGTCGATCAGCCAGGTGGCCGTCATCGGCAGCCAGGCGAGATTGAGCGTCTTGCGCACCTTGTCGTTCATGCGCAGCAGCGACGTGACGCGCGACATCTCGGACTCGTCCGGCGTATAGTCCAGCTGCTCCGCATATCGGGCGCGCAGCGACGAGAGCATGCTCTTGACGAACGTCTCGCGGGCCTTGTTGTGCGGCTGATGCGTGCGCCGCGCGTCGGCCTGCGCCTGTTCGATGTCGACCGCCTTCATCGGCACGGGGAAACCGTTGACGTTGATCGTCGGCAGGTCGGCCGGTACCCGCACGCGCGCCGCGACGGCGTCGGCGACGAGCCGCGCCATGCGGCGGTCGCCCTTGAGCTGGGCGGCGAGCGGCTCGTCCGTGGCCGTGATGGAGAAGCCGGGCAGCAGATCGGCGATAGTGCGGCTCACCACGCCGGTCTCTCCCAGCGACGGCAGCACCTGGTCGATGTAGCGCAGGAACGTCGGGCTGGGGCCGACCACGAGCACGCCGGAACGTTCGAGCATGCGCCGGTGCGTGTAGAGCAGATACGCCGCGCGATGCAGTGCGACGGCCGTCTTGCCGGTGCCCGGGCCGCCCTGCACGACGACCGCGCGGTTGAGATCGGACCGGATGATGCGGTCCTGTTCGGCTTGGATCGTGGCGACGATGTCGGTCATTTTGCCGGTGCGCCGCGAGCTGAGCGATGCCAGCAGCGCACCCTCGCCGGTCAGCGTGCCGGAGGCGGCCGCGTCGTCGATCTGGCTCGAATCGACGTCGAGCACCTCGTCCTCGATGCCCACCACCTCTCGGAAACGCAGCGTCAGATGACGGCGCATCACGATGTCTCCACGGTGGGACGGCGTCGCCTCGTAGAACGGGCGGGCCGCCTCCGCGCGCCAGTCGGTGAGGATCGGCTCGTGGTTCTCGTTGGACAGGCCGATGCGGCCGATATAGCGCCGGTTGCCGTGCGAGTCGTCCAGACGGCCGAACACGAGGCGGTCCTCGACGGCGCGCATCTGCGTGAGACGGTCCTCGTACATGGTGGCGAAGGAGTCGCGTTCGGTACGCTGGGTGGGTGATCCGTGCGAACCGGCGGCCCTCACCGTGTCAAGACGCGACTTGACCTGCGCCCGCAGCGCGTCGAGGCGCGCGTACGCCCGGTCCACCGCGCGCTGCTCCTCCTGGATCTGCGACGAGTAACTCGACATGACCCTCCGTTTCGTATGCAAGTGCCGAAAAACTCAGGCATTCCAATCTACTCCCAGGCCCATACCGTACGGCGGCGAACGCGCGGGTGAGAGTGAACTTCCGATGAACGCCGTCACCGGGGCGGCCCAGATCGGCCTAGACCGTCCCGGAATCCCGCAGGACAGCCGCCCGTCTGAAGCACTCGCCCGCCAGCGTGCCCGCGCCGTCATCGTCTGGAACGCGCCGCAAGGGTGAAGGAACCGCAAAAAGGCGCGGAAAATGTAGAGAAGTGGGTTTCCATGGGGAACAGTGGGGTAAAGTGGTGAATCAGTTGTGGCCGGAGGCATCTCATGACCGGAAAAGGAGGTGGATGCATGGACGATCAGCTCATGGCGGACGTTCAGACCACCTCCCCGGCACCGCAGACCGTACAGGGGACGGCTGCGCCGACATTGCCTCCGCTGCTGCTGGGTACCTACACACCGAAGATCGACTCGAAAGGACGGTTGGCGTTGCCCGCGAAACTGCGCAGCCAGCTTGGCCCCGGCCTCATCATGGCCAGAGGCCAGGAACGTTGCGTGTACCTGCTGCCGCAGGCCGAGTTCCGGCGCATCGCCATGCAGATCCAGCGCACCTCGCTGGGTGACAAGGCCGCGCGCGACTACCTGCGCGTGTTCCTGTCCGGCGCCGTCGACCAGGAACCCGACAAGCAGGGGCGCGTGCTCGTGCCGCAGATGCTGCGCGACTACGCGAACCTCGGCACCGACGTGGTGGTGATCGGCGTGGGCACCCGTGCGGAGATTTGGAACAGCAAGGCTTGGGAGGAATATCTCGCTGCTCAGGAGCAGGGATATGCCGACATGGCCGACGACGTATTACCGGCGGTGGGATTCTGATGACCGATATCACGACCATTCACCAGCCGTGCTGCTCGAGCAGTGCGTGGAGCTTGTCGCGCCCGCGCTCGCGAAGCCGGGCTCCGTGGCGGTGGACTGCACGCTTGGGCTGGCGGGGCACGCCACCCATTTCCTCAAGGCCGCGCCGCAGGCATGGCTCATCGGCATCGACCGCGATACGGAGGCGTTGGGCCTCGCCACCGAGCGCATGAGGCGCGAAGGGCTGGCGGACCGGTTCACGCCCGTGCACGCCGCCTTCGACGAATTTTCGGACGTGCTGGCCGATCAGGGCGTCGATGCAGTGCAGGCCGTGTTCATGGACCTTGGCCTGTCCAGCCTGCAGATCGACGAAACCGATCGCGGCTTCTCGTATTCGCACGACGCCCCGCTCGACATGCGCATGGACGTGTCTCAGCCGTTGACCGCCGAACGCGTGCTGGCGACCTACGACGCTGAATCGCTCGCCCGCATCTTTCGCGATTACGGCGAGGAACGCTTCGCGCGGCAGATCGCGCGCGAGATCGTCGCCCGCCGCGCGCACGAGCCGCTGGCCACCTCCGCCCAGCTCAACCGTCTGGTCGACGAGGTCGTGCCGCAGGCGCACCGTCCCGCCGGCAACCCCGCCAAACGCGTGTTCCAGGCGCTGCGCATCGAAGTCAACGGCGAACTGGACAAGCTCGCGCGCACGCTGCCGCAGATCGCCGCGCATCTGGCCGTCGGTGGCCGTCTGGTCGTCGAGTCCTACCATTCGCTGGAGGACAAGACGGTCAAGTCGTTCATGAATCAGGGGCTGAAGGTGGACGCCCCGGCCGGCCTGCCGATGATTCCCCCGGAGGCACAGCCGTTCTTCCGCGAGCTCACGCGCGGCGCGGTCAAGGCCGACGAGGTAGAGATCGCGTCCAACCCGAGGTCCGCGTCGGTGCGATTGCGCGCCGTCGAACTCGTCAGGCCGATTCCCGAATCTAGGATGAAGCAGCTTGAACCGAACAACAACGCCCGACGCGGCGCGGCCGAACGCCGGCGCGGCGGACGACAGGGCCAGCAGGGCCGGCAAGGAAGGAATCGCTGATGCCAAGCCGTGGACGAACCGTACGCTCCAATGCGGTGCCCGAAAGCCGGCGTCCTGAACCCGCCGCGGCCCCGACGCGCCCCAGCCTGCATGTGGTCGAGGGCGGCGCCAAGCCGGCCGGACAGTCCGGCGGGTTGGCCCGCCTCATCGTATGGACGCGCTCGCGCAGCACGTCGCTGTTCCATATCGCCGCGTCGGCCGTGTTCCTCGCGGCCACGCTGATCGGCGCGTTGCTGCTGCGCACGCAGATGGTGGAGAACTCGTTCGAGGCGGCCGAGGTGCAGGCCAACATCACCATCCTCACCCAAGACGTGGAGGAGGATCAGGCCAAGCTCGACGAATTGCAGACGTCCCTGCCCGAAAAGGCCGAAAAAATGGGCATGACCCTGCAAAAGGGATCGCTGACCATCGATTTGAGCGGCTACAAGGGCGACGGCAAGACCGCCGCGAACGGCAAGGGCGGCACGCAGTGAACGGCATTCGCAAAACCGACAAGACGCGGGCGTTCGCCATGCGATGCATCGCCATCGCGCTGGTGCTGGCCTTCGTGGCCTCCGCCTGCGTGGCGAAGATGGCGTTCGTCCAGTTGCTCGGACGCAGCACCGCCATCGCCGCAGAACAGGAGCGCACCAGTCGCATCACGCTCAACGCGAAGCGCGGCCGCATCCTCGACACCAACGGCACCGTGCTCGCGCAGAGCCTCGAACGGTACAACATCGTGGCGGACCCGATGCTGGCCAACGAATTCGAACCGGTCAAATGCACGAAACGGACCGAAAGCTACTGCCATCAGATCAACGGCAAGTCGCTTGACGTCACTGGTGCGGCCGCCGTCGCGCGCTTGCTCGCCAGCGTGCTCAAGGGCACGAACGCGATGGAGCTCGGCGCGAAAATGAGCGACTCCAACCGCCGCTACGTGGTGCTCGCCAAGGACGTGACGCCCGAAATCAAGCGCAAGATCACGGCGCTGCACCTCGGCGGCATCGTCTACGGCGAACTGACCAACGAACGCGTGTACTCGGACGGTACGCTGCTCGGCCCGATCCTCGGCGGCATCGACGACGAAGGCAAGGGCGTCGCCGGCCTCGAAGCATCGCTCGACGACACGCTCAACGGCACCGACGGCTATCAGGTCTACCAGCGCGGCAACAACGTCGGCGAGCAGATTCCCGGCACGCTCACCGAATCGAAGGAGGCCGTCAACGGCTCCGACGTGACGCTCACCACCGACGGCGACGTCGACTGGTACGTCAAGAAGGCGCTGCTCGACGGCATTAAGAAGTACAACGCGAGCTGGGCGCTCGGCGTAGTGTACGACCTGAAAACCGGCGGCATCCTCGCCCTTGAGGACACCGACGAGTACGAGGCCGGATCCGACGCGGCGAAGCTCAATTCGTCGCGCGTGGTCAGCTCGACCTTCGAACCCGGCTCGATCGGCAAGGTGTTCTCCATGGCCGGCGAACTGCAGGAGGGCCTGCACAAGGCGACCGACAGGTTCACCGTGCCCGACACGATCACCACGTCCGACGGGCAGACGTATAAGGACGCGGAGACGCACGGCGCGGAGCAGTGGACGTACGCGGGCATCCTCAAAAACTCGTCGAACGTTGGCATGATCATGGCCGCCACGAACTACAGCGATGAGAAGCGCCACGAATACCTGAAGAAGTTCGGCGTCGGCACGCTCAGCGGCCTCGACCTCGCGGGCGAATCCGCCGGCATGCTCGGAAATTGGCAGGACTGGGACCTGCGCACGCGCAACACCGTGCTGTTCGGCCAGGGCTACACGATGAACGCCCTGCAGATCACGCGCGCCATTGCCACCATCGCCAACGGCGGTGTGATGCCGTCGCTCAAGCTCGTCCAGTCCGTCACCGACGCGCAGGGGCATGTCACCGAAGCCAAGACCGGCGCCTCGACCCGCGTGGTCGACGAGGACGTGGCCAAGCAGGTGCTCAACGCGATGGAATCCGTCTCCGACCTGTACAGCAACATGGTGTCCGTGCCCGGCTACCGCATCGCGGCGAAGTCCGGCACCGCCGAGGTCGCCGGCGACGACGGCACGCTTTCGTCGATCATCTCCGACTGGTCGGGCATCATTCCTGCCGACAATCCGCGCTTCGTCATCACGGTGGTGATGAAGGACGCCAAGGTCGGCTCGTTCGGCGGTCTGACCGCGGGCCCGGTGTTCGCCGACATCGGTGAATTCCTTATGCAGAAATACAATGTGCCGACTTCGGCCAAGCGCACGGATGCTATCCCGGTGGAATGGTGAGCGGGACATGCGCGACAGGGAAAAAGGACAGGTGATCGGATGAGTTCGGTGAGCGAGGCCGTGGCGCGTCGCATGACGCTGGGATACTTGACCGACCATTACGGATGCGAGCTGGAGCCGTCGTTCGCGTCGAACGTGACCGTCACGTCGCTGGCCGACGACGTGGAATCTGTGTCCGCCGGCGCGCTGTTTGTGCCGCGCGACATGGCGGAGGGCAATCCGAAGAACATGATGGAGCAGGCGCTGGAACGTGGTGCGTACGCGGCGCTCGTGCCAGCGGCGATGCGCGACGAACTCGACGGTTGCGAACTGCCGCTGCTGTTCGGCGACCTGACTGACGCGCAGATTGGCGAACTGTCCACGGAAATGTCTGGCGCGCCGGCAAGCATGCTGGCCGTCTTCGCCGTGGCGGGACCGGCCAGCAGCGACGTCGCAGCCAACGTACGCCAGTTGTCGCGGCTGCTGCACATGCTCGGCAATCCGGTCAGCGTGATCGGCTCGTTCGGATCCCAATCGCTGGAACGCCAGCTGGCGCTCGACTATCCGCTCGGCATCTTCGACGTGCAGCGCACGCTCGGCGTGTGCCAGGAGGACGGCGCGGCGGCCGTGATCGTCGCGCTCGACGACGACACGTTCCGCGACGGCGCGCTCAGCGGCGTCAACATTGACGTGCTCGGCGTGGACGGCATGGACAGCGATCCGCGCAAGGGCGCGATCGCGCGCGCCGACCAGTCGAAATACGGGTTCGTGATGGACGACCAGACGCATCTGATCGGCCGGACCGGCGAATCGGACCAGATCGCCATGCAGTTCTCGCCCCTGGCCGATGCGGACATGGCCGACGTCAAGCGCTCGTCGCTGGCGATCGCCATGGTGATGGCCGCCGGCGTGCGCAAGAACAACATCAGGAACGCGCTGCGGGTCAACCACGACCTGAACCGGTAGCCGAGGAACGACTCCCGCCCCGCAGACAGGCGCGGACGGTACATGCGGCGCGGAACGACGACAAATGAGATTGTGTTCGCAAGGAAAGGTACAGACAGTGACGAGCGAAGCGGCTATGATGCCGATGACCCCCAACGAGATAGCCGAAGCGACGGGAGGCGCGCTGATTCACGTGCAGCCCGGATTCGACCCGGACCGACCGGTCGCGACGTCGGCCGTAAGCGATTCGCGCGAAGCGGGGGAGGGCTCCGTATTCGTGGCGATCGCCGGAGAGCGCGTCGACGGGCACGACTTCCTCGCCGACGTGGCCGCCCGCGGTGCCGTGTGCGCGCTGGTTGGCCACGAGGTCGACGCGCCGATCACGCAGATCCTCGTGCCGGACACGGTCGAAGCGCTGGGCCTGCTCGCCCGGCACAATCTCGAACGCCGCCGCGCCGAGGCCGATCCGTTCACGATCGTCGGCATCACCGGCTCGGTCGGCAAGACCACCACGAAGGACCTGCTCAAGGCGCTGCTGGGTGAACTGGGACCGACCGTCGCCCCGTTCGGTTCATTCAACAACGAGATCGGCCTGCCGCTGACCGCGCTCAAGGTGGGAGCCTCCACGCGGTTCCTGGTGGCCGAAATGGGCGCCAATCACGTCGGCGAAATCGCCCGACTGACCACCATCGCGCCGCCGGACATCGCCGTGGTGCTCAAGGTCGGATGCGCGCATCTGGGCGAATTCGGCTCGGTGGAACGCATCGCGCAGGCCAAAAGCGAGATCGTGCGCGGACTCGTGGCGGATGGCACCGGCGTGCTCAACGCCGACGACGCGCACGTAGCCGCCATGGAGCCGCTCGTGCCCGGCGACGTGCTGTGGTTTGGCATCGACCCCGACCATGCGCATCCGGGCGAACTGACGGCCCGGAACATCGGACAGGACGCCACGGACCATCCGTATTTCGACATGACCGACGGTACGGAAACCGTGCACGTCACGCTCGGCATCCGCGGCGAACACAACGTGATGAACGCGCTCGCCGCCGCCAGCGTCGCTCGCCGCTGCGGACTGGGACTCGCTAACATCGCCCGCGTGCTGGGCGAGCAGACGCATATCAGCGCGCACCGCATGGCCGTGTCCACGGTGACGCGCGACGGCGTCTCGTTCACGCTCATCGACGACTCGTTCAACGCCAATCCGGATTCCATGCGCGCCGGCATCAACGCGCTGGCATCGTGGGGGAAGACGGCCCGCGAACCGCAGACGGAACAGGCGCAGGCTGCCGGACCGTACCGCATCGCCGTGCTCGGCGCGATGCTCGAGCTCGGCGGCGACGAAGGCGAGCTGCACCGGGGTATCGGCGCGGACGCGGTACGCGCCGGCATCGACGCGGTGATCGCGGTCAGCTCGGCGAACGACCCGCATCTGGACGCGCTGGCCGCCGATTTGGTGCAAGGCGCGCGGGACGAGTCCGCGGCAGATGGATCCGGCGCGACGGTCGAGCTTGCGCATGGAGCCGACGAGGCCGACCATCTGGCCACGGACCTTGTCCGAAACCATGCCAACGCGCTCGTGCTGCTCAAGGGATCGCACGCGTCCGGGCTGAGCGCGCTCGCATCGCGCTGGAACCCGACGGCGTGACGTTCCCGCCGCACGACGGCATACCCGATACGACAACCCATACGGAAACGAGAGTGGAGAAGCAATCGTGATTTCGCTCATCATTGGCATCCTGGTGTCGCTGGTCGTCACCATGGTCGGCACCCCGATGCTGATCAGACTGGTCCACAAGTTGCACTACGGGCAGTACATCCGGCAGGACGGCCCCAAGTCCCACCAGATCAAGCGCGGCACGCCGACGCTTGGCGGTGTGGTGATCAACTTCGCGGTGCTGCTCGGCTGGGCCGCCTCGGCGCTGTACCGGTATCTCAATTCCGGCAGCGTGCCCTCGTGGTCGGCGGTGCTCGTGCTGTTCGCCATGATGTCGATGGGCTGCCTCGGCTTCGTCGACGATTTCGCGAAGGTGCGCAAGAAGCAGAACGAGGGCCTGACCGTCGGCGGCAAGTTCATTGGCCAGTTCATCCTGGCCACGATCTACGCGGTGCTCGCCCTGATTATCCCCACCAAGTCAGGATTCCCGAGCGCGCAGGCCGGTATGAGCTTTATCGAGACGCCGTTCATCAGCTTCGAATTCGCCGGCCGGCTCATCTCGATCATCCTCTTCGTCGTGTGGGTGAACTTCCTGATGGCCGCGTGGACGAACGCGGTCAACCTCACCGACGGCCTTGACGGCCTGGCGGCTGGCTCGTCGATGATCTCGTTCGCAGGCTACGCGATCATCGCGTTCTGGGAGGCGTACCACATCAAGGGCGGCACGCACCAGGGCTTCTCCTATGCGGTGTCCGACCCGCTCGACCTGACCGTCATCGCCGTGTGCGCGGCCGTCGCCTGCTTCGGATTCCTGTGGTACAACTCGAACCCGGCCACGATCTTCATGGGCGACACTGGCTCGCTCGCGCTCGGCGGCCTGTTCGCGGCGCTCTCCATCGCCACGCACACCGAGTTCCTCGCCGTGATCATGGGCGGCCTGTACGTGATCGAGGCGATGAGCGACGTGATCCAGGTCGGCTACTTCAAGGCCACGCACAAGCGCGTGTTCAAGATGGCCCCCATCCACCACCACTTCGAACTGTGCGGCTGGACCGAAACGAAGGTCGTGGTGCGCTTCTGGATGATCGAGCTCCTGTTCGTGCTGTGCGGCCTCATGGTCTTCTACGCGGACTGGGCCGCGCGTTCCGGACTGCTGTGACGACGGTCGGCGTTGTGCGACGCCGACGCCGCGGAAGGCGCGATCGCGAGGACACAAAGCGGATATACGATAGGGAACCGTTTGCGGTTCCGATCATTCGGTAAGGAGCGGATATGGACGTTAACGGCAAGACCGCGCTGGTCGCGGGACTCGGCATTTCCGGGCGCAGCATGATGGACGTGCTGCGCGCGCACGGCGCGAAGGCGATCGGCGTGGACGAGCGGTGCGAGGACGCCGACCTGAAATCCTTCGACGACGTCGACTGGGATGCGATCGATCTGGTGTGCACGTCGCCCGTGTTCAACCCGCGCACCCCGTTCATCCTCGAGGCGCAGCGTCGTGGCATCCCCGTGATCAGCGAGGTGGAGCTTGCCTGGTGGCTGCGCGCCGACCGCGACGGCAAGGGCGCGCACGCCGGCTGGATCGGCATCACCGGCACCAACGGCAAGACGTCCACCACGGAGATGACCTCCGAAATGCTCACCGCGTGCGGTTTGAAGGCCCCGGCGGTCGGCAACATCGGCAAGGCCGTCTCCCACGCGGCCATCGACGCGGCCAACGACGTGCTGTGCGTCGAGCTGAGCTCCTTCCAGCTGCATTTCACATATTCGCTGGCGCTCGACTGTGCGGCGATCACCAACATCGCCGACGACCATCTCGACTGGCACGGCGGCATCGAAAACTACGCGGCCGACAAGTCCAAGGTGTTCCACGGCGTGAAGAAGACGCTCGTGTACAACGCCGACGACGCGCGCGTGACCGGTCTGGCCGAGCAGGCTGAAACCGCGGACGGCTGCCGCAAGGTCGGCTTCACGCTCGGCGCGCCCAAGGCCGGCCAGATCGGCGTGGCGGACGGCTGGATCGTCGACATGAGCGGCGTCGCCGGCGGCACGCCGGGGGAGGCGACCAAGGTCGCGCCGGTCGCCGAATTCACGCATCTGACCGAGCCGGACGGCACTGTCTACCCGCATCTGCTCGCCGACGCGCTCACCGCACTGTCGCTCGCGCTCGGCTACGGCGCGGACCGCGACACGGCCGTGCGCGCGCTGCAGGCGTTCGCCCCCGGCGGCCACCGCATCCAGACTGTCGCCACGGCTGGCAGCGGCGCGCAGGCCATCCGCTTCGTCGACGACTCCAAGGCCACCAACGCGCACGCCGCCAACGCGTCGCTGAACAGCTTCGGTGCTAAGTCCGTCGTGTGGATCGCGGGCGGCCTCGCCAAGGGCAGCCGGTTCGAGAAGCTCGTGGCCGATCAGGCGCACACCATCAAGGCCGCCGTCATCATCGGCCGCGACCAGCAGCCCATGCTCGACGCGTTCGCCGCCAGTGCGCCGGAAATCCCGCTCACCGTCATCGACCCGGCCGACAACGCCACGGTCATGGCGCGTGCGGTCAACGCGGCCGGTTCCTACGCAGAGGCCGGCAACGTGGTGCTCATGGCCCCCGCATGCGCCTCGATGGACCAGTTCAAGTCGTACGCGGATCGCGGCGACCAGTTTGCGGCCGAATCGCGCCGCTGGGTGAGCGAGCATGCCGAAGGCTAGACGCATCGCCTCCTCTGATAAGACGTCCCCCGGATCATCCGTCAAGGGTGCGGGGGACGCGGCCGGACGCGTCCGCACCGGTGATGGCCCGGGGAACCGGCGAATGCCGATGCGCCCCCTGCGGGAGCCCGACCGTGGCGATTTCGCCGGGTTCGGCGGGCTTGCGGGCCTGCTCAACCCGTTGTGGTGCTACCACGGATTCGTGGTGGCGGTGCTCGCGCTTTCTGTGTTCGGCGTCATCATGGTGTTCTCCAGTTCGTCGGTGGACATGGTGGCCCGCGGATACGCTCCGTGGAAGCAGGCCATGAGCCAGGGCGTGTACTGCGTGGGCGGCTTCCTGTGCGCGCTGGGATTGTCGCGTTGCGGCGCGCGCCTCTACCGCAAGGTAGGCGGTGCGGCCGTGTTCGCCGCCATGTTCCTGCAGTTCCTCACGCTCACGCCGCTCGGCATCGACGTGGACGGCAACCGTGGTTGGATCGGCATTCGCGGCGTGATCACCTTCCAGCCGGCTGAGCTGATCAAGCTGTCGCTGTGCATCTGGCTGCCTGGGGCGCTGCAACTGGCCGCCAAGCGATTCCGCCGCGAAGGATGGAAGGCGTATATCGTGCCCGGCGGCGTGTACGCGTCCAGCCTGGGTCTTGTGCTGCTGGGCAAGGATCTCGGCACTGCTATGATCATCGTGTTCATCGGCGTGGTTGCGTTCATGATCAGCGGCTTCCCGCTCAAATACATGGCCATGCTGGCCGGCGCCCTGTCGGTGCTGGTGCTGGTGCTCGTCATCACCAGCTCGAACCGATTGAAACGCGTGTTCGCCGCGTACTCGTGCTCCGACACGGACACGCAGGTCACGTTGTGCTTCCAGTCGGTCCACGCGCGGTACGCGCTTTCGTCGGGAGGCCTGCTCGGCGTCGGACTCGGCAATTCGCGCGAGAAGTGGAACTATCTGCCGGCCGCGCACAACGACTTTATCTTCGCGATCATCGGCGAGGAGACCGGATTCGTCGGCACGATGATCGTCGTGCTGCTGTTCGTGACGATCGGCTGGTGCCTGCTCGTCGTGGCGCTGCAGATCAAGGACCGGTACGTGTCGATGGTGCTGATGTGCGTGATGATCTGGATCGTCGGCCAAGCGCTTGTCAACATTGGCGTCGTCGTCGGCCTGTTCCCGGTGCTCGGCGTGCCGATGCCGTTCGTTTCGGCGGGCGGATCGTCGATGCTCATGTGTCTGTCCGCGGCCGGAGTGGCGGTGGGCATGATGCGCAGCCAACCGCAGATCAAAGCCGAAACGCGCCGTTCGTGACGCGCCATCCGCAACGCCGTCCATCAGGCAGCGTGCGGACGCGTATGGGTATAAGGGAACGTAGACTGGCAGACGATGAATATGAGCAAGAAAACCGTGAATGTCGTACTTGCCGGCGGAGGCACCGCCGGACACGTCAATCCGCTGCTGTCGGTGGCCGACGCCATCCGCCGCATCGAACCGAACGCCAGCGTGAGCGTCATCGGCACCGCCGTCGGCCTCGAGCACGATTTGGTGCCGCAGGCCGGCTACGAACTGGACACCATCGACAAGGTGCCGTTCCCGCGCAGGCCCAATCTTGACGCGCTGCGCTTCCCGATGCGTTGGAAGCGGGAAGGTGACAAGGTGCGTTCCATCCTCGAGGCCCGCCACGCCGACGTGGTGGTCGGATTCGGCGGCTACGCCTCCGCGCCCGTGTACGCCGCGGCGCACCGCATGGGCATTCCGATCGTCATCCACGAGCAGAACGCGCGCGCCGGCATGGCTAACAAGCTCGGCGCCCGCTGGGCGGCCTACATCGGCACCGCGTACGCCAACACCGGGCTGAAGCCGGCGCCCGGCGCGACGATCGAACGCGTCGGCCTGCCGCTGCGCCCGGCCATCGCATCGCTGTGCAGGAAACTGGAAACCGACCGCGTCGCCGTGCGCGACGAGGCCGCGGCCCGACTCGGCATCGACCCGAAGCGCCCGCTCGTGCTCGTCACCGGAGGCTCCCTCGGCGCGCTCAGCCTCAACCGCGCCGTGTCCGAGGCATCCGCCGACCTGCTCAAATCCGCGCAGGTGATCCACCTGACCGGCCGCGGCAAAATCGACGAGGTACGCGCCACCGTCGCGCGCGAGGCCGGCGAGAACGCGCTGTCGGGACTGTTCGACGACGCGGCATCCGGCGGCGACTACCACGTCGCCGAATATCTCGAACGCATCGATCTCGCGTTCGCGTGCGCCGCGCTCGTGATCTGCCGCGCCGGCGCTGGATCCGTGTCCGAACTCGCCGCGCTCGGCCTGCCCGCCGTCTACGTGCCGCTGCCCATCGGCAACGGCGAACAGCGGTTCAACGCGCAGCCCGTCGTCGAGGCGGGCGGCGGGCTCATGGTCGCCGACCGCGACTTCACCGCCGACTGGGTGCACGAGCACGTCCCCGCCCTGCTGGACGACCCGATCCGCCTGCGCCAGTTCGGCGAAAAGGCGTGGGGGTACGGCATTCGCGACGCGGCCGACCGGATGGCCCGCACTGTGCTCGACATCGCGCGGTGACGCACGCCACGACGTTCAGGTCCCATCACGTCGCCTATGACAGAAACCAAGGAGAAAACGTTGTCAGAAACCACCACGGACGAAACCATCGTCCTTGATCCCACGCACGCCGCATTCGGTGAAGTACAGACGGCCGGCGAACTGGGCCGCACCCACTTCATCGGCATCGGCGGCGCCGGCATGAGCGTGCTCGCCGAAATGCTGCACGAGCAAGGCGTCGACGTCGACGGCTCCGACCGCGAGCGCGGTGCCAAAACCGACCGCCTCGAATCGCTCGGCATCCGCGTCGAAATCGGCCAGCAGGCCGACAACGTGGCCGGCGCGCGCACGGTCGTCTACTCGAGCGCGATCAAGCCGAGCAATCCGGAGATCGTCGCCGCGCATGCCGCCGGCGCACATATCGTGCACCGCAGCGACATCCTCGCGCTGCTCATGAACGGCCGCCGGGCCGTGACCGTGGCCGGCGCGCACGGCAAAACCACCACCAGCTCGCTGCTTGCGCACATCCTCGTACATGCGGGCGAAGGCGCGCTCGCCGACCCGAGCTATGCGATCGGCGGCTCCATCCAGGGGCCCGACGGTGCCACGCTCGACGGCGGACACGCGGGCCACGGCGACGTGCTCGTCGCCGAAGCGGACGAATCGGACGGCAGCTTCGAAAAATACCGTCCGGCCATCGCGATCATCACCAACGCCGAGCCGGATCATCTTGACCATTACGGCAACGCGGCCCACTATCACGCCGCGTTCGCCGAACACGCGGGCCACGCACGCGAACACGTGATCATCTGCGTCGACGACGAGGGTGCGCTCGGCGTGCTGCGCTCGCTCGCCCCGGCCGTCGCCGCGCGCGCGATCGCGTATTCGACGCAGCCGCGCGAAGCGCTCGGCGATCTTAACGGCGCGACGTTCGTGCGTATCGAATCGGAGACCGAAGCTAGCGGCAGCGGCGCCGAACGGTTCACGATCGTGCTGCCAGGCACGCTGCTCGGCGGCGACGACCTGCGCCTGCCCGTCTCGCTGATCGTGCCGGGCGTGCACAACGCGCGCAATGCGACCGCGGCCATCACCGCCGCCACGCTGCTCGGCATGGACCCGCACCGCGCGGCGGAGGCGGCCGGCACGTTCCTTGGCGCGGCCCGACGCTTCCAGGTGCGCGGCACCGTGGCCGACGTGACCGTGGTGGACGACTACGCGCATCATCCGACCGAAATCGCCGCTCTGCTCGACGCCGCGCGCCGGCGCTACCCGGAGTCGGTGATCCGCGTGCTGTTCCAGCCGCACCTGTTCTCGCGCACCAAGTTCTTCGCCGGGGAGTTTGCGGCGGCGCTCGCCAAAGCCGACGACGTGATCGTCACCGGCATCTTCCCCGCACGCGAAAAGCAGGAGGATTTCCCGGACGTCACCGCGCAGACGATCGTCGACGCGGCCGCCGGTCTTGCGCACGAACCCGCCGGGCAGTGGATCCGCGCGGTCGACGACATGCGCGTCGCGGCGCAGATGCTCGCCATGCGCGCGCATCACGGCGACGTGATCTTCACCGTGGGCGCCGGCGACGTCACGCAGATGGACGACGTGCTGCTGCACGCGCTTGAAGCGCATCGCSGTGGCGGACGGGCGCTGATGGCGCGACGGGTCGTCAGTTCCAGCGGCGAAGACGCCGGCGCGACCGGCGCGGGCCGCCGCGTCGCCCGTTCCGCGTCGGGCGGAGCCTCGAAGGCCGTCAAGGGAGGAGTACCGCGCAACGGCGTCTCCCGCACGGCTTCGTCGGCGGGTCTGGGACGGGGCGGCGGCAACGCGCATGCCGCCCGCACCGCGCGATCGGTATCCGGCTCGTCTGGTTCGGGCAAGCCGCCGGCGACCGGTTCCATGCCGGTCAGCAGGTCATCCGCCTCCCGTGCGGCGCACGGTGGCGCGGAAACGTCGCCGTCCATCCGCAAATCGATGCCGGCGAAGCACCGGACGGCGGCCGCGCGCGCGGCATCCTCGGCGACCGGGCGTAAGACGTCGGGTGCCAAACGGGCGAACGGCGGACGGTCCGTTGCTGCGCCCGGCAAACCGGGTCGCATCCGGCGCGACGATCGGGGGTTCGTTGACGCGCGGCGTATGCCCAGCGAGGACGTGGTCACCAAGACGCTGCGGGAAACGTCCGGCGTGCTCGGCATCCCCACGCGTCCGAAGGTTATCGACTTCAACGCCCGGCTCAAAGAGAAGCGCAAGGCGGGCACTCGCGTGATCGCGCTGCGCGCGGCCGCGGCCGTCGCCGTCGTCGCGGCCGTGTGCTCGCTGGTGTGGCTGCTGTTCTTCTCTCCCGTGCTCCGGCTGGAAACCGGGGAGATCAGCGTGACCGGCGGCAACGAATGGGTGAGCCGCAGCGAGATCCTCGCCATTGCCGACAAGCAGTCCGGCAAGTCGCTGCTGCTCGTCTCCGCGAAAGACGTGAAGGCGCAGCTGACGAACATTCCGGGCGTCACCGAGGCGGACGTGACCAAACGCTACCCGCACGGTATGGCCGTCAAGATCAGCGCCCAACAGCCCGCCGCCATGCTGAAGACATCCGATTCGCAGATGGTGGCCGTGGACAGCAAGGCGCGCGTGCTCAACACGGTGGGGCACACATCCACCAAGGGCATTCCCGTGATCGAGGTGAAGGACGTTGATGCGTCGCTGGAGAACAAGTCGGTCAAGGAGGCGCTCAAAGTGCTCGGCGGGCTGCCCGATGCGATGCGCACGTCGATCACTAAGGTGACCGCGAGCACGCAGGATTCGATCACCACTGAATTCAACGGCGGCGAACACGTGGTGGTGTGGGGTGATTCGTCCGATCTTGAGCTCAAGGTGGCGATCGTCGACAAGATCCTGTCCGCTCCGAACGTGATTGGTGACAAGACGCAGGTCGACGTGTCCGCGCCGTCGCGTCCGATCATCAAGTGACGGGCGGCGCCGCGCGACACGCTATGCCGTGCGCGAAAACTTGCCGTTTCGCTTGCGCGGACGTATATTGAAAAATCCGCGCAAGCGGAAGCTTGATAAATCAAGATTGGGGTCGATCGGTTTCGACGGTGACCTGTTCGTCGCAGGGAAGCGTGCCGAGAACGCCGGGTCCGCTCGTGGATGCCCCCGGCAAAAGAATAAGTGCTAAATCTAACCGCACTGAGTTCGCTCTCGCTGCCTGAGCTTCGCGCCAGGATTAACCAGTGAGCAGCCGCTCCGTTCACTCCCTCTCGTCTTTGGGGGGATGCTGAGCGTCGTTAAGAAGACTTGCTGATGCAGCTGCGTTGCAGGGCTGCATCGGGACTTTAACTGCGAATATGCCCGCCGCCCGTTGTCTGCGACATAGGCGGGGGCAGAAAAGCTGCCAAACGGCCAGCAGACTACGCACGTAGAAGACTGCGGGCTCGGTCACCGGACCGGGGTTCAATTCCCCGCGACTCCACCAACAAAAGCGCCACTCCCACAAGGGGTGGCGCTTTTTCGTATCCGCCCTCATGCCGGCATGAATGCCGTCGAGACCCGAAACACGCGCGACGGCGGGGAACTTGACAGGCCGCCGCTCCTTGGACAGAATGGTACTAAAGCGCTTTAGTTACGGCGGCGGAGACGCGCAGCACGATCGAGGCGCGGCAGCCCAGCCCTCGCACAGGGGACACAACGACGTGGCCGAACGGCCTGCGACACCAGCAACCAAGGGGAGTGAAGACAGACAACCATGTTTCTGAAACCCGAACAGCAGCTCGAACGCTGCAAGCGCGTCCTGCGGCAGCGCGTCAACCCGCACATTCACCCGTCGGTCGCACGCCTTACGGTCGAGGCGTTCGACATTCCCGGCGAACCCATGCCGTCCGCCGAATTCTTCGCCAAGCTCAACCGCGGCGAAATCGACTTCAAGCCTTTCGAACTCGGCCACGAATGGGGCACCACCTGGGGCACTGTCTGGTTCCGCCTGACCGGTCAGGTGCCCGCCGGCTATCCGAAGCACGGCGAGGCGCTCGAACTCATCCTCGACCTCGGCTGGTACGAGCACTCCTGCGGCGGCCACATCGAAGGCCTCGTCTACCGTCCCGACGGCACCGCCCTCAAGGCCGTGCACCCGCTCAACATCTGGGTGCCGTTCATGGACGCCGACGGCACCGCGCACACGCCCGTCGCCGAGGACGGCACGTTCACCCTCTACCTCGAAGCCGCGAGCAACCCGCTGCTGCTCGGCGTGCCGCCGTTCATCGAAACCGAACTCGGCGAGAAGGCCACCGGCGAGCCCGACGAACCGTACGTGTTCCGTTCCGCCGACCTGACCTCGTTCAACCGCGAGCTCGACGAATACCGCATCGACCTCGACGTCGCATGCCAGCTCATGGAACTCGCCGACAAGTCGTCGCCGCGCTACTGGCAGCTCGCCAAGGCGCTCCAGCGCTCGCTCAACGCCTATGACGAGCGCGACATCAGCGGCACGGTCGAGACGGCCCGAGCCGAACTCGCCGGCGTGCTCGCCAAGCCCTCCAACGCGTCCGCCATGCAGGTGAGCGCCATCGGCCATGCGCACATCGACTCCGCATGGCTGTGGCCGGTGCGCGAGACGCGCCGCAAGGTGGCCCGCACCGTCTCCAACGCGCTCGCCCTCATGGACGCCGACCCGGACTTCAAGTACGCGATGAGCTCCGCCCAGCAGTACGAGTGGCTCGAAGAGGACCATCCGGACATCTTCGCCCGCATGCTCGAACGCATCAAGGAAGGCCGGTTCATTCCGGTCGGCGGCATGTGGGTCGAAGCCGACGGCATGCTGCCCGGCGGCGAATCGCTCATCCGCCAGGTCTCCTACGGCAAGCGCTACTTCAAGGAGAAGCTCGGCATCGAGCCCAAGGGCATCTGGCTGCCCGACAGCTTCGGCTACACGGGCGCCTGGCCGCAGATCGCGCGCCGTGCCGGCTACGAGTGGTTCCTGACCCAAAAGATCTCGTGGAACGACACCACTAAATTCCCGCACCACTCGTTCCTGTGGCGCGGCATCGACGGCACGCCGATCTTCACGCACTTCCCGCCGTCCGACACGTATGCCGCATGGTGCAAGGCGCAGGAGCTCGACTACGCGGAAAAGAACTTCCAGGACAAGGACCTCGCCGACCGTTCGCTGCTGCTCTTCGGTTTCGGCGACGGCGGCGGCGGCCCCACGCGCGACATGATGGACCACCTGCATCGCTACGAGAACCTCGAAGGCGTCTCCCGCGTGAGCGTCGAAAGCCCGAACGAGTTCTTCTCCAAGGCGCGCACGCAGCTCGAGGCGAACGCCGGCGAGGAAATGCCCGAATACCAGGGCGAGCTGTACCTCGAGCTGCACCGCGGCACGCTCACCTCGCAGCAGGACATGAAGCGCGGCTGTCGCCGGGAGGAATCGCTGCTGCGCACGGTCGAATACCTCGGCGCCGCCGCCTCGATCGCCGATCCGTTCTATGCGTGGCCGCGCGAGGACATGGACCGCATCTGGAAGACGCTGCTGCTCAACCAGTTCCACGACATCCTGCCCGGTTCCGGCATTTCGTGGGTGCACCGCGAAGCCCGCGAGGACTATGCTCGCGACCTCAAGCGCCTCGCCGAGATCGCCGCCGATGCGTGCGCAGCCCTGCGCCGTTCCAATCCGAACGCCGACGTGCTGCGCGAGGCGCGCATCAGCCAGTACCGCGCCGACGGATCGTCGTGGCGCGTGCTGCCGGCCGACCTTGCCACCGGCTACGACGGCGAGGCCGCGCACGG